>NZ_CP007035.1:2400000-3600000 GCF_000243115.2 Niabella soli DSM 19437 | reverse complement strand
ACAGGTGGGTGATGGTATCGCCCGTGTGTATGGCCTTGGAAATGTAAGGTATGGTGAGTTGGTGGAGTTTGAAGACGGCGTACGCGCCATTGCCCTGAACCTTGAAGAAGATAATGTGGGCGTGGTATTAATGGGTGAAGGAAAAGACATTAAAGAAGGTTCCAAAGTGCGTCGTACCAACCAGATCGCCTCTATTAAAGTGGGCGAAGGGATGAGCGGCCGTGTGGTAAACACATTGGGGCAGCCCATTGATGGAAAAGGGCCCCTTGCCGGAGAATTGTATGAAATGCCGTTGGAGCGTAAAGCGCCCGGGGTAATTTTCCGGGAGCCGGTAAAAGAACCGCTGCAAACCGGTATCAAGGCGATTGATGCCATGATCCCCATCGGCCGTGGCCAGCGGGAACTGATCATTGGCGACCGCCAGACTGGTAAAACAGCCATCGCGATCGATACGATCATCAACCAGAAAGAATTTTTCAAAGCAGGAAAACCTGTTTATTGTATTTATGTAGCCATCGGGCAAAAAGCTTCTACCATTGCAGGCGTTATGAAAACCCTGGAAGACAATGGCGCAATGGAATATACTACCATCGTTGCAGCTTCTGCTTCTGATCCGGCTCCGCTGCAGTTCTACGCGCCGTTTGCGGGTGCTGCTATCGGAGAATTCTTCCGTGATACCGGCCGCCCTGCACTGATCATTTATGATGATCTTTCCAAACAGGCCGTAGCATATCGTGAAGTATCCCTGTTATTACGTCGCCCACCGGGCCGTGAGGCATACCCGGGTGACGTATTCTACCTGCACAGCCGTTTACTGGAGAGAGCGGCGAAAGTGATCAACAACGACGAGATCGTTAAGACCATGAATGACCTGCCTGCTTCCATCAAACATCTGGTAAAAGGCGGTGGATCCTTAACGGCATTGCCGATCATCGAAACCCAGGCGGGTGACGTATCAGCCTATATCCCCACTAACGTAATCTCTATCACCGACGGTCAGATCTTCCTGGAATCTTCCTTATTCCTTTCGGGTATCCGTCCTGCGATCAACGTAGGTATTTCGGTAAGCCGTGTGGGAGGTAATGCACAGATCAAATCCATGAAAAAGGTTGCCGGTACGCTGAAGCTGGACCAGGCACTGTACCGTGAGTTGGAAGCCTTCTCTAAATTCGGGGGCGACCTGGATGCGGCTACTAAAAACGTAATCGACAAAGGAGCCCGTAACGTGGAGATTTTGAAGCAAGCGCAATATTCTCCTTACCCGGTAGAAAAACAGGTAGCGATCATTTACCTGGGTACCAACGGTCTGATCAAAGATGTACCGGTGAACCGGGTGAAGGAATTCGAAGAGCAGTTCCTGCTGGAAATGGAGAACAAATACCCCGAAGTTTTAGGCGAATTCAAAAAAGGAAACCTTCCTGATGAGGGACTGAAGCAAATGGTGGATTTGGCCAATGCGATCATTCCCCAGTATAAAAAATAAAATAACAGGAGTTACTAAATAGTTGAAGCTGTCCCAAAAGGACAGCTTTTTTTATACAATCAATTATAAAACAATTGAAAACTTATTAAAACATTATTATATATTCGCGAAGCAACTGATTTGGGGCGTTCCTAAAATTTTCGCTTAAAACAACTGCTTTTTTAAACCCATCGCTTCGGGTGTCAACAAGAAGTCTTTGTTGTTTTAATGAGAGGTATTCCAGCCGGCTGCGGATCGGCAGCACGATGGCGAAAATTTGAATTGCCCCGACTCCTTGCATATAGAAAGTTTTCTTATCTTTAACAACACTAAGATTGATGAATGTGAAAGGCCCTCTGATATGCTTATTGGTTGATGACAATAAAGTAGCCCGGCTTACTTTAAAAAAAATTCTTAGAAACTTAGGTACGGTAGAGGTGGTAGGCGAATGTGAAAATGCATTGGATGCAAAGGTGTTCCTGGAGGATAATCATGTGGACATCCTGTTTTTGGATGTGGAAATGCCCGAAATGAGCGGTTTGGAATTGCTGCGGTTATTACCCCGGCGCCCGCACACCATTTTAACCACAGCAAAAAAAAGTTACGCAGTTGAGGCATTTGAGCTGAACGTAGTGGATTACCTGGTAAAGCCCTTTACATTGTCCAGGGTACTGGCCGCGATGGATAAAGTGCAGGAATTAATAAAATTTAAACAATCGCACCAAACAAAAGCGATAAGCGCACAGCAGCTTTTTATTAAGGAAAACAAGGTGATCCGGAAGATCAATCTGGATGATATTTTATGGATGGAAGCCAAAGGGGACTATGTACAGTTTAACCTGCCCGGCAAATCGTATATGGTGCATGGAAGTCTTAAAGCGATAGAGGATAAGTTTTCGTCGGATAAGTTTATTCGCGTACACCGCAGTTATATTATTGCAATTGACAAAGTGGAATATATTGAAGACCGTTTGGTGTATATTAAAAATCAGCCCATACCGGTATCTGAGAGTTATAAAGATTTATTACTTTCGAAATTGGATCTTTTATAAAGCCCTTTGAACAATTTATAAAAGAAAATACTGCCGCCCTTTGCAGGAAGCCCTTTAAATGATTAATGCAACTAAAATGCTGACAACAATGGCAAAACCGATTATCAAAAATCCGGACCCAATGTGTAACAATCTCGATTATCTGAGAGATTTATTAGGTAATGATACCCAGGCAATGCAGGATATTGTGCGGGAAATAAAAGACCAGTGGGCTGATGATGCCCGCGAATTGGCCGCCGCGGTACTGAGCAGAAACATTGCAGAAATGAAACGGCTGCTGCATCGCATTAAGTCGACCTTTTCTCCCTTAGGCCCCGACCACCTGTTGTATAAAGAAATTGCCAATGCGGCTGAAATGATGCCGACGGTTGAAGCCGCCGGGGTAGATATGCGCTTTTGGAGTGACCTTATCCTTAACCTGGAAAATGAGGTTTCTGATTTAAAAGTAGCAACTACCTGAAAATAAAAGACCGCTTTAGTTAATTTGCCTGAATGATGCGCTGAATGTCCCGGTCGGGTCTTAAAAAATTCATTTGTTGTACAATAGCCCGTGCCCGGGAAGAAACATAGGGCGACATGGGTTTGACATTGAGTTTTAAAGGATTGGGAAGAATGGCGGCTATTGCTGCGGCTTCATATTGCGTCAGTTCCTTTGCCGGCTTATTAAAATAGGTTTGCGCTGCTGTTTCGATCCCGAATATCCCCTTACCCATTTCTGCTACGTTCAGGTACACTTCCAGGATCCTTTTTTTTCCCCAGATGTTTTCGATCATAAAAGTAAAATACGTTTCCAACCCTTTCCGGATCCAGCTCCGGCCCTGCCATAAAAAAACATTTTTTGCCGTTTGCTGGCTGATCGTACTGGCCCCACGCACCCGGCCGGGCTTTTTCCTGTTGTACTCCATCGCTTTTTGAATACTCTTCCAGTCGAACCCGTTATGATCCGGAAACAACTGGTCTTCCGATGCAATTACGGCCAGGCGTGCATTTTCTGATACTGCCGAGGAGGGCATGTTTTTATTGTGGAACCCTCTCCCGGAAAGAACGCTTCCTATCTGGGTCAGGGTGATGGGAGGGGCTACCCACTTCAATACAACAATATAAATAAGTTGTCCAATAAAAAGAACAACAAATAACCGAAGGCCCCACTTCCATATCCGTTTAATAAGTTTCATCTTTTAAATCATCTGCCGGTTGCTTTTTTTTAAACCAATAACCGAATCACCAATGCTACCCCGAAACACATCAGCACAAACCCGTTGATGCGGTTCAGCAGATGAATATTTCGCGGCGTAAGCCGGTTGCGGATATTATTAGCCAGCATCACCTTAGCGATATCGGTCCCCAAAACAAATAATAAACACGTTACAAAAATCACAATACGCTCATTAATTGTGTGTGTGATAAAAGTGGTGGAAGCTGTCAGCCAAAAAATAAAGACCCCGGGGTTCAGCGTATTTAAAAGAAAACCCGAAAGAAACAGTTGCAGGTAGTCCCGTTTACGAAAAAGCGGGGGTGTTTTTTTTATACGGTCGCGGATCCTTATTTTTTTAAAAAAAGCATAGTATACGCCCAGTATAACCAAAAAAGTGCTGCCCGCAATACTGATCAAAACTTTGTGCGAGCTGAGCGAAGTAAAAAACTGCGAAAAAAAGTTGCTGATAAAAGCAAGGGAAGCATCGCTTGCGGAAACCCCCAGCACAAAGGCCAAGCCGCCCCGGTGTCCCACATTAATGCTGTGTTTAATAACTGAGAAAAGCACCGGCCCTACTGAAAGGCTGAGCAACACCCCCATGGTCAATCCTTTTATAAAGGCCTCAATCATAATTGAAAAACAATATAAAGGAAGTTTTCAACAACGGGAAATTAAAGTTGACCGGTTTCTAAAAATTTTTCCCACTCGGATAGCATTTTACCTTTCATAACCCGCGGAAATTTGTGCTGGCTGCCTAATTTCCCTTTCAGCTCCATAAATTTCATAAAGGTCTCCGGGGGCAGCACTTCAATAGAAACATCCTTTAAAGCACTGGTTCTTTCAGTAGCGTAGTCATCATTGATCTCCTTTAGCTTGTCATCGATAAAAGTGATCAGGTGTTCTTTATTCACCGGGTCAGCCGTTGCAACATACCATTTATGTGCAAAATAATTTTTATAGGGAAATCCCTCCACGGTATATTCCTGTATGCTTATGTTGAAATGATCATTCGCATCCTGGATCGCCCGGTTCATATTTTCCACGCTAAGGTGCTCCCCTACCAGACTTAAAAAGTGTTTGGTTCTGCCGGTAATAATTACTTCGGCTTTCTCCTTGTCGAGGAATTTGATCGTATCCCCGATCAGGTAGCGCCAGCAGCCCGCATTGGTGCTCATCAGCAAGGCATATTCCTTTCCCTCTTCCACCTCATCGATCAGCAACGCCTCAGGATTTTCAATAATAGAACCCTCTGCATCAAAATTACAGTTGTCAAAGGGAACGAACTCAAAGAAGATATTATTATTGGTCACCAACTGCATGCCACGCTCTTCCTTCATTTTGTAGCCGATAAACCCTTCGCTCGACAGGTAGTTCTCCACGTATACAATGGGCCGGCCCAGCAATTTGTCGAAGGACTTTTTATAGGGCTCAAAGGCAACGCCCCCGTGGACAAAAACACCGAAATTTGGCCATATTTCATGAATATTCGCCAGATTATAGCGTTCAATAACCAGTTCCATGCACATCTGGCACCAGGCCGGTACGCCTACGATATAGCCAATATCCCATTTATGGGCGTTATCAACAATTTCATTTAGTTTCTGGTTCCAGTCGGCAATCGCCGCAATGCGGCCGCCCGGTTTATAAAAGGTCTGAAACCAGAACGGGCGTTTTTTTGCCAGGATACCGCTCAGGTCGCCTGCAAACCACCCCGCCTCTCCTTTCTGCAGGTTCGTGGCTCCGCCAATGATCAAAAAATCCTTGGTAAGTGATCTTTTGTTGGCTTGTTTATACCCAAATACGCTGATAAGCTGTTTTATATAATTAATGGTATTGCTTTTCAGCAGGTCTTCTGTTATGGGAATGTATTTACTGGCCGCCTCAGAAGTGCCCGAGCTAAGGGCATAGTATTTTATCTTCCCCGGCCAGGTAATATCCGGCTTGCCTTCCAGGGTTTTGATCCACCATTCGTTATAGATCTTGTTATAATCAAAAATGGGAACATTCTTCTGAAAGTTCTTTTCGATATTTCTCGATAAAACGATCTGATCAAAATGATAATTCTGGCCAAATTCAGTAAATCTGGCCTTGTTTAATAGCTTTTTCAACACCTTTCGCTGTTGCGATTTTGCATTGCGTCTGGGAAGGCGCAGTGCGCTGGCAATCGAACGGGGTATTTTAATATCTATTATGGATGCCATATCTTCATACTACACAGGCCGGCAAATATATTGTTTTTTGCCTCACGCCGGAATTAATAATGATGAGAAACGGCAACACCAATGAAATAAATATTTAACGTGTGTTCCGTTTAAACGGGTAGCCCGGCGTTGCCTGTATTTACCAACCCTACAAGTTACTATAAAACGGACAAATATGATGAGATCCTTTAATGAATTCAAATAATTATTATAATGCAAAGATGACGGACCTTTCCTATTTTTCAGGAAAATTAATGACGAATGGCGGCCAATCCTTCCAAATCTGAAATTATTCTAAAGCTGTATTCAAGGCTAAAACAATCGCCCTGTACTATTGCTATCCTTGAAGACTGGAAAGAAAAAAACGGCTTTGCATTTTCCAGCCGGTCGTTATACCGTTATCTGGATGAATTAGCTGCCAATTTAAAAATAAAAGGCGAAAGCATTGAAGTGTATACCGGCGAGTATAATAAGAAAACCTGGAAGCTGGTATACAATAAGAGTGTGCATGATTTTACGCTGACCGACATCCACACTTTTTATCTTACGCGGGTTTTTATTCCTTCTGATATTTTGTTGCAGCGAAGGAAATCCTTTCAAAAAATGGAGGCCGGGTTTTATGAAAAGGGAAGCAAAGGGAAATTTGAATTTGCTGCGGATACCTTCAACCTGAAACTGCAAAACTCCAATTTTTATGAAGCACATTACACGAAAGCGCAACAGCAAACCATTGATCAATTGATCTGGGCCATACAGAACAAACGCAAGCTGGTAATAGAATCATTAAGCACCCATGTAGATACCCATTTTAACCCCGTAGCTACAGGGCATAGCATTTTGCCACTTTCCCTGCAGCAGCACCGGGGCGTATTGCATGTATGCGCATATAATGAAAACCTAAAAAAAATAGCGGTGATCGCCTTTGATACGCTGGCCGCTTTTACAGCAACCAATATTGTTTTTAATCCCCGGAAATACGCTCCGTTACTGAAGCAGTTCTTTAATACCCATTTTGGCATCAGTCCGAATATTGATAACCACATTTATAAAATAACACTGGAATTTGCAAATAGTACCGGCGGCTTTGTGCGCCAGTTCTTCTGGCACAATACCCAGCAGTTTATCCTTTTGAAAAACGGCAACACCCGGCTAACCCTCACCTGTGGCATTAACCGCGAACTGGTGGGCTGGATCTTTCAGTGGATGAACAATGTAAAGGTTCAAAAGCCCCTGCTGCTGCAAAGGATGGTGGTAGACCTGCACCGGCAATGTATTGAGGCCTATAACACCCCTGCTTTCGCCTATTATAATAATTTTTTGAAGAAGAGAAAAGGCGTTTGACAGTAGCTGACAATGGGGAGGGGTATGTTTGCGGGATGAAAGAACTCAGAGCCAATACGTCTGAATTGTCAAATAAAGCGAGATACAAGAAAATCAGATCTGCAGCATCGCAGTTAAAAAATTCAATTTCACAAGGCTTTTTTCTTGAAGCAACTACACTAACAGAAAGCCTGATTTGTGATCGCCTGGAAAGTCGGATTGCAGAATTAACTAAACAAGATGTCAACCTTGGCACAATAGGAGCGGGATTAAAAAATCTTAGGCTACTGGAAACAGATTCTAACTTAAAATTAATTTTTATTGAGACTCAGGAATGGGCAAAAAAAAGGAATGAAGTTATACACGAGGCTGCTAAAATAGCAAAGGGCAAAATCAAAACCTGGGATGAATTTTTGCAACTGGCGCAAGACACTGCCATTGAAGGGGATGCTCTATTCCGAAAACTAAACAAACAGCTATCGCATTTAAGGAAAGTTTCCAAATGAGTGTTATGTCTGGAGAGATCGAATTTTATACGCGGATGATCATATTACGGAATCCCGTAATTTCCCAATGCTGAAGAAAAATACATTTGCAAAATCACTGCTTCGGCTGACCGTGAGACAAATCAAATAATTTAAAAACTATAATATGAGAAAATTGCTGACTTGCTGTTTACTGGCAGGCTTATTATTTAGCTGCTCTAAAAAAAGCAATCCGGATACTCCCGCTCCTGAAGAGCACCCAAAAACTTACACCGTTAAGCTGGGCGTAGCTGCGGAAATTACCGAGGTAAAATCGTCTCTTTCTGCCAGTCAGGCAACCGCCACACCGCTGGTATTGGCCAGCAATGATTTAATGGCCATCCAGGTGTATTCAAGAGTACAGGGCACCGCTGGTACTTATAACCCATTCGCTTACGCGTTATTCGACAATACGGGTAATATCTCATTAGGTTTGTTAGGAGGGTACGAGTATAAGTTTGTAGCAAATATTGTAGTTGATGGGAAAACTAAAATTTATCATTCCTATAATGGATATGGCGCACCGTTTTCGCTAAGCAACCTCACCACCAACAATGTCACTAATAATTTTATTACTTCGGCTACCGTGTATTACATAAATATTGAATATGGCTACAGCTATCTGCCGTCTGGTTTGTCTTCTAGCAGTTATTACTATAGGCCAAACATTGACCGGTATTATGGAGAAACTGCCGGCTATGTGCCCTCCGAAAATGGCACAGTTACCGTTAACACCAAAAGAACCGTCTTCGGGGCAAAGTTTGTAGCCTCTGGATTAACAGACGGGCAACTCAAAATTGAAATGAAAGACGGGCCTACACAATACATTTCCACTACAACTCCTGCAACCACTATTCAGGATATATTTAGTTTTCACCAGGTGCAGCAGGCATGGGCAACTGATACATATACTGAAACAATACCTGTAACCATCACCTGGATTAAATCCGATGCTACCGTGGTTCCGTTGGGCACCAAGGACATTACCTTTCAACGAAATATGCTTTCAACCATAAATATTACAGTGTCCAATACCTCCCGCTCATCAGGTGTAGCCATTACGCAGGAGTCAACGCCCATGGGTACCGGCACCACGACCAATTTTTAAGCCCTCAATATCTATAATCCGCCATTACTCCCCAAAAAAACAAGTTTTGGCGGATTATAAATTTCTTCAAAAAGTGGCAAAAGACCAGCCAACCAAAAGGGTGTACGCCAAATTTGTCTTTTCAGCTCCGGGAGGAGCGGCGTGTTTATAGAAAATATACGAGGAGGGGATTGGGCTCCGCAGGACGCCCCGTGTTTACGCGGTCCCGCTGAGGCGGGAGAGCCGGTGCGTCTTATGACCATGATCCTACAAACACAGGGCTCCCCTGGAGCCATAGGCGCTCCATCTGAATTCAACGTTTCTTTATTAACGGTGAATTTGTTATACACCCGGCCGCTTTCCTATCTTTGCCTCATGTTAAAAGACGTATTAACGGCGGCCGTTAAGGCAGGCGCTGCGGAGCTTACCCGCTATTTTCAAAAATCCTTTTCCATTGAGCATAAGGAAGGAAGAAATAATTTGGTTACGGATGCGGATCATGCCTCAGAAAAGGCGATCATAGAAATGATTCGCGCACATTACCCCGATCATTTTATTTTAACAGAAGAAAGCGGCGAACTGGCCACCCGATCCGAATACAAATGGATCATTGACCCTTTGGACGGCACCATCAACTTTGCCCACGGCTTACCGATCAATTGTGTTTCTATTGGAGTAGAGTACAACGGCGAAATGATTTTGGGAATGGTTTATAACCCGCATATGGATGAATTATTTTTTGCGGAAAAAGGCAAAGGCGCCACGCTCAACGGGCAGCCCATAAAAGTGAGCAGCGAAACCAATGCGATGCAATCCTGTTTAGCCACGGGTTTCCCCTATGTTTATATTAATACGGAAAACGGCCCGTTGCAGGTATTTGAACGTTTTATAAAAGAAGGGGTTCCCGTGCGCCGGCTGGGGGCAGCGGCTATTGATCTTTGCTGGGTTGCCGCCGGGCGGTTCGATGGTTTTTATGAACATAAGCTGCAGGCATGGGACAGCGCCGCCGGGTATTTGATTGTAGAAGAGGCCGGAGGTAAAGTAACCGATTTTAATGGTGACAAATATTCTCCCTACCAGCACCGGATACTGGCTACCAACGGGCTGATACATGAACAGATGCTGAAAGTGATTAATAACGCTTGATGCGTAACGCGCAATGCTCAATGCTTCATGCATTGACGTTATGCGTTACGCGTTTAGCCTTACGCGTAAAAAAATGAATAACGAAAGAACAGAACTATCCGAACTGGGTGAATTTGGTTTAATTGACCACCTCACCAAAAATATTGAACTGCATCACGCCTCCACCCTGCTTGGGGTTGGCGATGATGCGGCAGTTATTGATCATTTTGGGAAACAAACCGTAATAACTACCGACCTGTTATTGGAGGGCGTGCACTTCGACCTGATGTATATGCCGCTGAAACACCTTGGTTATAAAGCGGTGGTGGTAAACCTTAGCGACGTATATGCGATGAATGCCACTCCAACACAGTTGACCCTAAGCATTGGTATCAGCAACCGGTTCAGCCTGGAGGCCTTAAATGAATTTTACGAAGGCGTATATGCGGCCTGTAATTATTATGGCGTAGACCTGGTAGGCGGAGATACCACCACCTCTCAAAAAGGATTTGTGATCTCGGTTACCGCAATCGGAGAAGTAACGCCGGACAAATTTGTAAAAAGAAGCACCGCTAAAAAGGGCGACCTGCTCTGTGTTAGCGGCGACCTGGGTGCGGCTTACGTAGGGCTGTTGTTTTTGGAACGCGAGAAAAAAATTTTCCTGGAAAGTCCCAAAGTACAACCCGACCTGGAAGGGGAATCTTATGTAATTGGCCGGTTATTAAAACCCGAAGCACGAAAAGATATTATTGAATTTTTCGCAGCGCAATCTGTGCAGCCCTCGGCGATGATGGATATCAGCGACGGGTTGAGCTCGGAGATCCTGCATATCTGCAAAGACAGCCAGGTGGGCTGTGTATTATATGAAGATAAAATACCCGTTGCGGAAGAAACCCGGCAGGCGGCCTTTAAATTCGAAATTGACCCCACGGCTTGTGCCCTGAGCGGCGGCGAGGATTATGAGCTGCTGTTTACACTCCCTCAATCCGAATATGAAAAAATAAACGGTAACCCGGCGATCAGCATTATCGGATACATGACAGCCCCTGAGGAAGGCGCGCATATTATCACCAAAGGGGGCAGCCGGCATGAAATTACGGCACAGGGCTGGAACCCGATCGGTAAGTAAACAAGTACCGGCATGCGCATACCCAAAGACTCCCGTATTACAAAAATAGTGTTGCCCCTCTTTATCATTGCGGGATTGTTGAGTGCCTGTTCAGGAACTAAAAAAGGCTATAGCCCTGATAAAAAATTCAGCCCCCAACAGCTACAGGCAGATTTCGATTTATACCGCAACATACTGGAAACACGGCATCCCGGGTTATACTGGTACACGCCCAAACCCTTGATGGACCGGGCTTTTGCCGAAGGAAGAGCCAAATTGAATGATAGCCTTACAGAAACAGCGTTCCGGAATATTCTTTCTTTAGTGAACACGAAAATTGGCTGCGGGCATACCTCCATCCGCAGCTCGAAAGCCTACGAGCAATATATAGATTCATTAAAAAGCCCACCCCGGTTTCCGGTATACCTGAAGATATGGAAAGACACTGCGGTGGTGGTATACAACCTCGATAAAAAGGATACGGCATTAACACGGGGCACAATAATAGAATCGCTCAACAACAAACCTGTTACAAAGCTTTTGGACACGATGTACCAATACCTGCCGGCGGATGGAAACAACCCGGTTGCAAAAGACCAGCAGTTGAGCAACGGCGCCTCCTTCGGGAATTTGTATACGACGATATTCGGCAAAAGCGATTCATTGAAGATCGGGTACCGGCATGCCGGAGGCCCGCTCCAATATACCTTTCTGCAGTTCTTTAAACCGGATACCAGTGCCAAAACAGGCGATAGCGCACCGAAGGCTGTTTCGCAAAAAACCAGAGAGGAAAAGCTGGGGGAGATCCGCTCGCTGAAAATAGATACCGTTCGAAATTTTGCGGTGATGGACCTGGGCAGTTTTTCCCCGCATCTGGACCTTCAATCTTTTTTTCGTCAATCCTTTAAAGAGTTAAAAAAAAGAAAGATCAAAGAGTTGATCGTGGACCTGCGCACCAATGGCGGCGGCGCCGTGCATAATGCCAATATTTTCACCCGATACCTGGTTAACAAGCCCTATAAGCTGGGCGATTCATTATTAACACTGCGTAAAAGCGCCCGGTATAACCGGTATTTAAGAAAAGATAAACTGGCTTTATGGGTATTGGGCTTCTTCACTCACAGGGAAAATGATGGCTATTATCATTTCAGTTATTACGAACGGCACCGGTTTAAGCCCAAAAAGTCCTTGCATTATGACGGAGCTGTTTATTTACTTACCGGGGGATTCTCCTTTTCTGCCACAACCATGGTGGTGCACACCTTAAAAGGCCAGGAGAATGTTACGGTTGTGGGCGAACCCACGGGTGGAGCCGCCTATGGCCATTCTGCCTTTATGATACCCGATGTGGTGCTGCCCCACACCGGGGTCCGGTTCCGCCTGCCCGCTTACCGGTTCGTAATGGATAAAAAAGTACCCAGGGACGGCGAGGGGATCCTGCCCGATATTTATGCAGGACCAACTATTGAGGCGATCCGCCTGGGGCGCGATTATAAAATGGATAAAGCAATAGACCTGATCCTGGAAAAGCGAAAGGACTGATTTTTGTCTGAAATCCCCTGACGGAACGATCCTTTACTACTGTGTTGATTTTTTGCTATTTTCATTTGTCGTTCATATTATTGTAATACGTTATAAATAGGGGCGTCGATTTTACGAATCTTTCCGAATGACTGTATTTAATGAAATATATTTCGAAGCACTGTTTCATAAATTCTACGATCAGGTGTACTCGCTGTTTCTGAAAAAAACAGGATCAGAGGATACCGCGAAAGATTTGGCGCAGCTTACATTTATTAAATTGTGGGAATACCGCGAGCGCTTTTCGTTTGAGCTGCCCGAATTACTCCAGCTAAACCGTAAGGCAAAGCAGGTGTTTATTGACTGGCTGAGAAAAGAAGCACATCTGCGAAAACTGGCTGAGGAAATCAAAGCCACCTCAACAACTGAAACAATTACTAAACTGGAACTAACAGATACAATCAAAAAGGGTCTTGAAAGACTTCCCCCTACACGCAAAAAAGTTTTTTCGATGGCTTATGTAGAAGGTTTTTCACACAAAGAAATTGCTTCAAAATTAGGTATATCCGTAAAAACCGTTGACGCACATGTCATGAATGCCTTAAAAGACCTGAGGAAGTATTTAGCTTTTTTGACCATTTTGGGCTTTATTTCAAAATAATTTTTACCAGCTTAGGTAATTTTTGCTTTTTGCACGTACAATATAGTAAATGCAGGAGCATATAGATAAACTACTGATTCAAAAATTTCTGAATAACGAAGCAGGTTATGCTGAGGCAGAGGGGGTATATACCTACCTGTATGAAAATGAAACAGCGCTGGATGAGTTGGATGGCCTTGAATCGCTGACCGAAGCCGAAATAGTTCATTTTTCCTACGGGCAGCGTCAAAAGCTGCTGGAAAAAATTATTCGGAAGAAAAAGCCTGTTATCGTTCATCTGAAACGCTGGTTAACTGCTGCTGCCATTTTAATATTGATTGTGGCTGGATGGAAATTAATGCCATTAAAACACAGACAGGAAGTGAAAAACGCGGGAGCAGTGGTGCTATATTTAAAAAATGAAACGCTGACCCTGAAGAAATATTGGCTACCCGACGGCAGCGAAGTGCTATTGCAGCCCTCAGCCCGGATTTCATATAAATCTGATTTTTCCAGGGCCAGGCAGGTCGCTTTGCTTTCCGGTGATGCTTTCTTTAAGGTTACAAAAAACCCGTCAAACCCGTTTACCGTAACCGTTAACGGTGTTACCACAACAGCGCTTGGAACCCGGTTTTGGGTGCAGCGATATAATAGCTACGCACTACGTGTAGCGCTTCATGAGGGGAAAGTAGTTTTACGTTCCAAAGATCAAAAATTTGCCATGCAGGATGTTTTCTTAACCCCGGGCAAAACCTGTTATATCGACAAACTTTCCGGGCAGGTGCTTGTAACGGCTATTCCGGACGCCGTACCAATAAACGGAGCAAAAATGCCGAAAGCCGGCCATTCAACTGACGATGCAAATTCAATTTTGTGGACCAATACAACTATCGAATATAAAGACGCCACGTTAGGCGCTATATTCAAAAACCTGGAAAAAAGGTATGGAAAGGTTATTGTTTACCAGGACTCCTCGATTGCGCATAGGAGGCTGACAGGTAAACTCTTCTATACCGATTCTCTTTCAGTGATCATTCTATCGATTTGCCAATTAAATCACTTGTCGTATGAACAACGTAATGATTCGATCTTCCTGAAGAAGGAATAGAATACCCCAACAAAAGTATTTATCTCATAATACCCGGTGCAAAAGCTACCGGAGTGGATCATTTTTATTTTAATCTTTTAATAAGTAAATGTATGAACAGGCATTTATTAATGCTATTAATTTGTATATCAGTGTCCCTGTTGTCCTATGGGCAGCGTTTAAATGATATTAATGGAAAGGTTTTATCTGAAAACGGAGAACCGTTGGGCGGGGCCACTATCACAATCGAGAATAGTACCAAAGGCGCGCAACAGCACCTTATTACCGATGACAAGGGCCTTTTTACGCTATCAGGGCTCAGTGTTAATGACAAATACAACCTGCTTTTTGAGTTTGTCGGATACCAGCCGGAGCAGATCAATAACTATGTTATAGCGGCCGGACAAAACAGCGCATTGCTCATAAGAATGAAGCCGCAAAAGAACAGTCTTGATGAGGTTGTAGTGGTGGGTTATGGAACGCAGAAAAAAGGAAATGTTATTGGCGCTATTTCCCAGATCACCGCAAAAGATGTAAACAACAGGGCTGTAACACAGGCATCGCAGGCGCTTACCGGACAAATGCCGGGAATCACTGTTACCCAGCGCTCAGGTCAGCCGGGTGGAGCCAGCGGTGGAACCATACGGGTGCGGGGGTCGCTTCTTTTGGGGCCAGCCCCGATGCTTTGGTGCTGGTGGATGGAATGCCGGGTCAGCTTAATAATATTGATCCTAATGACATTGCCAGTATTTCTGTTTTAAAGGACGCCGCATCCGCAGCCATTTATGGATCCAGGGCTGCTAACGGGGTTATTTTAGTTACAACAAAATCCGGGCAAAGTCAGAACGGAAAAATAAAAATTGGCTATAATGGGTATGTGGGAACCCAGCGGGCTACAGAATATCCTGAGTTTGTACACTCCTGGGAATATGCGGAGGCTGTTAATGAAGCCACACCAGGAACCTATACTGCGGCACAGATCCAAAAATTTAAAGACGGGTCAGATCCGGACAATTACCCTGATGTTAATTATGTCGATCTTATTTTTAAAAAAGGAACCCTGCAAACAGGACATAATCTTTCTGTTTCCAATAAAACAGAAAACACAGATTACCTGTTGTCATTAGGATATTTATATCAAAACGGGATCGTTGTTAAGAATGACTACCAGCGTTATAATATTCGTTTGAACATGACGAATAAACTCACCAAAAACCTGACCCTCTCTACCCGGCTTGGCGCGATCCAGGAATTGAACGACCAGCCGGCCCCTTCAGCTACCCAGGATTTTAACGATATGCTTACATCCATTAGTCAGGTGGTGCGCATACCAGCCATATATCCATATCTGCTAAGCAATGGCGATTTAGGGACCGGGCTGGCCAATAAAGGGACCCCGTATTCTTATCTTAATAATGAATCATTTTATAAATCAAAATGGACCAACTTACAGGGAAATGTACGTTTAGACTGGCAGATCATACGTGGCCTTACGCTTTCCGGAATAGCGGGATATACCAACAACGCTCAATTAGAACGGAGATTCCTTTCCAATCAGCGGTTGAATGCCAATGTTATGCTGGGACCTGGAAATCTTACTCAAAACAATGAAGTCGTGGAATATAAAACACTTCAGGAACTGCTGGAGTACAAGCGTTCATTTGGAAAGCATACCCTGGGAATATTGTTGGGTCATACCTATGAATATAACGGAGATCGTACCTCTGCAGCATTCAGAGACGGGTATCAGTCCAACAGCCTTACTGAATTGAATGCAGGGGACCCCGGCACTCAAACCAACAATGGCACAAAAGTGGAGTGGGCAATGGATTCTTATTTTGGACGGCTGCAATATAATTATGCGGGAAAATATCTCGCAGAAGCCACTGTACGCCGGGATGGCTCTTCGCGGTTTCCGCCTTCCATGCGGTACGCCAATTTTCCAGGAGTGGCGTTGGGCTGGCGTATATCCCAGGAGTCTTTCTTCAAGGAAAATATTTCATGGATTAATGACCTGAAATTGAGAGCCTCTTACGGTACACTCGGAAATCAGAATATAGGGAATTATCCCTGGCAACGGGTGCTGGCCTTGGGTTCAGCATATAATTATCCTATTGGAGGAGTAATAAAAGCAGGCTCAATCCTGACCACCTTAACAGATACCGCCCTTCACTGGGAATCAACCCGTACCAAAGATATTGCATTAGAGGGCTCCGCATTAAATAACCGGCTCACTTTTAGCGCTGCTTACTTTGATCGTTATGGCTATGACATTCTTGCCAATCCCGGTGGCAGTTTTTCAAAAGTGCTGGGTTTTGGAATAGGCACCATTAATGCCGGAAAACTAAGCAATAAAGGCTGGGAATTTGAGTTGGGTTTCAGAGACAGGATCGCCGGATTTTCTTTTGGCGGAAATGCTAACTTTTCGATCATTAATAATAAGGTGCTTGATCTGGGCCCGGGCCTTAATATTACACAGCCCAATGGATTACAGGGAAATGGTTCCGACCGTTTCCTTGGCTACCCGCTTAATCTTTATTATGGGTATGTTTCAGACGGGCTATTTATTAACCAGGCGGATATTGATGGTTATGCTAATCAAACTACCATAAATGCAAAACCAAAGCCGGGAGATATTCGCTATAAAGATATAAGCGGACCGGACGGTAAACCCGATGGAAAAGTAGATCCTAATTATGACCGTGTTATTTTGGGAACGAATATTCCGAAATATACTTATGGGCTCTCCTTAAATGCAGGATACGCCGGTTTTGATTTTAATATTTTATTTCAGGGAATCGGCGGCGCCAAGGGGCGGCTGGATGGATACGCCGGGTATGCGCTCAACGGCAATGGGAACGTACAGCGCTGGCAAATGGATGGGCGCTGGACCCCGGAAAACCCTGACCGGAATGCAAAATATCCCCGGATGGAACAATTGGCCAATACCGGATCACCCAATACATTATTGTCTGACTTCTGGCTCTTAAATGGCAACTATGTCCGGGTTAAGAATATACAATTAGGATACACTTTAAGTAAGGATAAGCAAAAATGGTTAAAAATAACATCCGCCCGTATTTTCGCAAGTGCGGAAAACCTTGCAACCTTTAGTCACTATCCGCAAGGCTGGGATCCCGAAATTATTACCAGCGGAAGCTATTATCCCATTTTAGCCAATTACACCATAGGAGTAAATGTGGTTTTTTAAATTTCCGAAGTTGATATACATCAAAACAATAAAAATGAAACAATATATATACAAAGGCCTTAAAACAAAACTGATCGTTGCTTTTGTTGCCGGTGTTACCCTGTTCTCTTGTGCAAAGAAACTTGATCTTTACCCCCTGGACCAATACGCAAATGATATTTTCTGGACAAGCGAAGCAAATGTAAATATTGCATTAACGGCGTTGTATAAGGGAAATATTCAAATGCAGAAATCTGCAGAGTTCAGCCCTACTGATTGGTGGTCTTATAACGGGTTAATTTTTCTGGAATTTGCCACGGATAATGCTTACGACAGAAGAGGGGATAATTCCAATTTCAATAAACTAACCAATGGTACGCTTACTTCCAATGTAGGGGACTATCCAAATTACTGGGTTAACAGCTATTCCCGCATAGCGCGATGTAATTATTTTCTTGAGAATATTGATAAAGCTGTATCCGTAAGTGAAACAACCAAAGAGCGTACAAAATCGGAGGCCCGGTTTTTACGGGCCGCTCAATATTTATATTTGAGCACGTATTTTGGAGCAGTACCCCTGATAACAAAAGTGCTGCGACCCGCAGAAGCCAACCAGGTAACGAAGACACCTTTAGCCGAAGTACAAGCTTTTGTGGAAACTGAATTAACAGCGGCGGCGGCAGGGCTTCCTAATGCGGCAAAGCTGCCTGCATCAGAACGGGGCCGGGCTACACGGCAGGCCGCGCTGGCCTTTTTGGGAAGGCTGTACCTGACCATGGAAAACTGGCAGCAGGCAGCGACTACCTATAAAACAATTATTGACTTCAACGAAAATAGTATTGATCCCGATTACGCAAGTCTTTTCAACGGAACAAATGAAAGCAGCAAGGAAATTATTTTTGCTACACAATATGTAGTGGACCTGGCGCCCAATGGAATGTTACAGCATTTTTATCCTGCAATGGCTGCCGGTTGGGGTATTTTTTGCCCCCTGGGCAGTTTGGCCGAGTCTTACGATTTTAATGATGGTTCTGCTTTTTCTTACGGCAGCCCCCTATATAAAGCCGGAGATTTTACGGCGAACAGGGATCCCCGGCTTGCCTATAACATCCTGTGCAATAATATGCTCTTCAAAGGAAAGCCTTATATCAGTCATCCGGACAGTACCGCATCCCCCGACCAGCTTACCTTAAGCAAGCAAGCCACCAGAACGGGGTACAGCATGCGAAAGTTTAGTTATGACGGGTTCAGCGGCGGCGACCTGCAGAATTCAGGTATTGATCTGCCTATTATCCGTTATTCAGAAGTACTTTTGAGTTACCTGGAAGCGGAAATTCATTTAGGAACAATAGATCAGGCGTTACTGGACGCCACTATAAACAAAGTGCGCGGCCGGGCATCGGTTGCAATGCCTCCGGTTAAGGAAACAAATGCTGGCGGTTTATTACCTATTCTTAAAAAAGAAAGAAGAAATGAACTGGCCTTTGAAGGTATCCGGTTATGGGATTTGTATCGTTGGAAAGATGCCGTTACTTTGCTGAATGGCGATTTTTACGGCGCGTCTTTCCCCGGAGCAAAAAGCTTGCGTAAGGCACCCGCTGGCGCCGCCGACCCCAACAGCAGATGGTATGTTACCACAAAAGCATTTAAAGCGGCTAATTATCCGTGGCCTGTCCCGCAATCGGAAGTAAACAATAATCCTAACCTGAAATAAAAAATAACTGATGAAAAAGAATCTGATCATTATCATTTTGGTGTTGGGCTGTTTTTTGACAGGTGCCGCGCAAAATAAAAGAACGGCGCAGCGTCCCAATGTCATTATCATCAATGCCGATGATCTTGGCTATGGTGATCTAAGCTGCTATGGCGCCACAAAGATCCAAACGCCTAATGTTGACAGGCTGGCGGCAGATGGCATTCGTTTTACGAACGCGCACAGTACGTCTGCCACCTGTACGCCATCGCGCTATGCATTGCTTACGGGCCGCTATCCCTGGCGGCGGGAGGGTACGCATATTCTGCCCGGGGATGCAGCATTAATTATTCCTACCGATCGCACCACGCTACCCTTATTATTTGAAAAGGCCGGCTATCAAACCGGATTGGTGGGTAAATGGCACCTGGGTCTGGGAAATACAGTTGAAAAGAACTGGAACGCCCCTATTAAACCCGGTCCCAATGAAGTGGGCTTTGGCTATTCCTTTATTTTCCCGGCAACGGCAGACCGCGTCCCTACTATTTTTGTAGAAAACGGCAAGGTGGTGGCCGCCGACGCAGCAGATCCGATTATGGTGGATTATAAAAAGAAAATAGGTAATGATCCTACCGGAAGAGAGCACCCGGAATTGCTGAAGATGCAATCGTCCCCGGGTCAGGGGCACGATAATACGATTGTGAATGGCATTGGCCGCATTGGCTGGATGAGTGGCGGCTATAAAGCCCGCTGGACCGATGAGGAAATGCCGCTTACTTTTTTGGAAAAGGCAAAACAGTTCATCAATGAAAACAAGGCCCGCCCTTTCTTCTTATACTATACCCTTACCGAGCCGCATGTGCCCCGGATGCCGTCCACGATGTTTAAAGGTAAAAGCGGACTGGGCTATCGTGGGGACGCTATTTTGCAGCTGGACTGGGCGGTTGGACAGATCATGAAAGAACTGGAATTACAGGGAATAGCACAAAATACCATTGTGATTTTTACAAGTGATAACGGCCCGGTACTGGACGATGGTTACCAGGACGAGGCCGTAACCAAACTAAACGGTCATACACCCTGGGGGATCTATCGGGGTGGCAAGTACAGTTCCTTTGAAGCGGGAACAAGACTTCCGTTCATTATAAAATGGCCCGGAAAAGCGCAACGGATGATATCCGGTGCCCTGGTTTCCCAAATAGACTTTTTGGCTTCATTTGGCGCGCTGCTTAATCAATCCATACCAAAAAGCGATGCGCAGGATAGCGAAGACCTGTTAAATGCTTTTTTGGGAAAAACAAAAACCGGCCGCAAGGTATTGGTGGAACAGGGGGTTAATTCCCTGGCACTGGTACAGGGTAACTGGAAATATATCGAACCCAATGCCGGAGCCCCTTTGAGCCGGCTGGTAAATATAGAAACCGGTAACAGTCCCGATCCGCAGCTCTATGATCTTGCTGCAGATCCTTCTGAAAGAAATAATCTGGCAGCAAAACATCCCGAAAAAGTAAAAGCCATGGTAGCAGCACTTGAAGAGATCAGAAATAAAAAGAAATGAAAAAAATTAGCTGGATCGCATTATTGATTTCCTGTTGTGCTGTTGTTGCGGCACAACAAAGGCCGAATGTAATTTACATCTATGCCGATGACCTTGGTTACGGAGAACTGGGTTGCTATGGGCAGCAAAAAATAAAAACGCCCAACCTGGATAAAATGGCAGGTGAAGGCATCCGGTTTACCCGGCATTATTCGGGTACGCCGGTTTGTGCCCCTGCCCGGTGCATGCTGCTTACCGGAAAGAATGGCGGCCATTCCTATATACGCGGAAATTATGAGCTGGGCGGTTTTCCAGACAGTTTGGAGGGCGGGCAAATGCCTTTGCCGGAAGGATCCTTTACGTTAGGGCATCTGTTTAAAAAAGCTGGCTACACCACCGGAGCAATTGGTAAATGGGGTTTGGGGATGCCGCAAACCACCGGCGATCCGCAACGGCAGGGCTTTGATTATTTTTACGGCTACCTGGATCAGAAACAGGCGCATAATTATTACCCCTCTCATTTATGGGAAAACGGGAAATGGGATACGCTGGATAATCCCTATATTAATGTACATATACCGCTGAACCCGGCAACGGCAACCGATGCGGATTTTGAAAAATACATTGGCAAGACTTATGCAATTGATAAGATGACAGAAAAGGCATTGGCGTTTATCAAAAAGAATAAGGACCGGCCGTTCTTTTTATACCTGCCCTATACCATTCCGCATGCATCGCTGCAGGTGCCGCAGCAATATATTAATCTTTATAAAGGGCAGTTTGACGAGAAGCCCTATTATGGTCAAAACGGGTATGCGCCTGCAAAATATCCGCTATCCGCTTATGCCGGTATGATCACCTGCCTGGATGACCAGGTAGGATTGGTACTGAAAACCATAAAAAGCCTGGGGCTGGACGGCAACACGATCATCCTGTTTTCCAGCGATAACGGCACCACCTTTAATGGCGGGGTAAATGCCCGTTTTTTTAACAGCGAGCAGGGGTTGCGGGGGCTGAAAATGGATGTGTATGAGGGTGGGTTCCGGGAACCTTTTATTGCCCGCTGGCCCGGGCATATTCCTGCGGGCAGGATAAGCGATCTGTTGTCCGTGCAATATGATATGATGCCGACCTTTTCAGCACTACTGGCGCAGCCCATACCCGTGGTGACCGACGGAATTTCCATTTTACCGGAATTACTGGGAAAATCCGGTCAGCAACAGCATAAATATCTGTATTTTGAATATCCTGAAAAAGGAGGCCAGGTGGCTATCCGTATGGGCAAATGGAAGGGCGTGCGTACCGGCGTGGAAGCCAACAGGAAAGCGCCCTGGCAATTATACGACCTGGAGAAAGACCGGAGCGAACAGAATAATCTTGCGGCAAATTATCCGGAAATAATAAAAGAATTTGATGTAATTGAAAAAAGAGAGCATAACCATCCGCATATCCGTGATTGGGAGTTTATCGATCCCAAAATAATGAAAAAATAAAACCAGCCATTCGGATTAGAAATCCTTTTATTTCATAAACGCTAAAGGATATTCTTTTCTTGCTTTTGCATACATTTTTAAAACAGCATGATACCGGGCAATAAAAATTAATGAATAGCCTATCATTACACAGACTGTAATTATGAAGATGGGGATTATAAACTCGTGGGAAAAATTGTTTTTTAAAACTACATGTGCATTTACCAATAATACAATCAACAACCCAATATTCCGATTGAATGATCTTCTTTTTATTCCTTTTAACAAAAGCAACGGTAAGCGGGCTTGGCCAGGCTGAACCCATATACACAGGATCGTTAACACGTTTAAGCTGACCGTGAACCAATAGTATATCCTGTTTAATTGTAAGGTTATTTCTTCCGAACCGAAAAGGCAAGGCAAAAAAAGGCAACTCCCAATCAAAACCGTTAGAATAATTTTTGGGAGAGTGAAAAAAGACCAGAAATAGTTCTGATGGCATTCTTCATATTCCTGGGCAACGCTTTCTTCCTTGGCCGCCACAATGGAATTGAAGCCGCTTTTCCCGAACTTTTTATAAATAATGTCTAATGTAGATTGAAAAATATCAGCGGGATTGTTCTTAAGCTCTTCTTCAATTTCTGTTGCAAAATGATCCACCAGTTCCATCTGAAGATCATAATAAGGAACACCTTTTTCCTGGCAGAATTTACGAAGGGTTTCTATTTGTTCAGCAGTTAACATATCAGGCGAGTTTTGGATTAAAAATCAGTTGTAACGTGCTTTTAAAGGCCTCCAGTTCAGATAAGGATCTTACCTGCTCTTTTTTTCCCGCCTTTGTAAGCGAGTAATATTTGCGCACCCGGTTGCCCATATTTTCAGTTTCCACTTCCAATACGCCCTCCGCTTCCAGCCGGTGCAGTAACGGATACAGCGCGCCCTCAGTAATTTTTAATTCGCCGGCGGTCAGCTTTTTTACCCTTTGGGTGATCTCATAGCCATACATCCGGCCATTGTCGCCCAGCAGCTTTAAAATAATAGGTTCCAGGCACCCTTTGTATAAATTGGCTTTGTTCACTGCATTTCTTTTCTCCTGATGAAGATACGCAAAAAAATAATACATAAGAAAATTAGGTATAATTGCAAGCAGGGGTGTACCTATGGCACACCAAATGATCTCACCGCAACCGGGCTACCAATAGGGTGTTCCGATGGAACAAAACAAACGAAGCGATTCTGATTTCCGGACACATTGTATCAAGCCCCTGGATAATGCCGGAGGCATTGCCGTTTTTAGAACCGTATAGTATAAAGATTGACCGTGCCGCGTAGCGGCTACCCATTAAAAGTCAATGGTATCAATTTTGACGGCGGTTCAGTTTCAATGGCAAAAATCAGCCACAGGTTAATAAATCCCAAACCCATCCGCATCCCTCAAAAAGGGAAACTTCGTCCGTACTTCGTCCAGCTTTGTTTTATGCAGCGTAATCGTAAAAATATCTTCTTCATCTGTTTTATGATAAAGAATTTCACCTAAGGGGTCAATTACCATACTATCCCCGCTGTGATAAATGCCTTTACCATCCGTTCCTACCCGGTTTACGCCCACCACAAAACACTGGTTCTCTATGGCGCGGGCCTGTAGCAAGGTTTTCCAGGCTAAACTGCGACGTTGCGGCCAGTTGGCCACATTGACGAGTACATCATATTCCGTTTCACGGGCATCCTCATCCTTGGGTGGCGATTGACGGGCCCAAACGGGGAAGCGAAGATCATAACATACCTGCATATGCAGCTTCCAGCCGTTTACGGATGTGATCAGCCGCTTATTTCCCGGTGTATACTGTGCATCCTCATTTGCAAAAGCAAAAAGATGGCGCTTATCATAAGTGCCGTATTGCCCGTTGGGCAGCATCCAGATGAGGCGATTATAATAAGCGTCTGCCTCTTTGATGATGAGGCTACCAGTAAGAATGATCTTGTTTTTTGTAGCCACTTCCTTCATCCACTGAACGGTAGGACCCTCCATCGTTTCAGCGAGCAGCGCCGGCTGCATGGAAAAACCCGTGGAAAACATTTCGGGCAATACCACTACCTGTGTATGAGGAATGCTTTCAATCTTTTGTTCCAGCATCGCCCGGTTGGCTGCTTTATCTTCCCAGTGAAGGTCTGTTTGAATAAGCGATATTTGTAAAGACATAATGCAAATGTGAATCTGATCATTGATTTTCCGCATTCCGATAAATCGAAAGCGGATTTTTTTTCTCGGATTCCCGCTGATTTGCGCTGATCTCTTCGCAAATCTGCGCTGATCTGCGGGAACACTCCGCCTCTTCCCGTTCCATTTGCCGGCTGGTTTTCCGGCTGCCGTTATGACTGTATCCCGGCGGTCCAAAGATATAATTGATTCTCTGTTTCAGGGTAAGCCCTTTTTGCATTATATCCCTGTAGATCTGTATCCATTCATGAAATATGACGGTGAAGGCATTGGGATTTTCAAGATTCTTTGTAAGTCCGTATTGAATAGGCGCATATTCTGTTTCAGGCAATTCTTCTTGGAACGTGTGAAAGAGCTTGTCCCAAACGATCAGGAACATTCCCATATTCTTATCCAGGTATTTTGGATTGGACCCATGGTGCACGCGGTGATGCGAGGGAGTAACAAAAATTTTTTCCAGCCAGCCCAGTTTGCCTACCAGTTCCGTATGCACCAGGGTGCCCCAGATCTGGGTGGCGGAGTACATGAAAAGAATATCCAAAGGCTTAAAACCGGCCCAGGCAAGCGGAATAAAAAAAACAAACCGGTACAAGGGTTCAAAAACAGAAGAACGGAACCCCACGCTGAAATTAAACTTTTGGGAGCTGTGATGGGTTACATGTACGGCCCATAAGAAACGCAGCTCATGATCGAACCGGTGCAGCCAGTAATAGGTAAAATCTTCCGCCACCAGTAATGCGGTCCAATAAATAAAACCCGGATGCCAGCTTTTAAAAGGGCTGTGGTTGAACACCTGAACCAATACCCAGAGATAGCCGAGTTTAAAGGCCATATCAATCAACCCGTTTGCAATGGTGAGGTAAATATTGGTGAGCGTGTCTCTAAAGGAATAAGTTCTTTTGTGAAAATGGAGGCTGGATAATAAAATTTCTGCCCCGATGATTACAATATAAAAAGGGGTCGAGAAAAGCAGTAATATTTGTTCGTAATAACTGTACACGGTTGCTATGGATCTGTTTCTTTGAACAAAGATGAAAAAAGTTCCGGTTCAAACCCTTTTTGGATCAAAAAATCGCTGGTTTTGCGCATTTTTATAAACCGGTTCTTTTCTCCCTTTAAGCTGTTCCATTTCTGCTCAAATAATTCCCTGAGCACGGCGGTATATGCAATTTCGTCAATTTCCTTCATTCCTGTTTTGATGCAATAAGGACTGACCTGTTTTTGCTGCAGTGCTTTTATTATTTTATTGCGTCCCCATTTTTTTTGCCGGAAATGCCCGCCTGCAAAGGCTTTTGCAAAACGTTCTTCATTCAGGTAATTCTCTTCTATCAGCGCAGCAATAATGGTGTCGTGCTCTTTTTTCCAAACGCCCAGTTCATAAAGTTTATTGACCACATCGCTATGGCAGCGCTCACTGTACGCACAATATTGCTGCAGTTTTTTTAAGACCTGTGCTTCTGTTAAGGATCCGGGATGCGCCATCGATAGCGAATTAAGGGGACGGTTTATAAGTTTCAGGGATTTTGCAATTGCAACCCTTTAATATTTTTGAAATCAGAGATATTCCGGGTCAGTAAGACAGCATCAGCTCCTGGCGATATGATTATGCAATTTAATAGCCGTGTCATCAGACAGGATGCCCCAAAAATCTTTCATTGCTTTTAAAGGCTGTTGCACATGCCTATTCACTTCTTCAACTGGTACATAAGTAACCTCAATATCCTTTCCTATGTATTCTTTGGGGATATCCAGCCGGATTTGCTTTCTTTCAGCTCTGATTATGGCGCGTATCATTTTATTGCCTATTTGTTAACAACATTTCTACCTTGAAACGATAAATATGATCTTTACAAATATACAAAACTTCAAACTGACCTAAATTGAGTCAATCAGGAGGGGTGTATGATAAATTCCCCTTTACTAAAGAAACATTGAATTCAGACGAAGTGGCTATGGCTCCTCTGGAGCCCTGTGTTTGTAGTATCATCGTGAGGTGCATCGGCTCCGTAGGAGGCCGCGTAAACACGGGGCACCTATGGAGCCCAACCTCCTCTTCGTAATTTTCTATAAACACGCCGCTCCTGCCGGAGCTGAAAAGATAAATTTGTCATACGATCATCAGGACAAACCGTCTAAATGATTTCATCGTGGGAACTATTTATTGTATCCAACGAAGCATAAAAAGCTGCCATATAACCCGAACCCTGAACCGAGCGTGGCAACCTGGATGCCATCTGTACCGCAGCCGGGAACAACATCTTATTCTTCCAGCCGGGACGTGCAGCCAAATTCATTTTTCAGATAATCATCATAATGATCTGCCTGCTGAAAAAGGGTTTTAAACTCTTCCAGCCCTGATTCGCGCGTCATATCCAGGTCGTATAACAACCGGCTGAGCACAATATTGTTTTTTTGACAACTGAGCACCAGGCCGCTGGGTTTATTATTTTCGGCTAAAAGGAATTGGTATAAAGGCTTTATTTTGGCGGGCTCCGGCGGCATCTGGCACAGGAATGCATCCCCTGCAATAAAATAGTTATCAGGGTTATAGCTGATATTAATTTTTGCAGAGCCTTCTTTTACGCTCCATTGGTTAACGCCGTCGCGGGCCAGGCGTACATCTTTACCCAAATCCTTCAAAATATCTTCGATCAGTTTGGCTACGCCCATTAATTCTACTTCTTTCTCCGGAACCTGGAGCAGCTTTACTTCAGCGCCGCAATTGGGACAGTATTTATTATTGTCGATATTGGCTGCGGTTACCAAAGAATCACAACTGGAACACCGGGTGGCTTCCTGTCCTCTATACGGCAGGTAAAGATCAATGGCTTCCTTTAAATAAGTCGATGGCAGGGCAAAACCAAGGTTATCGCCGCCTTTGATAATAAAGGAGTTTACCCCGATTACAAAGCCTGCATAGTCAACCAACGGACCGCCGCTATTGCCGGGATTGATAGCGGCATCGATCTGGATATATTTTAACCCTTCCCGGATGCGATCCACTTTTGAGATAACGCCCTGGGTAGCCGAATAACTTAAATTATAGGGGTGCCCGATAGCGATAACATTGTCGCCGTCGTTGAGCGCTTCATAAGTGCCGATATGCACATCGGCCAGATCAGCAGCCGCAGGCGCCTGTACAAACGCCAGGTCGTGCTTTTGATCGGTGTACCAGACTTTTGCCAGTTGTCTTTCGAATGTTTTTCCCTGGATCGTTACTTCCGGCGTATTATTGATCACATGATTATTGGTAATAATCAGATCGTAATCCTTCAGGTAAAAGCCGGTTCCCGTGCCTGTTTGCGTGGCGATCTGGATAACTGCGTGCTGATATTTATTTATAATTTCCTGTACGTTCATGCTAATGAGTTAAAAGCGGCGTCAGGCCGGCACATCCATGTTTAAGGTTTCAATTATTGTAGTAAAACTGAAGTTGAATGCCAGCAGGTTTGTAAAATTCAGCATTTCTGTTTTTAGGTTCATTTTAGGATAACGGTCTTTCCATTGCGCTTCCACCGATCGCATATACTTTATAATGGCTTCCTCTTTAAAGCGATTGGCGTTTGGATCATAAAAAGTATCCGCGTAGCCCAACGCCTTAAAATAATCAGGGTAATTGATCTGCATAAAAAGCCGCACCAGCAGTGTGATGGGCCGGGGTAAACTGTAGGAATACTGGCAGTAGGATAACCCGTACTCTATCAGTTTATTGGCGAAATAATCGTAATTATTATCCCGGTACCAAAGCATATTTTCATTTGCTTCGTGAACGGCGTCTGCCAGTACCTTATGCACCTGCGGCATTACGATAGAAAAAGTGTATTTGGAGCGGAACAGGTTTTTAAATACCTCTTCTTTGGGTTTTGCCTGCAACTGGCGAAAGGCTTCTATCATCTCCCGGTTTTTGTCAACAACGGGTTTTTCATCTTTTTTAAAATAAAGACCTCCTATTTTTTCCAGTTCATTCAGCAGTTGCCCTTCGGGCGTGATCAGAAAATCTATGCGGTAAACGAGGCTCAGCAGCAGGTAGGAAATGCCTCCCGAAAATTTATCGGCATCTGCCGCTGCTATTTTTTCCAGGGTTTCCGCAATCCATTGCTGCAAGAAATGATATTTTATCTCCTTTTCGTTTTCCGGCAACGGAATAATATGGTCCTGGTCAACGCTCTGAAGATGCGCAAAATCGCCAATAAGCAGGTCGTCCTGTTTATCGGATTTGGTGGCCAGTTCTTTTAACCCATAATATAATTTGTTAGGATTTGCGGTGGAAAGATCGGTATCAAAACGCATGCATAACTCTTCTTTATCGAGGGCAAAGCGGCTGTAATAAAGGCCGAAATTCATTTCCAGGAGGCGACGCATCACCGGAACGGAGGGCTCGGCCATGCGGGCCAGTTTCACATCAGCGGAAAAATGATTGTTTTTGATCTCCCCGCGCACAATTTTGGAGCCCTGGTAAAACTCAAAGCGCGCCTGCTCCCCTTCACGGTTGTAGCGCACATTTTCCGCGCTGTCATCTTTCAAATAATCAAAAAAAGCATCCAGCGACTCTGCATATTTTTTTTCTTTAAAAAGTGAATCTGCCTCTTTCCAGCGGCGCACTTTACCTGGCACTTTGTTATTATCGGAATACCGGCCAAAGTCGAGCGAAGGGTTATCCAAACCTGCGGGCTCCTCTTTCCCCCTCACCCAGTTCAAAAATTTATGAAGCATTGTGCCTGTTTAAGATGGGGAAGTTACTAAACCTTATTAAACTACCTAAAAAATCTTGTTATATAGTTACCGGTAATAAAAATTGGTGTTTTTCCCCCTATTTTTACTGAAAATGGGGACAGATTTTTTCAAATAGTAGGCAATAAAATAGTAGTTTCGCTGCTATTATTTGCCAAAGAAAATATAAAACATAAAAAATATACGGATGAAATTTATCGTATCATCGTCAGCATTACTGAAGCAACTTCAGAATATCTCGGGTGTAATTAACGCCAACAATGTGTTACCTATCCTGGAAGATATTTTGTTTGACATTGATAAAAACCGGCTGACCATTGTGGCCACAGACCTTGAAACGGTGATGAAAACGGAGATGCCCGTAGAGGCCAAGGACAACGGTCGTGTTTGTATCCCGGCGAAGATCCTGATCGATTCTTTAAAAAATATCCCGGAGCAGCCGCTTACGTTCAATATCGATAAAAACTACAGTGTTGAAATTACAAGTGATAACGGAAAATACAAGGTAATGGGCGAAAACCCGGACAATTTTCCGAAGGAGCCTACTGCCGACGACGCCTCCAGTTTTACTATGACCTCAACTGCCCTGGTTACAGCAATTAATAAAACCTTGTTTGCGACCAGTACCGATGATCTGCGGCCGGCTATGACAGGCGTGTTTTTTGAGCTGGATAAAAATGGGATACAGTTTGTAGCAACAGATGCGCACCGGCTGGTACGTTATAAGAGAACCGATGTAAGTTCTCCGAATACCGATACATTTATTGTCCCGCGCAAACCTCTGAACCTGCTAAAATCGGCGTTGCCGGATAACGAGGATGAAATCACCATCAACTATAACAGCAACCATTTTTTTGTAATACACGGAACCACGCAAATGAGCTGCCGGCTGATCGATGCCCGTTTCCCGGACTATAAAGTAGTAATTCCTAAAGAAAACCCGTACCGGTTGACGGTGAACAGGACGGAGTTCCTGGGGGCCTTGCGGCGGGTAAGTGTTTTTAGTAACAAAAGCACCTACCAGGTGGCGCTGAACATTAGCGGCAGCGAACTGCAACTGGCTGCACAGGACGTAGATTTTAGCTTTGAAGGGAACGAGCGTATGAAATGCCAGTATAACGGGGAAGACCTGGTAATTGCTTTTAATGCCAAATTCCTTATCGAGATGCTGAACGCAACCGATAGCGAGGAAGTATATATGGAATTAAGCACGCCAACCAAAGCGGGCCTGATAAAGCCAATGGACCAGGAAGAAGCGGAAGAACTGCTGATGCTGGTAATGCCGCTGATGCTGAACCAGTAATTAGAAGAAGCATTTCGGCAACGCCACATTCCATTCCACAAGCCAGCGTAGGCTATATACGTAAACAGCGCCGTGCATATTGCGCCTGAGTTCGCCTTATGTGTGTATATCGTATTTTAAAAACTGCTATTTTTTGTATGGCGTTGCTTGCAGCGACCATTGCCGGCAAGGCGAATGATACATTAACTTCCTACCGGCTGCTGAAACGAATAGCGGCCCTCCAGGTAAAAGAAAATGACATTTTCCCTGCCGGCGCTTTTCCTTCCTACCGCATGTATGCCCTTAATAAAACCAGGTGGAAAGCAGATATAAATCCTTTTTTCACCGGGCTGGTTGCGCTCACGCTGCGTACGATACAATCCCGTTTAACGCCTTACCAGCAGCAGATGGCAACGGCGATCATTGAAAAAACCCGCCCTGTTTTTAATAAGTTTTTAAACCGGACGGGGCGGATCTCCTACAATTTCTGGCCAACAGATACGGTTAAAGTTTTCCCCAACGGCGGCTGGCTGAACTGGATGGATCAAACAGAATCGATTCCGGATGATCTGGACGATACCAGCATTATCTTACTGGCGCTTGACGCTCCTCCTGCGCTGGCGAAGCAGGCGCATGATTCCATGCAGCAGTATATCAATACCCGGTCAGGAAAGATAAAGAACACCCTCAAAAGATACCGCCACCTGCCCGCCTATTCGACCTGGTATGGTAAAAAAATGCCCATCGATTTTGACGTATCCGTGCTTGCCAATGTGCTGTACATGGTGCAGCGATATCATTTAAACTGGACAATTGCCGACTCTGCCAGCCTGCGGCTACTTGAAAACAGTATTAAAAGTAAGGCCATCATTTCAAGGCCCGCTTATATCTCGCCCCATTATAAGCGAACCCCGGTTATTCTTTATCACCTGGCGCGGTTGATGGCATTAAAACCTATTCCGGAACTGGAATTGTATAAACCCCTGCTCGTAAAAACGGCAAAAAAGCTGCTGAGGCGATCAAAAAATACCCAGGACCAGGTCATTTTAAGTACGGCACTTTTACGTTGGGGCGAGCTGGCCGCAAACCTGCTGAATGGGCAATGCTTCACTATCGATCCAATAGAAAGTGATCTTTTTAGTTTTTTTATTGCAAATATGACCTCCATTGCCCCCAATCCGTTCAAAAGCATATTGGGTGCAACAAAGATCGGTGTGTTTTATTACTATTGCCCGGCCTATGATAATTTGTTACTGCTGGAGTATGCCGCCTTAACGCAGGCGCAATAAACCGCCCTGTTTTCATTTTGTTAAGCTGCATTAATGGCTCGCACAAAATTTTTAACAAGATTTTCTTTTTATATTGGTCTTTTGTTAAATAAATAAATCAGCCCTTTCATTTCCATTAATTTTGCGGCAGCCTTTGGCAAACTAAAAATTGATTTATGCAAAAAAAGATTTTTCTGGGTGCATTTGTATTGATGACCCTTTCTATTTTCTCCTGTAGTTCTGGTAAAAAGTTAAGCGAGTCGGTTCATTCCCGTGATGCTGACGGCAGGGAGGTAAAGATCAAATATCCCCAACAGCAGACCGCAACACCGCAGAATATTAATATGTCTTACGACTTTGAGCAATTGTTTACCCCCGCTCAAAACAGCAAAATAGATAGCCTGGTGCGCATATTTGAAAGAAGCAATATGATCTCCATAAAGGTGGTAACGCTTCCGGCAGATAATGTGGCGGGGGGCAATTTTAACAATAATAACCAGGCGCTTTTAAAAGAATGGGAAGGCGTTCATGGAAATACAGATAAAGCCATGGTCCTGTCCATAAGTAAATCCCTTGGAAAGGTTGCTGTTGATTATGGTCCTTTTGTAGGGAAACTGCTCCCCCGCAACGAAGCCGAACAGATCATTGCAACGGACATCCAGCCGGTATTAAGCAGTGGGCAAGCCTTTGATGGCGCCTGGAAGGGATTGAATGACCTTATGGATGCGATCCGGCGGAATATTAAAATATAACCTGCAGTAATAGTTATAAAAAACGCAAAAGCAGTTGAATTGCTTTTGCGTTTTTTGTTTGAGCTCCTTTGCCCGGACCAGCTAATTGCGCCACCGGCGGGGACCTTAGTCTCCTCTGTAAAAAATACCCAGGATCTTTTTCAGTCGGTCCTGAAAATGGTTCTTATGATAGCGCTCTTTCATTTTAAGCATGCATTTACTGCAAAGACAATCATCATATTGTTCACCGATGAAATCCCTTTCGGCAGCCGTCAGCTTTATCTGGCTGCACTGACAAAGCAAAATACTGCCCACTTTGCATTCAAAGGGTTGTTTGCAGCACGGGCAATATTTATCTTCATGCTGACACATAATTATTCCGGGACAGGAGCGTTTATTTTTTTACGCAATGTTTTTGCTGCTTGGACCATTGCAATCAATGCCTGGGAAGTCTCTTCCCAGCCGCGCGTTTTTAAACCACAGTCGGGATTTACCCACAGGCGTTCCGCCGGAATATAAGTTAACGCCTTTTCCATCAGTCCCATCATTTCTTCTTTTGACGGAACACGGGGCGCGTGAATATCATATACGCCTGGCCCGATATCGTTCGGATATTCAAATGAAGCAAAGGCATCCAGCAGCTCCATTTGGGAGCGCGAGGTCTCTATCGTGATCACGTCCGCATCCATTGCAGCAATATGATCAATAATATCATTGAATTCTGAATAACACATATGTGTATGGATCTGTGTTTTATCCTGAACACCGGCAGATGTAATGCGAAAGGCTGTTACTGCCCACTTCAGGTACTCCGGCTGTTGTTCCTTTCTTAAAGGTAACCCTTCCCTTATCGCCGGCTCATCAATCTGGATGATTTTTATACCCGCTTTTTCCAGATCCAACACTTCATCACGGATGGCCAGTGCAATCTGGTTGCAGGTAACGCTGCGGGGCTGATCATCGCGTACAAAGCTCCACTGCAAAATAGTGACGGGCCCTGTAAGCATTCCCTTTACAGGCTTGCCGGTCAGTGATTGGGCGTAGGCACTCCATCCAACGGTCATGGGCCTGGGGCGGCATACATCGCCGTAGAGCACAGGAGGTTTTACACAGCGGCTGCCGTAGCTCTGTACCCAGCCATTTTGGGTAAAGGCAAAGCCCGCCAGCTGTTCGCCAAAATATTCCACCATGTCATTACGCTCAAACTCCCCGTGTACCAACACGTCCAGCCCGATCGTCTCCTGCCATTGAATGGCCTTATTGGTCGCTTCTTGCAGCAGTTGATTATAATCCGTATCAGAAAGCTGTTGCTTTTTCCACTGTGCCCGCCAGTTACGTATCTCTTTTGTCTGAGGAAAAGAACCGATCGTGGTGGTGGCAAAAAGCGGAAGATCCAGCTCCTGTTGTTTTTCTTTTCTTATGGGAAAAGAGCTTTTTCTTTCAGCATCCGAAGCGGTGATAGCCGTTACACGTGCTTTCACCTGCTGATTATGGATCAATGAGGAGGTGTTGCGGGCCTCGATACAGCGCGTATTCTCTGCCAGGAGTGCTTTTGAATTGGGCTTGTCCGGACTTGTTGCTATTTGTTTCAGCACTGCCACTTCTGCCAGCTTTTGTTTGGCAAAGGCCACCCACTGTTTGATTTCCCCGGTAAGATTTTTTTCCTCTGTTTCCATATCCAGATCGCAGGGCACATGCAAAAGGGAGCAGGAAGGAGCCAGCCAGATCCGATCGGCTCCGATCTTTTGTTTTGCGGTTTCAATAAGGGTAAGGGATCGCTGAAAATTATTTTTCCAGATATTTCTGCCGTCCACAATTCCAAGAGACAAATGTGTTCGGGCATTGACGAACCCGGTAGCCAGGATATCATCTAATTGCGAAGGGCAGCGCACCAGGTCGACGTGCAATGTATGTACCGGAAGACTGAGGGCCGTTTCCAGGTTCTTTCCAAAACAATCAAAGTAATTGGTCAAAATAATTTTAATATTCGGTACGCGCTTCTGAAGCGTGGTGTATGCAATAATAAGCGCTTGTTGTTCTTCCCTGGAAAGATCCAGCGCCAAACAAGGTTCATCCAGTTGCACATAAAAAGCGCCGCAGGCATCCAGTTTTTCCAGCACTTCAATATATACCGGTAGCAGATTTTTTAGCAGATCAATACGATGAAAGCCTGCTTCTTTTTCTTTTCCAGACAGCAGAAAGGTTACCGGTCCGATCAACACAGGTTTTGCGGCATAACCTGCTTTCTTTGCTTCGATAAACTGGTGTATTACAGTTTGATTAAAGAAAGAGAATTTTTGATCTTTCCTGAATTCAGGTACGATATAGTGGTAGTTGGTATCAAACCACTTAGTCATTTCCATTGCCGTAAGATCATATCCGTTTTGCTGATACCCTCTTGCCATCGCAAAGAACAGATCCAGATCGTTTAAGCGCTCCCGTTCCATCAGGGGATGGTAGCGTTCAGGAATAGCGCCCGTCATCAGGCAGGTGTCCAGCACCTGGTCGTAGAACGAAAAATCATTTACCGGGATAAGATCAATGCCGGCGTCTTTTTGAAGTTGCCAGTTGTTGTTGCGGATGGCTCTGGCTGTTTGTTCCAGTTGGCGGCCGTCGATCCTGCGTTGCCAATACTGTTCGCAGGCTTTTTTTAGTTCCCGGTTGCTACCAATACGCGGGTAGCCGAGGTTGTGCGTTTGCATTTTCTTTTAACTTTTAAATGAATGATAAGTTAAAAGCCCTTGCAGATTTCGCAATGCTGTACTATGGTAAAAGTAAAAATAGCTGATGCTGCCGACGGAGATAGGCAAGGAATATTCCGTTGCAAAAGAACAGGCACCATACTGATCGTTGCTTCAAACCGCGAAAGCATTGTTCCTACGGAAAAGGCAGGTCTCCTGGCTTACAGCGGCGTTTACCATCCTTCCCATCCCTTTTAACAGGACAGTGGATATTACATGGGCAACGCCTTTGGCTGATTACAGTTGCGCGACAGCTCGTGATTGAAACACGATTCCCTATTATCCCTAATCTTCATTAAGGACCCTTTCCGGTTGATGAAAAATGAAAGAACTTAGGAGGCAAATGTAACTAAAACATTTTTTATTTAAGATACTGCAATAACTTTAATATATGAACTTTGTTGTTGCAGCTACATATGACAATTATATTGACGCCCACCTGGCATTGGGAAATTTGCTGAGCGAAGACATTAATTGCTGGCTGAAGGACGAGAACACCATTGCTGTTCATCCCGGCCTCATCAATGCCATAGGAGGTATAAAACTGATGGTGGCTGCGCCGCAGATCGGGCGGGCAGTGGAAATACTAAGGACCACAAAACAACAATTCCAGGAACAAAACCCCTGTCCCAATTGCGGATCCACCAACGTGGAGTACATCACCACTCCCAGAAAATCATCCACCTGGCTGGCAACTTTTATAAGCATGGTGCGGTTTGGAGGAGCACAGATGGCTGTTGACAAAGTATACCATTGCTTTGATTGCGGGTTCGAGTTTGAAGACCCCGAAACGAAAAAGGAGGCCCCATGAATGGAATGATAACCTATTTTTCAACACTGGAACAACGCCCGCTGGAGCGGATGGCCCTGCTGGCAGGAGGGCTCCTGTTCTTCTGGATCATCGAAGGCGCCATTCCTTTATTTCATTTAAAATACCGGAAAACCAAGTTTTCCCATGCATTGGTCAATTTCGGATTTACGGTCATGCACCTCATCATCCACACCGCGCTGGCGGTATTGATCGTATTGCTCTCCGATTGGTGCAGGAATACCGGTTTTGGCCTGGTATACTGGTTGCATTCCGGGGTGTGGGGTGCGGTTGTTATCGGGGTACTGGCATTGGATTTCAGCAGTTGGCTGGTACACTGGGTCATGCATAAACAGGCATATTTGTGGCGATACCATCTGGTACACCACAGTGATAATAAGGTTGACGTAACCACCGGGCTGCGCCATCATCCGGGGGATAGTTTTTTACGCGGTCTTTTTTTTCTTTTATTGATCTTCATCAGCGGCGCTCCGATGTACAGTGTTATGATCTATCAAACCCTGGTAGTGGTTACCACAGCATTCACACATGCTAATATCAGTTTAAATTCCAAATTAGACAGAGCCATCAGTTATATATTGATCTCGCCCAATATGCACAAAGTGCATCATCACTGGAAACAGCCCTATACGGATAGTAACTACGGCGCAGTGTTTTCCTTCTGGGACCGTATGTTGGGCACCTATTCTGAATTAGCGCCCTCTCAGATAAAATATGGGCTGGATCGGTATTACGATAATGCTAAGGATGAAGACTTTATGGCCCTGCTGAAGGATCCTTTTGTTAAAAAAGACAGCAATTCGACCCTGAACGACCAATAAGGTCATTTCAACTATTAAAGTTAAATTTGTATAAAGCGAATATTATGGCAAGCGTATTGGATAAAGAAATGTTCAATTATTTCACCCGGTTGAATGAAGCGGAAAAGAAATCCGTGGTACAAATGCTGAAAACCTTTTTAAAGGGCCGCCAACCCGCTCCTGAGCCTATCAGCATTGAACAATATAATAAAGAACTGGAGGAGGCAATGACAGACGTTAAGGGTGGGGCCGTTCACAGTCACGAGGAGGTGATAAAAATGGCAAAAAGCTGGTAAATGATAAAACGGAAAGTAACCTGGACCAAAAGTGCGATCCGTCAATTTAACGCAGCCATTGAATACATCCGCCAGGATTCTCCTCATAACGCAGAAAAGGTAAAAGAAAAAATATTAGAAAAAGTAGGAGCGTTGGCCGACGATAAAGTTGTCCATCGAAAAGATCCCTATAAAAAAGATAACGACGGTCACTATTTATACTTTGAAGTATTGAAATACCGGGTTGTTTATTATGCTGAACCGGGGGAAGTTTTTATCATCCGGTTGCGACATACAAGTATGAATCCAAAGAATTATTAGTCTTTCCTACTTTTGAGCAATGAAGCAAAAAATAATTGCAGTGATCCCAGCCCGGTATGCTGCCACCCGGTTTCCGGCCAAGCTGATGCAGTTGCTGGGCGATAAACCCGTTATTGTGCACACCTACGAGGCGGTTATGAAAAGTGGGCTGTTTGATGCCGTTTTTGTTGTGACCGACAGCACCATTATTTATGATGAAATTACCGGCCGGGGCGGAAAGGCAATAATGAGCATTGGGCAGCATGAAAGCGGCACCGACCGTATTGCAGAAGCGGTGCGGGATATGGACGCAGCCGTGATCGTAAATGTACAGGGTGATGAGCCTTTTATACAAACGGAACCGCTTCAAAAAATCGTGGCGCTGTTTGACAAACCGGAAGTCCAGGTAGGATCATTGATGCGACTTTTTCCGGATGCAACAGCGGCGCAGAATCCCAACGCCGTAAAAGTGGTGACTGCCAAAAACGGAAAGGCATTATATTTCAGCAGAAGTGTCATCCCCTTTAAAAGAGACGAAGACGCTGTTATTCCCTATTATTTACATATTGGCGTTTATGCCTTCAGAAAAGCGGCGTTGCTCAACTTTACCACCTGGCCGCAAACAGAGCTGGAAAAGGCAGAGAAGCTGGAGCAGTTGCGCTTCCTCGAAAATGATGTAGCCATCTACATGGCGGAAACCGATTACGTAACCCTCGCCATTGATACGCCTGAAGACCTGGAAAAGGCCACTGCATTTTTAAATCGTTAGCACATGAAAGTTCAACCGGAAAAATATCTGAAATACCTGTTGCCGAATCTCTCCGAGTTATTTGGTACCCAGCGCACCCGTGAAATTCTTTCCGTAAACCCAACGGTTGTTCCCAAAAGAGAAGAAGCACAGCAGGTTGTCATTACCGCCTGCTGTTATACAAAAGACGCTATTGAAGAACATAAGAATATCAGCCTGGAGCAAGCGCTTGATCTTCGGAACTCCAATAAGATCGTTTGGATCAATGTGGACGGCTTGCGCAAGGCGGATGTTGAAAAATTGGGAGAGCGCTATGGTATTAATCCTCTGTTGCAGGAGGACATCTTAAGCATCGATCAGCGGGCGAAGATGGATGAAATTGATTCGATCCTTTTCTGTTTGATCAACACGCTCTATTTTAATGAGCAGAAAAAAGCGGTGGAGCATGAACAGATCTCGATGGTTTTGGGGAAAAGAATGGTGATCACTTTCCAGGAAGATCTTTCCCGCGACCCCTTCAATGCCTTGCGCGAAAGATTAAAACTGCCTGCCAGTAAAACCCGCACCAGGGATGCTGATTACCTGTATTATACCTTGCTGGATACGATCGTTGATAACTATTTTATCGTTATGGAAAAGCTGGGCAAGGAAATAGAAGGACTGGAAGCCGAGATCATAAAAAACACCAGTAAACGTACCCTTGCTTATATTAATGCCATCCGTAAGGAACTTATTGTGCTAAAACGTATGATCTATCCCGTTAGGGAAGTAATCAGCGGGCTGCTGAAAAGCGAAAGTGAATTACTCGAGGAAAGCAATGAGCGGTATTATAAGGATGTGCTGGATCATATTGTACAGGCGATCGACCTGGTCGACAATTATAAAGATGTAGCCATGAGCATGCAGGATCTTTACCTGAATAACGTGAATCTTAAATTGAATGAAGTGATGAAGGTAATGGCAGTGGTAACCTGCCTGTTGGCGCCGGCCACCATCATTACCGGCATTTTTGGAATGAACTTTAAAGCCATTCCCCTGCTCGAGAACAACAATGGATTTTGGATCGCCATTGGGTTTATGATCCTGATCCTGATCTGGATGCTTTCGATCTTCAGAAGAAAAAGATGGTTTTAAAAGCCATTAGTCCTTTTATTTTTTCTTGTATACCGGCACCGTACTGCAGGGCTCGCCATACATCAGGCTTTTTACTACCGGCAATAATTTTACGGAGATGGCTGCATAAGCTTCTTCGGAAACAGGAATATCCCCACAGCCTTTGATCACAACCCGTGCATCGGTGAATTCATTTTCAGCTATAACTTCGATATTTTTTAGCAGCAACTTGTTTTTTATAACAGCAGCATCCCCCAGGCCAATAAATGCTGCCACCGGCTGCAGGTAACTTACGATCAGCATATAGGCCCATAACGGAACAATAGCATCGGCGGTGCAAACGATCCCCACCGTTTTATTTTGATACAGGGTCCAGTCCACTTCTTTCAAGGCAGCCCTGAATTCTTTTTCCTTCAGGATCAGTCCCATAAAAAGAAAGTCTTTTATATCAAAAATTACTACCGGCTCTTTAGGGTAATAATCCTCAAGGTTTAAGGTGATAATGCCACTTTCGGCTACTTTATTTCTGATAACAGGCTCCATAGTTGATATTACAAAGTTAGGGACAGTTATGTTTAGCGTCCGTTCAACAAAAAATGAGATAGCCGGGAAATCTAAAAGGCGGGAAAGTTTTATTTCTCAAATTGCTATGCGTAAAATATAAAAACCTTTTACCTGTCCTTAAAACGAAAACAGCCCACGGTAAGGTGGGCTGCTTGCAGTACGTGTCGGTTGTTGGTCCCGCTAATATAATAAATTAAATTAATAAAATTTGCTGCGGTAATCTTTAATAGTTGCCGCTTCACGCAGGGCCTGCAGCGATTGAAACTGGGCCTGCTGTTTCGCCTGCATATAGCGCATTTTGCGGATCGCATCAATATTTTGCGCCTCAGTTGGCGTACTGATCAGGTTATCCACTTTGATCACATATACGCCTTGCGTGCCTGCAATGGCTTCCGGCACAACTTTATTTAAATTCTCTTTGTTAAAAGAAGCGCCGATCACTTTTGGCTCAAATCCCAGAGCTGTAGGCGTTTGAGCGTTAAAACGCAGGCTATCTGCTGTTTCTATCTGGCCTTTCAGCACGCTGGCGGCAGCTTCCAGGGTAGTGATCTTCCCTATTTTATCAGAGAGCAGTTTTGCTTTTTTCTGGTTTACGAGCAGGGGCTCCACCATCATGCGGGCTTTTGCCGGGCTCATGATACCTTCCTTGTTGATCTCAGTCACCAATCCCACTACATAATAAGAACCTACACGGGTAGGCTGTACCACTTCACCTAATTTGGCATTATAAATACTTTTTACAAAGCTGCGGGAAGCGCCCAGCCCCTGGATATTTGCCCCTGTGGGCGGAATATTAGCTGCAACAGATTTGTTGATCCCTTTTTGTCCCTGCAGTTTTTCGGCTGCCGCGTTAAAAGATTTCTGATCGGTGGCCTGCGCCGCAAATCTTGTTGCGGCTGCATTTGCCGCATTATCGGTCTCCTGGCTGGCTTCAATCGGCTTGCCTATATAAGCAATTTTATAACCGGTACCGCTGCCTTTGGTGGAAAGCACTTCAATAATATGATACCCAAAATTGGTTTTTACAATGCCTTTGCTGCCGGCAGGATGTGTAAAAATGAAATCATTGAACTCCGGCATCATCTGTCCGGAAGTAACATTATCATACGTACCGCCGTTCTGTGTTTTACCCGGATCATCAGAAACCTTTGCTACCAGGCTGTCAAACGACTCCCCTTTTTGTAATACCTGGAACACACTATCAGCCATTTTACGCGCAGTAGCGCTATCCCTGATCGGCACCTGCTGTCCGCTTTGCGGATCCTGGGTAACCGTTGCTATCAGGATGTGCCGCACTTTTACAGTATCAGGCATGGTGGTAGTGGCTACAACTTTTGCCAACTGATAGTTAGGGCCATCAATATAAGGACCATAGATATTCCCTACGCCAACCCGAAGGATCGAATCCTTCATGGGCACCTGTATATGGCTGCCACTGATGAACCCATCATAATAATTATTAACCCCCTGGCTCACGAGATAGTCTTTTACATTATGCGCACTATCAAACCCCGGTTTCAATTCCAGTATCCGTTTTTTTGCCGCTGCACTGTCGGCTGCGCTGGGGTCCGCGTCAAAAGCTACATAGGAGATGCTACGGCTATCCTGTTGTTTAAAATCGTTCTTATGTTTATTGATAAACGACTGAATATCATCGTCCGAAACCCTTACTGCAGAATCTGAAATGCTGGTATAAGGTGCTCTTACATAGGAAACCTTCGACAACAACGCATCATCCGCCTGCTGTTTCTCCAGCATCCATTTGGGGAAATTAATGCTGGTCGTTAACAAAGCATCATATTTTTCAGCAGTCCGCTGAAAAGCAAGCTGGTCTAAAAAGGCGCCCAACTGCGCTTTTTGTTCGGGTGATCCTTTTGATTTGATCTGGTTCAGTTGTGCCTGTGCCGCCGCGCCGTCGAACTGTCCGGTTTGCGGGTTGGCAAACATTTGCATGATCTCCTGCGGAGGATTAGGGCCAAACATCATGTCGTTTAACTCTTTTCTTCCTACCTCAAGTCCCAGTTTTTTTGTTTCCTGGTCCAGGAGGATGCGCGAGACTTCCTGACCCCAGGCCTGGTCGTTCGCCTGCTGCGCCGATCCTTCACCCCCACTCATTCCACGGGATTGCATCGTCTGGGTCGTTTGCTCAACCATGTTGTTAAACTGTTGTAAGTCAACAGTTTCCCCATTAACTTTTCCTACGGTTCTGGTGTCGCCGCTAAAAAGGCTTCCCTTGTTCTCAAAAGCAAGCATCACAACAAATATGACCAAGGCTATACCAATGATAATGGCCATCACCTTGCCATACTTATCCTGAATCTTCTGTATTACTGACATTGTTAAATGATATATAATTATTTTATAAGGTTGGCAAAAATAGTGTTTTTAAAGATATCAACAAACTGTGGAAAACAGGGTAACAACCGGTCTTTTGGGAGCGTTGATGCAACCGATTGAACAATGGTCTGTCTGCTATTCATGATATATTCGCAATACCATAAACAAAAAGGATATGATTGCTATAAAAAAAATATTGTTTGCCGGGATCCTGACCTGTATTGTATTATTCAGTAATGCTCAATCGGTCCTGCTGCCCCTGGGAGGAAATGCATGGTCACTGGACCGGAATAAGGAAGGGCTGCGAATTAATAACAATGGCGTTACCAACTGGACCAAACCCGGGGAAGGTTTTACGGCCTTTATACGGGTGGCCCGGCCGGGAAGCATTAAGATCTGGATGGATGCCGGCAATGTCCGGGGCGGATCAACTATTGCGGTATCGGTTTTCGGGAACAGGAAAGAAACCACGTTGCAGGCAGATCCGGCACCGGTTTTTTTAGGCGAATGGACGGTTAAGGACAGCGGGTATGTGCCCATTGTTTTCAAAGGCGTAGCATTAAATGGTTCCGCTTTTCCCGATGTGAAAATGCTAAGGCTGGAGGGAACGGCTCTTACGGACAAGGCCAGCTATACAAAAAATAACGAAGGGAGTTTTTTCCATTGGGGAAGACGTGGGCCCTCGGTGCACCTGAACTACCAGTTGCCAAAGGATATAAAAGCAGAATGGTTTTATAATGAAGTGACAGTATCCCCGGGCAATGATGTGGTGGGCTCCTATTTTATGGCCGATGGTTTTGGCGAAGGGTATTTTGGAATGCAGGTAAATTCCCCTACAGAACGCCGCATTTTGTTTTCCGTATGGAGCCCTTACGCAACTAATAATCCAAAAGAAATACCCGAAGAGCAAAAAATAAAACTGCTTAAAAAAGGGACAGCCGTACATGCAGGCGAATTTGGTAATGAAGGATCCGGTGGGCAGAGCTTTTTAAAGTACGACTGGAAAACGGGCGTCACACAAAAATTTTTGTTACATGTGCAACCCGATGGCGATAGTCATACCATTTATACGGCCTATTTTTATGATAACACCAATAAACAATGGATGCTGATTGCCCGTTTCAGAAGACCCAAATTAGCCACCTATTTAACTCACCCGTATTCCTTCCTGGAAAATTTTAGTCCGGATATGGGTAATATTGAGCGCCGGGTAGCTTTCGGCAATCAATGGGTAGCAGATGCTGCTGGTAACTGGTACGAATTGACAAAGGCCCGCTTTACGGCTGATAATACGGCGCGTAAGGGCTACCGGAAAGATTATGATGGCGGTGTAAAAGGGCAGGAGTTCTATTTGAGGAACTGCGGTTTCTTTAATGACTACCAGCCTTACGATACCATGCTGGAGCGAAAGCCTACCAATAAAAAACCACAAATTGATCTTAGCCAGTTGCCTTAAAAAATCAGCAAAGAATATATCCGGACCTACACATAAGGTTAATTAGCCCCAGAAGCACAGAAAACACCAATACTTTCTGTGCTTCTGTGTTCCAGTGGCAATCGGTCCTTAATATTAGTCTACTTATTTTGTAGAAAATTATTTTGTTAGTACTATTTTAACATATACCTTTGCCCTGCCTTTAACAAAAAAGAGCAGCTTATCAAGAAAGACGGAGGGAAATGGCCCGTAGAAGTCTTAGCAACCGCCACTATTGGAAACGGTGCTACATCCATCTGCCAGCAGGCGGAAAGATAAGTGAATCAAACAGTGCCGCGTGCATTGTCCCCCATTCACGATTTTCTTTCCATAACAAATTTTTGTAAAGCAATTTTTGAAGATGAACACAAAAATGCAATTAGTGAGAAAAAGGAATGAATTAACCAACTACAGGTATGGGAATTTTTGTAAACCGAAAGTAACGGGATCGCTTACTGCGCGAATGCAACTTTGTTGTTGCTGATATAATACCACATTTTATTTCTTTTTTAAAGAACGGTGAAAACCGAAAGGCCCCCTTATGCCCTTAGATCAACCATTCAATAACATTTTAAATCAAAATAGAACAATGAACCAATTTCTAAAACGACTTACCTGTGCAGTTTTCTTTCTCGCACCCTTATGGGGCGCCGCACAAACCCGGACCATTTCCGGCACCGTAGCAGATCAGTTAACCGGGACTCCCTTAACCGGGGTCACCATAGAAGTATCCGGCACCAACCGGCGCGCCGTTTCCGATGAACGCGGTACTTTTTCGATTGATGCCGGCGTACACGGTATCTTGCTTTTTTCCTACGTTGGGTATGCCAACCGGCAGGTAAATACCGATAGCGTTAAAACCCGGCTGCGGGTATCCCTGCAAAGTGCAGAGAATGCCCTGGACGAAGTAGTAGTAACGGCCCTGGGCGTTTCCAAGGCAAAAAAATCATTGGGCTATGCTACCCAGGAATTGAAAGCTAAGGACATCGGCGAAGCCAAAGAAACCAATATCGTCAATGCGCTTGCAGGAAAAGTAGCGGGAGTGCGTATCACCAATACACAGGGTGATATGGGTTCCTCGCGCATTGTAATACGGGGAGAGACTTCTATTGCCGGGAACAACCAGCCGCTTTTTGTGGTAGACGGAGTGCCGGTAGATAACTCTCAATTGGGCGCCGGCGGCTCCCGCGATTTCAGGAACGCTATTGCCGATCTGAACCCGGAAGATATAGAAACCATAAGCGTTTTAAAAGGGCCCAATGCCGCGGCGCTTTATGGGTCGCGGGCGGCGCAGGGGGTCATTTTAATAAAAACAAAAACGGGTAAAAGAAAAAACGGGTTAGGCGTAACACTGAATTCCAATGTGAACATCGCGAAACTGCTGCTGCTGCCGGATTATCAGAATGTATTCGGACAAGGATCTGAAGGCAAGTTTAGCTACATAGACGGTAAAGGAGGTGGGGTTAATGACGGTGTGGATGAAAGCTGGGGCCCGAAAATGGATGGCCGGCTGATACCGCAGTTTTTTTCAAAAGGCCAAGCCGTTCCTTTTGTGGCGCACCCGAATAATGTGCGCGACTACTTCAGAACAGGCGCCACCTTCAGCAATGGTATTGCATTGGCAAATGCAGGGGATAATTACGATTACCGCATTGCTTATAACAATGAAAAACAACTGGGCGTAGTGCCCAACAGCGAAGCAAAAAAAGATAACTTTTCTGTTAATGCCAACTATAATGTAACCCAGCGACTAAAAGTAGGCATCAATGCAAACTATATTGTCAATAATGCTCCCAACCTTCCGGGCGCAGGCGGCAAAAGGGCAACCAGTACCATGCTTCAGTTTACCTGGTTCGGCCGGCAGGTAGATGTGAACCAGCTCCGGAACTATAAAGATGCCAATGGCAATACCTTTAACTGGAACAACAGCTATTACAGCAATCCGTTCTGGGTGGCCTATGAAAATACGGTGAGCCAGCGACGGAACCGGATCATCGGAAATGTGAACGTTAACTATACCATTCTGGACGGCCTCAGCGCTAACTTCCGTACCGGTACTGATTACTATAATGACCGCCGCAAGCTCAAGGTAGCTTATGGCACCAACGGTACGCCCTTTGGTTCTTATGAGGAAGATGCCTACATGGTAAACGAAAACAACACCGAAGCAACCCTGCGCTATAACAAAAATATAAGCAGTGATTTTAGCCTGGATGCGTTGGCCGGATGGAACCAGCGCACCAAAACCTACGAAGAAAATATACAGCAGGCGCCCCGTTTGGCCGTTGCAGGCGTATACACATTGGCCAATTCAAGAGATCCGCTGATCTCCTCCAATTTTTATTCCCGGTTAAAAGCTTACAGCGCCTTTGCATCAGCACAGGTTGGGTATAAAAATTTCGCTTTTGTGAACGTTACGGCGCGTAACGACTGGTCTTCCACACTGCCCGAGCAAAGCCTGTCTTATTTCTATCCTTCCGTAAATGCCAGCCTGGTGCTTACGGATGCATTGAACATAAAAAGCACTGCCTTAAATTATCTGAAGTTAAGGGGCGGCTGGTCGCAGGTAGGAAGTGCAGCCGATCCCTACCAACTGATCAATCTCTTCAATTTTAATGCTCCCTTTTTAAGTAACCCCCAACTGGTGACCTCGGGGGTAGATCTGGATCCTGATTTGAAATCGGAAACAACCAACTCGGCGGAAGCAGGCATCGAAGCTTCCTTCCTCAATAACCGGGTGCGACTGGACCTGAGCGTATACAATACCAACAGCATCAACCAGATCTTAAAAGTAGATGTAACCGCGTCAACCGGGTATAATCAAAAGCTGATGAACGCCGGTAAGATCAACAATAAAGGCGTGGAAATACAATTAGGACTGATACCCATCAGGCATAAAGACTTCCAGTGGAATGTAGATCTCAACTATGCAGCCAACAGGAGCCGCGTGCTGGTACTGGACTATGAGGGCCGTCTGCAGAACTATGTACTGGGCTCCTATCGCAACGTACAAGTGATCGCTGCCGTGGGTAAAGCTTACGGTACCCTTTTTGGCAACGCTTACCTGCGGGATGCGAATGGCAACATCGTGGTAAACAAAGGCGGTATACCCCTGGCAGACCCAAATAAAAAAGTATTGGGCAAATTCACGCCAGACTGGGTTGGCGGTATTTCTAACAGCTTTACCTACAAAAACTTCAGCTTTTCATTTTTGGTAGATGCTAATATCGGGGGCTCCCTCTTTGCCGGAACCAATTCCACCGGCAGCTATACCGGCGTACTGGCCATGACCTTGCCCGGACGCGATGCGGCACACGGGGGATTAAGCTATTATTATCCCGGCAATAATAAAGCAAACGGAACAGTGGCGGGCACCAACGCTCCCAATGGTGAGACAGTTTATGACGATGGTATGATTTTTAACGGCGTTACCGCCGACGGACAAAAAAACACTACTATTATTCCCGCATCGCAATACTATAAAGCCTCGCGCAATATTGAGGAAGAATATGTATACAGCGCTTCTTATGTAAAACTAAGAGAAGCGAAACTGGGCTATAACCTGCCCGCGGCATGGATAAAAAAGATCGGGTTCACTGGCGCCACCTTCTCAGTGGTGGGGCGTAACCTTTGGATCCTTTATAAGGAAGTGCCCAATATTGATCCGGAAGTGGCTTTTACCACGGGCAATGCCCAGGGCCTGGAAGATCTTACGTTGCCCACAGTAAGAAATATTGGATTTAACCTGAACTTAAAATTTTAAAAGCGGCAGCTATGTTTAAAAATATATTTACACTCTTCATAATCATTTTGGCATTTTCCTTAACCGCCTGCAAAAAAAATCTGGCAGAAATTAACCGCAACCCCAATGCGGTGGAAGACCCGCAGCCAGACTATCTTTTAACGGCGGCGGAAAAACTGGGCGCCGATGCTTATTGGGGCGCCGACAACAATTTCAACTCCACCTTGCTCATTATCCAGCATTGGGCCAAGATCCAGTATACGGAACCCGACCGGTATATTTTCAGCAACAGCAGTTTTACTTCTTTGTGGAATACGGCCTATGCCCAGGTGCTCACGAACCTGAATACGATCATCCAGTTCCCCGATCAAAAGGCCAATGCCAATTACAAAGCAGTAGCCACCATCCTACGCTCCTGGACCTTTCAGTTGCTGACAGATGCGTATGGTGCGGTCCCCTATAAAGAATCCGGCAAGATCGATCAAACCCTTACGCCGGTGTATGATGCTCAAAAGGACATCTATTTTGGGTTACTGGATGAGCTGAAAACAGCAGCCGCTTCTCTGAATGCCGCTGCGGGAAGCATTGCAGGCGATCCTTTATACAATGGTAATTTAAGTAATTGGAAAAAATTCGCCAATGCGCTCCGGCTGCGCATCGCGTTACGCATTGCCGACCGGGAGCCGCAAAAAGCCCAGGCTGTAATTGCAGAGGTAACGGCCGATCCCTCCTCTCTGATCAACAGCACAACAGAAGCCGCCCAATTGAAATACGATCAGTCGCCCCTGCAAAACCCGGTTGCAGCCTGGTTTTCAACCCGTGATGATTACAGGGTTGGCAAAACTATTATTGATCGTTTATACGCATTGAATGACCCGCGCCTGCCGGTATATGCCGATAAGCCGACTGACCCATCGGTCACCAAATATGTGGGCGTTCCCAGCGGCCTTACCAATAGCGATGCCAATAACCTCGGCTTTGCCAAAACCTCAAAACCGGGTCTTACCTTCTTCCGCTCCGATGCGAATCCTGCCGTGATCATGAGCTATGCCGAAGTATTGTTTGACCGTGCCGAAGCCGTAGCCCGCGGATTCATAAACGGCGACGCAAACAGCTTGTACCGGCAGGCAATAACAGCCTCCTTTAATCAATATCAGATAACCGACAACACGGTCATAAATAATTACCTCGGGCAGTCAGCGGTAAGTTATGACCCATCAAATTTCAAAAAATCGATCGGCGAGCAAAAATGGATCGCCTTGTATGGCCAGGGGCTGGAAGCTTTTGCAGAATGGCGCCGGTTGGATTATCCGCAGCTTACGTCAGGTCAGGCGGGTGTACTGGATGGAAAAATACCTGTGCGGTTTATTTACCCCGGCACCGAGCAGTCACTGAATGGTGCTAATTATAAAGCCGCCGTAGCCGCACAGGGAACCGATAATTTACTGACCAAGTTGTGGTTTGATGTAAATTAAAACAGAGTTAAATTTTGAAAAATCAAGCTCTTTAAGATGACAGTCTCAATGATGGCGTCATTTCGACGAAGGGTTCTGAAAGAAACCGAGGACAAATCTTGTGTTTCAATAATAAGATTTCTCTTCGCCTTCCCCGTCCGACCAGGCTTTGGCAGGCTCATCGAAATGACGTATCATTGAAACATCTACAATAAGAAAACGTATGCTTAAAAAATATTTATTCTCTTTTTGTTTGACGCTGGGGCTGGTACCCGTTATAAATGCACAAACAGCGCATTTGAAACCCGGCACCTGGAGGGGCGTCCTGCAGCGGCCGGACGGGAACAACATTGTTTTTAATTTTGAGACGGCAACCCTGAAGGGTAAACAGGTGCTCTATGTATTGAACGCCGGTGAACGTCTTTTAGTTGATGCCCTAAAACAAAAAGGAGATTCTGTTTGGATACAAATGCCCTTTTTCGCCTCGGGCTTTGCGTTGCAACTGGAAAAAGACGGCAACCTGAAGGGCATTTACACAAAAGATTATGGTGTTAGAAAAGAGAATATTCCCTTTTTCGCAACGCATGGCAATGCTGAACGCTACCCTTTAAACCAAACTCCGGCGGTTGATATCAGCGGTCGTTGGGCGGTAACCTTTGGAACAAATAAAGGAAAAACAGAACAGGCGATCGGGGAGTTTGCCCAGGAGCCCAATGGTAAGATCACTGGTACCTTCTTAACGCCAACGGGCGATTACCGGTATTTAGAGGGCGCTGTGAACGGCGATTCCCTGCATTTGTCGGGGTTTGACGGCGGCCATGCCTTTGTATTTACGGCATTGTTGCAGGGCAAGGACAGCATCCGCAACGCCGCTATGTATTCCGGATTGAAAGGCCATATGCAATGGGCTGCGCAAAAGAATGATACGGCACAATTACCTGATGAATATACGTACACAAAAATGAGAGAAGGCGAAAACCGGCTGCATTTCCGGTTCCGTTCTACTTCCGGCAAAATGGTTTCGCTGGATGATGCCGCTTATAAAAATAAAGTGGTCATCATCCAGATCCTGGGGTCCTGGTGCCCCAATTGCATGGATGAAACGGCCTTTCTGAGCAATTATTACGATAAGAATCATAGCCGCGGCGTAGAAATTATCGGACTGGCGTATGAGCGTACCGGCGATTTTGAAACTTCGCGCAAGGCGCTGATCCCGTTTCAGAAAAGATACCAGGTGCATTACCCGTTCCTTGTAACCGGCGTAAGCGTTACGGATGAACGGCGTACGGAAAAAACATTGCCCCAACTGGAAAGTATAAAGGCTTTTCCTACCTCAATTATTATCGATAAAAAAGGCGAAGTAAGAAAAATCCATTCCGGTTTTAACGGCCCGGGCACCGGCAAACATTACGAAGAATTTAAAAAAGAATTTGAGGCGTTGATCGATACCCTGCTAAAGGAACCTTCTTGAATGTAAAATATTGAATACGGAATGTAGAACGTCATCCTGAACGGAGCGCAGTGAAGTGAAGGAACTCGTTCCGGAAGCAAGAGGCTTACCCCGTTGGATATAGGTTTTTCCCGCAGATTTTCGCGGATCAGCGCAGATCGTTTGTGCAAGGCATATCTCAGTGCTTCTGTGCTTCAGTGGCAAGAAATCAGATATGCAAATAACGTAACATTAAAACTGCACCATTGCTTTAATAACTCCCGTTGCGGGATCCAGCCAGGACTCAAAATGATCGGGAACGGCATCAAAAGCGACGGTGTGTGTGATATAGGTCTGCGGCTGAATACGGCCGGCCTGCATTGATTGTATTACGTGCTCAAAGTCTGCTTTTACTGCGTTGCGGCTGCTTAGCAAGCTCGTTTCCCGTTTATGAAATTCAGGATGATTAAAAGAAAAAGCTTCTTTTTGCAGTCCGATCAACACATAACGGCCGCCATGGGCCAAGTACTGTATCCCATTATTAATGGCCTTCAGGTTGCCCGTAGCATCCATAACCACCGTCGGGAAATCGCCATTGGTAATGGCCTTTACCTGCTCCACGGCATCCGCCTGACGGCCATTTACGGTAGCGTGCACCTTTAGCTTGTCTTTACAAAAACGCAGCCGGTCTTCATTAATATCCAGCGCAATCACTTTGCCACCCGCTATGCGCGCCAGTTCCATGGTGCCCAAACCAATGGGCCCTGCACCAATGACCAGTACAAATTCACCTGGTTGCACGCCGGCCCGCTGCACCCCATGCGCGCCAATTGCAAGCGGCTCCACCAATGCCAGTTCATCAAAACTTAAGCCTTCGCCTTTTAAAAGATATTCGACCGGAATAGTAATATATTCCCGCATACCACCATCAATATGTACGCCAAAGACGTTGATGTTCACACAACAATTCGGTTTGCCGGAGCGGCAGGCAATACAATTGCCGCAATTAAAATAAGGCATGACGGTAACCGCTTCGTCCGGCTCAAAACCTGCCGCACCCCCGGTATCCACCAGCTCCCCTGAAAGTTCATGCCCTAAAATACGCGGATAATTAAAAAAAGGTTGGGTTCCTTCAAATGCGTGCAAGTCCGTACCACAGATCCCCACCCGTTTCAGGCGTATTGTAGCTTTTCCCTGCTGTGGTTCCGGCAGGGAGTCTTCCCGGAATTCAAAATGTCCGGGTGTTGTGCAAATTAAACTTTTCATGGCTTGTAATAATTGTTAAAGTAACAATTAAAAAACGAAATCGCCCGGTTTTTATAGATAGGGATAGTTTGCAGCAATCAAACCTTCCGCTTTTAACCGCGCCCAGAAGCTTGCAGGAATTTCCTGGTGGCCCATTTCTACATTTTTACGCACGCGGGCCGGGTTGCTGCTGTTCAGCGCAATACTTTTTACACCTGGCACGTGTAAGCCAAAGTAAATGGCCGCTGCCGCGGGGTCAATGCCGAACTCCCCGCAAATAGTATAGTACGCACCCCTCCATTTATAGTAGGGTCTATGTTCCGGGTTTTCCCTGCTCAGCAGGTTATAATTAAAATAATCGCTGCCCATCAAAAATCCCCCGTGGAAAACGGCAGAGTTGATGATGGTGATGTCTTTTTTATGCAATTCCTCCAGGAATGCGATCAACTCGGGGGGGTGACTGTAAATAGTATAGCTATTGGCGATCATGATCCAATCCAGTTGCACGTCTTTTGCTATTTTTTCAATCGCCCGCCAATCTTTCGCACCAATGCCAATCCCGGCTACTTCGCCTTTTGATTTCAGATCGGATAATGCCTGGTAGGCACTTAGGATATCCTCATATCGTTTTCGATAATCGCCGGCGTCAATCGCAGCAGCAAGATATTCATCAGGATCGTGCACTGATACCAATTGCGGCCGGTAATCACCCAATAATTCATTTCCTTGTCGAAAGCATTCCAGGATCCCGTCATAACTGATCTTCTGTTCCGCATCATTCTTCAGGTTGTGCCAGATCCCTTTTTCAAAAGTAGGTTCCGGCGTCAACAGCGGCTTACGTACCCAGGCCAGTTTGTTGCTGATCAAAACGGCATCCTTATTAACACCCAGATCTGACAGACATTTCCCCAGCTCTTCCAACGCCAAACCGGCGCCATATTTACCCGCGGAATCAAAAAGCGGCGTACTGCCCGCCGGTGTTGCATCAATGTATTCTTTTACGATAGCCCGTTTCTCCCCGTAGGGTAGTTCCTTATACAAGTTCCCCAGCAAACTGGTGCCGGAAGAAACGACGGGTAAGTTTATTTGCATGCGTCAAATTTATAAGAAAAGCGGCGGAAAGAATTATTGTTTTTTGGCGGAAGGTTCTTAATTATTCGCCGGGAATGCGGGAAGACGGAAAGATCTTGTTGTCAATAGCCCGGGGCTTACCGCCTCACCGTCTTACCGGCCGGAAAATATTTTCTGGTTGCTTCCGGAAGAGCTGAGCCCTATTCCTCATTATGAAAATATAATTTATAAAACCGGCCTTTATCATCCTCGCCATGCTCAATCATATTCCGGTCGCCATGAATATAGATATGAAAATTCTTATCCAGTTTGATAACGCTTTTGTAGGCCCGGTTCTGGCGTTTGACCGCGGCAGGTGAAATGGAAAAATTTTCGGCTATTTCCATATCATGTTCCGCTGTATAATGCTGCTTGTACCGATCGAAACTTTCAATATATTCCTTATGGCCCAACACCTCGCTGTTAAACGTTTCCTTATCAAAATGCTGTTTTTCTTTAAAAAACTGCAGACTCCGGTTTAAAAGGTCCGCCTGATCCGCCCGGGTCACATTATATTCCTCCGGCAACCGGTCCGTTACATAGGTTTTGTAAAGGGCCATGGTGCTTTCGGTATTGTAATACTGGTCCTGCCGCTGGCGGATGCGCAGGAACGCATCGGTCCAGTAACGCCCGTCCGCTTTGGATTTACCATCTACCACGGAAACAATATACCCGTTCTCCTTATCAGTATTAAAGATCATGCAACCTTTATCCAGTTTGTTGACATTGATACCCTCTTCGCTTTCTACTTCAAAATGCTCGTCCATGGGAAATACCTTCAGGAAAGGTTCCTTATTTTCCGATTTAAAAAGTCCGATGGCGTCCACCGTTTCGCCGTTGAGCAATCCTTCCTTAAAATACACCACATAAAACTCGCCCCCTTTTATCTCCGGCAAAGTGCCCTGATTATAAAGATGCTGGGCCAGATTTTTGGATTGTGCCAGGGTTTGTTCCGGCCGGTCAAAAATGGCGGAAACATAGGTCCACACTTCGTTCCGGTGCAGATCTTCGTTATCACTAAAGAACTGGAAATATTCCTCCGATTTAAAAGGGTTTAGAAAATAACGGGTCAGCAGCTCTTTGACGGTATCATCTACTGCCAGTTCTTTTTTTGAAATGGTTAAATATTCGTCTTCCGACTGGTTCCCTACTTTATGTACACAAATATGCGAGATTGCCGATCCTTCGAAATATTGCATGGATTGCTTTTGATTTTGGCGCCCAAAATAAGACAAAATGTTGCAAATAGGGGCCCTTTCATCTTACCTGCGGAATAAACGCATAATTTTTTACTCCCCCCGGCAAAATAGTAGCCGATGCTACGAATTCCAGCGTTCTGCATTGCGGCATGACTTAAGGATACAACGAAACTGGTCCCTGCAGGTCTGCGGTCAAAAAGGTTTCCCGCGTTCCGATAAATCGGAAGCAGACTTTCGCAGAAGAAAGAAGTGTGATCCGCGCCGCGCCGATGGCGCGGGTCTGCGTAAATCTGCGGACCAAAAAATTAATCATCCCTATCCCTAATTCAGGCTGTTTTAGACACTGTGATTTCTGCTGTGCCTATGCAATTTAAAATCAGCTTAAACGACTTAGTTGTACCGAATACACGAATGAGCGCTGCTGCTTTTAATAAAGCGATGCTGCTGTGGAAATATTCGCCGGGTTGTTTTGCAGCAGATCCAACACCAGGATTTCATTTTGTCCTTTTTTTAGCCAGGAAGCCGGGCAATACAGGCGGTATTGCGGCCCTATATACCAGTACCGGCCCAGGTTGTGGCCGTTAACATATACGACACCTTTTTTATACCCCGACAAGTCAAAATAAGTATCCCCGGTTTGGTCCAGTGAAAAACTACCTTTGAAGAAAGTGGCTTTGCCATCATAAGTTGTTCCCGCAGATGGATTTAGATTTTTTATATACGACGCATCTAACGGAGCCTTATAAATATCCCAGTTCATCAGGGTCATTCCGTTTAAGGTTACCCGGTCGGTAATGCCCTTACGGTCGATCATAAACTGTGCAAAGTTGATATGCCCCATACCTTCCACCAGGATATCCAGTTGCGGATCAGCCACATCGGTTTTGGGCAGCTTTACTTCCCATTTTCCCCCATCGCGGTAAACGGTATCAATAAATTTACCATTTAAAAACACGAGTGCATAATCGTGCGGCTCCCAGATCTTCAACGTACCACTTTTATGCCCGATCAGCTTTGTGCGGTATAATAATAACCCCTGGTTTTGATCCAATGCCTCCATAGGAACGGGCTGCGGCGAATGAACCGGCTGTCCCAGGTTTTGCCAGATGCTGGAATAGGCTTTCATAGAAATCTCCGGGATCGTAATAGTGGGTATTGCTGCCGGAGGTTCGGGTATGGTATAGGCAACATATTTTTTTATGAGATTGCGCAGCATAAAATATTTTGGCGTGGGCAAGCCCTGCTCATTAATCGGCGCATCATAATCATAACTGGTTACATCGGGCTGGTACTGTGTGGGCGAAAAAGCATTGGCCCCTGCGGTAAATCCAAAATTAGTACCGCCGTGTATGACATAAAGATTGAACGATTTTTTGTGGGATAGCAAAAATTCCAGTTCCTTTTTTATACCCGCACTATCAGGCTGGGCCCATTTTTCGCCCCAATGGGTGAGCCAGCCGGGATAGGTTTCGCTGCTGAAAGCCGGCACATCCGGGTTCCATTTTTTTGCTTCATCAAAGGCGTGCTGATCGCCACCGCTATCCATCCCGATGGCGGCGCCTTTTATATTTCCCGCTTCGAGCATGTAGGGGGTTGGGCCATCAGCCGTATAAAAAGGCACGCGGATACCGTTTTTTATCCAGAGATTCCGAAGGGTTTCCAAATATTCCTTATCATTACCATAACTTCCGTATTCGTTCTCTACCTGCACCATTACAATGGGGCCGCCATTAGTGCACTGCAGAGACGCCACTTCGGCCGACAGGTGCTGTACATAGCCGGTAACGGCCGCCATATATCTTGGGTCCCGGCAACGGATTTTCAGATCAGGAATTTTCAACAAAGAAGCAGGAAGACCGCCAAAATCCCATTCGGCGCAAACATAGGGCCCGGGGCGCAGCAACACCCACATACCTTCCTCTTTACACAAACGGATAAAGGCGGCAATATCGTGATTGCCGGTTTTAAAATCGAATTTACCCGGAGCCGTTTCCAGGTCGTTCCACATTACATAAACCGCTATGGTATTGCATCCCATGGCTTTGGTCATTTGGATGCGGTGTTTCCAGTATTCTTTTGGAATGCGGGCCGGATGCAATTCCCCGCTGATGATCTGAAAGGGTTTCCCATCCATTAAAAAATCGGATTTACCCAAACTGAAAATGTGTCTACTACCTTGCGCATGCCCTGCGATGCAGCTAATAAAAAAAAAGATAAGAAACGCTACTTTTTTCATCCCTGTATGTAATTGTTTTAAAGTTCCGGCAGCCTGCCAGAACACAACGAATGTATACCTTAAAACAGAAATAGCGGCTTCATTTTTTACCGGAGCCTTTTACAAAGTAAGGCAGCTACCTCCTGGGACGACTATAATCATTGGTCCTCAAATGAGCCTAAATAAGGCACAAACGAAGATGGCCAGCGTAGCGATGGTGCCGCAGATAAAAAAAGTACCTAAAAATCGCAGATACCGGTTTTTTTCATTTTTTGTATGAAATTCCATCCGGCCGGGAACCGGTGTGTTCTTTTGTAACATAACATTGGTTTTGTAGTGATTTAAAGGAGTTAAAACCGTTACAAAGTTCATAAGAGGATCCCACCGAAAGGAGCGGAAGAATACCCGATTTTTATCGTGTTTTTACGGTAGTCTATTGAGGCAGTGGACAAATACCGTACAGTGCATTTTCAAACCGGTAGGGGTTAAAAGTTGCCGCAGCTATATCAAAGACGGAGGTGAATCAATGCCGGGAAGCCGGAAATGAGGGATGGTATTGTTTTTAACTTACCGGCGGAATACTAGTTTTGAAACATCCTCATAAAGCCTCCACACTCAGCACCACGCTTGGCCGGCGCAGGTTAATATTAGGATTAAACCCAATATTCATTAGATAATCGCCGCTGTAAACCTTGCTTTCATCAAAACCTGGTTTTTGGTTACCATACACGTTCAGCTCTTTTATCTTATATTTTTTTGCCGGATCCAGCCCCTGTAGTTTTACCGGGTCCAATGCTGCATCCCCAACGTAACGCCAGTTAGTAAGATAATTGAATACCACTGATTTTGTCCGTTCCTTATTTACGAACATCAGTGAAGCCATATCGTTTTCGTAGGGGTTTTTCAACCTGTACAGATCTCCATGCCAAACAATGTCTTTGAATCCATTGTAATTTTTTATCGCCTGCTGACAGAAGGCTTTGTCTTCCGGTTTTAAATCGTTTGCTTTAATATCGAAGCCCAGCTTTCCCATAGAAGCCACATCCACCCTGTATTTCAGCGGCTGCTTTCCCCATTCGGTAACATGGTTGCACATAGCAATGGCAGGGTAGTAATAAGAATAGTTCCACTGGATAAACACCCGTTCCAACGGATCGGTATCATCACTCAGCCAGAATTCCGTAAAATATTTCAACAAGGTATAATCCGTTCTGCCGCCGCCGCCCGAACAAAGCATCATCGGCACCTTTGGATATTTGGCACGAATGCGCTGCAACACTTTCTCCAGGCCACGCGTATATTCTACGTATAAGTGTGATTGTGGTAGTTTATTCTTTTCGAGGTATTTTGAATGGCCGTTAAAGATAGGAGCATTGCAATCCCATTTTATAAAAGCTAATGACGGATTTTTCTTAAACAGGTTATCAACTACTCCAAAAACAAAATCCTGTGCCTCGGGGTTGGTCAGGTCCAGTACCATCTGGTTGCGGAAATAGATCTCGGGCCTTTTTTCTTCGCGTAATACCCAGTCAAGATGTTTTTCGTATAACTCGCTTTTGGGGTTTACCATTTCAGGTTCTATCCAGATACCGAATTTTATTCCCTGCTTGCCGGCTTCATTTACCAGGTAAGGAATCCCGTCGGGCAGCTTTTTTTTATTTTCCTGCCAGTCGCCCAAACCCGCATTATCGCTGTTGCGGGGATATTTATTGCCAAACCATCCGTCATCCAGTAAAAACAGATCCACCCCCAGGTCTTTTGCCCCTTTAAAAAGGTCGACCAATTTGTTCTGATCGAAATTAAAATAAGTTGCTTCCCAGTTATTCAGCAAAGTAAGGCGCTCTCCTTTTCCGTCCAGCAACTGGTAATTCCGGAGCCAGCGCTGCAGGTTGCGGCTTCCCGTTCCGGTGCCGTTAAAAGATATGGTGTAAATGAATTTTGGCGTTTCAAAACGGGAGCCGGGTTTCAGCTCATAAGCAGACTGCCAGGGGTTGATGCCTGCTACCAGGTGCATTTTTTTGTAAGTATCTGTTTCAAACTGGATGGAATAATTGCCGTTCCAGGCTAACTGACCCATTAGCACGGTGCCCGTTGTTTCCGTAGCCGGCTGGTCCATCGCCAGCATAAAGTTTTGCGTACCGATGAGGTTTTCCCGGGTGCCCAACCGGGATTCGATCGTATGCATCCCCTGTTTTAACTGCGTTAGTTCCGGCTGCATTTCTTTTGCCCAATTGCCGTTGTAACTGGTTAAATAAAACCGGTCATCAAACAGGTACACATTTGCGGAGGCATATTTGTTCAGCGTTACCTTTCCCTTTTCGGTATGCCGGATCTCCGTCCATTGTTCAATAACATCTTCATTTTTCCAGGCTTTGAAACACAGGTCTACATAAAAGGGATATACGGCATCTTTTAATGTAACAACAGTAAGTGTGGCGCCTTCGGGCGTAGTGGTCATACGCTGTTTTTCATAAACCAGGTCAAGCGAATTATTGCCATCGGCATGTACCACTGCAATAGCAGGCTCCACAAAATTATTATTAATGCCTGCCACCGTATAAGCCGCATTATTGAGGTTGGCTCCCTGGCTGGTAAGCCGGTAAGCGGCCGCCGCTGTTTCATAATCCGTTGCCGAAGCCAATGCCCTGCCCGTGTGAACAATTTTAAGATGATTGTTTTTATCCGTTTGCAAAACAATGGCTACATTTTTTGTTTCAATGGGAATAGCGGTTGTTTGGGCGTGCAGTACCGGATCAATTGCGATGCTACAGATTACAGCAAGCAATAGCAGTTTAAAAGAATTCATTACAACTATTTTATTTAAAAGGAGGCAAAGTTATTTCAGCGTGAAAGTTCGGCTTTTTTTATGAAACCAATTCTACACCCGTATGAATGAGTGCATAACATTTTTTCCTGGGCGATCGTCTTTTTAAGATGGGGCATTAATAATGAGCCGGAATCAATTTTATTAACATGCGTAATCGTAAGTGGTTTGTGAGCACACAAACCATTGCCACGCCGCGGGCAGTGTCTTCACTGCCCGGCAAGAGGAATATTTTTGATGCCGGTTCATTATAAAACAAACCTGGCGTCAGTTTTTGGTTGCCTGGCGGGATACAGGAGACTGGACGACACGCAGCAGACTATGCACCAGTATGAATAATAGTGGCGCCGGTCAAAAATCATCAATGTGTTTCCTTACAGGCACAGGCTATAAACGGCCCCTATCCTGCATTGCAGCGCAATCAACCGGGAGAAACGCTCTACCACGCGCCTACTCCTTTTTCGTTTCCCCCATTGGTGCTGCCCCCGTTTCCAGCTCAACGGTATGAGGCTGTCCATCGTCTGCAAGCGTAACATAAGGCACTCCTGATACATTGCCGTCCACCCGGAGCAGTGCCACGCCCTCCCGTTTGCGGTTGATCACCCTGATGTTGTAAAAAGTATTCCCATAGCGATACTGCAGTTCATAATTCGTCCAGTGATCCGGAATACAAGGGTTCAGGTACAAGCGCTCCCCGATCCTATTTAACCCCAGAATACTGTTAATGGTTAACTGATAGGTCCATCCCGCAGAACCGGTGTACCAGGTCCACCCGCCACGCCCTTCATGGGGTGCGGCGCCGTACACATCTGCGGCCATAACATAGGGCTCTGCCTTGTACTGCTGTACCTGGCCGGGGGCCAGTGTATGGTTAACGGGGTTAACCATAGAAAATAATTCCCAAACACGCTCCCGGTCCTGTAAAGCAGCATAGGCCATTATAGTCCATATTGCTGCATGGGTATATTGACCTCCGTTTTCCCGGACGCCGGGCACATACCCCTTGATATAGCCGGGGTACAGATCCGATTTGTCGAAAGGCGGGGTAAGTAATTTGATCACTTTATTCTTCCGGTCGATTAAATATTCGTTTACCGCATTCATACCCTGCAGACTTTTGGCAGGATCGCCGGCGGCGGATAACAATGACCAGCTTTGTGAAATGGAATCAATCTTACATTCTTCATTGTTGTTGCTTCCCAATGGAGTGCCGTCATCAAAATAGGCGCGCCGGTACCAGCCGCCATCCCAGGCATTTTTATTTATATTTTCCTTTAATTTTTCTGATTCTGTTTTACATAGTTCACTAAAATCGGCATCGCCATAATCGGCGGCAATCGTTTCAAACCGGCGAAGCACCTCATATAGGAAGAAGGCCAGCCAAACGCTTTCGCCTTTGCCTTCTGCCCCAACCTTATCCATCCCATCATTCCAGTCGCCGGAGCCGATCAGGGGCAAACCGTGTTCTCCAAATTTCAACCCATAACGAATTGCATATTTACAATGGTTGTACAAGGTTTCCCAGTGATTGAGAAAAACAGGTAAATCATAATAAGACTCCTCGCCAGGTCTTAAAGGGCGTCCATCTATAAAAGAAACATATTCGTTCAGCACTGCTGTATCGCCCGTGGCGGAGAGGTACCGGGAAGCAACATAGGGTAGCCATAAATAATCGTCGGAGCAGGTAGTACGCACGCCCCTGCCGGTGGGCGGATGCCACCAGTGCTGTACATCGCCCTGGAGAAACTGCCGGGAGGCCGCTAACAGGAGCTGTTCCCTGGTAATATCCGGACGGGTATGCAATAACGCTAATACATCCTGCAATTGATCCCGGAAACCATAGGCGCCGCCCGACTGGTAGTACCCGCTCCGGCCCCAAACCCGGCAGGCCAGCGTTTGGTATACCAGCCAGCCATTGGCCATTACGTTCAGTGCTTCGTCGGGCGTTTTTACGGCTACGGCCCCCAGGATATGATTCCACTGATCATGTACTTTTGATTGTGCATCGTGTGCAAAAGCACTGCCTTTTATCTTTGCCACCAGCTCGCGGGTCTCTTCTTCATTTTTGCCGGCGCCGAGGCGAAAAACAAGCTCGCGTTCTTCATCCGGATGCAATTCGATGACTACCTGTAACGCCGTACAAGGATCAAAACCCGCGCCCGCCCGGCCGGAAAGATGCTTACGCTGCAAAGCGTCGGGGTTTGCCAAATCGCCATTTCTTCCTATAAATTCAAGACGGTCGCAGGTAAAGGTTTTTTCGCTACCGTCCACATCAAAAAAAGCCACCTTATCCGCAAACGCGGTGTTATAGCGGTTCCGGGCAAATAATACATTGGTGAGCGGATCCTTACCGGTTACTACAAACAGTTTATTCTTTTGAGCCGTGTCTCCCAATACCCATTCTACATATCCGGTAACGGATACTTTGCGCACCTGGCCGGAAAGATTACGCAGCTTTAGCACCGTGTATTTTACAGGCAATGCCACATCCGCATATATCCATAGCTGGGAATAGATATCGTTATGAATATGTTCATAAACGGAATAACCAAAGCCATGGCGTGTAAGGTAAGCGTTCTTGCCCGGCCGGGGCAGCGGCAGGGGCGACCAGTAACTGCCCGATTCTTCATCACGTATATAATAGGCTTCACCGCATTTATCCGTTACCGGATCGTTTTGCCAGGGAGTTAGCCGGAAAGCCTGGGCATTATCAACCCAGGTATAAGCAGAACCGCTTTCTGAAACCACTGCTCCCACCTCTTTATTGGCGATCACATTACACCAGGGTGCCGGGGACCGTTTTTGCGGCCCTGTAAGTAATATATATTCTTTTCCGTCCTGGGTAAACCCTCCCGTTCCATTGGCAAATAATAATCCTTCGGGAAGCGCCACTGTTTTTGACAGGTCAGGCTTGTATGCCTGTTGTTGGGGGATGAGGACCTCCGGTAATCCTTTTGATGTGCGTTTCTTTAATACCTGTTCCGCCAGGGTGCCCCTATCGTCGTCAAAAATCAACCGTGCCACCGTTTGAAATAATATCCGGTCCTCATTGGAAATCTGGTCGCCCGGGCGCACAAAAATACCTCCGGGCTGATCCAATACATTACTGCCGGATGCCGTAATAAACCCGATGATCTGATCCTGGAACACCTGGCGGTAGGAACCAAAGTCATCATTCCAGATCACCAGATCCACTTTCAACCCCTTTATGGCCCAGTAGGAATGCGCCTGTATCAATTGCTTTACCAGGTTAATATTCTCACTGTTCTTTACCCGTACCAGCACAATAGGCAGGTCTCCGGAAATGGCATAGCTCCATAATCCCGATTGTCCCTTTAAATTACTTTCAATAACCGAAGGCTCCGCACGGAAATTGCCGTTGGCATAAATGAGCGAGCCCGCGATAGCATTGAAAAGCCGGGCATCTGCCTGCGTAGCGTTGAGCTGGCGCAACAACACCTGGCTATGGGTCCATGCCAGTTCAAAAATGCGGCTACGGATATACCGGTCCTGGTATTTGGTCAGCAGAGCCGTGCAAAGCTCTTTTGATTCGGCAATGCCGAGCAGCAAATCAAAAGTGGCATGTTGCCTGGGTTTCAGACTGATCTTATAACGTATGGCAATTATAGGATCCAGCACAGAGCCCTGCGAGCCGGACAAATTTCCTCCTGTCTGTACGGCTGCGGGGTTTATGACAGACTGGCCGCGACCAATAAATTGCATCCGGTCTGTTTCATAAGAAATGGCTTCCGCCGTTGTGCCCTGGAGAATGAGGGTATGAAACATCCAGGGTGGCTGTTCATCCTTTGTCCTGGGGCGGCGGGTGCAAAGAATGGCATTTTGTTTTTCGTCGATGGATGTTTGTACAAACAGGTTGCTGAAGGCAGGATGCGCTTCATCTGCAGGCTGACTGGCAATAACCACTTCGCCATAGCTGGTTATTTCCAGTGTTTTTGTTGATGAAGAACGATTGGTGATCAGAATACGCCGGATCTCCAGGTCGTCTTCAGGAGAAACGGCAATATCGGTCTTGGTCTCAATATTATTGTCCAACCTGCGGAATGCTACGTGGCCTTTTGCTAATACCGCTTCATAGGACGTGCTTTTTTTCAGGGTAGGATGATAGGTATTGGACCAGAACTGCCCGTCTGAAAGATCTTTTATATAACAAAATACGCCCCAGTTATCAAGGGTCGTGTCTTCCCGCCAGCGGTGTAGCGCGATGTCCTTCCACCGGCTGTAACCGCCGCCGCTGTTGGAAACAACAAGGAAATATTTTCCGTTAGACAATAACTGCACTTCCGGAACCGGTGTGTTCGGCGTGGTGATGAGCCGCACGTTCGATTCCTGTGAAATGACCTGACGGCTGCCCTCTTCCTCAGTATGCGTATAGAAATTCGTAGTACGGGGCGGCTTTTCCTGGAGCAGCAGCAACGCCGATTGAAATTGCGGATCGCGTTCAAAACGTTCCTGCATTTTTTTATTTAATAATACCGAGGCGAGTGATAACAGGCTCATTCCCTCATGATGCACCATAAACGACTTTATAATGGCCTGTGATTGTCCGCGAGGCATTCTTGAGGGCGTATAGTCTATTGCTTCGTAAAACCCGTATTTGCCTTCGAAACCATTGCGCGACAGCAGGCTTAAATTATCAAAGGCGGCCAAAGGGTCTACCACCAGCGCCATAATGGTGGCGTAAGGAGCAATAACCAAATCATTTGCCAACCCCCGTTTTAGTCCCAAACCCGGCACACCGAAGGACTGGTACTGGTAATGCAAACTGGTGTCAACAAGATTATAGCCCGATTCGGAGATCCCCCAGGGGATATTATTCTTATTACCATAGCTGATCTGGTTGCGTACCGCGCCTTTACTGGTACGGTCCAGCAGGGTATTCTCATAAACCGGCATCAGCAGTTGGGGCATCAGGTATTCGAACATAGAGCCGCTCCAGGAAAGCAATACCGGGTGCCCGCCCATATTGGTAACCAGCCGGCCTAAAGAAAACCAGGCTGCCTGCGGGATCTTTCCCTGGGCGATGGCCGTGTAAATCCCCAAACGGGCTTCGGAGGCCAGCATGTCGTAATACCCTTTATCAGCCGCATCTTCTGTAACATTATAGCCTATATGAAAAAGGTTTTGCGCTTTATTATAGAAAAAATCATACTCAACGATCGTGTATTCCAGGCAGCTTTTTTCAAGCGCTTCCAGTTCTGTTAAAAATGTTTTTGCGGTTGCAACAGTAACTGGCAATGGCGTTGTTTCAAGAGCGATCAATTCATTAAGCGAGGGGATCTTTCCGGACAATAAGGAAGCGTCGCTATTCCCCAAAAAACTATTGATGCCATCCAAACAATCTTCCAGTTGCAGTTCCAGTCGATTTTGCCAATCGGCTGCAGCAGTATTTTGAGCAATGGCAGGAACCAATTTAAGTGCCTTCGTTTTTTCAAGAATGGTTTGCAGCAATGGCAGTATTGCGGTAAGAGAATCCTGTATTTTCAGATCGGCGATCAGCACATCCAGCTCCTTCAGCAGCTCCGGCTGATTTTTTTTGTCGATATAACTTTTTAAAACAGACAGGGCATCCTGTAATCCTGATGCCTGCTGTGGCTTAAATATGGGTTCCTGTCTCAGCTCCTGCAGGCCTTGCCGCAATACCAGCAGGCAGCCAAAGAAGTTGCCGCTGTCCACCATAGAAACGTATTTTGGGTTGAGCGGCAATAAGGTTGTTGTATCGTACCAATTATAAAAATGCCCTTTGTAGCGCTCCAATAAGGAAAGGGTTCCAAAGGTATTGGCAACGCGCTCTTTTAGCTTTTTAAGGGATAAATACCCAAAATCGTAGGCTGCCAGGTTCGAAATAAGGGCCAGGCCGATATTTGTTGGCGAAGTACGATGCGCCAATGAGGTGATGGGCTGCTCCTGGAAATTATCCGGTGCCAGCCAGTTATCTTCCGATGCTACAAAATCTTCAAAATAAGCCCAGGTTTTCCGGGCGTAAAGATGCAAGGTCTGGATGGCTTTGGCAGGGAGCGTTGCAGCTTTTGCTTCCCGGGGCTTGCTGACCCACCAGGCAATAGCCGGTCCCAGCAGCCAGGCGATCAGGATCGGCGCCGCAATAAATAAAGACGAAGGGCTAAAGAAGCTTAAAAGAAAAATACAGCTTACCGGAATGATAACGGAAGGCCACATGTACAGGTAGGCCCCGCTAAGGTCTTTTTGCTTGTTTGCTGCTGCTTTTGAAGGGGTCCATTGTAATAAATGCCGGTGCGAGAGCAGGATGCGCCAATTGGAACGAAGGATCGCATCCAGGTTTTTAACCGCCTCAAACGGCAGGCAAACAATAGTGAACAGCAGGTGCGACAGATCTGAAATAACCGTATCTGCCACTTCTACCAAATGCGCACGGCGGCTGATTGTTTCTGACCGTTGAAACAGTTGCCATACGGCCGTAATAGCAATCGGGAGCAGCCAGGTTATAATAAGCAACAGGGTCCAGAAAGCAGGCTGCGGCGCCCATACCCAGCCCAGGATGAGGAACAATACCGTTGCCGGCTGCATCAGGCTGCGCCGCAGGTTATCCATAATCTTCCAGCGCGAAAGACTTGAGATAAAATTTTTGTGTACCCGGTTCTCTTTTCCCGGAACGAAAGGCGTTCCCCAGCTTGCAATCTGCCAATCGCCCCTTATCCAACGGTGCCGCCGTTTTACATCGGCCCAATAAGTTTCCGGGTATTCCTCAAACAACTCCACATCGGTTAATAAGCCAGAACGCACATAGGATCCCTCTAAAAGATCATGACTTAAAATGCGGTTGGCCGGAAAAGTGTCCCCCAACAGTTGTTCAAAAACATCAATATCGTAAATACCTTTTCCAACAAAAGACCCTTCCGAAAAAAGATCCTGGTAAACATCCGACACCAGTTGGGTATAAGGGTCCAGTCCAGAATCGTTACTATGCATTTTTGTATAATAACTGCTGGTGGTTTTGGGGATACTTACCGATGCGCGCGGTTGCAGAATGCCATAACCGTCAATAACCCTCAGGCCCTGTTTATTGATCTCGGGCCGGTTCAGCGGATGTGCCATGGCGGCAATCAGTTTCCATGCGGCTTCCCGGGGCAATTGCGTATCTGCATCAAGCGTTATTACATACTTAATGGCACGAAGAGAAGCAGTATCCCCGGTTATTTCAGCAAAATCGTCATGACCTGTTTTCCTTAAAAAGCTATTCAACTCGGCCAGCTTTCCGCGTTTCCGTTCGTGACCCATCCATACTTTTTCGCCGGCGTTCCATTTCCTGGGACGATGGAAAAGAAAAAATTTGCTGCCGGCAGCATCCGCTGCTACATACCGCTCATTTAATGTTTCTATTTGTTTTTTTGCATGGTCGATCAATGGAGCATCTTCCGGCAGGTGTTCCGCCGGAGCGTCGGCAAGGTCGGTGAGCAACGCAAAGTATAAGTGCTCTTCGGGGTTGGCGAGGTAACGCACTTCCAGTTCATCCACCAGTTCATCAATGCCGGCTATACTTATTAGCATACTTGGAACTGCTACCAGCGTACTCTCCGATTCCGGAATACCTTCAGAGAAATCCATTTTTGGCAACGGTCGCGGACTTACCAGGATGGTAGCCATCCAGTTGGTAAGCATTATGATAGCCTGGCTCAGCGCAACAAAACCCAACAGGCACAGGGCCAGCGCCAGCCATTCGCTTGCGCCCCGGCTATAGGCATGCCATGCCGCCCAGCCGCTTAATAAAAGCGTAATGATAATGGTTGCGCTTACATAGGACACCAACCTGTTATATTTCAATACTCTTTTCAGGCGGTGCCGGGCGGTAAGTTTCATGTCCGCTTTTTGCAACAGCAACTTCTGGCCCGTTTCATGCACGAGGTAATACCCCACATGTTGTTTGCGGGGCGTGTCGTCTTTTTCAAAGCTTTCCCGGGACAGGTCTATTGCCAACTGTGCTACCTGGTACTCCTCATGTGCACTATATTTAGCTACCCATTCCACCACATGTCGATACCGGTCGCGGGTCGTAAAATTCATTTTTTCATAAATGCCGCCGATGTCGGTACGCAATATCTTTTCCACCACGCTGACGGTTTCGACAAATGTGCGCCAGTCGGTACTTTTGATCAGGCGGATACTTTCAATGGAGTTCCGTATCGAAACCTGGTCCGTAGCCTGTTTCTGATTTTCACTATTTACCAGGTCGATGGATGAATTTTCCGTTTCCGCCAATCGCTCTTCCAGCCAGGTAAGGGCCATCCCCAGGCCATGCCCCTTGCCTTGCAGGCGCCGGATAAATTCTGCAACAAACCCGCTGTTCAGGGTTAGTTTTGATTTTGCCATTTCAGCAATCACAATGATAACGTCCTGTGGTTTTTTTTGCGCCGTTTCCAATAGTTGTTGTGTCCAGTAGCTGGCCACGTTTTTATCCAACCGGTCCAATGCAATGCGGGAAGCAATGCGCCGGATATTTTCAATGATTGCCAGGCGCAACATGATCGGTACCGCCCACAGCTCACCCAACGTAAGCCGGGTAACCGTTTGATAGGAATCGATAAATGCCGTAAGGCTGGAGATACTGATATGCCCGTCGCTATGCGCGATCAGTTCCAGCGCAATATCATATACGCGGGGGAAACCGGCTGACCTGCCTTTTGCCAGGATCGGGAGCGTTTCGCTGTACCCTTTTGGAAGATGGCTGCGCCCCAGGGCGATCTGCTCCTTTATGAGGTAATAATTATCCAGGAGCCATTCACTTGCCGGCACAATGGGCAGTTGGGCACTTACGGCATCCGTCATCAACTCATATACTTTCCCGATCACCGCCTCGTTATCGGTAAGGCGGGCCAACACTTTATCATGCGGGTGCTCCCTTACTACCGTATGTGATTTTGCCACACGAACGCCATGTTGCTGCATCTGGTCGTAGCCAAATAATTCCTGTCGGAAGGGCTCTTCTTTTGAGAACGCAGGAAGGGCATCACCCGTAAAAAGTTCACGCATGCGCACCACTATCTCATCAACGGGTTTAGAAATTTTCATAGTAGTTCAATAAATGAATAGATCCAAAAAAAATATTCCGGTCAGGTCTGAATCGCTGTTGCTTATTCGCCGCCCGGCGGGAATTTATTAAAAAAGCTCTGCCGGTTATACGGGCATTACCGGAATCATTTCAATACATCCCGGAAAGAAGCTTCCCCACTTTGCGGTCCGGCGGATGAACGCAACGCTCCCCGCCGAAAACAAGGAGTTGCTGTTACGACCTGCTGGAATACAGACTATTAGACGTACAATAAATATGCCATGCAGCAGCAAGGTACGCAACACCACAGCCAGCGCTCCTTAATACAGAAAAGCGATTGCACTGCTGCACCATTGCTGCCTGTTCTTCAAAAGCGCTTTAACGGGAGTTTAGTCTTGTTGTATAAACTAAGGCAAAAGGGCTTGCTGAAGATCGTTCAAAATATCTTCCACGGCTTCAATGCCAACGCTCATCCGGATCAACCCATCTGTTATTCCCGATCTTAAACGATCTTCGGGTTTCATTCCTGAATGCGACATGGAAGCCGGATGCGAGATCAATGTATCAACCGTGCCTAAAGAAACAGCGCGGGTGCACATTTGTAATTTATTGATAAATGTTTTTCCCGCTTCAAGGCCGCTTTTTAACTCAAAACTAAGGAGTGCTCCGGGGTAGCGCATTTGTTTTCTGCTTAAAGCGTAATTAGGATGGTCGGGCAATCCGTTATAATTAACCTTTGCAACGGCCGGATGCGCATGTAACCATTCCGCTATTTGCTGTGCATTTTTACTGTGCTGCTGCATACGGAGCGGCAATGTTTTGATACCGTTGATCAGCAGAAAGGCGTCAAAGGGATTACTGTTTGCCCCCAACAGTTTAAATGTTTTGGTACCGGAGGTTTGCATAAAATCAATATCCTTACCAATTAAGGCTCCGCCAATAGCCGTGCCATGACCATTTAAAAATTTTGTGGTGGAATGATAGACGAAATCAACGCCAAAGGTAAAAGGCTGCTGCAGATAAGGCGTGGCAAAGGTATTGTCGATACTCACTTTTACACCATAAGGCGCCGCAAGCTTACAAACCCCTTCGATATCTGTACAAGCCATAGTGGGATTAGTAGGCGATTCGATATGAATCAGTTTTATATCGGGGTATTGCTCCAAAGCTGTTGCAACGGCATTGAGATCCGTAAGATCTGTAAAAATCGTTTGAACCCCGGCTTTAGATAAAATAAAAGAGAAGAATTCGTGCGTGCCGCCGTAAAGGGCGGTATTAGTGAGGATCCGGTCTCCGCTTTTTAACAACGCAAAACATAAAGTAGCCAACGCGCCCTGCCCGCTGGCGTGCAACAACGCCTTTAACTGCAGCGGCTGCCCGTTCTCATTTGTAAGCCCAAACGCTTCCAGCCCGGCAATTAATTGCTCCGCCGCCGACGTAGTAGGGTTTGCAAAACGCGAATAAATATATCCCGGCTCTTTTCCTGCAAAGCGGTTCATACCCTGTTCGGCACTGTCAAACACAAATGTTGATGTGGCATAGATGGGGATTGCATGCGCATGCAAGCTTCCCTCATCAGCAATACCGTGTATCGCTGCAGAGCAAAAATCATCAAAATAGCGGGGAGAATTATTATTCATTACTTACTCAACTTTCGTTAAAGGTAACAAATAACAAACGGAAGGGCAGGATCTTAAAGAAAGTAAGACTTTTATTAAAGCGATGCCTACCTCTTTTAAAAGCAGGTGGAAGCTATTTTTGTTGTGCCTGATAATGAACCTGCCGCAGCCAAAAACGCTGCGGCAGGAATCCGTTATAAATTTGTATGATTTTAATTTTTACTAAACCTCAGGTTGGCAAAATAATAGGTGATTTCCTGTGCCGGGGGGAAGGAGGCACCCGAAGGCTCTCCGCCGATATTGATAACAAATACACGGTTGTGCTTGCCGGCACATTGGGACAGGTCTATTTTCATATCCGTCCAGGTTTGCAAACTGGCATCGGGGATTTTATTTGCATCTTTACCATACTCCCAATATTGCTGGCCATAGCTGCTTTCAGTGGCAAAGGCCCACAAATAATTCATTATGCGGAACCAAAGGCGCTGGTAAGGTGCATACGAGCCGGATAACGCCGTTTTTGCTGGTGCATACACTTTAAATTTCAGATACTTGTATTGTGTTGCATCGAACTCGTATTCTTTCGGTAATTCTATTACCAGCGTACCATTCGCCTTCTTCACAGTGGCTTTCACCACATTTTGCAGCCCTGTTCCTGCGGGGTAGGTGCCACCCGTTTCATCCACGGCCAACTCCCAGTTCGCATCCTGGATAACCCCATTTAGTAAAAAGGGTTGCAGTGGAATGAGCGCTTCGTCGGGTTTGGCCACTATTTCAACCACCCCACTGCTTACATAGGGCGCCAGCAAGTTATCAATACCCATCGAATTTGCCAGGTATTTTACTTTTGTAAGTTTTCCCTGATCAAGCAGATCAAGAAGGAATTGTGCATTTGCCGCGGGCATGTCGCCTACGCGTCGCGCAAAGGGTACCAGCGGCCCCCCGCCAATAACATCCGAAGCACCATTGCGGCTATAGCTGTTTTTAGTCATTTCAAACATAGTGCCGCCGGTAAGATCCAGCTCTTTCAGGCCCTGGAAATAGAAAATATCCTGCAGGCTAACCGTATGTACGGGGAAAGTCAATTTCTGTATGGGGGCAATGGCATCCGCTGTAAACGTGGTAACCCCGTTAGCGGTTAAAACGGCTGCTTCAGTGGGCTGGAACGGAGTAGTTCCCGTTGGGATACTGGCCTGGATCTTGCGTGGTACCCATACGGTATCCAATATAGGCGTACCATTGACTTTAGGAATTATTTTATAACTTATATCAATTGACGCAGTGGCCCCGGCACTCAGGTTTGTCATTACGATACGCGGGTTTTGCGCCCCGTCACCAGTCATTGCGGCGTCGTTTTTATCCTTATAAGCATATTTCAGCCCATAATAGGTTAACACGGCAGATGAAATTCCGGTGGGCCAGGTCAGTATTGCTGAAGAAGAGGAAGTAAGCGCCTGGGGCGACGGAATAACCAGGTTTCCCAGGTCGGTTTCCGTGTAGGGGATCAGGCCGATCTGCTGCGGCACGGACTTATTTCCGTTATCATCTATGGTATATATTTTGAACCGGTAGAGTTTAGAAACCTTAAGGTCCTTAATATTGATCCAGGAGGCCAGCGAATCGATTGTGATTTTCATACTATCATATTCCACAATCGTTTTCATTGCCTTGCCCAGTTTTATTTGGCTGGCGGGGATTCTTCCGGCCCTCATCAGGTCAATTTCAACGCGTTCAAATCCCACGTGCCCGATAATAGTATCAAATCTGCCGGGGTATACCGTTTCGCCGGCATATTTTTCCATATTATCGTACATCTTACTGCAGGACGAAGATGCCAATACCACTACCAATACGATACAAAAGAACAGGTATATATATTTTTTGTTGCTCATGATGCTGATTTTGGATGCTTACCTATTGCGATTTTTTTCCATAAAGAGTAATTTCCGAAAGACAGTTTGCATCATCGAGGGTATAGTTCCCTGAAAATCCTTTTACTGCCTCAAACCGGAACTTTCGGGTGCGTTTGGTGTATTTGGGGTTATCCGGATACATATAAGCCATATCCCCTGCTTCGCCCATTTTTACAAACTCAAGCTCTGTAAGTCCCGCAGGAACGGGAATCTGGTACTCCATCACCTGCTCCCATTCGCTGGTGGTGTCATTCCAGGTATAGGTACGGTAACGCCCTACATTTTCGGTACGATAGTACTGCCCGCGGCTTACATTGGCCAGCCCGCCGGAATGCCGTTGATGGGTTACAATCCGGCTGATCTCGTAATAATCGCCCAGGTCAATGATAAAGTTCCAGGGCATATTGCCATTAGCGCTTTTGCCGGTGCGTCCGCGGCTTTGCGTGTGCAGGAAGTTCAGGTTATCGCCCCTGTCGATAATATCGTCAATCACTTTCAGCGATCTTCCCTCCAGCCCGTTCCCAAACATCATAGGCACTCCGCCAATAGAATCATTGGGGTTCGGAATCGTCCACGCCTGTTTGGGGATTTTAATATCATCATAAAGCGATAAAGAGCCCTTATCTATAAAATCGGTTATGTTGCCATAAATATCGCCCACCTTTACCTTTACTTTTACCTGTTCATTGGAAGCGAGGTAGAGGTCGCTGATAAACCTGCGGTCTGCAGGCTGATTGGAGGAAAACACGGTGGTCAGTTTTCGGGTAGTGCCTCCCTGCGGAAATTCATATTCCACATATACGTTTACGTTCTGCTTCAGCTCGTTTTGCCAGTCAAGGAAAAATGAGCTAAATCCGGCTTTTGCCTGTATTGTTTTCGCCACCCTTGTATAAGCAGGTTCAAGTGGTACTACTTTTACATCCAGCACATCCGATTTGTTCCCGGAGCGGTCTACAGCATACAATTGTACATTGTATTCATCAATACTGCCAAACCCGTACACATCCAGCGAGTCGGAAAAATACGAAGCCATAAACTTAAACGACTGTCCGTTTTTGTTGGTATAAACGGCTTCAACGCCCAGCAGGTCTTCATCTTTCGGAACCGTATAAAAAAACCGGGCGCCGCCAAACAAGGGTTTGTATTCCTTTAGCGTAACCTTACCGGGGGGTGTATTGTCGCTGCCTCCTGTTTCAAAACGGCTCTGCTTTTTACACGCCGCCACCAGCATTAGTATCAATAGGGTTATAATAAGTTGATTTTTCATAATCATTTTCATTAAATACACGTCATTTAAACCTTGCTACCATCCGGGATTCTGGATCAGTTTTCCGTTAGTATTCATTTCATTCAGATCAATCGGCCACAAACAATCCGTAATGGTAAACCGTCGTGCCTGTTTATCCTCCAATATAAAGAACGATGCAGCATTGGTGCCGGTGTATGTCCAGCCGCGGATGGGCGCTGAAAAAACGGAAGCGGCTCTTTTGTGCCGGAGCATGTCCCAAAAATATTGCCCTTCAAAAGCGAATTCAACGGAGCGTTCCTGTAAAATAATATCGCGCAATCCTTCTTTTGTAAGATGCTTTCCGGGGTTTCTGCAAATACTCGGATCCGACCATACCACCTCTACATCCGGCACGCCTGCCCGCCGGCGTACTTTGTTGATTTCATCATATACCTGTGCGCTGGGGCCACTGAATTCATTCATGGCTTCCGCTTTCATCAGGTACAGGTCGGCCATACGGATCAGCGGATAGGGATATTTAATCGTACGCTGCCAGGCTCCGGATTGAGATTCGGGATGTACAAATTTTTGAACGCCAATACCGGTGGCCAGGTAATCCGTTTGGCTTACGGAGGAAGTAAAGCCGCCGGCGGTACCGGAATACATCATAGTGCTGATCAACTGTGTATGCGCCCGCCAATAGCCGCCGGTAATACCCAAATTCGCATAAAACCGTGGTTCCCGGTTCATGTAAAGCCGTATGGTTTGTACTCCCGGCTGCATATAACCCGCCAGCGGAGCGTATTCCGGCGTGTTCAAACCCGGAGTGGTTACCAGTTCATACATAGTACTTTTATCAAAGGTGGCGTCTTCGTCGATCGGCAATCCGTTCTTCGTATAATAGCGTTCTGCCATCTGGTAAGAGGCCCCCAGCCACTGCCAGGAGAAAGAGGTGGTATTTATCACACCTTCATAGCCCGTTGGCAGTCGTATATTGGAGGCATGCGCCAATTCTCCCTGGTTATAATAATCGATATTTGAATACCCCCATACCAGTTCTTCATTCCACGGGTCACAAATCACCATACGCAGGTCATAAAGCGTTTTCATATTATTGCCATTTACGGCAAAAGCACTGCGGTCATAGGCGTAAGGATCCCGGGTAAAGTTGTACAAGCGGTGACCGTTACCCTCGGCAATGGTAATGGCATCATTAATGGCATCCAGTGCTTCCTTCCATTTTTCCGGTTGATACTCCAGCGGGAAAAAAGGCTTGCCATCATGATCAAAGAAATCCCCGAAATATTCCCGGTTCCCGTTAAAGAAAGGGCTTGCCCTGAAAAACAGCACCCGCGCCTTAATGGCCTTGGCTACAATTTGGTCGATCTGTCCCTTATTATTCGCATCTGCCCGTTCCGTAAGGTCGGGTAGGGCTTCATTGATCAGTTTCAGGATGTATTGAAAACAATCTTCTACCTTGGCGCGGGGCAAAAACAGGTCTTCCGGTTTTGATTCGGGCGAGGCCATTTTATCAGGAATAATAATGGGACCGTAATGCTGCACCAGCAGGAACATATAATACGCTTTGAGCATTTTTACCTGCGCTTTCCATTCTTTCTTTTCGCCATCCTGCATATCCCTCACCTTGTCAATATTGTCCAGGAACACCTCAGTCTGGCGGATGCCCTGGTACAGAGGTTTCCCTCCCTGCGTGCCGGACCAAAGCCCCAACTGCGGAGAGGTCATAGACTGTAGCCCCCGCATAATGCGCGTGGCCCGTAGCTGGTCTGTATTGTTATTCAAATCCAAACGGCCGAGCCATTCGTCACCCAGTGTCCAGGAGGTTAAGTGCGTATTATCGTCCCTTGGAATATAATTATAGGCTTTCGCCAGGGCGTTCCAGGCGTCGGTTTTTGTGTCGAAAACGTCTTCCAGCTTTAATGTGTTATCCGGAACTACATCCAGATACTTTTTTTTGCAGGAAACAACAGTAAGCAGCAAGAGCGCAAATACAGTAGTAGTAATAACTTTCATGTTCCTTTTTTTAAAACGTCAATTGAATCCCGGCATTAATTCTTTTATTGTTTGGATATCCCAGCCCGCGGTCCCGCATTTCCGGATCCCAGAGCTTGAATGAAGAGAAGGTGAACAGGTTTTGTGCGCTGACATAGATGCGACTGCCCCCCTTCACTTTCCATTTTTTAAGGTTTCGAAGGCTATAGCCCAGCTCCACCGATTGCAACTTCAGGAATGAACCATCCCGTATCCACCACGAGGATTGCTGTGTGTTATTGTCTACCGGGAAGGTTGACAACCGGGGCCAGAAAGCATGCACATTGGGGTTGGTTTCGCTCCAATAGTCGTTGCCTATGATCGCCAATGCATTTCTGCGGTTGGCGAAAGGCGCAATACCCGCCCGGGGAGGATCTTCCGAACTGGAGGCGCTTGCATCAATAAAAAAGGATACGCGCGCGCTGCCATTGAAGAAAAAGCCAAAATCAAACATTTTATAGGCCATAGAGGTACCAAAGCCATATTGTACTTCAGGAACCGTTGGGAAACCCAGGGCTACCCGGTCGTTGCCGTTTATCACCCCATCGCCATTTACATCTTTATACTTGATGTCGCCGGCCAGATACCCGCCAAAATCCTGCCTGGGCGAGTTATCGATCTCATTCTGGTCTACAAAAAGTCGTTCGGCGATCAATCCCCATTCCTGGTTAATGTTGCTTCCCAGGCGCTTCAGGTATTGATCCGGATAGTTCCGCTCATCCAGTTTTACCAGCTTGTTGGTGGCATAGGTAAAATTGGCTCTTGCTGAAAACCAGAAGTCTTTAGACAGGCTTTTTTCGTAGCTAAGAGAGCTTTCAAATCCTTTGGATAATACTTCGCCCACATTGCCGCTGATGGAAGCCTCCAAACCTGCCGAGGCAGGAAAATTCTGTCGTTGCATGTAAATTTTACTCCTGCGGTCGCGGTAAAAATCGGCCTGCAACTTCAGCGTTTCGTTAAAAAGGTTCATATCAATGCCGGCATTCCATTTTTCAGACATCTCCCAGGTAATATCCGGATTCGCATACCGGTTTACCTTGTAGCCGCCATAGGAGTTCATGAAGGAGGTACCCCAGCGATAGCCGTTGTCGATAACGGTTGCCCCGTTAAACAATGAAATGTCCGACAGAAAAAAGAAGCGGTCTCTGCGCTGGGCAATAGCATCGTTACCCACCAGCCCCCAGGAGCCTCTCAGCTTCAGCGTACTGATCACATCTTTGACCGGCTCCCAGAATGCTTCGTTTGAAACAGACCAACCGGCACCCACCGTGGGGAAGAAACCCCAGCGTTTGCCCCCGGTAAATTTCTCTGAACCCATGTAAGAATATCCAACTTCCATCATGTAACGCCGGTCATACGTGTAATTAGCCCTTCCGGAGTTGCGTATATTCTTTTCGGGAAGCGCTTCAAAAATGGAAGTAGCCGTTCCGGAGGTCAGCAGGTTTTTTTCCATGGTTCCCACTTCGGTTGCTGCCAGGCTATGCGGACCAAAAGTGCGTTCCCAGTTAAACAATAGCTCATAATAATAGCGGCCACTGGCATTTCTGACCGGTTCAATATCACCCAGGTAAGGGCGTCCGCTGGTAGGATTCAGTGGGAACAGTGTATATTTTCCTGTAACCTGGTTATAGGATTCCAGGTCGTAATAATAGGGCAGGTAGGTACGCCGTCCGGTATTTTCTCCGGAGGTGTTGGCCGAAGCTTTTAACTGTGCCCGCAGTCCTTTTGTAATCATTCCCAGGTCCTGCATCAATGTTGCCTGTGCCGTAATATCCGATACATTTTTATCCTGGTAGCCGCGCACCATTTCCGCATAGGGGTTCACCTTGGCTGCTCCGTTAACAAAACTGCTGCCAAACAATGTAAACCTCGAGTACTGGTTAACTGAATCCGGTTCATACACCGCCGGAAAGTCCACGGGATTGCTGTTCATTACCAGCCGGAATAGCTGGGAAGCCGAAATATAAGGACCATTTTGCCCTTCAAACCGGCCCTGTATCCGGGTGTCCAGTTTAGTAGTGGGGGTTAGTTTGAAGATCACGTTGGAACGAATAAAATACCGTTGGATATCGATATTATTGTTGTATTTATTTATTTGATCCGTTTTCAAAAGGCCTTGCTCCTTATCCATACCCATAGACACATAATAAGTAGCCACCTGACCGCCGCCGGAGATATTTACGTTGGTTTTCAAATTAGTGGCAGACGGCTTAAACAGGGTTTTATACCAGTCGATATTCGGATAGATCATCGGATTTTCATTATCGATGGTAGATTGTATTTTTTGCTGAGAGTAGTACGGCCCCAGGTTGGGGTCCCTGGTAATGCGGGCTTCATTGTACAGCTTCATATAGGTTGGACCATCCAGCATTTTGGGCACACTTACCGGGCGGGCCGTGTTTACATCAAACCGCATATTAAAGCCCACCGGGCCTTCGTGGCCGGCTTTGGTCGTTACCATAATGATCCCGTTGGCGCCCCGGGCACCATACATTCCTGTAGCCAGCGCATCCTTCATTATCGAGAAGGACTCGATATCATCCGGCTGCATCCGCGCCAGATTGTCCATTGATGATTCGAACCCGTCGATCAAAACGAGTGGTGCAGACTGGTACCCGAACGTGGTAACGCCGCGTACAAAAAACTGGGCATTGTCTGCCCCCGGTTCCCCGGACAACGAATAAGAGATCATCCCCGGTATCCGGCCGGCAAAGGCGCTGGTGATGTTGGATGCCGGTATGCGCAGATCCTTGGCGTTTACGGTTGTTATGGCACCTACTATCGTGGCCTTTTTCTGCTTGCCAAAAGCCACCACCGTTACTTCGTCCATATCGTTTTTATCGTTGTACAATAGCACTTCAAGAATGCTGCTCTCTCCCACAGCTTTTCTCAGCTCCTTTTTCCCCACGAAGGAAAAAGCAAGCGAATCGCCCACCGCAGCGCTAATCTTAAATTCACCATTCTTGTCGGTGATTGTCTGGAACTGCTTGTTTACTACTCTTACAGTAACCCCCGGAAGCACAACGCCGTCTTCCGCATTTTTTACAACACCCGAGATGCTCTTGGTTTGGGCATACCCCATAACATGGCAGAATACGAGCAATACGATCCATACTGATCTCATACGATAACGTTTTGATTTCGTCCAATAAATTTTTATAATCGACAGTATTTGGGGAAAGCAATCAACAATCAGGGCCAAACACTTTTGGTTTATTACATTCTCTTACAAAAAAAGAGAATTGAATCTATTAAACCATCATTTTCGTTTTGGAGCAATGATTTTAAAAAACCGGGATGTTAGAATAAAGAGGCAGCATCTCATAATTATTATTGAAAGAAGAGCAGGATAAATGAAATATCTTTCATTTTCCATCGACTTGTTAAAAAATATATAAAAAGTTTTTGAAATCGATCTTGTTTTTTTGACTTACTTTGATACAATTTGTAATGTTAACAAATTGTTAATTTTTAAATTATAAACCGTTTTTTTGTATAAAACCGGCTCACTTTAACATACTCTTGGCAGCCCGAACCCCAAATACCCTTATAAAATGAAAGAAAAATACGCTTATATGCGTTTAGCAACTTCCGATACTTTCCGGTTTTGTTCTTACAAATCCAATCGGTCCCGCAAGACGGCCATTCGATTCATTGGTATGCTCTTTTTCAAAGGAGTGCGCCCGGTTCATTAACGCTTGTTTGCAGCGCAAACGGTTGTTTAGCCTTTTCGCATGATTGTTGCTTAGCTTTAAAAAAATGTTCCGATGCGATTGTTCCTGTTTAAAAAAAGTTATCTGTTTCTTTTTCTTTTGTGGATGCTGGTTCAGGCTTGTCAAAAGGCAACGCCATTAATGATCCATACCGCTCCTGCAGATAGTGCCGCAAAAAGCACAGCGCCGCTATATTCGTTGGGATCGAATGTGCAGGATTTCAGTGAAGGCATTGATGGCTCCAAAGAGTCATTGGACCGGTTACGGCAGGGATTTGTATGGTCCGATTTTGAGCCTACCGGATATTACCTTCCGCCGAACACTTCATTAACGCTTACTGTGGCACCACTGGCGGGCACCACGCTCCCCAAATTGTTAATAGGTACTTATTCTTTTGACACGCTGCGCTGGAACCCGCGCTCAGAGCAGCTTGCAGCGGGCGACAACACGATAACCGGTGATCCATACGGAGGACTCCTATGGATCCGGTTCACTACCACCGGCACTCCAACTGCAAAAGTGCGCATTACCTTTAAGGGCGGCGCGGTGAGGGCACCGGTATTTGTAAAAGATAAAACCACCGACTGGACGGCGCAATTGAATCAATACACCCAATCCCCGGCGGCGATCCTGACCAACAACAATACTTATCTTGTTTTTGAAAGAAACCGGGCGCTGAGCACCAGCAATGGCGATGCTAATTTTATCCTTCAAACGATCGACAAAGGAGTAGAAAAAGGAGAGAACTATATTGCCGGGATGGATAATTCGGCGCCGGAAAATGCACCCCCCACCCATAAGATCCTGATGACCATTTCCAACGCTAAAAATATCTGGGGCGTTGCCAGCTATTACAGGACCTGGTTTGCACCCGGCCTGATGAATGAAGCACTGACAGCAAAGAACATTGTCGACAATGGCTGGGGCGCCTGGCACGAACTGGGTCATCTGCATCAGCAGCAAGCGTGGAAATGGTCTACACTGGGTGAAGTAACCGTCAACATTTATACCCTGGCAGCCGAGCGGGCCGTCAACGGCACCGGCGCTCTGCGTTTGAAAGGACCCACCACCACCAACGCTATGAACTTTTTGGCCATTACGGACACCAGCAAAGATTTTAATTCGGATGCGCAAATGACCGATGGTAATTTTACCCGGTTAGTTATGTTCCACCAGCTTTGGCTGGCCTTTGGCGATCAATTTTACATCACTTTGCACAAACAAACAAGAGCCGAAAAACCCAGCCTATCGGCTGACGCGGAAAAAATGCGTTATTTTATGCTGAAAGCCTGTACCATATCGGGCAAGGATCTTACTACTTTCTTCAAAAAGTGGGGTTTTAAACCTGGCGCATCTGTTTATACTGAAATCGCCAGCCTGGGACTGCCGCAACCAGCCGTGGAGCCCAGTACATTAAAGGATAATTAGTTGTGAGGGGGTGTTGCGATTATTTTAACGATTTCTTCCTGTGGCACCTCTTTTATTATGCGTAATTTTATTAGGCCCTGGGTATGAAAAGCATTTTTGGTCAGCAGATTCAAGCCGATGGCGTGGCGCAGATCACACTTTTTTTCTTCTGCGAAAATCTGCGGGAAAATCAAAAAGACTCAAATTCCGGGGCTGATCATCAGTCAGATATTTTTTGATCAGCCCCAGCGCAAATTAAAAAACGTCGGTAATGATCCAATTCGTTCCTATTAAAGTTAGGCTGGTATTTATTTTGATCCAGTGCATTTGCGTTACTTCGGTTGTTAATGCACAAAAGCAATTCCGGTTAACCGTAACGCCGCCCGCCGGGGCAGATGCAACTGCATTTACCGCGTTTTTAAACGACGGAAAGCACACCGAAAAAATAAATTACACTGCTGCTCCCAATGGTGCATTACAGTTTTCCGGAACATTCTACTCTACTTATGCAGTCATTGATCTGCAATATCCCAAAAGTAAAGAGCATCCGGAAAACACCTGGGGAGGTATTTTTTTCCTGGATGAACAGCCTGCTGCAATAGTATTGAGACGGGATGCAGCTACAGGCTCTCCTTTTGAAAAGTATGAACTAAAAAACGCAAAAGATTTTAGAAAAGAAAAAGAAAGGATGGATGCTTATACATCCAGCGAAAGGAAAAGAGCATCAGCTTTTGAGGAGAAGAACATGGCAATTATTGATGCCAACAAAAATCCGGAAATCAATCATCAATATTTCGATGTGCTACTTAAGAATCTAAACAAAAAACGATTAGAGTATATTTTAAAAACACCCGATTCCTTCTATTCCTTCTATGCTTTTTGCAATCTTGTGGCGAATGCCTTTGCTCCTGATAGTCTTTTGAATATATTAAACAACGCTTTTCCGGACAAGTATAAAAACAGCAATGAAGGCAATTATTTGAAAGAAACTCTTTTCGGAAGGCGTCCGCTCAAAAGCGATTCAACTGCAATCGGATTTGTTTCCAGATCCATCGATGGTAAAACGATACGTCTGTCTGATTTCAAAGGAAAAAATTTTGTATTGCTTCATTTTTGGGCAACCTGGTGCCGCGGATGTGTTCAGGAGATTCCTGCAATAAGTAAAATCAATAATGAGTTCGCATCCCGGAACCTGAAAATCATTTCTGTTGCACTTCAATCATCAAAAGACAGCGATTATTCCAAGACCATAAAAAAAGAAAGGATGAATTGGATCAATATATATAATGATGATAATTTGATCAACAAATATGGCAACCGGCCGGTGCCCAGACTGTGCCTTATTGATAAGAATGGGAAAATACTATATGACAGTGCAGAGAAGAAATATGAAAATGATGCTGATTTAAGCCAACTGAAAAATATTTTAAAGAATATATGAAAGAAAAACAACCCGTTGGGCTATATAACAATTAATGACCAACCGGCTTAAATAGTTCCAGCAGTCCCATTGTCTTAAAATTTATTTCGGCTGTTTCCAGCAGTTCAAAAAGTTGCTGCAATTCTCTTTGATCCAGGATCATTCCGTAACCTTCCAACGGTGTGGGAATGTAAATATTTTTTTGGAACGACCCCGTTGCTTCCCGATGATATTCCCGGTGCTGTTTTACCAGGCTATGAAATATTTTAAGATCGTCGGCTGTAAGTGTAAATAAAGAAGTCTGAAAAGCCAGTTGAAAATGCCGGCATTCCTCACAAGCGATCAGGTAACCTTCTTCGCCATAATAAAGTGTTTTAAAGCTGCACATATTTTTTTTCAAAAATATCCGGATAATCCCCGGTTATGTTTCGAAAAAAGAAAAAGAAGTTGCGCGATCAGGAAAAAGAAAACCAGGGAATCAACTTTTACTGACCATTTCTCAGAATCTCTTTTACAAAGTCTTTCCTGGCTTTGGATATGGGAACCTTTGCGCCGTTCGTTAATAATAACTGGCCTCCATCTTCCTTTAACAGACTTTTTATATACAATGGATTAACAAGATGCGATTGATGTGTCCTTATAAACTGATGTTCCGCAAGCAGCTCTTCGTATTCTTTTAGCGACTTTGAGGTTAAGATCTTTTGATCGCCGACAAGAAAAAAGTAGGTATATGCATTATTTGCTTCACAGCGGATAATGTCTTTAATGGCAACATAACGTATTTCATTTTGCTGTGGTAAAGCAATTTTAGATGGCTTATTGTTTTGCCTGATATGTTCTACCAGGAAATCAAGTTGCCGTTGGTTTTGTTTTAGTAGCAGTTTTTGCCGGGCTTTTTCAATAGCCAGTTTCAGCTCTTCGCTGTCCACCGGTTTTAAAATATAATCCAACGCAGCATATTTTACCGCCTGGATGCCATACTTATCATATGCTGTTACAAAAATCACTTCGAAATTCCTGGGATAAATAGTTTGCAGCAGATCAAAGCCTGTTTCTTTGCCCATCTGTATATCCAGAAAAACGATATCGGGCGCCGTCTCCCTGATCAATTTTTCAGCAAAGACAATATTATCCGCAACACCGGTAACCTTTATATCAGCGCCTGATCTTTTTAAAAGAACGGCAAGGTTCTCAATATTATGTTCCTCATCATCTACAATAATTGCTTTCATACTAACCAGTTCTTTAAAGTAATGATTACAATTGTTCCGTTTGTGCCCGATTGCATCTCTAAACCAACAGGGGTATTTTTATACACTGTATTCAGTAAAGATATCCGGTTTCGGGTTAACCGCAGCCCCATGCCGTTATACTCTTTTACTTCATCAAAGCCAATTCCGTTATCTGTTAGTCGTATTGCCAGGTCATCTTCCGATTTTTCAAAATCAATAGTTATCATTCCATTCGCTTTCAAGGATGCGATACCATGTTTGACGGCGTTTTCAATAAGAGGTTGTAATAACATCGCTGGCAGCTCAATATTATAGCGGTCGAGGTCTTCGTTTGCAAGAATATGGTATTGAAAGCCAAAACGAAGCTGCTCCATTTTTAAATAATCATCCAGTAATTTTATTTCATTGTGGAGCGTTATCATCTCTTTATCCGAATCATCCAGTACATTTCTGGTAAGCCGGGAAAAAGTGCCCAGGTATGTTTCAGCCTTACCTGTTTCATTTTTATGCACCAGGTTTTGAATACCCGAAAGGGCATTAAAAATAAAATGCGGGTTTAGCTGCGATCGGATGGACTGCAATTTGAGTTTCGCTTCCATACTGATATAGCGTTGCTGCTGCAATTTTCTTTTTTGTTTTCCCCGGTACCACAAAATAAATAACAGGGCGATACTGGACAGCGGCAGTCCTATAACAAGGCTTATCAGCAACCAGTCTCGAGCGCTAAGCACATACACATCTTTGACCGTAAATTCCACATCATTGGAAGAATAACTAAAGTCTTTATTTTTTTTGCCATATAATTGAGTAAAGTTGTAGTACAAAAACATTTGCAGTTTTGCGCTAAAACGAACCAGCTCCTGCGGAACTTCCGCTTTATAGTTATAACCTTCAGCCCGCATACTATCTTCAAGAGGCGTAAAAACGTTTGCAGATAATTTTATCCAGCGAGGCTTAAAATACATGTATTCATTTACGTCATATTTGATAAGCAGGTTAAAGAGCTGCGGCGCATTATCCGTTTTTATAAAAAGGGTTCTGTTTATCACCACTTCTTTATTATTAAACGTCACACCGCTCATATTCCTATCAAAGGAGTTGTATTGCACATTGATAACCCCATCTTCACCTTTTGTAGTATCCGGTTTATCTTTTTGGAACGTGAAGAAAACAGCAAGCGCGGGCTTTGCCAAATTTATGGTACTGGTCGTTTGAAAAAGAACAGCGCCAGGATCCTTTATGCTATAAATACCAATATGCAGAAACCGGTTGTCAGCCCTAACATTTTTAATCTCAAAAATATTAAATTCATTCCCTGAAGCAGCAATGCGCCGATCAGGCAATGGCGCCCAGTTTGCCGCTTTTGTCGTGCCGTTTTCTTCTATTGAATACCGGAGTTCCTCCGCTTTTATAGATCTCGCTATATAAAACCTCACAATTACTTTTTTTGCACCAGGCAGGTACTTTGATCTTTCATCAACAAATAAGAAATTAAGTGCTTCATTTTTAATCGAATAAGGCGCAGTTCTTGCTTGTTCCGGAGGTGCATATCCGCTATCCTGCGGGAGAACTTCTATTTTATACAATGGGGCATGATCTTTTGAAAGCGTTGATATATCATTGTCCATCATTTTAACCGTTCCTGGCTGGGCCTTTGCCGAAAGTGCCGCTGCACATAAAAAGAAAATCAGGATTCGTCTCATAACATTAATTTTCAACTAAACTACGGCAGACCGGACTACAGCAGCAATCATAGTTGACAAATGGACGGTTTGGTTTGTTATCCAATACAAATTAAAAAGAATTCGGGAACGTGGTGAGCCTTTTTCGCGTTTCTAAAACCCGTAAGCCGACTGCCAACTCTGATAATTATATTTTAATACAGAAACCCCGCCCGAAAGCGAGGTTTCTTACTAACCCATCTATATTTAAAAAAACTATCCCTGCATCTCTTTGATCTTCTCCCGGATCTGGGCTTCTATGGTAGCAGCCAATTCGGGGTTGTCCAGCAACAACGATTTTACGGCATCACGCCCCTGGCCCAGCTTATCGCTGTTATAACTATACCAGGACCCGCTTTTCTGGATGATATTCAATTCCACACCCATATCAATGATCTCACCGGTTTTGGAAACTCCTTCTCCAAAAATGATATCAAACTCAGCGGAACGGAAGGGGGGCGCCACCTTGTTTTTAACAACTTTTACTTTCACGCGGTTCCCGATAGCGCTGTCGCCGTCTTTGATTTGTGCAGAACGACGGATATCCAAACGTACGGAAGCATAAAACTTTAACGCATTACCACCGGTAGTGGTTTCGGGGTTACCGAACATGACCCCTATCTTCTCCCGCAGTTGGTTAATAAAAATACAAACCGTATTGGTCTTGGAAATAGTAGCGGTAAGCTTCCGCAGCGCCTGGCTCATCAGCCGGGCATGCAAGCCCATTTTGCTATCTCCCATTTCGCCTTCCAGCTCGCTTTTAGGTACCAGTGCTGCAACAGAGTCGATCACCACCACATCCAACGCCCCGGAAAGGATCAGGCGGTCGGCAATTTCCAGCGCCTGCTCACCGTAATCAGGCTGAGAGATCAGCAAATTATCAACATTTACTCCTAATTTCTTTGCATAGTTACTATCAAAAGCATGCTCCGCGTCAATGATCGCGCACATGCCTCCTTTTTTCTGCGCCTCTGCAATTACATGGGTTGCAATGGTGGTTTTACCGGAAGATTCAGGTCCGTAAATTTCTATCACCCGGCCACGCGGCAGCCCGCCAATGCCCAGTGCGGTATCCAGGCCAATGGAACCGGTGGAAATCACTTCCTGGTTCACTTCGGCCTTCTCATTCATCATCATCACACTGCCTTTGCCGTAATCCTTGTCAATTTTATCCATGGTCAGCCGCAGCGCCTTTAGTTTTTCGCTATTTGTGTCCATTTCTATAGTTTTTTCTGTTTTTGCCATAACCAAAATTACAATTTCAATATATCCTGTCTGATTAACTTTATCAACAACACAAAGCTAATAAAATTAGCAATACGAAACTAAAAATATTGGATTTTATTATTTTTTAATCAATCTTTCAAATGCCTCGCCAGTAAAGGCGCCAGTTTTTGATACCCGGCCGCATTAGGGTGCAGGCCATCGACAAACCATTGCTCGTCAATCTTGCTTTGTTTATTTAAAAATATACGGCCCGGGTTAATAAACACAACATGCTTTTTACGGGCAAGTTTTTTGATAGCTTTGTTTAAGCCGGCGATCCGGTCTTCCTGCCTGCGGCGCGGTAAAATGCCCGCCAGCAGGATCTTAGCAGCAGGCTGATGTTGCCGCACGGCTTTTACCAATACGGCCAGTCCTTCAATTATCTCCTTATCATTATTATCTCCTAAATTATTGGTGCCGATCATCAGCACTACATGTTTTGCCGTATATCCATCCAATTCCCCATTTTGCACGCGCCATAAAACGTTTTCAATTTTGTCCCATCCAAAACCCATATTCCTTAATCCGAGGGGTTCCAGATATCCGGTCCAGGAATCGGCTCCGCGAACAACGGGCGCCTTGGGCAGTCCCGCCCAATAGTGAATAATGGAATTGCCCATGATCACATTGCGTGGCGGGTTCTCTTTATTCAAAGCGAGTATCGCCTCGTGTCGCTGTTGCCAGTCATATAACTTATCCCTGTTTTGTACTACAGGTACGGTGGTGGAAGGCTGCGCCAGCAGCAGGTTGCCTGCCAGGAAAAAAAGTAGAATAAACTGAAGTTTAAGAATCATTGTGTACATCTGCATTTTTATTATTGATTTCAGCCATGGGATCCCGCATAAAAATTTTCATCGCATCCGGCATAAAGGTGCTCAAAATTTTTTATGTCCATTTCATAGTTATGCGGCTATTTTTCAAATGAAAATGGTGCTTCGTTAGCCCAATGCATTTTGGAACAATAAAAATGACCGGGAAACAGACTATGCCACAACCGTTGCTACCAGCAATCCGGCCACGCCTACTGCCAGCCCCCAGTACACTTCTTTTGCGGTATGATCCGATAATAAAAGACGGGCGGTAGCTACCACGCCTGTAATAAGCAGGGCTATTGCGATATAAACAGCCATACCCGGCCCATACTCAAAACCGAGCAGGCATAAAAAGGCAGTAGCGGTACCCAGGGCAATGCCATGCATACTGACTTTCATATAAATATTTACCAGCAAGCCAATGGAAGAGGCCATAAAAACGGCAAAGGAAAAAATCACCAGTTCTTTTGGAACGGCTTCCAGGTTGCGCCATACATACCAGATCCAGAAGTACCAGATATTGCAGGCAATAAACGGGATGATTCGGTCTTTACGTTCCTTTAATTTAATGGATTGAATAAACCCTACCCCTTTTAACAGCAGTACCGTTACCAGCGGGAAAAAGGTATAATTCACTATGGACTGGAGCAGGATGCCCATTTTTGCGCGAATGACCACATCCGGCCCTTCCAGCCGGAGGGCAACAAACAAAAAAGGTTGCACAAACAACAGGAAATAAATAACATACACCGGTACAAACACCGGGTGAAAGATATAAGACAGCAGGGTTGCGATCATCTTTTGCGCCTTTGGCTGATGATCAATCGTCTCTCTCAATTCATTCTCGCTATTTAAAACCAGTTTGGAATCCATCCTGCAAAATAAAGAAGAAGCCCGCTAAAATCATCGGTTAATTTCCAACCGCTTTGCCCGAACGCAGCTATATTTGTAGCATAAATTTTGTTTACATTAAAATAAAGAGCGAATTATGCAGTTGACGGCGACCCTGGTACAGGTTTTACCCTTGCAAAAAGGAACAGGAAAAAACGGAGAGTGGAAAAAGCAGGATATTATTGTTGAAACACAGGCGCAGTATCCAAAAAAAGTTTGTATTTCCATTTGGGGCGATAAAATCAATGAGAGCCTGTTGCAAACTGGCAAACAACTGACCATTTCTTTTGATGTGGAAAGCCGGGAATATAACGGCCGCTGGTATACCGATGTAAAAGCCTGGAAAGTAGAATCGGCGACAGCGGCAGGCAATCAGGGGAATAACTACAAAGACAATGAGCCTTCAGATAATTATTCAGATCTGAACACGGGGGCGGACGATCTGCCTTTTTAACGGGGCTTCTATTCTTAAAAATATACACTGATCGATATGAAGAAACAACTGATAGGAATGATGGGGCTGGGGATCGCTTTTATTGTTTGTTGTAATGGTTGCAAGGATAAAAAAACTTCCGGCGGCAAAACAGAAGATGATACCACGGGTATCGACATCAGCGAGCGGCACGATTCCATCGTCAATCATATCACGCCGGCCGATACAGCAAAAATCTTTGTCATCACCCCGGAAAATAAGGATAGTGTGCTGGCAGCCACAACCAAGGAAATACTGACCCTCTTTAAGAATAAAGACTATGCAAGGCTGGATTCATTTATCCACCCGCGGGAAGGGGTCCGTTTTTCACCCTATGCTACTGTAGACCCAAAAGAGGATAAAAAGTTCACCAAAGAAGAGTTTGCGGCATTGGTTACGAAGAATAAGGGCCAAAAAATTAACTGGGGCAACTATGATGGCAGTGGCAACCCTATTCTTCTTAGTCCTGCGGCCTATTTCAGCAAATTTGTATACGACGGCAACTTTTTAAGCCCGCAAAGACAGGGCGTTAACAAGGTTTTAGGCGATGGCAATTCTATAAACAACCTGAAAACGGCCTATCCCGGCGCTGACTTTACGGAAAACTATCTTCGCGGCAGTAAAAAGAACGGGGGCATCGACTGGAAAAGCGTACGACTGGTTTACAAACTGGAAAACGGACGGTATTACCTGGTGGGCGTCGTGCACGATCAGTGGACGATATAACCAGCCTGTCGTTGCGTGTTGCGCGAAGGTGTGTGGGCGGGAGAAACACCAACGAACTATTTGTCGGTGTTTTATCTTGCCGCGGCCTGCGCGCAACACCGGCAAAGGCGGGGGTGAAGGAACCTTTCTATTTCGTACCTTTATACACAACAAAAATGCTAAACCGATGTCAGTATTAAAACTACGCTTATTATTTGTAGGCTCCAAAGGAGAAAAGCACCTGTACACTTTATTTGACAGCGGGGCGAATCTTTCTTGTATTGCAAAAGAGCAGTTAGAGGAATTAGAGGTTCCCATTCATTTGGGGCGGGTAAGAAAACTGGCCACAGCAAGCGAAGGGCATTATATTGAAATTAGCGAAAGAGTTACTCTTGACTTTTATATAAACGATGTGCTGCTTTCCGATGAATTTTTGGTAGTTCCCAACTTAAGCGAAGAAGCCATTATTGGTGCTGCCACTCTTCAAAAATGGCGCATCAGGTTGAATTTTGAAGATGATTTGGTAGAAGTGGACCCCAAAGTAGCGAAATTGCAACTGGTTTGACGAAAGCGTTACAAGTTGCTGGCTATTGGCTTAAATTCTGAAGGCACAACGCGGAACGCATAATGCGCAATGCACATCCCCTCCGGAAACCTGCAACCGGCAACTTCTTACACCAGTTCCTTCCTTAACCTTGCCACCGGAATATTCAGTTGCTCCCGGTACTTGGCTACGGTGCGACGGGCGATATTATAGCCCTTTTCCTGCAGCAGTTCGGTAAGCTTTTCATCACTGTAGGGATGTTTTTTGCTTTCCGATTCAATAAGATCGGTTAATATTTTCTTTACCTCCCGGGTAGAAACCTCTTCCCCACTATCCGTGCTCAGGGATTCGCTGAAGAAGAATTTCAGGCGATAGGTACCAAATTCTGTTTGCACAAACTTACTGTTCGCCACCCGGCTTACAGTGGAAATATCCAGGTTGGTCTTTTCAGCAATATCTTTCAGGATCATGGGTTTCAGCGATGTTTCATCACCGGTAAGAAAAAAATCTTCCTGGTGTTCCATGATCGCCGACATCGTATCCAGCAACGTATGCTGCCGTTGCCTGATGGCGTCAATAAACCATTTTGCTGCGTCAATTTTTTGCTTAATAAAAAGGACCGCTTCTTTTTGTTGCTTATCCTTTTTAGAACTGCGGTCATAATCCCGCATCATATCCCGGTAGCCTTCGCTGATGCGCAGTTCCGGCGCATTGCGGCTGTTCAACGTCAATTCCAGCTTCCCGTTATTATTAATTATAAAAAAGTCCGGAACCACGTAGCTTTCCGCCTTGTTTACGGCGCCCACATTGCCACCCGGTTTGGGGTTCAACTTTACGATCTGTTGCATTACTTCCTTCAGCTCCTCCTCCGTTAACCCCAGGCCCCGCTGGATCTTTTCGTAATGCTTCTTGGTAAATTCGTCGAAATATTTTTCAATCGCCAGAATGGCTTTGTCCACATCCTTGCCTTCTTGTTTTTGCCGCCGCAACTGCAATAATAAACACTCGGTAAGGTCCCTCGCCCCCACACCCGGCGGGTCAAACTGCTGGATCTTTTGAATGATCTTTTCTACTTCCTGCGGCGTGGATTCAATATTCTGCCGGAAGGCCAGGTCGTCTACCAGGGCCGGCGTGTCCCGGCGCAGGTAGCCGTCTTCATCTATACTGCCAATAATATGCTGTGCAATGCGCTGTTCATCTTCCGTAAGGGAAAGCAGTCCCAACTGGTTCTCCAGCGTATCATAAAAACTGGTTTCGGTTTTTATAGGCAACTGCCGGTTCTCGTCATCCCCGTAATGATCTTCTCTTGTTTTATAATCCGCAATATCATCATCGCCATCCTGCACATAGTCGCTAACATCAATATTGTCGTATTCATCCCGGTTGTTTTCTGAATCGTCCAGCGAATGTTCACTATCAGCAAACTCATCTTTCAGCTCCCCCTCATCACTGTGTTTTCCCTCATCCAGTTCCAATGCCGGGTTTTCCTCCATCTCCTCCTTGATCCGTTCTTCCAGGTTCGCAGTAGGTACCTGCAGCAATTTCATTAACTGAATTTGCTGCGGCGATAACTTCTGTAAAAGTCTTTGTTGTAATGATTGTCCTAAGGCCATTTAAAAAATCGAGGCGTTCTCAAAAATCGAGCCGTAAATTACAAATATATTGTTTTGTAAAGTAAATTACTATTTTTCGACGACTTATTTTATCGTAATACTGATTATAAATATTTGATTCATAATGGCATAAATTAAATTTTTTTTAAGAAAAAAGACCGTATAGCTTTCTTGTATTAACGACATTCAACAGGCGGCCGTTTTATTGGATGATTTTAAACTCCGAAAAACAGCACTATGTTTCTAATACATGTTAGTCATTTTGCTATCTTTGAACTATAATTTTTTAATATTATTAACGATTCTGACCATATTAAAAATGAATTGCCTGTACTGAAAACAAGAATTTTACAAGGAGACGAAGCCGCTTTTACCCGGCTATATGAATTATTCTACCGGCGTCTTTACAGTTTCTCTCTCTCATTGGTTAGGGTTTCCGACATCGCAAATGAAGTGGTGGAAGACGTTTTTATGAAGGTGTGGACCAGCCAATCGCTGCTGCGTAACGTGGAAAATCTTTCCGTATACCTGTATGTTGCGGTAAAAAATCAATCCCTCAACAGGCTTTCGGCCCAGGCCCGGGAATGGATGGTTTCCGGTTTGGATAACCTGGAGCCTGATGTGGCGGTCATCAACAATGACCCTTATACCTTTACTGTAACCAATGAAATGCTAAACAGGGTAAACCATGCTATTGACCAATTACCACCCCGCTGCAAAATGATTTTTAAATTGATCCGGGAAGACGGGCTTAAATACAAAGAAGTAGCTGCCATCCTGAATATATCGGTAAACACCATTGATGTACAAATGGCCACCGCTGTTAAACGCATCAGCGAGGCCCTTGGTATCCCCAAAAACATCCCGCAACAGCAATCAGCAAAAAAAATTTAAAAAAAAGCCGGATTTATATAGTAGATCAACACCATTCTTCCTGTCCTGTAAATAACGGGTACGGCCTTGTCATATATGAGAGATGATGCATACATATGGAAATTGATGGCGCGCAGCATCTATGGCGAGGCTTCGCCTGCAGAACAACAGGAACTGCGGAAATACTTCATTCAATACCCCGACTTAAAACAGCAATTTGAATTACTATACCCGCTTTTGGGCAAGAAGCAGCTACCGGAAGAAAAAATGGAGGAGCCGGATTATGCCCGAAAGGCAACCGAACTTGTTGAAAAAGCCAGGGGCCTGGAAAGCGCACCGGTTATACAGCTAAAGCGCCGCCGCAGGGCGTATTATGCTGCCGCCGGTATTGTGATTGCTGTAATTGGGGCCGCTGCTTTCCTTTTATATAAGCCCGCTACCGTTGCCATAAAAAAGGATCCGGTTGCCTTGGCTTTGGCAACCGGTAAAGGGGCGCGCAAACAAATGCTATTGCCTGATGGTAGCCAGGTGTGGCTGAATGGTGGATCCAACCTGTATTATGTGACCGATTTTAAAGGCGCCACCCGGGAAGTACGGCTGGAAGGAGAAGCATTTTTTGACGTGGTAAAAGACAGGAAGCATCCATTTATTGTACATGCCGGAACGATTGATGTAAAAGTGCTGGGCACTGCTTTTAACGTAAAGGCATACAGCAGTGAAGCAAATATCACTACCGTGCTTTACCGGGGATTGGTAAGTATTACCCGCCATGAGGGTAACAAAAATTTTCAACCGGTACTGTTATACCCTAATCAAAAAATTGTCATCCCCAGCAAGGAAGTTGTTGAAGACAACGCTACCGCCAATGAACAACAGCAGGACGCTATAAAGATCGAAACTATTGACAGTACAAAGAAGGAGCAGGAACGTGTGGAAACTGCATGGATGTATAACCGGCTGGAGTTTCGTGGTGACGACTTTGCAACCCTGGCAAATAAAATGGAACAATGGTATAATGTGGAGATCCGTTTTGCGGATGACCGGGTGAAGCAATTAAACTTTAACGGGTCTTTTGAAAAAGAGACGGTTCAGCAGGCGCTGGCAGCCTTAAAAATTGCAAATCCGTTTAATTATATAATAGAGAATAATGTAATAGTTATTAGCTCCCTGCACTAACTATTATATCTGTATAACTGAAAAAATAAACGATGAAGACAAACCAGAATGTATCAAGTAACTTTACATGGAGTGTTTTTTACCGAGGACCACTCCATGTGATATCTATTAAAAAATAACATTTATCACATGAAATGCTTAAAAAGAGGAACAACCTTTCCCGAAACAAAAAAAGTTTTTCTCGCTATGAAACTGACGGTGCTGTTCATGCTTTTTTTTACGTTAAATATCCACGCGCGCGGGTTTGGGCAGCAGCGTATTAACTTACATGCTACGAGAACGGACATTGCGGATGTTTTTAAATCGATCGAACAAAAAACAGCTTACCGGTTCCTGTACAACAGCAGCCTGGAGCAATTGAACACCAAAGTGACCATTCATGCAAAAGAAGCCACTATTGATGAAATTCTTCCGGTATTGCTTTTTCGCACCGACCTTACTTTTCAGAAAATGGAAAACGGGCTCATTGTCATAAAAGCAGACCCGCTGGCAAAAGCAGATGTAAGAGTTGCCGGTACCGTTACCGATAGTTCAGGCGCGCCTTTAGCAGGTGTATCTGTACAGGTAAAAGGAACTAATGTGGGCACAGTAACCAATACAGAGGGAGCTTTTGCCCTTGCGGTGCCCAGCGCCAACAGCATATTGGTATTTTCGGCGGTGGGATATGAAGACCAGGAATATCCGCTCAATGGCAACGCCAGCATTGCTGTTAAGATGATGGCCTCCCAAAAGATCATGGACCAGGTAGTAGTGATCGGGTATGGTACCGCAAATAAAAGAGACCTTACCGGGTCAATAGTAAAAATTGATGGTAAAGAGGTAGCGGACAAGCCCAACACCAACCCTGTAGCATCCTTACAGGGAAAAGTGGCCGGGTTAAGCGTGGTAAACAGTGGAACGCCCGGGGCTGCTCCCGACATCAGGATAAGAGGAACAGTGAGTATCGGGCAGGTGCACCCCCTTTATATTGTGGATGGTATTTTTAATGACAATATCGATTTCATAAATCCAAATGACATTGAATCGATCGAAGTATTAAAAGACCCTTCCTCTCTTGCCATTTTTGGCGTTAAAGGCGCTACCGGCGTTATTGCCATCACCACCAAGAAAGCCAAAAAAGGGCAAACCACTATTAACTTCAGCACCAACTATGGTTTTAAGAAACTGGTGGACAAAATTAAGATGGTGGACGCCAATGGCTTTAATACGCTTTTTGCAGAAGAAAACGCAAACAATAATGTTGCTACTCCCCCCTATGCGCAATTAAACTCCAATACAGACTGGGTGAATGCCGTTACCCGGACCGGGGTTTTTAATTCAAATAATTTAAGCATTTCGAGCAGCTCAGAAAAAAATAATTTCTTTTTTGGACTAGGCTATACCAATGAAGATGGTATTGTTATTCATGAGAACCTTAAGAAACTTCAATTGTCGTTTAATGATGAAGTAAAGCTGAACAAGGCAATCAAACTGGGCGTAAATTTTAACGCCTCCCGGCAAAGAAATCCATATGATGCAACCAGTGTTCTGGATAACGCAAGGAAGGTGATGCCCAATGTATATGCCGGTACCAAACAGTTTAAGGTGGCAGACCCCTACACTGGCGACAGCGTAATGATGAATATTTATTCCGGATTAGCTACCACCCTACAAAACTCTGGTGTGGTAAACCCCGTTCTGGAAGTAGAGAACACCTGGAACACCCAGCGAGACTACATCTACCGGTATGTAGGCAATGTATACGTCGACATCAATTTCTTAAAACATTTTAATTTCAGGCCCACCTGGTATGCAGATTTCAGTAACCAGGATAAACGCGTGTATCAGCCCCTGTATTATGCGTACGACCCCATTACGGATAACCCCTATCTCTACAGTACGTTAACATCTGTTACGCAGAACCAGAATAACTGGAAAAAATTTCAGCAGGACTATGTGTTAACCTATAAGAACCGGTTTGGAGATCATAACCTGACCGCCACCGCAGGGTTTACTACCTATTATTACGGATCATTTCTTACCGGCGCAATAGCCAAACAATTTACCTCCGGTTCCTCTGCCCGGCCCATTCCCAACGATCCCCGGTTCTGGTACCTGAACTCCGGGTTTAACGATCCCTCCATTACAACCGTTGATCCCGGCAGCACCAACCAATATGAATATACCACCGTTTCCGGGTTAGCGCGGGTGTTATACAATTACAAGAACAAGTATTATTTAAACGCTTCGCTGCGTAACGACGCTTCCTCTCAACTGCCCGCTAAAAACAGGAACCAGCTCTATTGGGCCGTAGGCGCCGGGTGGGAGCTTACCAAAGAAGCGTTTATGCAGGATATAACCGCCATTAACTTCCTGAAGCTAAAAGGATCCATCGGCGTATTAGGAAACCAAACGGCTACAAGGTTGGACGGAAGCCCTATTCCTTATCCCATGTATCCTAATCTTCTTACCAATAAAGGCGCCCCATTTGGAACCAATATCAGCAATGCCGCCCAAAATGCCTACCAGCCCAATCCTGATTTAAAATGGGAAACCGTGCATGCAAAAGAAGTGGGCGTTGAGTTAACTGCTTTTGATAACCGGCTGCATTTTGAATTTAATTATTTTGACAAAGTAACTAAAAACCTGATGACCTATATCAACAGGTCGGTCCAGGGAATAAACGACCTGTTGGAAAACGGCGGCAGCATTAAAAACTGGGGGGAAGAGTTTAGTGCCAGTTGGAATCAGCAGTTGTCAAAAGACTTTTCATTGAACGTTGCGGGCAATATCACTTTTCTTAAAAACAAAGTGCTGAGCCTGGCCCCTGATATTCCCGGAGGATTCTTACCCAGAACATTTATGAATAATGGTGCAGCCGAAGCCCGTACCATCGTTGGGCAACCCATTGGCTCCTTTTATGGTTATGTGGTAGACGGTATCTACCAGAGCTATGCTGATATCTTATCATCACCGGTAGCCTCAAGTATTGGAGCCTACCGGCCGGGCGATTTTAAGTTTAAGGACGTAAATGGCGATGGGGTCATTACTGCGGACGACCGTACGATTATTGGTAACCCTACGCCCAAGTTTACATATGGCACCTCTGTAAATTTAAACTACAAACAGGTTTCCCTGTCGGTTGACATGGGTGGCGTATATGGTAATGATGTGTTCAGAACCTGGGCTTCCTTAGAGTCTCCCTTCCAAAGAGTGAATTATGCCGCCCTTCAGTTAGACAGGTGGCATGGCCCTGGTACATCCAATTGGGCGCCTATTTTGAGCCAGGGAGACCGGTTCAACTATAACGGCTCTACCTATAATATTGAGGATGGCAGCTATTTCAGATTAAGAAACGTGAACCTGGCCTATGCCTTTAGTCAAAGACTGCTGCATAGCTCCTGGATTAAAGGGCTGAAGATTTTTGCAAACGTGCAAAACCTGAAAACATGGAAGCGCAATAACGGCTATACACCGGAGTTTGGTGGCGATGCTACTGCTTTCGGGTTCGATTTTGCCGGGGGCGCCATACCAAGAGTTACCACTTTTGGTTTAAATGTTAGCTTTTAATTCTATTTAATACTGATTTTATGAAATAGCCATAAAAATCCTTTATACTCAAAACAATGATTATTTAGGCTATTCCATCTGTCCATTAAAAACAATAAAAAACAAACAGATGAAACGAAATACTATAATACTCTTGTTAAGCGCTTTTGCCGGGCTGGCTTTTTTTACAGGATGTAAAAAATTCCTCGACCGGAAACCGCTTACGCAAACCCTGGACGACCTGCACCAGGGTGTATTGGAAGCACAAAGCATGGGCTTATATAACACCTTTAATACTTATGCAGGGCTGAACGAGTTGCCCTGGCTGGACTTTATGAGCATCCGTGATGATGATGCCCAAAAGGGAAGCAGTGCTACGGATGGGGCGGAAGTAAATGCGGAGTTTGAAACCTTTCAGTATTCAAAAGACGACTGGGCGCCCAATACTTTCTGGAATGATCATTACACGTTAATTAACCAGGCAAATAAAGAGATCTATTTTGCCGACTCATTAAAAATGACCGACAAAAGCTCCCTGCGCAATGTTGGAGAAGCGTTATTTTTCAGGGCGTTTTCCTTTTTTGACCTGGTGCGTACTTATGGGGAGGTGCCATTGATCAATTTTTATTTTACCAACGCCATTGATGGCATCAAACCCAAATCACCGGTGGCGGATATTTATGCGCAAATTGATGCGGATTTAGCCAAGGCGCTGGACTATCTTCCGCAAACCTGGGAAGTGGGTACCAGTAATCCTTATCCGGGCAGGCTTACTAAAGGCGCCGTTAACACGCTTTGGGCACAAACTTATTTATTCAGAGCCAACTGGGCAAAGGTGGTGAGTCTTTGTAATGAAGTTGTTGCATCCAATCAATACAGCTTATTGCCTAACTTTTATGATATATGGAAAGATGGGTTGGACGGCGCCGGAAAAAATAGTGCTGAATCAATTTTGGAGCACCAAAACCTGCAAGGCAAAAACCTCGTTCCCAATCAGGGATCCAATTGGGGCACCAGCCAGAATGTACGCCAGGGCGGCGCCGCCAAAGAATGGAATTTGGGCTGGGGCTGGAACACGCCTACACAAAAACTGGTGGATGCCTGGGATGATAGTGATCCAAGAAAACGCATGACCATCTTATACTCGGGCCAGTCTGACGGCGGTCCCACACAAGGCGGCTATGGCGCTACCTTGCCTGCCTATAATCCGGGACCCGGTTTGGACCAGCCCTATTGGAACAAAAAAGTGTATTCTGATCCACAGATGCGGGCCCTTACAGGAACCATTGGAGGAGGTAATGCCTCCTGGATCAGTCACCGCCAATTGCGCTATGCTGATGTGATCTTAATGCTGGCCGAAGCGAGTAATGAAATGGGAGATGGAGCCACCGCAGCAACCAACCTGGAACTGATCAGAAACCGTGCAAGCGGCAACCTTGGCCCGGCCAGAACGATCGTACCTAAAATTGCTTTCGCCAACCAGGCCCAAATGCGCACGGCCATAAAAAATGAAAGAAGATTCGAGTTTGCCATGGAAGGATACCGCTTCTTTGACCTGGTAAGATGGGGCGATGCCCAGACTGAATTAGGAAGCCTTGGTTATACGAACCGGTGCCGGTATTACCCCATACCGCAAAAAGCGATCGATCTTTCAAAAGTGAATGGTGTACCCGTGTTGAAGCAAAACCCGGAATGGCCATAGTATCAACCAAAAAATTAATAAAACATGAAAGCATTATTTTTAAATATAGCAAGCATATTGCTCCTGACAGCAGTATTAGTTGGATGCCAAAAAATGAGTCGCCCCCTATTGGGTGATTATCCAAAAGATGCGAACCCCGCCGGAGGCCCTTTAAAGTTTTATGTTGCCTTTGACGGTACTACAACAAATCCCTTAATGAATGCAGTAGACAGCACGCGGGCTAATTTCCCTTCGGTGAATTCAGGCGGCATCGGGGAGGGTGTATCAGGAAAATGCTATGTGGGCAGCGATACCTCTTATGCCTCTTATGCTGGCGTGAACGAGTTCACCTCTACTTCCCCATTAACAGCATTTACCATCGCTTTTTGGATAAAAAAAACACCGCAGGCTGCCGGCAAAGGAACCGATTTTGTTTTTTCACTGAATGCGAAAGGCTATAGCTGGACCAACACAAAATTATTCCTGGAATTTGAAGATGCAGGCAACCCAAGTACCACCGCGTTAGCCGCTGCTAAATTTTACCTTATGGACAATTGGGTAGAGTATACCAATGCAAACAGGATGCCCAATGTATTAAACGGGTCCTGGCATCACCTCGCCTTTACTTATACCGGCTCATCGTCTACCTTAAAATGTTATATCGATGGCCAGTTGTTTAAAACCAATACAGTGGGTACAGTGGGTAATGTAACCTGGGGAAATTTTGACGGATTTTCAATAGGAGGTCCCAGCCCGTATACGAACAGTCAAAATACATGGATGACCTTTATGGAGGGCTCTTTAGACCAGTTCAGGGTTTATACAACAGCACTGAGCGATGCGGATATACAGGCCCTTTATAACGGGAAACAATAAGGAAGGCAATAGTTATCGCTTAAACGAAGCTGTATCAAAAACCGGGAATACGGAAATACGGGAAGATCTTGTTTTCAATATCCGTTGATTTACCGTCTTCCCGGCCAGATATTGCCATCTATAAAAAATCGCCGGAAGGCATTAAAGAACTAAACATTAAATGGTTTCGTTTACATACAAGCGCCTGGGTAATTACCGGCTTAATTAGTACAGTTGCGGTGTGGATCAGTTGTACGAATGGAGCGGATCATACTGCTACCGGTGTAAATGATGCTGATACCGCCGGGGTACTCTTTCAGAGCCGGTATGCAAGTTCTGCGGCCTGCCAAAGCTGTCACCCGGATATTTATCAAAAATATATACAAACCACTCATTTTCGAGCAACACAAATAGCCACCCGGGACAAGGTGCCTGGCAGTTTTAAACCAGGGAATAATTTTTACCGCTTTAATGTTTCGGAAACAATAAAATGTATAGACAGTAACGGTCGTATGTACCAGCAGGTATATATAAACGGTGTTAATAAAAAGCAGCAATCATTTGATATAATATTCGGGGCGGGTAAAAATGCGCAATCCTATGCTTCATGGGTGGGAAACAGGCTGGTACAGCTCCCCCTATCCTATTTCTCTTATATCAAAAAATGGAATAACAGCCCGGGATATCCCGATAAAATTGTATTAAACAGGGTTATTACCTCCCGTTGCTTAGAGTGTCATACTACCAACGCAAAAGTTATCGCTGTCAACGGTGTGTTTGAAGATTTCGACAAATCCGGCGTCCTGTATGGAGTAGGATGTGAAAAATGCCACGGTCCCGGAATGGAGCATATCAATTTCGAAACACAGCATCCCCATACGCAGGACACTGTTCACATCATCAATCCAAAAAAATTTTCCCGCCAGCAGGAGCTGGATCTATGCGCCGTTTGCCACTCCGGAAGTATGAATAAGCTGCAGCCGGCCTTTAGCTTTAAGCCGGGCGATAAATTGTCTGATTATTATTTGCCCAATATTGTGAGCGCCGGCGCTGAAAATCTGGATGTTCATGGCAACCAGTTTGGCCTGCTTAGTTTAAGCAAATGTTTTAGTAAAAGTGACATGACCTGCAATAGTTGTCATGATCCGCATGCAAATGAAGAAAACCAATTCCAGGTCTTTTCTCAAAAATGCATGCGTTGCCATACCGAAGCGGGCAATAATTTCTGTACCCTGAAGGAAGTTAAAGCAAATCCGCTAAAGGCCAATTGCATTAACTGCCACATGCCGGTACAACCCTCTAAAGCCATTGTATTTACAGAACAAGGTACCCGGAAAAGAATACCCGCGGCCATGCGTACGCATTTGATAAAAGTATACCCGCAGGAAACGGCAAAATTGATAAAGTATATTAAAGGGAATAATATAAACTTCAGATAAGTGAACAGGCTTTTACATACAATAATTTTTATTGCAATACTGCATATATGCTCCTGCGGCAGTAAAAGCGATGTATTAACGCCGGCCCCTGATACCAAAAAGAGCCCTGTCCTGAACAGCATGCTGCTTAATGGGGCGGCGTTCGGTACAACAATGTTAAACACCACTACCCGCCCAACCATCAGGCTCTCTTTTTCACAACCCATCAATCCCTCATCGCTTGCTGCTGTAATACTAACTGACAATAACGGTTCTCCTGTAGCGATTAATTCAATAGCATCAAAAGGAGATTCGGTGATAACGGTCACCACACAAAGTAAATTGGCGAACCTCTCAAAATACACTTTTACGATCAGTACCACACTGCAATCCGCTTCCGGCAAGGGTCTGCAAAATGCGATCAGCAGCAGCTTTGTAACGCAATTGGATTCTTCCCGGAAATTCCCGGTTCTTTCCGACAACGCCTTGCTGGATACCGTACAACAAAGGACCCTCCGGTACTTCTGGGACTTTGCCCACCCCGTTTCGGGCCTGATCCGGGAAGGATCAAAACATGACCCGGACCTGGTCACAAGCGGCGGTTCTGGTTTTGGCGTGATGGCCTTGCTGGCAGGAGCCAGCAGAGGCTTTATTTCCAGGAGCGATGTGCTGGTGCGACTGCAAAAAATGATTGGCTTTTTAAAAAATACAGCACAGACTTTTCATGGGGCCTACCCGCATTGGTTAAACGGAAGCACGGGCAGCGTGATTCCTTTCAGTGCCAACGACAATGGTGCAGATATTGTTGAAACCGCCTATCTTATCGAAGGCCTGGTATGCGCCCGTCAGTACTTTAATGGAGCTGCATCAGCCGAAACCAATTTGCGCGCCGATATCAATACTATCATCGATCGCGTAGAATGGAACTGGTTCCGGCAAAACGGTCAAAATGTTTTATACTGGCACTGGAGCCCCGATAAAGGCTGGCAGATGAATGTTGCCATTCAGGGATGGAACGAATGCCTGATCAGTTATGTGCTGGCAGCCGCATCAAAAAATTACAGCATTCCCAAAACAGCTTATGACGACGGATGGGCACGGGGCGGGGCAATAAAAAACGGCAAAACATTTTATAATATCGTATTGCCATTGGGCGAAGATTATGGCGGCCCCCTGTTCTTTGAACACTATTCTTTTTTGGGAATAAACCCTAATGGGTTGAGTGATGCCTATGCCAATTATCAGCAACAAACAAAAAATCATACGCTTATCAATTATTCTTATTGCAAAACCAATCCAAAAAACTATTTTGGGTATAGTGATTCTGTATGGGGGCTTACGGCAAGCGATATAAAGGGAGGTTATACAGCAAGCTCGCCCAATAATGACCTGGGGTTTATTGCGCCTACTGCTGCCATTGCTTCTTTGCCCTATACCCCGGATGAGTCTATGGGTGCCTTAAAATTTTTCTATTATGTATTGGGCAACCAGTTATTTAAGAACTTCGGTTTTACCGATGCCTTTTCATTGGATGTGTTAAAGAATAATGCCGCCTGGTTTTCGGATAGTTACCTGGCTATTGACCAGGGACCGATAATCGTGATGATTGAAAACTACCGGTCGGGCTTGCTGTGGAAATTATTTATGAGCGACCCGGAAGTGCGGGCAGGCCTTACGAAGCTTGGTTTTACGGGGTTTTAAGCTCTTTGAAAAATCTATTCCTGTAGTGAAGCCGGCATTGAAGAATATTTTTTTGCCCGCATCCCGATAGCTATCTGAAGCAGATCCCCGCTTGCGTCGAGGCGTAGATAAATCCGGTGGCAGTTGGGGTGCAGCGATCTGCAAGATCATAGCTTTTTCGTAAACTCAGAAATATTAACGATTAACATTGTACAAAAATTTGTACAAAAAAAGTAAATTTATTTATGCTGAAAAACCTTTTCCTGGCTATAATGCTACTGGTGTCTATGGCTGGCTCCGCACAAGAAAGCATCACAAAGGAGCGCCCGCGTGTCGCACCCCTTTCGGATGCCGCCCTGCTGAACCGCGTTCAAAAGCAAACCTTCCAATACTTTTGGACGGGCGCCGAGCCGAACAGTGGGATGGCCTGCGAGCGGATAAACATAAATAATATTTATCCGGAAAACGACAAGCATATTGTAACCACCGGCGGCAGCGGCTTTGGCATTATGGCTATCCTTGCCGGTATAGAGCGCAAATTTATTACACGGGCCCAGGGCCTGCAGCGGCTTACGAAGATCGTTTCTTTTTTGGAAAAAGCCGACCGTTTTTATGGCGCCTGGCCGCATTGGCTCAACGGGCAAACCGGCCGCGTAAAACCTTTTGGAAAAGAAGATGATGGGGGCGACCTCGTAGAAACCAGTTTCCTGATACAGGGCCTGTTGTGCGTGCGACAATATTTCCAACACGGAAATATTGCAGAAAAGAAGCTGGCTACACGCATTGATCAATTATGGAAACAGGTGGATTTTAACTGGTACCGCAAAGACGGGCAGAATGTGCTCTATTGGCACTGGAGCCCCAACTATGGGTGGAAAAAAAACTTTGCAGTGCACGGCTATAATGAATGCCTGGTCATGTATGTGCTGGCCGCATCTTCTCCCACCCATTCCATTCCGGCTATTGTTTATCACGAAGGCTGGGCAGAAAACGGGGCGATCAATAAGATCAGTTATTACCAGAATGATACCTTGCATTTGCATATGCAGGGTAACCCGCCGCATGGCGGTCCTTTGTTCTGGGCGCATTATTCCTATTTGGGGCTAAACCCGAAGGGATTGAAAGATCAATACGCCGATTACTGGAAAGAAAATGTAACCCAGGCAACAATTAATTATCAATGGTGCGTTACCAACCCGAAGCAGTTCAAAGGGTATGGCGCCAATAGCTGGGGCCTTACGGCAAGCTATTCCGTAAAAGGATATGCGGCACATGCACCGGATAAAGATAATGATCTGGGAGTGATCGCACCTACAGCAGCCATCTCATCATTGCCTTATACCCCTCAGCAATCCATGGCCGCCATAAGATACTGGTATGAAAAAATGAATCCTAAACTTTGGGGCAGGTATGGCTTTTACGATGCCTTTAGTGAAACGGACTACTGGTATCCGCAAAAGTACCTGGCCATCGACCAGGGGCCGGAAGTGGTAATGATTGAAAATTACCGGTCGGGCCTGTTATGGAAATTATTTATGAGTTGCCCCGAAGTACAACAGGGATTAAAAAAATTAGGGTTTGTTTCAAAACAATAAAGCATATTCAAAATTATATTTTATGATTACAGCTCCCGCAGACTATTGCAGACCCGGCAGGAATAGTTCTGTGTCCTATATCGGGATCTGCGACACTGTCCGGGAATGCGGAAAAACGGAAAGATTTTGTTTACAATCGCATAAAAGTTTACCGTCTCACCGCCTTACCGGCCAAATTGACCTTACTATTAATCATCTTAAAAAATAAACAATGCAGTTAGCCATTCTCGGATCAGGATTCATTGCCCGTTTTTATGCGGAATCATTAGTGGCACAAAGAAGAAAAGATGTTGTTACCATGATCTACGCCCGTGATCCCGAAAAAGTAAAAGCCTTTGCTCAGCAATATGATGTGCCCCATTACAGCACTAACCTGGAAGAAGCCGTGGCGCATAAGGACGTGGATGCAGTAGTAGTTGCACTGCCGAACCACCTGCACCTGCAGGCCGTGCTGGCCTGTGCCAAAGCCGGCAAACATGTGTTATGTACCAAACCGCTGGGGCGCAATGCTGCCGAGGCGCTGCAAATGCTACAGGCGGTCGAAAAAGCCGGCATCGTTGGCGGCTACCTGGAAGACCTCTGCTATACGCCCAAGTTTCTTAAATCGCTGAGCAGCGTAAAGAATGGGGCTATTGGCGAAGTGATCTGGGCAAAAAGCCGGGAAACCCATCCCGGTCCGCATAGCGACTGGTTCTGGAGCAAAGAAAAAGCCGGCGGCGGCTGTATGATCGACCTGGGCTGCCATTGCGTGGAGATCAGCCGCAACTTTATTGGTAAGGATATGCTGCCCATAGAGGTTATGTGCTGGGCTGACACCCGGGTACACCCTATTGATGCGGAAGATAATGCCATCGGGCTGGTTAAATATGCCAACGGCGCTATCGGCCAGTTTGAGGTAAGCTGGAGTTTCCGCGGCGGCATGGATCTGCGCGATGAAGTAATGGGCACCGAGGGTACCATTTGGCTGAACAACTTTTTACGCACGGGCTTTGAGCTGTTCACTACCGGCAAAGGAAATGATTATGTGGCCGAAAAAGCAGAAAGTAATACCGGCTGGTTGTTCCCCGTAGGCGATGAAGTACATGAACTGGGCTATAGCCATATGTTTACCGATATGTTTGAAGCCATTGAGAAAGGAAAACAACCCTCAGAAACATTTTATGACGGGTATATTGTTAACGCCATCCTGGATGCAGCTTACGCTTCCGCAAGATCAAAACAATGGGAGCCGGTAAGAATCGAAGATTGGAGGGGAGCGAACAACACTTCACAACAACGCGATTTTCCAAGTTACGATGAAAATTACTACCTTATAAAGGAAGAGCTGCTCCCTTCCGGTGAACGGAAGATAATTGTGAAACATAAGCAGACCGGGTCCATAGAAAAAAGATAAAAATGGAAGTAAAAATATTTAAAGACGACCACGCGGCGGCAGAAGCTATTGCGGCAATGATGATCGCTACTATCATACAAAAGCCGGATGCGGTTATTTGTATGGCCTCCGGCGATTCTCCCAAAAAAGCCTGCGCCGCATTCTGTTACCAGGTAAAGAAAAAACAAATAGATAGCAGCCGTATTTTTTTAGTGGGATTAGACGAATGGGTAGGCCTCGCCCCTGAAGTCAGCGGTAGTTGCCGGAATGATTTTCAGCAGCGCCTTATTGCCCCGCTGGGCTTACAGCCTGGCCAGTATCATTTCTTTGATGCACTGGCGGAAGACCTCGAGGAAGAATGCGCGAAAATGGAAAACGAGATCACCAGCCGGGGCGGCATCGACCTGATGGTGGTGGGGATCGGAATGAACGGCCATATCGGGTTCAATGAACCGGGTGTAAACGTTGAACTGCATGCCCATGTGATCAGCCTGGATGCAACAACAACAGCCGTGGGGCAAAAATATTTTACCGGTCCTGTTTCATTAAATAAAGGGATCACGTTGGGCCTCACTGATCTGATGGAAGCAAAAAAGGTAGTGCTGGTTGCCAATGGAAGTCACAAAGCTCCGGTTATAAAACAAGCAATTGAGGGAGTACTATCTGAAAACTTTCCAGCAACAATATTGCAGCAGCACCCCAATGCTTATATAATGATTGACGCATTGGCGGCTGCGGATATAACCGGTGCTGCTGCCGTTTGAATAATTGCGGGTTAAGGGATAAAATAATTTCACTTTTAAATCGAAGTATAATGTCCGATTCAACAGGTATAAAAAATAATAATAACAGCAACACTTTTGATGCCATTGTAATTGGCAGCGGCATCAGTGGCGGCTGGGCCGCAAAAGAGCTTTGCGAAAAAGGGTTGAAAACTATAGTACTGGAACGGGGCCGGAATGTGGAGCATTTAAAAGATTATCCTACCATGAACCTGAACCGGTGGGAGTTACCCCACCGCGGACAAATAACGGAAGCGCAAAAAAGGCAAAACCCGCTGATTTCAAAAGCAGCCGGGTACGATGAAGCGACCAAACATTTTTTTATCCAGGATAAAGACCATCCTTATATCCAGGAAAAACCGTTCGACTGGATACGGGGCTACCAGGTAGGCGGAAAATCGCTCACCTGGGGCAGGAGCTGCCAGCGCTGGAGCGATTGGGATTTTTCGGCGCCGCAACGTTATGGTTATGCAGTGGACTGGCCCATCCGTTATAATGACATTGCCCCCTGGTATAGCCATGCCGAAAATTTTATCGGTGTTTGCGGTTCTGTTGAAAATATTGAATCCATGCCGGACGGTGAATTTTTACCACCAATGGAATTTAATGCGGTTGAAAAACATTTTAAGAAAACCATCTGGGAAAAATACCAGCGTTACTACATCCCCGGCCGGTGGGCGCATATTACCGAAGAAAAAGATATTTACCGGCAGCAAGGCCGTACCCAATGCCAGAACCGGGATCGCTGTATGCGCGGATGCCCGTTTGGCGGCTATTTCAGCTCCGTAAGCTCCACGCTTCCCTGGGCAAAAAGAACAGGGAATCTTACGATCCGGCCCTTCTCCGTAGTGCATTCTGTTATCTACGATGAGCAACAGCAAAAAGCCATCGGGGTAAGGGTTATCGATGCGCAAACAAAGGAAGCAATGGAGTTTTATGCAAAGATCATTTTTGTAAATGCATCGGCGTTGAACAGCAACCTGATCCTGCTTAATTCAACCTCCAAACGTTTCCCCAATGGTTTGGGTAACGACAATGGCCTGATGGGTAAATACATTTGCTTTCATAATTACAGGGGCAGTATGAATGCTGAATTCCCGGGCATGGAAGATCAATATTATAAAGTACGCCGCATTACGGAATGCGTGATCCCCAACTACCGGAATTTAAAAAAGCTCGAAACCGATTTTAAAGGTGGCTATGTTATTTTCAGTGGCGGCTATCGCAAAACAAAATATTACGAAGAATCAGAAGGGATCGGCGCAGCCTATAAACAAAGTCTGGAAGAGCCAGGTGGGTGGGGCATGTATATGTATATGCAGGGCGAAACCATTCCCAAAGAAAGCAATCATGTCCGGTTAAGCAATAAAGAAAAAGACGCCTATGGCATGCCCTTGCTGATTACCTCTGTGGGGTATGATGATAATGATGATAAAATGGTAGCCGATTTTTTAGAACAGGGAAAACAAATGTTTGAAGCCGCAGGCGCTATCAATATACAGACCAACGACAGCAAACAACCGCCGGGACTGGATATTCATGAAATGGGGGGCATTCGCATGGGCCGTGATCCTAAAACTTCCTTACTGAATGAATGGAACCAACTGCATCAATGTAAAAATGTTTTGGTAACCGACGGGGCCTGCATGACAAGCACCGGCAATCAGAGCCCGTCTATTTTATATATGGCGCTCACCGCGCGCGCCGTGGATCATGTGGTAAATGAACTAAAAAAAGGAACTTTATAAAAATGACCAGGCGTATTTTTATTTTTTTGTTGCCCGGCTGCAGGGTAGCTCTTCGGCTTCGTTGGGTCGCAATACCTTCAACGGCTGTGCTACTAGTAAGCTTCTTATTTTTTTCTTTGAGTGTATCCGCTCAACACCCCTCCCCCCAGGGAGAGGAGCCGGGGGTGAGGACCACTTATTGTAACCCTATCAATATCGATTATGGTTACACGCCTATACCCAATTTCAGTCAATGGGGCCGGCACCGCGCCACAGCAGATCCAGTAATCGTTAATTATAAAGGCGACTATTATTTATTCAGCACCAACCAGTGGGGCTACTGGTGGAGCAGCGATTTGTTGAACTGGAAATTCATCCCAAAAAAATTCCTGCGCCCCTGGAACACCAATACCTATGATGAGCTTTGTGCGCCGGCAGTGGGAATCATTGGCGACACTATGCTGGTATTCGGATCCACTTATACCAGAAACTTTACCATCTGGATGAGCACTAATCCCAAAGCAAATGAATGGAAACCCCTGGTAGATTCATTTGAGATCGGCGGATGGGACCCTGCTTTTTTCACCGATGATGACGGTAAGTTTTATATGTACAACGGAAGCAGCAATGTATATCCTCTATACGGCGTAGAGCTGAACCGGAAAACTATGAAGCCTTTCGGCACACGAAAAGAAATGTACTTCCTCGAAAGCTGGCGCTATGGCTGGCAGCGCTTTGGAGAGCATATGGATAATACATTCCTTGATCCGTTTATCGAAGGCGCCTGGATGACCAAACACAATGGAAAATACTACCTGCAATATGGTGCACCGGGCACCGAGTTCAGCGGGTATGCGGATGGCGTGCTAGTGGGTGATTCGCCATTGGGACCTTTCACTCCCCAATCGGATCCTTTAAGTATGAAGGTCGGCGGCTTCATCAGGGGCGCGGGGCACGGGGCCACCTTCCGTGACAATTTCAACAATTACTGGCATGTTTCCACCGGCATCATTTCTGTAAAAAATACGTTTGAGCGGCGTATCGGCATCTGGCCTGCCGGGTTTGATAAAGACGGTCTGATGTACTGCAATACGGCATTCGGCGATTATCCCACTTACCTTCCTTCATCTTTGGATGGTGAAGCCGGCGATACCCCACGCACTCTTTTTACAGGATGGATGTTACTGAATTATAATAAGCCGGTTCAGGTATCATCAACATTGGGCGATTATGTGCCCAATAATGCGGTGGATGAACTGATCAAAACCTATTGGAGCGCGCAAACGGGTAATAAAGGCGAATGGATAACATCGGATCTTGGCGCGGTTGCAACAGTAAACGCCATTCAGATCAATTATGCCGACCAGGACGTTGCCCCCGACCGGCTGGGAAAATTTACAGATCAGTACCACCAGTACATTCTTTATTATTCATTGGATGGAAAAAAATGGCAGACACTGGTTGACAAAAGCAATAATAAAACGGATATACCGCATGATTATGTGGAATTAAAAAAGCCGGTGGCCGCACGGTTTATAAAACTGGAAAATATACATATGCCCACCGGCAAATTTGCCATCAGCGGGTTGCGTATATTTGGAAAGGGCAATGGCGCCCCGCCAAAGGAGGTAAGAGATTTTATTGTATTGCGTACTCCAAAAGATAAGCGAAGTGCTTACATCAAATGGCGGCCAGCGGATGATGCGTATGCGTATAATATTTATTATGGAATTGCGCCACACAAGCAGTACAACTGCATCATGGTGCATGCTAATAATGAATACTGGATGAAGGCTATGGACGCGCAAAAGCCCTATTACTACAGCATTGAAGCCATCAATGAGAACGGGGTGAGCAAACGCAGTGAAGCAATAAAAGTGGATTGAGCGGCTCACAGCTTACATAGATTTTCACAGAAAGACTTCAAAAACCTGTGTAAATCTGCGGAATCTGTGAGAACCTAAAATTGTTCTTTACTAAACGATTATAATAAAGCATCAAAAAAACAAAAAATGAAAAAAGGCACTTTCTTACTGGGATTATTATTTGTGATTACAGGATTTATTAACGCCCAGGAACCTCCTTTTTACCAGGACATCCAGCATTTCAAAGAATTAGACCGGCAAACGCCGCCGCCCAAAAATGCTATCCTCTTCATCGGAAGCTCTTCCTTTACAAAATGGAAAGATGTAGCTGATTATTTTCCGGGCTATACTATTATTAACCGCGGGTTTGGCGGATCTACATTAAAGGATCTAATCTATTATTTTAATGACCTGGTGCCTGCTTATAAGCCCCGGCAAATTGTGATCTATTGTGGAGAGAACGACCTGGCGCATAATGCAACACCTGCCGATAGTGCCGTAAGCCGTTTTAAACAACTGTACCACCTTATCAGGGAATACAATAAAAAAGTACCGGTGGCTTTTATTTCGATAAAACCAAGCCCTTCCCGCATGCAGTACTTTTCAAACATACAGAAAGCCAATACGGCCATAAAAGCCTTTATTATGAGACAAAAGGATGCCCGTTATATCAATGTGTTTCCTGCAATGCTGGGCGAAAACGGAAAGCCGAAGCACTCGATCTTTCTCAGCGACAGTCTGCATATGAATGCCGGAGGCTACCATATCTGGCAGAAAATCATACAGCCCTATTTAAAAAAATGATGATCAGAAAAGCAGCCATAACAGATCTGGAAAGCCTGCAGGCATTTGCCCGCAGTACGTTTGCTGATACCTATGGGAAATACAACACCGCAGCTGATATGCAGCACTATCATGACGAGGTTTTTTCAACGGCTAATTTTAAAAAAGACCTGCAAAGCGCCCATGTTTTGTATTATCTTATAGAAGAAAATAAAGAGCTCGCCGGGTATATAAAGTTGAATCTGAGCCCCGCACAAACAGACCTTAACGATCCGCGCAGCCTTGAACTGGAACGGATCTATGTGGCAGCATTCACAAAAGGAAAAGGGTTGGGAAAACGGCTCTTACAAACCGCTGTTGAGGTGGCAGAGGAGCATAAAAAAGAGTATCTGTGGCTGGGTGTGTGGGAGCAGAATGAAGCAGCCATCCGGTTTTACCAGAAAAACGGGTTCGTGGCATTTGACACCCACGTTTTCCTGTTAGGAACTGACCCACAGAAAGATATTTTAATGAAAAAAATGCTTAACTAATAAAAAGGACAACAATGAAACATAAAGGAATAGTCCTGTTATACCTGCTGATCATTTTCTCCGTTATAAAAACAGGGGCACAAACGGGCGACGCCAAAATGAATGCCTTCATTAGCGGCTTAATGCAAAAAATGACCCTGGAAGAAAAGATCGGGCAACTGAACCTGCCCAGCGCCGGCGAGTTTACCACGGGTACGGCTACCAACTCCGATATTGGCAAAAATGTAAAAGAAGGAAAAGTAGGCGGCCTCTTTAATATAAAGGGTGTTGAAAAGATCCGGGCGATACAAAAAGTGGCAGTAGAGAACAGCCGGTTGAAAATACCGATGTTGTTTGGCATGGATGTGATCCATGGTTATGAAACCACTTTCCCCATCCCACTGGGGCTTTCCTGCACCTGGGATATGAAGGCTGTAGAACAGTCGGCCCGTATCGCTGCCATTGAAGCCAGCGCCGATGGTATCTGCTGGACCTTTAGCCCTATGGTGGATATTGCCCGTGACCCGCGCTGGGGAAGAGTTTCAGAAGGCAATGGCGAAGATCCTTACCTGGGTTCTCAGATAGCAAAGGCCATGGTAAAAGGCTACCAGGGCAACTATTCGTCCAATACAAATATTATGGCCTGTGTAAAACATTTTGCCTTATATGGCGCCGCTGAAGCAGGCAGGGATTATAATACCGTTGACATGAGCCACCTGCGCATGTATAATGATTATTTTCCGCCATATAAGGCTGCGGTGGATGCTGGCGCGGGCAGCGTGATGGCCTCGTTTAACGTAGTAGACGGTATCCCGGCCACAGGAAATCGCTGGTTGCTTACCGATGTATTACGTAAACAATGGGGCTTTAAAGGCTTTGTGGTTACAGACTATACCGGCATCAATGAAATGATTGAACATGGCATGGGCGATCTGCAGGCGGTTTCGGCATTGGCGCTAAAAGCGGGCGTGGATATGGATATGGTGGGCGAAGGTTTTTTGAAAACCTTAAAGAAATCACTGGATGAAAAAAAGATCACACTTACTGAAATTAATGCGGCCTGTAAAAGCGTGCTGGAAGCCAAATATAAATTAGGATTATTTACCGATCCTTATAAATATTGTAATGCGCAACGTGCGAAAACAGAGATCTTTACCCCTGAACATCGAAACATAGCCAGGAAAATTGCGGCAGAAAGCTTTGTTCTTTTAAAGAATGAGCAGCAAACCCTTCCCCTTAAAAAATCCGGGAAAATTGCATTGATCGGCCCGCTGGCAGATGCAGCAAATAATATGGCGGGTACCTGGAGCGTGGCCACGGTGCAGGATCGGTCCGTATCAGTACTGGCTGGGTTAAAACAGGCATTGGGAAATAATGGCGCTGTATTGTATGCAAAAGGATGCAATCTTGATGCCGACACGGCATTCGAAGACCGTGCTACGATGTTCGGAAAAACGCTGAACCGGGATAAACGATCTGCAGCCGAAATGAAAAAAGAAGCCCTGAAGATTGCAAACGAATCGGACGTGATTGTCGCGGCCATGGGTGAATCCGCCGAAATGAGCGGTGAGAGTGCCAGCCGGACCGACCTGAATATTCCGCAAATACAACGAGAGCTGTTGAAGGAGTTATTAAAAACAGGGAAGCCTGTGGTGTTGGTATTATTTACGGGTCGTCCACTGACGCTGGGTTGGGAAAATAAAAATGTACCCGCCATCCTAAACGTATGGTTTGGCGGATCGGAAGCCGGGGCTGCTATTGCGGATGTGCTGTTTGGCACGGTGAATCCATCCGGAAAATTAACGATGACCTTCCCACAGAATGTAGGCCAGATCCCGCTTTATTATGCGCATCTGAATACCGGCAGGCCCTTAGAGGAAGGTAAATGGTTTCAGAAATTTCGCTCCAATTATTTAGACGTTTCTAATGACCCTGTATATCCGTTTGGCTATGGACTCAGCTATTCCAATTTCAGCTATGGCGACCTGAAATTGAGTGCTACCTCCTTAAAAGGCACTCAATCTTTAAAAGCCAGCATAGCAGTCACCAATAGCGGAAAGATAGACGGACAGGAAACCGTTCAATTGTACATCCGGGATAAAGTAGCCAGCATTTCAAGACCCGTGAAGGAATTGAAAGGATTTCAGAAACTGCTGATTAAAGCAGGGGAGACAAAAACCGTTACATTCAACATTACTCCGGAGGATCTGAAGTTTTACAACAGCACTTTAAAATACGATTGGGAGCAGGGTGCTTTCGACATCATGATCGGCGGCAATTCCAGGGATGTAAAAATGGCTACGGTAAATTGGTCGAAGTGAAAATAGTGAGAAGTGAATGGTTAATAGTGAAATGCCGGCAACTATGGCTCGTGTCTGCACGAACCACTTAAGTTTTTTTGCCTCATATCTCAGAAATTCAAATAAAACAACCATGAATAAAAGCAAAATTTTTCTTTTTACAATTGCTGTTGCTTTCGTTTCGCTGGCTGCACAATGTAACAAAAAGGGAAACCCGGGAAACGGCACCACGCCTCCGCCCGCTACACCCGCGGCCGCTGATCTGAACCCCGAGGTCTGGATCACCAAAGCTGATCAATCGGCTTTGCTGCAAAAAACAGATAGTAAAGCCAATGTTGCCTCCGCTGGTTATCCAACTATTACGATCGATTCATCAAAACAGTATCAAACCATCGACGGTTTTGGTTATACGCTTACCGGGGGAAGCGCAGTGCTCATCAACCAGTTGCCAGCGGATCAAAAAACGGCCCTGCTAAATGAGCTCTTTGGCAAAGGAGATAATTCGATAGGGGTCAGTTATATCCGGTTAAGTATAGGTGCGTCAGACCTGGACTCAGTTGTATTTTCGTACAATGACCTCCCCACAGGGCAAACAGATATTACCCAGTCGAAATTCAGCTTGCAGCCGGATAAGACAAACCTTATACCCATTTTAAAGAGTATTATTGCCATCAATCCTGATTTAAAAATTATAGCCACCCCCTGGAGTCCCCCGGTATGGATGAAGGATAATAACAATTCAAAAGGCGGCTCGCTCAAACCGGAGTATTACGATTCCTATGCCGCGTATTTTGTAAAATATATTCAGGGTATGCAGGGGGAAGGCATCAATATCACTGCTATTACGCCCCAGAATGAGCCCTATCATCCGGGCAATAATCCCAGTATGTATATGACATCGGTTATGCAGCGGGATTTTATCAAAAACAGCCTGGGGCCTGCATTTGCAAAGAATAACATTTCAACAAAGATTGTTGTATACGATCATAACCTGGACAAACCTTTGTATGCGGATACCATTTACCAGGATGCGGCGGCCTCAAAATATGTGGATGGTGCCGCGTTTCATTTGTATGCGGGAGATGTGAGCGCTATGGGCCAGTTGCATGAGCGGTTTCCGGATAAGAATCTTTATTTTACGGAGCAATGGACCGGCTCTACCGGAACCTTCGCAGGTGATTTATTGTGGCATGTGAAAAATGTAATTATCGGCACGGTGAACAATTGGAGCAAGTCTGCACTCGAATGGAACCTGGCCAATGACCCCTTATATCAGCCACATACTCCGGGCGGCTGTACCCAATGCAAAGGAGCTTTAACGATTAATAACCCCACCGTTACCCGGAATGTTTCTTACTACATTATTGCCCATGCCTCCAAATTTGTTCCGGCTGGTTCCAGAAGAATTGAAAGCTCCCAGGTGAGCGGCCTCACTAACGTAGCGTTTATAACACCTTCAGGTGGAAAGGTTTTGATCCTGTTAAATGAAAATAATGCGGCCGCTTCGTTTAATCTACAGCACGGCAATAAGAAAGCGTTGCTTACGATCCCGGGTAGTGCGGTGATGACGCTGAGGTTTTAGTAAAAAAAGAGGAGCTACCATTTAAGTAGCTCCTTTCTAAATAAAAATTACAGTTTATTATCAAAAATTAGGTCCACCGGTATCCCACCACAAGCGGGTAGCAATATCATCTTTGGCCCCTGTTCCCATTTTTGTTACAGCATCCGTAACAGCAGCAGTGTTGCCAGTCCGCTCAGCATTTACAAACGGCATCCGTTTAATCCATTGATCCGCGGGGATAACACCCCAATCCGGACCACTATCGTTCTTGGCAACATGAGGAATTTTGGGATAACCCGTTCTTCTGAAATCTACCCAGGCTTCCAGCGTTTGTGTGAAGGCTGCAAGATATTTCTGAGTAAGGATCTTCTCTAATTTCAATTCGTTGTTATCCGCTGCGTTCCACGCCACCGTGATAGTAGAAGCCGTAGTAAAACTATTGCGGGGGTCTATTGGGTCTACGTAATTGACAGGTTTGCTGGTAGCGTCCGCCAGGTAGGCATCTACCCCGCTGGCGCCCCAGTCTGCAAAAGATAACCGTACCCCGTTCTCATAATTGGTCTTGGGATCGCCGGCGCCGGCCCAGCCTCTTAGCCCGGCTTCTGCTTTAAGAAAGGCCACCTCGGCCGCGCAAAAATCTCTCCGGGTGGTAACACTATTAAAATCGTTAGACACTTTGGAGAAAGGAACATGATCAGCTTTCGCCTTGATGTACGCACCGTTACGGATTCCTTTATACGGAGTAGTCGGATGATCAGCAGCAAGGCTCGCATCACCCAGAGGAGCAAAGTATTTAGAGATCCTTCCATCCTTCAAACCCACCATAAACGACTCAATTACACCCCCCATACGGGTATCATCCCATTGATAACAAATCTGCGCTACCGGCATGATATTGCCGTTAAGGGAATTAATGAAATTATCCGCATTGGTAGCAATTAACCCCGCCGGGTCGTTCAAGGCCTTCTCCCCCTGTGTTTTTGCTGTTGCGGGGTCAACTTTTGACAAACGCATAGCCAGTCTCAAGCGTAAGGAATTCACCACTTTCATCCATTGGGGAATACTGCCGGCGTAGCTGGTGGGGTCAAATTTTGCAAAGCCCCCATAGGCGGTATTTGCTCCAAAATCTGTTTGAATGGAATCCAGTTGTTTAAATAAAAGCGTATATAGATCAGATTCTTTGTCATAAAGTATCGAGGCGGCTGTACTACCATAATTGCTGTAAATAACCGGTCCATGTATGGCAGCCAGCTTAGAGATGCCCAGTATGCGTATCAGTTTAGCCCAGTCACCAAAAAGAGGAAGGCTGTTTTCTTGTGCTAATTTGATCACCTGTTTTGCCGGTGCCATCACGCTGCCATATACACGATCCCAATAACTGTTCCACCGAATATAGTAAGTAGTATTATTTACATTACCCACAAAGTCGGTAGGAGTACCCATATAGCCCATCCAGTTATCATAACACAAATCTTCTTCTATCTGATGGCCATTCAGGTTAAAGACCATACCTGAAATAGGAGAACCTACGAGGTTAAAATCCTGCTTAAGCAGCTCATCCGAGATTTGATTGGGGTTCTGGTTGGCTGTCTCAAAACCTTTTGTGCATGAACCCAATACAATCAAACAAAAAAGAGCGACAATTATTTGTTTCATGTTAATTATTTTAATTTTAAATGCTAAAAGCTGAATTTCACATTAAACCCAAATGACCTTGTTGAAGGCAGGCTGAACACGTCATTAGACTGCATCGCATTGGTAGTGCTCATGGCCTGTTCCGGATCAAAAGGCGCTTTTTTATAGAAGAAGAACAAATTTCTTCCTACTAAAGACAAAGAAACATTTTTGAATACCGGGTTTTCGCTTTTTGCACGGAAGTTATACCCCAGTACCAGTTGCCCCAGTCTTATGTTCGTCCTGGAAAAAATATAGGGTTCCATGATCTTATTTCTGTCGCCTACTGCAGAATAATAAGTGGCCGGATCAATAGTTGTTACCGCAGTTGTTCCAAAAACCGCGTTGATGGGTACATATCCCTGGTCTCTTGCTGCAGCGGTTCTTTCGCTCACGCCATAAGAATCCAGAAAGGCTTCTGTTTTTGAAAAAGCCACGCCTCCGAATTTTCCATTAATCAGGAAACTGGCAAACCAATTATCATAGGTAAAACTATTGTTCCATCCCAACAGGAAATCAGGATTCACATTACCTACTTTTTCCATTTTAGCAGATTTTGTTGGAACAGGGCTTGCCTTAGGGTTGTTGGCATCATAAGTCAGTATAATCCGTCCCTGATCATCTCTTGCAAACTTATAAATGTACACATCATTAAAAGAACCTCCAGCCATCACAAGCGATGAAAAACCTTCATCCCCTCCCCCCGTAAGGCTTGCAGTACCTGTAATAGCTGTAATATAATTCGGGTTACTGGGAATTAATTCGACAATTTTATTTTTGTTCCGGGAGCCATTAAATGCCGTTTTCCAACTGAACTTTTCAGTGTGTACCGGATCTCCGCTCAGCGTGAACTCAAATCCATGGTTATCAATTTTCCCTGCATTAACATAGTAAGTAGTAAAACCCGAACCGGAAGGGGCCGCCAGGGAAAGAAATTGATTGGTACTTATATCCTTATAATAGGTGAAGTCCAGTCCAAGCCTGCCGTCTAAAAACCTGCTTTCAATACCATACTCATCACTTACGATTTTTTCTGGTTTTAAGTTCGTGAACGGCACCTGTGTATTTCGGTTGATACCCCCAATGCCGGAAGGACCGCCTGCACCGCCAATAGTATTCCACGGGTTTACTACGTTAAAGGGCACTTCGTTCGCTGTTTGCGATAAGGAGGCCCGTACTTTTAAAAATGAAATGGCTTTGGGTAACCGGAGCATTTTGCTGACAATGGCGCTGGCTCCAATAGAAGGATATAAATAGGAGTCATTCCCGGTAAGTGCCAATGTAGAAGCCCAGTCGTTACGGGCAGCTAAATCCAGAAAAACCATGTCCTTATACCCTAGGGTTGCGTTTGCAAACGCACCCTCTTTTATAGTTGTATACCCGGTGCTGTTAATGATAACGTTATAAGGTATGTTAGCAAGTGTGAAAACATTGGGATACTGTAAGGATACGGTATTGTTGTTTACGTTCATACCATCATTAAATATGTTTTTTTGATAACTAAGACCGGCTAGAGAGGTTAAACTTATGTTTCCGAATGTTTTGTTGTAGGTTAAGATCCCATCGGTATACAAAGACTGATCCGTGTATTTTGTATAATCCCACTTACCATTCGGGCTCACACTTACCGAATTGCCGTCTGCCGCATAACGATAGTCCCTCAGCACATTATTGTAGTCTACATTGCCCCTTATCTCAAACCGCAGGCCCGGTGCAATGTCGTAACCAAGTTTCAAGCTGGCTATGGCCCGTTTGGAAGTAGCCAGTTTAGGGTCTTTATAAATTTCCCAATAAGGGTTGTTTTGTTTTTCTTCGGTAGAATACCAATTCATTTTATACATATTCCTGCTGCTGTCAAATATCTGGTAGCTATTCTTATACGTATCAAAGTTCCGGTCCCTCGCAAATAAATACAAGCCGGTAAGAGGGTTGTTATAATACCCGGCCCCGGGACGGTTTTTTGATACCTCCGCAGACAATATAACATTGGAACTGATTGTCAGCTTGTCATTGAACAATTTGGTGCTCTGGTTAAACGCGAAGTTGTTTTTGCTGTAGGTGTTGGTTGGCATTACACCCGTTGCCGAAATATTAGCGTAGGAAAAATAGACGGTCGTTTTATCATTCCCGCCGGATATAGATACGCCGTTGGTTGCAGTAGCGCCGGTCCGGAAAAAATCTTTGATATAGTTTTTTTGATAATTACCGGATGTAACATTCACGACCGGTGATTTTTGAATATTTATAAGGTCTGTAGCGTTTAGCTTCGTCATGTCAGGATATATCCAACTATAGTCCCCCTTTCCACTTGTGCCATAACGATATTGAAATTGAGGAAGCCCGGATACCTGTTCAAAAATAGTGCTTGAATTAAAGTCGACAGACATTCTGCCTGACCGGCCTTTTTTCGTGGTAATTAAGATCACACCGTTGGCACCCTGGCTTCCATAAAGGATAGCGGCATTGGCGCCTCTTAACACGTTGATACTTTCAATATCAGCGGGGTTAATTGACGAAAGTCCGTCCCCGCCATCTGTTCCGCCATAAGAACCGGGTTGCGCGTTTTTATTGTTTACCAGGGGAATACCATCTATTACATAGAGGGCTTCACTCAGCCCCGTTAGTGATTTGTTTCCTCTGAGCACCGCTTTGGTAGACCCACCCGCGCCAGAACCACTTACTTTGATGTCAAGCCCCGCCGCTTTACCACTCAACGCGTCTACAAAGTTGGTGTTGGAGGCCTTTCTTAGCTCATCACCTCCTACGGTTTGTGAAGCATAGGTTAGCGAAGCCTTGTTTCGTTTAATGCCCAACGCAGTAACCACCACCTCGGTTAGGTTTTGATTGCCTTGCGCAAGAGTAATGACGATGTCGTTAGTACCGGCATCCACCTGCACGTCTTTTGTTACAAAGCCCACAGCACTCACCTGCAGGGTTGCCTTGCCATTGGGTACGGTAATTCTAAACTTGCCATCAGCGTCGCTGGCACTTGCTTTTGAGCTACCCTTAATAGATATAGTTGCAGCGGACACACCATTGCCCGAGCCCTCTTCCTTTACAGTCCCGGACAATTGCCTGTTTTGAGCAAAAGCGGCAAGTCCAAATAGTAGGAGCACTGCCAGAATATTGATTTTTAACATACTCAGCGTTTAAAATTTATAAGGGAATAAAAAATAACACCAGATCAATTGGTGTCATACGTTAGTAGGTTCAATAAAATGAGTTCCTTTGCGGGCAACCTTCTGGATAGAAGGTTTTTTTACCAGCACCAGATCTGCCGATGGATTTCGAAGAAATGTGCGGCCGCTGGAAAGAAGCGGAATTAAAAGAAACCTCAGGGGAAATATGGAGGCGTTAAATAAGGGATACGGTCCATAGCTGGTTTGTACCGGTTTTGTTGCATAAACTGGAAATATTTATTTTTATTAAAACTGAATAAAAACAACCGCCCTTACCTAGGGATAACAAGCTAATAAAACAATAATTGCATCACATTATAATGCCGTCCGTAACAGCATTACTCCTCTCATGTATAAACTAAGGCTTTCAAACCTCAATACCATCGTATTTGAAAGCTTACATAAATTTAGGGGTTCTTAACAAAAAATTGATTTTTTTATGGGTTATTTTTCATGTGGTAATTGAAATTTTTTTCTGCCGGTTGAAGGAAGCGGCAAATGGGCCATCCAACAAATGGCGCTATTTCCTTTATTTAAACGATAAACTTTAGTAAGTTTGGAAGGGATAGATCCCTGAATACGATGCTTCATTCTTTTCATAACCGGAAAATAATTTGGGTGTTGGCGCTATTGGTAACAACAGGAGCCGTGGCCTGCTTTACCAGCAGCTCAAAAAAAGTAGACTTTAGCGCAGACGTAAAACCCATCCTTAATAAAAAATGTATCATTTGCCATGGCGGGGTAAAAGCCAAAGGTGGATTTAGTTTACTGTTCAGAGAAGAAGCGCTTGCAACTACCGAATCAGGCGAACCCGCCATTATCCCGGGCGATCCGGATCATAGCGAAATGATCCGCCGGCTGACGGCGAAAGATCCTGAAGAGCGGATGCCCTATAAACATGCGCCCCTAAGCGATGACGAAATAGATATCCTGCGCCGGTGGATCAAACAAGGAGCAAAATGGGGCGATCACTGGGCCTACCTGCCGGTTAAAAAAACGGAGGTACCGGATGAACAAAATCCCTGGATCCGGAATGATATCGATAAGTTTATTTATGAGAAGCTGGATGCGCAGGGACTAAAACCGGCAGCGCCCGCAGATAAATATACTTTATTAAGAAGAGTGAGCCTGGACCTGATCGGCATGTATCCCTCCGATGCAATAGCGCAGCAATACCTGAGAACGGGTGATGATAAGGCCTATGAACAACTGGTGGACTCCCTGTTATCCTCCAGGCATTTTGGAGAAAAATGGACTTCGATGTGGCTGGATCTGGCGCGCTATGCCGATACCAAGGGATATGAATCCGACGGCGGACGCGGCATCTGGCGTTACCGCGATTGGCTGATCGACGCATTCAATGCGGATAAACCTTATAATGTTTTTATCACCGAACAAATTGCCGGCGACCTGTTGCCCCATCCTACCGACGCGCAATATATTGCCACCGCGTTCAGTCGCAACAGTATGACCAACGATGAGGGCGGAACGGATAATGAGGAATTCCGTACTGCCGCCGTGCTGGATCGGGTAAACACCACCTGGTCAACACTCATGAGCACCACGTTTTCCTGCGTGCAATGTCATAGTCATCCTTATGACCCCTTCCGGCATGAAGAGTATTACCAGTTTGCGGCCTACTTTAATAATACAATGGACGACGATATCCCCGCCGAATACCCGCTGGTGCGGGAATACAATGATTCCATGAAGCTACGGCTAACCGGGTTGATACAATGGATCCGCGAAAAGGGCAATGAAGCACAAACGCAGCAATTGTACCAGTTTCTCAAAACCTGGGAGCCTGTGGCGTATGCCACAACGGCCGATAGCCTGAAAAACGCGATCATCATTAATAAAAATGTGGCGCTGGGCATGCGCAACCATTCCTACGCAAGACTGAGAAATGTAAACCTGGACGGGGCGCGGCAGGTCATCTGGAATTTTTATTCCAACAAACCCGGAGGACGGTTAAACTTCAGGATGGATACACCCGATGGCCCTTTACTGGGCTCAGTAGCCATACAGCCGCAGGATAAATGGCACAAGGAAGCCGCTGAAATACAGGAGCAGCAAGGAGTGCATGATGTGTATGTTGTCTATGAAAACCCGGGCCTGCCCGCGGGAACTGAAGATATATTAGGAACGTTTGATTGGTTTGGGTTTATTCCGGATCTGCCCGGCAAAGGCACACCGGCTTATGCGGCCAATAAAAAAATGTATTGGGATCTTTTAACGGCGCCGGTGACCACAACCCCCGTAATGATGGAAAATCCGGGCTGGATGCGCCGTAAAACACATGTATTTGAAAGGGGCAACCGGTTAACGCTGGGGAAAGAAGTAGCACCCGCTGTTCCCCGTTCGCTGGGCTTCGCCATGCCGGCCAATGCGCCTAAAAACCGTATGGGGCTAGCCCTGTGGCTTACCGATAAGCGCAATCCATTGGTATCACGAACCATGGTGAACCGGCTGTGGGAACAGCTTTTTGGAGAGGGCATCGTGGAAACACTTGACGATATGGGCACCCAGGGAATGCCTCCGACCCACCAGGAACTATTGGATTATCTTTCCTGGAAGTTTATGAACGATGATAATTGGAGCATCAAAAAAGTATTGAAAGAAATAGTGCTAAGCGCCACCTACCGGCAAAGTTCAAAGCTAACCCCGGAGCTGAAAGAAAAGGACCTGGCCAATAAATTTTACGCAAGAGGGCCACGCTTACGTTTGAGCGCCGAACAATTACGCGACCAGGATCTGTGCATCAGCGGCCTGATGAGCAGCAAAATGTACGGCCCCAGCGTAATGCCCTGGCAGCCTGATGGCATCTGGTTGTCGCCCTACAACGCCGCACGATGGCAGAGCAGTGCGGGGGAAGATCAATACCGCAGGGCAGTGTACACTTACTGGAAACGCACGGCGCCCTATCCTTCGATGATCTCTTTCGACGGTGCCCAACGGGTATTGTGCACTGTAAAACGCGTGCGTACCAACACGCCGCTGCAGGCGCTGACCACCCTCAACGATTCAGCTTATCTGGATATGGCACGACATCTGGCGGCCAGGATGGAGAAGGAAGGAGGCAATGATGCAGCAGCACAAATTAAAAAAGGATACCAACTGCTCCTGTACCGGCCCGCGCAAGCCGGGGAAGTAAAGGTATTTGAAGGATTATACCTGCAGGCATTAAAGGATTTTACCTCAAGTCCGCAAAAAGCGATCGCCATGGCGGGTGGACAAAAAGAAAAAACAACGCCTTCTGGTGCTGCAATGATCGTGGTGGCCAATGCGATGCTGAACCTGGATGAAGTAGTGACGAAAAACTGAGTCACGTTTCGATCTGACCGCAAGGGCGCGAAGATATTTTACACGACTGTTCAGAAAATATCTTCGCATAGCGTCATCGCGGTGAAAATGAAATAAAATTGTTACAAGATGACAAAAAAAGACCTTATTGATCAGCGTTTGGTAAAAGAAGCCGAATTGATGGTGATGCAATCCCATACCCGCCGGCATTTTTTAAAAGAAAGCGCCATGGGGTTGGGGGCATTGGCCATGGGATCACTATTGGGCGGTTGTGGCAAAAAAAAGGCAGCTCATTCTATCGCCTTTGATCCTGCGCATCCGTTGTTACCAAAAGCGCCGCCTTTTGCGGGCCGGGCAAAGAGCGTCATTTTCTTACATATGGCCGGAGCTCCTTCTCAGTTGGAATTATTCGATTATAAACCGGAACTGACAAAGATGGACGGACAGGATTGTCCACCGTCCTTCCTGGCCGGGAAACAATTTGCCTTTATTACCGGCGTGCCCAAAATGCTGGGGCCCCAGGCAAAATTTGCGCAACACGGTCAATCAGGAGCATGGGTCAGCGACAACCTCCCGCATCTTTCCACGGTAGTGGATGAGGTAAGTTTTTTAAAGGCTGTGAGTACGGATCAATTCAACCACGCTCCCGCACAGTTGCTGGTGCATACCGGTAGCCCGCGCCTGGGCCGCCCCAGCATGGGAAGCTGGGTCACTTATGGGTTAGGAACAGAAAATCAAAACCTGCCCGGCTTTGTAGTGCTTACCAGCGGCGGCAGTTTCCCCGATGCCGGCAAAAGCGTGTGGGGCAGCGGCTTTCTGCCATCGGTATATCAGGGGGTGCAATGCCGGAGCGAGGGCGACCCGGTGCTCTTCATCAAAGACCCGGACGGCATGAGCCGTGACCTGCGTAAGGCTTCTATTGAAGCAGTTAATAAAGCCAATATGCAGGAGTACAAAGAGTATAACGATCCCGAAATACTTTCCCGCATCTCCCAGTATGAAATGGCCTACCGCATGCAGATCACCGCACCGGAGGTGATGAATATTAACGACGAACCGCAGTACATTCACGATATGTATGGAACGAAACCGGGTAAAGCCTGTTTTGCGAACAACGTGCTGCTGGCAAGAAAATTAGTGGAAAAAGGAGTGCGCTTTGTGCAGTTGTTCGATTGGGGCTGGGATGCGCATGGCGATAACGCCAATAATGCATTAAACATAGGGATGCTCAACAAATACCGGAGCGTGGATAAGCCGGTAACCGCACTGCTGCTGGATCTGAAGCAACGCGGGTTGCTGGATGAAACGCTGGTGGTATGGGCAGGAGAATTTGGTCGCACCCCCATGATGGAAAACCGCAACGGTGCGCAGAACCCTTTTAAAGGAAGAGACCACCACACGGACGCTTTTACCATTTGGATGGCCGGCGGCGGCATTAAAAAAGGCTATACACATGGGGAAACCGATGAGATCGGCTATACCGCGGTAAGTGGAAAAGTGGATGCGTTCGACATACAGGCTACCATTTTGAATCAGTTGGGATTTGATCACGAGCAGTTTACTTATCCTTACCAGGGCCGGCCTTTTCGTTTGACCGACGTGGGTGGAAAAGTGATCAATGAGGTTATTGCATAGCTTACGGATTTTCACAGAAGGACTAAAAAAATCTGTGCAAATCTGTGGGATCTGTGAGAGCGAAAAACTGAATTTGGAAACAAACGATCTATAAATTATGAACTATAACCGAAGAAACTTTTTAAAATCCTCATCTGCTGCTGCGGCGGCCGGATTATTTTTCCCTTACGGGGAATCCGCAGCAAAACCAGGGTTCCTGAAAACGCCGGCGCAGGCGGGCTTTCAGTTGATGGTGATGGCCACCAACTGGGGTTATAACGGAACGATTGATGCTTTTTGTGCAGCCGCAAAGCGGGATGGTTATGACGGCGCTGAAGTAGTATGGCCGGCAACCGAAACTGCACAGCAGGAATTATTCGCCGCCCTGAAAAAACATTCCCTGCAGGTGGCCTTTTTATGCCAGAGTGCGGGGGATGATTGGAAGACCAACCTGGAGCATTTTAAAAAAATAACCACGGCATCTGCCACCAATCGTTCTCAAAAGCCCGTTTATATTAATTGTCACGCCGGAAAAGATCATTTCAGCTTTGAGCAGAATAAAGCCTTTATTACCTACTCCCAGCAGCTTTCAAAAGACACCGGCATAAAGATCTATCACGAAACCCATCGTTCACGGATCCTGTTTGCCGCACATATCGCCCGGCAGTTTATTGAGCAACTGCCCGACTTAAGGTTAACATTGGATATCTCCCATTGGTGCAATGTGCACGAAAGCATGTTGAGTGATCAGCGGGAAACTGTGGCACTGGCCATCGATCGCACGGAACATTTTCATGCCCGGGTTGGCCATCCGGAAGGCCCACAGGTCAATGATCCGCGCGCGCCGGAATGGGAATCCGTTGTAAAACAACATTTCGACTGGTGGGATAAGATCGCGGAGCGAAAAAGAAAAAAAGGAGAGGTAATGACGGTGCTCACAGAATTTGGCCCGCCCACTTATATGCCCACCCTGCCTTATACACAGCAGCCGGTGGCCGATCAATGGACGATTAATGTACACATGATGAAAACCCTCAGAAGCCGGTACCAATAACTGTTTATGACGCTACTTACACTCGTGGATTTTGTGGGAAGATTTCATCCGGTATTGGTGCACCTGCCGATCGGGATATTGCTGATCGCCTGTTTGTTTCAATTGTTTGCCAAACGGCTTCCCTCATTGGAGCCTGCCATACCTGTAATGCTCTTTTGGGGAATGCTGGCCGCCATTGCTTCCTGTATGACGGGCTATCTGCTTTCCTTAAGCGGCGATTATGATCAGGAGCTGGTGACCCGGCACCAATGGCTCGGAATTGTTACGGCCATTGCAGCGCTGTTACTTTACGGGTGCTACCGTTTTTCTCTTCTGACCCGGTATTCGAATATCATGGCGGGCCTTACTATTGGCGCCGTAACCGTTACCGGTCACCTGGGCGGGTCATTGACTCATGGGGCAGATTATCTTACCGCAGGTCTTAACAGTGTAGATCCCAACCAACCCCTAAAACCCATTCCCAATATACAGGAAGCGGTCCTGTACACAGCCGTAGTGCAGCCAATCCTGCAACGTAAATGTTATAGCTGTCATGGAAGTACTAAACAAAAAGGTAGGCTGCGCCTGGATAAAGAGCCCAATATTTTAAAAGGAGGTAAAGATGGTAAGATCCTTGCCAGCGGTAAGCCGGATGAAAGCGCCCTGGTAAAGCGGCTGCTGCTGCCGTTGAGCGACGATGACCATATGCCACCCAAAGAAAAACCACAATTAACACCCAATGAAGTAGCCGTGTTAAGCTGGTGGGTCAGCACCGGCAACAGTTTTACAAAAAAAGTAAAAGAATTACCGCAAACCGATAAAATAAAACCGGTTTTGGCGGCACTGCAATCAGGCAGCGACGGGTCGGGCGCAGCCGCTAATATAGCTGTTCCCAAAGACGATGTGGCCGCAGCAGATGAAAGCGCTGTTAAGCAGTTAACAGACAATGGTGTGATCGTGGTTCCGGTATCGAACGACAAAAATTATGTGTCCGTTAATTTTGTGACGGCAACGGCAAAAGCCGCAACGCTGGTCAAGCTGCTGGAGCCGATAAAAAAACAGGTGGTGTGGCTAAAACTGGACAACAGTAATATTACCGATGAAAGCCTGAAAACAATAGCCGCGCTTGCCAACCTTACCCGTCTGTCTCTGAGCAATACCGCAATTACGGATGCGGGAATGGCGCAACTAAGCACCTTAAAGCAATTACAGGTATTGAACCTGGTGGGAACAAAAATCACTCAACAGGGATTGGGATCATTAAAAGGACTGAAAACCCTGCGGGAGCTCTATTTGTATAAAACAGCGGTCAATAAAAACAATTGGGCGCAACTGAAACAGGCTTTTCCCAAAGTGCTGCTGGATTCCGGTGGCTATATTGTTCCCACGCTGGAAACAGATACAACCCTTGTTACGGCGCCACAGAAGAAATAACCGTGAAAGCCAGGGGGGTAATTTTTTTAAGCGCTTTTGGACTAAAAAGAATTTTTCTTGCCATTAAAATGGTAAACCCTTAAAACAAGGCTGTTAAAACCGCTTTCCCGCACTCCCGGTTTCGCGCTATTCTATTAATAGACGCGCGACCTTTATTCAACAGTAATTTTGGTAAAAAATCCGGTGATCTATATAACGCAGGAACGCACCTTTTGTATGAACTTTGCCCCATCAATATTAAAAATTTGAATAATGCAATACAGAAAATTAGGAACAGGTTTGGAAGTATCTGCCATCGGGTTGGGTTGTATGGGACTAAGCTACGGATACGGCCCTGCAACAGAAAAAGCAACTGCTACCCGGTTGTTGCACGCGGCTATAGAAAAAGGCGTTACTTTTTTTGATACGGCCGAGATGTATGGGCCCTACACCAATGAAGAACTATTAGGCGAAGCATTGCAGCCCTACCGGGATAAAGTAGTGATCGCCACAAAATTTGGCATAAAATTGCAGGAGGGCAAACAGGTGCAGGACAGCAGCCCCCAACAGATCCGCAAAGCGATAGAAGGTTCGCTAACAAGATTAAAGACGGATGTGATCGACCTGTATTATCAGCACCGGGTAGATACCAATACACCGATAGAAGAAGTGGCAACAACGATGGGGGCATTGATCAAAGAAGGCAAGATCAAACACTGGGGCCTTTCAGAAGCGGGGGTGGCAACCATCCGCCGGGCGCATGCTGTTACCCCGGTCACCGCAGTAGAAAGTGAATATTCCCTCTGGTGGCGCAAGCCCGAACAGGAACTGCTTCCGGCACTGGAAGAACTGGGCATCGGCTTTGTCCCCTTCAGCCCGCTGGGAAAGGGATTTCTTACGGGGAACATTCATAAGGACACACAGTTCGACAAAGACGATTTCCGGAATATAGTGCCGCGGTTCACAAAAGAAAATATGGATACCAACCAGGGGCTTGTGGAGCTGTTAAAGAGCATTGCCATTCAAAAGAACGCAACGCCGGCACAACTAGCGCTGGCCTGGATCCTGGCGCAACAATCCTGGATCGTTCCCATTCCGGGCACCACAAAATTGCACCGGCTGGAAGAAAATATCGGGGCGGTCAACATTGAATTGACCGCTGATGAACTTAAAACAATTGACGATACCGTATCAAAAATGGAAATAGCCGGGGCACGTTATCCGGCAGAACTGGAAGCAAGAACCGGAAAATAAAAATAGTACTAATGGAAACAATTACGAATACCCTTTTCCCAAAAGGAAATCCTTTACCCGCTGATTGGTTCACGGGAAATGCTTTTTTGACCCCGCTAATTTCAAAAGACAAAAACAATGCTTTTGCCATAGGCAGTGTTACCTTTGAACCAGGAGCCCGTACCCATTGGCATACGCATCCCCGGGGGCAAATATTGATCGTAACCGAAGGCTCCGGTTTTTACCAGGAAAAAGACAAACCGGCCCAGCCGATAAAAAAAGGAACGGTGGTCAATATTCCGGAAGACGTGGTGCACTGGCACGGCGCGGCAGCCAACAGCAAAATGGTGCATATAGCCATTACCAATTATGAGGGTGAAGCAAATGTTACCTGGCTGCAGCCGGTGACTGAAGAGGAGTATAGTAGTGTTCAGATAAGGATACCTGATGTTACTGCGCTGAACACGAAACAACAGAAAATGGCGCTTATAGCAGCATTCACGGCGGTTGGAAATACGGAGCAACTGAGCAAGCAATTGAACGAAGGACTGGATGCCGGACTAACCATTAATGAAATAAAAGAAGCGCTGGTGCAGTTATATGCCTATTGTGGATTTCCCAGGAGTCTGAATAGCATCGCTATATTTATGGCGGTATTAGAGGAGCGAAAAAAGAACGGTATGGAAGATTCGGGTGGAGAGGAAGCAAGCGTAACAAATTTGGTGTCTGACAAATATGAACAGGGCAGAAAAGTATTAGAGACGCTTACCCAAAAAGCTCAGCAAAAGCCCGCGCCCGGTTTTGGAGCCTTTGCTCCCCGTATCGACGCTTTTTTAAAAGAACATTTATTTGCGGACATATTCGATAGCGATGTGCTTTCCTTTCAGCAACGGGAGCTGGTGACCATTGCGGCATTAGCCGCTATGGCCGGTGTAACGCAACAATTGCAGGCACATTTAAGAATGGGACTGAACACCGGTCTTACTGCCAGCCAGCTGGAGGCGCTTATTGCACTGGTTGGAACGCAGCCCGAACATGCAAAAGAAATATTGCTACAAGTGATACAGAATTGAAGGATGACCGGGCTCTAAAAACACACACATGAAACAGATCAGAAAAAATGCAGTCTTTTTTTTAATCGCCTTATTGATGCTTTTTATGAATACTACAGCCACTGCACAACAGCAAAACCGGATGATCAGGATAGCAAAAATTGAAATAGACAGTGCTTATCTCGACCAATATAAAGCAGATGTAGCTGAGCACACCAAGGCAGCCGTACAGCTAGAGCCGGGCGTCTTAGGGCTATATGCAATGTACGAAAAAGAACACCCCAATCGCGTTACAATTTTAGAAATATATGCCAACAAGGAAGCCTATCAGGCGCATTTAAAAACCCCGCATTTCTTAAAGTACAAGACCAGCACCCTTAAAATGGTGCAATCGTTACAACTGATTGATATGGACCCGATCGCCTTTGCTGCAAAAACGGCTGTTCCGGACTCTGCAAAATGATAAACCGGCGGCAGGCATCGTTAATAGAATTTTAAAAGAAATAATAATAATATGGATACTTACTCAGTAAAAGCATTTGGCACAGAAGCGGCCGATGCAGATCTAAAACAAATGAATATTGACCGGCGGGAACCCACTCCCACTGATGTGGAAATCGAAATTTTGTATTGCGGCGTTTGCCATTCCGACCTGCATACCGCGCGCAACGACTGGGGTGGCAGCAAATACCCGGTAGTTCCGGGACATGAGATTGTAGGCCGCGTTACGCGGGTGGGCAGTGCCGTTACGAAATTCAAGACAGGTGATCTGGCAGCGGTAGGCTGCCTGGTAGACAGTTGCCGCACCTGCGAAAGTTGCCGGCAGGACCTGGAACAATATTGCCTGAACGGATTTACCGGCACTTATAATGGCAAGGACAAACACTCTGGTAAACATACTTTTGGCGGCTATTCAGAAAAAGTAGTCGTAGCGGAGCACTTTGTGCTAAAAGTGCCCGGGAACCTGGACCTCGCAGCAGTGGCGCCCCTGCTTTGCGCAGGCATTACCACCTGGTCGCCGTTAAGGCACTGGAACGTTGGCAAAGACAGTAAAGTAGCAGTTATAGGCCTGGGCGGATTGGGGCACATGGCCATAAAACTGGCAAAAGGCCTGGGCGCCGCGGTGACCCTGTTTTCAAGAACGCCGGGAAAAACACAGGATGCAAAAGAATTGGGTGCCGATGAAGTGATCATCTCTACCAATGAAGCGCAAATGAAAGCGGCGAAAGGCAAATTCGATCTGATCATTGATACGGTTCCTTATGTACATGATATAAATCCCTATGTGGGAACACTGAACATCAACGGAACAATAGTTTTGGTGGGTTACCTGGGGCCATTGGATCCAATGCTGCAAACAGTGCCAATGATCATGGGGCGCCGGTCGGTAGCAGGATCCGTCATTGGCGGCATCGCCGAAACGCAGGAGCTGCTCGACTTTTGCGGAGAACATAATATAGTCTCCGAGATTGAACTGATCAACATGCAGGAGATCAATACTGCTTATGAGCGCATGCTGAAAAGCGATGTGCGGTATCGCTTTGTGATCGATATGGCGAGTCTGAAGTAACAGGGAAACCTGTGAGGTTTTCAAGGCCTCACAGGTCTTTTTTTGTAGCTTAGCAGAAATCATACACATGAGAAGAATCGGCTTGTTTGCCATTGCGATTGCCGCGCAGCTTGCCACGCTCGCGCAACCCAAAGTTCTGGTTCCGGGGGATGCCGCCTCGAATAGTTTTTCAGCGGAACGGTTACAACGGATCGATAAGGTGCTACAGGAGTATATCCGGAATAGCTGGATCAAAGGCGCCACTGCTGTTATTGTACATAACGGCGTAATCGTTTATAATAAAGCCTTCGGTACGGGCCATGCACAACCCGGTGCGCCGTTAAAAATAAACGATATTTTCCGTATCGCATCCCAAACAAAAGCCATTACCAGCACCGCAGTCATGATGCTGTTTGAAGAAGGAAAATTCCTGCTGGATGATCCCATCTCAAAATATATTCCGGCTTTTGCACATCCAAAAGTGCTGGATAAATTCAATGCGTTGGATAGTAGTTATACAACGGTACCGGCAAAAAGAGAAATTACAATTCGTGATCTGCTCACGCATACCTCCGGTATCGATTATGCACAAATAGGATCTCCACAGATGAAAGCCATTTATGCAAAATCCGGAATACCGGCAGGCTTTCTTCCCCATCCGCAGCAACTGGCGGCAGCGATTGATAAACTGGGAACATTACCACTGGTACATCAGCCGGGTGAAAAATTTACTTATGGCTTAAATACAGATGTTTTGGGCCGGCTGGTAGAAGTACTGTCCGGTATGAGCCTGGATGATTTTTTGCGCAGAAGGATATTTGAGCCCCTGCAGATGCAGGATACTTATTTCCATTTGCCTGATTCCAAACGCTCCCGTCTGGTTACCGTTTACACGGAAGATAAAAAAACAAAGGGCCTGATCCCCTGGGCCGATACCACCTTTCGCGGAATATCAGTTGATTATCCAACCAACAACAATGGCTATTTTTCCGGTGGCGCGGGGCTGGTATCTACCACGATGGATTATGCTGCTTTTTTACAGATGATCCTGAATAAAGGTGTATACAATGGAAAGCGATTATTAGCCCGGCATACTGTAGAAATAATGACTCAAAATCAGATCGGCGATATTCCTTTGGGGAATAATAAATTCGGACTGGGCTTTGAGATCACTACAGAAAAAGGAGCTTTGAAATTGGGTCAATCTGTGGGAAGTTTCGCCTGGGGCGGATTTTTTGGAACTACCTATTGGGGCGATCCCCGGGAAAATATCGTTGCGCTCCTATTTATACAGCAATGGCCCTTCTCCCACAGCGAGATCGGAGATAAATTTAAGGCATTGGTATACCAGGCACTGCAATAATTTGTTTTTTTGTAGTTTAGCGGCAAATAACGAAAATGAAAAAAATCGGCTTGTTTGCTACTGCCCTGCAGTTTCTGATTACTCCTGTAACCTTTGCCATGAAAACGATTCATGAAAACGGGTTGGCAAAAAATGGAATTGTTGCACATCGCGGAGCATTTAAAACAAATAAATTACCCGAAAACTCGATTGCTTCTTTAAAAAATGCCATTGCGCTTAAATGTGCGGGTTCAGAATTTGATGTGCAGATGACTGCTGACGACTCGCTGATCATCAACCATGATCCGAAATATAACGGGTTAACCATTGAAAAAACGGCTTATGCCGAACTAAAAAAAACACCTTTATCAAACGGGGAGCACTTACCCACATTACAGGAATATCTTTCAGCAGGGCTGAAAAACAACTGGTCAACCCGGCTGGTACTCGAAATAAAACCCTCTGTCTTCAGCAAAGAACGGGCGCAGCAGGTGACCGAAAAAGTGATAAAAATGGTGCATCGCCTGGGCGCCGCGCCAATGGTGGTATACATCAGTTTCGATTATGATGTATGTAAAAAAGTAAAAACGCTTGATCCGAAAGCCCAGGTGCAATACCTGAATGGAGACAAGTCCCCGGAGGAAATAAAAAGGGATGGCCTGGATGGCATCGATTATCATTTCTCTGTCTTTCAAAAACACCCGGACTGGATCCCCCAGGCAAAACATAATAATATTGTGCTGAACGCCTGGACCGTAAATAATGCGGCAGAAATGGACTGGCTGCTGGCGAATCGGTTTGATTTTATCACCACCAATGAACCGGAATTACTGGCCGAGCGTATTAAAATAAACCCGGTGGCAAAAGGGTGGAAACTGATATGGAGCGATGAATTCAATACCAATGGATTGCCCGATACAACCAAATGGGGTTATGATGTAGGTGGCAATGGCTGGGGCAATAATGAGCTGGAATATTATACTAAAGCTGACACGAGCAATGCAGTGGTACGCGACGGGAAGCTCCTGATCATCGCAAAAAAAGAAAATAAAGAGCATAACACGTTCACCTCGGCCCGGCTGGTTACAAAAGGCAAAGGCGACTGGCGGTATGGGAGAATAGAGGTAAGCGCTAAACTGCCCATCGCCAAAGGAACCTGGCCGGCAATATGGATGCTGCCTACCGACTGGAAATATGGCGGATGGCCTGCCAGCGGCGAAATAGACATCATGGAAAATGTAGGCTTTATGCCCGATACCGTGTTTGGCAGCGTGCATACCAAATCCTTCAATCATGTAATCCACACACAGAAAACAAAAGGCTTTTATCTGAACGATGCCGACAAAACGTTTCATGTATATGCAGTGGAATGGAATAAGGACCGGATCGATTTCTTTGTTGATGCACATCCTTATTTCTCATTTAGCAATACCGGGAAAGGTTTTGCGGAATGGCCATTTGACCAGAAATTCCATCTCATTTTAAATGTTGCCATGGGCGGCAACTGGGGAGGTATGCGGGGAATGGATGAAACGCTGAAGCAGGCTGTCATGGAAGTGGATTATGTGCGGGTATTCCAGCAATAAAGCTGTTAAATTTTGCCCAGCCGTCAACAATTAAATTCAGCCGGTGTTATTTTTTAATGAATTTGCAATTATTTATAGCCGCAGAAAAAAAATCATAAATATTTTTGCATGTTATTGAAAGGCTGTTGTTGCTAACACTCATTTGTACTGAGAGGATAAAAACAATGCAACTTTTGCCATTTATTTCATATCTTACGCATAAGAAAGAATAAATTTTGAGTGATGAAAAAATCGTATCGTTTAATAGGATTTGTGCTTTTGGGAGTTGCTGCATCTGCAATCACAGGTGCCGTATGTGAAGTACGCAGGAGAAATGCCATGAGACGGTTATTGGATACAGCTAACGAAGGATACGAAACTGCTCATGACATTAACTATCCGGAAAAAGGTTCTTACCGCCGTGCAAAAAAACTCCGGTACGGGCCCGTTTATCCCGGTATGTAACGCGCCTTGCCATGCGCCGTATCTTCAGGTTTCTTTTATTAAAACCCATTCTATGGGGAGCCAAAAAATTTGATTCTGATCCGGATAAGAACAGGGTCTTTGATGCGCTTACCAAATTATTCAATCATATACTGGAGGACCCGGGTAAATTGGGGCCGCTGATTGATTTTGATGCCCAGGCAGCTAAGTATATTATTTTCTCCGATCAACACAAAGGCGCCCGTGATGGGGCAGATGATTTTATGCTGGCGGCTCCTGCCTATGTTGCCGCCCTGCACTACTATAACCAAAAGGGCTTTACCTTCATCAACCTTGGCGATTGTGAAGAGTTATGGGAGAATAGCCTTTCCAAAGTTAAAAAATGGAACCAGGAACAATTTGAAGCAGAAAAGGCTTTTGTGCAACGAAATGCTTTTATAAAAGTTATCGGCAACCATGATCTTTATTGGGGCAACGACCCCCTGGCAGGATTGGAACTGGAAGCCGTTTTTGGCTCAAAAATAAAAGCCTACCAAGGAGTGCTGCTGCACACGCACCTCGACGGTAAAGAGCTGCGCATCTTTTGCACCCATGGCCACCAGGGTGATGCCAACAGCGATGGGAACTGGTTCACCAAGTTCTTTATTTCTAAAATATGGGGGCCGCTGCAATCTTACCTTCAGATCAATCCCAATGAACCCTCAAACAACGACTATAAGAAAACATTGCATAATGAAATCATGTATGAATGGTCGTCTGATCAAAAACGTATTGTATTAATCACCGGTCATACCCATCAACCCGTTTTTGAATCGCTGACGCATATTGAACGGTTGTATCGCCAGATGGCCATCGCCAAAGCGGGGGCGGATGCGGCTACCCTTGATAAAATAAGAAAGGAAACGACGCCCTATCAGAAACGGTTTGACGCTCTGGTGCTGGATTATAGCAAAATTCTTCCCACCTACTTTAATTCGGGCTGTTGTTGTTTTTCTGATGGCGATATTACAGGCATTGAAATTGCAGACGGCCACATCCGGCTTATAAAATGGGAAACCAAGGGTTCAAACGCAGGCAGAACGGTATTAGAAGAAATGTCGTTGACGGACCTTGTTAATACAATAACAAAATAACTATCCCTGTTATTGGTATTGCGCCAGGCAAGTGAGCGGGCAAAACACCAACGGCATAACCTGACTTGCTGGTGATAACCACCGCCATGGGCCAGGCGTAACACCAACAAAGGCAAAAGACTCCGCAGGGCCACCTGCACAATCCGGCTTTTAAGCAGGGATAACAGTCCGCTCCTATAATTAATAGCGTGGTTATTCTAATTAAATTTGCTTTTTTATACTTTGCATCAGACTTGATGTTATCTTTACTAATATTGACTCCATTATTAACTCTTAATAGTACCTATCAGTGAAAAAAATCATTAAAACATTGTGGCAGCTATTTTCCGTTGTTGTGATGCTGCTTTACCTGATCGCCTGCCTTACCACCTACCTGCCCTCCTCCCGGTTTTCTTATGCTATTTATTTTGTGTTGGGCTTTCCCTATTTATTTGTGCTTGCTTTCGCTGTTATTTTAATCAATATTTATCTCTACTACCGGCGGCAAAAAGATAAAGAAGCTACAGCAGCCGATGAGGCCGGAGCCGCCGAACCTGTGCAGGAAGGAGCAACAACCCAACCCAAGCCTGAGCAAAACAGGAACAAAAAAAGAATTTGGTGGCTACTGCTGCTATTGTTGCCTGCCTGCAAAAACATTGGTTTGACCTTTGCCTTTCATCCGCAACAATGGCAAATGAAAAAAAATACTGCTGCTTTAAGGATTATGACCTGGAATGTGAGGGAATTTGCCGATTCAATCAAACAGGCCGATCTTGCTATCCGGAGAACAATCGAAGGGATAACGGAGTACCATCCGGATATAGTGTGTATGCAACTGCATTACGACAGTGTAACGTTGCAGGACGGGCAACGTCTTTCTGTAATAAAAATAATGGATTCTCTCGGTTACCCTTACCACCGGAGCTTTTACGATACGTACATGGCTAATGGAAAAGAACATTCCTACACCCGCAGTGCGGCCATCTATTCCAGGCTGCCTATAGACAGTAGTGGGAGTGCGGCAACCGTGGCGACACCAGAAAATGTTTCTGAATTCCAACATTACAGGGGAAAGGTTGGTTTTGTAGATGTTAAGTGGCAAAACAAGCCCCTGCGCCTGTATACCGCGCGCTGGCAATCACGTTACCTGTATTTTAATTCTGATTACAGAGACAGAAGGCTCAAACAACGGGTATACAACCGGTTTAAATATATAACAGAAGCCTATCCGTCAATAGAAGAAATCCACCAAAAGGAAGCCGCAATTATACGCCAGGAAATGGACAAGAGTCCCTATCCTTTTATTTTTTGCGGGGACATGAATGGATTGTCCACTTCGTACAACTGCGAATACTTAAAAGGAGAAAATCTTCAGGACGCTTTCATAAAAGGCGGCTGGGGTATTGGTGCCACTTATACTTACGACAGGTTTACACCGATTCTACGTATCGACGTATGTTTGCCTGATAAAAAATTTAAAGTATTACAGGCAACGGTTGCAGAAAAAAGCATCGCGGGTCATTACCCGCTGATTTCAGATATTGATTGGAAGTAAGCTTTAAAAAAAGCAACTGCAATAATCAATCTGGCATCAGCTTAATTTCGGGCCGTTATTAACTTGCTTCCGGCGCATGTGCTGCGTGGCGCTCTTTCAACTGCGCGGCAATTTCCTTCACTTTTTTCTCGCTGAGCGGATAAAAGAGCATGCTTATAAAAGCCATAACACAACAAACAGCGGGCAACAGGCTGATCATCATCCGCTCGCCCAGAACCGTATGCATTGTTTGCTCTGCGAGGCCTTTATCATACCCAAACAGGAAAAGCAGCCAACCGGTCAGTGCCGAACCTACTGCCCACCCCAGCTTCTGCGACATGGAGGAGGAAGAAAAAATTAAACCTGCCGTTCTGCGATTCGTTCTTAGCTCGTTGTAATCCACAATATCTGCAAACATGCTCCACAGCAACGGCAACACATAGCCTGCACAGATAGATATCAACGTTTGCAGCAATAAGATCCACCCAAAATGATCCGGAATAAAAAAGAAAATAACGCTCAGTATCCCCGCCAGGGCCATTGCCGCCATATAGGTCCTCTTCTTTCCGTACTTTAACGAGATCCGGGGCGCCAGCATCACTCCAATCAAATTAGCGGCCTGCCCAATGAGAAAATAAATAGTGGTACTGTCCCAACCCGTAACAGGCATTTTATAACTCAGCTTTACATAATCCCTGAAATAATAGATAGCAACACCGTCCCTCACCGCATTAAATAATAATGCCGCCAAGCCGGTAGCAACCAGGACCCACCAGGGTGCGTTGTTAAAAAGTTCTTTTAAATCCTGCCGGATCGTTCCTTTTTCCGCACTATTTTCAGGTATATCAGCAATCGTCCTTTCTTTTGTCCACCGGAAACAAAGAAAGAACAGCACCGTGCAGAGCGCTCCGATTGACGCCACGGCCAGAGTCCATCCAATGGGCGCGGTACTGATACCGGTATGTACCGTTAGCGACGTGCCGCTGCCATTTTCTGATCCAAAGGCATCTGCAAAACCATCAACCAGGGGCTGCAACAGCATAAACGTGATAAAGCTTCCGATAAAAGCAAAGGACATCCGGTAGGAGGAGAGAATATTACGCTCCTGCGAATCGGATGATAACACGCCCAGCAGGGAAGCATACGGTACATTTATTAAAGAATAAATGATCATCATTAAGGAATAGGTTGCATACGCATAAACCAGCTTTCCGGTTGCTCCAAAATCCGGAACAAAAAAAGTAATGGCCCCCATGACGGAGAAAGGTATAGCAAACCATAACAGGTAAGGCCGGTACCGGCCCCATTTTGTTCGGGTACGATCGGCCATAATGCCCACGCCCAGATCAAAAAACGAATCCCAGATGCGCGCGATCAGAAACATGGTGCCTGCCGCCGCCGAGGTAATGCCCAATACATCCGTATAAAAAAACAGGGCATACATCCCGAAAATTTTCCAGAACATAGAAGAAGCCGCGTCTCCCAAACCGTATGCAATTTTTTCTTTTAATTTAATAGTACTCATATGGACGAGTTGTTGCTCACACACTTTGCAATGCTAAATATTTTTTATTTGCTGTTATAATATCGGATATAGCTTTAACTGAAGCGGAAGATTTTAAACCATCCGGGCGGGTGTGCAGACAGTAATCCAATAATCGGTCAATCGTGGAGGTTGCCACATGCATCCTTGTGTCGGAGGAAGCATAGTAGATGACTACTTTTCCGTCGGCATCTGCGATCCATCCGTTTGCGAACAATACATTGGATACGTCACCAATACGCTCCTCAGCCTCTGGGGCCATAAAATATCCTGCCGGGCTGGCGATCAGTTTTTCGGGTGCCGCCAGGTCGGTAAGATAGAGATATAAGACGTAGCGGAGGCCGGAAGCGCATTGTCTTACACCATGTGCTAGATGCAACCATCCCTTGTGGGTTTTAATCGGCGGAGGCCCTTCTCCGTTCTTTGCCTCTTTGATGGTATGATACAATCGCTCCTCAACCAGTTGTTCGGTTTCTATAACCGCGTTGTTTATATCGTCTATCAGCGTCCAGCAAATACCTCCTCCCTTGCCGGCATCTATAAACCCCTCCTGGGGGCGCGTGTATAACGCATATTTGCCCTTTACAAATTCCGGGTGCAGCACTACATTCCGCTGATGGTTTTTGGACTTAAGATTGGGCAAGCGTTCCCAGGAACAAAAATCCCGGGTACGTACAATTCCTGTGGCGGCAATAGCGCTGGACAGGTCTCCGGGACGAGCGGTTTCGTCTCTGCGTTCCGAACAAAAAATGCCATAGATCCACCCGTCTTCATGTGCTGTTAAACGCATATCATACACATTCGTTTCCCTGCTGTCAATTTCGGGCAACCGTACCGGGTAATCCCAAAATTTAAAATTGTCTATCCCATTCGGGCTCTCAGCAATGGCAAAAAACGATTTTCGGTCGTACCCTTCCACCCTAGCAAAAATTAAATACTTTCCCTTCCATTTAATGGCTCCTGAATTAAATACCGCATTGACCCCAAAACGCTGCAGCAGCAAGGGGTTCGTGGCCGGATTTAAATCATAACGCCAGAACAACGGCGTATGCGCGGCCGTAAGCACGGGGTTCCGAAAGCGTTGCACATATCCGTTGTAGGAGGAACAGGGATGGTTTTTTGCAGCGAGGAGCTGGGTCTGTTCTTTTAAAAGTGCTTCTAATTGTTGGTGAAACTGATCCTTCATAATATTCAATCTATCTGATTCTCTTTCATTTCAATCTACACTATCGCCGTCAACCGGTTCCTGTCAGTAAGGCTTCCCGACAAAAATCTTTAAATAGTATCCGGGTACAACGGCATGCGGGTAACCCTGTGAAAGCCCGTGCCATTACCTGTTGCAATTTCCATTTCAAAGATTACTTCTTTTGTCTGGGGATTTATTTCCACTACACGCCCCCCCGATCCAATGGAGGTGGGTACGCCCATTCCCGGGCAAAATAACACATGCTTTGTCTGTGGCAGGAACTGTACGCCTGAAAGCGCCTGCGAAAAGCAGCCGGTGCCCCGCTCTTTGCCATAGGACCAAACCTGCTGCACTGTTTTTTTATCTTCATCGATCCGGTATTCCACCACCCGGCTATAATTAATGGCGCCTGAACCAAAATTGGGCACCCAGTTGCGGTTATACCCATTATCAAACACCAGAATATCGTCATTGGATAATACCACCGGCGTGTGCGGTCCCCAGGGCCAGTCGAACCCCGGTACCGACGCGTCACCATTTATGACCGCCGGATCTGTTATTGCATGGCCGCTTTCATCAATTGGATTTAACAATAAAGACTGGTAGGGTGCGCTCCAGTATTTGTGTGGAGAAATGATCCATCTTGTTGCTCCGGCGCGCGTAAAATTAATAATACCCTGGTACCGCATGGTTGCCAGTATATTATCTCCCATCTCTTTTATAGAATTGTTATGTGCCCAGTTGGTAGGGCTTTGAGAAAATTGTGGCGGCGTAATACCATCCGGCTTCTGGTAACGTGTCGTATCGGCCATTTTTGCCAGGTCCCATTCTTTTACAACCGTACCATTTAACGGGTCTAATTCGATCATATGATCATACACGCGGGGCTGTCCGTTTGCCAGGTGCGCACTTGTTTTGGTAACATTAATTAAAAAGTTACCGTTAGCCGCCTCCGTAACCTCATGATGGAAGGTATAGCCCAGTTTTTGAAGATCCCATTGATGCAGGAGGTTACCAAACATATCGATCTCCACAATGCGTGGCCGCTCCTGATCTCCGGCAATAAAAGTACCGTTCTTTGTGCGTTTTAAGCCAATGGAAGCGGAAAGCTTCTGCAGGTCGGGCGATGATTTCAACAGCAATAACCACCGCAATTCCCCTTCATTATCGACTATATAGGGCAGCGATACATCTGTTTCCGACATTCCGGGATAGCTAATGAGATTTATACCGGGTTCCATTTTTTCCGGCTGCGTTTTTATCAGTTTCCATTGGGGAAAATCCTGTATAACAAGTGGGGCTGTACGGATGTGGACCGTTGTGCTGCCCCGCTCCCGGCCATCCCGGTCAGTAAAAGTAAGATCCACTACATTGTCATAGTCTGCATACAGGCCAAAAACAGGCACGCTCTGACGTGGAATATCCTCATGGCATAAGTGCCTAATGGTGCCCGTTTCTCCATTTTTGCCGTGTACGGTTACTTTTACCCTGCCATAGGTGGGCAGCAGTACATTCACCAAGGCGGCGAGTGGGTTGTAGCCCGACGGATTGAGCTTTATATCTTCTACTATATAATCAAGGTTGTCCCCTTTTGTAGGAAGTACCAGTGTGGTTCCGTTGCTAAAAGTAAGGGTAGTACGCCAGTGCGCGGGGTCCGCGGCTATGGTGGCAATGTCCTGTTGCGGGAGGCGGAGCGGGTCGGTTTGTTCAAAATTGAAAATATAAACATCACCCTCCTTGCTAATGGTATTCAGCAGCAGGCCTTTGTCGGCCAGGGCACTTAGCGATTGTTTGGAGGTCATTTCTGCAGGAGCGACATCCCTGTTGCGCGTGCAGGAAAAAATGAATAATACCAGGCCAGTCAGCAGACCGGACAATAGCATATTTCTTTTTGAATAACAAGGGAGAATAGTAGGCATACCGGATGTTGTTTTTAAACGGTCGGTTTCTTTGCGTGCGCGGTCAAAAAAAAGAATGGCGTCAGATCGTTCTTCCTGATCGTTTACAATTCTAATTGTGAATAAACGCGCTACAAATCATCGGGTAAGATCATTAAGTTGATAGCGGTGAAATGCACGCTACAGGCAGCATTGTAGCCAGGTTACCTGTAGCGCACATATCCTCTAATATTATTTCCACAGCGGATGTTGTTGCATACTCGTATTGGTATTCAATTCGCTTTGCGGAATAGGTATATAATAATGTTTAGGCTGGAAGTTTTCAGCGCCCTGTTGTTGGTTGTTAACCAAAATCTGTTTCATTTGGGCAGGGGTATACCAGCGTTTCAGGTCAAAGAAGCGATGCCCTTCGAAGAAAAACTCCAGCTCATTTTGCTTGATGATTTCTGTCATCAATTCATCCTTGCTGCCCCAGGTTTTATTGGCTAATCCGGCCCGGTCGCGAATCCGCTTTAAGTCGGCAGCCGCCCCGGCTGTATTTCCGTTTTGGGCACAGGCTTCTGCATGCAGCAACAATACTTCAGCAAAACGAATTATCCGCAGGTTGTTGTTACAGTTTGCATTATCGTAATGGCTGTTGGAGCCTTCTTTGTTTATATAAAAGTTGGTATATTTTTTAAGCAGGAAACGGCCCGGTTTCTTCCCTGTTGCTGTATTTATGTCCGGATAAACCAAGCCCGGGTTCATGATCCATTTTCCTTGTCCTTCCTGCCAAAAATAATCAAAGTCATGGTCGCCGAACCATTTGCCGTCGGTCAGCCCCGTTTCGTAATCAGAGTATTTCCAAAAAAAGCTGGTGTACATGCGCTTGTCAAACCGGGTATCGGAACCGGCCGGGCGCTCTTCGCTTACAAAATCGCGCACCATAGAAATACCAGGCACTAATTTGAACCAGGCGCCGGACCCTGCAGGTCCGCAAAAATTGGGCAGTACAAAACCCAGGTAGCCGTTGGGTTCATCGCCGCCCCAGCGGCCTCCTCCGCCTAAGTAAGCATTATACGGCAGCTCAAAGACTGACTCCTGATTAAACTTGGTGGTTTCCATGAAATTATTTTCAAAGTTCACCAGGTCATAGCTATAAGGTGCGCTGAGCAGGGCTTTTAGCTCGGTTTCCGCCTCTGCGTATTGTTTGGTATACACCAGGGCCTTGCCCAGGTAGGCTATGGCAGCACCTTTGGTAGCCCGGCCTTGTTCGCTGCTGGGCCTGCTCACCGGCAGTGCGTCCTTAGCCGTCTTAAAATCGGCAATTACCTGTTTCCAAATCTCGGCTTCGGGCGAAGAGGGTTTGTTGAGCTCTCCCGGATCGCTTGCAGGCAGCAGTCGCAAAGGGACATCGCCATAATTGGCAGCCAGCAGGAAATAGTACATGCCGCGCAAAAAACTGGCCTCACCAATCAGTGCTTTCTTTTTGGTTTCATCCATGGAAACCCGGCCAATGTTTTTCAAAAACGTATTGGCTCTGGACACTCCCGTGAACAAACTTCCAAACTGGTTGGTTGGGCTGGTGGCCGTATTGAGGAAGTGCACATAAAAGGTAGGCCCTTCTGTTCCCTCACCAGCCAGCATCCACATGTCATCGGCCCGGTTCATCATTTGGTAGCCGGACCAGGCACCGTAGTAACCATCCATTTGACTACGGATGGGAGAATAAATAGTAGGAATTGCACTTACCGCATCGGCTTCGGTTTGCCAGAACGTAGCTTCCACCGAAAAGTTGGGGTTTATTTTATTTAAAAAATCTTTTTTACAGCCGGCAAGCGATAGCCCCAATACTGCTAAAGCCGTATATTTTTTGATCAAAAATTTCATTATATCGTATTTTAATAGATAAAAATTTATTTACGCCCTCTCTACCTATCGGTTAAAAACTGGCTTGTATACCCAACACAATGCTGCGTGCCAGTGGTGCACGGCCATAATCAACGCCATTGCCGAATACGCCACCGATATCGTCACCGTTATCACCGTTGCTGCGGCCTAAATCCGGCGTGTAACCCGTGTATTTGGTAATCGTAAACAGGTTATCTGCCGCTACAAAAACGCGTGCTTTCTTTAAACTGGCTTTGCTCAGCCATAGCTTAGGCAGGGTGTAGCCCACTTCCAGTGTTTTGAGGCGGAAGAAAGAGCCATTCTCTAACCAGCGGTCGCTTGTGCGCTTTCTATTCTCATTATCGTCTGCAAGAGAATAGCGGGGAATAGTGGTATTGGTATTGCTGGTTGTCCAGGAGTTCAATAACGCAGTTGAATAGTTTCTGAACTCATTGGTTTGCTCCATTCGTGCCCGGGTATAGTTGTAGATCTTATTCCCGTACATACCATCAAAGAAAAAGGCCAGGTCCACTCCTTTATAATCCAGCCCCCCGCGAATGCCATAAGCTAACTTAGGGAAAGGGCTGCCGGCATACTGTGCATCATCACCATCGGTAATTTTCCCATCGCCGTTAAAGTCGATATATTTTATATCACCCGCCTTTGCCTTGGGTTGTATTACGTTGCCATTTGCATCTTTATAAGCCTGTGCTTCCGCGTCGGACTGAAACAGCCCATCTGTTTTCACCAGCCAAAAACCACCAATCGGGTAGCCGATCCTGGCCCAGTTGATGATGCCTTCTCCCCGTGGGTTCGCGCCTGAAAATTCCTTGTTACCACCCACCGTTATCGCTTTTACATTGTTTTTAACCGTTGAGGCGTTTATGCCAATATTGTAATGCAACTGACCAACGGCATCGCTATAATTGGCTAAAAACTCAAAGCCTTTATTGTCGATATCCCCTGCGTTCATATAAGGTTGCCCCTTCAGGCCGGAAGAGGGCGCTTGTTGGATATATAACAATACGCCGCTCGTTTGGCGCAGGTAATAATCAGCGGTTACGGTGAGCTTATTTTTCAAAAAAGCGAGATCCAAACCTATGTTTTGAGTCGTTGTTGATTCCCAGCTAAGGTCTACCGGTGAAACCCACATAACATTATTAATGGCCCCTTTCCATAGCGCATTGCCTTGTATATAGTTGATTCCGTTGGTAACCGAACTCTGTGTACTGTAATTAGCAATATCCTGGTTGCCCAGGCGTCCATAGCTGGCCCTGATCTTGAATTCGTTAATGGAACTTTTCAAACTTTCAAAGAAGCGTTCGTTAGAAAGGTTCCATCCCAGTGCAAAGGAAGGGAATACCCCGTAGCGATGCCCTTCGGCAAATTTGGAGGAGCCGTCCCGGCGCAACGATGCGGTAACCAGGTAGCGGCTATCGTAGCTGTAAACCAACCTGCCAAACTGCGATTCCAGGGAAGCCACCTGCAAACTGCCGCCGGTTTTTTGGTTATCCAAAGCACCCGCATTGATAGCATCGGTTCCTGCAGGCAGGTTATCCCGCGATACATTAAATGCCCGGTCCTTATTTTCCTGGGCAGAATAACCAGCTAATACATTGAAGCTATGCTTACCAAAGACCCGGTCAAAATGCAGCGTGTTTTCAACGAGCCATTGGTTGCCAAAACCGGCGCTTTCTCCCAAATACGATGGGTTAACGGCCGTTCCATCTGCCAGGGGCAGCATCCGTTGGTATCCCCGGCCAAATCCGCGGCTAATCCCCACATTCAAGCGGTATTTCAGCCCTTTCACAAACAAATCCACTTCGCCATAACCATTCAACATGATGTCCGTTTGATACTGGTGCTGATTCCGTGTGTTGAGCCATCCCACCGGGTTAGCCAAATTTTTCATCCACGGAGCATAGGTTGCATAACCGCTCGGCTTCGCAGAATCATAGATGGCCATCAGGGGGTTTTGGCGCAGGATATCCGTAATGGTCAGATCTGAGTACTGTCTGTCGCCCGATTTTATTATAAATGTATTTCCCAGGCGAAGATGATTGTTGAAAAAGTCAAACGTGTTTTTAGCACGGACGTTAAACGCTTTATAGCCGGTGGTTTTTAAAATACCCTGCTGATCCTGGTAACCTGCAGAAACATTGTAAGTAGAATGTTCGCCGCCACCGGATATGTCCAGATTGATCTTATTGATGGGAGCCGAATGAAACGATTCACCCTGCCAATCGGTATTATTGTTCATGGCCTCAGCCTGGGGAGGTAATGTTCCTTGTTGCTTTATAAAAGCTTTCCATTGCGGGCCGTTCATCAGGTCCATTCTTTTAGGCAGGCTTTGCACGCCGGTAAAAGCATTGAGGCTAATAACCGTCGGACTGTTTCTGCGCCCTCCTTTGGTGGTAATAATTACCACCCCGCTGGCGGCGCGCGAACCATAGATGGCTGCTGCCGAAGCATCTTTCAACACATCGATCGAGGCAATATCATTAGGATCTACCAGATTAATATCGCCAAAAACACCATCAATTACATATAAGGGCGTGTTACTGCCCAGGGAGCTCAACCCGCGAATGTTGATGCTCATTCCGGCACCAGGCTGCCCACCTCCGTTGCTAATCGTTACGCCGGCGATGCGTCCCTGCAGGGCGCCGGTAACCGACTTTGCCAAATTAGCCTGCAGGTCCTTACCCGTTACCGCAGCCACTGCTCCGGTAAGGTCTTTTTTCTTAATGGTACCGTACCCGATCACCACTACTTCTTCCATTTGGTTTTTACTGCTACCCTGCAGCAAAACCGTTATGGCTTCGTTGTTCTTAATGGCTACATCTGTGGTTTCCATTCCTGAATAAGAAAACTCCAGCGTTTGCCCTTTTGTAGCGCCTACGCTAAAATTTCCGTTCTGATCCGTTACGGTGGCGGTATTCGTTCCTTTTACCGTTACGGTGGCGCCGGAAAGGGGATTATTGTCCTTATCCCGCACCGTTCCTTTAATTTGAAGTTCCTGTGCCCATCCAAAGTGGCAAACAGTTCCTAATAGCAGTATGAGTATTAGTTTTTTCATACATATGGCTTATTTGGTGAAAAAATAGGAAGTAAAAATAGGGCGCCCCCTATGAAGTCTCTTTCAATATAAAGCCAACATTATTGAACTAATAACTCATTTTCATCTCTGTATTTGTAAATACCAGCTTTCCGGCAAAAGCCTTTACACTGCTGATTTTTAGACGAGTTTAAACAGGTAAGCAAAAAACTGGCGTGATCATTCGGGATGATTTAAATCATGAAAAAAGAGGGTTGATTGTACAGTAAACTCATTCGATTTGAACAATTTGCTCATAAGAGCATTAATTATTGGCCCGCAGATTGACGCTGATGTGCGCAGAAGAAAATCTGTACAGATCAGCGGGCAAAAAATAATTTTTAGCTTCCCTATCTATTGCAACGGATTCGAGAATTGTACCGCCCCTCCTACATTCCTTATCAATATTTTACATTCTACATTTCCATCTGGCGCTAGATCACCAATTTTTGCTTTTTGTAATTATCCCTGTATTCGGCGGGATTTATTCCATTGGCCTTTTTAAAGACGCGGTAGAAATAGGACACGCTGTTAAAGCCACACTGATTGGAAACGCTCTGGATAGAAGCTCCCGTTTTTAATAAAAGGATAGCTGTTTTGACCCGGCAATCCAGCAAATAGTCGGTAAAACTCATCTTTGTTTGCGCATTTAAAAAGCGGGCAAAGGTGGAGCGGCTCATATTCAACGCAGCAGCAATATCATCGATCCGGATGGTTTCTGTAATATGGCCGGTCACATACTCATGCAGCCGGTTCAGCAACTCTACATTACGGCTTACCTCGGGGGGCTCGCCACTGGCCAGTTCCCGGCAATCGGTACTTTTTGATAATTCGTAAAGCAGGATAAATAAGCGCATGACTGAATAAAAACCGTCGTTTTCCATGGTAATGACCTGCAGCAATGGCTGGATCTTCTCAATAGCGGAAGGGCCAAAACACAGGCCCCTGGCGGCGCTCTTAAACAGGCGTTTCAGGCTTTGAAACTGATTTTTATTCAGGTTTTGTTCTATCAACTGCGGATGGAACTGGATAGTGATCTCGTGGATATTGGTCAGCTTACACTGGCCGTCCATCCAGGCATGCTTGAGTTCGGGGTTGGCGATAAACACCAGGTCCTTATCGCCGATCGTTTCCACCGAATCGCCGATCACCCGTTGCGCACCGGTAGCCCCGGACACAAAATTAATCTCATATTCCGGGTGCACATGTACCGGGAAGGTGAAACTGGTTTTCCTCCGGTCAAAAACAACAAAACAGTCTTTGTCTGACAGGGGCGATTTTTCTCTGTAAACTTCCGGTAAGATCATTGCTACATATTATTTACTTCGGATAAGGTTGTTACCAACACATTAAATAAAATTATTATCACTTATCTTTATAAAAATAGGGGTAAAGCGTCAAACAAAAACAGATTCGGCATTAAAAGATACGCCAAAAAAACACCAACAACCTGAATTAGTGCTTAAATTAGCTGACGATGAAAAGAGGCGTCTTTTGGGTAGTACTACACTGCTTACTGTGTTATAATTTCACATCGGGGCAATCCATTACAACTATTGCCGAAAACAAATATTTCAGAACCATTTCAGTAGCTCAGGGACTGTCGCAAAGCACTGTATTTGTTATACAACAGGACCGGATTGGGTTTATTTGGGTGGGCACACAGGATGGATTGAACCGTTATGACGGCAAAACTTTTACCGTTTTCCGTCCGAATAAAAAAGATAGCCGCAGCCTTTTCTCCAGCTATATCAGAAGTTTGTATGCAGACCAGCAGGGAACCTTATGGATCGGCGGCAACAAAGGCATTAGTGCTTACAGTTACAAAACAGAACAGTTCGACAATTACCCTTTGCCCGTAAAACCGGGAGAATGGTATATTTCCAGCATTACTGCCGACCCAGACAACCGGCTGTGGATTGCTGCCAATACCGGTGAGATCTATTATTTTGATCGGGCAACCAATCATTTCACCGCTTATCCCTATCGCGTAAAGGGTGTGCCCATCACCACCATTCAGCAGTTGCTTTTTATCAACAATCATTTGTTTTTAGCTACGGATAAAGGCGTATACGATCTGGACCCTGCCACCAAAACAGCAAGCTCCCGGCAACCGGGGGGGATCAATGCCAGTATCAACGCCTTGCAGCAACAGGGACAACTGCTGTGGATGGGCTCCGAAAGCGGGGGGCTTTTTTGCCTGAACCTGAAGACCGGCCAGGTTACCCAATACCTTCACCAGCCACAAAGCGCCAACAGTCTTATTGATAATGATATCCGCAGCCTCGCCTGGGATCAGGACGGCAACTTATGGATCGGTACGTTCAGGGGGCTTTCTATCCTGGATACCCGTAGTGGAATATTCAGCAATTTTGATCATCAATCGGACCGGCAGCTTACCCTCAGCCAGAATTCCGTTCGTTGTCTTTTCAAAGACCGGCAAAACGGCATGTGGCTGGGTACTTTTTTCGGGGGGCTGAATTATTATAGTAAGGACGATATTCGTTTTAATATCCTCAGTCAAACTACCGGCAATGTATTGCTGAACGACCAGGTGGTGAGCATTATAAAGGAAGACCCGGATCAGAATATCTGGATTGGCACCAATGATAAGGGGCTGGATATCTGGAACCGGAAAACCAACCAGCTTACTTATTTTATGCATTCGGAAACCGCTTCCAATAGTATCAGCTCCAATAATATTAAGGCGATCGCATTTGACAAGAACGGCGATGCGCTGATCGGTACTTTCAACGAAGGCCTGAATGTGATCAATAGAAAAACCGGGGCAGTAAAAAGATACCAGCACGATCCCAAGAACCCGGCTTCCATCAGCGGCGATATGGTGCATGCGCTGCTCCGGGATCAGCAAGACCGGATCTGGATCGGCACACGGTCCGGAATCAACCGCTTTGACCCTCAGCAACAGCGCTTTACAACCTTTGACCAGGTGCTTCCGGGAAAACATCTCAGCTCCGAAGGGATCACATCGTTATTACAGGATCAGAAAGGCCGTATCTGGATCGGCACCATCAATGGCATGAACGCACTGACCCCAGATCTCAGCCGCCTTGATATATATGCCGGTACCACCCTTACCAACGAACTGGTGAATTGTATTGCCGAAGATCAGAAAGGCCGCATCTGGGTGGGTACCCGGGATGGGTTGAACCTTTTTGATGAACGCCAAAACCGCTTTGTTCCCTATACCGGCCCCGATCATTCCATTGAGGGCGCCATCTTTGGCATTCAGCCAGATGATGGAACGGGTATCTGGATCGCTACCAGCAAGGGGTTGATCAAACTCAACGATCAATTAGACAAGCTCCAGGTCTTTAACAATCAAACAGGTATGGGCAGTTTGCAATTTGGGCTCCCGGCATTTTGCAGGACGGGGGATGGTCTTATACTTTTCGGCGGACTGAACGGCCTTATTTATTTTTATCCCCGATCCATCCAGCTAAAGCCCTTTGATCTCCGCATTACTTTTACCGGCCTGGATATTTTTAACATGCGTGTGGCTCCCGGCAGCAATTACAATGCATTGGACAAGGCTATCAGTGAAACCGACCGGCTAACGCTTTCGCATGAATACAAACAGTTCACCCTTTATTTCAGCACATTCAACTACATTGCTCCCAACAGCATCCGCTACCAGTACCGGCTCCGGGGATTTGATAACAACTGGCAATTATGCGAGAACATACCCAAAGCCACTTTTACCAATCTGAAGGCCGGCAATTATATATTTGAAGTTCAGGCCATTGGCCCGATGGGCGAAAAAAGCCCCATTAGTACCCTGCATATCCGGGTGCGACCGCCCTGGTGGCAAAGCAATGGTTTTTATTTGCTGGTGCTGGTGGCGCTGGCATCAATAGCCTATATCGCGTACCGTATCATTAATGAACGCATAAAGGCCAGAACCGCATTAAAAAAAGAGCGAAACGACCGGGAAAAGGCGGAGTACCTGAGCCAGATGAAAATGGATTTTTTCACCAATATCTCCCATGAATTTAAAACACCGCTGACGCTTATTATTGCTCCGCTGGAGGAAATGCTGGGCAAATATGTACCTGAGAAAAAGCTCCGCAAATACCATGAGCGCATGCTCGGAAATGCCCGAAGGCTTTACCAGTTGGTAGATCAACTGATGGAATTCCGGAAAACCGAGAATGGTTTGAAAAAGCTTGAACCGGGCGAAGGAGACATTGTTGCTTTATTACAGGAGGTGTATTCGGCTTTCCTGGAACTGTCCCGGCAAAAGGGGATCAAATATCTTTTTAAGGCGAACCGGTCGGAATTCCGCTGTAATTTTGACCGGGATGTTGTTGAAAAAATATGCAACAACCTCTTATCCAATGCTTTTAAATATACGCAGCAGGGAGATACTATTGAACTGTGTTTCGAGCTCCGGAACGACCAAATGGTTTTGACCGTTAGTGACACGGGAATAGGGATCGCTGCAGTAAACCAGGAACGGGTGTTTGAGCGCTTTTACCAGGTCAGCCACTCTGATGCCAACCGGGGTTCTGGCGTTGGGCTCGCCTTCGCAAAAAGTTTAGCCGCGCTACACGACGGCACCATTTCCATTGAAAGTGAACCAGGTAAAGGAACCGTATTTACTGTTTTGCTGCCGGTTGTCCGTGAGCAATACCACACAGCCGATCTTACAACAGAAGATCATTATACACTGCTCAACAACCTTGGCGCGGATGCACCGGGCAATGAAGAAGACAAAGAAGAGTTCCCCGGACCATCAGTGTTGCACGAACAGCAATTGCTTATTGTTGATGATAATGAACAGATCGTGGAGTACCTGGCTGGCTACTTTGGTGCACAATTTAATATCAGTAAAGCTTATAACGGCACCGACGCATTACTGCTGGTTGAAAAACAAACGCCGGACATCATTATTTGTGATGTGATGATGCCTGGAACCGATGGTATCCAGTTCTGTAAAAAAATAAAACAGAACATCATTACCTGTCATATACCCGTAATATTATTAACCGCCCGGAATGAAGCGGCCAACCAGGTAAAAGGGTTGGAAGCCGGGGCGGATGACTATGTTACCAAGCCCTTCTCCCTGCCGGTGCTGGAAGCCAAGGTGCAGAATATCATCCGCTCCAGAAGGCGGCTGAAAGAATATTACTCTTCCGCAACGGAGATCGTCCCGGAAAATATTGCCCTCAATACTTTAGATGAGGAGTTCCTGCGTAATGCCATTACGATTGTTGAGGAAAGCCTGAATGACCCCGAATTCTCCGTGCTGAAGTTCAGCCGTAAGATCGGCATGAGCCGCTCCAGCCTTTACCTGAAGCTGAAGGCGATAACGGGAGAATCCACTACCGACTTCATCAAACGGATCAAATTCAAAAAAGCAGCAGCGCTTTTGGAAAGCAAAGAATATTCAGTTACGGAAGTGGCTTATATGTCAGGATTCAGTTCCCTGTCTTATTTTTCAACTTCGTTTAAACAATATTTTGGCTGCCTGCCCACAGAATATCTTTCCAATAAACAAGCCGGGTCTTAAAATCATCCATTTCTAAAGAAATAAAACCATTTTTGAAACATAATTTTTGTAACACGGCTTTATTTTGAAGCAGGTATGGAGAAAGCCTTCAGGAACTATTATTTAAACAGAAAAGCTGACAAAGATGTATGCGATTGCTATTGATGTGGGCAGCACTTATGTGCGAAGCGGCCTTATCAACTTAAAGGGGGAGATTGTTTATTCGTTTAAAATGCCGTCAAAAGCAGTTTTGTCGGAGGGAGAGATCATCGCGCTGATCAATGCCGCTGTGCGCAAATGCGCCGGCGCTGCCGATGGCCCCGTGCTAGGGGTGGGCATCGGTTTCCCGGGGATCGTAGAAAATAATGTGATCCTGGGCGGGGCAGATAATCTGCCGGGTTTTCATAATGTGGACCTCGGCGCACTTATTGCCGATTCCACAGGGTTAAATGTGTTGGTGGATAATGATGCGAATATGATGGCCTGGGGTGAGCTGCAATTTGGTGCGGGTAAAAACTGCTCGGATGCGGTGTTCCTGACTATTGGAACAGGCATTGGCGGCAGTGCCCTTATCAACAATAAACTGTACGGAGGTTACCGGAATAAGGGCATGGAATTCGGACATATCATCATCAATTTTGACGGACCGCCCTGTTCCTGCGGGGGCAACGGATGCTTTGAAGCTTATGCCTCAATAAAAGCATTAATACGGGATTATGCCCGGCTTACCGGCAGGAAGGTGTCGGAGATAAACGGTAAGATCATCACGCACAACTATCTGGCCGGGGAAGCAGCCGCCGTGGAAGTAATGAACCTGCATTTTCATTATATGGCGGCGGGCATTACCAGCCTCATCAATATTTTCAGTCCACAAAAAGTGATCATTGGCGGAGGCGTTTCAGATTCCGGTAGTTTTTATGTACGGGAGATCAGCAAGCGTGTTGCGGAAAGGGCCATGCCGGATGCTTTTAGCGATTCCGAGATCGTTTCATCACAAATGGGCAACGAATCCTGTTTATTAGGTTGCGCCAGCCGGGTTTTTTCCACGCCGGTGCTATTGCAATCCAATGAGGTGGGATTATCACAAAAGTGATATTGGCCGGAAAGGCGGTGAGACAGTGATCTTTTGCGGAAGGCCATATTCCCGGCGCGCTGAACCTTCACTCCCTCTCGTTTCCGTTACTATATAGGATAACGCTGCGTTGCAGCTTTTGACTAACATGAGGCCTATGTAATAGCCATTGGTGGTTTAATTTATTTGGCCGGGAAAACGGTGAGGCGGTAAGTCAAAGGCATCCCGCATTTCCGTCTTCCCGGCATTGATTGCTTCCAGCTTTTGACTTATTGTTTATCATATTTAACCACATCCGGAACATCATCCACGACTTCCTGACGCACTACCTTGTTGCCCTGCATTTCCAGCAACATAGAACTTCCCGGGATCTTCGGCGTTAATTGCCCGCCGCCAAAAGCTACCGGTGTATTGCCGTAATTGAAAAAAGAATGACTTCCCATCACCTGCAAAACTGCGGGTTTGTTACCATCTAATTGCACTTTCATTTTCCATGCTCCAACCTGCAGCTCCGTCAGCCCATTCTCACTATTTACCGTTTTCACTATTTCGGTTTTACCCTCATGTATTTGAATAATGGTGAAAAACCTGAATTTTTTAGCCGGGGGCGAGGTAATGCCTGCATGCCATTGATCGGTATATTGCCTAAGTTTATTGCCATCGGTTAACTTCATCCAGTTTACAGCAGGTTCTGCAAACCGGTGGTGCACGGTCATTTGCAAGGACGCCGCTGCAAATACGCTTGCATTCATGTTGCCCAGATCTGTTTCGACTGCAAAGTTCTGCCGGTTAACATTATCCGTTTTATCCGCAACGATGGTATAAAAGGGTGCATGAAACTGTGTGGTCCATTTTATAGCTTGCTTCGCTTCCAGTTCATCATACAGCAAAATATAACCTCCGCTTAGTTGTAACATATGGCGCCGATAGCGTGTCACGCCCGGGTCGCCGAATCCATTGGTACGATCGGGTTTAACATTAATTTGTTTAAAGCGATCTAACCAAAAGGCGCTTTTAATATCGCCGTAAGCATTTGAAGCATCCCCCAGCGCATACTGGATCTCTTTTCCACTGATGGAACGGGGCATCCAGCCATAACCTTCCTCTCCTATTTTTTGACTGAGGCTGTCGGCCAGTATAGTGCTGTAAGCTCTGGTGTTACGATAATCCAACAGGTTATGCCGGTCGCTGAACTGGCTGTAATAACCGCTGGCACCCAACAGGGTTTTGCCTTTATAATTAATGGTAAATGCGTTTTGCCCTGCGTGCCCATGACCCGATGAACCAAAGGGGTTGCTTATTAAATAACTGCAGATTGTGTTCCCCACCTTAGTGAGATCTTCCGTCATTGCCGCCAGGCCGATATCAGCAAAGGTTCTTGAACGCGGCAAATCCAGTGGCGAAGCCGTTTTTAAAGAACGGTAAGGTTTGTAGTTCAGCAACCGGAAGAAAAGATAATCATCCGTTTTTTTAAAAAATTCGGGGTGCGCCCTTTTTATTTCCTGCACATACCAGTTAAGATAAGGGTTGTTCAATTTATAAGTAAGCGCATCAGCAAATAGCCCGTACCCGGCGGTGATACCCTTTCTCAGATCCTCCCACTGATCGCCATAAGCTGTAGAGGTGCCGGAAGGGGGAAAAGAATACAACAAATAATAGGGCAGGTTTTGCATCCAGGGCATCTGAAAATAATCCACTCCTGAAAAGTCGCCAAACAATTGAGAGAGGTAAATGATGGAACGAAAACTTACCAAAAAATAACCGTTGCTTTCATGCCAGCCGCCATCCGTAGTGCCTAATACCGGGAACCGGGCAGACCATACTTCATACATATAGGTAAACCACTCTTTCGCCTCCGGCACTTCGCCCAGCAGGGCTACCGTGCCAATTGCCAGATTACGTAACGTAATTTGCCACACATGATTATCGCATAAGTGCAGTTCGAAACGGTTTGGAAGGTCGCTGTATATCTGTTTAGCTCTTTTTACCATTACTTTTTTAAAAAGCTCTTTTTCACCAGGGCTGATAAAATCATAGCCCAGATCGTAAAACCAACCTAACGCTTCCAATACTGCACCATTATTGAAATCGCTGCGTGTAGCCCAGTTTTTGTCGGGATCCATCGCCAACAGGTTCAGTGCCCGGCGTTTGGCATCTTCAATAAACCGTTTGTCTTTTGTTAAGTAATACGCAATACAAAGATTGCGCACCGGGTTACCTACCCGATCACCAAAATCATGATACATCCGGTCCATAAGGCCGTCCAGCTCTTTACCCTTTTTACCCACCGTATCAATCCGGCGTACCGGGCTTTCATCCGGTAAGGGTTCCTTCATCAGCTTTTCAGCAACAGCAATAAATTTCTTCGCTTCCGGATTCTCCCGGTTGTTTTTATAAAAGGTTTCTCTACCGGTATGCAGGTTCCACAGGTGCGGGTGTGCCCCTTCATTGCGCTGCAACACTTCACGTACCGATGGTGATGGTTTTATGCCGGCAGATTTTGCAGCTACCACAAAATCATATACCGGCGACCAGGTCCATTTACTGGAATTCTTTATAGCATAACCATATTTCCAATACCAATGCCCGGGCTTTAATGCCTGATGCAGGGGATATACCGCCCAGGCTTGTTCCTGGCTTTTGATAAGACCGGAAGAAAAATTTTTATCCGTTGCCAACAGCACCTGGTAGCGGACCTTGCCGATGTTGGGGTCTGCTGGCACTGCGCTGCCGCTCTCCATGGGCAACACCCCGCCAGCGCCATTCGTTGCGGGCCATGTTAACGCCGGTGCATCAGTTGGCACTGTAATGCCATTAACCGGGTAAGGCCATTCCCGCACCCGTGCATGTAACTTTTCTGCTGTTAACTTTATAACAGGAGGCTGCTGGGCATTTAATACCGGGGCCAAACAAAAAGCGATTATCGTAAAAATTTGTTGCTTCATTGTTACTTTTAATATTGAACTCTTTTCAACTTATTTTCAAAACACATATAGAACCCTTGCATTTAAAGCTAGATAGAGATGACAGTGTTTTTCGGCCTGGAAAAACGCCGTGACGATAAAAAACAAAATCTTTCTATTTCCCGCAGATTTTCGCAAACCCTCGCCGATGGCGAGGCACGGATCATACTTCCGTCTTCTGCAAAAATCCGCGCGGTCTGCCGGACATCTCTTTCAAAATAGTTTTTAACTCGCTGATCTGCGCAGATCGCTCCTGCTATACACATCCGCGAAAATCCGCGGGAAACTTATGTCAAATATGCAAAATCGAAAAAATCCTCCCCGCCAGATTCCTGCTACTATCCCACAGAGCAGGACAAGTCGTGGTTAAAAGTTTAAACAACTTCATTTACAGAACTCCTTCTTTTACAAACGGGTCATTGTTTTTTATACCCCATTGTTTTAAATAGGTGCGCATAATTCCTAATTGTTTTTTATATCCTGCATTAACCGCCAGGTTATTCATTTCGCCCGGGTCTTTGGAAAGATCAAATAACTGCTCTTTGATCGCTCCTTTATTGTAAATAATATATTTAAAGTTTTTTGTGATGACTGCCCTCCCGTTAATGCCCAGCAGGATTTCATTATCCGCAAAATCCGTTTCTATAACTAAGGTGTCGCGCAGGGTTACAGCAGGGCTGATAATTCTTTTACTTATGTCTGCACCTTTTAAATAAGCAGGTGCAGGTATGCCGGCCAAACCGCAGATCGTAGGTATGATATCCGTACCATTACATACCAGCATATCATCTGTGCGCTGCTTCCAGGTACCCGGCCGGGAAATAATAAAAGGCACACGGGCGGATTCTTCATAAAGAATTTGTTTTTGATTCCATTGGTGTGCCGCATAGCCATCCCCATGATCGGCTGTAAACAGAATAATGGTGTTTTTTTCCACGCCGTATTTTTTCAGCGATGCCAGCACCATTTCAATATAATGATCCACTTTTTCCACCAGCCGGTTATAGGCCCAACGGTATTGCCGCCACTGATCGCCCGTCCAGTTTACAGAAGGATAGGTACGCACATTTGACGATTGCTGGTCCCGCACTATTTTGGGCTCATTCGCCGGAATAGCCCAATTGGCAGGCAGTTGCGGGCATTGATCCGGAGGGGGCGCCGTTGCCAGCAAGTCCATTTTTAATGCTTCGCCGCGCGCCCATTCGCAGATGTCGTGCGGGTTTAAAAAAGACGCCACCAATAAAAACGGCTGGTCTTTATTTTCTTTTATAAACCGCGCGCAATAGGAAGGCGTGGCCGCATCATTATAGTCCTGGAATTTTGTATTCTGAATATATTCAAAGCCATGCTGGCTGATCTTTTCCGCCGGCAACGGCAGGTGCCATTTTCCCACATACCCGGTTTTATAGCCGCTTTTTTTAAAGATAGCGCCCATCATCAGGAGGCTATCGGGCCATTGCCCATCCTTTTCCGGCGCATTCCCAACAAAGCCCGTCTCAAAAGGTCTTTTCCCGCTAAAAATGGAACTGCGGGATGGCGTGCATAAGGGCTGCGCGCAATAGGCTCTTGTAAACCGGACCCCGTTTGCGGCCAACTGGTCCATCGCCGGTGTGTGCAGATCCTTATTTCCTGCAACGCTCATGGCGTCTGCCGTTTGCTGATCCGTTATAATGAGCAGGATATTGGGCCGTTGCGCCTGCTGTGCAAAAAGCACCACGCTTTTATAAAGGATCAACGCCGTAAAAAATATTCGTTTATACATATTGTGGCTGTTATTCTTTCGTTGTTATCACGATCATCTGCGTCCCTACGGGACCAAATTATTATACATCTTTCCAGAGATATTGAGCGCCTAAAGGGGCTTGAGTATAAAAGTTTATCATTATTCTTTCTTATAAACCTTTCACTTTTTAACTTATCAACTACTCATCCCCATCCGCGCTTTCCCCCCGGTGCTGCAGCGGCAGATCAATACTTTCGCCATCTTTACAGAATAGGGAAATAATGGTACTTCCGTTTTTAACGATTGAAGTTACCAGGGCCGGCACCTGTTGGGTATTATACCACTCGCCTTTGACGGTAAGCGTAATGACCCGGCCTTTTGCCCAGGCATTGGTGATGCTGTCCGGCATGTGCGACATGTTATGATTCCACCTGGCCTGCCCAATATCCGGACCCGCAACGGTGAGCAGCAAGCGGTCCTTTGTTTCTTTGAACTGCGCGAGTACCGGCGCATCTGCTTTCAGGAGCTGGCCCCCCTTCAGTAGTCCATTCGGTTCAAACACAGCATAGCCCGTAATCCCGGAGGCCTTGTGCAAAATGCTATGGGCTACATTATCTTTTTGCAATACCGTATATGTTTTGGATTGCAGGTAGCGCTCAGGGTTTTTGCTATGCAGCAGTATCTCATATTCATAGCCACCGTTGGTGGGATGTGGGCCGTGATCTAACCATGCTTTCAGGTAAGTACCTTCTACCGGGCTATAGCTGGCATTTTTCCATTGATAAGATTGCTGCGGCGCCACCACCCAACGGAGCTGTTGTCCTTTGGGTATGATGTATTGCAAACCATTTTGGTCTGTAAAATATCCTCCGTCTGCCTTTTGCACCACCGCCGCTTTTTGTGCAATGGGTTTGCCGTTAAAATAATTGTTTCCTTTTTCATCAGCACGGTACTGCAATAAAGTAGTTACCGTTTTGTACCGGTTGTCATTGTTGCGGATGCCCGAGCCCAGGCAAATGATCTCATCCCCGATAAAAAACCAGGTTTTCTTCGCGCGAAAACTATTGTCAAACAGCGACCGGTCGGTATCCGGAAAAACATCATCCCGCAGATCCAGGGCAAAAAGCCCGTTGGTTCCCTGTTTCAGCCCGCTGGCTACCACGCTCTCCGAAAAATTCCGGTGCTTGCCTTCCACATATTTTGGATCCGCTTTTGGATAATACAATACTTTATCTGCGGGTAATTTTTTAGTGGTTGCTCCCGGCAACATCGACCAGTCGAACCCCTCGTTCAGCTCCATTCCCATTCCATCAAAACCTTCTTTTTCATTGCCCTGCGCGGTTATCAACATGCCATGACTCAGGTAGCGGCCCAGGTTATTTTCGCCTTTTCCCGCTTCATAATCCCAAACATATTTGTTGTAGCCTTTTACGGTGGCAAAAGCATCGCCCCGGCGATACGCCAGCAAGCCGGAATAAGGCATTACGGTTACCCCATCAGCAGGCTTATGTTGCACATTTCCCATCTGGTTGTGCAGGCGCACCATCAGGTTCAGCGTGCCATAGGTGCCGGAATACGTAAGCGCCGGAAGCAACATTTTGTTGAGCGCTTCTGGCTGCGCGATGCTATAAATATAATTATACAGCGCCGCCAGTTCCGGATCGCGGGTACTGTCTCCGGACAGGCTCATGTATGCAAAAGCGGGCATGCTGTTACCATCGATAGAACTGTTATTCAGCGGAAAGCGGCCGCTTACTCCGTAATGGATCTGCGCGCCAAAAGCAATAGCCGCCTGTTGTTTCAATGCTGCTGTCAGATTATGGGTCGCCGTCGCGTTCATGGCGTATTGTGTTCCCTCCAATAGCCAATGGATCAATGCCATCGTATTGAGTGCATTGGTTCCATAAGCATTCAGGTAGGTCCCCCGGTGGTGGTAAATAGAATAATCCGGTTTAAAGGTATCGCTATAGCCGGGTGCAAAACCGGCTACATAATCCATATACTCTTTAAACTGCTCCAGTAGTTGCTGCTTGCGCGCATCATCCTCCATCAGCAAAATGGTGATCAGCTTTACCAAAGCGCCTCCGCGTACTTTATCAGAGTTTTCGCCCCGTGTTGCATCCAGTTCCAGCAAGGCGCCCATGCGGGTATGCCAGAGTAGCATGTCCAGCTCCGGCTTTAATTTGTGCTGCTTCTTTAATTCATCCCGCATCAGGAAAATGGCCGTGGCAATGGGCGTTAAGCGGATCACGTGATCCACTGTTCCCAATGCACTTCCTGCCGCCCATCCCTGGTCCAGGAAATAATCCAGCGCTGTTAACACCCGTTCTTTTGACTGTTCTGTTCTGTTCAGCCGATAATCGACCGCCAGAGGAAACAGTAAGTTTTGCGCCACATTATCAAATACCTGTCCTTCCGGTGCCGGGTGCTCATCGCGTATGGCGAATAACGGCGCTCCGTTTACGGTACCCTTTACTTTTTTTATCTCCAACTGCTCATATAATTTGTTGGCAGCTTTTAGTTTTGATTGCATCACACTCTCAATACCCGTATTGCGCTGCTTCCAGTCTGCCGTCTGATCACCCAGTATCAGGAACTCCAGGCGGGACGCGATCTTTTTACCTGTTTCGGCAACAGCAGCCACATCCGTTTTTTCATTAAATGTAGCCGATTGAAAGGCCCGGAAGGGTTTTAAAATTTCATACCCGTCGGCGGACCGCAGGTTGTGTTTTTTATTTTCAAACTGAAGATCTGAATTTCTTTTATTGGATACAAAACGGAGCAGCGTCAGGTGATCGATAAATAATTTTCCTTCCTGCTGTGGTACATTTTTTGGCAATACTACCAGGGCCTGCAGGTCATCGCTGCCTTTATAGCCCCGTATTTTTGCATCTTCCTCAAAGCAAACCCAAACCGTACGCCACCCTGAAAAATCAAGATTTACCGCGAACCGGTATTTAGGCGACTGGCGTGCCGCAGCTACACTGCTTCCCGCCTGAAAAACCAACTGACCGGAAACTGGTTTTTCCTGGTACAGCCAGATCTTCATCCCACCAAACCTACCTTTGGGATAAAACGAGGGCTCATAAATTTCAGGGATGCCACCCGGGTAAACAGCTCCCGCTTCCTTCAGGCCTTTAACTCCGGCAACTTCCAATGCGGCATCCTTTTTCCAGTTCCAGCAAAGCGAACGCTGTCCGTCTTTGTAATGCGCGATTGAAAAAGACAAACTGCTGTTTTGTGCTGTCCATCCTTCCCGTTCCGCGTCCGTTTCAAAACCGTATTGTCCGGTAATAATCTTAGTTGCGGCTGTTTCTTGTTCCTGCGCCTTTAGCTGTGAGCAGGCTAACATTGCAAGCGCAAACCATACGTTTACTTTTTTATTCATGTTATAACGCCTTATTAAAAATAGTTTCCGCCTCCCCATCCTTATACTGACGGATCTGTTCCAGCAACTGCTTTTTGAGCAATGCTACAACGGGGGCCATCTTTGGATCATTATAAATGTTTTTTAACTCATGTGGGTCCTGCTGCAGATCAAGCAATTCCCAGCTTTCTACTTTGCCATAAAAGCGGATAAGCTTGTAGCGTTTGGTCTTAATGCCAAAATGCGGCGACACCGAATGTTCCCCGTTCTCATAGTAATGATAGTACAGGGCGTTGCGGGAAGCATATTTTTTGTTCTGCAGCAATGGTAAAAAAGAAATCCCCTGCATCCGCTCCGGAACACCAGCACCGGCCAATTCAATAAAAGTAGGCGCCAGGTCGATATTCATTATATAATCACTGATGACCCTGCCGGGTTGGATCACACCCGGGTAGCGCATCACCATGGGCGTCCGGAAAGATTCTTCATACATAAAACGTTTATCGAACCAGCCATGCTCGCCCATATAAAATCCCTGGTCCGACATATAGATCACCACTGTATTTTTTGAGAGGCCTTTTTTGTCGAGATAATCCAGGGTTTTGTTGATATTCCGGTCCAGCGATGCAGCCGTCGCCAGGTAGTCCTTCATATACCGTTGAAACTTCCATTCGGTAAGCGCTTTCCCTTTCGGCGCTTTTGCATCAAGATCCGCCTTTACTTTAGCATAATAAGCAAACCATTTTTGCTTTTGCTCCGGCGTCATCCGTTTTACGCTGTTTTCAATTGCTGCTGAATCGCCTGGTTCATAAATCTTCAGATCATGCAGCATGCGCATGGTTTTGGCAATGGTCATGTCCTGCACTGCAGCGGCTTTACGCGTACTGTAATCATCATAAAAATCATGGGGCAATTCAAAATTTATATTGTCATACCGACCCAGGTCCTCCAAAGCAGGCATCCAGGTACGGTGGGTGGCTTTATGCCCAATGACCAGACAAAAGGGTTTTGAAGCATCCCGGTGTTGCAGCCAGTCTTCCGCAACATCGGTAATAACATCTGTTACATAACCATTATACCGCCGGGTATGGTTGCCGGTTTGGATAAAATCCGGATTATAATACTGCCCCTGCCCGGGAAGGATGCTGTAATAATCGAAGCCCTGCGGGATGCTGTCGCCCAGGTGCATTTTACCGATCCACGCCGTTTGATAACCCGCGCCCTGTAATACCTTGGCAAAACTGCCCTGGTTAAAATTAAAATTGAAATTTACGTTATCCTTAAAGCCATTTATATTGCTGTAGGTGCCTGTTAGGATGCTGGCCCTGCTGGGTCCGCAAAGGGAATTGGTTACATAGGCATTACTAAACAAAGCCCCTTCCCTTGCCAGCCGGTCGATGCCGGGCGTTTGAATCTGTTTGTTGCCATAGGCACTGATGGCCTGGAAGGCGTGATCATCGGAAATGATCAACACAATATTGGGGCGCTGCGCCTGCAGGATGCTGGTAAGCAGCACCAGCAATAAAGCAAGTGGTAATTTTTTCTTCATTTGGGTTGACATTTTTATTCGTTTCATTTTTTGTGTTAAGTATAAGGTCATTTCAATTGAAGACCTCACTTTTATATAGCGAGATTTCTCCGCTCACTACACTGCGTTCCGTTCGGTCGAAATGACGGCCAATCAGGTTACTTGCCATTCAAGAACTTGATTTGTACAGATCATTTTTCATTTAACCATTTACATAAACACTCTATTCCACTAACTATCGCTGCTGCTGACTATATCCTGCCAGGTTATACACTACCGGTGTGGTGCTGCTGCCCACGCGGTAGATCCCGAACTTGAAGTAATAGCCGCTTTCATCGTTTCGGCCGATGGCAATGGTCTGATTGTTCACAATGTGTTCGTTACTATTCTTCTTCTCTTTTTGATACTGCATCACCACGTCCAGTTTACCCCGCCGCTCTATTTTATTATTCGCACCACCGTATGTGGACCAGTCTATCGCAACTGTAAATGTCACCCAGGTATTTTTGGGAAATGTATCAAAAGCGCTTTTATAAGCAATGGTGGAAATTTTATATTCAGAACGTACTGGCTGCATGATCGCATCTTTTGACGGGTTAGCTAATGTACGGTCCGTTTTATCGGTCATCCATTTGCTATCAGAATTAGCTTTTATATAAAACATATTGTTGGAGAACCCAAAAGCCAGCGGAGGGTAGCCGCCCTGCTCAATTTTCCAGCCATTCTTTTTACCGGCTTTAAAACTCTCTTTGCTGTTCTTGTTTATACTTTTTATTTTTTCGTGGCCCAGGTCTTTTGCAAACACCATGCTATCACTTAATTTAACAAACTGCTCTGGTGTCAGTTGCATGATTTTTCCGGAGGGATCCTGTACCAGGGTACGGGAGGGCATGCCATGCCATTGCGCAAAAATGGTATTTACATCTGCCGGCAGCGCAGCAGGTACATAAACAGAAAAAGTATAGGTCCATTTTGAGCCCTGTTTACATTGCCCCTTTCCATGATCATACACCATTTTTAATACCTGGTCAGTGGCATAGGTGCCTGATGGCAGGCCCTTATAATCATCTGTAGTAGCATAACAGTAAGAAAGTTCGGCGCGGCCTTTGGTACTTCCTTCCTCATATCCTTCTAAAGAATTGTCCTCACCTTTTAATTCAAAACGGTAAGACGGTTTCCCGTTAAAAAGAAGTGCTGCATCTTTCTGAATGGAATAAGGCCGGTCGATGCCAACTGCTACCCAGGCACCATCTACAACATCCGCTTTGCGGGCAGTATCCGCCTGTATATTCACCCTGCCCGGAACAGGCTCCAGGTTTTGTTGTTGTGCAGCGGCGCTAACGCTGAATAATACCGGTAACAGCCCTGCCCAAACTTTTATCCTTTTCATATCCTCGTTTTATTTTTCGCGGGAAAAAATTTCCTTTAGCTTAATTGTTTTATTATTTACCAGTGGCTTTGCATAAACGGCAATAAAGAACAGGTAACCCAGCGTTACATAAAGAAACAATAGGGCGTAGCGAAGCCCAATGGCGTCCCCCAATGCTCCCACGATCAGCGGAACGAGGGCGCCGCCAAAAATGCCGGAACACAAAATGCCGGAAAAAGAGCCATGATGTTTGCGGATGGAATTCAGCGCCAGCGAGAATACTACAGAAAACATGACCGAAATGGTAAACCCTGCGGCCGGAAAGGCCCACAGGGAAAGTTCCTTGCTGCCGAACAGCGCCACGCTTAACACCACTGCAGATAATATACAGGCGATCTTCAATACCTTTTTTGAATCCCAAAGCTTTAGCACCACCAGCCCCAGCAAACAACCAATGGTCATCAATCCCCAGAACCATGCAACGGCGTTGGCGCCGCCTTTAGCGGGATCTACCTCGTGGTAGCGTTTTAAAAATTCCGACATCCAGTTTGCGAGCGATTGCTCTGTACCTACATATGCTATTATGCCCAGGAAGAATAACCATACATCGCCCTTTCCCAATAACTCCAGGTACACAGAAATGGCCCCGGATTTTTCATCCTCCTTTAACTCCACTGCCGGCATCTTAATCAGCGCCAGCAATACCAGCATCAATACGAAAATGAAACTGAACAACCAGTACAGCGCCGTCCAATGCAGCCCGTTTTTCACTAATCCTCCCAATAAACTGACTATCGGATTAGCAACGGGTTGTGTGGCCAACTCTTTCATCAGGTAGGTAAATACAAACGGACTTACAAATGAGGCCAACCCAAATACCAACTGTCCCATCACTGAAAAAAAAGCAAAATTTTCTTCACCCCCCGCGGTGCGCATCAACGGGTTGATGATCACCTGCAACATCGCCATCCCTGCACCGATGATAAACAGCGATGCCAATGCCATACTGTACTGGGGATTAAATGCAAAGATCAATGCGCCACAAAAATTCAGTGCAAAAGCGATGAGCATTGATTTTTTTTCGCCCAGCCGCTCAATCATCATTCCTGCCGGGACCGAAAGTATTCCATAGGCCAAAAAAAAGGAAAATGGCAGAAAGGCCGCCATAGTAAGACTTAGGTGATAGGTTTCAATAATAATGGGCATCAACGGACCCAGTATGTTTGTTACAAAAGAAATAACAAACCAGATCAAAAGGATCACACCTACTAAAAAATTATTCCGCTGCTGCATTAATTATTCTTTGATTGATTACTTTGATACTGAAGTTGCCTGAACAGGCCCACTTGATGATCCGGCAGTATGACGAAATACTGTCGCAGCACAGCCCAATAAACCCGCTTTGTTGCCCAGGGCAGCCGCTGATAGGGTGGTGTACTCAGCAGCCGCGGGCATTGCTATTCGTTTTACCCGGGTTGCAATTTCCTCAATATAAAAATCTCCGGCCTCGCTGATACCGCCGCCAATGATCACTTTTTGTGGGCTGAACACATTAATAAAACCGGCAATACCCGTAGCCATATATTCAAAATGCCGGTTCATAGCCGATAGGGCAGACGGATCTTTTTGCAAGTAGGCTTCTACAATTTTTTTGCCGTCTATTGTTGTATCAGGATCATTTTTTAATGCCTTATAATCGTTGATCAACGCGGTTACCGAAGCGTAGGCTTCAAAGCAACCCCGGCCGCCGCAGCAACAGGGTACGCCACCCTGCTGCAAAACAATATGCCCCAGTTCTGTGCCCCGGTTTTTATAGCCTCCATATAATTCATTTCTCAGCACCAGGGCACCGCCAATTCCGGTACCCACCGTCAGAAAAACAATGTCGGTACATCCCTTTGCAGCCCCATAGGCCCATTCCCCTACACCCATCATATTGGCATCGTTATCCATAACTACGGTATAACCGGTCTGTTGCTGCACTATTTTCCCCAACGGCAGGTTTTCAAATCCCGGCAAATTATCGGCCCCGCCAATCACCACGTTCTCATCCACAATGCCCGGGAAGCCAATGCCCACGCCGCTTACAGCGCCCCCTGCCGCATCAGCACATTGCTTTATGGCGGCTATGATCGCTTCAATTATTGCATCCTCCGTTGTGGCATTATTGAGTGGATGCAGGAATGTATGCACAATCGTTCCGGCTGTACTCACAACGCCGCATTTCAGCGAGGAGCCACCCACGTCTATTCCTATGGCAAATTTTTCTTTCAATTAAGGTATGCGTTTCAGGGTCATTAAAAATATTTTTTGCCGGAAGCGAATAAAATAAACCAGCTCCGTTTTTCCGGCTACACCTCTATTTTAAATAATCATAGGCCGAGTCTAACTTAAAGCGTAGTTGCATTTCTTTGCTCGGTCGCGGTTTTTTATCTACATCACTAAAATACGGCGCTTTGTCCCAAATTGAAACATCCCCTCCAATGGCACGCGGATCTTTTGTTTCAACCAGGTAACCGGTCATTTTTTTCATCAGGTCGGCTTTTATGGTTGCATATTTTGGATCATTGGCCAGGTTGTTCAACTCGTAAGGATCCTTTTTGATATCGAATAATTCTATCTCCGGCCTTTTGCCCATGCCCATATTAAAGAACGGCTTTATTGCGGGGTTGGTTTTATGCTCCATGATGTAGTACTTGGTTTCGCCGGGCCAGTTCAACATGTAGGGGTCTATATCTCCGTAGAAAGGCGGATCACCCGCCGGCCACCTGTCTGGGTAAATATTATGTATCAATAGAAAGTCTTTGGTTCTGATGGCTCTGCCCGGATAGCCCAGTCCATGCTGCCTTACAAAAGCATGGCGCTCGCGCCCCAGCACCACAAAGTCCCTGTCCACGGCTTTGGTTGCAGGTTTTTCGTCAAGCACGGGCAGCAAACTTTTGCCCGTCATGGCAGCAGGTATGGTTACGCCTGCCAACTGGAGGATGGTTGGCGCAAGATCGTTAAGCGTTACCAAACCATCGGATACCGCTTTTTGTTTAAACTTACCGGGCCATGATATAATAAGGGGAACGTGGGTACCAAAATCATACAGGTTGGCCAGGCCGCGGGGCATTTGCCAGCCATTGTCGCTGCACACTACAACAACGGTATTATCCAGTTCACCGCTTTTCTTTAGTTCTGCCAAAGTTGCTCCCACCTGTTGATCAAACCGTTCCACTGCTGCATAGTAATCGGAAATATCGCCCCGTACTGAAGGCACATCCGGCAGGTATGCCGGCACTTTTACTTTATTAGAATCGATACCGGCCTGCGTGCCCGATCCCGGAACATACGGACGGTGCGGTTCGTGGCTGCACAGCCAATAACTCCAGGGGCTGCCTGCTTTTTTTTGCTGCATGAATTGCGCAAAACTTTCGTACGGGTTGCCGCCTGGATTGCGTTTGCGTCCGTTTGCCTCAAAGCTCCCCGGGCCCCATCCCTTGCCCTGAAAACCCACCTGGTACCCCGAGGCTTCGAGCAAATCGGGGTAAACCGTATCTTTTACCGGCAGTGTACCCCAGAGGTCGGCACCCTCTCCCAATCGCCAGTTATCCTGGCCGGTAAGAAAACCTGCCCTGGATGGAGTGCAGGATGGCGAATTACAAAAAGCATTGGTAAAACGCACACCGTCTGCTGCCACCCTATCCATATTAGGTGTACGCACGGTACTATCCCCATAACAACCAACATGCTCAAAGAACTGGTTATCGGACATGATGATTAAAATGTTGGGACGCTTTTTTTCTTCTTTTTTTCCGGGTGCTTTACAACCACTTGCAAACAAAAGCAGCCCGGCGAAATAAAAGAGGTACCATTTTTTTATCATGATCAATTGATTTTATTATTGACATTGTTTAAGCCGGTTCTTAACCACAGAGGGAACAAAGATTTAACACGGAGCACACAGCGTTTTATTAATTAATGTACCACCTCTGTAATTGCTGAGTATTCTCGGTTTACGCTGTGGTTAAATTTAAAGGTCTAAACAAACACATTATCATTTTAATAACCGTTTACCAACCGGGATTTTGGCGGGTAATGGAACTGTTTACATCTTTTTCGTTTTGAGGATAAGGGAACAGCTCGTGCTTACCGGGCTTAAAGTTAGTATACGCGGGGTAAGGATACGTAGTTCTTATCGCCTGCGTTTTAGCATACGTATCTGCTATTTTGGTGCCCAGCAAATTCCAGCGTATCAGGTCGGAGCGGCGCATGCCTTCAAAACACAATTCTTTAGCCCGTTCTGAAACAAGGGTATCTAAAAATTGTTGTTTCGTTAACCCTGTGGGAATGTAAACCAGGTCTGTTGTGGGTTTGGCCACCAGGGACGCCGTTATGACAGCGCCCGTACCGCCACCGCCGGTTACCGTAACCGTGGGGGCAGAAGTGTACCCATAGCCCGGATTATTTACCGTCAACGCTGTTATTCTGTTACCGCTGCGTGTTGCAACGGCTACTGCCGCATAGTTGCCGCCGCCACCGCTCACCTGAAGTGTTGGGTTACTGGTATATCCCGTGCCTCCGTTGGTAATCGTAAAACTGATCGCGCTTCCTGCCATATCAAGACCATAAGCTCTTCTCCGTACCTGGTTGATGGCATCAAGTGCAGTAGTATTGGGCCCCTCGTTTAATTCATTTTCCACTTCTGCACGCATTAACAGCAGGTCGGAATAGCGCATCACCACGCAATTAATGTCGGTGCTGGTTTGTTCGGTTACAGAGTTGGTCTGATACTCGCGGCTCCATTTTCCGGGCGCCCAGTTTTGATCAGCCGTGCTGGATGTAGGATAGGTACGGCTTCCATCGGCAGCCACCGTATATCTCGCCACCGCAAAGTCTTTTCTAAAATCGCCCGCCTGGTAGCTTTCATAAAACGGCCGTACCGTAGCTTCTCTTAAATTAGTGGAGCTATATATTCCTTTTGCAGTTTGAGGAGCGTTCCAGAATCCAAAACGGGAGGAGTTGGGCTGGTCGCCGGCAGGATCCGCAACGGTATAAAGCGCTATTTGAAAAATGCTTTCGGTAAACTCCATATTATGTTTACACTGATTAATAAACACCTGCGGATAACTGGCATTCAGTTTATAGGGATTGGCAGCCATAATATCATTGATCTGGGTTTGCGCTATTGTATAGTAGTCCTTGTAGTTGGCAGGCCTTTTCATGGTACCGTCGGTTGCCAGGGAATAACCGCCGGCAAAAAGGCAAACCCGCGCCAGCATTGCCTTTGCGCCCCATTTGTTGATCCGCTCATCCGTTGGTACAGCCGCGGGCAACAGGTCCACTGCTTCTTTCATATCTTTTATAATCTGATCATAGATCACATACCGGTCTGTCAGCGTGCCTTTCAGGTTATCGCCTGCTTTGGATGAGGTGGTTTTAAAAGGCACGTCGCCCCATAAACGCACCAGTTCAGAATAATAAAACCCGCGCAAAAATTTAGCTTCGCCCAAATTACGATTCAATAATGCTTTTTGAGCATCAGTACCGGAGGTAAACAAGGCCATTTGCGGAATTTTTTCAATCACTACATTGGCCCGGTCAATTCCCTGGTATAATACGCTCCACGTGCTATAATAAATATCGGTTTCCGGGATGCCCAGGTAATGGGGGATTACGCGCCAGCTATCGACACTATTTCCCGAGATCTGGCTGATATCGTTATCGTTATCCAGCACCATCGGTACATACCACCCATAACCCGAAAAATTTGATACCGCGCCATATACCCCCAGGGTGGCCATATTCGCCTCGTCTGTATTACTAAAAAAATTATCGCTGGTAAAATAAGAATAGGCTTTTGTTTCCAGTGTTTTTTTGCAGGAACTTAATGCAAGCAACGAACCCGCTGCAAGCACCATCCATATAAAATTTTTTGATATAACTCTCATTGTATAAAATCTTTAAATAAATTATAAGGACAAATTAACACCAGCCACAAACGATCTTGCCCGTGGGTAGGCGCTGAAATCTACGCCCGGCGTAAGCGCGTTGTTCACCACACTTACTTCCGGATCGTACCCGGAGTATTTGGTAAATACATGCAGGTTATACCCTGTGATGTAGAACCGTACGTTGGAAATTTTCGCCCTCTTCAAAATAAGCTTTGGCAATGTATAGCCCAGGCTGATGGTGTTCAGCCTCAAAAACGATCCGTTCTCTACCAGGGTATTATACGGCCGGTCTGATACGATGCCAATATAAGAAGGAACCGTTTTCCCCTTATTCAACGCTTCCAGCGCTGCAGGATCGGTTACCCGCTGACCCGTGCCGTCAATCGTCATCCAGCGGTCCGCAAAGCGCGCCAAAGAGTTTTTATAATCCTGGCTTAACGCAGCATTGTTCAATACATTGGCATTATAAATATCATTGCCCACGGTAAAATTCACAAAGGCACTCAGATCAAATCCTTTGTAGGTAACCGTGTTATTAAAACCACCGGCATATTTGGGATTGGTGTTGCCAATTATCGTACGGTCTGCATCCGTTATTTTGCCATCCGGTGTTCCATCGGGTCCGCTTATATCTTTAAACTTCTGATAACCCGGCTGCACCGTGCGGTTGTCCTGAACCACCCCTGATTTTAAAGTGTATGTGCTGGTAGCGGCATTGTAATCAAAATCACTTACCTGGTATAAACCATCGGTCACGTAGCCATAGATCATTCCAACCGGCTGGCCTACCTGCAGTATAAAATCGTTAATGCTGGGATTGCTGTTATAGCCGGTATAGCTGGGCAATACCATAGAATTCTCGCCCTGGCTCAGTTCCAGCACTTTTGTTTTTGGAAACGATATGTTGAAACTGGAGTTCCAGCTAAAGTCTGTTTTTTTGATATTCACTGTATTCAACGTAAACTCCAGGCCCTTGCTTGAAGTGCTTCCGATGTTTTGGAACTGGGTTACAAAGCCCGAGCTGGATGGGATGCGGGTATTGTACAACAGGTTCCGGGAACGGTTATCATAAATTTCGGTCGTTAACGTTATTCTTTGATTCAAAAAGCCCATATCGATCCCTATGTTGCGGCCTTCCGTTGCCTCCCATTTCAAATTGGGATTGGGCAGATTATTTTCTGCTGCCGATATCACCACTGTATTGTTGAGGTTATAGGAGCCTGTACCATAGATACCTAAAGCCGCATAGTTGGCAATACGGTTATTTCCCGTTAAGCCATAGCCCAGGCGCAGTTTTAAATCGGAAAACAAAGAATTGTTTTTCATGAAATTTTCGTTGATGACCCTCCATGCAAACGCTGCTGAAGGGAAATAACCCCAGCGGTTGTTTGCGCCAAATTTGGAAGAACCATCTGCCCGCATGGTAGCGGTAAACAGGTACCTATCCTTATAACCATAATTGGCGCGGGCAAAATAAGAGAGTAATTTATCCTCTTCGGCATAGGAGGAAGGGGTGCCCAATACCGTACCTAACGACAGGTTGTCCCATCCGCTGTTTACAGACGGAAAGGCACTGGAACTGGCGCCAAAATCCTCATGATACGTATATTGATATTCCTGGCCGGCCATTACATCCACTTTATGGGCCTGCGCAAAAATCTTGCTGTAGGTAAGTGTATTGCTATAAGTGAAACGGGGATCTTTTGCCTGTGCAATACTGCCAAAGGGCCCGCCGCTGCGGATGGCCACAATAGACTCCTCTGTATTAAATTGCTTGTCTTTGGTGTCTTTAATGGTATAGCCTACTACCCCCCGGTAGGTAAGGTCTTTGGTCAATTTATATTGTGCCATTACATTGGCGTTCATTGTATTGATCACCCTTTGCCTTAGCCGTGAACGGGCGCCAATTACAGGGCTTTGAAAAGTGGGTGCCCCCCCGGGATTGTCAACAGGGTCTGTTTCATAATCGATCAGGGCGTCATCGTCCGTATTTCTGCCGGCCACCGGGCGGTACTGCAACAGGTTTTGCAATACGGAAAGGCGGGCATTTCCCCCTTCGGCAGGCGACAACCCTTCTATTTTCTGGTTGGTGTAGCTCACAATGGCATTCACTAAAAGCTTTTCGCCTACTTTTTGATTTACGGAAAGCTTACCAATATTTTTGGTAGAAGCACTGTTCAACATAATACCCTCGTCCTTGTTCCGTGAAAAGAACATGTTGATCTTTGTGTCCTTGCTTCCGCCGTTTATGCTCACTTTATGGTATTGATTGTACACTGTGTTACCAAACGTTTCCTTTTGCCAGTCTACACCGGGGCGGTTGCCATATAACAGTTGCAGCGAATCATAAGGGCCGTACTGGTTGGTAAACGCCGCCATGCGGGTGGCATCTCCCAGCGAACGCTCATAGTTCAGCAATAAATACTGATAGCCGTTCATTACGGGTATCTCTTTAGTTATATGCTTGGCGCCCACATAACCATCATAGTTCACCGATACTTTACCCACTTTGGTTTGCTTGGTAGTGATCAATACCACCCCATTACCACCCCGTGCACCATAAATTGCAATGGCAGAAGCGTCTTTCAATACATCCACGGTTTCAATATCCATTGGGTCCAGAAAGCCAAGGCCATCGGTCTGCGGTACCCCATCTATCACGTACAGCGGCTGATTGCTTTGCGATATGGAGGTTCCCCCGCGTATTTTAATTACCGGGTCGGCACCTGGCGAACCATCGTTCATGGTTACCTGCACACCAGCCAGCCGCCCCTGCAGGGCCTGCCCCACATTTTGTACCGGCACTTTTGCCAGCTCAGCGCCACTTACTGAGCTAACGGCCCCTGTAAGGTCCTTGCGTTTTTGCGTTCCATAACCGATCACCACTACCTGGTCCAGACTTTTGTCTTGTTCCTGCAGACTTACATCGATCTTCTGGCGGTTGTTAATGGCCACTTCTTTGGCCTCATAGCCAACGTGTGAAATAACTAATACGGCATTAGGAGCGGCCTGAATCGAGTACCGCCCATCCTTTGTTTGTACCGTACGGGCCGTGCCTTTTTCATTAATAGTGGCTCCGGTCAGCGGCTGACCCGATGCATCACTAACCATACCGCTTACTTTAATGGTTTGTGCCATTGCTGTTCCGGAAATTCCTGTCAGCAGCACTAATAAAACAAACGTTAACCTCATCGCAGTTTTAAATTTTAAACAGGGTGAAATGATCTTTCTGATTTGTAATTGGTGGGGTATCCTTATACCCGTTTGCAGCCTGCTCCTCAGAGCTCCGCAGTTTAATTGGTTTCTTATCATAACTAATGGCATAATCTGTATATTTTAGGACATTCTCGTTTATCATTTCAAATGGCAATTGCGCAATGCTGTTCTAAATCATTTCGGCAACAATCAAATAACTAATCCCGACCTGGCATTCAAAAACCCGACAAATTGTCGCGAGCATCTATTCCTGTAATAGCGTTCGCTTATGCTTCCATTTACAGGTCAGGGTTGAGCTGTTTTGACGATCATAAATATAGAACGACATTGCCGGGGCCTGTTTAAAAATGGATTTTTCTTTTTTCGATTTGGATTATTTTTCTCTCTTTTTTTGCCGTTTTAACCACAAGAATACTTTATATCATTGATTATCAGTAACATATTGTTTTATGAAAAACACTATGCCCCGTTTCTCCTATTTTACCACATTCCTTAATCCCAATAAATTTCATCCAGTTTTAAAATATTAAAATCAATATTGAAAGACCCTTCTTCTGTGCCGGCTTACTTTTATTCAAACTTTAAAAGCAGATGAAAAAACGATTCAATGCCATTATTACAGCATTTATCCTTTTAGCTTCGGTAGCAGCCCAGGCACAAGCCAGTACCTCTAAAGACTGGTTCCGCCATGCTATTATCACCATCCAGGAGCAACTGACCCGGGCTGCGGCGACCTATACACCCGGCCAGAATCCCCGCTCGGTAAATCCCAATGGGACGGTACGACTGGCTCCCAAAACCGACTGGACCACCGGTTTTTTTCCCGGTTCGCTTTGGTATGGATACGAATTAACCGGTAATAAAGATCTGGCGACGGCCGCCCAACGGTTTACGCTCGCCCTCGACTCCATCCGGTATGTAACCAAAACACACGACCTGGGCTTTATGCTCTATTGTTCCTACGGGAACGCCTGGCGCATTACGAAAGACAAAGAATACCTGCCCGTACTCAAAGAGGGCGCCGAGCATCTTTTTGAGCGCTTCAACCCCAAAACCGGGGTGATCCGCTCCTGGGATTTTGGCCCCTGGAAATACCCGGTGATCATTGATAATATGATGAACCTGGAATACCTGTACTGGGCGGGCGCTCAATTTAATAAGCAGCAGTATACGAATGCGGCTAACACGCATGCTCTCACTACAATGAAAAATCATTACAGAAAAGATTACAGTTCCTATCATGTGGTAGACTACGACCCGGCAACCGGTAAAGTCCTTAGCAAGGGAACGCACCAGGGCCTTACAGATGAATCTGCATGGGCCAGGGGGCAGGCCTGGGGTCTTTATGGCTATATTATGTGTTACAACAACAGCGCTAACCCGCAGTTTTTACAGCAGGCGCAGCATATTGCACAATTTATAATGACCCATCCGCGGATGCCGAAAAATAAAATTCCCGTTTGGGATTTTGATGTGCATAATGCGCTGGACCCTGATGGCCGCGCACCCCGTGACGCTTCGGCCGCTGCGGTAATTGCCTGCGGATTGCTGGATTTAAGTACCCGGGTGAAAGACGGAAAAAAATATGCAGATTATGCCGAAGAGATCCTGAAAAATCTTTCTTCCGATGATTTCCTGGCAAAACCCGGGGAGAATCATTTTTTCATCCTCAGGCATAGCGTGGGCGCCTTTTTATATAATTCTGAGGTGGACACACCCCTGGATTATGCCGACTATTATTATCTTGAAGCGTTGAAAAAATATGCCGCATTAAATAAAATTAAGTTGCCGCTACAATAGGCGCTCATTAATGTTGAGCTGTCTCACCAATAGCCGGGAAGGCGGTGAGGCGGTAATTGAAGAATAATACCTTCCCGCTTTTCCGGCTTACCGGCTTGCTAATAAACATTAAAATCATTTACGATGATCATAAAGAAGATATTACCCACTATTCTATTAATGGCGTTCTTTTACACCGGCAACACACAACAGCCGGCGCTTGATAAATCGGCCTTTGCCATCCTGAACCTGGATTATCCCGGACTGGAGCAGGTAAAAGCCGACGTGCAGGCGCAGCACTATGACGCCGCCGCAACCGCCCTGCTGGCGTATTACAAAAAGAAAAGCAACAAAAGGGAGCCGGATTTTAGTGCCGCTGAAGAAGATGTGGACCTGAACCGATCCATTGATAAAGCTACCCGCGCCGCAGCCGACAGCGCCTTGTTACACAAGTTCCAACCCCATAAGGGTTACGGCTTTTTTTATTACGGTAAGGACATTAACTGGCAATACTGGCCGGTGAAGGACAATGAAGTGCGCTGGCAGTTGCACCGGGTTAAATGGTGGCAATCGATGGCCCTGGTATACCGGGCTACAAAGGAAGAACGTTATGCAAAAGAATGGATATACCAGTTTACCGATTGGGCTAAAAAAAACGCAAAGGGCCTGTCTCAGGAGAATGATAAATACGCCTGGCGCCCGCTGGAGGTATCGGACCGTATTTTAAACCTGGCACCCACCTTCAATATATTTGTGCATTCGCCCAACTTCACCCCAGCGTTCCTGATGAAGTTCCTTAACAATTATCATGAACAGGCTGATTATTTGTCGGGCAACTATGCCGAACAGGGTAATCACCGTCTGTTTGAGGCACAGCGGGTGCTTTTTGCAGGGGTTTCCTTTCCGGAATTTAAAAGAGCCGAAGCCTGGAGAAACAGCGGCGTGGCGATCCTGAACGCTGAAATAAAAAAACAGGTATACCCGGACGGGGTGCAATGGGAGCTGTCGCCCAACTATCATGTGTCTATGATCAACACCTTCCTAAGCGCGCTTCGTTCCACGCAGCAGGCGGGTATGGACCAGGTTTTCCCGGCGAGTTATAAGGAAACCGTTGAGAAAATGATCCTTGCTACGATCAACTTTTCTTTCCCGGATTATACCTACCCGGTTTTCAGCGATGCCAAGCTGGTGGAAAAATCGGCTATGCTGAAGTCTTACACCAGTTGGGCCAAAGCCTTTCCCAACAATAAAGTGATCCAATATTATGCTACCGACGGCAAAAAAGGCAACCCACCCGCCTTTCTTTCACACGGCTTAACCACCTCCGGCTTTTACACTTTCCGGAACGGATGGAGCAATACTTCTACGGTTATGGTATTAAAAGCCAGCCCCCCGGGAGCCTTTCATGCCCAGCCGGATAACGGTACTTTTGAGCTGTGGATCAAAGGCCGCAATTTTACCCCGGATGCGGGTTGTTATGTATATGCCGGTGATTCCACGATCATGAAACTCCGTAACTGGTACCGGCAAACCCGCGTACATAGCACATTAACGCTGAACAATGAAAATATGGTGATCACCAAGGCGGCGCTGCAACAATGGAAAACAAGAAAAGATCTTGATATTCTTACGTACACTAACCCCAGCTACCCCGGCCTCAATCACCGGAGATCTGTGTTGTTTATTGACCAAAAGTATTTCCTGATCATCGACCGCGCCGCAGGAAAAGATCAGGGAACTGTTGGCGTCCATTTTCAGCTCAAAGAAAACAGCAATCCTGTTTTTAACGAACAGCAACACAGCGTATATACCACTTTCAGCGATGGCAATAACCTGCTGATCCGGAACCTGGATAAAGAGCCGGTTGTATTAAAAAAGGAGGAAGGAAAAGTATCCTACGCTTACCGCCAGGAATTAGAACGCCCTGCCTTTGTTTTTGAAAAAGCAAAAACATCGGATGCACCACAAACCTTCATTACCATCTTATATCCCTATAATGGTCAGAAAGCGCCGGAGATCACTTTAAAAGAAAACGCATCTAATAATTATGACGCAGGCACTCTCTCCCTTGTACTGACCGTTGACGGCAAACAGAAAGATATTACGGTAAGGTTAGTACAATAGAAAGATCTGTTTCCGGCATACGAAGTTGCCAAAGAAACTAATCAAAAAGGGAAGTCTATTGACCTCTCTTTTTTTTCTTAATTAGCTTTACCAGACAGCGTGATAATAAACCGGTATCAATTTTATTAAAATACTTGTGATGCTGATTGACTGATGGGGTATCGCTGCAGGATCAGCTTATAGGCCGAGCCGATGGCTCTCTACTTTTAGTTGCGCGCTTTTAACAAGAAACTAAAGTTCCTTGTTAACCCATTAAACCGAAGCTACGCCTCTTCAACGTTCACTGACTGGAGGTTTCAACTAGTTTAATCATGTGCTCAATGTGACAGAAAGCCAGAGGCTTGCATTCTTCAGGTAACTTCGGAATAAATTCCGAAGTAATGAGCCAAATATAGGGAATTGAGTGCCATCGGCACGATCCATTTCGAAAGCAACGCCAGGCCTGCTATTGCTCTTAGCTAACGAGCACCCCGCCTGCTTTGATCACAATGAAGGAGAATCCATAAGCCCATTATGATAATTTTGATACCGGTTCATTATGAATGGTTGTTCCACGCTTATCCGGCACACCTCGTGCCGGTTTCCCGCGTTACCCATTTTTACCGGACGAAACACCCACTACATAAAGCTCATACGCCCTTGTTGCATTATTGTCTTTTGCAACTTATTTAAAAGCCGACTGATTTTCGTGAGCCGCTCAATCAATATATGGAAAAACGCCCATCATTCTCCTGAACCGATTTATGCTTCTACCCCCCTGTATCGTATTTTCTCCATAAGAGTTAATTTTTAGGGCTTTTCATAAATAAATCAGCCAGCTAAAATATCGCCTGCAAGTAATAATTTACCTCCTTTTAATTTAGGATAGCGATTATTGTGGGTGGAGATTTATGTACAAAATAAAACAAAATGAAAAAGAACCCTTCCCGCAAACAAAAACGCCGTAAACTTCAGCCGAAATTAAAATGGCAAACCAGCGCCTACAATTGCCCTGTTAATTTTAATTTCATTCCTCTGTATCAATTTTTGTTATTATGTACGCTTGCTGAAGTTACACGGGAACATATTGTAATAAATTTAATGGCTAACCTGGCTTTGTTTTATGACTCCTTATCCATACTCCGTAAACTTAGCCTATAAAATGAGCGACCATAAAGGGTCTAAATCAGCTACTACATAAAAATCCCATCTACTCCAATTGAGGCAGTGGTACAATTTTTAATCCCCTAAAATCATCATTAAATTTCGTATTTTCAACGTTAATACTATTGCATTATGAAAGCTGTCGAGTGGCGGTTGCCGCAGGAAATTGATAAGTCATTTATTCTGTTTGAAGAAAAGGGAACTTACTTTGTCTATCCCTGGCATTACCATCCCGAGTACGAACTTGTATTGATCACTAAAAGCACAGGCAGAAGAATGGTGGGTGATCATATCGGATATTTCCAGGAGGGAGACCTGGTACTGATGGGACCTGCACTGCCACATGTTTGGGTAAATGACGATGTATATGTAAAAGGGGAGGCATCCACTCCCGCTGAAGCCATTGTTGTTCAGTTTGTGCCCGAATTTCTCGGTCAGCATTTTTTGAATATCCCTGAAATAGAGCCCTTCCGGAAAATTTTACTGAAGTCCAAGCGCGGACTGGCCATCCGGGGAAAGGCTTGTAAAATGATCACTTCCCTAATGATTAAAATGCGGGGGCAGAACGGGTTGCAGCGCCTGGCCTCTCTCCTCACCATATTTGATATTTTGTCTGGCACAAGGGATTATGAATTATTGGCGAGCCCTACCTATGAGCAATCCATACAAGCCACCGATTACTCCGATAGGTTCAGCAAGATAACGGACTATATCATGCGCAACTTCAATAATGATATAGCGCTTCACGAAATTGCAGGAGTGGCGAATATGGGCGTGACTGCTTTTTGTAATTTTTTTAAACAACACCACAAGGCCACGTTCGTAGAATATTTAAATATTGTGCGGATTGGCCATGCCTGTAAATTGCTGGGAGAAAAAAATTTCAATGTAGTTGAAATAGCCTATGAATGCGGCTATAATACGCTGGCTAACTTTAACAGGCAATTCAAAAAAATTAAAAGCATGACGCCTAGTGAATACCGTAAGACCTTGCATGTTTAAAGCCTATAGCTTAAATAGCCACCCAGAGATGTTTATTTAAGCCCGTCCTTTGCTTCCTTTAAAAGCTTCACCGCTGTTTCAACCAGCATTTCACCCCCACCGGGTTTGATTATTGAATTGGTGACCTCATAGCTCCCTTCTTTAAATGCTTTTATTGTTGGTATATAACTGATCCTGTCATTACATACCGTCATTACAATTGTATTTTCAAAAGGAGATCTTTTTTTAAGATCAAGCCCCAGTTCGGAAAAAATTTCGCCCGGAAGGCCTACGATCGCGGTCCGGGAATCTATCCTGAAAACCTGGACCTCTGCATCAACCGCCGGCTTCTGATCTTTTAAAGCCAGGTATTTACTCATTTCCACCCGCTTTAAAAAATCGCCCGATTCTCCTCCGGCATTTCTAATATAGGCGCCGGTTTGGCTAACCTTATAAAGATTGTTAATCAGCACATCCGCAGAATCGATCTGTGCACGGGAAGGGACCTGCAAGGGCACTAATATCTTAGATGAAAATGAAGCGAAGGATGGTTGGGTGATCCTCTTGAGTTCCGGTACAGCCTGAATTACAACCTGACCCAAGGTGCTGCCGATTTTTTGCGTGTTCGAATCACTATAGATCGGCTGATCTTTTTTAATGTCTACATCGTTTATATCACCGGCAGGGCCAAGAGAAAATGCAGAAAAGAATTGCTGGCCAAACTTTTTTTTGAGGGTTTGTTCCAGGTAATAAGGATAATCTGCGCTCATTTTCGTACCGCCTATGCAGTCCGCATGCATGGCAAAAACCGTCAGCCCCCCCATATAGTCTTTTGATCCGGCATTACGCAACAGCAGTATTCCAACTTCCGGATCAATGGGGCCTGCCGGGCCAACAATATCGGGATTCAGCGGCCCCGGGTTAAAAAGGACCGTTCCGTTTTTCATATAATAGCGGCGGTTGAAAGAAAGTCCATCCTCCCGGCCAACACCTGCTTCGATCGAAATGGGCATAACGCTTTCGTTTGCTTTTACAACCGCTTTTTCAATTTGATGGATCAAAAAATCAGGATAGTCAGCTTTCTCATGCTCATCTACTCCATCGTCCGCAATTGCTTTATTATGAAAATAGGTATGCTGAAAACCATAAAATAAAGGTCCCGTATGACTATGCGTTGCTGCAACCAGGATATTTTGAAGCGGAATTTCGGTTGCGGTGCTTGCCAGTTTTCGCGCCTGTGTGCTGATATCCCGCGTTATGCCGATCAGGTCACAGAAAACAAAGGCGAACTTTTGATTTCCCTGTTCCAGTACGATCGCTTTTGCCCAGATCGAATCGTGAACCCCTGTGGAAAATGCTTCATAAAAATGTCCGGCCAGCCGGGCGCCAACGGGAGGTGTAATATTCATTAAGGCCACGCCTCCTTTTAGCTTTTCCGGATGCTGGTCTTTACAGGAAATGGCAAGTGTGACTATTAAGCATAGCAGCAAGCCCAAAGATTTTGTTACGTACTTCATGTCTTTAAAATTATACAATCAGCTATCTTTAAAATTAAGAATGACCGGCTTTTGTTTTAACCCGCGTGTTCTTATAACTAAGTAAATAAATCCCAGGAGGAACCATATCCCGCCTATTAATTTAGCGGCCGCCGGAAGACTTATCCAGATTAAAAAGCAAACAACAAACCCTGAAACCGGAAGAATGGCATCATAAAAAATGCGCCGTTTTTCACCTGCTTTCCGCAGGAAAAAGAATTGACGAAAAGTTGCAATATTTACAGCCATAAAAGCGATGAAGGCGCCAAAATTCAACAGTTCAGCAGATCCCTGGTAACTCAAAAGCAATGAGCCGATAATGGTCAGGGCGCCCATGATAATAAGGTTGTAGGTGGGCGTTCCTCTTTTTTTATCGAGGTGTGAGAATATTTTTCCGGGGATGACGCCGTCCCGTCCCATACCAAAAAGCAGGCGTGCCGCACCTACCTGTCCTGCCAGCCCGCTTCCCAAACAGGCTATAAACAAGATAACAGCAATAGCATTAAACAACAACCGGCCTCCGACCTTTTCCGCTACATCAAAAAAAGCAGTCTCCAGATTCGGAAATGAATTATAATCCGGCCAGATGCGCTGAGCCAGGTATATTTGAAGAATGCTGAAAAGTCCGGTAAATAAACAAACCAGTATGGGCGCTAACAGCATGTTTCTTTTCGGATTTTTAACATCCTCCGCCAGGGTGGTAACCCCGTCAAAACCGATATAGGTAAGCGCCGCAAACGAAGTAGCGGTCATGACGGCTCCCAGGTTAAATGTTTTGGGATCATAAAAGGGCTTATAAGAAAGCAGGCCGCTCCATCCACGATCATGAAAAACATAATGAATGCCCAATACGATAAAGGCCAGGATCACCAAACACATCACAAGCAGCATCAGTTCGTTTGACCGGGCCATAGTGCGGATGCCGCGCAGGTTTAAAAATGTAATAAAGAGCACGAACAGGATCACCCATATTACAAAGGGGATCGAAGGCACCAGCCGCTGCAGGGTGAGGCAGGCATAAATGGTATTGATAACCGGAACGATCAGATAATCGAGGAACATGGCCCACCCCGCCATAAAACCAAAATAAGGGTTCAGACCTTTGCCTACATAGGTATATGCCGAACCGGCAGAAGGGTATAAGGAAGCCATCCGACCATAACTTATTGCCGTCAGGATCATGCCCACCATTGCGATCAGCAAAGTGGTGCTCATATGGCCGCCGGATACTTTTGACGCAACGCCAAAAAGACCCACAGCCGCAATGGGCTGAATGAGCACAATACCATAAAAAATCAGATCCCACAGGCTCAGCACGCGCCGTAAATGCGGTTTTGCCGTTTGTGCTTCTATCTTATCATTCATACATTTCAAAATCTTTTATACAATAATGAATTTTAAGCCCCGGATGCCGGCATCAAAAAAACAGACTATCCGCTCATTTGGTCTTGCGGCTTTTATCGTACCATTTTTTTGCATCTCCCATCAATTCGATGGCTTTTAAAATACCTTTCCGGTTATCCTCGGTAGTGGGCGCCCAGTATGTTTGCAAAAAGCCAAGCAACTTTGCCTCTGAAATATTGGCTTTACAAAACTTTACTGTCTCCATAATATTCTTTTCTCCTTCTCCGTTCTTTTTATAAAATCCGCCGGTGGGGATCTGATCATAGCCATAGCCTTCCAGATCCTTGTAGGCTTTTACCGGCGTCAGTTGCGTATCAAAACTTTCCCCGTAATACCAGTTGCTCTGAACTACCGATTTAGGCATTTTTTTAAAGAAATCATCCGGATGATGCCACAGGTAGTCAGACCAGATCCATGAACGGCAGCCGTTCTTCTCCACCTCATGCACAAAAAAATTGAAATCATGCCACCACAGATCGTTTTGCCGGATGACAACCAGGTCCAGATATCGCTGGTCTTCTGCATTTTCCTCATCCATACCCAGGTGAAAAAATCGGGGCTTATCAAAAATGTGCGCCACTTCTTCAATCAGGTGGCCGCATACTTCATAGTATTTTTTTGTAGTCACCATCCGGGAATATTCTCCCAGCCATATATCATGGCCCGCCGCAAAATTTAGTTTGGGTACCGGTTCCAATCCCATTTTACGCAGCCGTTCCAGTTCCTTTTCAGCCGCGTTACCGACCAGGCATTATTTACAGCAATTTCCGGGTGGCTTTCATACCGGACGCCATCCCCCAGATCTATAACAACCAGATTCAATCCTTCCTGCACCATTTTTTGAGTGGCATCGTTCCATAAAGATTCACTCATCTGCAAATAGGGCCGGTATCCCCTGAAAGGACTCGGGGAACTGTATTCTACCCAGAAGTTATAGCTCAGATGCAGGAGGCAGCCCCATATTTTGTCATTCTTATCTTCCTTTTGCAACCGGAATGCATCCGCCTGGGATGGTAAAACACCAGATAGAGCGCCCAGCAGTCCGGCAGCTGATACGTTTTTGATAAAATTTCTTCTGCCTGTCATTTCAATTTTTTATTCGTTATTTTTTAAAAGGATCACCGTTTCATCTCCTGCAGCACTTCGGTTGCCGTATTAATGGCCACATCGATTTCTTTTTCCGTATGGGCCGCGCTGATGTACCATAACCCTCTGCCGATAACCCTCACACCCCTGTTATGCAAGCCGGCAATCAATTGTCCCAACTTTACTTTATCATAGGAAAAGGTATCACGGTAATCATTTACCTGGCTCAACTGTGTAAACCCGCTGTGAACGATCGGCCCAACTCCCTGCACCAATAAATTTTGTCCTGCTTCAACGGCTGCCTGCTGCAGTCCTTTCTTTAGTTTTTCCCCATAACAGAACATTCGCTCATAAGGGTCTTCTTTTTCCAGCACTTCTATCGTGGCCAACGAAGCGGCAACCGTGGCATTTCCGGAATTCATGGTGCCGGCATGAATAACCTTTGCCTTTTCTATTAGCTGCATCCATTCTTTTTTCCCAACAATGGCACTGATGGGATAACCGCTGCCCATGGCTTTTGCAAAAATGGCAAGATCGGGAATAATACCGAAATATTGCTGCGCCCCGCCCAGTCCCAGGCGAAACCCGGTTATCACTTCATCAAAAATCAAAGCAATCCCAAATTGGCTGCAAATTTCCCGGAGCCCCTGCAGAAACCCTTCTTTTGGGGGAATACAGCCATTGTTGCACATGACCGGTTCTGTAATAATCGCAGCTATATCATTAAAATGCTCTGTAACGACCTTTCTTAAAAGTTCCAGATCGTTCCAGGGCAAAAGAATAAATTCTTCTTTGGCATTTTCCGGTAATCCTTCACTCCAGGGGAACACAACGGGGTGTTCCCGGCTGCCCAATGCGTCAGCAGCCGGCGCCGCATATCCCCAGGCCACATTATCCAGCCACCCGTGATAATGGCCTTCGAACCGAAGAAATTTTTTTCTCTTTGTTTTGGCCCTTGCCACGCGAAGCGCCGTATGAACCGCTGTTGATCCGTCAAGGCAAAAACGCATCAGCTCAGCTGATGGAATAAGGCTATTCAATTTTTCAGCCAGCTCTACTTCCTTGATATGCTGCCCGGCAAATAACTGCCCCTGCTCTGAATATTCATTAATGGCCTGCAACACTTTCGGATGGGAATGTCCTAAGATCAATGGGCCCTGACTTAATGTAAAATCGAGATAATCGTTGCCGTCCACATCGTAAACATGACTCCCTTTGCCCTTTGTATAAAATATAGCATGCGGATGGTTATACTTCCGGAATTCGGAGGACACGCCTCCTGCAAGCACTTTCTCTGCCCTTTGCAGCCATGCAGACGATTTTTCGTAACTGTATTTATCCATCTTCCTGTTAATTTATTTGTGCCCGATCATGAATGCTCCTCAAACACCGGGCAACGGTATATTTTCTTTTACCAGCGGGTATTCAGCCGCCAACCGATATATTTCTTCATTAAATAGAATAAAAGCCTCTTCCCACTTTTTTGCTTCTTCCGCTGAATACTGGTAAAGTCCGGACAGGTTTTGAACACCCCGGGCGTTTATATCAACCATCCGCTGCATAAGCGCCGGCACGTGTTCATCATTACATAAAGCAGGAAAGATCGCTTTAAAAGTTTCAGCATAATCTTTTAAGCCCAGGTAATCCATTCTTCTGAACACCCCCATTAATGTCATCCAGGAACCGGCATCATACCGAAAGGCCTTATCAATATCTTCTAAAGTCGCCTGCCCACTTTGTACAATATTCAGCCCTTCTCTGTATACGGCATACATTAACCGGTTGGTGATAAATCCTCTTATATCTTTCCGGAGCAATGTAGGTTCCTTTCCCCAGTAATGAGCCAGTTCATATACCCATTGCGCATATTGCGGTGCCGTATTTTCACCAAGCGTTACTTCCATAAAGCGGGTAAAGTATGATGGCTCCGCCCAATGGATTCCCAGAAAGCGTTCAGGATGGATCAAGTCTTTTTGCAATTCGCTTATCGGTATTGCTGATGTATTGCTGGCAATGATAGTATGGTCCCACACAACGGATTCTACTTTTTTATATACCCCTTTTTTTATCTCCAGATGCTCTATCACGCATTCCACCACAAGATCGCATGAGCCAAGTAATTCATAATTTTCTGAAATGACCAGTTGCGACAAATATGCTTCAACGGGCCTCTTGAGCAGGCCTGTTTTTTCACAAAGCAACAGCTGGTTATTAATACGTTCCGGCGCCACCTCCATATCTTCTGTCAACGGAGCTATCGCTATCACTTTATGGCCGGTCATCAGCAACGTTGTTATAAAGCTGGTCCCCATCAAGCCAAGCCCTACCACTCCGATATTGGTGTCCTTTATTTTAATACTTCGCATCAAATTTCACAACAGGTTAAAAAATAAGTAATCAGCTTCTTGCCCAATTTATTCGCGACCGGGTCAAAATAATTTTGCGATGCAATCAATTTCAACCCTGATCCCCTCGGCCAATTTGGATTCAACAGTTGTTCGGGCGGGTTTTATACCGGGGAAATATTGAGAATAGACCTTGTTATACCGGTCAAACTCATTAATATCCTGCAGGTGCACGGTGCATTTTACTATTTGCTCCATTGTTCCTCCGGCGGCTTCAACAATGGCCTTTATATTTTGGAGCGTCCGGTGCGTTTCCTCTTCAACAGCGCCCAGGATGAACTTTGATGTTTTAAAATCAACAGACGCCTGTCCGCTAACGAAAAGAAATCCATCCACCATAACACCATCTGAATAAGCCCCCGTATCAAAAGATAAATCACGGTCCGGATGGTTCACTTTTGTTTTTTGCATAAAGAATATTTTTATCAGGATGAATGATCATTTATTGATTCCTGATCCTCCTGTTTTTATTTTATTTCCTTAAAATAAGATGTGTCGAAATTACTTTTGCCGTTCTTAAAACAATAGTACTTTTCATTGTATTTGTGATATTTTCATGCGAACGGATACATGACCAACTAGCGTTCTTTTATATCACTAATTCGCTACAGTACCGGGCTTACCCTGAGCAGCCTTGTTATTCCAATGGGAGCAAGGATGCTAAACGCAACCCTGCCATTATGGTTACTAAATGCTACCGGTTGACCGGTTCCGATATCGGTTATCTTTCCTATCCTGAACCCTGGGTTTTCCAGTTGCACCAATGTTCCCGGCTCACCGGATTCATGATTAATGATAAAAACATACGCTTCTTTTTTGCTAGCTCTTACTGAGGCTTCGATATCCGGATTAGAGGAATGAATGTGTGGGTAGACGGCTGCATCCCGGAATATATTAGCTACCAGTTCCCGCAGTTGCCGGCGGCCGGCGCTATCCTCATTTTTCCAGGTCTGGAAATAAGTATCCTGCAGGCAGAAACCCAACAGATAAGCTTTTCCTTTCCCTGCCTGGCTCCGCAGCAAGGCCGGCGCTCCCGAGTGCATGGTAAGCAGGGGGGTGGCCGTAGTAATATCCGCAATACGTGGACTGGTTACACGAAAATTACATGCAGCGCCAAATACCGTCCCTTTTATTTCGTCGCTCTTTATTTCTTCCGTTGTTGTTTCCTCCGGCGGAAATGATAATTTAGGCGGAAGCATGGTAAAAGGAACCCACTGTCCCTGCTGCACGATACGATCCGTTCCGGCACGACTCACTCCGAAGAGTTGCGGCATTACCTGCAATGGCTGCTTGTGAGCATCCATTTGGGGAACACAATCCGCAATCACTACACCACCCTTTTTTACAAAGGCTTCAATATGCCGGGCCACTTCCAACGGCAGCAATTTTACATCGGCCAGCACCAGCACCTTATACCCATTAAGCTTGTCATCGGTGATCTGTTCTTCATGAATGATGTCCAGTTCTCCAAAAGCACGTAAGAATAATTCAAAGCTCAGCCCTACATTAAAATACTCCTCCTGCAACTGTAAATATTGTGTTCTCGGAAAAAGAAAACATGCATTGGATTTGAGCTTCGGGGCTTTCAGCAAGCCAGCCCCTGCTTTTTGGATCAGCTTCATTCCGGCACTGTAATTTTCCCAGTGAAGTGTATCTATAGGCAGATTGGAGCCATTATAATTAGAGGTCGAAATGAGGTAATTGGCGCCCTGCGCAATGGCGGTATATGATACCTCCTGCTCAAACCAATACTGGCTTTTACGCTCCGGCCCTTTAAACCGGCTGAACCAGTTATCGCAATAAGTACCCACCCAGAAGCCCAATTCTTTTCCATAGGTGGTGGCCACATTGCGGAGTTGTGCGATGGTATAGTGCATCTGGCTGATACGGGGTTTGCGCAGTTTTCCCGGCGCTCCGTACCGGTAATCAAAAGTCATGTAGGGGTACATATCATAGGCCAAAACATCAGCAAAGTTTCCGCCCCAATGAAAAACATCATCCATAGCAATCCTGGAATTGGACTTGACCCCCCCGCCAAAGGTATTGTGACTGTCATGTGTCATCACAATTTTAGCTCCGGGAACAGCGTTTTTCATTGCATGGTAAACCTGCGTCCAGCCATCCCGGAACGTGTTCGACTGAAAATTCAGCAGATCGAGCCATTGCCTGGGGTCATTGCGGACCGAGTCCAGGGCTGCCGGCATTGGATAACCATAAATATCCCGGAACCTGGCTTTTGCATATACGCTCGTGTCGAAGGATTCGGGGCCGGCATGAAAGGGTTCGTCCACAAACGGGAACACTGAATAAATATGCTTTACATTTTTGATCGGTGCCAGGCCGGAGTCTATTCTTTTTTTTACTTCCGCAGCATATTGGGGTGCATAAACACTGGTGGATGGCGGGGCATAGCGGCCAAAGCCCTCGAAGCCCGAGGTCATATAGTCAATGAACATCCCTTTAGACACTGCGTACTCTAATAAGTTCCTGGTGCCGTCTCCGGAGAAATTATAGATCCAGAAATTACTGAATCCCCCGTTTATAATATCCTGAATGGATTGCTGCTGTCTGCCAACAACAGGGAGCTGTTCCTGCTGTTCCTTTGGCACGCCGGATGATGACGGTGCAAACTGAATGGTGCTTGGAAACGGATTTCTTTGAACAGGCACGCGGGAGTGTTGCCCCATAACAGGCCGGTTATACATTATCGCAAATAAAACGATACTGCTGCTATTTCGCAAAAACCGGTTGCCGGCGATCTTTCGCGCAAAGCATTCCCTTATTTTCATTGATCGTTCTTTGTTGAAGTTGTATCTCCTCTTTCCCGCATGAGGTAGGCAGGAAAGGAAGCGGCCGGAGAGCCATCCTCGCTCCTCAGGTTAGATTGTTTGCCCCTGTCGGGATTCAACGGAATATACATGCCCTGCGAACCTTTAAGCAAACCGAACAACTCCTCATTCATCTTCGTAACCACATCGCTGTAATCCTTATTCCGGACAAGGTTCCTGGTTTCTAATGGGTCACGCTGCAAATCATAAAGCTCGTCGGTATCCCAAACTCCGTAGTAGTGAATGTATTTGTAGCGGCTTCCGCGCAAGGCAAACATGGATGGCGTTTGCGGAAAATTACGCTCCCAGTAATATTCATACAGGAGCCCGTCACGCCAGGGTTGCTTCTTTCCTTCAAGAAAAGGCAGGAAGCTTTTTCCGTCCATATAATCCGGGGCTTTTAACCCTGCCACATTGAGAAGCGTAGGCGCTATATCAATATTCGCCACTACTTCCTTAACCACTGTTCCGGGCCTGATGATCCCTGGGCAATAAGCGACCATGGGCACCCGCATGGAAGCCTCATAAGCCGTTCGTTTGTCTATAAGGCCATGCTCTCCGAATTGAAAGCCATTATCGCCCATGTAAATGATCAGCGTTGATTCCAGCAGCCCTTTCTGTTTTAAATAATCAAGAATGCGCCCCAGCGATTCGTCCACCCCGTAAAGTGTTTCGGCATAACGTTTATAATAGGCTTCAATATCAAGATTACTGTGATAAGGGAAATCAACCCCATGCCAGGAATTACGCTGGTTTTGCAGCCACATTGGCGCCCCTTCGAGCTTGCCGGTTTGCATAGTAAGCGGCGGATTAAAGTGATCGTTTTTAAACATCCCCTTATCGCGCTCCGCGGGAACAAAATTGTCATGCACTGCTTTATGTGAGAGATAGAGCATAAAGGGCTTGTTCTTATCCCTGTGGTTCAAAAAATCCAGCGCATAATCGGTTAATTCATCAGTGATATAACCCTTCTGCGGTACGTGTTTTCCATTTACATTCAGTCCATTCTTCTCAGGAAGATAGGAGCCCTGGCCCTTAAATGAAACCCAATAATCAAAGCCTCTTTGAGGCTCATCGTGCGCGCCGCCCATGTGCCACTTACCAATTAATGCCGTTTGGTAGCCTGTTTTTTGCAAATACTGGGGAAAGAAGACCAGGTTCCCGGGAACAGGGTTCTGGTTGTCGATCACTTTGTGTTTATGTGCATACAGGCCGGTAAGGATGGAAGCCCGTGATGGCGAACACAGGGATGTGGTGACAAACGCATTGGGAAGATAAGCGCCTTCCTTTGCAAGCCGGTCCAGATTTGGCGTTTTAATAAACGATTGGGCTTTGAGAAAGCCTATGGCGTCAAAGCGATGGTCATCCGTTAAGATAAAAATGATGTTCCGGGCTTTGCTAACGGAAGTCCTGGAAAGCTCCAGGGAATGACCGGGCTGGCTTACTATGCCCTCCTGACCGAAAAGAACAGTACTAATGGTGACCGAGAAAAGTAAAGTCATCAGAAATGGTAATCCACGCAAGCTGATTGGTTGGTAGTGCGCCGATTTGATTTTTCTTTCCCGCAAAAACATGAAAGCGCGAAGTAATGCTTTAAAAATTCCTTTCCTGTTTTGAATAATAAAATCCGAAATTGGAGCGCCGCTGATCTGTTTCATATTTTGCCTGTTTTAGTAATAAACCGTTCAATTATTTTATCGTAATCAGGTAAGAGCCGGATCCCAAAACAAATTTGATTTCATTTGCTTTTTTGCGTATGTCTTTTACATTTCCGGAACCTGAGATAAGTTTATTATCGACAAATACTTTTTTATTTCCCGGGAGTGTTACCGCACCGGTAGTGTTTGCCGGGATAGTTAGCCTGTAATAAATAATCCTGCCTTTTTTTTCCCAGACAGCTTTTATCTCCCCGTGCATGCTTTGATGATTGGCTCTTACCCATTGCAGATCCGGCGAAAAATAGGGCTTGAATACAATCCTTTTAAACCCGGGCAAATTATCATCCGGAGCTATACCGGCAAGGGTCTTATAAAACCAGGCGCTTACATCGCCATACATGATGTGATTCAGCGATTCCGTTCCGTTCCATTGTTCCCAAAGCGTGGTAGCGCCCTGGTCGATCCAGTACCCCCAGCCGGGAAAGCTATGCTGGTTCACTATTTTATAGGCAACGTCCGGATGCCCGTTGTCAGACAAAGCATGCAACAGGTATTTGGTGCCCAGGATGCCGCAATCCAGGTGGTCATCGCTTTGCTTTACCGCCGAAACCAGTGCATCAATTGTCTCTTCAGCGTTATTAGTCAGGCCCTGGTAAAGGGCGCAGGCAAGAGCCGTCTGGCTGCCGGGATCGTAAACGCCTTTTCCTTTATAATACTTTTTATTGAACGCCTCTCTGATTTTGACTGCTAAATCAGCATACTTTTTTTGATCGTCCTTATGACCGAAAAGTTCGGCCATTTTTGAAAGTATGACTGCATCAATATAATAATAAGCTGTTGAGGTAACTTCCGGTGGTGTTTTTGTTTTTGCGGGAGCCCAGTCACCCAGCCCGATCTTAACGATGTGGTTTTCTGCCCGTGTACCCAGGTAATCCACATAACGCTTAACGTTCGGATACATTCTTTCCAGGATCCTCTGATCGCCATTGTACCGGTAGAGATACCATGGAATCAGTATCATGGCATTATCCCATGCCGGGCCATTGCCCCAAAAATAGCCCCAACCGGCCGTTGGCACAATGGCAGCCAGTTCCCCGGTCGGCTGCTGTTCATCGGCAATATCGCCCAACCACTTTGTATAGCCGTTCTCCGCTTTAAAATTATAAAGTCCCATTTCCGCAGCCAGGTGTGCATCACCGGTCCATCCATTTTTTTCCCGTTGCGGACAATCTGTGGGGTATCCCATAAAATTGCTCAGGTAAGAAGATAAAGCATTCCGCTGAATTTTATTAAAAAGTTCATTGGAGCACTGGAAACTCCCTGCCGGCTCAAATGCAGTATTGATCTTCATTCCGGTGATCGTTTCCTTTCCCGGTTTTGCCGGCAACCCGCTTACTTCAACGTATTGAAATCCATAATAAGAAAAGGAGGGGTGCCAGGTTTCAACGCCGTCACCTTTACAAATGTATTTGTCCGTTTGCACCATTCCCCCCACTACATGCTGCGCCACATCCCGTTGGCCTGCCGTACCGTCTTGCTGAAGCCGCTCACTGTATCTTAACTTAATTTCCGTTCCAGCCGGCGCCGTTATTCTTAGCCCGCAGAAGCCGGCAATGTTTTGTCCCAAATCAAATACGTATATTCCCGGCTTCGGCTCTGTGATTTTCCGGGGAACAATGGTACCGGTAATTTTTACCGGTTGTATCAGCTGCGCCTTCAGCTTACCGGAAGGACCGCTTACAATTGCAGGGTGGTACCAATGCTGGTCATTAAACGATTCTCCGTTCCAGCCAGGAAGCTCCCGTCTTGCATCGTAATATTCCCCCTGACGTATGCTGTTGAAAAAAATGGGCCCTGGTGCTACTTTCCAGCTCTCATCACTGGCAATGGTTTGGCGTGAGCCATCTTCAAAAACAATTTCCAGTTGTGCTACCAGAGAGGGGTCGCTTCTCCAGGACGCCTGGTCAAAACCCCATACATCTTTAGAAATCATATTATACCACCCATTACCCAGGGTTATACCCAGGGCGTTTTTCCCGGAATGAACGGCCGCAGTCACATCAAAAGTTGAATACAGAACGGTCTTATCATACCGGGTAAACGCCTGGTCCAATATATGATCGCCGATCTTCTTACCGTTTATATAAACCAGGTTAAATCCAAGACCAGAGAGATAGAGCCTGGCCCTTGCGATCTTCTTTCCCAGGTAGAATGATTTCCGGAACAGCGGGGCACGAGTGGTGTCTTCTATACTTGCATCCCCGATCAGTGCCCTGCGGTGGAATTTGAAATCCTGCCATTCATACACTTTCGGAGCACTGATCCATTTGCCTTTCCAGTCACCCCTGTTCAGCAGACCCATTTCCCAAAACGCAGTTTCTGTTGAAACGGACTGGTGCTCTTTTTGATCCCAGACCCTGACCTTCCAATAATACCGTTTTCCCGACAACAACTGGCTCCCGTTATAGGGTACCAGCACCGAACCGGATGAAACCACTTTCCCTGAATTCCATATATCTGCACTTGCCTCATTCAACCTTTCAGGAGAAGAACCCACCAGGATCTGATATGCCGTCTGCTGAACATCCTGCTCTTTACTCTCTATAACCCATGAAAGCCGGGGTTTTCCAATATCAATACCAATGGGATTTGTAAGGTATTCTACAGATAGCTTTTCAATATTGATTTGCGCGGCCGCCGTAAGGCAGGTCAGTTGAATAAAAAATAAGAAAGATGTTGTTTTCATTGTAAAACGCTATTATAACTGTTCGGGTCTTGCTAACGGCATTAGTACCCTCGGTCTATTTGCTAACGGAAACGATCTTTCCGTTATCTAGTTTTTACGGGCGTAATTTTCAAAAGCCTCGTTACGCCGGTCGGGGTTCCTTCTACGGCCATAACCGTGAACTTTATCTGATTGTCTTTTTTGGTAAAAGCCACGGGCCGGCCCCACTCTACATCCATGATCTCACCTACGTCAAAACCCAGATCGGAAAGCGTTACATCGGTGATTGCGTTGGGCGCTTCGTGATTGATCACAAATGCAAACGCTTCCTTTTCATTAGCACGTAAGGCAACTTCCATATCAGGATTGGAGGAGTAGGCCCGTGCATTCACTTTAGTGTTGCCAAATATGTTATGCATCAAACTATAGAGCTGCGCCCTGGATTTGAGGTCTCCTTTCATCCATGTTTGAAAATAGCTGTCCTGAAGACAGAATCCCAGGAGATAGGTGCTGCCTTTGCCATTTTGCTTTTGAATGAGCAGTGGCTGTCCGGTGCTCGATTTCAATACAATTTTTCCGTCTGACACCTTACAGTTACGTGGTGAAACCAACGTAAAATCATACTGCTGTCCAAACGCATTACCGGAGGCTTTTGCAAAGGTCTTTACAGCGGGTGGTGGTGGTTTCCTGCCATGTGCCCATATCGCTGGAAGCATTGAGAAAGGGTTCCACTGTCCTTGCTGCAAAACACGATCGGTTGAAGCGCTGCTTACACCAAAAAGTTTACGCATTACCGGCAAGGGTTGCATATAGGCATCCATCTGCGGAACACAATCCGCAATAACGATCCCGCCCTTCTGTACAAACTTTTCAATATTTTTAGCTACAGCAGCCGGCAGCATTTTTACATCGCCCAATACCAGAATATCATAGCCATTCATATTTTCATCAACGATCTGCTCTTCATGAATGATGTCCATTTCCCCAAAAGCCCTGAGACAAAGCTCATAAGTAAGGCCCACATTGAAGTACTCTTCATTCAACTGTACGTATTGGCTTCTTGGAAATAAAAAACAAGCCCGCGATTTTGGCTTGGAAGCGGCCAGTATTCCGGCCCCCACTTTCTGAATGGCCCGCATTCCTTTCCCAAAGTCATCCCAATGGCGGGCGTCCTGCGGAATGTTGATCCCGGTGATGATAAAATCCGCACCATTGGCAATAGCTGTATAGGCCAGTTCACGTTCGCCCCAGTATTGTTTCTCCATTTCAGCGTTCATGTAACGGCGAAACCATCCTTCGTTGTAGGTGCCCAACCAAAAACCCAACGATTTATGATAGGTTGTTGTAAGGTTACGCATCTGGGCCATGGTATAATGCATCTGGCTGATGCGCGGCTTTGGAAATTTCCCGTATTCACCATACCGGTAATCAAACATGGTGTAGGGATAAATATCATACAGGAACATATCTGCAAACGCACCACCCCAATGAAAAATATCGTCAATAGCATATTTGGAGTCTGATTCCACGCCGCCGCCCATGGTATTATGACTATCATGCGTCATTACAACCTTAGGCCGGGGATCGAAAGCCTTCACTTCCCGGTAGATCTTCTTCCAGGCTGCTACAAATGTTCCCGACTGAAAATTGATAAAATCAAGGTGTTTCTTCGGGTCCTTTTTTGCCGCAGCATAGCTTAGCGGCATAGGATAACCGAATTCCTTTTGAAATTCATTTGCCGTAATGGGGCGATAATCAAAGGCGGTAGTATCTGCATGAAAGGGCTCATCCATAAAAGGGAAAATCGTATTAGGATGCGCCAGCTTTTTGACATTACCCAGCACCGGCTCGATCTGCTTTTTAACAGCAGCCAGATATTCCGGTGAATAAACGCTGTATTGCGGCGGGTCATTCCTTTTGAAGAGCTGCACACCGTTCGAGGTCCAGTCTATTTTCATGCCCAGCTTCTGTGCATATTGAAGCACTTTTTCATTAGCTCCACCCCGGGAAAAATCACCGGCGGCAATATGCGTACATCCATGTAAAATAATATTGTGAATGGTCTCCTGCATCACCTGATCGGTCAGCGGCAATTCTTCATCCCGCCAGCCCTTCCCTGAAGGCACCCGGGTAAATTGTACGGATACCGGAAATGAGCCCGGCTTAACGCCAGGCGTGCCCGGGGGCAGCGCGTCCTGTGCCTGCACAGAAAAACAACTACCGGCCAAACAGTATCCTATAGAAACTAATTTGAAAAACCTATTCACCATCGCAATCTTTTTTTATTTTAAAAATCATTTTACCCACCTGGCGTACAGGATCGCATCCAGGTAAATCGGCTTGGTTGCAATATCGTACTCCGGAAACTTTGGCGCAGCCGTATTCTTCGCAGGATCGGGGTTGGCATCGGCGGCATTGGTATACCAGCCTTTGAAGGTAAAGCCGGCCCTTACCGGAACCGGGGGATCTTTAACAAGCGCTCCGGCTGTCGCTTCTACAATAACGGTGTCACCGGCTGCATTGGTTTGGTTGAGAATGAAAGTAACCGTGCAGGTACGGTCAACCGCAGTATCGCTTTTACTGCAGGAAGAGAAAATACCGATACAGGAGAGGATAATGATCCCCGACAGCACTACTCCGACTACAGGTCTTCTTATTGCCTGCTTCCTTTGATGATCAAAAAACTGTTTCATAATTATTTTTTTTAGAATTACCAACCCGGGTTCTGCGTTAATGTAGAACCATTTCTGCCATAAAAATCAATTTGATAAGTAGGCACGCACAATAGGTAGTTCCGGTCAACAACAAACCCGCTGGTTGCATTGCGGAATGTTTGCGATACTTTCAAATATCCGCTTCCGGTTGCCGTGTTGCTTGGGGATGTGACGTTGCCGTTGATATCCGCAAGAATTAATGCCTTGGTTACAGACGACTTTGTTATCCAGGCCCCCAGGTTCTTTTTGGGATACAGTTGCGTATTGTAATAATTAATCTTCCGCCAGCGCTTAAGATCATTCTCGCGAAAACCTTCATATACTAGTTCCAGCCTTCGTTCCCGACGAATTTCCCAGATCAGCGAAGGCACAGAGGGGTCTCTGTCTGCATCGTCATAAACGGTTGCCCCTACCGCCGGTAAGTTTCCTATGATCTTCATATCCGGAAGTCTGGATGCAGCAGTATAGCCTGCTCTTTTCCTCAATACGTTTATTGTTTTGTCCAAATCGCTTTGCACAACTGTATAGGTTCCCATATCAGCAAGTTCAGCGGCGGCCTCAATATAGTTCAGCAAAACTTCTCCAAACCTGATAATGGGCGCATCTGTAATATTGAAACTTTGCACGGCATACGCCTCGTTCTGCGTTGGCTCATCCAGGAATTTATAACATTTATACCCGGTAACGGAATAACCGGTTTCGATGTACTGAAGATAAAACCGGTCTGTGCGGAAGGTATTTGTAAGCCGTGGGTCGCGGTTTGCCAGTTGGTTGGCTGCTGTTTGGTCGCCCAGGTAAGCCGGATTTACGCCAGCAGTTGTTTTTATAGGCATACCATTCGTGCACAGGTAAGCGTCCACCAGGTCTTTGGGCGCTCCATTGCCCTGAATAGTATTGACATTATTGCCTGAAGCAATAGCATGGGTTACTTCTCCTGTATTATACCGGCGGTACAGGATCATCTCCTTATTAACCGCGGGTGTGGCACCAATATCAATAGTGCTGCATAATTTCTGATAGTTGTCGGCAACAGCATAGCGGCCCGAGCTGATCAGTCTTGCTGCTGCATCCTTGGCTGCTTGCAAATATACGCCCGCTTTAACCCTGTCAGCAGCAGAGGTAGCAGGGTCATATTTTAATTTGGTTCCGGCATAGAGGAGTTGCCTCGACATAAAGGCATCCACTACATCCCTTGTGATCACCAGCCCCCTGGGGCCCGTCCCCGGGTCATCCAGCTTTACATTCTGAGCGGCATAGGTATAATCCTCCAAAACTTTATCCAGTACAAATGTAGCAGGATCACGGGGTCTGAAGAGGGCCGTATCATAGTCGGTTAACGGCCTGTTGTAATAAGGTACATCACCATAATCAAATACAAAGTCACAATAGTCCATAGCCCTGAAAAAGCGGGCAATACCCACCCAGTGCTTATAAGTGGCGCTATCACCCAGCTTCATTCCCATTCCCGAAACACGATCTACAAAAATGTTGTCTTTGCGTATATCGGAAAAATAAGTGGCCCATCCACCACCACTAACAGTTGGCTGGCTTGGAAAGCCCGGCAGGCTCACACTTGCATAGTCATCATTCAATGTTTCACGAATTGAAAAAACGCCCCCCACATCATTTACGCCGAACCCCGGAAAACGTTCCTTATAATAGCCCATTGCAAAGGCCCTTACACTTGCTTCGGAAGTCCAGAAATCCTGGTCGCTGAAAGACGCCAGCGGCTCCTGAACAAGGAAATCTTTTTTACACCCGGTAGTAAAAACCAGGATACACATCAGCAGCAATAACTTATTTTTCATAAAAATCTGAATTAAAGGTTTAAAGATCTACTTGTACTCCAAAAGACCAGGTTTTGAAATAAGGGTAGGTTCTTCCAAAACTCTTGGCATCGTTAAATCCTTCGACGGAGTTTTGCTGAATTTCAGGATCGATCGGCATCGTCACGTGATCGATCGTAAAAAGGTTTTCGCCACTGGCGAATATCCTCGCCCTGTTCAGTCCTACTTTATGCAGCAGCTTTACAGGAATGGTGTAGCCCAGCGATAGATTCTTTACCCTTATATAGGCCATGTTCAACAGATAACGCGTCTGGGACTGCCAGTTGGCATTGTGATTATTTGCGCTGGGATTAGAGGGAGCCGGGTAGAACGCATCGGGGTGCTCCGGTGTCCAATAGTTCATCTGGTTCTGGTAAACGGCTTCGCCCTGCGTAAAGCCCGGAATAAACAACGAGCCTGTAGCCCAATAATCTCTCTTGCCTACGCCTTGCAAAAAGCCGCTGAAATCAAACCCTTTATAGTTCAATCCCACTCTAAAGCCAAACAAGTAACGAGGCGTGGTATTTCCAATGATGTGCATATCCCCATGATCCAGATTTGTTCCACCGCCATAATCAACCACGCCATCGCCATTAAGATCTTTATACTTCACATCACCCGGTCCAAAATGGAACGCCGAACTAGAATTAAGCGCATCCTGGTTGGGTGTTTTTGGATCGTAATACCAAATAGGGTTTCCGGCTCCGTTATTCCCGGTGAAGTCAGCATTCGTAAATAGCCTGTCCGAAGTATAGCCCCAAATCTCCCCCATTTCCTTACCCTGGTAATTGGGCACATCATTGCCTCCCGGTAATATACTTACTTCGGTATTGGCAAATTTGGTAATGCGGCCTGTTGCATCGGAAAGCGAGCCCATTACATTAAAACCAATACCATTTGAAAATTGTTTGTTGTAGGTTATTGCCAGTTCCCAGCCTTTGGTTACCAGTTCTCCGAAATTACGTTTCGAAGGGGCTGAACCAAGTGAGGAGGGCGCTTCCACACCCGTTGTAACCATTCCTTTTGTAGCACGGTTGAACACGTCAAAATCAATCGAAAGAGCATCCTTAAAAAAACGTGCGTTCAATCCGAGATCCGTCGTCTGAATCGTTTCCCAGGTTAAAGCATCTGAGACGTTTGCAAATTCGCCTACCATCGTAGGATTAAGACCGTTGATCCACCAGTTGGAAGAACCTGCTGTCATGGTGCGGATATAGGAGTTGTTTCCTATATCATTATTGCCAATGGAACCCCAGGACCCACGGATCTTCAAAAAGCTTAATGCTAATTTATCCTTTACCCCATCCATAAATTTCTCATTGGAAAGGATATATCCCGCAGAGAAAGACGGGAAGGTTGCCCACTTCTTATTCACAGGAAAATTGGAGGCGCCGTCTCTTCTGAGATTTGCTTCCAGCAGGTATTTGTTTTTGTACGCATAATTCAGACGTCCAAAATAGCCCAACGTTGACCAGTGAGTGGGATAGCCATTGGCAAATTCTGCTCCGGATGTGAGATTCAGGGTCGGCTTGGAAGGCAGCATTAAACCATCAGCTTCCGAGGTTTGAAAATCGGAAATGTAATACTCGATATCACTGCCTGCCATTAACTTGAAACTATGACCCCCGATCGTTTTATTATAAGTAGTATAGGCTTTGCCCACATTCCTCCTGATCCACCTGGAGGTTTCGATCACATAATCCTCTGCGGGAAAGTAATTGTCGAGCACACTGGTTAAAGTAGGGTCAACCCAGCTATTAATTCCTGAAATGGGAGCCGTGGCAACATTATCATGAGAATTATTGACAGAATAGGTATAGTCCACATCGGCAGTCCAGCCTTTAAGGAAGGTCAGCGTAGCCCCGGCCTGCAACCGGCTCTGATCTCCTTTTACGGTATTTATATGCGCCTGCTGAAGTTCGTTGAGAATATTCTTTAATGGCAGGCCGTTGAACGTTCCGTAAGGATAGGTTTCCGGATAACGGTAAATATTAAACCAGTATTCATTGCCTCCGCCTCCGGCTTTGGCCAGCCTGAATTGAGGGTACTGCTTGTTCGACGCATAACTCATCAGGGAGGTACGGGCTGTAAACCACTTATTGATCTTTGTTTCCACCCGCACCGTTCCGTTAAAGCGGGTAAACCGGTCCGGCTTAGGAGCCACTTTCACCAACCCTCTCTGATCCATTGCTCCAAAACTTGCATAATAGGTTGTTTTACTATCGCCCCCGGAAATGGAGAGGTTGTGTTTCATTTGAGGTGAAGCGTCATTAAGAAACAAATTATCAATATCCCATGCCCTGTAATAATAGGTTTGTCCATTCCGGCGTTCAAAATCGCGGCCTTCCACCATTTCTGGTCCCAGGTCCATGCCGCCGTAAAGCGCCTTCCATTGCCGCATCCGTTCTATACTCAGGTCATCATAATAAGCGCCGAGTATATTGAAGCTTGCTGTATTGGGAGCCGTTCTTCTGTACTGACGCAACATATATTCTGCACCTGCTGCCCCATCCGCTATTTGGGGAGTATTCATTGGAGAAGACCAGGCAAAATTGTTATCGTATGATATACGCACCTGACCTTTCCTGCCTTTTTTAGAAGTTAAAAGAATAACACCCCAGGAACCTCTCGCCCCATAAATAGAAGCGGATGCCGCATCCTTGAGAACAGAGATGGATTCAATGTCCTCAGGATTTACCATCATCATGTCGGGAATAGGAACGTTATCCAGCAGTATCAGGGGTTTGGCATCGGCGTTCACCGATCCGTCCACTCCCCGCAAATGTATCTCGGGAGACTGCCCGATATTACCGCTGGAGGTTGTGATCAAAAGCCCTGGAGAAACGCCCTGTAAAGCACGCGCCAGATCCGGAACAGGCCGGGAATCCAGCGCCTTCTTCACATCAATGGTGGCAACAGCCCCTGTTACTTCAGCTTTCTTTTGCACCCCATATCCTACCACCACCTCCTGAAGTAAACTGGATGTATTTTTTAAGGAAACACTGATTGTTGATTGGCTGCCAACAACACGCTCTTCCGTGGAATTTCCAACAAAACTGAATACCAATGTTTGGCCCTTATGGACCGGTATGGAATATTTCCCTACAGTGTCGGTAACAGTGCCCGTATTGGTCCCCTTTACCAGCACTGATACCCCGGAAATTGGCTGGGAATTTTCATCTGTTACTATACCCGTTATCCTCTTTTGTCCGATCGCATTTACGGCCAGAATGGAAACAAGCAAAAACAGCATGATCGCTTTTTTCATATTGCAAACGCATTTAAGTGATGAACTAATTAAAATTATCCGGCGTGAATCTGGCAGGAAGATAAAACAGCATACAGCAGCCGAAAGCAGGCTGATTACAACGTTGCTTTTACTCTTCAAATTCCCAACACGCTATTTTTTATTCAGCAAATGAGCAATTAATAGTACCATGGTTTTTTTTCATCAGATTCAACATACGCTTCGCCCCCGCATTTGATCAATACGCCCTGTCCTGCTGTAAGCCAGATACCCTTTTTATGACTGGCCGGCACCAGCCTTCCGTTCTCTCCCACATCAACTACCCATATTTTCTCACTATCAATTTTTGTCTGAATATCGAAGCGGGCGGATTTCTCCAGGCTTAGGTTCACCACCATCACATAATTTGTGCCGCCCTTACTTACAAATTCGCCTACCATCATGGGGGCATCAGTATTCAGTTGCTGCACCCACTTCCCCGGCAACAGCGGTAAGGAGGCGTCCGGCGCAGGTGAGGTAAAATAAACGCCTGTGGACGTCAGTTGCTTAATAATGGGGCCGAGAACGCTCAACTGCCGGTTCACCTCCTGCAAATACCGCCAGGTTAAGGTTTTGTGCTCCTCCTTATCAATAGGATTGTAACCATAGGCTTGCCCGTGGTAGGTGTACCACCTGATTCCTCCCGCTCCCGCGGCTAAACTGGTGTACGCCTGAAAAGCTAAATTGGCCGGCGAGGGTATTGGTGTTTGCGGACGAATCTGATTGGAAGAAACAACATTGACAAAGGGCAGCTTATACTTTAAAGCGACGCGCCGCACTTCCAGCAGGTTGGTATAATATTTTGCTGCCTTTGTTGTCTCCTTTAAATCCATTGACATCTCCACCATGTAATTGTCATAACTAAGAAACTGTGGTTTCACTTCGTTTACAAACCTTTCGAGGTACTCGCTATACGTCTTTGTGCCTAGCTGGGATTTGACCTGGTCCATTTGCCATATAGTGGCATAGTTGGGGTAGAGATTAACCGTTGCCAACTTTCCGGGCGCATATTTCTTCACCGCCGCAACAGCCTTTGCCAGGGCAGGAAAAGCCAAAGCTGAAGGCTCATCACATATATGATAACCGATTATCGCCTTGCTATGGCCTGCTTTCTCAACCATCTTTTTAATGTAATTGTCAATTTCTGCATCCGATAATTTCATCCAATCCCCTCCGGTCAAATGAGGACCTTCGGACACAACAACAGAAAGACCTAATTTTTGGCAAAGCGCATAGTTTTGGGGATCTGCCGCATCGGCAAGTGTAAAATTACATTCGGCCATTCCTTTCAATCCCTGTTCACGATTAATAAATTTATTATGATGAAAATCCCTTCCGATCAGAAAAGCATCTGGAGAAAATTTCTCATTTCCAACGGGTGGTATTAACGGCTCGGACGACCCTTTTTTTTGCTGGGCGAAACAATGAGCAGTTAATGATAACACCATCATTACAAAAAGAAAATACTTGGGTTTGCAGCCGTTAAATACATTCATCATAAGTAAATTTTGTTGATTAAACCAGTTATGTTTATAACGAATAACCGAAAATAGCTAATAAGCGTCTCGACGTCTACTACTTTTGTTTGTATTAATAATACAATCTTTCAAATGCATCCTATTTATAAAAAAGCTCTTCAGGGTTTGTGTTCATTTTGTAGAAAGCAACAGGGATCCACTCCGCATTCTTCATCATGACAATAACACAAGGAATTTTTATGCCCTTTTGAAACAAACAAAACAACCTTTTATGGCAGTGTCAGATCATACGTCGTGATAGCGACAAATGAATTCGGTTTTATAGTATGAAGTATTTTACCATCACCGCCAGCCGTTGCCTCACTTTTTTCCAACTGTCCGTTATTGTTATTATTAAAGGAGCAGACGGTATATTTTTTATTTGGAATAAGGCCGCCCGCCGTGTATGCTACCTGCCCTGAAGACTTATTAATGACATAGATGGTTTGTTCGGAAGCAGTGGCGTTGATCATAGCCGCAGCTATTATTGGTCTGTTATCTCCTGCAGTGGGATAAGACGACACCACTCTCCAGCCGGGTTCCGATGTATGGTTAAAAAGCCAGGTCATATAGTACAGGGGATACAGCGGGTAGCCGTCTGTACCGCTCCCGATGCACGAGAAGTACTGGGTTCCGTTATCGTACTTGGCTTTATAACAGTCCCACCTGATAAACCCTGAAAAACCCAGGTTCAATCCATTGATCTGGAACAATGCATTCTGCATAGCAGCAACTGGGGTTTGTGCTATGGGGGTGGAAGTTCCCGTAAGATAACCGGGATCGGGAGCGCCGGTTTTATTTCCCCCTCTTACTCCGTATTCGGTGATATAAACCGGCTTATTTGCCGATCCCGGCGCCTTTACAATAGCTGCCACTTCCGTAAGCCGGGTCATGGGTTTTGCTGCATCATTATCATCCCAGTATATATGCGTTGAATAACCAGAAAGCAGGTCGCCCATATTAGCTGCCAGGTAACCAAACCAGGCCTGCTGGTTGGTTTGAACAAGATCGCCTCCTACAAAATTTATCTTGTTACGAATTCCACGGATAGTCAGTGCCTGATCGAGCGCGGTGTAACAGGTTTTATAATAATCCATGGTCATGCTGGTACTGTTGGGCTCATTTTGAATCGTCACTTCTTTAACCGAGCTCAATCCCCGGGTTACGATCAGCTCTTTTAAAATGTCGGCAAAAGCAGGCATTTCCTCCGGAGTAGACGTATGCCAGAAAGTAATGTTGATCGTAGCAGCGCCGCCATCCTGGGCCAACTGAACCGTTTTTAGGAACGACGTCATAAAATCTGCCGTAGCAGTGGAGTATCCGGGATCCGCCGGCCATGCCCTCGAATCAAAGAATATCCGGACATACCGGGACTTCAACGCTTTTACTTTAGCTTCCAACTGACCAATGTTTGCGGTTGTAATTCCATCGACAGCACTGATCGCAGCATAAACATTCTGATTGTATTGCGTACCGAAGCCGGCAAAATTTGCCGATACGGTTTTTGTAACGTCAATCGTCACCTGCTCCCCCGGAGCCTCACCTCCATTATCTGTCCCTTTATTACTGGCTGATCCTTTGCTGCAGTTGGCCATCAATACAACAAGCGTCAATAATATAAACGTGTTTTTAATCATATTTATAGATTTCATAATGAACCGGAATCAATTTTATTTAAATGTAATCTCAAGTGGTATAGGGGCACACAAACCCTGGCCTGTACCACGGTCAGTGCCTGCCTACGATAGGCTGGTTCTCCTGACCGGGATTTTTCAAAGATTGCGACCAGGCAATCAAACCGTATAAAAAGCCTACAACTTATCTTTGACCTCAATTGTTTTTACCAGCTTGATCTGGTCGGATGCCGTTCCCGCCTGCAGTTCAAATTCACCAGCTTCCACCACTCTTTTCATATCAGCATTGTACAGGGCCAGTTCTTTCATAGGCAAATCAAACTGTACCGTAGCCGTCGCTCCTTTTTTTATAAACACTTTTTCGAAGCGCTTTAATTCTTTAACCGGTGTTGCCACTGAACTTACTTTATCCCTCACATAGAGCTGCACTACTTCTTTACCATCCATCGCTCCTGTATTTTTTACCCTGAGTTTGATGTGACAGGTCTCCCCTGCAGAAAAGGAAGTTTTCGACAGTTCCATCTCCTGGTATTCAAAGCTGGTATAGCTCAGCCCGGTACCAAAGGCCCATAAAGGATCCGGGCTTGAAAACACATAGTCCTTACCCGGACTATTAAGGGAACCTCTTTTATTATAATACCCGTTGTCGGATGGATAATAATTATAAAATACAGGCAGGTGTCCTACACTCTGAGGAAAGGATACATTGAGTTTTCCTGAAGGATTTATCCCACCATTAGCGGGACCAAATAAAACTTCTGCAATGGCTGTTCCTCCCTGCTCTCCGGGATACCATTGCCCCACTATCGCCGGGATATTTTCTTTGATCCATGGAATGGCAAAGGGTTTGCCTGAAACCAGTACCACTACAACAGGTTTACCCGTTTGCTTAATTGCCTTAACGAGGTCTTCCTGAACACCGGGCAATTTAAGATCGGAAAGATCATAACCTTCCCCACTGGTAGCATCGGGATGAGGATAGCCGGGTGAAGCACTTGAAGAACCCACAAAGACAACAGCAACATCACTTTTTGAAGCGGCTGCTACCGCCGCTGAAAAACCCTCTCTGTTTTGCGACCAGGTATCACAACCTTTTGCATGGTTTATTTGGATCTTGTTTCCTGCCAGGGCCTGTATTCCTTGAAGCGGTGTAATTCCATGACGGTTGTCATTCGTCCAGGAATAATCACCAAATTGAACGTGATCAGCATTGGGGCCAATAACGGCTATAGACCTGATACTCCCTTTAAGCGGCAAAAGATGATCTTCATTCTTTAACAGTACAATCGATTCACGGGCAATATCCAAAGCCAGCTGCACCGACTGTGGCGTATGGATGTCGGAGGTTAAACCTTTAAGATTAGGATAGGGATGTTCAAACAATCCGATTGCAAATTTTGCGCTCAGTATTCTGGAAACAGCCGTATCAATATACCGTACCGGTAAGGTTCCTGCTTTTACAAGACTATCCAGCTTTTCAAAACAATCGCTCCACACTTCAAGATCCAATCCTGCTTTGACAGCCTGCAAGGCCGCTTCCGCAGGACCTTTTGCGGTACGCTGAAAAGAATACAGCATCTCCACCGCACCCCAGTCAGAATAAACATACCCTCTAAAGCCAAGCTCTTTTCTTAAAATATCTGTAAGCACCTGATGTGACGCGGCCATGGGGACGCCATCATAGGAACTGTAGGCATTCATAATGCTTAAAGGTTGCGCTTCTTTAATCACCGCCTCAAAAGGTTTTAGATAAATGGAGCGGAGTTCCCTTTCGCCGCCGGCCACCGAAGCAAGGTTCAGTCCGCCCCTTGGTGTGCCATGCGCCGCAAAATGCTTGGGTGTACAAATGATATTGTTTTCGGTAAAGCCTTTCGTAAATGCTACTCCCATACGGCTGGTGAGATAAGGATCTTCCCCATAAGTTTCTTCAACCCTTCCCCATCTCAGCTCACGGGCCAGATCGAGATCGGGCGACAGCACCTGAGTAATGCCTTGTGCTTTCAACTCCTTTGTAATCGTTTGCGTCATCTGGTTCACCAGCGCCGGATTAAAAGTGCTCCCCAATGCGATAGCTTGCGGATAAACGGTAGCGCCGCCATGCACACATCCGTGAAGCGCCTCGGAAGAGGTCAGCACAGGAATCCCCAGCCGCGTTTTTTTAACCATGTATTCCTGCAGTGTGTTGATCACTTTAGCATATTGCGCCACTGTTAAACCCATTCCTTCAAATACACCAAAACTTTTCCCTTTAAGTTTCTGGTCCATCTTCACCGGATCAATCGCATCGGAAACCATGATCTCACTCGCCGATAGATCCTGCATTTGCGCGAGCTTCTCCTGAAGGGTCATCCTGCTCAAAAGGTCTTTCACGCGTACCTCAACAGACTGCAAAGGATCCTTATAAAGAGGCCCTTTGCGGGTTTTGGTTTGCCCCAACGCAATAAAGGGCCCCAGCACCAGGAAAAAAAATAGTATTCGCTTCATAATTGATAAATTTTGGCTTTTATCAGAACTAACCCTTTCAAAAATAGATAAACAGATAACCGGGAAATTATACTTTTCATTGCATTTGTAATACTATCCTGCAGACTACCAACACTCAGTGGAAATGGAAAACCGTGTTTATGTGATCGGGAATGCTATTTCTTTCGATCGTTCTACTGCTGGGGCATTTCACCTTTGGCAATGGCGGCATCGTTGAATCTGGCACCTGGGCATTTTTTCGTTTATAAGATCAGCTCCAGGCCTTACGTAGAAAACGAAGCCAGTTTTTATGAAATATATTTTCAATATCTTCTGTGCTGTATCCCCTTGCCGAAAGGATCATCTGGTATTTTTGCAGGTCGGCGATTGAATCCATATCCCAGGGACATTGCTCGGTTCCGAATATACCGTCCAGATCACTGCCAATCGCTACATGAAGGCTGTTGCCGGCCAACTGGCAGATGTGATCCCAGTGATCCACCAGGTTTTCCAGCCTGATATTTAACTGCCAGGGATCAGATACTGTATCAATGAACCGGGTGTCCATGGCCCAGCAGTCGAGCATACCTCCGATAACGGCATCCCGATCTATCAGCGCTTTTATCTGCTCGTCAGTAAGCTGACGTTGGGTGGGAACTATTTTTCTTACATTATGATGGCTGGCCCAAACCGGCCCCTCGTAAAGCTCCATTGCTTCATGAAAACCTTCGTCAGTAAGGTGGGTTACGTCCAGGATCAGGTTAAGCCGTCCCATTTCTTTTAATAATTCTTTTCCCGCTGCAGTGATGTTTCCTTCTCTTTTTGTACCAGGCGCATACCTGCCGGGGCCGAAATGTGACAGGCCCACCGCTCTTAATCCATAATCATACGCTCTTTGCAAATAGGAAACATCCACTAAAGAATCAGCCCCTTCAAGATTTAAAATATAACCGATAGCTTTTTTTTCATCAGGAATCGTCAGGTCATTCCATAAAGACAAATGGGCTTCAAGCTCCTGCAGGTTGGTGATCTGCACCATTTCTCCAATCGCTTCCATTTCTTTATACCAGGCAAGTTGCGCCTGCGTCATAGCCCAGGCCTGCTGGGGGGAATTCCATCCCGGTAGGGAACTTCCCGGGGGCGTATAGCGGGAGAGCTGGGTGGCTACCACCAGCCCTATCCGGCCTCTTCTCAATTCCGGAAGGCAAACGGTTCCTTTACCCCGGTCCGGTTTATCGTTCATGTACATTTCTCTTTGCCTGATTTCAGCCAAAGGGCGGGTCAGGTCCCGGTTCCATTCAATGGCATTCATGGCAAGATCAAGGTGTGCATCAAAAATGAATAGCTGTTCCATTTATTAAAGTGCGTTTTTTTTGCCTGTAACAGGAAGCTTACGGTAATTAAACGGGTATTTACAAATGATCTCCCGGATCTGATGGCTGAACCTGCTGAACAGTTTTTTCCAATACTCCGCCTCATCCTCTTCATATGCATAAAACCCTTCCTGGTATTCCATTCCCAGCCTTCCCTGCCTGATGATTTCCTTAAAAAATTCGGGAACAGCGGTCGCTTGCGACAATTCAGGATTGAGATCTTTCATCACCAACCCGTAAGCATACGCTCCCATCAGATCCATATACCTGAAATTGCCCGAAAAAGGCAGGTAATAACCAGCATCATTCCGGCAGGCCCTGTCTATATCCTCAACAGAAGCATATCCGTTTTGTACCAGGAAAAATGCTTCTCGCACCATGGCACTGAACATTTTTGCACGCACGCTAACATCATTGCAAACAAGATACGGATCTTTGTTCCAGCATGCTTTGGCCAGCCTGAACAAATCATTGGCCGGCTCCTTACCCGTTTGGTCATTCGCTATGATCTCCAAAAAAAAGGTCGTATGTACGGGTTCAACCCAGTTGAGCCCAATCACCCGCTCCGGGTAGTCACAATCCTGCTGTAAAGTGCTGAGCGGAATACTTTCCGTGTTCATTCCAATAAGGGTGTCGGCGGAAATATGATCTTCTAATTGCCTTAATATGGCTTTTTTTTCATGGGCATCTTCGCCCGTCACTGCGATAGCAAGCTCGTAATGGGAAGTACAATCAAATACACTTGTTACTTTCAATTGGTCTAAAGATATTTTTTCTCCTCCCATTCCCGATAAATCCTTTATATGATTGTAGATGTCGGTTGATGCGGATCTGGTATCGTTTGTCACCAACGTGACCGAATGCCCGGCCTGCAATAAACAAACAGGGACACTAGAGGATAGCCGGCCGTTTGCGCTGATTAATACTGGACTATTTTTATATCTGATATCCATAATAACCACTTAGTTTTTTTGTTAAAATCCAATGCTCCCGCATCAGCATATATAAATTCAAAACTAATTTTTATGTATCCGGACCAATACCTTTTTTATTTGTATTTCTAATATTATTTTTCAACCGGATCCGGATAAAGGTCCGCATTATGATACTGTTCATGGTTATGGCCGACCGCTATTAAGCACGTCGTTTAGCATTGCAGCTTCTTATTCCAACATATCCTTCAACCTCTTTGCAATCAAGCCGGTGATCAATACTGGTAATGAAAATCAACTTGAAAACAGTTAATGGCTTATAAATAAGACCTAAATAGATTGATCAATGAATTGACGAACCTGATACCTGGAACCCGTTGAGAAAACTGATTATCATATTGACCTGTTATTTTGCCATACCCGCCTTAAATGCTACGTGGTTATTGAGCTAAAGAATACAAAATTTATTCCTGAATATGCCGGTAAACTCAATTTTTATCTTTCTGCTGTGCACGGTATTATAAAGCAGGCAGATGATAATCCCACTATCGGTATACTATTATGCTGTGAAAAAAATAATATTGCGGCGGAATTTGCCTTGCGTAATATTAACAAGCCAATGGGTGTAAGAGAATTCCAGCTATTGGAAAATATTCCAGACAATCTTAAAAGCAGCCTGCCAACTATTGAAGAACTGGAGCAGGATTTAAATAAAAAACTTAACGATATTTGAATAGTTCACGAAAAGGAAATTACCGGGTTTTTCTCGATAATCCAGAAAAGTTAAATTTTACACTTTTGACACAATGCTATCCATCGGTTGCCGCCGGATCGCGGACAATACGCTGATAGTGCTTACAATGGTGATTGCAGAAAGTAAGCTGGAAGAAATGGAAATGACACTAACAGTTGTTGTCAATTAATCAACCTCAGAAATTAAACTATGCGTTCTTTTATACGTTTTGTCGTTCATGGTATAGAAACAACAACTCTAGCATAAGATATATCTTTACTACTCTACATTCTTTTTCTTCCAGCTCCGGTGGCTGGCACCATCCATCTTCACAATTTTTGGAGTAAACGTACCGATAATGTCCACCAATGCTTTTTGCGATTGCATCACCGTGTGGATATCTTTATAAGCAAAAGGCGATTCGTCCAGTCCGCCACCCAGCAGTTTCACTCCGAACTTTTTTAGTTCATCCCTGAACTCTTTATCAGTAACAGACTGAATTGCGCGACTACGGCTCATTCTACGGCCTGCTCCATGGGAAGCTGAGTTAACGGCAGCTACTTCACCTTTGCCTTTTACAATAAAGCCGTCTGCTGTCATGCTGCCCGGTATAATGCCCAGTACCTCTTTTCCGGCAGGGGTAGCGCCTTTACGATGTACAATCACTTCTTTACCATCCAGTATTTCCTTCCATGCAAAATTGTGATGATTCTCGACAATCTTAACCGGTTCGCGGCCTAATTGCTTCGCAATTTTATTATGGATCACATGGTGACAGGCAGATGCATAATCCCCGGCCAGGTTCATCGCCAGCCAGTATTCCATCCCTTCTTGCTCGTCCAAGCCCAGCCAGGCAAGGTTTTTGGCTTCTTGCGGCAAGCGGCGTTTACTAATGGCTAGCCTGGTGTAATGATTGGCGATATGCGCACCCAAGGCACGGGAACCGGAATGCGTTAGAAAGCCGATATAAGTACCCGCTTCAACTCCGGCTACTTCATCTTTCTCTGTAATGTTTACCACGCCAAATTCCGCGAAGTGATTGCCGGAGCCCGACGTCCCCAACTGCTTCCATGCACGTCCATGAAGATTTTTCAGCAATGGCATTTCGTAAAACAAAGGATTGTCCATTACTTCATCGTTAGCTGCGTTATCAAACTGGGCGCCGCTTCCAAATAAAGTAGCTTCTCCCAATTCCCTTGCAAAAAATGCTTCGCGATCCAACAAGTCTTTCGGGTTCAGATCAAAAATGCTCAGACACATGCGGCAGCCAATATCCACACCCACGCCATAAGGAATCACCGCATTATCGGTTGCCAGCACGCCACCGATAGGCAACCCGTAACCACTGTGCGCATCGGGCATTAAAGCGCCTGCCACAGCAACAGGCAATTTTGCCGCCTGGTACATTTGGTGCATAGCGCCTTCTTCAATATGTTCCTGCCCGAATACATTAAAGGAAATGCCGGTTTGGTTCAGTGATATTTCCGCACCTTCAATATCCCGCGGCTTTGGCAAAAGCTGTTGTGCAATGTTTCCCAAAACTTCATCCGTAACAAAATTCTCCGGCGTTTCAAGAATTTGCTTCAACCTATTTAAGGCATCCGCTTTGCTTTCATACTTGTATGCTTTGCGCATAATATTCATCGCAACAGATATGACAGGCCCTTCCGGATAACCGATGGCTCTTAATTCCTTACCTGTTAAATTTAATTTACTCATAAAATATTTTTTGACGCCCCCTCGCCGCTACTGCACAATGCCCGCGGCCTCGGGTCGGGCTATTTGCTGCAAGTCCTCGCTGCGTCTCCGCTTCACTCCGGCGCCCTTCGGGCTTTCCGCGTCTATCCCTTACGCGATGCTAATGTAAAATTGCAAGTGATCTGTGCAGTGTTTTTGCACAGTTATTTTTTTTATTAAAAATGGGAAAGTAGTTGCTGCAGGGCAACCCTTAAAAAGTTCAATATGGTATTTATAGTACACGCATAGCGGACGTTAATACCAACTGATGAGAAAGGTAACCCGTTATCATTTACAATAATTGTTTTATCCTCCTCGTTTCATTTTACTGGGAAAAATACCTAATTTTCATCCAACAAAATTAAACAGCATTGCAATTTACGAAGGAGCAGGTATTGGCGCTGGCCCCGGATGAATCCTCCCAAAAAGCAGGGAAGGGACTTGCTGAAGGAAGTAAATGGGTGACCATAGGTGTTAGTGATACAGCATTATGGGGCGAATGCAAAGGCAGTGGCAGCAAGCCTTATCAAACACAGGTAGCCCTTGGCAATATTGCTTTTAAATGCAGTTGCCCCAGCCGTAAGTTTCCCTGCAAACATGGCCTGGGGCTGCTTTTACTTTATGCGGGCCAGCCCGGAATTTTTACCCGGAGCCCAATGCCTGCCTGGGTGCAGGAATGGATCAGCAAACGGGCGGACCGTGAAGAACAGAAAGCGGAAAGTAAAGGTACGCCAGTAGATGAAGCTGCGCAGGAAAAAAGGCAAAAGGCCCGTACGCAAAAAGTTGAAGCCGGTATAGAGGAACTATTACTTTGGATTAAAGATATCATACGCAACGGCATTCTGAATATGCCGGAAAAAGAAAATGTCTTCTGGGTATGGCGCGCAATTTTATTGGAGATCTCTCTGTTAATTCCCGCCGCCTTGGCGATCACCTTTACATTCCGGTTATACACCTGCGGGTCTACAAAAATATTCCGGCGGAACCAGTACTCACTTTCCGTATTGGGATCCATAAATTCTTCCAATGTAGCAACACCATCCGGAAATTTCCATAATGGGATAATAGTGGCGTTGCCGTTTTTATCTCGTTCCCCAATAATATAATAACCATGCTCAAAATCTTTCCGTACGTGCTTCCGCTTCAATACCTTCAGGTCGTTATAATAATAGCCGGTGTAGATTTGAAAAAGGAATAACCGCTGATCTCGCTTTTGCGCCGGATATTGTTTATCCGTTACCACTTTTTTGAAGGACTTGATCTCGGTGATCTCCAGGTGCAGCCCTTCTTCTTTATCGGGTACCGATATTTTTACATCTTCAAAGAAAGATTCTACCTGTTTAATATCCAGCATTCCGTCCCGTTTTGCCGCATATTCCAGCACCACTTTAAACTTGTCAAAATAAGATTTGATGGTAGCAGGAGCGAGTAAGTCGCCTTTTCTTCCGCGCTGTTGGGCAAGGTAATTACGGATGCGGGCGACCATTTCCCAATCGATCTCATCAAAGCGCAGGGCAGGGTTGAATTTATCCAGGTGCTTAATAAAAGCATCGTATTTCTCCCAGGTAACATCGGTAAGAACTACTGTTGGAGGCGGTTTTCTCATATAGTTTTTGAAGTAATCGTTGAAAACTTCCCGGTTTCCTTTAAACCCGAGGACTTTGTCAATATGGTAAAAAGAGAGCTTTCTTTTCTGGGAATACAAACTCCGGTGTAAATCAATGATCTTGGTACGCATTTGATTAATGGCTTCATTAATTTCAAGGTTATAGGGGTTGGTTTCGGCCACCCAGAAAAGATCATGGCCCGTCCAGTCTTCCATGCTGACCTTTACGGGAAGATCCACCAGGTAATACTGGGGATTATTATCAATTGTAACACGGATATGAATAGGGTAAAGCCCTTTCTTATTTTTCCGGTTCCGATAGTTTATTAAGATGCCGATAGATACTGCCATGATGTCCTCTCTTTGGTTCACAATCGCTGGGGTTATTCCAGCATTTTTCCAGATAGGGAGTATCAAAACCCGTGCAAATGGCAAACAAAACGGCAAAGAAAATGGCAAATAAACCAACGGAAATAAGCGGATTTCAGCGGAAATGACACAAGGTGCCAAAATGACGAAACCCGCTATAGTAGCGGGTTTCAGCGTTCGTTGACGTCTTTTGGGTTCGTCTTTGGCTCCCCCTGCTGGACTTGAACCAGCGACCCTCTGATTAACAGTCAGATGCTCTAACCAACTGAGCTAAGGAGGAATGTTTTCCCTAATTGCATAGCGCGATTGAGGGCTGCAAAAATAAGGATATTTTTTATACACAGCCTAATTTGCCCTGCTATTTTTTTATTACCGGTGCTCTTTGTAGAAATTGGGGGCTATGGCTGCCGATAATTGCTCCATATCGGCTTCAGCCACCGGTTGGGCAGCTTCCAACAGCTCGGAAAGTTGCTGGTCGGTTCTTATTCCCGCAACCACCGTTGTTACCGCAGGATTTTGCAATACGAAATTTAGCGCCAACTGCTGGGGCGTGTATCCTTTTGCGCTAAGTTCTTGCTGCAACTGCTGAATACGATCCACCTCACCGGCGCTGCGCCCCAGGTATTCCTTTGCCGGCTTGTTGATCAATAATCCCTGGGCAAATGCCCCGCGGACCAAAACGGCTTTATTATTGGCTTTCAGCAAAGGGAGCGTGCTTTCCTCTGGCCGCCGGTCCAGCAGGCTGTACTGCGTCATTACGCTTACAATAGCAGACCGCTGCACATATTCCCGGATCACGGTGGGGCGGATGCTGCTGATCCCATACTCCCGGATTTTTCCCTGTTGCTTTAGCCGTTCAAACAGATCAATAATGTCGTCAATAGGATCTTCCATTGTTCCGCCGTGCAGTTGGTACAGGTCAATATAATCTGTCTGCAACCGCTGCAGGCTCTTTTCCACACAGTCCAGAATATAGGCGGGTCGCGGGTTCCAGTCCCATCCGGAGCCATCCGCCCGCCATTGGTTGCCTGCCTTGGTGGCGATAAAAACCTTGTCCCGAACTGCTTTCAGCGCCTTGCCTACTTTCTCTTCATTCACCCCTTTCTCATAAAGATCGGCCGTATCAAAAAAATTGATCCCTGCATCAACCGCCCGGCCAATAAGGGTTGCGGCTTCTGTGGCAGTGCTGTCATCAAGCGACATGCAGCCAAAACTCAATGCTGAAACCTTCCAGCCTGCCGCCCCTAAAATCTTATACTCCATTACTAAAATAATTTAACATCCTTCATTATAATCTTATGCACCGGAAATGACATTTTTTTATTAAATTTCATATTCAAATTATTTTCAAAATAGCTTTGTTTTGAAAAGATAAGAAACTAAACCGTGGTTATGTCTATTCAGGAAAAATTAAACCAACGTACTTTTAAAAACAGCTACCAAAAACTTGCGCTCAATTTGATCTACACAAGCGGGAATCTCCAATCTTTTTTAAAGACCGGATTCAAAAGAGAAAATCTTACCATTCAGCAGTATAATATTTTACGCATATTAAGAGGATGCCTGCCCAACCCTCTTTCCACCCTGCAGATCCGCGAACGCATGATGGATAAAATGAGCGATACCAGCCGCATCGTAGATCGCCTGGTGCTGAAAGAACTTGTTACAAAAAATATAAATAATACTGATAACCGCCTGGTGGATGTAGCGATCACGGACAAAGGACTGGAAAAATTAGAACTGCTCGACAATACAGAAGATCATATAGCTGAATTCTTTAGCGCCGTAAGCCCCGAAGAAGCTGAGCTGATCAGCGCCATGCTGGACAAACTGCATAAGTGATAACGGTTTTTTATTACCCACCGGTTCAATTACATTTGTAAGCTATGAAACAGATCCGTATTGCCCTTGTCTGCATGATAGCTTTCGCGCTATGTACCCGCGTAACAGCACAGAATCCGGAATATGAATTTCGCGGTGTCTGGATTGCCACCGTTCTGGGAATCGACTGGCCTCCAAAAAACGCCACCGTCGAACAGCAGAAAGCAGAGTTTATCCGCCAACTGGATATGCACAAGCGAAACGGCATGAATGCCGTCATCGTTCAGGTGCGCCCCAGCGGTGATGCTTTTTACCCATCTCCTTATGAGCCCTGGAGCGAATGGCTTACCGGCGTACAGGGCAGGGCGCCCGTTCCTTTTTACGATCCGCTTGCCTTTATGATTACGGAAGCGCATAAAAGGGGAATGGAGTTTCATGCCTGGCTGAATCCCTATCGCGCGGAGTTTAGAATAGGATCTTCGTCCATTGCACCGGACAACATGATCCGCAAAAAGCCCGACTGGTTTGTAACCTACGGAACTACCCGCTATTTTAACCCCGCCAATAAACAGGTACAGCAATTTGTTATCGAAATCGTAAAAGATATTGTTCGCCGCTATGATGTGGACGGTATTCACATGGATGATTATTTTTATCCTTACCCGATCGGGTCAAAACCGTTCCCGGATGATTATGCCTATAAAATGTCCGGCACACGTTTGAGCAAGGCCGATTGGAGAAGGGCCAATGTGGATTCTATGATCCGGAACCTGGACATCGCTATTAAAACCATAAAGCCCTGGTGCAAATTCGGCATCAGCCCCTTTGCTGTATGGAGAAACGCCTCGCAGGATCCTGAAGGCAGCAATTCAAAAGCGGGGATGACCAACTATGACGACCTTTATGCCGATATTTTATTATGGCTGCGCAAGGGATGGATCGATTATGTAACCCCACAGTTGTATCGTGAAATTGGAGATAAACTGATCCCTTACGAAACCCTGGTAGATTGGTGGGCAAGGCATAGTTATGGCCGGCATGTATACATTGGCCATGGCATCTATCGTTATTATGAGAATAGCAACGCCAACTGGCGGAAACCCTCTCAGATACCGGACCAGATAAAAATTTTAAGAAGCAATCCCAAAATCGAAGGCAGCGTTTACTTTAACAGCCGGAGCTTTGATAAAAACCCGGCGGGATGGAATGATTCTTTAAGAAACAACTATTATCGCATGCCCGCAAAAATTCCGCCCATGCCCTGGCTGCCGGAGAAACCAGGAAAATAAACAGCAGGAAATACGGGAAGGTATTGTTTTAAAAGCTTCCCTTTTTGCCGCTTTCCCGGCTGAAAAACACATTTTAGCCGCCCTTCATCGGGAAAGTTTAAAAGATTTTCTTTTTGAAATTAAATAAAAAATGGCAACTCTTTTTATAAGTTGCCATTTTAATTAATAGTTTATTGTTTGCCCTAAAACTCTGCACTCTTCGGTGTCCGCGGAAACGCGATCACGTCCCGGATATTACCCATGCCCGTCACAAACTGGATCATCCGCTCAAAACCCAGTCCAAACCCTGCATGTGGCACCGTTCCAAAACGGCGGGTATCCAGGTACCAACTCAACTCTTCCTCGGGAATATGCATGGCTTTCATTTTTTCCAACAATACCTCCAGGCGCTCTTCCCGCTGGGAACCACCTACTATCTCTCCAATGCCCGGAGCTAATATATCCATGGCCGCCACCGTTTTGCCGTCTTCATTCAACCGCATGTAAAATGCTTTTATTGAAGCGGGATAGTTCATCAGGATCACCGGCTTTTTAAAATGCTTTTCCACCAGATAACGCTCATGCTCACTCTGCAGGTCCATACCCCAACCGGTAACGGGATACTGGAATTTTTTCTTTTTATTATAATTGCTTTCTTTTAAAATATCGATCGCCTCTGTATAGCTCAGGCGCTGGAAATCGTTGTTCAGTACAAATTCCAGTTTTTCGATCAGTCCCATTTCACTGCGCTTATCCTGCGGCAGTTGTTTTTCCTCCTCTGCCAAGCGCTGGGCCAGAAATTCAACATCCTCCCGGTTGTTTTCCAGTACATAACGGACGATATATTTAATAAACTCCTCCGCAAGATTGGCATTGTCTTCCAGATCACAGAACGCCATCTCAGGTTCAATCATCCAGAATTCGGCCAGGTGCCTTGCCGTATTGCTGTTTTCCGCACGAAATGTAGGCCCAAAGGTATAGATTTCGCCAAAGGCTGTCGCGCCCAATTCTCCCTCTAATTGACCACTAACAGTTAAGTTGGTCGATTTTCCAAAAAAATCTTCTTTAAAATTTACAGACCCGTCTTCATTACGGGGCGTATTTTCAAAAGGCAGCGTGGTTACACGGAACATTTCACCCGCGCCCTCGGCATCGCTAGCGGTAATGATCGGGGTATGTAAATAAACGAATCCTTTCTCATTAAAAAATTTATGCACGGCAAAGGCCAGCGCATGCCGTATACGGAAAACGGAACCGAACGTATTGGTCCGAAACCGCAGATGTGCTTTTTCCCTCAAAAATTCCAGGGAATGTTTTTTGGGTTGCAACGGGTAGGCTTCCGCATCAGAATCCCCCAATATTTCAATAGTAGTTGCTTTTATTTCCAGTTTTTGTCCTTTACCCACAGAAGGCACTACCGTGCCCGTTATTTTAAGCGACGCGGAAGTTGTAATGCGCTTCAGCAAGCCCTCCTCAAATTTTCCCAGTTCAGCCACCACCTGCAGGTTAGTGTTGGTGGAGCCGTCGTTTAACGCAATGAACTGGTTATTTCTAAAAGTCCGTACCCAACCCATTACTGTTACCTGTTGCCCCTCCGGCGCTTGCTGTAAAAGCTCTTTTACTTTAATTCTTTTATTAAACATTATTATACACTTAGGCAACAAAGATATTAATTGCATTTTTGATCCTCGTATTCTTTATACCTTTACTTTATTATGCAACTGCTTTTTATCTTCGGGGCCGGCCTTATTCTTATGGGCTGTAAAAGCCCGAAACCGGTCCCCACTGAACCATCGGAAAAAAAGGCGTCCGCTGCTGTGGATACAACTATTACGATCACCGCTGTTGGAGACCTGATGCTAGGGTCTGATTATCCAGACAGATCAAGAATGCCAAAGCATAATATATTACTAGAATTGGCAGATTCACTAAAAAATAGTCATTTTCTCGTCGGAAATATGGAGGGAGTACTCACGGATTCCTCTCTTCCAGACAAAAAATGCTCTATCCTGGGGAACTGTTATGTTTTTCGCATGCCGCCCGGAACGGAAAATTATTTTAAAAATGCGGGATTCGATTTTCTAAGTCTTGCCAATAATCACTCAGGCGATTTTGGCACGGCCGCCCTGGCGCAAACCATGCAACTTCTGGACAAAGCCGGCATTGCCTACGCAGGCATCAGGCCCCGCCATTCCTATAAAATCATTTCTAAAAACAATATCCGCTATGGGATCATTGGGGTGGGATTTGGTTGGCGGCATCTGCAGATTGCGCAACCCGGTGCGGTGCTCAAACAGATAAAAAAAATAAGGGACAGCACAGATATCCTGATGGTTTTTTTTCACGGCGGCGCCGAAGGGGATACTACGGAGCATGTTACCCGCAATACTGAAGTTTTCCGCGGCGAAAACCGGGGGAATGTATATAGTTTTGCCCGGAGCTGCATTGATGCAGGCGCAGACCTCGTTTTGGGCAGCGGCCCGCATGTAACCAGGGGTGTAGAGCTGTACAAAAGGAAATTCATCGCCTATAGTCTGGGTAATTATGCTACTTATGGCGCAATCAGTTTAAAAGGACCGATGGGTTGGGCGCCTATTTTAAAAATAAGGGTCAACCGGGAAGGAAATTTTGTAAATGGCCGCATTATTGCTACCCGGCAATTGCCGGCTGACGACCGTACCCCGCAACTGGACCCGGAAAAAAAAGTAATTGCCCGAATACGGGAGCTTAGCAAAAAAGATTTTCCTGAAAGTCCGTTAACAATTACCCAAAAAGGAGACATAATTATTAAAAATTTTTGATTTTATGGAAAACACACTATTTTTGATATAGAAATGACCCTATAACATATGATCATCTCTGCTGGGTGGTAGTGTCAATTACCATTTATCAATCCGAAAAAAACTAAGTTTCATTCAAAAATTATCACTTTTAAGATTTAATCTTTTGATTAATCCCACACATTTTTTATGTATGATATTTTACAATTGAACGATATGCTCGTTCCTGAACTGTTGGATATTGCCGAACAGTTGAAAATTTCTAACGCCAAAAAGTTAAACAAACAGGACCTGATCTATAAAATTCTTGATAGCCAGGCCGTTACTGATTCTAAAGCTGCCAGCACCGAGCGACCTAAAAGAAAAAGAATCGTGAAAGCTACCACATCTATTGGTACAGAGGAAGCTTTTGTTGAAGAAGAAGGCAAAGACGAAGAAGAAGCTACCGCGAAAGCCGCAGCTAAAAAAACGGCAAAAGCTGCACCAGCCAAGAAAGCCCCGGCTAAAAAGAAAAAGGATTCTAAAGAAGAGGCAGCCACTGAAGCTCCCGTCAAAGCAGAAGAAAAAGTTGCAAAAGTTAAAAAGGCTGAAACCCCGGATGAAGACGAGGCGGATACTGACACTGTATTTAAAAATGATGCCGCAACAGAAGCTTTCATTTTGCAAGCATTAAAAGCTACAGAAAAATATGATGCACCGGTTGCACCGGTTGAGGAAATAGAACTCCCGGTTGAAAACAGGGTATACGCTTCCAGGAAAGACCAAACCCCTTCCTTTAATGTAGAGTTTGATGGTGTTATTTTAAGTGAAGGTGTTTTGGAAATGATGCCGGACGGCTATGGTTTCCTGAGATCTTCTGATTATAACTATCTTTCAAGTCCTGATGATGTGTATGTTTCACCCTCTCAGATCAAATTATTTGGTTTAAAAACAGGTGATACCATTCATGGCGCCGTGCGTCCTCCCAAAGAAGGCGAAAAATATTTCGCTCTTTTAAAAGTAGATACCATCAACGGCAAAAAGCCGGATGAAGTAAGGGATCGTGTTCCATTCGACTACCTCACCCCGCTCTTCCCTTATGAAAAACTGAACCTGTTCACCCGCCCCTCCGACCTTTCAACAAGAATTATTGATCTGTTTACCCCTATTGGTAAAGGGCAGCGTGGTTTAATCGTAGCCCAGCCAAAAACAGGTAAAACTATGTTGTTAAAAGCCGTGGCCAACGCCATTGCGGAAAATCATCCGGAATGTTACCTGATGGTGGTATTAGTTGATGAGCGTCCGGAGGAAGTGACCGATATGGAACGCAGCGTAAAAGCAGAAGTAATAGCTTCTACTTTTGATGAGCCGGCCGAAAAGCACGTTAAGGTATCCACTGTGGCCTTGCAAAAAGCAAAACGTCTGGTGGAATGCGGGCATGATGTGGTGATCCTTTTGGATTCCATCACCCGTTTGGCCCGTGCGCACAACACCGTCTCTCCGGCTTCAGGTAAAGTGTTGAGTGGTGGGGTGGAAGCCAACGCCATGCAAAAGCCCAAACAGTTTTTTGGCGCCGCCCGTAAAATCGAGAACGGTGGTTCCTTAACTATTCTGGCTACGGCGTTGATCGATACCGGTAGCAAAATGGATGAAGTGATCTTCGAAGAATTTAAGGGAACCGGTAATATGGAATTGCAATTAGACCGGCGTTTATCAAATAAAAGAGTTTACCCGGCTATTGATTTAACAGCATCTTCTACCAGGCGCGACGACCTGCTGCTGGATAGAGATGTGTTGCAACGGATGAACCTGCTGCGCGTGTACCTGGCGGATATGAAAACCGAAGAAGCCATGCAGGAATTGTTGAAACGCATGAAAGGAACAAAAAGTAATGAGGAGTTTTTAGCAAGCATGAATTCGTAAAATCAATTCACTTTAACACAATAACAGTGCGAGGTCGGAAGGTCCCGCACTATTTTTTTGTGCCCGGTATAAAAAGATCGCCGGGCTGCTTTAATTCATACCAGAACGCCTACTTTTGCCATAAGCAATATAAATTGTCCATTTGAAAAATAAAAAGCATCTTCCTTTATGGCGGCTAAGTATATTAACCAATCACGGTTCACTGTAGCTGTGGATTGTATTGTTTTTGGTTACGATGGTCAGAACCTGAAAATATTATTAATTAAGCGTGCCTTTACTCCTATGGTTGGCCGGTGGAGCCTGATGGGAGGATTTATTGCAAAAGACGAAAGTGCTGATGAAGCCGCAGCACGCATCCTGGAATCGCTGACCGGATTAAAAAATATTTACCAGGAGCAATTTTATACTTTTAGCGCACCAAACCGGGATACCCGGGAGCGCACTATTTCTATTGCTTATTTTTCTTTGATAGATATAAAAAAATATAAAGAGCCCAGCAGCGAATACCATGCAGAATGGTTCTCAATAAAAGACTACCCGGATCTGATCTTTGACCATACAGAGATGGTAAAAATAGCACAGAAAAGGTTGCAATATAAAGCCACTTCCCACGCAATACTATTCGAATTGCTACCGGATAAATTCACCCTGCCGCTTCTGCAAAGCTTATTTGAAGATGTGTATGGCACCAGTTTCGATAAAGGCAACTTTAGCAGAAAAATGCTTTCAACAGGGCTGTTGCAAAAGCAAAAAGACAAAGACAAAGCCGGGTCAAAAAAAGGCGCCTTCTTTTACAAGTTGGACCGGAAACATTACCAGCAAAACTCACACAAGTTTTTGAAGCTGGTACCAAACCCCAATAGCCTTTTATAGATTTTTTTTATATCCTCAGGATTTCGGAGCTTCCTGGGTGGCATCGGTTGCGGCGGTTCCATCTGTTGGCTTGTTCCCAAAAATATCATGCATCCATTTTTCGGCACCCGGAAAATGCTCTTTTAAAGTATCAGCACCTTTAGAAGCCAGCTCTGTAAAATAATCTTTTGCCTGGTTAGCAGATTTGGTAGCTTCTTCTTTCAGGTTGTTCGCCTTCTCCTTTAAATTGCTCATCATCTTTTCTTTTTCTTCATCACTCATACTTGCATATTTTCCTGCGGCCAATCCCGCCAGGGCGCCCAAAATAAAGGTGGCGATGTGTTTATTACTTACCATAGCTATAGATTTTAGAATATTAAATTTAATCTTTTTTCATAGCCGTCCGTGTTGTTGGGCGTCTTTTAACAAAAATTCTAGCAGCCCCGTTTTGAAGGTTTTTGTCCCCAAAGTACTGTGGATATCGTAATAAACATGTTCATAACCCACTGTGGAACGTGCATGTGAAATGTATTAATGGCTCAAATAATTGTTTTCTTTCTTTCTATCCCAGACTTTGGTTAACAGTTGCTATTTTATACTGTTAATATTAACATAGTGTAAATTTATTATCTCTTTTATTTTTATAAACAATCCACAATTCACATTTTTGTGAATAAGCAGGCTTAATGTATAAGATTCGTAACTTCACTATGTTAATAAAAGGTGTATTGATGTGTGTAACTGAAAAATCTATTTTATCCAATAACCTGCATAACTGAGTTATCCACTAATTCACAGCCCTAATAATAATAGCTTATTTTAAATAAATAATTAATATAAATATTATTAAAGAAAAAAAGAGCTTTAAAAAAAGTTTTGATTTTCTATTTCAGTTTGATCGTATCATTGCACTTGTAAAATTTTCAATCATGAGCTCAACAATTTTGGATATGGCGAAAGAGGAATTGGATCAGAATGGTTTTTTGGATCTGGAACTGGATCCGGAACTCGATCTTTTTGCGGAGATTGAAAAATTGAAAAGAGAAAAAAATGCGGTGATCCTGGCGCACTATTACCAGGAGGCGGATATCCAGGATATTGCAGATTATATCGGCGATAGCCTTGGGCTGGCGCAGGAAGCACAAAAAACCAATGCGGATATGATCGTGTTTGCCGGGGTGCATTTTATGGCGGAAACGGCAAAGATCCTGAACCCGTCAAAAAAAGTGGTGATCCCCGACTTTAAAGCGGGATGTTCGTTGAGTGATAGCTGCCCGCCAGCGCTGTTTCAGAAATTTAAAGAACAGCACCCGGATCACGTTGTGGTAAGTTACATTAACTGCAGCGCCGGGATAAAGGCGTTGAGTGATGTGATCGTTACCAGCAGCAATGCCCGCATAATTGTAGAAAGTTTTCCTAAAGAGCAGAAAATTATTTTTGCACCTGATAAAAACCTTGGGGCTTATATCAATAAAGTCACAGGAAGGAATATGTTGTTATGGAATGGTGCCTGTATGGTACATGAGATATTTAGCCTGGAAAAAATTACTAAACTGAAGCACCAACATCCCAATGCCAAATTGATAGCACATCCTGAATGCGAAGAGCCTTTATTGCGTATGGCAGATTATATCGGGTCTACTACCGGCCTGTTGAAGTTCACAAAAGAAGACACGGCAACGGAATATATTGTGGCAACAGAGACCGGCATTTTGCACCAGATGGAAAAAGCCAGCCCGCATAAAAAGTTCATCCCGGCTCCCCCAGATAATAGCTGCGCCTGTAATGATTGTCCGCATATGAAACGTAATACGCTGGAAAAAGTATATTTGTGCATGAAATATGGAATGCCTGATATCATTATGGATGAGCAATTACGGCTGGCAGCAAAAAAGCCCATTGACCGAATGCTGGAAATCAGCGCAGCCGCGGGGCTATAACAATTATAATTACCAAACTTAAAGAGCAAACTAAACCTACCTTTTGTTTTATGAAATTATTAGAAAATAAAATAGCGATTGTTACCGGTGCTGCCAGAGGAATTGGAGAAGCTATTGTAGACAAGTTTGCCGAACAAGGCGCCAGCATTGCTTTTTCATACGTTAGCGATAGCAGTGCTGAAAGGGCAGACGCAATTGTGAAACGATGGTCCGACAAAGGAATAAAAATCAAGGCCTGGAAAGCAAATGCAGGTGACTTTGCTGCATGTGAAACTTTCGTAGCGGATGTTTTAAAAGAGTTTGGCAGGGTTGATATTTGTGTAAATAACGCAGGTATTTCAAAAGATAATTTGTTATTGCGTATGACGCCCGAGCAATGGGAATCAGTATTACAGGTAAACCTGAATAGCGTTTTTTACATGACCAAGCAGGTGATAAAGCCGATGATGAAAGCCAGGAACGGTAGCATTATAAATATGAGCTCGGTTATCGGGATAATGGGCAATGCGGGACAGGCAAGTTATGCAGCCAGTAAAGCGGGTATTATTGGGTTCACTAAAAGTGTGGCAAAAGAATTAGGAAGCAGAAATATTCGTTGTAACAGTATTGCACCCGGGTTTGTTGAAACAGATATGACCAGCTATCTGCAAGAAGGTGATAGTGCCTCCAAATATTTACAGGATATTCCTTTGGGAAAATTTGCAAAGGGAGAAGATATCGCTAATGCGGCTTTATTTCTTGCTTCTGATATGGGATCTTATATTACCGGCCAAACGATCAGTGTCTGCGGAGGTTTGAATATTTGACAGCATGTTTTACAAAATAGCATTCTGAATAAAAATCCCGGTATAAATGTTCCGGGATTTTTTATGCGCATAAAAATAATTTTCTATTGTCTGTCCAGTTGCGGCATTTATACTCCGGCAATTTTTGTACAGTAATGTTAGATAAATTGTTTATCTTGATTGCACAGCGCATGCAACAAGGTTTACAGCTACATGTCGTCAAAAGATTATTTAAGTTGTAATGTTTCTAAGACATCTGCATTTTTTAAAATTAGTTTTTTTGCATAGCATCACCGCGTTTGGTGGGCCGCAGGCGCATCTTGCCATGATGATGAAGACTTTTGTAAAGCAAACGCCCTATGTTACGGAACAGGAATTGATGGAGTATAATGCGTTTTGTCAATTGCTGCCAGGTGCTTCTTCTACTCAAACCCTTACCCTTATTGGTTTTAAGCGCGGCGGTGTTTTATTGGCGGTGATGACATTGCTGGTATGGATCTTACCCGCCTGCAGTATCATGGGAGCTTTATCGTTCCTGGTTAATTTCCTGGATACTGATGACGGAACACTTAAGATCTTTAAGTTTATTGTGCCGATGGCGGCCGGCTTTTTAATTTATGCCTGCGTTTCTGCTTTTCGGTATTCTGTTAATAATAAGATCACATTTATTATTGCTGTGGTTACGGGGTTAATTACTTTTTTATTTTTTGGAAGGCCCTTTATTGTACCCTTGTTAATTGTTTTAGGTGGCTTTGTTACGAACCTGAGTAAGAAAAGAATTCCGCAGGTAGAGATAAAGCCGGGAAAGATCCGGTGGTGGAATTTTTGGTTGTTCGGCATCATTTTTATTCTGGCCGGTATTTTCAGTGAAATGGCGCGCAAAGACGACTGGCAATATCGGAAGCCGGTTAATTTATTTGAAAATACTTACAGGATGGGAAGTATTGTTTTTGGTGGAGGTAATGTGTTAATGCCTATTATGTACGAGCAATACAGTGTACGGCCGGATGAAATAAAAAAGAATAATCCTAAAGCGATTCATATAGCAAAGAACGAAATGCTGACGGGTATTGGGATGGTGCGCGCTACACCAGGCCCGGTATTTTCCATTGCTTCTTACACGGGTGGGTTGGCCTTAAAGGATATGGGAAGCGGTTGGCAGGTATGTGGAGTTATTATTGGTATGATCGCTATTTTTATGCCCAGCGCTTTATTGGTGTTGTTTTTCTTTCCTATATGGAATATGCTTAAGAAATATTCTGCCATTTACCGGTCGCTGGAGGGAATTAATGCGGCCGTAATGGGAATCATGATCGGCTCTACCTTTTACATTCTGAAAGATATTTCGTTATTCAGCTTCGGGTATATCAATTTTGCGAATCTGCTGGTGGTTGCTGGTACCGCCGGGGTACTTATTTTTACCAGACTTCCCGCTCCTATTTTGGTTTTGGCTTGCGTGGCACTCGGTTATTTTCTATAGTAACCGGATTTTTCTATTTCTTCAATCACATTCTCCGGTAATAAATAATGTATGGATTTCTTTTGCTTGATAAGATCCCTTATCATAGTCGCGGATAGTTCCAGCAAAGGAGCATCCAACACCGTAAGCCGGGTGTTTTCTGCTCTGTCTACTATAAAACCAGGCCTGTTATATAAATATATATTATAATTATTTAATATATATTTATAATTCTTCCATTTCTCAATGTTTTGGAAACTATCTCCACCCAGTATTAATGAGAATTCATGTTGGGGATATTTTTCAGACAGATGCGCCAGTGTTACAGAAGTATAGGAAGGTCTTGGCAATGAAAACTCGATATCAGACACCGCCATACGGATGTCGGCCTCTGTAGCCACCCGGACCAGGTGTAGGCGTTGATTCTCATTTAAAAGAGAGGCGGATTCTTTCAGCGGGTTATGTGGTGATACCACAAACCATATTTTTTCTGCAAAACCCTGGTTCAGGATATGGCTGGCAATGATCAGATGCCCATGATGTATTGGATTAAAGGAACCAAAGAACAATCCTATTTTCATCCGGTTAATTTAAGGTATCTACAACGATATGTTTCGCTTCATCAAGTCGTAAGCTTAATGTATAACCCGCTACCGAAATGGATATCGGATCATTCAAAGGAGCTATTTTAATTACTTCAATCTCCTCCCCCGGTAAGCATCCCATCTCCATCAGCTTAAGAAATATTTCTTCTGTTGTAAACTTCTGTATTATAGCCCGCTGTCCTGGTCTCAATTCCGACAGAAGTAAGTCTTTTCCTTGTTTCATTCTACAAAACTAGCATTGTTGAGTGTCTTTTATTTACGAATTTTGAAATTATGAGTACATCTAGTTCAGTTATTACCTTTCTGTTTAAGAAATCTGTATCCCTGTCGGACAGAAAGCGGTTGAAAGCCTTTATTTCAGGCCTGGTGCAGCAACATGGTCAACACCTGAATGTTTTAAACGTTACTTTCTGTAGTGACGAGGAAATACTGGAAGTAAATAGACAGTATCTGAATCATGATTATTATACTGATATTATTACGTTTGATTTACGGGAAAGGGTTACCGATTCTATGGCTGCCGAGTTATTTATAAGTGTGGATACGGTAAAAAGCAATTCAATTATAAATAAAAGCACTGTTCAACGGGAATTACACCGGGTTATTTTTCATGGGGTGCTCCATTTGCTTGGATTTAACGATAAATCTGTGCAGGAACAGACACTTATGCGCCAAATGGAGGATGCCGCACTAAAGAATTACTTCGATAAATAGTTGTTCCACGTGGAACAATGTTGTTCCATAAAACAAAGGCTGCGTTTATCTCCCAGGAACAAAGGCGTTATTCGCCTATTTTGTGCTGTTTGCCTGATTCATTTTCAAAGGGTGTGGTTTAGGGCTATTCAAAACGGAATGGCGGTCAAAGGACTTCAGTTCAAGGCATCCGGATCTAGTAATTAGCAAAAAACCTTGTAAGTTCCCGGTTCTTCTGTAATTCAGGCCTTTTTATGACCAATATATTTGTAGGCTTAGGGCAGTTCATCAGAAGAGTTTGGTTTGGTACCCATTGTTCTGGCAGTGCTTTCAAATTTTTAAGTATAGTATTATCTGTGTTTTATGTTTACTTGTTTCACGTGAAACAGACCAGTAAATGCTGTTAAATCGTCCGTAAAGGGTTAGTTGCTTTGTTTTATGTAGTATCTAAGCTTAAATGTTCCACGTGGAACAAAGAATAACCTTTAGATATAAGAACCTAATAAGAATAGAGATGCCTCAGCCCCTATCACAGCGCATAAAGGGCTTAATGATTTGCCATAGTTCCGTTATTCAGCAATGACAGTCCTATACCTTGTTTATAAGCCATGGTATGAAAAAGGAAAGGCGTAATTTTGCAAAATGTTTCCAGATTATGATGTAATTGTTGTCGGTGCCGGTCATGCCGGATGTGAGGCGGCTGCCGCTGCCGCTAATATAGGCTCTAAAACCCTGTTGGTGACCATGAATATGCAAACTATTGCTCAAATGAGCTGCAATCCTGCTATGGGTGGCATTGCCAAAGGGCAAATTGTGCGGGAAATAGATGCTCTTGGGGGATATTCCGGGATTGTTACAGATCTTTCTATGATCCAGTTCCGGATGCTGAACCGGTCGAAGGGACCGGCGATGTGGAGCCCAAGAGCGCAGAGCGATCGTATGTTATTTGCCGCAAAATGGAGAGAAATGCTGGAACAAACGCCTAACCTGGACTTTTACCAGGATATGGTAAAGGGGCTTTTGGTAAAAGATGGCTTCGTTAAAGGCGTAGTAACAGGGCTTGGGCATGAGATCCGGTCTAAAGCAGTGGTGCTGACGAATGGCACGTTCCTGAATGGGATCATTCATATAGGGGAAAAACAATTTGGTGGCGGACGGGTGGCGGAAAAAGCGGCAAGTGGTATTACGGAACAATTGGTCAGCCTGGGGTTTGAGAGTGACCGTCTAAAAACAGGAACGCCCCCAAGGGTAGACGGCAGGAGCCTGGATTATACAAAAATGGAGGTTCAGGATGGAGATGAGGAGATTGTTGGTTTCTCTTTTACAGATACTCCAAAAATAAAAGCAAGCGAACAACGGTGTTGCTGGATTACTTATACCGATCAGAAAGTACATGATATGCTGAAGACCGGTTTTGATCGCAGCCCTATGTATGCAGGAAGGATTGACGGGGTAGGTCCCCGGTATTGCCCCAGCATTGAAGATAAGATCAACAGGTTTGCGGATAAGGAACGCCACCAGTTGTTTGTTGAGCCTGAGGGATGGAATACGGTCGAGATTTACGTTAATGGTTTTTCAACATCACTTCCGGAAGATGTGCAGTATGCCGCATTGCGGATGGTGCCTGGATTTGAAAATGCACGACTGTTCCGCCCGGGGTATGCTATCGAGTATGATTATTTTCCCCCAACACAACTAAAAAACACATTAGAAACAAAATTAATACGTAATTTATTTTTCGCCGGTCAAATTAACGGAACAACAGGTTATGAGGAAGCGGCCTGCCAGGGAATAGTGGCGGGAATAAATGCGCATTTAAATGGGAATGACGCTGCGCCGTTTACATTGAAAAGAAGTGATGCTTATATCGGGGTGCTTATTGACGATCTTATCAACAAAGGAACCGAAGAGCCCTATCGCATGTTTACGTCACGTGCGGAATACCGTACCCTGCTTCGCCAGGACAACGCAGATGCCCGGCTAACTCCTATCGGTTATAAATTAGGCTTGGCCTCTGAAGAAAGAATGAATAAAATAAGGCAAAAAACAGAAAATATTGCCAATATAAGGACAATTTTAAAAGAGGCCTCCTTGAAACCCGAAGAGATCAACGGCTTCCTTTTAAAACATAATTCATCACAGATCCAGGAAAAACAAAAAGCAGAAAAGATATTATTGCGCCCGGATATAGAATTAAGTCATTTGGTAGATGCCATTCCGGCTCTAAAAGAACAGGTAAAGAATTATACCAGGGAAGAATTAGAACAAGCGTCTATTCTTGCTAAATACGAAACGTATATCGAAAAAGAAAAAGAGTTAGTGAACCGGATGAGCGATATGGAAAATCTTGCCATCCCCCAAGCGTTTGATTATTCAAAGTTGAGTTCATTAGGAAATGAAGCCCGGGAAAAGCTGAATCGCATCCGTCCGCAAACGCTCGGACAAGCAAGCCGGATTTCCGGGATCAAACCCAGCGACATCCAGATACTAATGGTATATATGGGACGCTAGAAAAAGACAACCCGATCATATAAATAAAACAGATCCTTTTTCTTCTCCTATAGTTATCAGCCAGGAGATAAAAATCAATTATGTTCTCGAGAATTTTATTAGTCACGATTGCTCTTGTATGTATTACCCGCGGTATTGCTCAAAACCAAACCCCCGAACATCTTTCCGGATTTATGACCACATCCGGAACGTATAAGTTTTCTCCAAAATGGATGGCTTATGCCGAGCTGCAGGCCCGATCTATTGAAAAATTCCGGACTATCGATTATTATGAAGTGAAAGGAGGCGCCGGTTATAATATTAACGACAACAACCAGGCGTTTGCCGGAATGGGGCGTTATGCTACCTACAAAGAAAAAAGTCTTACCCAGGAAGAGCTCCGGTTATGGCTGCAATATACGTTCAGTCATTATATTTCAAGGATCGACCTGGATCACCGGCTCAGAGCTGAAGAACGTTTTTTTCATTATCCAAAAACAGGCGAAAAAGTTACGGACCAACGCTACCGGTACCGTCTTAGCACTACGTTGCCCATTAATAAAAAAAGGGTTGTGGCCCAAACCTTTTTTGTAAATGCTTTTGATGAGGTTTTTTTTGGTCCTAATGCAAATGCATTTAAACGGAACCGGGTTTATGCAGGCGCGGGTTACCAGTTTAACCGGAATGTTGGTATGACAACCGGCTACCTGTGGCAACGGGAGCTTTCCCCCGGCGGAAACCGGAGTCTGCATTTTGTCCAACTGGCGGTGAACTTTGTTATAGACCGATGGTCCGCAAAAGACAAGCGTATTTTTGTGCCGGTTGCAGATTAGAGATTTTTTATTCAGCCAATAAGATTAAACGCAAGGTTGTGTTTCAGTCACTAAATTTACAAGCAGCACTATAACAGATTTTCAAAAAACGATTGTTCAATAAATAAATAAAATGATGAAGAACGGATTAAAACGATTACTTACACTATTGATGATCACAGCCCTACTGGCAGATGCAGGGGCACAAAACGCTGCACAGCCGTTGAAACGGAAAAGCGTTTTATCTATTATGCACCGCGTGGCAGATTGGCAACTGAACACCTGGAAAACAAGGGGTTTCCGGTATCAGAAATCAGACTGGACAAACGGAGCCTGTTATACAGGGCTTTACAGTGTTGGGACCTTGAAGGGCGGCAAAAAATATCTCAACTTCCTGGCTCAGATAGGCAATGACCTGAACTGGAATACCGGTCGCCGCCGTTTTTTTGCAGATGATTATTGCGTTGGTCAAACCTATGCCCAGCTTTCTATGAAGTATAAAGATCCCAAAATGATTGCGCCCTTTATTAAACTGGCAGACAGTATCGTAGCCCAACCGCATGATGAACCGCTGGACTGGAAAAACAGTATCCAGTTGCGGGAATGGGCCTGGTGCGATGCGCTGTTTATGGGACCTCCCTCTCTGGCCTATTTATCAACCGCAGCCCATAATCCTCAATACCTGGCAACGGCTTCCAAACTTTGGTGGAAAACAACGGATTTTCTTTACGACAGCTCAACGCATTTGTTTTTCCGCGATGCCAGTTATTTTAAAAAGAAAGAAAAAAATGGAGAAAAAGTATTCTGGTCGCGGGGCAATGGCTGGGTAGTTGCCGGGTTGGTTCGTGTGCTGGAAAATATGCCTGCGGATTATCCGGACCGTCCCCGGTTTGAACGACTATACAAGGACATGATGACGAAGATCATTTCGCTACAGCAGCCCGACGGAAGCTGGCACGCTTCTTTACTGGACCCCGCTAGTTACCCGATAAAAGAGATGAGCGGCACCGGCTTTTTTTGCTATGCGCTGATCTGGGGATTAAATCATAATTTACTGGGAGGCGAATATTGGCCGGCTGCGCAAAAGGCCTGGAAGGTAATGACCGAATCGGTTAATGCTGATGGAATGCTGGGTTATGTACAGCCTGTAGGGGCCGCCCCGCAACAGGTGGATGCATCCAGTACAGATGTGTATGGCGTGGGGGCCTTTTTGCTTGCGGGAACAGAATTGATACATTATCTGGAAAGGAAAAAATAGCCAAATTTTGGCAAATTACATCTATCTCTGCCATTTTAATTTAATCTATTGGTTGTGTTGAATGAAGGCCGGAGAAAGGGAAAAAACCAACGGCATCCTGGTTTTGTTGTTGGTCGCCATCGTTACGGGCAATACATAACACCAATAAAGGCTGGAAGTTAATGCCGAACCGGTTAATGTTGATGGAATGCAGGGCTATGTGCAACCTGCAGATGCAGCCCAACGGATAATGCATCTAGTAAGGGTGTGTAGGGGGCTAGGTCCTTTTTTCTTGCAGGAACAGAGTTCATACATTGTCTGTAAAAGAAAAATCAGCAATAATTTGGCAAATTACGTTTATTTTTGCCGTTTTTATAGCATATATAGTTTGTGTTGAGCGAAGGCCGTTGAAAGGGTAAAACATCAACGTGTAATAAGGGAGTCGATAGAATATTTTTAGCTGCCGTTGGTGTTGAGTGGGAGCCGTTGAAAAGGTAAAACACCAACGGGATGTTTTTGTTGGTGGCCGCCATCGCTGCGGGGCCATGCGCAACACCAACAAAGTGCATAAAACAAAAAATCCCGGAATTACTCCGGGATTCTTGTGGTGTGGGCCGGGATCGAACCGGCGACACAAGGATTTTCAGTCCTTTGCTCTACCGACTGAGCTACCGCACCTTTTCAGGATTTTGCTCCTAAGGGAGTGCAAAAATAGGGGTTTTACACAAAAACTGCACATTTATTTTTGACTTACATCCCAAATTCACTCAAAAACTTGATCCGCATGATCTTTAACTGCTCCCAGTTAAAATCATAGTCGGCCAGTTCTTCCTGGGCCAGTTGCAGGGAAGAGGTTTCGCAGCCTTTAAAATATTCGATGATCTCATCCTGTTCTTCTTCATCCAGCATTTCATCTATTGCGTAGCCCAGGTTTAGTTTGGTGCCGCTGGCAGCAATGGTTTCCATTTCCTCCAACAGTTCGTTCATCTGCCAGCTTTTATTTTTCGCGATGGTTTCCAGCGGAATTTTCTTATCGGTTTGCTGAATGATATAAACCTTGTTTCCACTTTTATTTACAACACTCTTCATCACAAAATCATCCGGCTTCTCAATATTATTATCCTCTACATACCGGGAAATCAGCTCCACAAAAGGTTTTCCGTAACGAATGGCTTTGCCCTTGCTCACTCCCTGGCACTTTTCCAGTTCTGCGGTTGTGGTGGGGTAAAGCGTTGCCATATCCAGCAGCGAGTTTTCAAGGAAAATAACGAAGGGCGGCAGGCTTTTTTTCTTCGCTTCTTTCTGACGCAATTCCTTTAGCATTTCAAATAGCCGTTCATCCGTTGCCACAGAATTACCTTCATCGCCCGCGGCCTCATCATCATCCCATGCCTCTTCAAATTTATTATTGAGCACAACGGGAAATGCCTTTGGTTTTTTAAGGAATGCGGTACCCGCCGGAGTCAATTTCAACACGCCGTATTCCTCAATATCTTTTTTGAGCAACCCTTCCAGCAATAGCTGCCGTATCAGCGAATTCCAAAACAACGAATCCTGCCCTTTCCCCGCCCCAAAATTGGTAAGCCCCTCGTGACGAAACATTTTTACCTGTGGCGTTAACTTACCGATGAGGATATTTACTGTATAATCAGCAGCAAAGCGCTCATCCAGTTCCATAATAGTTTTTAGCACCAACACTGCTTCCGCCTTGGCTTCCATGCGCTCTTTGGGATGGCGGCAATTATCGCAAAGCCCGCAGTTTTCTACCGTATATTGCTCGCCAAAATAACTAAGGATCACTTTGCGGCGGCACACACCACTTTCAGCGAAGGCCACCGTTTCGTTAATCAACTGTGCTCCTACCTCCCGCTCGCTCAGTGGCTTATCGCGCATCAGGTGTTCCAGCTTGCTTACGTCTTTATGTGAATAATACAACAAACATTTTCCTTCCAATCCATCGCGCCCCGCGCGCCCTGTTTCCTGGTAATAATTCTCGATGGATTTAGAGATATTATAGTGGATTACAAAGCGGATATCCGGCTTGTCGATCCCCATTCCAAAAGCGATCGTGGCAACGATAACCTGAACGTCTTCATTCAAAAACTGGTCCTGCCGCTCTGCACGCAACTTGCTGTCCAGCCCGGCATGGTAGGCCACCGCTTTAATGCCGTTGGCCATCAGGATGTCGGCCAGCTCTTCCGTAGTTTTCCGGTTTAGCGTATAAATGATACCACTTTTGTTTTTCATTCCTTTTATGAACCGCACCATGCTTTCGTTGGTTTGCTTCTTGCTCACTTTTGGTACGATCTCATAATAAAGATTATCGCGGTTAAAGGAGGAAATAAAAATATTGGCATCTTTCAGCGCCAGGTTTTTTACAATATCGCTTTGGACCTTTGGTGTGGCGGTTGCGGTTAACGCAATTACGGCAGCTTCGGGGTTGATCTGGTTCATCATTTCCCGCAGGCGGCGGTATTCCGGCCGGAAATCGTGCCCCCATTCGGAAATACAATGTGCTTCATCCACGGCGAAAAAGGAGATCTTCAGATCGCTGAAAAAAGTAAGGTTTTCCTGTTTGGTAAGTGTTTCCGGCGCTACATATAATAATTTCGTTTTACCGGTTAACAGGTCGTCATGGACCTCTTTTATTTCTTTCTTATTTAAGGTCGAGTTTAAGAAATGCGCAATTTCATCGTTACTGTTGTATCCCCGTACCAGGTCCACCTGGTTTTTCATTAACGCGATCAATGGTGAAACAATTATTGCCACACCCTCCATAATTACTGCAGGTAACTGATAACAAAGGCTTTTGCCGCCGCCAGTGGGCATAATAACAAAGGTATCTTTACCGGATAACAACGATTCAATAATGGCTTCCTGGTTTCCTTTAAATTTTTGAAAGCCAAAGTGTTTTAGCAACTGTCCGTGCAGATCTAATTTTGAGGTTGTTTTTTTTACACGTTTAGTTGCTGGTTCTTTTGCTTTCTTTTCACTTTTCACTGCCATTTTATATATAAATGTGATTTTTAAATCGATTAAAAAATATCCTTAAAAGTTACACCGGATTTCCCTAATAAAAAAATTATTAAAATTTTTTAAGGACGGCGAATTTACTCAAGCTTTTTCGCGTTTTAAAATAATATTGGTTAAAGTTTTTTATACATAATAAACGATATTTTTGCGTTTTCATAACCGAGGATGTTATTTAGATGAGTGACAATATTTTACAACGGGCCCGACGTACCTTTCTTCTGGAGGCCAATGCGCTGAACGACGTGGGCTTATTGCTGGACGAAGCTTTTGAGCAATCAGTACAGTTGATTCACAATTGTAATGGCCGCGTGGTTTTCAGCGGTATTGGCAAAAGCGCATTGGTGGCGCAAAAGATTGTTGCTACATTTAACTCAACGGGAACCCCTTCTATTTTTATGCATGCTGCTGATGCATTGCATGGCGACCTGGGCATGGTACAGGAAAAGGATATTGTTGTAATTTTAAGTAAAAGCGGTTATAGCCCGGAAATAAAAGCCCTGGTACCGCTGATAAAAAACTTTGGGAACAAGATCATTGCGATTGTTGGCAATAAGGATTCCTACCTGGCACAGCAGGCCGATTTTATTTTAAATACCAGTGTTAGCCAGGAGGCTTGTCCGAATAACCTGGCGCCTACTTCCAGCACAACGGTGCAAATGGTTATGGGCGATGCGCTGGCGGTATGCCTGATGGAGCTGAAAGGGTTTAAAGACGACGATTTTGCAAAGTTTCACCCTGGAGGAACACTAGGTAAAAAACTATACCTGACAGTTGCGGATGTTTTTACAGCAAACGAAAAGCCCATGGTTCTTGAAACGCAATCGTTGAAAGAAGTGATTGTGGAGATTACAAAAAGAAGACTGGGGGTAACGGCGGTTGTAGATGAAAAAGGCCAACTGGCGGGTATTATAACGGATGGAGACCTCCGGCGGATGCTGGAAAAGAATACCGATATTGAACAAACCGTGGCGCGCGATATTATGACGAAACACCCTAAAACGATTGATCCGGCAGAGCTCGCTGTTTCTGCGCTGGACCTGATGCGCAGAAATGCCATAACGCAGTTGGCGGTAGTTGCCGGAGCAGAATACCAGGGCATTATACATATACATGATTTGTTAAAAGAAGGACTGATTTAAATTAAAGAAAATGAGTAACCGATATGTTGCAATAATGGCCGGAGGCATCGGAAGCCGGTTCTGGCCTAAAAGCAGAACCAATTATCCCAAACAGTTTTTAGATATCCTCAACACGGGTAAAACCCTTATCCAGTCTACTTTTCACCGGTATAATAAAATTGTTCCCGCCGAGAATATTTTTGTAGTTACTTCGGATGAGTATACAGATATCGTTGCGGAGCAATTACCGGATCTTCCACAGGAAAATATAGTTGCCGAGCCGTTTAGAAAGAATACAGCACCCTGCATTGCTTATATCGCGTTCAAGATCTTTAAAAAAGATCCCGATGCTATTATGATCGCGGCACCTTCCGATAATCTTATTTTAGAAGACGATGCTTTTGGGGAAACGGCAGAGAATGCGTTACAGTTTGTTGAATCGGTAAACGCACTGGTGACCCTGGGCATTAAACCCAGAACCCCTAATACGGGCTATGGCTATATTCAGCATGATACGATGGAGGCGGCGCCGGGTATTTATAAAGTAAAAACCTTTACAGAAAAGCCCAACCTGGAGCTGGCGAAGGTGTTTGTAAAAAGCGGAGATTTTCTTTGGAACTCCGGCATTTTTACCTGGAAGGTAAAAAACGTTCTGGCTGCATTTGAAAAATTTCTTCCGGAAGTGCACGAGGTTTTTGCTGCAGAAATTGAAAAATTTAATACGCCGGAGGAAAAAAAAATAATAGAAGAGATCTATTCGCAATGTCCGAGTATTTCCATCGATTTTGGCATTATGGAAAAAGCGCCGAATGTTTATGTGATCCCTGCTTCCTTTACCTGGAGCGATCTGGGCACCTGGAACAGTGTGTATGATAACATGAATAAGGATTATTTTGACAATGCCGTAGTGGGTAACGAGGTGATGGTTTATGACACCCACAACAGCGTGGTGCATGTACCCAATGATAAATTGGTGCTGTTACAGGGCCTGGAAGACTTTATTGTGGTGGACACCAAAGATGTTCTTTTAATTTGCAGGAAAGATAAGGAGCAGGAAATAAAAGATTATGTGGCAGATGTGAAAAGAAACAAAGATGAAAAATACCTTTAACGCGATTGTTTTTGAATGATGATATTTAAACAGACTTAAAACGTTATATCATATGCTAACACAATATGCAATAAACAGCCTGCTTTTTTTAGATATTGAGACGGTGCCGCAATACCCCGCGTTCAGCGATGTGCCGGAGGCCTGGAAACATTTGTGGGAACGAAAGGCCGGCGCGTTGATCCGGAACCGCGATGAAGAAACGCCGGAGGGAGTATATGAACGGGCCGGCATCTACGCAGAATTTGGAAAGATCATCTGCATCAGTTGCGGGGTGGTACAGGGGGCAACCAATAACCGGAAAATGGTTTTGAAATCTTTTTATGGAGATGATGAAAAGCAACTCCTGACCGGCTTTTCGGAGATGTTGCAGAAATTCACTGCCAATGAGCAACGCTATCTTTGCGCGCATAACGGGAAGGAATTTGATTTTCCTTATTTATGCCGGCGGATGCTCATCAATGGGCTTCCCCTGCCGGTTATCCTCAATACTGCGGGGAAAAAACCCTGGGAAGTAAACCACCTGGACACTATGGAGCTTTGGAAGTTTGGCGATTTTAAAAGTTATACTTCTTTAAACTTGTTAGCTCATGCATTGGATGTGCCTACGCCTAAGGATGATATTGATGGAAGCATGGTAGCGAGCGTTTATTACAATGAAAAAAACATCGAACGTATTGTTACCTATTGTCAGAAAGATGTGGTAACCGTGGCCCAGATCTTCCTGCGGATGAGCGGGGAGGTATTGATTGAAGAAAAGAATATTGAGTACAAATAAAGTGCTGGCTAAAAAATTATTTTCCCGCGGATCTCGCAGAGATTTTTTCCCTCATCTGCGATAGTTTGCTCCGGGCAATTGTCGGAATGCGGGAACTTTAATCCTAGAATACAATTTTTAAACTCTTTAAATTGGAGGAAAAGTAATAGCGATGCGACAAAATTTTTCATCGGGAGCCGTTTGGGAAGATATTGTAGGATACAGCCGTGCGGTTAAAGTGGGCAATTTGATTGAGGTAAGCGGCACGGTTGCAACGGATGAAAAGAATAATATTGTAGGCCCGGGGGATGCCTATGCACAAACGTATTATATCCTGGAAAAGATAGAAAAAGTGTTGATAGCTGCAGAAGCCACAATGAAAGATGTTATACGCACAAGAATGTTTGTTACCGATATCAGCCGCTGGCAGGAATACGGGAAGGCGCATGGAGCCTGGTTTAAAGACATAAGACCCTGTACCTCCATGATAGAAGTAAGCCGTCTTATTGATGTGGAATATTTAATAGAAATAGAAGCGACTGCTATTTTACCGGTTGTTGAAAATACCTGATACCGCTGAATGAAACGTGCAGAATATATTGCCTTATCTGCCTGTACCATGATGCTGACCGCGCTGGGTATCGACATCATGTTACCGGCATTGGGTGAACTGAGGCAATACTGGGGCCTTAGCCCCGGCTCAACGGCAACCTCCAATATTATTGTTTTCTTTTTTATGGGTCAGGTGGTCCAGCTAATTTTCGGAATACTTTCAGACCGCTTCGGGCGCCTGCCTGTTTTAAGAGCGGGGTTTCCCTTATACATCATCGGGGGCATTGTTGCAACCTATGCCCATAGCCTGGAAGGGATGTGCGCCGCGCGCTTTGTAGCGGGCATGGGTGCCTCAGCGGTATTTACTACCACCATCGCGGGGGTCCGCGATCGTTTTAAGGGCGATCAGATGGCCCGGACGATGTCATTCATTTTTGCCATTTTTCTTTTCACCCCGATTTTCGCACCATTCCTTGGAATGGCTCTGCTTGCTGTAGCATCCTGGCGGACTGTCTTCCTTACGCCTCCCCTGTTTGCAGGAATCGTATTCCTGTGGTCGTTGCGGTTGAAGGAATCACTTCCGGAAAACGAACGCAGTGTGCTGAACTGGGCATCCATTGGCGGCACGCTTAAAAAAATAATAAGTAACAAAACCTTTCTCCGGTATACCACTATTTCTACCTTACTTTTTGCTGCACTAAGTTCTTATGTTTCCAGCTCCGAGCATATGGTGGGTGTAATTTATGGGCGACCGCGGCTCTTTCCGTGGATCTTTGCGGCCATTGGTTTAACAATGGCGCTATGTTCTTTATTTAATTCACGTCTTTCTGTCCGGTATGGGGCAAAAGGTGCGATATTATTATTGTTGCGGGTATATGCCCTTCTGGCCGGCATCCTATTGGTGGTAACTATTATTGAAGAAGGGCGGCCTGATATGCTTTCTTTTTTTGTTGTACTGGGGCTATTAATGGCGATCAACCTGGCTATAGAACCTAATAGCAGTGCGCTTGCTCTGGAGCCCATGGGTCAGATGGCCGGCATGGCTGCCTCTGTGTCCGGAACGATTTTCTTTTTTGTAGGAGCATCCCTGGGGGCTTTTATTAACCAGTTGATGAAGCATAGCGTTGCTCCATTGGTCATCAGCTTTTTTGTTTTTGGCAGCATCGGGTTATTGTTAGCAGGCACGGATAAAAGACGCGAGAAATATTCTTAACGGCGAAGGCGGAAGGGCGCAAGGATTTCATTTAAAAGCTACCGATAAATAAGCAATAGTATACCGCAGCCCCTCGTCTGAATGCCCGCCGGGTTTCATTCCTGCCAGCGAAAGATTAATCCTGGAGGGGCTAATAAAAATCTTATCTTAAAAAAAAGAAGACCTTTACACATTAATTCAAGCGAAAATGAATATTGAAGATATCAGAGAGTACTGTTTACAACAGAAAGGCGTGGAAGAAAGTTTTCCTTTTGGTCCGGAAACACTTGTCTTTAAAGTGAGCGGAAAGATCTTCCTGCTCATGGGACTGGGCGGAGATCCGCTGCAGTTCAATGTAAAGTGCGATCCCGATAAAGCGCTCGAATTAAGGGAAACCTACACCGCCGTTCAACCCGGTTACCATATGAATAAGAAACACTGGAATACGATTATTGTCGACGGCACGGTGTCTAATAAGTTATTAAGAGAATGGATCAGCGATTCTTATAAGCTGGTAGCGAAGATCCATTAATAACCTTCAGACGGCGCAGATCGATCTTATTTTTCTACGATAAATCGGGATGTGGGAAAAGATAAGGGCGAACGCACAAATTTAAAAACCGCCACCAATACCCGCCTGAACCGGACGGGCAGGCACGAATGAATTCGCTGTTGTGTCGTCTCCAAAGAAAACAGACACAAATGCGCCGCAGGCGCATTTGTGTTCTATTCGTGCATTGGCGGCCTACTGATCAGTTTATGTGTTTACTGCGCGGAAAAATAAAGCCGTTAATTTGTAGTTGACACAACACTCCGGCTCTGATGCTGCTCGTTGTAAAATGCCAGAATATCTTCAAGCAATTTTCGGTCATTGCTAAGGCGCGGAACCTTGTGTTGCCCGCCCAGCTTGCCTTTGTGATGCAGCCATTCAATAAAAAAGCCTTTAGACAGTGCATGCACAACGGGTAGCCGCAATGCAATATCCTTATGCCGCTTGGCTTCGTAATCGCTGTTGATTGATTGTAATGATTGGTCCAATGCTTCGGTGAAAGCGGCAAGATCTTCCGGTTCTTTTTCAAATTCGATCAGCCATTCGTGCCCGCCATTTCCCTCGTTGGAAAAATAGATCGGCGCAGCCGTATAATCGTTTACCACAGCGCCGGTTTTCATGCCGGCCATGCGTATTGCCTTATCTGTATTGTCGATGATTACCTCTTCGCCAAAAGCATTGATGAAATGCCGGATCCTCCCGGAAACAATTATTTTAAACGGATCTTTTGAAACAAACTGAATGGTATCGCCCAGCAAATACCGCCACAGTCCGCCGTTGGTGCTGATGACCGGGGCGTAATTGGTGCCCAGTTCCACATCCCGCAGGCCAATCGTTTGGGGGTCGGCCGACCCGTATTCGCTCACCGGCATAAATTCCATAAAAATGCCATGATCTGTAAACAGCAGGAGGCCGTCGTCTCCGGGAATTTCCTGTGCACCAAAAAAGCCTTCGCTGGCATTGTAGGTTTCCAGGTAATTGATCTTCTTCCCAATCAGTTGTTCAAACTGTTCTTTATAAGGAGTGAAAGAAACGCCGCCGTGCATATATAATTCCAGTCCCGGCCAAACCTCAGCAATGGATTGTTTCCCGGTAATTTCAAGGACCCGTTTAAACAGCACCAACGTCCAGGTGGGCACCCCGCTTACAGAAGTTACATTTTCACCGATCGTTTGTGCGGCAATTTTTTCCAGTTTCGTTTCCCAGTCATCCATTAAAGCAATGCTCAATTCCGGCGTCCGTAGCCAATGCCCCCAAAACGGGCTATTCTGTAAAAGCACCGCACTCAGATCACCAAACTGTGCTTCTTCATTTACTGCATTAATATTATGACTTCCGCCAAGTACTAATCCTTTGCCGGTAAGCATTGTACTATCCGGGTTATACTGGTAGTACATCGTCAGCACATCTTTTGCCGCTTTGTAATGACAATCCTCCAGGCTTTCTTCACTTATCGGGATAAATTTACTTTTATCGCCACTGGTGCCGCTGCTTTTTGCGAACCAGGCAATGGGCGAATTCCAAAGCAGGTTCTGCTCCCCGTTCATGCAACGCTCTATATAGGGTTTCAGATCGTTGTACTCGTGGACAGGAACTGCTTTCTTAAAATCGCGGATATTATAAAGACGATTGAATCCGTATTTTCTTCCGAACTCTGTGTACTGGGCGGAGGTAGCCAGGTTTTGCAGCACCTCCCGCTGTGTATCTAACGGGTGGCCGCGCCAGCCATCAATGCGCCATTGACGCATGCGTGCTAATGATGATATTGCCGGACTTAATAATGGCATTTGCAATCTGCAATATAAGCACAAAGGAATAAAAACGGGGGAGTTTTATTGGAGCGTATTTGGAGTACTCTTTTATGAGCCCGGGCCGCTTCCGCTGCACCATCAAAAAAATCAAAAAACACAAGAAATAAGCACAAAGTGTTATCTGAAGAACGTTGTTTGCGCTTAATTTTACCAACATGAAAAAGCAATTGTTTGTCGGCCTTATTGCGCTGCTGCTTACCCAATGCGCCGTAGCACAGGATAACTATACCCAATACGTAAATCCCCTGATCGGCACAAAAAAAATGGGGCATACCTACCCGGGGGCAACGGTTCCGTTTGGTGCGGTTCAACTAAGTCCGGATACAGATACACTCCCCTACTCCGTAAACGGGAAATACAATGCAGATGTTTATAAGTATTGCGCAGGATATCAATACGACGATCCTACAATTGTTGGGTTTAGTCATACCCACTTTAGCGGAACGGGTCATTCGGACCTGGGCGATTTTTTAATTATGCCCACCACCGGCAAATTGCAGCTAAATCCGGGAACGGCAGCCCAACCTGAAACCGGTTACCGCAGCCGTTACAGCCATTCCAGCGAAGTAGCCACACCGGATTATTATAAAGTGAAGCTGGAGGACGATAATATCATGGCCGAGCTGACCACTACCACCCGCGTGGGCGTGCATCAATACACTTTTCCAAAGTCAGACGAGGCGCATATTATCCTGGACCTCATGCACGGCATCTATAATTATGATGATAAAAATGTATGGACTTTTGTTCGCGTAGAAAATGATACGCTGGTTACGGGTTTCCGGCAAACCAACGGGTGGGCGCGTACGCGGATTGTATATTTTGCCATGACCTTTTCAAAACCGATCGCTTCCTATGGATTTGCCAATTTTAAGACCTACCCTTATAAAGGATTTTACAAACGATTCGACCAGTCGAACAATTTTCCGGAAATGGCGGGCGAACAGATCCGCGCTCATTTTGATTTTAAAACAAGCGAAAATGAAAAACTGCTGATCAAGTTTGCATTGTCGCCCGTAAGCACGGCGAATGCCATTGAAAACCTGCGCATCGAAACGCCGGGTAATGATTTTGCCACAATAAGAAAACAGGGAGAACAAAAATGGAATGAAGAGCTCAGCAAAATAAAAGTAGAAACGTTGAACAAAGATGCTAAGGCCAACTTTTATACAGCAATGTACCATGCATTTCTGAGTCCGACGGTGTATATGGATAACAATAACCAATATAAAGGGCTTGACCAGAATGTGCATAAAGCCGATGGGTTTACGAACTATACCACTTTTTCTTTGTGGGATACCTACCGGGCGCTGCATCCGCTTTTTAACCTGATCCAGACCAAACGGAACAATGATATGATCAAAAGCATGCTGGCGCACCAGGAGCAAAGTGTGCATAAGATGCTGCCGGTATGGAGTCATTATGCCAATGAGAACTGGTGCATGAGCGGTTATCATAGTGTAGCGGTTATTGCCGATGCTATTGTAAAAGGAACGAACACTTTCGACGCCAATAAGGCATTGGACGCCTGTATACAAACCGCAAATGTTTCCTACTATGATGGGTTGGGCGAGTATATAAAGCGGGGCTATGTGCCGGATGACATTCGGCCTAATTCCGTATCAACCACGATGGAATATGCTTTTGACGACTGGAGCATTGCGCAGGCAGCAAAAAAACTGGGCCGGATGGATGTATACAACACCTTTTTGAAACGTTCTCAAAACTGGAAAAATGTTTATGATGCTTCTATTGGTTATATGCGCCCGCGGTTAAGCAACGGCAGTTTCCGGAAAGAGTTTGATGTACTGTCCACCAACGGGCAGGGATTTATTGAAGGGAATGCCTGGAACTACAGTTTGTTTGTACCCCAGGATCCGGAAGGGATGATTGCTGCAATGGGCGGCGAAAAAAAATTTATACCGCATCTCGATTCTTTATTTACCATGCATTTGCCGGATAAATTTTTTGAGGAAACAGAAGACATTACCCGTGACGGGATCATTGGCAATTATGTGCATGGTAACGAACCCTCCCATCATGTAGCGTACCTGTACAATTTTGCTCACCAGCCCTGGAAAACACAGGAGCGCGTGCGCATGATCTTAAAAAAGCAATATAAACCCGATGTGGACGGTTTGGGCGGTAATGATGATTGCGGGCAAATGAGCGCCTGGTATATCTTCAGCACGTTGGGCTTTTATCCCTTTGCCCCCGGATCGGATGATTATCAGTTGGGAAGCCCCGCGATAAAAAAAGCAATATTACAATTGGAGAATGGGAAAACCTTCACCATTGATGTAAAAAATCAGGGGGATAAAAATGTATATGTATCCAGGGTATTGCTAAATGGAAAAGAGTTTAAGGGTACTACTCTAAAACACAGCACCATACTGGGTGGCGGTGTTTTAGAATTTGTGATGTCATCTAAACACTGATAATAAATTTGATCAAAATCCCTGCGGGGAAAATAAAACGAAACATGAAACGAATTTTGTTGTTAACGGCGCTTTTTTATCAGGGAATCCTGTTTGCCCAGGAGTTAAAACAGATTCCACCGGGTTCCTGGGTTACCTGCGGAGATGATAAAGCCCTGGTCCTTGACCCGACGCGTTCAGAAAATGGGCGCCCGGTTATCCTATGGTCCTGGGATAATAAAGAAGCAACGGAGCTGCCGGCGGAGTATCGTAAACTATTGCATCCGCTGGACGACTGTAAGCCGGTACTGGACAACCGGAAATTGCTGCTTACTTCTTCCGGGGGGGCCACCATCCTGGTAGATATTGCTACAAAGCAAGTGGAGTTTTATGCGCATACGCCGATGGCCCACTCCGCCGCTGTTTTACCGGGCGGCTACCTGGCAGTGGCAAACTCGACCCACCCTCAGGGTAACAGCCTGGAGTTATACCGCTACGATCAGCCGGAAAAAGTCTTATTTAAAGACACTCTTTATTCGGGTCACGGCGCCGTGTGGAATAATCAGAAACAGCAATTATTTGTCTTGGGGTTTAATGAACTAAGGGCCTACAAATTGGATGCGGCGGACCGGACGCATCCCCGGTTAGTAAAAACGCAGACCTGGGTGCTTCCGGATGTAGGTGGGCATGATCTTTCGCTGATTGATGGGAACCACCTTTTGGTTTCTGCCCACAATGATGTATGGATCTTTGATATCGCCGCCGGCAGCTATACCGTTTTTAAACCACTGGAAAAAGTTCCGAACGTAAAGTCTGTAAACCTGGATAAAAAAACAGGGATGCTTGTTTATACGAAGGCCGAAGAGAGCTGGTGGACTTTTCATATTTATGCTAAAAACCCTGAAAAAGTGCTTAACCTGCCGGACGTGCGGTTATATAAAGTGCGTATTGCACCGGAGGCGCGATAAGAAAAAAAGCCATCCGTTTAAAGGGGGAGTACCGTTACCTCAACCCCTCTTGCCTCCAGTTGCTCTACGGTATGTTGAGATATATTGCTATCTGTAATAATCTGTTCAATATCCTCCAGCGTACAGATTTTTCCAAGGCCGCGCTTGCCAAATTTGCTGGAATCGGCCAGTACAATAGTTTTGCGCGCAGCCATGATCATTTTTTTATTCAGTTGTGCCTCCTGCATGCTTGTGGTGGTAAGCCCAAATTCCAGGTCGATGCCATCCACCCCTAAAAACAGTTTGCTGCAGGAAAAATCTTCGAGTATTTTCTCGGCATACAGACCGGTCACTGAAGAGGATGTTTTTCTCATAATGCCTCCCAACTGAATCACTTCTATGCCCGGGTGATGGGCGATCTCAATGGCCACATTTAGTGCGCTGGTTAAAACAGTTACGTTTCCTTTCGGTTGTATATTTTTCGCAAGATAAAATACAGTAGTGCCCGAAGCAATCAATATACTATCATTATATTCTATTAAACCAGCCGCGTATTGACCAATTTTTTCTTTTTCGGCCGATTGTATGGCAACTTTTTCAATCACAGGTCGATCGCCAATATAGGGGTTGGTCAAAGTAGCTCCTCCGTGTGTCCGAAATAATTTGTTTTTGTCCTCCAGAAATTGCAAATCCTTTCGAATGGTTACAGAAGAAACGTTCAAATCCTGGCAAAGATCCCCTACCAGGACGGTTCCCTTTTCCTTTAACACCTCCAGTATATGTTGGTGACGCTCAACTAATGTGCTCATATCTGGCAAAAGTAGACATTATCGACACAAAAACGGAAAGCAAAAAAAATTTAAATTTCTTAAGAAATATTTGTCAAGTGTTTCGTTTTTTTGGTATTTTTAATTATAATTGCTTTCGAATTGTTGCTTTTTGATTTGAGTCAACCAATACTTGTCGTTAAAAAAACTCAGCGTGAACCAGGGGATAAAAATGAAAACGGAGCGGATTTCGTTGCTAAAAGCAGCCACAGCAAAGGATGTGCTGTGGGATGTAGTTGTTATTGGTGGTGGGGCTACGGGATTGGGAACAGCCCTGGAGGCGGTTACCCGGGGGTATAAAACATTATTGCTGGAACAGTCGGATTTTGCAAAAGGAACTTCAAGTCGCAGCACCAAGTTGGTACACGGCGGCGTTCGTTACCTGGCACAGGGCAATGTAGGGTTGGTAAGGGAGGCGAGCATTGAGCGGGGGCTCTTACTGCAGAACGCTCCGCACCTGGTAAAAAATCAAACCTTTATTATCCCGGTTTATTCTTTTACAGACCGGCTAAAATATACCATTGGATTAAAATTATATGATTGGATCGCCGGCCGGCTGTCGCTGGGGCGCTCTTATTTTATCTCCCGTAAAAAAGCGCTGGAAGCATTGCCGGGAATAAATCAGGAAAAACTTACCGGCGGTGTTTTATACCACGACGGACAGTTTGACGATTCGAGGCTTGCGATAAACCTGGCGCAAACAATTATTGAGGAAGGGGGTGTGGCAATAAACTATATGAAAGTATTGGGGCTTGAAAAACCCGATGCGAAGGGGCACACCGTTGTGGAAGCCGAAGATATGGAACAAGGCGTTTCGTATAAAATAAAAACAAAGGCAGTGGTAAATGCCACCGGCGTATTTGTTGACGCTATTTTAAAAATGGAAGACCCGGCGGCCCCCAAAAGCGTGGTGGCAAGTCAGGGGATACACCTTGTTTTAAACAAAACCTTTTTTTCTTCTGCCGAGGCGCTGATGATTCCCAAAACGAACGACGGGCGGGTGCTGTTTGCTGTTCCCTGGCATAATGAAGTGGTGGTGGGTACAACAGACACTCCGGTGGGCGTTCCTTCTATGGAGCCCAGGCCGCTTGAGAAGGAAATTACCTTCATTTTAAATACGGTGGGAAATTATCTTGTAAAAAAGCCTTGCAGGAAAGACGTGCAAAGCGTATTTGTGGGCTTACGTCCTCTGGCGGCTCCAAAAGAAGGCGCCCAGAAAACAAAAGAAATATCGCGCAGCCATAAAATTATTATCAGCCCCACGAACCTGTTTACCATTATCGGGGGTAAATGGACCACCTATAGAAAGATGGGGGAAGATATGGTGGATGCTATTGAAAAAAAATTAAACTGGCCGCTTACCAAAACAAGAACCCCGCATTTGAAAATTCATGGATATAAAGAAGGGATGAATTGGGAAGACCCCTACTATTTCTATGGAAGTGATGCGGAAGGCGCGAAGACAGCAAGCGAGGAACAACGCATCAGCGACAAGCTTAGGATCGATAAAGCACAGGTAGTATGGGCTGTGCAGCATGAAATGGCCCGTACGGTGGAGGATTTTCTAGCACGGCGCACCCGGGCACTTTTTTTAGATGCAAGGGAAAGTATCAGGATCTGCCAGGAGGTAGCAACAATCATGGCTGCTGCGTTAAACAGAGATGACGATTGGATTCAGAATGAAACTGTACAATTCAGGGAGCTGGCGCAGCAATATTTATTAAACTAACAAACAACGAAAAGCTATATGAAACCTGATTCTCAAAATGCAAAATGCGGGATAGATTATGTTTTGGTTAACAAAACGGTTCGCCGGGTTACGCTTAAGGGCTGCGCAATATATTTGCGACCTCTTTGCGGCAGCCTGTTTCGCGGGAAAATCAACAAATAACAAATTCAATAGCGGATACCAGCTTTATAGCAAAGCCGGGCGGCATCCTTTTGAATAAATGACCATTATATAAGTAGAAAACAATCAAAATGAGAAAAAATAGAATCCGGAACAAAAAAAGCAACTTCCTGCTGGCAGTGCTGCTGCTGCTGCTGTTACCCTTTATAGGAATGGCGCAGCGGAGAACGGTAAGCGGGATGGTTACTTCCAAAGAAACAACCGAACCGATTGCTAATGCGACGGTATTAATCAAAGGAACTTCCAGGGGTACCACTACCAATGCGGAGGGGCACTACTCTATTGCTACAACAACTGGTGAGGTGCTGACTTTTTCTGCCGTGGGATATAAAGCCACAGACCGGAAATACAGTGGGCAAGCTTCCATAAACGTACTTTTGGAAAGTAATAGCAAGCAGGAAGATGAAGTGGTGGTAACCACCGCGCTGGGGATTAAAAAGCAGGATCGAGCTTTAGGGTATGCTGTTACAAAAATTGACAGTACCCAACTGACAGAGGCTGTATCCACTAACTGGACGGATGCTCTTTCGGGGAAGGTTGCCGGCTTAAGCCTGATACGCTCCGGCTCCGGCCCGGCGGGATCTAATAAAATTATTCTGCGTGGTGAGAATAACCTTACCGGTGATAATGAGGCCCTGATCATTGTTGATGGAGTGGTAATTAGTAGCAGTAGCGGCAGGCGCTCTGCAAATGGATCGGATAATGTATACGCAACAGGCAGTGATAACCTGCCGGCTGACTACGGAAGCGCTGTAAATGACCTTAACCCAAATGATATTGAAAGCGTAACCGTATTGAAAGGCCCGGCTGCGGCCGCCTTATATGGGCAGCGGGGCGCTAACGGGGCTATCGTCATTACCACAAAATCAGCAGCGGCAAAAAAGAACGGGCAGTTTCGGATCCAGTTTACTTCAAACGGATCGATGGAATCCCTGAACAGGACCGTTGACCGGCAGTATGAATATGGACTTGGGTTGGATGGACAACTGGATTATGACTTTGGCCGGTCTGCAAACAGTTCCTCCAGCTCAGCTTATGGACCTAAGTTTGACGGACAGTTATTTTACCAGTATAACCCCGTTACCCAAACGAGGGATACCGTAGCAACCCCCTGGGTGGCGTACAAGAATATTGATGATTTCTGGGATGTAGGAAAAAACCTTACTAACAATTTGAGTGTGAGTGGCAAATTGTTGTCAACCGCTTTTCGCATTACCGGCTCGATCCAGGATAACAAGTGGATTGTTCCTAATACCGGGTTCAAGCGCAATTCTGCAAGTATTACAACGAATACCGATATTACCAAAAAGCTGAAGTTGTCAACTAAAATGAACTATGGCTTCAGGAGCAGCGACAATCTCCCGGGAGCGGGTTATGGTAACCAGTCGCTTATGTACTGGTATATATTCTGGCAGCCCAATGCAGATTATAACTGGTTGCGGAACTACTGGATGGGTACCCCGGGAAGCTCTTATAGTTCAGACAGTATGTACAAAAGAATCCGTTACCCGTACTCTTCTTTTCCGGAAAACCCGTTTGCTATTGTAAACGAATTTATAAATAAAACAAGAAGGCAAAATGTAACGGGCAACGTGCAGTTAAACTATCAGTTTTCAAAGGAGCTGAGCCTGATGGTGCGCGGAAACCTGGACTGGTCCTATGATAAGCGTGAGCAGGATCGCCCTTATGACGCGGGCTCCCGTTTGCCATATGGTTCTATTAGAAAACAAAATATTCATACCCGGGAAGTGAGTTATGATTTTCTTGCCCGGTACAATAAGAGCCTGTCTGACAATGTTAAGTTCGGCGTGTCGTTGGGAGGAAGCCAGTTGAAAAATGAATACGACAAAACAGATAAACGGGCCGACGGTTTAAAATTCCCCAAACTGGACTCATTGCACCCTTCTCCGTATCCGGGTATTTACGACCTGAATAACAACCTATATGGACTGACCTTTTATCCTGATACCAGCCGTTATCAGATCAATAGTATTTACGGCCTTATTAATTTTAGCTATAAGAACTATCTGTTTGCAGAGGTTACCGGTAGGCAGGACTGGAACAGTGTACTGGCCACCCCGAACCGGACTGATAATGTGGGTTTCTTTTATCCCTCGTTAAATACCAGTTTTGTCCTATCTGATGTTACAAAATTGCCGACGGCTATCAGTTATGCCAAACTAAGAGCTTCTATAGCGCAGGTAGGAAGCGGCGCTACCACACCTTACAGAACGGCGTATACCTATCCGCTTGCTGTTAATAACGGCCTGTATCCGGACAGCGCGGTATCCAATCCGAGGACATTGCCAAACGACAACCTGAAGCCGCTGAAAACCACAACCTTTGAATTGGGAGCGGAAGTGCAATTGTTCAAAAACCGCTTGGGATTTGACCTGGCGCTTTATTGGGGAAACACCCAGAACCAGATCCTGACAAGAACCCTGGACCGGTCTTCCGGTTATGATTATGCCATTATTAACGCAGGCAGAGTTAATAATAATGGTATTGAATTGTCATTAAACGGAAAGCCCATTGTAAACAAAAATGGATTTAACTGGGAAGTGTTTGCCACCTATTCGTTCAATAAAAACAAGATCATGTCTATGCCGGACAGCACCGTTTTGCTCCGGGCCGGGCAGATCGCCAGTGGCCAGATCGTTGCTACTATTGGTGGAAGTATGGGTGATCTATATGGCTTGGGCTACCAGCGCAGCCCGAATGGGCAGGTCATCTTTGATCCCGTTACCGGGTTCCCTAAAATCACCAGCAATATTATTTATTTAGGCAATACAACACCCAAGTATAAAGTGAGCCTGGGTAACAATTTCCGGTATAAGCAATTTAGTTTAAAACTATTGTTTGATGCACAGGCCGGCGCTGTAGCCTATTCGCTGACCCACTATAAAATGGTGGAACAGGGTAAATTGGCTGTCACATTGCCGGGTCGTTATAATGGCATTATTGGCAATGGCGTGTTGGAAGTGCTGAATGATAAAGGCGAGGTTACCGGTTATCGCAAAAATGATGTGGTGGCCTATGACGTGGATCAGTACTATCAAAACAGTATGGGATCCCTTAACGCAGAAGGAAGTACGTTCAGTACCGATTTTATTAAATTCCGGGAAGCCACGCTCTATTATTCTTTCAACGCAAAACTGTTGAAGAAGGTCGGACTAAAAACAGCCACCCTTGGTATTTACGGGCGTGATCTGTTCATCTGGTCGCCCTGGCCAATTTTTGATCCTGAATTTGGTACCCTCAGCGGATCAGATATCGTAAGAGGGTTTGAGGTAGGCCAGTTTCCGTCTACACGCAGTGTTGGTTTTAATTTATCTATCGGACTTTAATTCTTTTAATATGAAATGACTATAAAAATTTTCGAGCAAATTCATGCGCAAGGCGATGAAAATTTTTATACAAAATTCCATGTGACCAAAATCAATAAAAAATACACATGAAAAAACAATTTTTTATCGGCTCCTTATTATTGTTGTTGGTGTCAGCAATGTACTCCTGCAAAAAAGGATTCGAAAAGCTAAATATAGATCCCATTAATATCCTGCACACTTCCTCCAGCCAGATACTGGCGCCTGCGCTGGTAAATGCTCTTTGGCCGGGCATGACAAGGAACCGGAGCTTTACAAATGAACTGATGCAGGTTACGGTTAGCATCAGCGACGGGGAAAATACAGTATTCCGCTATGCTTTCAGGGCCAGCCAGTCCGATTATTTATGGAATGCCTGGTATGTGCAGCTCACCAACTTCAGAAGTGTGGACAGCCTGTCAAGCAGCGGTGATAGCATTAATACTTCTTACCAGGGTATTGCCCGGATCTGTGAAGCGTGGGTATTTGCGAATTTAACGGACACTTATGGCGATATTCCCTACACGGAAGCGCTTCAGGGCAAGGAAGGAAATGTGCAACCCGTTTTTGACCGGCAGAAGGACATTTATCAAAGCCTGTTTAAAAAACTGGAAGAGGCAAATGAGTTGCTGGCTAAAAACCAGGCCATTGTTGTAACAAGTGACCCGGTTTATAACGGAGATCTTTCAAAATGGAGAAAATTCGGAAACTCTTTGTACTTAAGATTGCTGCTCCGCATATCAGGAAAGGCCGAGGTGGCGCAGCAATGCCAGGATAAGATAAAACAAATTGTTCAGGATCCTGCAACTTACCCCATCATGACCTCCAACGCCGATTGTGCCAGGGTGCTTTGGACCGGGCAAACCAGCAGTACGGACCCTTATACTTCGCCCTATGTGTATAACGTGCGGGTGCAGGATTTCAGGACACCGGCAATCTGCAGCTATTTTTTGGATAGTTTGATTACCTGGACCGACCCAAGAATTACTTCTGCCAAACCGTATGGGTCGGGAAGCATTGGCCGCCTGGGTATTGCACAGGCCAGCGGCGGCGGTTGGCGCGGGGTATCAAGCGGGTACATTCCCGGCCATGCCGATCCCAAGGGTTGTTATTTTCAAAGTTATGACGATAAAAGCACCGGCGGCGTATGGTCATTACAGCAGAACCCCTGGACAGGGATCATAATGCAATATGCAGAAGTACAGTTTATACTGGCCGAAGCAGCATTAAAAGGTTGGATCGGCGGCAACCCCAGAGATTATTTTTATCAGGGTATTGCTTCCGCTATTAACTACTGGGTTCCCAATTTTCCGGAGGACATCACTTCTTCCGAATTTGCGGATCATCTTGATAACCTGGCTGCCGGTAGTGTTGTTTGGAGCAATGACCTCTCTTTTGACCGGAAAATGGAGTTGATACATGGGCAAAAATACTACGCGCTGTTCCTGACGGATCTGCAGCAATGGTTTGAATACCGGCGTACAGGCTATCCAAACCTGCATTTATCTGAATTGCCCGGCTTGCAAAATGGCGGTGTAATGCCAGCCCGTTTGGTGTATCCTGTTTATGTACAATCTGCCAATCCCACCAATTATAAAACGGCTGTTGCCGCCCAGGGTCCGGATCAGATCAATACCAACGTATGGTGGCAGAAGCCTTAAGGGCTAGTATTAAAGAATCTATAAAAAAGTTACTGATGAAACATATATTCAATCTCCTTTTGGTGTTAAGCATAGCTGCAGCAATCAACAGTTGCACCAAAAATACCTACGAAAATTATCCGGGCGGAGTGCCCTACGATGTAATTTCCGCCCTGGATGTACGCTTGCTGTACAACGGCCAGGATGTAACGCTTACTAAGGACCTGCTGTATGGCGGCGCCCGGCTGGCTGCGGTGGTAATATCGGATCACACTGAAAAAAATATCCCGGATGGATTGCTGGTAGTGCAGGACAGCCGCCGCCTTAATATGTTACGGGGCATTGCCATAGACCTGGGCGCCACTGCCGCTAATTACCACCCGGGGGATTCGTTAATGATCAATATTGACGGCGCTACTTTAACCAGAAAGAACGGCATTTTAACTATTGTTGGTGTAACAGACGCTAAAATTGAATCCAAGGGAAAAGGACAAGTCAACACAAATGCGATAACCACAGCAGAGCTGCTGGCGAATCCTAACAATTACGAAAGTTCCCTGTGTATCGTTAATAAATCCAGCTTCAATCCCACATTACCGGCCGGGGAGGGAATCGGCGGCGTTAAAACAATTAATGATGGTTTTGCCGATCTGACACTTTATACCGATCCCAGCGTAAGTTATGCTAATAATGCCCCATTCAGTTTAGCGGCTTATGTAGGAATACCTTTTGCTACGGAAAAGGGATCGATACAATTAAGAACAAGAGATGCAGATGACATAGTGAATATGGGATCTTCTGAACAGGACCTCCTTATTTCCGGATTCATGGGCGATCCCAAGGGCGGCGATGGTGGTAACGAATACGTGCAGATGATCGCCACCAAAGACATCAACTTCGCTGTAACACCCTACAGCATTGTTTTCTGTGCCAACCCTGGCGCGTCTACCCCTGCGCTGGATAACGGTTGGGCCACCGGAGGACAGCGGACTATTAAGTGGAACATTACATCTGGCTCTGTATTAAAAGGGCAATTCTTTTACTTCGGTTTCCAGGGCAAAAAAATCAATGGCAATGCGGGTACGGTTTCTTTCCCGGCAGGAACGAATTGGTATCAAAAGACCTATTCAACCAGCGCTACCAATAAGGGTGATGGCGGCTTGTTCCGCGCAAGTGCCTTTTCAACCAGCGGCCCCTTTCCGAATAGCGGGAACACCTGCGGTGTCGCCTTGTTTAAAGGGACCACAGTTAACGAGAAATCAGTTCCGGAAGACGTGTTATTTGTAGCTTCCGGCGGAACCACTTCTATTTACGATCCTTCCAAAAACCCGATACTGGGTTACCGGATCTGTAATAACGACTGGTATTCTATGTTCTCAGTGGGTATTGATCAAAGCACCTACAAGCCGGTGATTCTGCCCTATCTGTATTATCGCTCACCAGGTAATACCACTAATATGCCCTATGCGATAAATGCGGCGCACCCGGTTGCGGCTACTGATGCCGGGTTGTTCAATATGATGGGAGGGGTTTATAATATTACCTTGCATCGGTGGACCAGCGCAAGGAAGCAGACACCAATAGAATTATTTCAGGCAACAGACGATACCCACACTGCGGCTACCATTGCCGATATAGAACCGGGCCGTGGCGGTCCCAATGATTCGCTTATTACAAGAATAGTAGAATAAATAATCAATGAAACTTAAATTAAAAAAAACCTTACACACAGGCCTTATCCTGGCCTGTGTGTTTAGCGCCGTCGGAAGCAACGCCCAATCCCCTGCCTGGGACAGCACTTACCGCCCGGGCAGTTATAAATTGCGGGTGGACCAGTTTAATGCCTTTCCCAATTCGTCAAAAGATATTATCTTTTTGGGTAACAGTATTACTGCCGGTATCGACTGGGAAGAGTTATTTCAAAACCCCGAATGCAAGAACCGGGGCATCAGCGGCGACATCACTTTTGGTGTGCTGGAGCGCCTGCACGAGGTTACGGAAGGCAAGCCGCAAAAGGTCTTTATTCTGATCGGCACTAATGATATCTCCCGCAATGTTCCGGATGCAGTGATCTTAAATAACTATAAACGCATCATCCGCCAGATCAAAAAGGAAAGCCCGGCTACAAAAATCTATTTTCAGACCGTGCTTCCTGTGAACGCAGATATTCCGCCCAAAAAAGGTCATTACGGGAAAGATGAACATATAGCCGCCGTAAATGAAGGGCTTAAGAAACTGGGCAAGGATGAGGCGATAACCGTCATCGATCTGCACCCGCATTTTCTAAAGGACGGTAAGCTGAACAAAGATCTTACTTATGACGGCCTGCATCTGAATATTAACGGATATAAACTGTGGTCAAAAATTTTAAAAGACGGAAAGTATTTATAAATGCAATTATACATTCGTCATGCCGGGCGCAATCCCGATTTATCGGGAGAGCCGAGGCATCCCTGTGATGCCGGACTGCCCGGGAAGTGAGAGACCCCCGTCCGAACGCCGGTCAGGGTGACGAAAGAATATTATGTTATGAACACATTGTTTTCGTAACGCAAATAAATAACACGAGGCGACGAATAATAACTTGTCGTTTCAAAGAACTTAAATTCTTTTATTGGGATCTCAGACGAACAGATCTTTCTTTCAATGTCATAAATAATGAATAGTACCAAATGAAAAAAACAATTTTTAGCGTCGCGCTTCTGCTGGCCGTAACAATGGCCGGGTACGGGCAAAAGAAAATCCAGCTTCCGCCAACCTATAAAAACCTGGATATGGAAGCGCACCGCGGTGGCCGCGGACTGATGCCGGAAAATACGATCCCTGCCATGCTGAACGCCATAGATATGGGGGTTACCACCCTGGAGATGGATATGCAGGTAACAAAGGACAAACAGGTTATCGTATCGCACGACGCTACATTTAATTACGGGTTTACCACCACACCGGAGGGCGATACCCTCACCCCTGCGGAGTCAAAAAAGCGGATCCTGTACACCATGACCTACGATTCGATTAAAAAATATGATGTAGGCAAAAAGTTCTATCCGGCAGAGCCCCGCCAGAAAAAAATGGCCGCAGTAAAGCCGCTGTTAAAAGAGCTGCTCACCACCACAGAGGCCTATGCTAAAAAGAAAGACATCGCCATTCAATATAATATTGAAATTAAATCCAGCCCCAAAGGTGATGGCGTTACCAGCCCGCCCGTGGCGGAATTCACAGACCTGGCTATGCAAACCCTCCTGCCGTTTAATATTGGCAAACGGCTTATTATCCAGTGTTTTGATGTGCGGGCATTAAAAATAATGCATCAAAAATACCCACAGGTGCAAACTTCTTATTTAGTGGATGATAAAGAAAAGCGCCCGTTGGCTGAACAATTGGAGGCCCTGGGTTATACGCCGGCATATTATAGTCCGCATTATGCCATTGTAACACCAGAGCTGGTAAAAGAGTGTCATCAGCGCAACATCAAAATAGTACCCTGGACGGTGAATGATTTGCCCACAATTAAAAAGCTAGCCGATATGGGTGTGGATGGCATTATTACCGATTATCCCGATTTGTTTTACCAGTTGAAATAATGTCATCCCCCGTATGAAAAGCAGAACGATTTCAAGGAGGGCCTTTCTTGTTTCCGGCGCAATGGCCGGTGCAGGGTTGGCTGCCGGGGGGTGTAGTAAAGGGAGTGCTGCCGGACCGGGAACGGAAACTTCCGGCAATGAAAGCGGCGCCCTGCCTGATGTAGCCGGCATGACGGTTAAAGGGCGGGTTACCTGTGCCGGTGCGGGCGTGCCGGGTGTGGTGGTATCAGATGGGGTGGCGGTTACTACTACTGGCAAAGACGGCAGTTATTATCTTCCTTCCGCAAAAACAAAAAAATTTGTTTTTATTTCCGTACCCGGCGGCTATGAGGTGAGCGCTGGCAATACCATACTCCCGGTTTTTTACCAGGCATTTGGAGCCGATGCATCCGTGGTGGAAACAATAAACTTTACAGTAACAAAAACAGACAATGATAAGCATGTAGTGCTGGCAATTGGCGATCTGCACCTGGCCAACCGGAACGATGATATTGCCCAGTTTCAAAACGGCTTTTTGCCGGATGCAAAGGCAACCATCGATCGCTACCGGCAGCAAGGGTACAAAGTGTACGGACTTACACTGGGCGACATGACCTGGGATGCTTACTGGTATGCGAACAAATACAGCTTTGCTGAATACCTGTCTGTAATGAAAAACATAAATATACCGGTCTTCCATACCATGGGCAATCATGATAATGACCCCTATGTGGCCGCCGATTGGCCCGCAGAAGCCGCTTTCAGAGCTTCACTGGGCCCCACCTATTATTCGTTCAACCTTGGAAAAGTACATTATGTTGTTTTAGATAATATTGAGTATGTAAATAAAGGAGGCGCTCAGGGCACTTTGGGCGACCGGTCCTACAATGAAACCATCGTCGCAGACCAGTTGGCGTGGTTAAAAAAGGACCTGGCAACCCTTTCTGATAAGTCGGCCCCTGTTGTTCTGGCCATGCACATCCATTTAAACGGTAACCCGTCAGCTTCGGAAACCGCAGCGCTGAATTTGACCAACGCATCAGCATTGATCGACTGTTTCTCCGGGTTCAGCAATGTAAATGTATTAACCGGGCATACCCATATCTGTTATGCTTATGAAAATTCACCAACGCTGATGGAGCATAACTCCGGCGCTGTTTGCGCTACCTGGTGGTGGACCGGCAAAAGCGGTTATGCCGGCAATCAGATCTGTAAAGACGGCGCCCCGGGAGGTTATGCCATCTGGAAATTTAATAACACCGGGTATCAGTGGTTATATAAAGCAATCGGGTATGAGGAGCAGTACCAGTTCAGGGCTTATGATATGAACCTGGTTCATATTACGGCTGCTAACTATGCACCCAAAACCACCGATGCACTTTTGGCGGATTATGTAGACGCGTATGCTGTAAAAAATACCGGTAACGAAATTTTGGTGAACGTTTGGGGGTACGATAAACGCTGGAAAGTGGAATTGTTCGAAAACGGAACAATGCCGCTGGCTGTTACACGTGTAAAGGTGAAAGATCCGCTGCATATTATTTCTTACGAGGCGCTGCGGCTGAACGCCGGGGCAACGCCCACAAGCGATTTTTGTACCACAACATCGGCGCACCTGTTTAAAGCTGCGGCCGTAAGCCCCACTTCGCCGGTATTGATAAAGGTAACAGACCGGTTTGGGAATGTTTATACGGAAACGATGACACGGCCCAAGGCTTTAACCGTATCAATGAAATGACGGGCACAATTTTTGCCCCGGCGAAGGATTGCAATTGCGTAGAATGAAATATTTTGTTTTATATTGATGCACTCTTTCTTCCTGTTTATAAACAGGAAACGATAGGATTTAATTTTAAAATTCAAATAAACGGTTGACTATGCCAAAGTACATTCTCTCTTTCGATGCAGGTACCACCAGTTCCCGCGCTATTGTTTTCGATAAGTCCGGAACAATTGTTGCCGTAGCGCAAAAAGAGTTTACACAGATCTTTCCGAAGCCCGGTTGGGTGGAGCACGACGCCAATGAAATATGGTCGACCCAGTTAGGGGTGGCTGCCGAAGCCATTGTGAAGGCGGGGCTAAGCGCTGCCGACATTGCCTGCATTGGCATTACCAATCAACGGGAAACAACGGTTGTATGGGATCGCGCTACGTCACAACCCGTTTATAATGCCATCGTATGGCAGGATCGACGTACCTCCGACTATTGTGATGCGTTGAAGCAGGAAGGACATTCGGCACCCATAAAAGCAAAAACAGGGTTGGTGACCGATGCCTATTTTTCGGCAACAAAGATCCGGTGGATCCTTGAAAACGTAGAAGGGGCAAGGGAGCGGGCCGAAAAAGGCGAATTGTGTTTTGGAACGGTTGATTCCTGGTTGTTATGGAAACTGACCAACGGCCAGGTGCATGCAACCGACGTCAGCAATGCATCGCGCACCATGGCCTACAATATTCATACACTGGAGTGGGATAAGGAATTGCTGGAATTATTTGGCATCCCGTTAAGCATGATGCCCGAAGTGCGTTCCAGCAGCGAGGTGTACGGTCATACGGATATGGTTTTAACAGGAGCAAAAATTCCGGTGAGCGGTATTGCCGGAGATCAGCAGGCAGCGTTATTCGGTCAAATGTGCACTCAGTCCGGAATGGTGAAAAATACGTATGGTACGGGGTGTTTTATGCTGATGAATACAGGAGCCAAGCCGGTGCCGTCTGAAAATAATTTGTTAACGACCATCGCCTGGAAGATAAATGATGAAGTGAGCTACGCGCTGGAAGGCAGTGTATTTATTGCAGGAGCGGTGGTGCAGTGGCTACGCGATGGATTGAAGCTGATTCAAAAATCGGGGGATATAGAAGCGCTAACGGCAACGGAGCCCGATAATGGCGGCGTGTACATGGTGCCCGCTTTTACCGGGCTGGGGGCGCCTTATTGGAACCAGCATGCGCGGGGAATGATCACCGGTCTTACCAGGGGCAGCTCCGACGGGCATATTGCGCGGGCGGCGGTAGAGAGCATCGCCTACCAGACCATGGACGTATTGAAGGCGATGGAAGCGGATTCCGGTATTTCAATCAAAGAAGTACGGGTGGATGGCGGCGCTACGGTGAACAATTACCTGATGCAGTTCCAGGCGAATTTGCTGGATACAAAAGTGGTGCGGCCGAAGATCACGGAAACCACGGCTTTAGGCGCTGCATATCTTAGCGGCCTGGCAATAGGTTTCTGGAATGACATAAAAGAAGTGGAACGGTACTGGCAGGTAGACCAGGCATTTGAACCGTATATGACGGAGGAGGTGCGCGAACAATTAACAAGAGGCTGGAAGCGTGCGGTAAAAGCAGCCCAGGCCTGGACGGAAGAAGTCTGATGTTTGAAGTTGAAAACGTCAAAATAACAGACTTCAAAACGAAAACGATAAGGTATAGAATACACGGAGGCTAACCTCAAACAAAAAACTTCAAACGATAAACGAATTTTATATGAATATTTTTACCGGAGAATTGGTTGGAACCTTTTTGCTCATTATCCTGGGGAATGGGGTGGTAGCGAACGTGGTCTTAAATAAGACCAAGGGAAACAGCAGCGGCTGGATCGTGATCACTTTTGGCTGGGCGATGGCTGTTTTTGTAGGCGTGTTTGTTTCCTCAAAAGCAAGCGGCGCCCATCTGAACCCCGCCGTAACTGTGGCGCTGGCCTGGTTAGGGAAAATTAACAGCAATACAATTCCGCAATACCTTGGTGGGCAACTGCTGGGCGCGATGCTGGGCCAGGCAGGTGTTTGGCTGGCCTACCGGCAACATTACTTAGCTACCGATGATACGGGCCTGAAACTGGCTACTTTTAGCACGGCACCGGCGATCCGCAGCCCTTTGAATAATATGCTTACGGAATTGATCGGAACCTTTATCCTGATCCTGACGGTACTGTTTATTATTGCGCCGGCAAATAGCCTGGGGGCCCTGGATGCATTACCTGTAGCGTTTATTGTGCTGGGCATTGGCTTAAGCCTCGGTGGCCCTACGGGTTATGCCATCAATCCGGTGAGGGATTTTGGTCCCCGGCTGATGCATGCTATTTTGCCTATTGGAAAAAAGGGGCCCAGCGATTGGGGCTATGCCTGGGTGCCCATTGTGGGGCCAATTATCGGTGCGGTGCTGGCCGCGATAGTATTTCAGTGCCTGAATTAGAGACCTGTGAGGTTTGCAAGAACCTCACAGGTTTGTCGCCTGCGCCCAATCCTGTATACAGGTCACCAGGGTTTCTATATCTGCAACCGTATTATGGTAGTGCATGCTGATGCGCACCAATCCGTTCCTACCCGTGGTTATAATAGTATTGTTTGCTAAATGCTGGTGCAGTCCCCGCTCCTCTTTCAGCACCAGGATAGAACAACGATTGTCCATTGTGGCGGGACCGATGAGTTGCACAGGCAGTATTGAAAGCTTTTCCAAAAGTGTTTTTGTAAGAGCGGTGTTCTGCGCGTCAATAACCGCAATGCCTGTTTTGTTTTTTTCTTCGATTGCAGTGTTAACCAGACAAAAGCCAAACATATTGATGCTGCCGGGTTCATAGTTTTCAATGCCGCCGTCAAAATCAAAATGCTCCTTGTTAAAACGAAACGTATTGCTTTGCATTCCCGAAATTTTTGCCGGGTACCGTTGTGCAAATGCTGCGTTCATATATAAGATGCCGCTTCCAAAACCGGCATTCATCCATTTATAGTTGCTGGCGATCAATACATCCGGGTTTATTTCCGGAAGGTGGATATTGACGGCCCCCAGGCTTTGGGTGGCGTCAATAATTGTATAAACATTATTTTGCCGGCAAATGCTGCAAAGGGTTTTAATATCCAGTTTAAAGCCGCTCTGCCATTGCACATGACTGATTGCCACCAGGTTTATTTTTTGCTCCCGGATGAGGGTTTCTATTTTTTCCATTGAGATCAGGAAACCGTCCTCATCATCTATCCATACAATATTGAAATTGTTGATGACAAAAGGAATGTAAACGGAGGGGAAATCCTTTCTGTAGAGCAGTACTTTTTCGTTCCCATTTAACGCCTGAACAATTGCATTAATGCCATGAGAAAAATTCGGGATCAGCGCGATGTTTTCTTTTGTTGTGCCCATGAACCGGGCAATCGTTTCCTTTATTTCAAAACGCTGTACATCGCGCCAGTGCTCGGCTGCCAGGGAGCTGTTGGTGGTAAAGCGTTTATAAAGATCCATTCCGCTTTCCTGTACGGCCCCCGGGATCAGGCCGCAGGCGGCGGTGTTTAAATAAACAGGGGTGGTTGGTGTGGACATTAGTGTGTTTTAGAAATGTAAGACCTGTAAGGTTTAAAAAACCTTACAGGTCTTACCCATGTTTTTAATCCATCTTCTCCGGCCGCATTTGCGGAAAGAATAATACGTCCTGTATGGAAGGCTGACCGGTAAGCAGCATTACCAAACGGTCGATACCAAAGCCGATACCTGAAGTTGGTGGCATACCATATTCCAGCGCACGGAGGAAGTCATAATCGATATACATCGCTTCCTCATCCCCTCGTTCCATCAGTTTTGCCTGCTCTTCGAAGCGGGAGCGTTGTTCAACGGGATCATTTAATTCGGAGTAGGAATTGGCTATTTCCTTTCCGTTTACCATCAGCTCAAAGCGCTCCACCAGGCCTTCTTTTTCGCGGTGCTTCTTTGTAAGCGGACTCATTTCAATGGGATAGTCAATAATAAAAGTGGGTTGTATATAATGGGCTTCACATTTTTCGCCAAAGATCTCGTCAATGAGCTTTCCTTTGCCCATGGTTTTATCTGTATGGATGCCCAGTTTGGCACACACATCGCGCAACCCTTCTTCTGAAAGACCGCTTACGTCGAAACCGGTATGCTCTTTTATCGCATCATAAATAGACACGCGTGCATAGGGCGCTTTAAAGGAAATATTTTTATCGCCTACAGCAGCCTCTGTAGTACCGTTTACATCGATTGCTGCTTTTTCCAGTAATTGTTCGGTGGTTTCCATCATCCAGAAATAGTCCTTGTAGGCCACATAAAATTCCAATACGGTGAACTCGGGGTTGTGGGTGCGGTCCATCCCTTCGTTACGGAAATTGCGGCTAAACTCATATACCCAGTCAAAACCACCCACGATCAATCTTTTTAAATAAAGCTCGTTAGCAATACGTAAATAAAAGGGAACGTCCAGTGCGTTGTGGTGCGTAACGAAGGGGCGGGCGGCCGCGCCGCCTGGGATCGACTGCAAAACGGGCGTATCTACCTCTAAGGCGCCCTGCGCATTTAGAAATTCACGGATAGAATTGATCATTTTAGTCCGCTTGACAAACGTCTCCTTCACTGATGCATTGATCACCAGGTCCACATAACGCTGGCGGTATTTGAATTCGGGATCTGTCACCTCGTCAAAAACGTTCCCCTCTTCATCGCGCTTAACCACGGGAAGGGGTTTTAATGATTTTGACAGCAGGGTGAGTGTTTGGGTGTGGAGGGAGGTCTCCCCTGTTTTTGTTATGAATACATAGCCCGTAACCCCGATAAAATCACCAAGGTCCAGTCCGTGTTTCACCAAAACATCCCAGGCGCTTTTATCCTCGCCGGGGTACAGTTCATCCCTTTTTACATATAGCTGGATCAGCCCCTGTTTATCCTGTATTTTTATGAAGAACACTTTTCCCTTGTCGTTAATGCTCATAATACGTCCCGCGAGGGATACCCGGGCAAAGTTTTCCTTTGTTTCTTCTGTAAATTGGGCCTTTATATCCGCGGAGTAGTGGCTCACCGGGAATAATGGCGCCGGGTATGGGTCAATCCCTGCGGCTCTCAATTTCTGTAATTTCTCTCTTCTTATTTTTTCCTGCTCGGAAAAAGATTGTGTGCTCATGAATCTATTGTTGAAAATGAGGTGCAAAGATAGCTGGTATTTAAGATTTACGAATTCCTGATTTTGCCAGAACTTGGCGGGGCGGATTAAATTCTCGGCGAAAAATAATTTTCGATGCAATTGCCTGTAAATTAGCATCAGTTAAAATGCACATAATTGCAAAACAGCAACAATCGAGCTCTGAAAACTATATCCAACTGCGTGCCCATTGAAAAAGGAAAGACAGTTAAGGGCTATAACAGCAAAGTCATTGCGGCAGAGAAACATATTATTGCCGAATTCAAAGCCAAACAGGATGTTTTCAAAACTGCAATTATTTGGAAATATTATTTATGTTGATTTGTTATGTAAATGAAACCGGTAATCTACATTCTAGGAATTTTATTGTTGACAATCAATTGTTTCGGGCAACCGTTTATAATGGACAAGATCAACCCGGTGCTTACGGGCGATACCCATGGCGACTCCATCCGGAAATATTTTTCGATGACAATGTACTCAATGCAATCGTCCGATGTTTATAATGAGAGAAAGAATCTATCTGCTCACTCCAGAGATCCTTATCTAATGATGATAACACTGTATTCCAATAACCTTGCAGTAAGCAATAAAACGGTGCTCCGGAAAATTCCTGAACTTAAGAAGTATCCGAATGATACGATAGATCACTCCATGATGATGACCTATACTTATGCAGGGCAATATGCCATTCCTGTTTTTGATTCAACAGGAATCATTGTTATAGTAGAAGGCATTAATAAAGAAAATGCAACGGAATATGAGTTCAGAGTTCTCAGGAATCAAACAGAGGTTGTAGTACCGTGGCATACTCCCACACTTTTTTATAAATGGATTTTTTATAATTATACTCAACAAATAAACAGAACGGCTGCTGATACCGTTGGCGCCTATCTTGGACAGTTTAAATCCACCGCCGGCAACCGGCTTGTTTTTGAAGTGCGCAGGAAAAATAAGCCAGCATTAATACAGGCCAGGCAATCGGCCTTGTGGCTTAGTCGTACTCCTTCTATTGTGAACGTTTTCACTACAGATCAAATGTCCGGTTTTTTGGAGACCTTTAAAAAGCAATGGAAGCCGCCTCAATTATTCGAAAACTACGAAGATTGGTTACCCTCTAAAGACAGCATAGAAAAACTGCCAAAGAAGTTTAAACCAGGGGAAAACAACCTTATTTTTTATCTCGATGATATTGTTAAATCTAAAGAAATTTTAGAATACAACCTGCTATCCGGCAAAGACAGCACCGGCTGGAAGCCCAATGACTTTGACCTTAATTTTATATGGCTTAAAAACATTCCGCCCGGAAGTCATCAGTTGAAGGTGCGTTTTAGTATACAGCGGCAGAATGTAACGGTGTATACTTTCTACGTGCAACCGTATTGGTACCAGACCCTATGGTTTAAAATGATTGCGGGGATATTGTCTTCTCTGGCATTTACATCGGCTTATCTTTTGCTAATAAACCGCCGGCAGAAAGCAAAATTTAAAAAAGAAGAAGCAAAAAGGCAACTGACGCAGGCAGAGATCAAATCCATCAAATCGCAATTTAACCCACATTTTGTCTTTAACGCGCTGAGTTCTATACAGGGGCTAATTACTAAAAACGACATTGAAGGCGCCTACCGTTATTTGAATGACTTTAGTTTGCTGCTACGCAATTCTTTAAGCCAAAGCGAAAAAGAATTTGTCAGCCTTTCAAAAGACCTGGAGTTGATTGAAAATTATTTGAAACTGGAACAACTCCGTTTCGGCTTTAGGTTTGAAATAGCATTGGAGAAAGCGATCAATAAAACCGAAATAGAAGTGCCGGCGTTGCTGTTGCAACCTGTGATTGAAAATGCGGTTAAACACGGTATTTCCAATTATTATGACAAGGGACTATTGACAATTGATTACAAAATAAACGAAGATAATCTTGTCGTTTGTATTGCAGACAATGGATCAGGGTTTAACCCAAGGGCCAGAAACGGATACGGGTTAAAACTTACGGAGGAGCGGATAAGGCTGTTGAACAAAACACTAAAGGATCGTCAAATTGGATGGAATATTAAAAATATAGAACAGGGAACAATTGTCACTTTCATATTTAACAACTGGCTATTATGACACGTGCCGTAATTATAGATGACGAAGTAAATAATATCGACAACCTTGATGGACTATTAAAAAAGTATTGTACTGAGGTAGTGATTGCCGGTACTGCAATGAATGCCGATAATGGCGCCTCACTGATAACATCAGTGAACCCCGACCTGGTGTTCCTGGATATTCAAATGCCGGGTAAAAGTGGATTTCAGATGCTGGAAGCACTCGGTGAAAATAATTTTGAGATCATACTGATCACAGCTTTTGACCAGTATGGCATACAAGCCATAAAATTTTCAGCAGTTGATTATTTATTAAAGCCCATTAATATTAAAGAGTTGCAATTGGCAGTTGAAAAAGCCACAGAAAGAATAAAAACAAAGAAACATAACAAGGAGCTTGACAACCTGCTGGCTCTTATCAGAAACCGGGATGAAAGAACGGCTCATAAACTTGCACTGCCCGCTTTAAAAGAAACACGGTTTGTATATCCGCGTGAGATCATCCGTTGTGAATCGTCTAACGCATACACTACCTTTTATCTTTCAGGCGGAGAAAAGATTATGGTTTCCAGACCTATTTATGAATACGAAGAATTATTGGCAGACTTTGGATTTCTGCGTTGTCACCAATCCCATCTGGTGAACAAAGCGTATATCAAAAGTTGGGCAAGAGGTGATGGCGGTTATCTGGTCTTTGAAAATGGTGATGAGATCCCTGTTTCAAAAAGCAAAAAAGAATATGTTGCAAATGTTTTAATATATCTGAAATAAAAAATAAAATGAAGACGTTGTTATCAATAATTACCCTCTCTGTTTTTTGCGCCGGCGCTTTTGCCCAGCAGCACGTTACTATTCATGGCAAAACAAAGCTGCTAAGCAATTGTAGGAAAGTTAAGATTTCCGGCCTTCCCGATGCCCTTATAAAACCTGATGGCAGCTTTGAAGTAAGTGGCAATATAAAGGAACCGGGTATTGCATTAATAATGACCGATAGCTCGGGCGCCAGCAGCATCTGGCTGGAAAGCGGAGTATATACACTGGAGTGTAAGGAAATAAAAATGAAGGACATTCAATCCGTTTTAATGCGCACATCAAAACTAATAGGACCATTGGATGCAATGATCTATAACGATTATGGAAATGCAGCCTATAGGGGTTTTGGCACGTATGACCCTGAAGATGAAAAAATTCCTGAACCCCGAATAATAACCGAAGAGCAGAAAGTGGCTATTAGGGAAAAGCAAAAAGCGCTGGCATTCCACTATGTTGACAGCATTATAAAAAAATACCCGGAATCCAAAGTATTGCCGAATATTATTCGCACTTCAAAATACTATACCGGGGATGAGGGAACAAAGGCTCTGATAGCAAAACTTTCGTCTGCCCAACAGGCAACCGAAGAAATACAACGACTTTTAAAAGGATTGCAGCGAAACAGTATTATTGCTAAAGAAGGAGGCTTTGAAAAGTTTTCAATGAAAACCGCTGATGGGAAAGACTTCCGGCTCTCTGATGTTAAAAATAAAAAACTGATCTTGATTGACTTTTGGGCAAGTGATTGCGGCCCATGCAGAATCACGCATCCGCGTCTAATAGAGCTGTATAAAAAATATGCAGACCGAGGTTTAGAAATAGTAAGTGTTTCGCTTGACAACGACCGCGAAAAATGGCTGGAGGCGATCAAAGAAGATAAAATTAGCCATTGGATCAACGTCTCTGATTTAAAAAATTGGGAAAGCCCCCTGGCAAAAAAATATGCGGTATCCTTTATTCCCTTCCGGTTTTTGCTGGATGGAAATTATAACGTGCTGAGCCATGATGATGATGGTCAGATATGGGTAACAGCGGGAACCATAGAACAGGAAATAAAGAAGCAGGGGTGGTAAGATGCTTAAATATTCGGCAGGTCCGTAGTTACCTTCAAATTCGGGTATTTATTGCCCAGCTTATTTAAAAAATTCCCGCCCACAACGAATTGCGGTACCATATCCTGCACCCGGAGGGCAACCGAGCCCTGGTTTTGCGGGCCTATATTTAAAAAGGAAGAATACAGGTCCAGCACGATGGGCTGATCATCTGTATTTAATGAAAGCTTGTACGTGCGCAGGGAGTAGTTGCCAAATTTTTGCTGCATAAAAGAAGACCCGCCCGGTTTGGTGGTTTCCTGCAATGTGGAATTTGTTAACCGCTGCCGGTCAAAAATGAGGTGTGCGGATATATCGCCATTTTTATCTGTATCCAGCAAATGGAGGCTGTCGCCGCTTAGTACCAGATACTTCGGCGTATGAACGGTTCTGAAACGCACGGTTCCCATTGTGGCGGCGCCCTTCACCAAGTTTTTTGCCATATCCTTTGCCTCGTCTGTAGGGGTATGTTGTGCCCGGGCAGATGTAAAAGCGTCAACAGGAGTTGTTTTGAGCTGCTCTTTGATAAAGGCATAGCCTCCCTCAAGATAGTCCATTTGATAGGTGGCCGCATTGCGGGCCTCACTGTTCAGGTCCAGGTTGTTGAAGGTGTCGGCTGTTTTTCGCATCCTATTTTTATATAAAAGAAAAACCAGTGCATAGATAATAATAAAGCCGGAGAGGATGTAAACGTAGATAGGCATAGTTATATTTTTTGTGGTGTAATTATTTTTTTACGGGTGCGTGTGGGCATAAGTCCGTAAATGATGAGCACTACCAGGATCCCTGCAAAAACTTTGCCGCCATGCCGTTTATAAAAACTAATCCGGAGCAGTTGTTTTGCATCCAGGCTATTTTCTTTTAATATTATATGAAGCTCTTCCGGACTCAATTCATAATACTTCCCCGTTAGCTTATCATAACCCACCAGACGGGGCGGCTCTTTTACCCAGATAGGAATTATTTTATTAAATCCGTATTCGACAGTAAGTGTAGCCAGGTCCAGATAGTGATCTTCTTTCCAGCCCGGCTCTTTTGTAATAAGATAAGTTGTTGTATTGGGCAGGTCCGCCGCCGGTTTTAATTCCTGATAACTGCTGTAGCGGATGTGTATTCGTGCTGCCGCGTCCTTTTGACAGTACAACAAAAAAATCAGAAGAAATAGTTTAGAAGGTATTTTCATTTATCTTAGTGTCCGGAACTCTAAGATATCGGAAAGCTTGCAGAAATCAAAATAAGACAAACCTTTCGGCACGCATATCTTCATTAACCAGGAGTTGGAAGCGGCGCTCCGGAAGAAGTTAAATGCAGAGGGCGGTTATCCAACCTATGTTGTAATAGATCAGAAAGGAACCGTACACCCCAATAGCATCACCGTTATGAGCGACTTGAGCCGGGAAAAGTTTATCGAAGCAGCAGGATTAAATTGATCTGGCAAAAATAAAAGTGCCCATAAGCTAAATCTTCGGTAGCTGATACCCGTTATTATAGGAAGCCATCATGTATTTTGCGTTCAACCCGTTGTTGGTAAACTGCTTTTTGTTTTTATCCCAAACCACTTTCTGGCCGCTGCGGAAGGCAATATTGCCCATCTGGCAAACGGTGGCGATATGGGCGCCGGTTTGTATGGAGCAGTTCAGATCGTTTAGTTTGCGCGAGCGCACTACTTTAATAAAATTTTCTGTGTGTTTATCCAGCCCGTTGTCGGTAGGGCTTTTGCGGGCGACGCTTACTTTTTTGTCGCTGCGCTTTTCTTCGATCACCTCCCAGCCGCCGCGGTCCAGTTCCAGGGTGCCATTATTGCCTATAAAGGCGATGCTGTGGTCTCTTCCAAAATTGCCGTTATCGATGCCCATGGCATGATCCCAAACCAGGTTAAAATTGTCGAATTCATAAAGTGCAGTAAGGGTGTCCGGTGTTTCCTGGTACAGATCGGGGTAAGCAAAATCACCACCTAAAGCAGAAACGGTTTTGGGGACGGGGGCGTTCATACCAAAAATGGCATAATCGATCAGGTGCACGCCCCAGTCGGTCATTAACCCGCCGGCATAGTCCCAGAACCAGCGAAAATTAAAATGGAACCGGCTGCTGTTGAAGGGCCGGGTTTTGGCGGGCCCCAGCCATTGTTTGTAATCCACACCGGCAGGTGGCGCACTGTCTGCCACTTTGGGCCCGGGCTTCATCCAGCCCTGGTAGCAACAAACCTTTACCGTCCTGATGTTGCCCAACTGACCGGAATGCACAAAATCGATCGCATCGCGAAAATGCTGCTGGCTGCGCTGCCATTGGCCTGCCTGCACCACTTTATTGTATTTTTCCTGCGCAGCCACCATGGTCCTGCATTCCTGAATAGAATTACCCACGGGCTTTTCAACATACACGTCTTTTCCGGCCTGCAGGGCGTGGATCATGATGAGGGCGTGCCAGTGGTCCGGTGTGCCAATGATCACCGCATCAATATCCTTGCGATCCAGCAAGGCGCGATAGTCGCCATAGGTTTTTATTTTAGCCGTATCGATATTCTTTTTTGAAAGCTCCGCCATGCGTTTGTTCAATACGTTTTTGTCCACATCGCAAAGCGCCACCAGGTTTACTCCTGCATTTTTGAGCATAGATAATGTATCTGACCAACCCATGCCGTTAATGCCGATGGCGCCGATATTGATCTGGTCCGCGGCAGCGATATTACCGCGTGAAAAGTTTTTTGTATTAAAGGACTGTAAGGCCCATCCGCCGAATGTCAGCAATGAGGCATTGGTAATGAATTTTCTTCTTGAGTTCATGGCAACCGTTTGTAGTAAAAAGATGATCAAATTTACTACAAAACCGGCTCGCAATCATTTTTGAACCTGCATCATTTATTGCGCCGCTTTATGATCAAAACTCAATACCCGTTTTAATTTCCATCTGTTATTTTCCAGTAACCATAGTTCCGTGAATTTAGCGGTGCCCGATTTTTTGTATTGTCCATTGGATAATATAAAAAAAACATGACGGCCTTCCTGTATCGCACCATATAGTTGTTGATTCTTATAAAGCGGGTACACTTGCATAGAACCCTTAACCAGCCTTCGTTTGGGTTGATCGGAATTATTACAGATGTTATTTTGTATGGATGCTTTAAAGGCGGCTTTGCCGGAAGTGATGCCGCCCACATCATGATAAAACTCCAGGTCATCGCTAACGATATTGTCGTAGACACTTACCTGGCATTTATTAAAACCTGTTTCAAATAACAGGCTATCCAGGTGTTTCATGGTTTTGAAAAGCGAGGTGGTGTCGCTTACCTGGGCTTTTCCGGAAGCGTAAAGTAATAATGCAAACCCGGCAATGATTATCTTTTTCATTTTTATTGTTTTAATTGGAGATATCATTATTGTTGATACCCCGTTTATTTTTTAGAATATCCTTTTTCAATTTTCCAAACCGGTAATTAATACTGAACCCCGCTTTTCTAAAATACTGCTGGTTGCTGTTTATTTCAATGAAATCATATGACACGATTTCCGTGCGACTGTTTCTGAATTTTGTAAAGGGGTTATTGATATATGCAGAGAAGGATAGTTTTTTCTTTAGCAGGCTTTTACTCATACTAAAGCCGGAGGCTATATATCCATTGACGGTTCCCTGTATCTGTGCGGGCGCCAGGTTTTTTCCATATAGGTACAAAGAGGCGCTGACGATCCAGTCATTTTTAAAGGTATAACTATTGGAGAGGGTTGCGCTGTACAGTAGTTGTTGTGTTTTTGCGAGCCGCTCATCAACGGCGCTTTGGATCCAGAAATTGCCTATGTTGCCGTTAATAACGGTTCGCAGCGCTTTGGTAAGGGCCAGATTAAAGTTGGCATTGAGCATCAGGGCTGCAATTTTACCTGAATTGTCATAGGTAGTATAAGTGATTTTTGAGGCGGAATCATAACGGGAGGTTTTCAGATCCAGGTTGTTGGAAAAGGCATAGTTAAGGCCGATGTTTATGGCTTGTTTTTTATTGCTGCCGTAGCCCAGGTCAAAACTATGGATCAGGGAGGGTTTTAGATCGGGATTCCCGTAGCTTATAAAATTAGGATCCGACATATTTACAAATGGGTTCAGGCGATTAATACCCGGGCGTTTCAGCCGTTGATTATAACCGAAACTGATATAGGTTCCGTTCGTATAATTTTTATTAATGGCGAGGGACGGAACCAGGTTAAAGTAGTTGTGGGCCACTTTTGTTTGCGTAGCCTCAAAATCAATATTATTAATGGTTTCCTCCAGCCTTGCGCCGGCTTTAAACCCCCAGTTTTTTAATGTAAAGGAATAGGTGTTGTACGCAGAAAGAACAGCCTGATGATTCACAAAGGCGTCCCGTTGTGCGGGATCATTTAAAAACTGATCGGAAAGAGAATCATATTTCAGGGTGTTAAAGGCACTTCTATTGTCCCGGAAAATAGCTTTTATTCCGGCTTCCATTTTTATTTTTTTTATATTCTGGACATAATCCACCTGGCCGGTATGTTCCGTTGTTGTTGTATTGTTGTACTGGCTATAGTCGGGAACGGGATAATGGATCGCCTCCAGAAAACTATTGCTGGCGGCGCTGTTGGTTTTGTACTGCATATACCGGTAGGAAATAGTGAGCAACCTGGATTTATCATTCCGGAATCCCAATTGGTAGTTGAGGCCGGCATCAAGGCCGTTATTATTGAATCTGGAATTGCCTGCCAGGATAAACTGTTGCAGTATTGCTTCGCCCTGATCCAATATGGAACTGCGGTAGCTGTTATTTCTTCCGTTGAACCCGTTTAGATTAAACTGCGCGGTGAATAATTGGAGCGAATCGGACTCATAGCTGAATTGGGTACCCAGGTAGCGGCCGTTATTATGGCCCTTGTTGCTTCCTGTAACATTGAGGTTGGTGGGCACATCGCCACTGGTCGTTCGGCTGGTAGTATTTGTTACCAGGGCATTTTCAGCAAAGTTGCCGCCGCCGTATAATTCAACTCCCAGCTTTTTATGTGTGGCTGTAAAAGAAAAACCACCGGAAGGACCACCGGAAGGAAACCCTTCACTGATGTTAACTGTTCCCTTATACCCTTCTCCTATTTTTTTGGTAGTAACAATATTAATGACCCCGCCCAATCCTTCTGCGTCATATTTGGCCGGGGGCGTCGTATATACTTCAATACTTTGAATAGTGGAAGCGGGCAGGGTCTTTAAAAAGTTCTTCGGATCCTGATCAACAATGCCCGAGGGTTTTCCATTGATTAAGATCCGGTAACTGCTGTTGCCTTTTAACGTGAGGTTTTCCTGGCCGTCAACCGACAGATAAGGAACTTTTTTCATAATATCCAGTACGCTGCTGAACTTGCTTTCCGGATCCATCTCCGTGTTGTAAACCAGTTTGTCAATTTCTTTTTTTATTAAAGGTTTCGTTGCGGTAACCGTTACATTTTGCAAAGCCGTTCCTTTTTGCTGCAACATTATCCGGCCCATATTGAGGGTGCCCGATTCAGCCCGTGCCCAGGGAATGGTTGTAGAGAATGGCAAACAAGCGGTGCTCGTAATGGTTAGCAATGTACCCGCTTTTTCTTTTGCAGCAAATGAAAAAACGCCGGTTGCATTAGCGGGAATCGTAAAAATGATAGTATCTCCTTTCGTAAGCGTTACGGTGGCCCAGGCAACGGGTTGTTGCAATGAATCAGTGATCTGCCCCTTGATTAAGATAGAATCGTTTGTTTGTGCGAAAAGAGCCGTGGTGCCAAAACAGTATAGTATGAAAAGAAGTGAAAATTTCTTTGTTATCATAACAAGGATCATTTAAACGAACTTATGGGTTCGTACGGCTAAAGACAATCCCAAAGCGGTAAACGACCTTTATTTACGGGCCAGGGAATACTTTTGCAGGTTGAAAAATTGAGGAGTATTATAAGTAAAGACCTGGCTACTGTCCGGGCAATACAATTCCCCGGCAACAACAAAGTATTACTTTTCTTTTTAGCGCTAAACGCAGGAGTGCGGGGAAAATAAGGCTGCAGGTCAATAGCAACCAAACAACATCAGTCCTTCTGCTTGTGAGATACTATAAAATAATAAATCAAAAATCCGGCTGAAATAAAAACGGTTTCTATGCCCCAGGGAATGGGTGACTGTTCCCAGTCAAAAGCAAGCGTGCCAATAATAATAAGACCGGTACCTCCAAAGAATAGTAAGATGCCCCATTTTAATGAAGATAAAAGATTGTTTTTCCGGGTCAACAAGCGCAGATAGTTTTCATCCAGTTGCCCGGATCTTATAAGACGTCTTTTTAATAAATAGTTCATAAATTCAATACCAACACCCGCAAGGATGGCAACAACGGCAACGATCATAAAAAACGCGAGAATATCTTTCATAATTTTATTTTTTATTTAAACCCGGATAATCAATAGTCACAAAAGAAGTGCTGAATGTTGCGGAAATAAAAGAAATTTTTTTTGCAACATTTCAGACGATTGCTGTGTCTTGTTCCGGCCGGGATAAATGTGCCCGTATTATAGGCTTTTACTTTTGTTCAGTAATTACAGCAGTTGATATGTTTAATGAAAGAAACATGGTTTCATTGGCGCTTAAGGGCGATTTGCGGGCATTTGAACTGCTGGTAAAAGAATATGAACAGCTTGTTTTTTATATAGTGAACAGGCTGGTGGATAATAAAACGGACACTGAGGATATTGCACAGGAAGTGTTTATTAAAGTATACAATAATCTGGAAAAGTTTTCTTTTCAATCTAAATTATCAACATGGGTCGCCCGTATAGCCTACCACACAGCATTGAACTATATACGGGATCATAAAAAACAGGGGCGTTCTGAAATAACAGAGGAGGTTTATTTTACAACCGAAACTCCGGAAAGATTATCAGAGCAGAAAGATATTCTCGGGTACGTGCATAAGTTGATTGAAGGAATGCCGGTTGCCTATAGAAGTGTGGTAACCTTGTATCATTTTAATGAAATGTCCTACGAAGAAATCCGGCAGATAACCGGGATGCCCGAAGGCACTGTTAAGAACTATCTTTTCCGGGCGCGTAAAATTTTAAAGGAGAAACTTAAAAGTTACCTAAAATGAAAGAAAAAGACCTCGACAGTAAAATACAGGAATGGCTGGATGCCGGCATGCACGGGTCTGTTCCGGAAAGCAACGATCCATCAATGCTCAATGAGCTGCAGGCGTATGATATGTTGTTTAAGGCGCTGAAGGAAAAAACAACCGCAACCGGGCCTTCCTATTCTTTCTCCTTTAATGTTATCCGGAAAATAAAAACCAGGAATGAATATAGGCGGCGGTTTATCTGGAATCTTTTGCTGCCCGCCGCAATCGTATTGGCCATAGCCATAATTTATGGTGTTGCGCTTGTTTTTGGGAACAAGGCAGCCACAGAGGCGATTGCATTGCTGGTAGCGTTAAAGGGACCACTGTTATTTGCGTTAGGTTGCTTTTTCATTATTCAATACCTGGACGGAACGCTCATAAAAAGGCGGCATGCGCCCTAACCGGCTTTTGACATTATTGCCCGTCCACTTTTTTCTTCAGTTCTTCCAGTTCTTTTTCCTTTTGCAGGATCTCTTTGTGGATCACGTCTTTTGATGTAGCCGCCGGCTTTGCTTTTTCATCAGAATAACGATAGGTATTGTTTTGTGTAGCAACGGTATCTTTTGCTGAATTGTTATACCGGTAGCCGCTGGTGTTATGGGAAGCGGTGTCTGTTTTCTTTGAATCGTCGGTCCATTTATAGGTGCTGTCATTTTTTGAATTGTTCTTTTGGCTGATCACCGTACCATTATCACTTTCCAGGTCACCGTCGGCATCCATCGTATATTCTATGCCTGATTCATATTCGTAACGGAACCGCTCACGGTGCACCCGGCGAATACGGTTGCCATCGGCCTCAATATTAATATCCATCGGATTCAGTTTTTGAAAGACACTTTCATCGATCTGTATTTTCCTGCCAACGGGCACTGAAATAACAACAGTCACGTGCTGCAGGCGGTATTTGGCGCTTTTGTCGATAGCATAGCCGCTTGGCAGGTCAAGCACACTGTCCTGAGAGGATACGGTATATTGTATTTTATTGGTGCGGGCCAGCGCTTCTTCATCTGTGCTGCCGAGGGCCTGTTTACTGATTGACACATGATACAAAGAATCGTCGCTTTTTTCAAACTGCAGATTGATGTCCGAGATTTTTAAGGTGTCCTTTGTCATGCTAAAACCATTAATACGGTTATCGCGGTTACGCATCCAGCTAAAATCGCCCTTATATTCCAACTCCGGCTGAGATACGGTTATGAGCAATTTCCCCTTACCGGGTTGGCTTATGACTGCCGGGGTTTCAACAGTTTGGGAACGTTTAAAATCCTTCGAAATGCTTGAAACCGTCAAAACCAAAAACACCCAGCCGCAGGCCCACAAGCCGCCAAACAGGTAGTTGAGGTACTTGCCGGGGGTGGTTACATTTAAAATCGTGCGTACCAGCCATACTACTCCGCCAACGATGGGAGCGCCTATAAAAAGCAGCAGCGTGCCCCAGGCAAGGAACTGCTGATTGTCGCTGGTCCAAAGGAAATTATTAAACGGAGCAAAGGCATACCCGCTAAATACCAGGGCAAGCAGTGCAACAAACAAGGAGAAGATTATAGTGCCAAAAACGATCAGGAAAATAATTTTTATACCCATAGCAATGCCGTAGCCCAGGCCGCGGGCGCCCCTTCCGGCGGCGGTTCCAAATTCACGGCCAAAATTCTGTCCATATGCTTTTCCTGATTGTCCCAGTTTGGAAGCGGAATCGGCTACTTCTTTGCTCCAGTCCTTTACACGCTCTTTTACATCGCCCATGGAGTTTTGAACGTTATTGCGGATACTGTTCAGATCCACCGGCTGGCCGTGCATTTCCATTTTTTCGTAAGGGCTGATCGCCTCCGGCAGCACGATCCATAAAATAATGTAGGTGGCAATAAAGGTTCCGGTGAGGGAGCCAAACATAAAATTGGGGAAGAACCAGGAATCGCCATGTCTTAAAATACCGTTCAGGATGCTCAGGATCAGCGGAGCGGCAAAGATCAGACGGATGATGCGGGTTTCCTTGCCAAAGTAAGCCGCAATACCGCTGCAAACCCCGCCCAATTGTTTTTCATCGGGGTTGCGGAACAGGCGTTTGCCTTTATAGCCTTCCAGGTTCCGGGAGGGAAGGAAGATCCACAACAGGATATAAATAAATACCCCGGTACCAAAACCGCCCAGGGCAATGATGGCAAACAGCACCCGTACAATGGAGGGATCAATATTGAGCCAGTGCGCAATACCACTGCAAACCCCGCCAAGTTTTTTGTTATTTTCATCACGGTACAGTTTCCGGCTGCCGTAGGAGCTATTGGCATAGCTGTTATCCGGCTCCTGATTTTTCCCGGCTGTTGCGGCGCCTTCTTCCAGGTCTTCGGGGCGGCCCATCATGGTGATCATTTCATCTGTATCGGCTTCGGTGATATGCGGCGCGCCTTTGCGCAGTTTTTCAAACATCAGCTCCGAAAAACGGCTTTCAATATCGGCAATGATCTCATCCTTTCCCTGCTCTTTGGCAAAATGCGCGCGCAGGCTGTCCAGGTACTGCTTTACTTTTGCCGCTGCGGTATCTTCAATAGCAATGCTGCGTCCTCCCAATTGTATGTTTATGATCTGTTTCATTTCTTATGTTTTGTTGTTACAGGGTTTTATTGCTTAGGGTATTTACGGCTACAGAAAGTTCGTTCCAGGTTTGCTCCAGTTCTTTATAGAACTGCTCTCCTTTTTCGGTAAGGGAAAAATATTTCCGGGGTGGCCCGCTGCTGCTTTCTTCCCAGCGATACGTAAGCATTTCCGCATTTTTCAGCCGGGTAAGCAGGGGATAAAGTGTACCCTCCAGGATCTGTAAACCCGCGGCGCGCATTTCCTCCAGGATATCGCTGGGGTAAGCCTCCCCTCTTTTGATCACGGAAAGAATGCAGAACTCTAAAATCCCTTTCCGCATCTGGCTTTGTGTATTATCAATATTCATTATTTCGGTCGATTGTAGGTCAAAGATACCCGATAGCTATAGTATTGGGCAATACATAGTACCTTGTTTGGCGTTTGTTTCTCGGTGAAGCGAAGAAAAATGTCGGCGAATAGCGGTAGCTTCGCCGAGGCTCGTTCATAGTTCATGGCGTATAGTTCATGGTTGATGCGGTGCTATGAACCATGAGCTATGAACTATTCACAATCATAAATCATGAAAGTATTCGTAACACGGCCCATCCCCGAAACAGGTATCCAGTTAATGAAAGATGCCGGTATTGCGGTAACCATTTCTGCCAAAACGCTCGCTCAGGAGGTGTTAATTACCGAATTGCAGCAGTATGATGCCCTGCTAAGCGCCGGCTTTGTAAAGGCAAACGCCCATTTCCTGGAGGCCTGCAAGCACCTGAAAGTGGTTTCTCTTTTTTCAGTTGGGTATGATAATGTAGACATTGCCGCCGCAACCCGCCTGGGCATCCCGGTGGGCAATACGCCGGGTGTTTTGAGTCGTGCCACAGCAGATACCGCCTTCCTGCTGATGCTGGCGGTATCGCGCAAAGCATTTTATAATTATCATAAAATATTAGACGGGAAATGGCAGGAATTTGAACCAATTGCCGATTTAGGTATAGAATTGTATGGCAAAACATTAGGTGTTTTCGGTTTGGGCAGCATTGGCTTTGAAATGGCCAAAAAGTGTAAGGCGGCTTTTGATATGAAGATCATCTATCACAACCGGAACCGGAATGAAACGGCAGAGAAAGAATTAGGAGCCGGCTATGTTTCTTTTGAAGAGCTGCTGGCCAACAGTGATGTACTTTCGGCGCATGCCAATCTCTCGCCCCAGACAAAAAATATATTCAACAAAAACGCTTTTTCAAAAATGAAACCCCGCGCCATTTTCATAAATACCGGGCGGGGCGGTTTGCATGATGAGGCCGATCTGAAAGAAGCGCTGGATCAGAAAACGATCTGGGGGGCCGGCCTGGACGTAACCAACCCTGAACCCATGGCGCCGGAGAACCCATTATTAAGGATGCCTAATGTGTGTGTATTACCGCATATTGGTTCTGCCACCGAGGAAACGCGTGATCAAATGGCCCTCTTGTCTGCCCGCAACGTGATCGCCGGCTTAACCGGCGCGCCGCTGCCCACGATCGTAAACCCGGAAGTGTATAAAAAATAGGGTTGGATGCCGGATATTTTTTGAACCGGCTGCAGCATAGGTGGCATCTGGGTTGCTACGCTCAGTTCGGGGTTCCGGTCATAATGGCGGCAGGATTCCGTCCCGGGATGCATATACAGGCACTAAATGATGATTTTGGGGCCGCGACGGTCTTATGGAGGGGGTTGGTCGTTTTTGTTTTCAGGAAATAAATAAGTTAAATTAGCGGGAGCGATTGCCTGACATAGAACCGTTTGAAAAACAGGAGTTTCTTTAACAAAGCAAACCTTTATACTATGAAAGCACTGATAATCAATGACGAAAGTGTAATTAATAAGATTTATACGCTAAGAGGACAAAAAGTAATGCTGGACAGAGATCTGGCTGCAATGTATGGCGTGGAAACAAGAAGATTGAATGAACAGGTAAAACGCAATGCTGCTCGTTTTCCCGAAAATTTTATGTTTAAACTTACTGATGCCGAGGCGGATTTAATGGTGTCGCAAAATGCGATACCATCTAAGCAAGTATTGGGCGGGTCGATGCCCAATGCGTTTACCGAACATGGGGTATTGATGCTGGCGAATGTTTTAAAAAGCAGCAAGGCCATAGAGGTAAGCATAAAAATCGTTGATATTTTTGTCCGGCTGCGTGAAGCACTGCTTGCCAATCAGGATATATTACTAAAATTAGAGCAACTGGATAAAAAGATTATCAATATTGGACATGATGTAAAAATGCACGACGGCGAAATCGAAACTATTTTTGAGTTAATCAAAGAAATAATGGAAGAAAAGTTAAGGCCCCGGCCCGCAACCCGATCGGCTTTAAAACAGATGCCGCTGAGTCCTGAGTGTATACTCTTCTTGTTGCGTCCCTCCCCTTTTTCCGTTTCTCCTTTTAAAACCATTTAATTTTATGAGAACAACAATCCTTGCCGTAGGGCCTTGTTGCTTTTTGCCTGCCACAAAACGGAAAGGCCCGTTCCCGGAACCTGTGATGATACAGTAACCAGTATAATTATTGATCCATCATTGTTTTTCAATGACGGCCGACAGCTATAAATCCCCCTTTATGGGGGATGCTTATTTCCTGCAGCAACGGTAACTTTGTGGTGTAACTGGCTGCGTTTATTCAAATGTTGAAGAAACAATCGCCACAAAAAATAATTTTTCTCATGTAGATTTTTTTGTCTGCAACGCAGGTGGTTTTTACTGCCTGCCCGTTTTTATTGGCATACGTAAAAATAAATTACAGAGTCGTTTTTGTATTTTAATTTTATAGAGAACGTATAAAAATGATACAACTGTCTGCAAGGATTAGCCGGATTGTCCTGATTTGCTTTGCGTTGCAAACGGCGCAGGCACAACAGTTGCCACTTGAGAACTTCAATGTTAATAATGGGCTGAGCCAATCCCAGGTAACCAGCATTGCACAGGACATCCGGAACTATTTATGGATAGGAACGGCGGCGGGTCTGAACCGTTTTGATGGAGTGCATTTTACAAGCTTTTCAAAAAAGGACGGCATTAATTCGAATAGCATCACGGCGCTGTATAGCTCACGCAAGGGAGACATATGGATCGGGACAACAAAAGGACTTTCTAAATATGATGGATACCGGTTCCAAAACCTGCAAACGCCGGAAGAGAACCCGTTTGTAAGTTTTGATGCCATTGCGGAAGATGCGTCGGGAAATATTTATGCATATAGTGCCTGGCAGGGAATATTTATTGTAAAGGGGGATAAGGTTATCCGGCTCAATACTCCTGAAAAAAACAAAACCCCTACCTGTGTATACTGCGACAGTAAGAACCGCTTGTGGGTGTATATAAATGGAGCCGGTTTTTACACTTTGCTGAATGAACAGTGGACGAAAGAGCCGGATATGGCGGGTCTCCGGAGGCATGAATTTATCCGGCAGTTAACAGAGGGAAAAGACGCTTTTTACGCCATAACCAACCAACGGGCACTTTTAAAAATTAAGGATGGAGTACTTATTCAAAGAAAGGAAACCTCAGGTTTTTTTCTGAATGCCTGTGTTGATGATGGTAATAATCTTTGGGTGGCATCGTCAAAAGGTATTATTGTTCTGGATGGGGGCGACCTTTCATTTAAAAAAGAGATCAATGCGCGCAACGGCCTGTCGGATAATATGATTCATACTATTTATAAGGATGCTGATAACAATTTCTGGATAGGTTCTGATGGCGACGGGTTGTTTAAATACTGCGAAGGCCCGTTTGTGAAGTATGATAAAAATACAGGGCTGGCAGGCAATATTGTAATGGGGTTTTCAAAAACAAAAGAGGGGAGCATCCTGCTGGGCACAAGAGAAGGCGGATTGCAGCAATACGATCGCCAAACAAAAACATTTCACCGTATCGATTACGCGCGGCATAGCAGCTACGGAATTAATTGTATGGGCTCTGACGGCCGGGGAACGATCTATATCGGAACAACGGATAACCGGCTGTTACAGATAAACGCAGGGCGGGTGGCAGAGATACCGCTCGAAAAAAAATACCGTCCGGGAATTTATACCATCAAGCCTTATGGCAACCGGGTACTGGTGCATACAACAATGGGGGGCTATTGGATCGATGGGGTAACCGCTACAAAATTTGAAGGCACCACGGGGCTTGTTAATTCTATTGAACTAGATGATGATGCAATACTATTGGCGGGAGATAACGGAATGTATCGTTATTCCCGGCGGAAACATGATTTTAAAAAATTGTATATCCAGGGTATAGATGACGATATAACGATTTCCTGTTTTGAGCGTACCGGTAACTACATTGTGATCGGCAGTTTCGGAGATGGTCTCTTTTTTTGGGATCCGGTTGCAAACAAAGTGTTGCCCTGTAGCCGGGATAACGGGTTGAAGGATAATAACGTTTTTACACTAATGAAGGATTCCGGCGGGAAGCTGTGGGTGGGAACCAGTTCCGGAATGCAATGGGTGCGGTTGAATGATAATTTAAAAAGCTTCGATGTAAAGCAATTCAATATTAGCGATGGCTATGAGCCCTCAGAAACAAATCTGAATGCGATACTTGAAGATGGGGAACAGAATGTTTGGATCGGTACTACAAAAGGAGCTTTTATATACAATCCGTTACCTGAAAAAAAGGATAATATAAGGAGGCCGGTTGTGGTTCTTGAGGGCGTGGATTATCCGGGCTTCAAAGCGGCTGGTTCGGGTACTTTTTCGGCATGGGAGCATTTGCCGTTGAACCCGGAAATCGCATTTGACAATAACAGCATTTCCTTCAGTTTTAAGGGGATTTGCCTGCGCGATCCGTCCGCATTTTTATATTCCTATCGGTTGGATGGTTTTGACGCCGGCTTTTCATCGTTTCGCTCCGAAACAACATTAAACTATAAAAACCTTCCGCCAGGTCAGTATATTTTTAAAGTGAAAGCTTTTACCAGGGAGGGCATAGCCTCTGCAAATACGGTTGCGTATCCCTTTACCATTATTACGCCCTATTATAAAACCACCTGGTTCAAAGGGCTGATAGTGGTAGCGTTAATATTGGTTGGCGGAGGCATCCAGTTGCTATATGCAAATGAGAAACGTAAGAGGCATAAAGAGATCCGTAAAATTAAAGAACAGGAGCAACAAAAAATAAGAGAGCAAACGGCTGCGGATTTTCATGATGAGCTGGGGAATAAATTAACCAGGATATCCTTGCTGGCGGATGTACTGCAACATAAAACAGATCCACAAGATGAAGACAAAAATAAAATCATCAGCCAGATAAAATTAAATGCCCTGGGACTTTATACCGGTACAAAAGAAATTATCTGGTCTTTGTCCAGGGAAAGCGATAACCTGAATGATGTACTGACTACGATCCGGCAAACCGGCGTGGAACTATTTAGCGATACGGAGGTTCAGTTTGAGTTTACAGGTCTTGCCGGTATGGAGCCGGGAATAAAAATCCCCCCCGGCCACAACCGCAATATCATCATGATCTTTAAGGAGCTGCTGAGTAACAGCATGCGGCATGCGCAGGCAACAAAAGTAGTTATAGTCTGCCGCAAAGAAAGCCCGGGCGCTGTGGGCGTTTATTTTACAGACGATGGTGTGGGGTTTGACAAAGAGTTGCTTACCGGTAACGGGCTAAGCAATATCAAACGCAGGGCCGATAAAATCGGCGGGCATATTACCATTACTTCCGTAAAGCACCAGGGGACCTCCTGTTCTTTAATTTTTAATATACTGCCAAATTAATAATAGCAATTACAATGAATACCGATAACCCATATAGTACCGGAGCCCCGCAGATCATTAATGTATGTATCATAGAAGATGATGAAATCATCCGGAAGGGATACGTGAGGCTTTTAGAAGCCGACGAATTTTTTTTTACGTCCGGAGACTATGGATCGGTTGAAGAAGCGCTAAGCGGCCTGGAGGCAAACCGGCCGGATGTTATTTTACTCGATATTCAACTGCCGGGGATCAAAGGCGTGGATGCGTTACCCGAAATCAAAAAAAGACTGCCACAAACACAAATTATTATGCTTACCGTATATGAATCAGCGGAACTGGTTTTTACGGCATTAAAAAACGGCGCTTCAGGATATCTTACTAAAAACACTTCTTTTAATAAAATAAAAGAGCATATTAAAGAGGTGGTAAAAGGCGGGGGTGTTATGAGCGCCAATATAGCCATGCTGGTAATGAGGCATTTTCAAAAAAATATAAATACCCCTTTAACCAAAAGGGAAACGGAAATCCTTGAATGTGTTGCAGATGGAAAAAGCCGTTCAAAAATTGCAACCGAATTATTTATTGATCTGGAAACAGTAAAATCGCACATCAAAAATATCTATCACAAATTAAATGTCAACTCCCGTGATGAGGCCATAAAAGTGGCCCGGAAAGACCGGTATATCTGAGGTTGTCTTTCCCTGTCCTTCATAGAGGATCGTACAAAATCACGCTTATGGGGGGATTGACTTTTTTTCCCCTGCGCGATACCTTTATAATGAGGAATGAGCTTTGTGAATTTGTATACACAATAAAAAAACAAGCATCATGAAACGGATTCTACTGCTGCTACTGCTCAGCAGCGTTGGGTATTGCGCCGCTGCGGGCAACCCTTTGGTTAACGACTTGTCTTTAAAATCTTTTAACGCGCTGTTCAAAAATGCACATAATGTAGTATGGTCAGCAGGTAAGGATTTTAGCGACGTTTCTTTTCAGGAAGATAATATATTAATGCGGGCGCGTTTTGATAATGGAGGTAACCTCGTTCAAACCATCAGGTATTATAAAGAACAAAACCTCCCGGTTTTTATCATGCAACAAATAAAGAAGGAATACAAAGGCTGCGAGATATACGGCGTTACAGAATTATCGAGGAAGGACGCTTTTATCTACACGTTCTCCTTACGCGATAAAAAGCATTTATTCGTAGTGCTTACTGATATAAACGGCGTTGTACTTTCTTCCAAACAATATAACTGCGGGATGTGAGGCTTTCCACTAACTGTTGTATTTTTAGCAGATGCAACAATTGACGATCACAAACATTACTTGTTATAAATTATTTATTCCCCTAAAGGAGCCGTTCATTATTTCCCTGGGACCGCTTTATAACGCGGAAAGCGTGCTGGTAAAGATCGAAACTAATGCCGGCATTACCGGTTGGGGCGAATGCAGCCCGTTTATGACTATCAACGGCGAATCGGCAGATACAGGACTTGTTGTGAGCCGCTATTTTGAGCAGGTATTGAGGGGGAAAGATCCGCTGGATATACCGGGCCGTATTGCAGATATGGATGGGGTTATCTATGGCAACAAAAGTATTAAAAGCGCTTTTGATATGGCCTTGTATGATATCGCCGCAAAACACGCAGGACTGCCTTTATACGCTTTTTTAGGAGGGAATAAGAACAAACAAATAGTGACCGATTATACTGTAAGTGTGGGAGCGCCGTCCAAAATGGCGGCGGATGCGGCAAAAATAAAAGGGCAGGGATTTCCTGTTATTAAAGTGAAAATTGGCAAAGGCGGTGCGGAAGATGTAAAACGCATACAGGCCATACGTGAAGCGGTGGGGTATGATATTCCGTTGCGGGTGGATGCCAACCAGGGCTGGGATACAGAAGAAGCCATTGCAACATTGAAAGCGCTGGCACCGTTTAAGATACAACATTGCGAAGAGCCCATCGCCCGGTGGAACTTTATGGAGCTACCTGAAATTAAAGCAGAAAGCCCTGTTAGGTTGATGGCAGACGAAAGCTGTTGTGATCAGCATGATGTAAAACGATTGATCGGGCTGAAGGCCTGCGATCGCATCAACATCAAGTTGGGCAAAAGCGGTGGTATTTACAATGCGTTGCAGATGATCCGTATGGCCGAAGACGCCGGTATGGAAATACAGATCGGGGCCTTCCTGGAATCGCGGCTGGCCATGACGGCCTTTGCACACCTGGCCTTGTGCAGTCCGAATATCGTATATTTTGACTTTGATACCGCGCTAATGTTTAGCGAAGATCCGGTTGAAGGAGGCATCGTTTATAAGGCGAATGGGGTTATTGAAGTGCCGGACGAACCTGGAATTGGAGCGGTGCCAAAGGCACATTTCTTAAAATAATCCAATTGGATATTAAAAAAACTGTCACCCTGAATTAGGATTTACGGCGCCAAATCATTGAAGCAATGACACATTAAGGGGGCGTCATTTCAATGAATTCGCCAAAGGCGGATGAAGGGAACTTTTATCACCGAAGGTAAATCTTATCATTAAAGGACGGGATTTCTCCCCTCCTGGCGTCGGGCTCGAAATGACGGGGAAAAATAATGATTGGTTTTCATTACTTTAATTTGTGGTCTCACATATTCTTTCAGTGTTTCAGAGCTTTTGTGGCTTTTTCGCTGCTAAAACCATTGAAAAAATCTGACAATGCCAATCGATAAATTGCTTTTTTTCGGGTAATAAAAGAGCGAGGCTTGTAGCCTCGCTCAGTTGAACAAAAATTTTGTGCCCTAACAATTACGCCTGTTTTTCCTTTGACAGTTGCTGCTCCCATTTCCAGGCCGTCTCCATCATAGCGTCCAGGCCATATTTGATTTCCCATCCAAGTGTATTAACCGCATGGTCATTATTGGCGTAAATGGCAATAACATCCCCCGGGCGGCGCGGGCCGATTTCATAATTCAGTTTTACCCCGCTTACTTTTTCAAATGATCGTATCGCCTCTAAAACGGTAACGCCATTGCCGGTGCCCAGGTTGAAGATCTCGTAATTGGACTTATTCTTTACCTCTTCCAGGTATTTGATGGCCAGGGTATGCGCATGGGCAATATCACTTACGTGAATAAAATCCCGTACACAGGAGCCGTCGCGGGTATCATAATCGTCGCCAAAAACCGTCATTTTGGGTAATTTGCCAATAGCGGTTTGCGTAATGGCCGGCACCAGGTTTTGCGGGCGGCCAATGGGCACTTCCCCAATTTCGATAGAGGGGTGCGCACCTACCGGGTTAAAATAACGCAATGCGATCACATTGGTGTCAAACACTTTTGCAAAATCGGTCAGGATCTGCTCACCCATTTGTTTAGTGGCGCCATAAGGAGATTCTGCCGGTTTGGTAGGAGTTGTCTCCACTACCGGAATTTTATCGGGGTTGCCGTAAACCGTGCAAGAGGACGAGAAAACAAAATACGGCGTACTAAAATCGCGGGCGCACTTTAAAACATTTAGTAAAGAGTTCAGATTATTCTCGTAGTATACCAAGGGCATTTCTACTGATTCGCCCACCGCTTTGTAAGCGGCAAAATGAATGATCCCGGTAATGTCCGGGTTTTCCATAAAAATAGCATGGGTATCATCAAAATCGCAAAGATCCACTTTGTAATTTTTTATCTTTTTACCCGTGATGTTTTCGACCCGGTCTAAAATAAAAGGCTGGGAACGGCTGTTATTATCAACAGATATTACATCGTATCCGTTTTCAATTAAATCAACAATGGTATGTGATCCTATATACCCACTACCCCCGGTTACTAAAATCTTACTCATATTAAAATATTGTGGAACAAAGTTGCGGAAAAAAACGCTACAAAAAAGGATTGTTTCAAAAGTGATAACTGGCCGGGAAGCCGGTGAGGCGGGAATAATAAACCGGCATCAAAATTATTTTAAAAAACAATATCTTCCCGTATTTCCGCCTTCCCGGCATTAATTTGCTTCGGGCTCTTTTTTATTTATAGCAGGTGCGTAAACAAAAAAATGGCTGCCCTTTTGAGACAGCTACTTTTTTTAAAAATGTAGTTGGTGTACCGGTTGTTACATAAATAATTTGATCACATAATAAACGATCCCTGCAACCACGGCACTAACCGGAATGGTCAGGATCCAGGCTATTAACAGGTTGATGGTAACGCCCCAGCGTACGGCAGACAGGCGTTTGGTGGCGCCCACCCCTATAATGGCTCCGGTTACGGTATGGGTGGTACTTACGGGGATACCCATGCCTTCGGTAAGGATAAGGGTAGAGGCTGCTGCCGTTTCTGCGGCCACGCCTTCCAGCGGGGTTACTTTGGTGATCTTTGTTCCCATGGTTTTTACGATCTTCCAGCCCCCGCTCATGGTGCCCAGGGCAATAGCGCTATAGCAGGCGATGGGGATCCAGGCATGTGACATCAGGATGCTTTTCGGATCAACATCTGCGCTCATAGTTCCTGTTTGCACACCATGATAAAGAATCACTACAGAAATAAGTCCCATTACTTTTTGCGCGTCGTTACCACCATGGCCCAGGCTAAAGGCTGCGGAGGACACTAGCTGCAGCCGTTTAAACCATTTGTCGGTGCTGTAGGGATTTTTATTTCTGCAGATCCAGTAAATGCCAAGGGTGATCAGGAACGCCAGCAGCATGCCGATCAGCGGAGAAAGAAAGATGAAGACCACTGTTTTTATAAAATTGGCCATCACAATAACATTAAAAGTATGAGCTTTGGCGATGGCGGCGCCTATTAAACCTCCGATCAACGTGTGGGAGGAGCTCGACGGAATACCAAACCACCAGGTAAACAGGTTCCACAGGATGGCGGCGATCACTGCTGCCAGTATTACGACCAGGTCAAAATCAAGAAATTCCGGTTTTACTGTTTTAGCGATGGTATCGGCAACTTTATGGTCTTTAAAAACAAAAAAAGCAACAAAGTTCCAGAATGCGGCCCATAATACGGCCTGAAAGGGCGTTAGTACTTTGGTGGAAACAATTGTTGCAATAGAATTGGCGGCATCATGAAATCCGTTGATATAATCAAAGATCAGCGCCAATGCAACAATAACTATAAGTAAGGAGAACATAAATTATGGTTAATAGTTAATGGTTCATGGTTCTTAGCTCATGGATCATAGTTTTTTGCAGATGTTCGTTTTCATTGCGGGCTATGAACCAGGAACTACAGCCGATGAACAGATTACGCGTATTTGATAATAATGGATTCAATGACGTTACCGGCGTCCTCACACTTATCCGTTACTGTTTCCATCACCTGGAAAATGTCCCTTTTTTTGATCACTTCTTTTGCGTCCGATTCCGTATCAAATAGTTTTTCAATGCTCAGGTCAAATACATCATCTGCCTGGTTCTCTATACTGTTTATTTTGATCAGGCCTTCCGTAATATCCCGTATCTTTTTCATATCCCGCAGCTCCATTACCACTATTCTTACCTGTTCTGTAGCAGCTTCTATCAGTTCCACCATTTTTAAAATGCCCGTTTCATTGGGATTCACGCGGTAGAGCTTGATCTTTTTAACGGCGGAATAAATATAATCGGCAATATCATCAAGCGAGGTGGCAAGAAAGTGGATGTCTTCCCGGTCGAAAGGCGTAATGAAGTTGCGCCCCAGTTCTGTAAACACATTGTGCGTCAGTTCGTCATTATCGTGCTCCAGGTCAATGATCTGCTGTACATAGGCATTTCTTTTGTCCGGATCAGGTTCCGAAGCAAATTTTTTAATAAGAGTCCCCATCAGGGCCACATTGTTTGAAATTTTTTCAAACAGCTCAAAAAAAACAGTGTTTTTGGGTGTGAACAGTTTAATAAATGAATTTAATCCCATGGTTGAAATTTAATTGGTGGCAAAATTATTGGCTTGAGGGGAGCGTACCCATAAAATTAAAGGAATTAATAATTCCTTAATATAGAAAACAGGGTTTGATTTGATTTTTTGTTTACCCAATACACCGGTTTTCCACTGTATGTCCACAAAAAACAGGCTGTTAACATAGAAATAAAATTACAGAAACAATTTAGTAACGGCTACGTAACAATGGGGTAATCCGGCGGATTGACTTTTGCAGCAAATCTCACGTATGCAATTCAGGTATCTGCTTATTGGATTATTAATGCTGGTTGGTAATTGTTTGGCGGCACAAAATAAGATTTCGGGAAAAGTGGTAAATGATGCCGGGCAACCGATTGTGGGGGCTACCGTAAAGATTACAGGAGCCAATACCGGCACCCGCACTAATACCGAAGGAGATTTCACCCTGGCTGTAAGTGTCGAAAAAGCATATGAACTTGAAATTTCTGCCGTGGGCTATGCAACTAAAACGGTAAGTAACATTGAAGCTGAAGGCGGCCGTTTTAAAGAATTACTGGTGGCTTTGGAAAATAAAGCGGTACAGTTGGAAGGCGTAGTTGTACAGGGAAAATCAACCAAAGAATCCGAGGCTGCGCTTCTTACCGAGCAGAAAAGATCTTTGGAAATGAAACAAGCCATCGGTTCGCAGGAAATGGCGAAAAAAGGCGTTTCCGATGCCGCAATTGCCGTTACAAAAACAGCAGGAATTGCTAAACAGGAAGGCGTGAAAAACGTATTTGTACGCGGGCTTGGCGACCGGTACAACTCTACATTTCTTAATGGATTGCCACTTCCCGCGGAAGACCCACTGTACAAAAACATTTCTTTGGAGTTTTTTCAATCCAACATCATTAAAAACATTAATGTAAACAAAACTTTCGGAGCCAACCTTTACGGTGATAATTCCGGGGCGAATATTGATATTTCTTCTAAAGAATTAGAAAAAGCTAAACTTTTGAGCATTTCTGTAGGTGCAGGCCTTAACACCAATGCTATTTCGGCAGACAAGTTTTCGATTGCGAACGGCGCGTACAGTTATTTTGGCTTTCTTAAAAACGGTAGAAATGTTCCGATTACGGATTTGACCCAATACACGTTTCATTCCGGTTTCAAAACCAACAGTGTTTCGCCCCCCATAAATACAAACTTTAACATCGCTGGCGGCCGGAGATTGAAGGTAGGGAATGGCAATAATACCCTTTCATTATTTGCTGTTGCAAACAGCGTGAGCGATTATTACTACAGAAAAGGCTTTATAGGACAGGCGACAAATACGGGCGATTACCAGCAAAGTATGAATATGGACCGCTCTGATTATAAAACCACGCAGTCTTTGCTCGGAAACGTAAAATTCAAATACACTAAAGGAAGCCTTTCATGGAACGCGCTCTTTATCCATAATAATACTCAGTTTGTGGGGAATTATTTGGGTTACAATAAAGATATTAATGATAATCTTGGTTCGGAAGATGCACAACAATCGCGCATTGTCCGCCAGCAAAACAATAATAATAATTTGTTCTCCAACCAATTGTTGGCAGATTATAAATTCAGCGATAAAGTCAGTGCAAACGTTGGTGCCGTTTATAGTACAATGCGTGGAACAGAGCCGGACAGAAAAACCAATGCTTATGCCATGACGGGAGCCGGAAGCTACATTCTAAGTGCCAATTCTCCGGGAGATAATAACCGCTTTTTTTCTACACTCAACGAGAATGATTTTGCCGGGAAAGCCGCAATAGATTATACTTTTAACCCGGAAGCAAATTTGCCATCGGTTTTGACTTTGGGCGGAGCGTATAGAAAAACAGACCGTACGTTCAATTTTACAGAGTTTGATTATCAACAAAGCGGATTGGCAGTGGATCCGGGCAACCCCGATGCCGTATTAAATCAGCAAGGCCTTAACTCGGGTGCTTTCAACCTTATAACCTTGTGGAACAATGCCAATTTAAATCCGATGTATTATATCGGGCATCGCAAAATTGGGTCAGGCTATGCCCAGTGGCTTTACCCGCTAAGCGGGAAATTTACCTTGCAGGTTGGTTTACGAAGCGAAAATGTGAAACAAACCATTACCTGGAATACCAATATTACGAGCACCGTAACAGACCTTACGACACCACCATCGCTTATCGACAAAAATTACCTGTTACCAAGTTTAAGTCTTAAATACAACTTCAATGATAAAAACGTCTTGCGTTTTGCAGCAAGCGAAACCTACACCATGCCACAGTTTAAGGAAATGGCAAACTTCCTGTACAGCGATGTAAACTTTAACGAACGCGGAAACCCGTATTTAAAACCTTCAACGGTTTACAATGCCGATTTGAAATACGATTATTATTGGTCCGGAAAAGAAATTATTTCCGTAGGCGGGTTCTATAAACATATTCAGGACCCGATTGTGAGAATGATTATGAATACGCCGGGGCTTGACTATTCTTACGTAAATACGCAGTATGCTGATGTTGCAGGTGCAGAACTGGAAGTAAGAAAAACCTTATACATTATTGAAAATGAAAAACGCAGCAGCGATTTCTCTTTCGGCTTGAATGCTTCTTATTTATACAGCCTGGAAGACCAAACCGACGTAACAACAGGTCTTGTATCGGCTACATTTACCAATCACAAAGGAAAAATGCAGGGTGCTTCCCCGTTGCTCGTCAACGCTGATTTGAGCTACAACACCAGCAGCGATAAGACATCATTTTTATCGACTTTGGTGTTGAACTATGCGTACGATAAAGTATATTCTGTGGGAACCACCGGGCGTGAAAACGTTTTGGAAAAAGCAGTCCCAACACTCGATTTTATCAACAGTTTCGGGTTGAAAAAATCCAAACTGGCAATAAATTTTGGTGCGCGAAACATCTTGAATTCGGAATTTAAACTAACCCAAAGAGCCACATCCAACGTAACGGGCGAAACGAAGGACATACTGATAAGCAGTTATAAAAAAGGCGTAACCCTGGTTTTGGGGGTTAACTGGCAATTGTAAATTTCTAACGCAACTTAAACATTCAAATAAAACAAAAAAAGCAACAAAATGAAAAAAATACTCATGTTAGCTGCGGTTGCAGCAGTGTTCGCTTCTTGTGTCAAGAACGACAGCAGTACTACTACCCCTCCTCCCAGTGATGGTAACGGAACAAAAGACGGATTTATCTCTTCAATGACAGATCCCGACTTTGACGCCAATAACCTGCAGGGAAAAGTAAACGGAAATTTTACGTTGCCTGCCGGTAACTATAAACTTACCGGTCGTTTGATTGTAGTAGACGGTTCTACATTAACGGTTAGCCCGGGTACCACATTTACGGCAACTGCTTCTGGCGGAGCTGCTGCTACAAGCATATCTGTAGAGGTAATGCAAGGTGGAAAACTGAAAGCCGTAGGTACAGCAGATAAACCAATCCGTTTCATTTCTGCAAACAAAAAACCGGGCGACTGGATGGGTGTTTTCTTGTGTGGTAAAGCTACACTTGTTAACGCGGCTACTGGCACAAGAGATGGTTCTTACACACAAACAACTGAGATTGGTGATGCACTTTATGGCGGTAAGGATGATGCTGATGGTTCAGGTGATTTGGAATATGTAGAAATCGGTTATGCCGGCGCACGTATTAACGCAACAAAAGAAGGTAACAACCTTTCATTGTACGCACAGGGCACAGGTACTATCCTGAAAAACCTTTGGTTACACGATGGTTCTGATGATAATATTGAATTTTTTGGCGGTACCGTAAACGTTGAAAACATTTTGGTGGTTAACTCTGCTGACGATACTTTCGACTGGTGTCTTGGCTGGAAGGGTACTGCTAAAAACGTAATCGAAGTTCGTGAAGCGGGCTTTACAGACATTACCAACGGTTCCGGTATGATGGAAGGCGACGGCGGGTTCTCTGACCTGGCTTCTACTCCTGCAATTACAGACAACTTGTCAAATCCTACTTTCACCAATCTTTCAGTAGGCGTTTATAACGCAAATGGTAATGACGCGGGTACTTCAGGTAATCCTGCTTATGCACTTCGCGCAGGGTTCACCTACCGTACAGGTTGTAAAATTACGATCAACAATGCAAAAGTTCTTTGGGCTGCCACAGCGGCTAATCCAACAAACGGTTTGATCAAATTTAACGATGGCACAGGGCCGGCTATTGCTAAAGATGTTAAAATAGACATGAATTACACCGGTCCTAACTTTATCGGGGCAACCGGTGTAACAACATCTGCCGGCAGCCCTGTTCCAGGCGCAAACTACAATGCTACCGGAACTTACCCAGCGTATACATTTGCCGATTTCACAAAATTGGTGTTCAACAATACAGCTAACACAGGCGCTGACAAAACCGCTTTTGCATGGACAAGTTATGACTTTGCTACCAAGGCGCCGGGTTTGTAATAAATTTTAAAGTCTCATTCAACCGGTAATCCCATCGATTTTGTAAAGTTTCTTACAGCGGTGCACTTGGAATACCTGATTTGTTAGCAGGCTGGGCTTCTTGCAACCCCAGGCTATGGCTTACGACAATGCAGGTACTGTAGAATAATTATATTTTTCTGAAACTAAAAGGCGCCCCCGGTTTTGGGGGTGCTTTTTAGTTTATAATTATCGAGTACGGCAGTTGTTGCAAATGAATTTTCATATATAAGCTTACTGAGGGTATATCAATTAGACAAAAAAACACTGTCATCCTGCGTTATCTATTGCGTTGCCTGCCCCATCTGCAATCATTCAGGCGGGCAAAACAATGAGGCGATGACACAGTCAGGTATCGTCGATGAGTCCGCCCAGGGCGGATGAAGAGAAATCTTATTATTTAAAGAACGAGATTTCTCCGTTCACTCGCCCCGATTTTTGTCGGGGTTCGTTCCGTCGAAACGACGACAACAATAATGATTGGTTTTCATAACGTTAAAGCATCTGTCATTGGCAGCCTGATATCCACTCCTTTTGAGGCAATTTAAAATATATAGCGACTGCTTTGGCGGGAAATAAAATATGTATATTTATGATATGATTGATGATGAAGGTCTATTGCTTTCTATTTCCAGGGGAGATGAAATTGCTCTTGGCCGATTTTTTGATCTGTATAAAGCCAAAGTATATGGCTACTTACTGTCCTTTGTAAAATTGCAGGAAGTGGCAGAAGAACTTACCCTGGATGTGTTTCTTAAGATCTGGCAAAAAAAAGAACTGTTAGCGGAGGTTAAAGAGCCGGCTGCCTTTCTCTTTGTTATTTCGAAACACAAGGCATTGGATTTTTTAAAAGCTGCCGCCCGCAACGCCCGCCTGCAACAATTAATCACGGATCATATTACCAACGCATCTCAAAGCGAGCAGGCTCAGACAAGCATTGCAAAACATCTGGAGCAAAAAGAGCTCATTACGCAATTGTTAAATGAGCTATCGCCGCAACGAAAGGAAATTCTGATCCTAAGCCGTTTGGAAGGGCTCTCTCATGTTGAGATCGCCCAAAAGCTGAAGATTTCACGCAATACTGTAAAAAATACTATTACCCAAACCCTCAGGCATCTGGAGCGGGTTTTTAATGGTAACAGCATTGAAACCTGCTGGATTGTTTTCATACTTGGGGGCGTTTTTTTGCTGATGATACAAGAAATTTTTTTGCAATAGTCCTACCCTTACCGTTTTGTCGTCATTAATAAATACAGCGTATTTAAATTAATGAGATTGCTATGTCCACTAATCCCAAACGGTTAGACCATCTTTTTAAAAGATATATTGCCGGGTCCTGTTCTCCCCAGGAAATGGAAGAGTTTTGGGCGCTTTTATCCGAACTTACTGATGAAGAGCAGTTGGCTATTGGGCTGCAGGACGCCTGGGATAATGGAAAAAGTTTCCCGGTTGGGAGCAAAGAGCAATGGGATCGGGTGTACCGGCGGCTCCATGAAAGAATTTTAGAAGAAAAAAAGCACACGGTACATAAGTCGCAACGTAGCCGGTACCTGTGGCCTGCTGCTGCAGCGCTTACGGGGATCATGATTGCTGCAGGCTACTTCTCCGCTATTAAAATGTTCATCCGGCCGCAACCGCTTCACCCCAAAGCAGTTTTGGCCGCTCGTAGTGCTGAGGGTTCAAAAGCTGCAGTACAGGTTGTTTCACTTCCCGATGGTTCGGTAATTACATTACGGAAAGACAGTAAGTTGCAGTATGACGCCTCATCCTTTGGAAAAGGCTCCCTGCGGAGCGTAACGCTCACCGGAGAAGCCTATTTTGACGTGGCTCATGACGAAAAACATCCCTTTATTGTAAATACCGGCAAATACAATATCAGGGTGCTGGGAACGGCATTTAACGTAAAAATGATGGCTAACGGATTGCAGGTAGCGGTTGCCCGTGGAAAAGTACGGGTAGACGAATCGGCTTCTCATAAATCCATGGGGGTTTTATTGCCTGGCAATCAACTGACTATTAATGAGTTACTGCCGGTCAGCAATCAGGCAAATACCGCTTATGTTGCCGCGGATGCGGTTCCGGCCTGGACCAAACAAACCTTTACCTTCAATAATGATACATGGGAAACCGTGGCTACGGCTATCGGCAACCAGTTTGGTGTAAGTGTAAAATTAAAGAGCAGGCCATTAGCCACCTGCCGGTTTACCGCAGATTTTACGGATAAATCGCTGAGCGAATGTTTGGATATTCTGTGTTTGATGACTCATTCAAAATGGTACAAAGACGGGGAAAGCACGGTATGGGTGGATGGAGCAGGTTGTAATTAATACATGTGAAATAATAAATAGTATAAACCAGTAATTAATGATGAAAAAAAATGGGCTGTACTAAGTGCGAGTTAGTGCAGCCCTGATTTAAAACCACTATTCGTTAACATTTAAATCAAACTAAAGGTATGAAAAAATGTGCCTTTTACCGGGGTATTTTCTGCCCGCGCCCCAAAGATCACAACATTTACAGGGAAATTGGTTATCTGATGAAATTAAGTTTTGTAGCAGCAGTGTTAGTGCTGTTTTCATTGAATGTGCTTTATGCAAGAAGTTCCAGGGCCCAGGATGTGCATTCCACTTTCGTAAACGTAAAACAGGAGCGTGCATCGCTTAAAACGGTATTTAGCCAGATCGAGCGGCAAACAGACTTTCGTTTTGCCTATATAGACAACCAGGTAAGCGCCTACACATCGCTGCTTTTGCCCGGAGGTAAAAGGATCCTGGCGGATGTGCTAAAGGACCTGTTTGCACAAACCAGTCTGGAATACGATGTCCGGGGTAATGCGATCGTGGTTATCGGGAAACCCGGAAAACAGGCCGTTGCTATCAAGGAAGAAAAACAACTACCTCCAATAAGCGGTGTGGTACGGGATGAAAAAGGCGATCCGCTTGACGGGGTTTCTGTTTCCATAAAAGGCACCAGGGTGGGTACGGTAACCACAGCCGGCGGTATTTTCACTATCGACACAAAGCCCGGGGATGTGCTGGTGTTTTCGCGTGTTGGTTATAACAGCAAAGAAGTGACCGTAGGCAGGGACGCGAAACTGGATGTAACGCTTACTGGTTTGGAAAATAAGCTGGATGAAGTGGTGGTAGTGGGTTATGGCACACAAAAGAAGGTAACCGTTACAGGTGCCGTAGCACAGGTAAAAGGCGCCGAGCTGGAAAAGTCACCGGCCGCCAGCTTGTCTAATTCTCTCGCAGGTCGGTTACCGGGCATTAGCACTATGCAAACCAGTGGAGAGCCTGGTTATGATGGGGCTAATATCCGTATCCGCGGTACCAATACGCTGGGCAACACAAGTGCCCTGATTGTGGTGGATGGCGTGCCCGATATCGGGGGTGGGCTTGATAAAATAAACCCGGCCGATATCGAAACAATGTCTGTTTTAAAAGACGCCTCTTCCGCTATCTATGGGGTACGGGCGGCCAACGGGGTGATCCTGATCACTACCAAACGCGGGAGATCAGGCAAGCCGGTGTTGTCCTACAACTTTAATTATGGCCTGGCGCAGCCCACCGTGATCCCTAAAATGGCAGATGCGGTGGAATACGCCGAAATGAATAATGAGACCACCATTTATGATAATATTCCTTCGGCAGAATGGACGGCAGCCTGGAATGCCTTTAAAACAACCGGGAAATATACCACCCAGGGTGGTAATACGGTAAATGCGCCCTTCCAGCCGTCGGACATACAGAAATATAAAGATGGAAGCGATCCCTGGGGCCACCCGAATACCGATTGGTTTAAAGGAGCGCTTAAAACCTGGCAACCACAATACCAGCACTATATACAGCTCAGGGGCGGTTCTGATAACTTTAAGTTTTTGGCCTCCGGCGGCTATAATTACCAGGATGCCTATTATAAGAATTCTGCTACCAATTATAAACAGTATTATATGCGGATCAACCTGGATGGAAACATCAATAAGTACCTGAGCGCCGGTATTGATCTGAATGCGAGAAGGGAGGACCGGAACTTCCCCACCGAATCAGCCGGTTCCATTTTCAGGATGCTGATGCGGGGCCGGCCAACGGAGCCGGAATTGTGGCCCAACGGGCTCCCTGGTCCGGATATTGAAAACGGAGAGAACCCTGTTGTGATCACCACTAATCAAACCGGGTATAACAAGGATATAAGAGATTATTTCCAGACAAACGGAAGGGTGGTGTTTAAAATACCCGGGGTAGAAGGGTTAAAGTTAACAGGAATCGCCACTGTTGATTATGAGAATCAAAATGTCAAAAACTGGAGGACTCCCTGGTACCTTTATTTCTGGGATCATAAAACATACGAGGCAGACGGAAAAACGCCCTTGCTGACAAAGCAGTTGCGCTCCACGTTTACGAACCCGCAGTTGTCCCAGATGAACGCGCAGACCATGAACATCCTGACCTCCGGGTTCTTAAATTATGATCGCGTCATTGGCCCACATACCATAGCCTTATTGGCGGCGGTAACAAAGGAGACCAATAAGGAAGGTGATTTTAACGGCTATAGCACGAACTTCATTTCCTCGGGGCTGGATCAGTTCTTTGCCGGATCTCCTCCCAGGCAAACCGTAGGCGGGGCGGGCTATAACCGGGCGCGCCTAAGCTATTTCGGCCGGGCCGCTTACAACTACAAGGAAAAATATTTATTTGAATTCTTGTGGCGGAATGATTATTCCTACCTGTTTCCTCCGGCGCACCGCAGCGGTTTTTTCCCGGGCGTAATGGGCGGCTGGGTCATTTCAGACGAGAACTTCTTCAAGAACAGTGTTCCCTTTGTGAATTACCTGAAATTAAGAGCTTCCTGGGGGCAGTTGGGAAATGACCAGGTATATTACAAGGGTCAGTTTAAAGAATATCAATACTTATCTAACTATTCTTTTGGAGGCTATTCCATCAATAATTCAGCTTTTAAAACCCTGTATGAAACGGTGGTGGCCAACAACAATTTCACCTGGGAAGTGGCCAATAACTCCAACGTAGGACTGGAAGGCCAGTTGTTAAACGGCAGGATCAATTTTGAGTTCGATTATTTTTATAATAAACGGACTAACATCCTTTGGCAACAACAGGGATCCACTCCTTTAAGTTCGGGTATTGTTCCGCTGTTGCCCCCCGTTAATTTCGGTACCGTTCGAAATAAAGGATATGAATTTACCCTCGGGTACCATGGAGATCTGAACGATTTCCGGTATTCCGTAAGTGTGAACGGCGGCTATGCTAAAAATGAAGTATTGTCCTTCGACGAAAATAAAGGCGCACCGCAATGGCAATGGTCAACCGGGCATCCGTTTAGCTCCAATGCAAATGGTTCGTATTTAGTTTATGAATATGATGGCGTATTTAAAGACCAGAACGATATCGATCAGACGAAGACGAAGCTGGATTATTCAAATGTTTACCCCACCATCCGGCCGGGGGATATGAAATTCAAGGATGTGAATCATGATGGAAAGATTGACGCCAATGACCGGGTAAGGCAGGATTATACCAATGAGCCCACTTTTACCGGTGGCATCAATATCAATCTTCAATATAAGGCCTTTGATCTTACTATTCTTTTACAGGGCGCCACAGGAGCCAAACAGTATATGAGTTTAACAGAATCGGGAGATATTGGTAACTATTTGCAATATACGTATGACCATCAATGGACTATCGATAACCCCAGCAGCGTGGATCCACGTATTGCCAATAGGGATAACACACCCTATACCTCGGGAGCCAGCACAGGTTATATCGATGAATTGAAGGCAGGTTATGGAAGTAATACCTATTATTTAAGGAGTATGAATTATATGCGCCTGAAGAACCTGGAGCTTGGGTATAATATGCCCGCAAGCCTCAGCAAACATGCCGGAATGAGTAACCTGCGTGTTTATGTAAGCGCGCTTAATTTATTTACCTGGGATAAGCTCCACATATTTGATCCGGAAGCGGGCACAGGAAATGGTCAATATTATCCGCAGGCAAGAGTTATTAATGCCGGTATTAAAGTCACTTTTTAAATAGCAATAAATGAAAAAGATAGCATATAAATATATGGCGATAGGCATGCTCGGGTCTGCTATGTTATTAAACTCCTGCAGTAAGAATTTTTTGAACACAACGCCTGAAACCTCTATCTCATCAGCCCAGGCATGGACGGATGGCGCGCTATCGGAGGCCTTTGTTACCAATGCCTACAATGGCCTGGGAAATGGCGGTTGGTATGAGCAGGAATTAGCTTCCTTAACGGATGAAGCAGTATTTGTGCACCCCGGCCGGAACATCAATATAGTAAATGAGGGTACCCTAAGCCCCAGCAATCTGGGTTGGGTAGACGATACGTATAACTGGGGCCTGATGTACCAGTACATAAGAGCCTGTAATGTATCCCTGGAAAATCTGAAAACGGCAACATTTCCGGATACGGTTTTAAATAACCGGCTGCAGGGGGAAGCGCATTTTCTAAGGGCCTACTACTATCAGCAACTGCTACGCTACTACGGAGGCGTTCCCCTGGTTGCGCACAGTTATGGATTAAACCAGGATTATAGTATTGCGCGGAGCTCCTATGCCGATTGTGTAAAATTTATATCGGCCGACTGTGATACCGCCGTTGGGTTATTAACCGGTAAAAAGCTGGTAAGCGGCCGGGCTACTCCTGTTGCGGCACTGGCATTAAAATCGCGTGTGCTTTTGTATGCAGCCAGTGATCTGCACGATGTACCCACCGCAAAAGCAAAATCGTCGGTGCTCTCGGCCTATTCTAATCCCGAACTACTGGGCTATGTAAGCGGTGATCGTAACGCCCGCTGGCAGGCGGCTAAGGATGCCGCTATGGCAGCCATCAATGCGGCGAATGCCGCCGGAAATTCAGGATATATGCTCAACCTGGGCGCTCCGGCAGCACCGGCCGTGGCCACCCAAAACTATATTTCGGTAGCCATGGGCGGGGGAAGCAAAGCCCCGGGAGTAGATGCTGCAGCAGGCAATGAGCTTATTTTTGTACGCCAGTTCGCACCGGCGGCCTACTCCGGCGGACCTGGCACCGATGGAACTTCGGTAGGGTTGGATAATGGCCCCAACGGCTACCATAACTGGTCCGGCAATATTCCCGTACAACAACTGGTAGATGATTATGAAATGATGGACGGAACCAAATTTGACTGGACTAACCCGGTGGAGGCCGCGCATCCTTATGCCAACCGGGACCCCCGTTTTTATGCTTCCATTTTATACGATGGTGCCCCATGGAAGCCGCGGGATAAGATCGGCGTAACCCAGGACCCGGCCAACCAGATCCAGACCGGGTATTACGAAACAGCCCCCGGGGTACTTACCGGCGGCCTGGATACCCGCCAAAGCGCCATTGAGAACTGGAACGCCTCCTGGTCGGGCTATAATATGCGCAAGTTTATTGACCCCGATCCCAATATTGTCGATAATAATACCAGGCAGTTTATCCCCTTCCCTTTCATTCGTTATACAGAATTGGTGTTCAATTATGCGGAAGCCTGTATTGAATTGGGGCAATACCCCGAAGCGCAGAACTGGCTCAATAAAATCCGCTTCCGGGCCGGCATGCCTGCGATAACGCTTACCGGTGATGCCCTGCGGCAGGAATACCGGAATGAACGAAGGGTGGAGCTGGCATTTGAAGAGCATCGCTATCATGATGCCCGGCGCTGGATGATCGCTCCGGCAACTCTTGGAAGAAAGTTGCTGTTTATTAATGTAACCGGTAAACTAAGGCCGGGACAAACGGCGCTTTCGCCCTATAAGCATGATGAGAACGTTTACTCCTACACGTATGTTCCTTATAATGATAACGGGTTAGAAAACCGTACCTGGCTGGATAAAATGTATTTCAGACCCCTGGCGCTGGATGAGGTAAATAAGAATCAAAAACTCATTCAGAATCCGGGATATTAATTAACTTCATTGCGAATAATTTTTGATATGCTAATACATCCCGGTGTATTAGCATATCTGTTTTTCCGGATCCTCAAATTGATTTACTTTGAAATTGCTCAGATTATATTTTGGTATAATTGCCGCCATACTGGTTTGTGGCTGTCATCAAAAAGAAACTGCTAAAAAAGATAACTCCGCACACTTATTTACATTATTGCCGGGCGATAGCACGCATGTTTCCTTCAGTAACACGCTTACCGAGGGGCCCAATATTAATGTGCTGATGTATGAGTATGTCTATAATGGTGGCGGGGTGGCCGTGGGCGATCTGAATGGCGATGGACTGGAAGATCTTTATTTTTCGGGCAATATGGTTGACTGCAAATTATACCTGAACAAAGGCAATATGCAGTTTGCCGACGTTACCGGCAGTGCCGGCGTTGCAGGGCGACCGGGACCCTGGAAAACAGGTGTAACGATTGCCGATGTAAACGGGGATGGTAAGCCCGATATCTATTTATGTTACTCCGGCAAAGTGCGGGGGGAGCACCGCATCAATCAGTTGTTTATTAACGAAGGGAACGATCAGCAGGGAACGCCGCATTTCAGCGAACAGGCCGCCCAATATGGTTTAGCAGATTCTTCCTATAGTACGCAAGCGTATTTTTTTGATGTTGACCGCGATGGAGACCTGGACATGCTGCTGCTGAATCATAACCCCGATAATTTACCGGTGCTGGACGAAGCAAGTACGGCCGCGGTGCTTTCCAAACCGGACCCCAATGCCGCCCCCAAATTGTTCCGCAACGACAATAATCATTTTGTTGACATCACGGCGCAGTCCGGCATCAGTCATTCTGCGCTCAGCTATGGTCTTGGTGCTGCGATCGCCGATATCAACCAGGACGGATGGCCGGATATTTATATTTCGAATGACTATGGTGTGCCCGATTACCTGTACCTGAATAATAAGAACGGAACCTTTACGAACCAATTGGCATCGGCCCTGGGCCATATTTCCCAGTTTTCTATGGGTGATAATATATCGGATGTTAATAATGATGGCCTGACGGATATTTTTACACTGGATATGTTGCCGGAAGATAATAAGCGGCAAAAACTGTTATTTGCTCCTGATAATTATGAGAAATTTGATCTGAATGTACGCAATGGATTTTACTATCAGTATATGCGCAATATGCTCCATTTAAATAACGGCGATGGCACTTTCAGTGAGATCGGGCAACTGGCCCATATATCCAATACGGACTGGAGCTGGGCGCCGCTTTTTGCCGATTATGATAACGACGGCTGGAAAGATCTTTTTGTGACCAACGGTTATACACGCGATTTTACCAATATGGATTTTATAAAATACATGAATGACTATATACAAAGTAAAGGGCGTTTAAAACGGGAGGAAGTATTGGAACTGGTGAAGAAAATACCGGCGTCTAATGTAAGCAGTTATTTTTTTAAGAATAACGGCAACCTGACCTTCTCCGATGTTAGTAAACAATGGGGCATTACGCAGCCTTCCAATAGTAACGGGGCAGTTTATGCAGACCTGGATAACGACGGCGACCTGGATGTAATTGTGAATAATATTAATCAACCCGCATTTATTTACAGAAATGAGCGCTCGCAACAAGCGCATAATAACTACCTGACCATAAAACTAAAAGGCGATAAAGGCAATACCGAGGGCATTGGCGCCAAATTGTACCTCTATCAGAAAAATAAGCAACAATATCTGGAACAAATGCCTGCGAGAGGGTATCAGTCTACTGTATCGGCTATGCTGCATTTTGGGTTGGGGGGCGATTCGGTGATCGATTCTTTAAAAGTGATCTGGCAGCGCGGCGGCATGCAGGTTATTCCCAATGTTAAAGCCAACCAGCAGCTCACCCTGGATGAAAAAAATGCCAATTTAGTGTACCGCCCATCTGCTCCCGTAAAGCCGGCTTTCCAGGAAATCAAATCGCCGATATTATACAATAACGCAAAGAACGCCATTAACGATTTTAAAAGACAACCCCTGCTGATCAATCCCCTCTCCTTCCAGGGCCCCTGCATGGCAAAAGCAGATATTAATAAAGATGGCCTGGAAGATATTTATGTGGGTGGTGGAAGCGGGCACCCCGGTGTGCTGTACCTGCAGCAGAAAAACGGCAGCTTTATACCACAGCAAAGCCCTGATATTAAAGCAGATTCTTTATATGAAGATGGGGATGCCTTATTCGCAGACCTGAATGGAGATGGCTTTTTAGATCTGTACATAGCAAGTGGCGGGTACCATAATTATGCACCGGATGACCCTCTGTTGCAGGACCGGATCTATATAAACGACGGCAAAGGGCATTTCAAAAAAGATAAGGAAGCGCTGCCCGCTATGCGCGAAAGTAAAAGTTGTGTTCGGGCTGCCGATGTTAATGGAGATGGCTTTTTGGATCTGTTTGTTGGGGGCCGGGTGCTGCCCGGGCAATACCCGCAAACACCGGTAAGTTACCTGTTGATCAACGACGGCAAGGGGCATTTTACGGATCGGATCGCATCCCTGGCGCCCTCCCTTCAAAAGGCCGGCATGGTTACGGATGCCGCCTGGGTAGATTTGAACGGAGATAAGAAAAATGACCTGATCGTAGTGGGCGAATGGATGCCGGTTACCGTTTTGATCAACCATAACGGAAAGCTGGAAGATCAAACGGCTCAATATTTTGATCAGCCTTTGAGCGGATGGTGGAACAAAATACAGGTAACAGATGTAAACAAAGACGGGAAGCCCGATATTATCATAGGAAACCAGGGAACCAATATGCAATGCAAGGTAAGCGATAAGGAGCCTGCGGAACTTTATTATAAAGATTTTGATAATAACGGATCGATCGACCCCATTCTGTGCTTTTATATCCAGGGCAAGACTTATCCTTATGTAACGCGCGATGAACTATTTGACCAGATGAGCAGCATGCGCACCCGTTTCCCTGATTATAAAAGTTATGCAGGTGCAACGATCAAAGATATTTTCACCCCGGAAGAATTAAAAGACGCAAAACGGCTAAAAGCAAATTGTTTGGAAACCTCTTTGTTCCTGATGGGGGCGGATAATAAATTTCGCAAAACAGCATTGCCTGTTCAGGCCCAGTTTGCGCCGGTATTTACCATTACGCCACTGGATTTTGATAAAGATGGTAATGAAGACCTGCTGCTTTGTGGAAACAGCAATCATGCAAGACTACGGTTTGGGAAAAGCGATGCGAATTATGGTGTGTTGCTCCGGAACGATGGTAAAGGCAACTTCAGTTATCTGCCACAGCCGCAGTCCGGCTTCCATCTAAAAGGGGATATCCGGAGCGTACTGGAGATAAACAATATTTTATTTTTTGGGATCAACCAGGGAGCCATTGAGGCGTACAGGGCAAAAGCAAAATAATGACAAGGAAAATTTTATTGGGGCTTCTTTTATTTTATAGCTGCGGGTTACCCCAAAAACAACCAAGGGATTTTGATAACATCGATATCAGTCAGGTTATAACCCGGATGACTGAGGTGATGGTGCACGATATTACGAGCCCGCCGCTGGCGGCAAGGTTTTACTCCTACGCCTGTTTGGCCGGTTATGAAGTGCTGGCAGCCAATAATGATTCGCTCCAAACCATGCGGCATGTGCTAAACGGATATCCGGTCATTAAAAAGAATAAAACCCTTACAGGATATAATGTAAAGTTAAGCGCCTTACTGGCGATGTTGGAAACAGCAGGCAGCATGCAGCCTTCAGGCTATCTTTTAAAAAAATACGAGCAGCAGTTTCTTGATTCCTGCAAAAATGCAGGATTAGATGCGCAGGTAATTGATCAGTCCCACCGGTATGCGACTTATATCAGCGACAGGATCCTTGCGTATGCCAAAGCAGACGGCTATAATAAATTAAGCGCCCTGCCCAAATATACCCCCCTTGGGAATGAAGGGAACTGGTACCCCACTCCCCCGGCATTTATGCAAGCGGTAGAGCCTTACTTTAATAAGGTACGCCCGTTTACGTTAGATTCGGCAGCGCAGTTTAAGCCGGCTCCCCCGGTGGCCTTTTCAAAAAGTAAAGAGTCAGGCTTCTATACGCTTATGATGGGGAACTATAAGGAAATGTTAGACTCATCAAAAAAGACAATCGCTGCCTTTTGGGATTGTAATCCTTTTGCCGTGCAGGATAACGGGCATCTGATGGCAGGGGTAAAGAAGATATCCCCGGGAGCACATTGGCTGGGCATTACCGGCATAGTCTGCGCCACTACGAAAAAAAGCTTTGAGCAAACGATGTTTATTTACACAACAATGTCAGTAGGGTTAATGGACGCGTTTATCAGTTGTTGGGATGAAAAATTCAGAAGCAACCGTATTCGACCCGAAACCGCTATACGAAAGTATATAGACCCCACCTGGGAACCGTTGTTGCAAACGCCGCCCTTTCCGGAATATACGAGTGGCCATTCAGTAGCATCGGCTACTTCGGCAACAATTTTAACACACTATTTTGGCGATAATTTCCCGTTTACCGATAGTGTAGAAGTTTCTTATGGACTGCCTCCCCGAAAATTTGCTTCTTTTCAGAATGCAGCAATTGAAGCCGGCCTTTCAAGGTTTTTTGGTGGCATTCATTTTATGGACGCCATCAACAACGGGCGGGAGCAGGGGCTGAAAGTGGGAGCCCGGGTGTTAGAAAAGATCAGCGCGGGTTCAAAAACAAAATAAAAGTATAATGAGCCTGAAAAACGAAGGAGGGCGAAGGTAAATCCCATCATTAAAGAACAAGATTTCTCCGATCACTTCTCCCGACCTTCATCGGAGTTCGTCGAAACGACGGCAACATTAATGATTGGTTTTCATAACTTAAAAACAACATATGTCATTGGCAGTGGGGTCCCGAATGTTTTCGCATATGCGTTAAGGCCCCATCGGGGCCGCTGGCCGGTAGATGGTAGGTTAAACGTAGCATTGCGGCCTGTTAGGGCCGCCAGGTGATGGAGACATTGATAACCAGGACCTAATATTTTTTGCATGAAGAATCTAAATTTCGTTAATCACTAAACGCCCCGGCTGGGGCGTAATAATCGTAGATGACATTTTTTCTACCTACCGGCAGCCCCCATTGGGGCTGGTTGATCTTCTTACCTACCTTGACGCATATGCGAATGTTTTCGGGACAGAACCGAGAGGTCTCCGGATTCCTCCGCTCGTTTTGCTTTACGGGCAAAACTTCGGTCGGATCCGATAACTATCGGATGACGCTCCTTATATAAATTCATTTCCAGCAACTTGCAGCACTTGTCATTAACAGCTTGACGAAGCCTTTTCTAATTAGTATTATTGCAGCGTTGATTTAAAAATGTATAAAAAAAGGTTATCTCAAAAGGCGGCGGCATCTGTTGCGGCCACGGGTTTTGAGATAACCTTTATGTGCTCCGGTTATGCCGGCTTATATCGTCTTACTATTGATATCCCGGGTTTTGCTCCAGCAGGCTGTTTTTTTGTTGCTCGTCCAAACGGATCGGACGAAAATACATTTTGTCCAGCCAGGTCCGGTTTTCCAGGCTGTTGGTTTCAACGGGAGTATAGGTATAATCGAACAAAGTCTTATCCTTCCGGTAGGGGGAAGGCGCGGTAGCTCCCGGTTTTAAAACGCCGGTTACCTGTATATAAACCGCTTTTCTGCCAATTGTCTGAGCGGGAATCATCCATCTTCTTGCATCAAAGTAACGCTGCTCTTCGAAAACCATCTCCACTCTTTTTTCACGACGGTAGCGTTGACGTAGCGCATCGCCGGATTCTGTAACCGCCGGCATCCCCGCCCGGTACCGGATCTTGTTCAGCCAGGTTCTTGCTTCATCATCCTGGCCCAGTTCAATACAGGCTTCAATATAGTTAAACATGGCTTCGGTATACCGGAAGAAAGGCCAGGGAACATACTGGCGTCCGGAGTTATCCCGCAGGTTGGGGTCGGGGTCAATAAACTTGCGGAAATAATAGCCGGTAAAGCTGCCGTTCCAGTTTTCGATCGGCCCCTGGCGGGTGTCCAAACCGGGAAGAATGGTTCCGTTTATAGTGTAAGACCCTGTTTGTATCTGGTTGGCCGGATCTTCAGGCCTGCCCCGTGGCTTCCAGGGAGCGCCATCATACAAAAAGCAAATATAAAACCGGGGCTCGCGGTTTACATAGGGGTCTGCTTTTTCAGCCGGGTTGTTCCAGTCAAATTGCGTTCCGTCCATCATACCATAGTCATCCACCAGCTCTTCTATCGGCGTATTTCCCGCCCAGTTATTATAGCCGTTAGGCCCCTGTCGCAAGCCATGCTGTTGCGCGCCTTCGTTCAGGTCCGGACTAAAGGTCCGTTCAAAGATCGACTCTTTAGTGGTGGTAACAGACGGATCGGCGTCGGGGTGCTTACTGGCGCCGCCCATGGCGATGGACAGGTAATTCTTTTTCGCATCATCAAAGGAGGCCGGGGCGGTAAGATTCGTCTTGTAACCGGAACCGGCTTCATCCAGCACCTTTTTTGCAGCGTCCCGGGCGGCTGTCCAGCGGGCCATTCGGTCGCCGCTTACGAAACCCAGTAGCTCCGGTTTGGCAAACCCGGATAATACTGTTGACTTTGTCTTGGCAGTGGGTATATCATGCAGGTCGCTGGCATCATAAAGCAACTGCCGTGATTTGAGCGCCAGCGCCATGAGCGCAGAAACATCACCGCGTTGCATCTGTTTATCTTTTAGTAGTGTATAAGCTGTATCGGCCTGCTTTACTATAAAATCACTCACTTCTGCATAGGTATTGCGGGCCATTTTAAAATCATCCCCCAGTTTATAGGATTTTGTGATCAGCGGCACCCCGCCATAAAAACGCAGCAACTGATGGTAATAATAGGCGCGGAGTAGCCGGGCCTCTCCTTCCAGCTTTTGTTTTAAAGAAGGATTATCAAAAGTGGCGGTAGCCAGGCCTTCCAAAGCCAGGTTGGTCATGCGGATAATATTATACATATTCCCCCAGTCGGTAGCCGCAAGTATCAGCCCTGTGTTGGACGGGTTTAAGTTGCCCTCCATTGCTGTATTGATGCCCCTGCCGGCGTGGGTAAAAATGGATTCATCCGTAAAACTGGACAGCATTTCTTCCGAGAATCCGCCTTCATATAATCCGGCATATAACCCGTTTATAAAAGCCTGGGCAAGAGCAGGGTCCGACCAGGTTACGTCCGAGGGAAATTTACTCTGAGGCTTGGTATCCAGGAATCCTTTATTACAGGCAGTAAACACAAGGCTTGCTGCCAAAAGGAACAGGATATTTATATAGTTTGTCTTTTTCATTGCTGTATAATTTTTAGAAAGTTACTCTGGCTCCTACGCTTAAGATTCTGGATTGAGGATAAATATATCCGTTCTCTGCAGTTCCTTCCGGATCCCATAGTTTCAACTTTTGCCAGGTAACCAGGTTCTGCCCGCCCAGGTATACCCGGAACTGTTTAATGCCGATTTGCTTTCCAATATTTGGATCCAGGTTGTAACCCAATTCAAAGTTTTTAAACCGCAGGTAATTATTGCTTCTTAACCAGTAGGTGTTTTGGCGGTACCCGGATGTATAATAGGTATTGGTACGGCTCACCAGCCTGGGGTCTACACTGCTGGGGTTATCGGCCGACCAGCGATGGTTATAACTGTAATCTAACCAGTTACCAAATTCACCTGTTTCGTTGAAGTTCAGTAATTGCAAGCCACCGAAGGCCCCCTGGAAAAGGATAGACAGATCGAAGGATTTATAGGCCATATTAAGGCTGAAACCGGTGGTGTAGATCGGATCCCTGGTTTTATCCAGCCTTACCTGGTCCAATGCGTCAATTTTACCATCGCCATTCACATCCTTGAACTTCATATCACCGGGGCGCAGGTTTTTTTCAACGGCATCATAGCTGATCTTGCTGGTAGTGGCGGCTATGTCTGCGGCATCTTTAAATACCCCGTCATACTCATACGCCAGGAAAGAATAGCCGCTGGTTCCAAAGGGGTGCCCGGTGGCGCGCTGGTAAACTGGTACGCCCGGGTTTTCATCCCAGAAAACCACTTTATTCTTCGTGTAAGCACCGTTCAGGCTCACCTGGTAAGTAAACTCATTTACCCGGCCATTATAACCCACGCTAAATTCAAAACCCTTGTTTTCCAGTTGTCCTGCATTTACAGGTGGCAGTTTCCCGGAAATACCAGAGCTAAGCGGAGTGGAGCCTAACCGTTGAATAAGGATCTGCTTCCGCTGGTTTCTAAATACTTCAAGGGTGAAATTGATCTTATTATTCAATAGGGTTCCGTCCAGGCCCAGGTTGGCGTTATCGGCCACTTCCCAGGTAAAATTGGGGTTGGGTACGATGCTTTCCTGTAATGATTTAACCACCTGACCGTTCTGTATCCGGGTTCCATACTGGTACAGGGACAAAAAGCCGTATTCAGGAATAACCCCGTTAAATTCCACCTGGTCGTTACCCATCTGGCCGTAGGAAGCGCGGAGTTTCAGATTATTAACAAATCGTGCATTTTCCATGAATTTCTCCTTGGAAATATTCCAGCCCGCCATTATACCGGGGAAGAATCCAAATTGCCGGTTTACAGGGAAGAAATAAGAGCCATCATAACGCCATACAAATTCGGCTAAATATTTCTCCCGGTAGTTATAAGTGGCTCGTCCGAAATAGCTCAGTGTAGCCCGGTTAAAAGCGCTGCCGCCAAGGTTTTGCGAAACAGTGCCCCCGGCATCCAGGATGTCCAGGGCATCAGAAATAAAATAGCGCCGGTAAGCGAAGAAATTATCCCCGTCTCTTGTTTCCCTTTGTATACCGGCCATAATGCCAATGGTATGCGCGTCCTTGATAACGCGGTCATAGCTCAGCATGCCCACCATATTTACACGTAATTCAGCCTCATCCGCCTGTCTTAGATTTGGGTCGGTAAAAGTGGACCGCAACGTTTTGGTGAGTTTGGGGGTGACGCCATCGGCTTCATAGGTTTTTTTATCCCAGTTATACAAGTACCAGGGAGTGGCAAACCGTTTGTCGCGGCGGATGTATTTATCCACGGCCCCCTGCAGGGTCAGTTTTAACCCCTTTACCCAGGGATTGGTAATATCTATCTGGCCGTTGGATTGAATATAGTCTCTCTTATTACGATCGTACCCGGTAACTCCTGTGGTAATGGCAACGGGGTTTTGACCATTCTCGATATCCATCCCCGGGAGTCCGTTGGGCCATTGGGCTATTTCAGTAGGTTTACCACGTAGCAGCATCCTGAAAATAGTACTGGCACTTTCTGTTGGGTAATGACGATATTCCTCCCGGAGGCTGATGCCAAAAGTAGTAGTGATATATTTGTTTACCTTGGCTTCGAGGTTCATCCGCATATCATATTGCTGGTACCCGGTTGCAGAGTTTTTGTAATATGCATCCTGCTTTAAATAGCCCAGGGATGCCAGGTATTTCACATTTTCCGAGCCACCGCTAACCTGCAGGGTATGATTTTGCTGGGCAGCCCATTTTTTGAATACGGTATGGTACCAGTCGGTATTGGGGTGTGTCAACGGGCTGGAGCCATCTGCAAATTTTTTCAGGTCGTCTGGCGTATAATAGGAGTTTACAACTCCGCCAGCTTTTTTTGTATAGGATCCGGTTGTTTTAAATGCCTTCCAGGCGTCGCCCCATTCTGCGTAGGGTACATCAGAGAATAGTTTCTGTTCATTCATCAGCTCGGCATACTGTGCGGAATTGCTCATTTTTGGAATGGTGGTAGGTTGCTGCCAGCCCCTGCTAAAATCGTAGCTGAGCATCGGTTTTCCTGCCTTTCCCTGTTTGGTGGTGATCAGGATAACACCGTTGGCCGCGCGTGCTCCGTAGATGGCAGCCGATGCATCTTTTAGCACCGACATGGTTTCTACTTCAGCGGGATTAAGGCGCTCCAGTCCACCCGCGCGGTCGGGCACCCCATCAATAACCACCAGGGGAGAACTGTTTCCCAGTGTATTGGTTCCCCTAATGCGTAACGTGGAGCCATCACCCCCCGGCTCTCCGTTTCGCTGCATGGCGGTTACACCCGGCAAACGGCCCGCCAGCGAGTTGGACAGGTTCACGGCCGGTGATTTTTCCAATTCAGTCCCTTTCACCTGTGCTACAGCACCCGTAACGGTTACTTTTTTCTGTTTACCATAACCCACAACTACTACGTCTGTCAGTTGCTCCGACTTACTGCTTATGAGGGTTATGTTGAGATTACTTTTATTGCCTATAGCTACTTCCTGGTCAACAAAGCCCACATGAGAAACAACCAGGATGCCACCGGCGTTGGGCACTTTAATAGTAAAAACACCTTCTGCGTTAGTGGTAACCCCAACAGAAGTGCCTTTGAGCAAGACGGTTGCACCGTCAACAGGCGCTCCTTTTTCATCTGTAACTTTTCCGGAAACGGTTTTATCCGGTGGATGTTTTGTAATTAAAGGGTTTGCATAACCCAGGGATGCAAAGAAAAACAAACAAAGAGTAAGCATCCATTTTGTTACCCAGAGCCCGTTTGTGGATTTGAAAGGCGCGTGCAGAGTAGGCACACGCAGGTTACTGCATTGAAGCATAAGATTTCTGGTTTAGTAATAAAAAGTAGTTGACGGCAAAGCAATTCAGGGACAAGTCAACCTATCGGGTCAAATATAAATCTTTTAATTTTTAATTCACCCGTTACTAACAAAATAAATGTAAGAAATACAAAAACAAAAAGAGGAACAGTAGTATGGATTGATTTAATAAAAAAAATCTGTCAGTATAACAGACAGATTTTCAAAAGTTGTAAAAGAATTTGGAAACTATTTTTTATCAAACATCAGTGCCTGCACTTTTTCTTTGTCCTCTTTCTCTTTTTTAAGATCGAACATCGTACCAAACACATGATCCCAGATAGTACTGCTTACACCAAAGCCTTTATGCTCGTCTTTGTAATGATGCAGGTGGTGATTGCGCCACAGGCCTTTCATCCATTTAAAGGGCGGGTTCCAGGCATGAATGGCGTAGTGCATGGTTCCATACATTAAATAGCCCAGCATAAACCCGGGGAAAAACATTAAAGCGCGGGAGCCCATAAAAAGATAAAAAACGCCCAATAAGGCGGATGCTATAATCAGACTGGGCACCGGTGGCATAAATAAACGCTGGCGGTCTCTTGGGTAGTGATGGTGGTTGCCATGCATTACATAAGAGATCTTTTGCGCTGCGGGGTTATCGCTTACCCAATGAAAAATAAACCGGTGCGCCAGGTATTCAAAAAAGCTCCAGGAAAAAATCCCAATAAAAAAGAATAAAAAAACAGCGCTCCAGCTATAATTATTAGTGTCATTGCTATAATATAACATATAGGCAATAACAGGAATATACATACCCCAAATAACCAACGGATGTGTTTTTGTCAGCATCTCCAGGTAGTCGTTCTTAAAAAGCCTGGCCTGTCCTTTATTATGAATCTTCTCGAATTTCATGGCGCAAAATTACACTAAAATAAATTGATGATGGTATGACCTCTGTCAAATAACCAATAATTGCGATATATTGTTGCAGGGTGTGCGTAAGTTATAGTACGGGTATTCCTGGAAGAAGCGGCCCTGTTGCTTTTGGCGCGTTAGTGTTTATAAGAGTTAAATCAAAACGATCAGTTGTATGTCTTGCGCCAGTTGCTTAAATCAGGCGTCACAGTCCGTTTTTTATTCAATTCATGGCGATAGATGATATTTCCTACTTCTTTAAAAAAGGGGTAGCCGATGGTTTCATATTCGTATTTGTTATCATTCAATATGCCGTCACTGTTTACATAAATGGTGCCGCTCAGCATAAACTCAACATTATTTTTAAAATCCACCACATAACAATAATCCGTTAAAAACCCATAGCTCCAGCCGGCTTTATTGAATACTCTTATATAAGAAAGTATTTTTTCTTTGCCCGCGCGGAAAAAGAAAAACTTGGTATAACTGTCAAAAAATTCGGTGGTATCATATTTCGGGAAACGGCTTTCATAAGGAAGTTCAGATAGATACGTGTACAGCAATTCATAGTCTTCTTTCTTAAGCTGGAACCGCTGGCTGGCTGGAACCGATGAAGGAAATAATACGGAGCGCAACAAATGATAGCCATCCTCCAATGGAAGATTGTTGTGCGTGGTAAAATCCATCGGCGTGTTGATGAGACTGTCGTTTTTGTCCCAATGGCCTTTGCCAACAAGGATCTTGTTTTTGGGGAACCGGAAACGGATAGTGCTGTAAGCCGGGGGCTGTGTGTAAATTAATTGCCCCTTGTTAAAAAAACGAATGGCATTGGTATGCCGGTTCTCTTCTTCGGTCATAGGTGTAAACCGGCGGGTGATGCGGATATCGTTGTATCCTTTTTTCCAAAGAGACTCGTTTAAGTATTGCTGTCCGTCAAATTCATATAACCGGTTGTAGGCCTCATTATCGCTGACCAGGAATATTTTTTTTATATAGTGGGCAATAGAAGGCAGGTTATTTTCCGCTGTAGAATCGGTGGTAACGGCTGTTTGGCCGCTGTAGGAACTGTCCGTAAGCATTACATCCTGCACCGTGATCTTACCGTTAAGCTGGTTGATCTTTTCCAGCGCGGCAAAGGCCACGGGCATTTTTACGGTGGACGCCGGATTGAAGTAACGGTTTCGGTCCACATTAAGGTAATGATCGATAAACTGCGGTTCCTGGTTTTTATTTCTTTTTATTTCCGTATAAATAAGCTGGTATTGAAAGGTATCCGGTTTGTTTAAAACATCCGTCAGCAAGGGCGAAGCATTTTTCCGCAATAATTGTTCAAAGAAGCCGTCATTTTTGATTTGAGCAGTAGTAGCCATCGAACAAAGGAATAAAAGGATCAAACAACAAGTACGTTTCATTCGGAAAAGATACAACATCGTGAAATTGTTTCAAAAGGAATATTCAGCCGGGAAGCCCGCGACCAGGGGACTTGTGTGACAGCAATAGTACAATTCTGCCGCGCATCGCCCCAGTCTCCCGTGTCTCACCAGGAAACCAAACTAACACAGGGTTTGTTTTTAATGCCCAACCTTAAAAAACTATGGCTTCCAGAAAGAACCTGTGTTATTCTGTGCCTTCTGCGGGAAACAAAAATCTTATTTTCCCTTCCCCGAATCCACTTACATTTGTGCCAATATTAGTTTTATATGAAGGAAACTCCGTTTACGCAAAAACACATCAACCTGGGAGCCAAAATGGCTGAATTTGCAGGGTATAATATGCCGATCAGTTATTCGGGAATAAATGAAGAACATCAAACCGTGAGGAAAAATGCAGGAGTGTTTGACGTAAGCCATATGGGCGAATTTATTGTAAAGGGCCCGCAGGCGCTGGAACTGATCCAGCGGGTGACCAGTAATGATGCAGCCAAATTAAAAAAGAACCAGGCGCAATACAGTTGTTTTACCAATGACCAGGGCGGTATAATCGACGACCTGATCGTTTATTGTATTGAAGAGAATGCGGTTTATATGATTGTTGTTAATGCGGCAAATATCGACAAAGACTGGAACTGGCTCACCAGTCATAACAGCAACAGCGCAGAGCTGCATAATATCTCAGATAAAACCTGCCTTCTGGCGATTCAGGGACCCAATGCCACGGCCCTCTTGCAGCCCTTAACGGATGTGGACATCCTCAATTTAAAGTACTATACTTTCGAAAAGGGTACGTTTGCCGGTGTAAAAAACGTTTTAATAAGCGCCACGGGTTATACCGGAGCCGGTGGTATTGAGATCTATTTTGAAAACAGTGATGGCGCTGCTGACAAAATATGGGAGGCACTGTTTGCCGAAGGCGGCCCGAAGGGACTAAAACCAATAGGCCTGGCAGCCCGCGATACCTTGCGCCTTGAAATGGGCTATTGCCTCTATGGTAATGATCTGGATGACACCACCACCCCGCTGGAAGCAGGCCTGGGTTGGATCACAAAATTCACCAAAGATTTTACGGCCAGTGAACGGCTTAAAAAACAAAAAGAAGCGGGCGTGGAACGCAAACTGGTCGGCTTTGAATTAACAGATAAAGGCATTCCGCGTCATGGATACGAGATCTGTGATGCCGGTGGAAATAATATCGGAACCGTAACATCTGGCACACAAGCACCATCGCTGGGTAAAGCGATCGGGCTGGGTTATGTAAAAAAGGAGTTTGCCATTTTTGATACGGCGCTCTTTATTAAGGTGCGTGATAAATTACTGAAAGCAAAAGTGGTGAAACTACCCTTTGCCTGAGCGCTGTTTTTGATTGTAAAGACCTGTTTTTAATGAACGATAAACCCACACTGTATACATCGTTATCCCCGGCGCTGATCCATTTATATGATCTGCAGGATACCGTAGTGGTTATTATTGATGTGTTCCGCGCTACTTCAACCATAGCGGCAGCCTTGCATAACGGCGCCGGATCTGTGATCCCGGTTGATTCCGTTTCCGAAGCCATTAAGATCAGTAAAGAGGTTGGAGGGATCGCTGCCGGCGAACGCGACGGTAAATTGGCGGAAGGGCTTAGCCACGGCAACTCTCCCATGGAATATAAACGGGAATTTATTGAAGATAAAGTCCTGGTACTTACCACAACCAATGGCACCCGGTTGCTGCACATGGCTTTGGAGCTGGGGGCGGATGATATTGTGACCGGATCGTTTCCGAACCTGTCTTCTGTATGTAATTACCTGTTGCAGCAAAAGAAAAATACGGTTCTGGCCTGTGCCGGATGGAAAGATAAATTTAACCTTGAGGACACGCTTTTTGCGGGCGCCGTTATCAATCGCATTAAAGACCATTTCTCCATTCATTGCGACAGTTCGTTTATGGCGGAATATATGTATACCCATAATAAGGCTGATTTATTGAGCTTTGCAAAAAACCTGACGCATTATCATCGCCTGGTAAACCGGTTCGGGTATATTGATGATATTGCTTTTTGCCTGGAAGAAGATAGTGCAGATGTGTTGCCGCTATATAAAGACGGACATCTGGTAGCGGGATAAACCCCCAAAGGTACAATTTTTTTCTGTGTAATACGCGCACTAAATTTTCTTAAAATCTTGCCCAAATACTAGGAAAAGCCGATAAGATTCATTTATTTTTGCCGATTGTCTTTTTTGTAATCAAACCCTCAAACAGGGCCTTTGTTTTGATTATGAAAAGTGGCTGACTAAAAAATGTTTTATGCCGGTAATGCGGTAAGACGGAAAGTTTTAAAAGATCGAAAAAAAACAAAACTTCCCGTTTTTACAGGCTTCCCGGCTAATTATTAGTTTCCGGCTTTTTGGTCACCCCAAAAAATAATTTTTAACTAAGCATAATTCAATAGATTGGCATTACCACATTTATTAAAACACGTTTACACATTTGGAACGGATGAAGTCATTCGCAGGGGAAAGAAAACATTTGCGCTGGGTTTTGTTGAACTGATAGAATACGACAAGCTAACCGGTAGCATCTTCTTCAGGGTAAAAGATGATACCTACAGCACTTTTTACAAAGTACATATTCAAAAATTCAATGATCCCAGGAACATTTCCTTAAAATGTAATTGTCCCTACAACCTGGGCGAAGTTTGCAAACATGAAGTAGCGTCTTTGTTCCAACTGCAGGAGCTGATCGACAAGGGACAGTTGGATGATGAAGAAGTGTACTACGATCAGCGCCATACAGTGGTAAAGATCCGCAGCCTGGACGTAAGGTCTATTCGCTATCTGTGTGCTCCGGAGACGTTTAACGAAGCAGAAAAATTCCTGCAAAAAAAGAAAGCAAAGATCCTCTACGCACAGGATGAAACGGTACGGGCCATTGTATCGTTAAACGAAACGGATTATAAAGTGGCGATCAAAAAGAATGATGAGCGGAATTTTGATACCAGTTGCGAGTACGAGGATACCGATCATCCGCTTTGTTTGCCCAAAGTGATCGTGTTCCTTCAGTTAATAAAACAACATGGCGCCGATTATTTTGATACCATCCGTAACCGGGATGTTGAAAAGAACAAACTCCTGGAAGCGTATGGATACTCTTTAAGTGATAACCTTAAAGGAAAATTTGAATTTGTTTTCAAAGACGGAAAACCTTTTTTGCGGGTATTGGATCCAAAGATCAAAAGGATCAATACGACAGTGCTGACCGACAAGCCGGCCGCAGTACAGGCAAAACAACAACAGTTGGTTGAGAAAGATGATGTTGCCGTGGCAGAAACGCCCCCCGACCGCAAACTGGGGCTGGTGTTCGACTTTAACAAATCGGCCTACCCGTTTTTCCAGGTGCACGTAGTTTCGGGGGAACTGAACGAAGCCGGAACGGGTTTTGCGGGGAACACTGCCGCGCTGGATATTACCCATTTTATTGATACCAGCGAATATAATGAAAATGACATTAACCTGCTGAATGCCGTGCGCCGCCTGCAGGATATAGAAATCAACAAATATATCAGTCGCAATACACCGTTCAATACCTCCTGGGAAGAAGAATTGCCGGACGCGATGCCCGGCAAAGAAATCGTGCAGCTCGTTAATGAATACATGTTGCCCCGCCTGCGCAGGCTGATCGCCGACGCTGGAACGGATGCGCTCGCGTTTATGCTCCCGAAAGGAAAGGAATTTGTTACGGCTAATATAGAACAGATAGATATTTTTCCTGAACCGGCGGTTACGGAGTTTTATGTGGACCGCGAAGGTGCAGATGCCTTTAGCTGCGATTGTTTGGTGCGCTTAAGAGGCATGGTGCACGGGGTAGAGCAGAATGAGAGCCCCTCGCCGCTGGTGTTCCTGTATAACCACCAACTGTTTTTATTTAATAATTCAGAAACGATCAGCCTGATTGAAAAATTTTTACCCGGTGGTAAAATGATCATACCGGCGTCTGAATGGGCGGCAACCTTACACGAGTTTATTCTGCCCCTGGCAAAAGAGCACAAGGTGGATTTTGACGCCTCCATGCTGCATGTGATGAAAAATATTGTCCCCGAGGCCCGGCTGCTGCTGATAGAAAAAGGGGAGCACCTTGTGTTTAAACCACAGTTTTCTTATAAGGGCTATGAAACGGACCTTTTGGGGAAAGAAGTTTTTCTGATCCCGGAAGGAGATAAGATCATGGCCATTCATCGCAATAAAGAAAAAGAACAAGCCTTTGTTGCACGGTTAAAAAACCTTCATTCCAATTTGATAATGAATGAAGAAAATGGCACGCTGTCATTAAAAGGCACAGAAATATTAAAAGACAACTGGTTCTTTTTATTCGTGGATGCCATGAAGGAAATGCAGGTGCCGGTGTTTGGATATGACGCCCTGCGTAACTTTCGTTTTAATACCGCCAAACCGCAAACCAAAATATTTATCTCGAGTAATACAGACTGGTTTGATGCCAAAGTGGATATTTTATTTGGCGATCAGCAGGTATCTATTGCCGAGGTAAAACGGGCGCTGGCCAACAAACAAATGTATGTGCAGTTGAATGACGGCACCCTGGGCGTTTTGCCGGAAGAGTGGCTAAAGAAATACTCCCTGTTATTCCGCGTGGGCGAAGGCGCCAATCAAAACCTGAAGCTTTCCAAATACCATAAAAGCGTGGTGGATGAGCTCTTTGAATTAAAAAATGAAGAAGAGCTGGTGTTTGAGCTGGAAGAAAAATATAACCGCTTGAGGGACTTTGAAAAAATTCATGAGATCGACCCGCCGGAGCACCTGCAAACCGTGTTGCGCCCTTACCAGATGGCCGGCTTTCAGTGGATCAATTACTTACGCAATGTGAACTGGGGCGGCATCCTGGCGGATGATATGGGTTTGGGTAAAACCGTACAGGCCCTTTCTTATCTGGAGCATTATAAGCAGGAGCACCCGGATGCAAAGATCCTGGTAATTTGCCCCACCACGTTGATCTATAACTGGGAGAATGAAATAAAAAAATTCACGCCTTCCTTATCCTACCGGATCCACCACGGCCCCACCCGTACCCGGAATACCGAAGATATAGTTAAACAGGATGTAATTATTACCACCTACGGAACCCTGCGGAGCGATATAAAATTATTTGTGGGTATTCCCTTCGATTATGCAGTGCTGGATGAAAGTCAGGCTATTAAAAATCCTGCCAGCAAGGTTACAAAGGCGGCCTACCTCATTAATGCAAAACACCGTATCTGTATGAGCGGTACGCCCCTGCAGAACAATACCTTTGATATTTACGCGCAAATGAATTTCCTGAACCCCGGCATGCTGGGTAGTATTGAATTCTTCCGGCAGGAATTTGCCATCCCCATCGATAAACTGGGCGAAGCCGATCGAAAAGAACATCTGAGAAAATTACTGTACCCGTTTATTTTAAGGCGCACAAAAGAGCAGGTGGCGAAGGACCTCCCGGAAAAACAGGAAATGATCCTTTGGTGCGAAATGGAAGCCGAGCAACGCTCCATATACGACGCTTATAGGAACGATTACCGCGATAAGATCCTCGGCAATATTGAAGCACAGGGCATCGGCCGGTCGCAAATGACCATTTTGCAGGGGCTGATGAAACTGCGCCAGATCTGTGATTCTCCCGCCATCCTGAATGAAGAAGAATCGTTCGAAAATCATTCGATAAAAATAGATGAGCTGGTACGGGAGATCTCAGAAAATATGGGCGATCATAAAGCCCTGATCTTCTCCCAGTTTTTGGGAATGCTGGGGCTTATCCGGCAAAAAATGGATGAACTGGGCATTAAATACGAATATTTTGACGGAAGCACTTCTGCGCCGGATCGTGAAAAAGCGATTCAAAGCTTTCAGAAAAATGAAGAAGTACGGGTATTCCTGATCTCGTTAAAAGCCGGCGGGGTGGGGCTCAACCTTACCGCGGCAGATTATGTTTACATCGTAGATCCCTGGTGGAACCCGGCAGTGGAACAACAGGCGATCGACCGTACGCACCGGATCGGGCAAACAAAAAATATTTTTGCTTATCGTATGATTTGTAAGGATACCATTGAAGACAAGATCCTTAAATTACAGGATAAGAAAAAAGCATTGGCAAAAGACCTTATTTCTGATGAATCGGGATTTGTAAAATCATTAACCAGGGAAGATGTGGAATATCTATTTAGTTAATCGTGAAAGGTGAAACGATAAACGTAAATAACGCTCGTTTATCGTTTCGCGTCTTCCGAAACTATACGCCATTCTGCAATTAATCTAAGCGTATTAGGGTATGTGTAAAAATAAGGATGGTAGAAAATATCTTTTCAGCTCCGGCAGGAGCGGCGTGTTTGTAGAGAATGTGCGAGGGGAGATTGGGCCCCATAGGTGCCCCGTGTTTACGCGGTCCCGCTGAGGCGGGAGAGCCGATGTGTCTTTGCACAACGATGCTAGAAACACTGGGCTCCCCCGGAACCAAAATACCCCGTCTGAGTTGAGCGTTTCTTTATCAAAAGTGCATTTGTCATACATCTTATATGGCATATGTAAAAATAAGAATGTCATAAAATATCTTTTTCGCCGGGAAGGCGGTAAGCCGGGAAAATAAAAGCTTCCCGTTTTTCCGCCCCGGCCGTAAATAAAACAAACAATGAAATTCAGAAGATCCATATTGCTTTTTATCATAGGCCTCGTTCTCATCGCTTACTTTACCAAACCCCAAAAGGAGCGCTTTATGACATTTATTCAGTCTGCCCATCAACTGCCGCCGGTGGTCGATTACCAGGATAAGTTCCTGTATGCGACGGTAACCGCTGTTTATGTAGATGCGCAAAACCCGGTAACCGAAAACGGCCGGCTGGTGGCGCCCGCACGAAAAGAAAAATATGTAGGGGTGTTTGGCCGTTACTGGAAATTGGATCAATAAGCCGCGTGCTGCGTGGTTCGATGCAACTGCCGGTATTCCCTGGGAGATACGTTGAATTTCTTTTTAAAAATCCTGGAAAAATAGAAAAGGGTCTCAAACCCTGTTTGGTCAGCCACTTCAATCACGGGAAGGTTGGAGGCGCGCAGTAATTCCGATGCCTTTCCCAGCCTCAATTCCAAGTGGTACTGGTTGGGCGACATCCCGGTTACCTGCTTAAAGTCTTTTCTGAATTTGGAATAGCTCACCATAAGCTGTTTGGCTATCGCCGTCATAGACACATCGCTTTCTAATGCTTCCTGTAATAAAAATTTGGCTTTAGAAATATACTGCAGCGCATCATTGATATTTTCCTTTTTATAAACAGAGGCCGTATAAACCTGCGATATTATTTGCAGGGCGAATCCGGCAATTAGCTGGTGATACCCGGGTGCCGCGGTTTTAATGGTGCCGATCAGGTCATGAAAGGCCATCAGGAGGCTTTCGTTCAGCCCCACATGAATGACCGGGTTTTTTTTATTAAAAAAATCCGATTCCATCAGGTGCTGCGGATAAAAGCCGTTGAACCCGATCCAGTATTCTTCCCACCCTATTTTTGACAAAGGTTTATAACGGTGCCAGGTGCCGGGAAACAATAAAAAACAGCTTCCTTCATTAACCGTGGAGGCCTCCTGGTGGGCGGTCTCAAATACGCCGCTCCCCTTCGATATAAAAACGATATAATAATCATTAAGGATGCGCCCTTTGTTCCAGGTAAAACGGTGGGTGTTCGGGTGATCTTTACTCACCGGGTAAGGCTGGTGTTCCCGGATCTTTGAATAGCCTACAGTGGTTACATAAAGCCCCCAGCTATCCTCTACAGATGTTTTTGCCAGGTATTTGTGAAAGTTCAACATTTTTAACTGAATATTTTTTGGTTGTTAATACAAACGCCACTGACTTACGAAATAGTTGCCGAAGTACTTCACCTGGCCGGACTCAGAAAGTATAACTGCGTCAGATGTTATAACTGACCTGCCGGCGGGATCCGTGTATTTATGCCGTTTTAAAGCTTCTCAAAAACAAATAATCTTCTCTCTTCAAAAATATGGAAAATATCAAAAAGTATAAATTAAAAACTCGATTGTGTATGTGGTTTGGGTAGTTGGTATAGTATATTCGATAAACGGTTGTGGGGCGTGTGAACGATTGGCCCGAAAGCCCGGTTAAGTGTTGTTTTTATAAGTTCATACCATTTTGTGTGGTAACAGGCACATTTTGTTTATGATATGAAAAAAAGTATACGAACCGTCGTAGCGGGCGTTTGTGGGGAATCTGTGTTCTATAAGATGGGTTAGCCAGGTATTTAAATGGCCGGGTACGAAAGCCTGTACCCCGGGGACTTGTTTTTGATAAATCAGAAAATGTAAATTAATACTCCGTCGTTTGCCGGAGATCACCTTTATTGTCTATTTTAAAAGAGCACTTATGATGTTGTACACATTACCAAAAACAGTATCGTTTTTTAAACGATGCCTGCTATTATTACTCCTGTTTGTTGGAGGACTGGCGCATGCCCAGCAAGGCGAACAAACAATTTCCGGAACCATTACCCTGAGCCGTACATCCGATGAATTATCGGGTACCTCTGTAAATGTAAAAGGCCGGTTGGCGGCCACCACAACAGACCGCAAGGGAAGTTTTCAGTTGAAAACGCGGCTGCCGGCGGTATTAATCGTATCGCGCGTGGGCTATGGCACACAGGAGGTAACGGTAACAGCAACCGACCCGGTTAACCTCTTGCTAACGGAAGGAAATAATAATTTGAACGAAGTAGTAGTGGTAAGTTATGGTACCCGGCAAGCCAAAGACATTACCAGTGCCGTGAGTACGCTTAATGCTGCCAAGGCACAGGATATTCCGGCGGCAGAATTTGGACAAAAGCTCCAGGGGCGCGTTTCCGGCGTACAAATTAATATGGCCAACGGGCGCCCGGGCCAGGGTATCGACATGCGTATCCGGGGAGCGGCTTCGCTAAGCGGCGGGTACCAGCCATTAGTGGTGGTTGACGGACAGATCTTATCAGGCGCCGACACCAAAAATGGAGATATGAGCCTGATCAATCCGGACGATATTGAAACCTTTACTGTTTTAAAAGATGCAGCAGCAGCGGCGCTTTACGGTTCCCGCGCAGGGAATGGCGTTATCTTAATTACCACCAAACAGGCAAAGGCGGGCCGCACCAGCGTTACCTTTAATACCTACCAGGGCTGGCAAACCGTACCACAGCAGGGCCGGCCCAATATGATGGATGCCCATGAATTTGCCACTTACATGAAAGGCGTTTACGAGGATAAAATAGCATACGAAGGCTATACAAAAGGCATTCCTAACGACTATGCCAACCCCGATCAGTATGGCAAGGGCACCAACTGGTATGACGCGCTGTTGCGTACGGCTCCTATGCAGAATTATTCGCTCAATTTATCTTCTGGGACCGAGAAACTTTCTTCATCTTCTACCCTGTCTTTTTTTGACCAGGACGGCGTACTGTTGAATACCAACCTGAAACGGTTTTCTTTCCGGTCCAATACGGAATATCGTCCCGGCGACCGGTTCAAGATCGGCCTGAACCTGGCGCCCTCCTACCAGGTGGAGGAAAATACACGGAGCTATACCGATGGCAATCGTCAGATCATAGCAAACGCTACGGCCGCATCGCCCTTAAAGCCCATTTATAATGCCGACGGAACATTCAACAGCAACGTAAGCTCTTTTGGTATGCTGAACCTTAACAACCCGGTACAGCAATTGCTGCTGGCAGATGCGCGTTTTAAATCGCTTCGCTTGTTGGGTAATGCCTATCTTGATATCGCTCTTTTAAAAAATCTCCATATCAAGTCCACCATTAACGGGGATCTGGGCACTTACCAGCAGGATAACTATCAGGGAACGATGTATGGTATTGGATTAGGCGCGTCAACCTTGCCCCGGCCAACATCCAGCTCCACCGGGGCACACGCCTCCTATAATTATGTATCCTGGCTGAATGAAAATACGCTTAACTACAATTTGCAGGTTAACGATCATCATTTGGATGTTTTAGCCGGCTACAGTGCTCAGAAGTGGAACCGGGAATACCGGAACATCAACGGCTCCAATTTTGCCAACGATCAGATATACTGGATCTCCGGGGCCGCAGTTACCAGCGGGTCTACCAATAAAGACGCCTGGTCTATGGCGTCTGCTTTTGGCCGGTTGAATTATGATTTCAAAGGTAAATACCTGCTGACGGCGACTTTTAGAAGGGATGGCTCTTCCCGTTTTGGGCCGTCTGTAAAATATGCAGACTTCCCCTCCGTTTCTGCAGGGTGGATCATTAGCGATGAAGGGTTTTTTAAGAAAAATGATGTGGTGTCTTTCTTAAAATTAAGAGCCAGCTATGGTAAAACCGGTAATTTTAACATTGGGAATTACACGATGGTCACCAACGTTACGGGGTCTAACTATGTTTTTGGCGGAACCCTTACCCCCGGGTTTGTATTGAGCCCAAGTTTAGGTAATCCGAATGTTACCTGGGAAAGCTCTGCACAGGTGGATGCCGGTGCCGACATCAATTTCCTGAAGAACCGGATCGTTTTTTCCTACGATTATTATAGCAAGATCACCTCCGGGATGCTTTACCAGCTCAGTCTTCCCTATGAGTCAGGATTTAGCAACGTGCAGATGAACGTAGGTAAGTTAAGAATGTGGGGTCATGAATTTTCGATCAGCTCCCGTAACCTGGTAGGTGCTTTTGAGTGGACAACAGATTTCAATATTTCCCTAATGAAGAATGAGTTACTGGAGTTGCCATCGAATAATATAAAGTTTATTGGTAACAACACCACCTATGCGGGCTACAACCGCACAGTGCTGCACGGCCCGATCGGTCAGTTTTACGGATATGTGTTTGACGGGATCTATAAAACGCAGGCGGAATATAATAGCCAGCCTAAATATGTTACCTCCGCACCGGGATCTGCCCGCATGAAGGATGTGGACGGAAACGGGGTGGTGGATGCCAACGACCGTACCCTCATCGGCGATCCCAACCCCAAATATAATTATGGGATCACTAATACCTTTCGCTATAAGAATTTTGACCTGAACATTGTGGGTTATGGCCAGGGAGGCAACCAGATCCTGAATGCCAACCGGGCAGACTGGACCAATCTGGATGGAGTAATGAATGTTGCAAAGGATATGATGAACCGGTGGCGTTCCGAAGCCAACCCGGGCAACGGCCTGGTGCCCAGCACCCGCAGCGGAACCACCGAGCTCTACCGCCTGGCAAATTCGACCTGGGTGGAAAACGGTAACTTTTTTACAATAAAAAATATTGCGCTGGGGTACACGTTCCGCCAAAATATATTGAAATATGTACGGTCGGCCCGCATCTATGCCAGCGTGCAGCAGGCCTTTGTTTTCACCCATTATTCAGGGATGAACCCGGAGGCAAATTCTACCAAGGATAATATTACGGGAACTTACGGACAGGACCTGAGCACCTTCCCTATCCCCCGTACGTTTATGATCGGGGCCAATTTTAGTTTTTAAAACGCACAATTAAAAAAGATCATGAAAAGATTTAAATATACAACTGCCACTTGCCTGGCAATAATAATACTGCTGTCTTCCTGTAAGAAAGATTTTCTGACCCTGTATCCCGAAGGCAATTTGAATGAAGGCATCTTTTACAAAACAGATGCAGATTATCAGCAGGCAGTAGTGGGAGCTTATACCTCGTTACGGGATATCGCTAACAACGCATTCTGGATGGATGAAATGCGCTCGGATAATGCCACCTACGATTATTACGCCAAAGACCGGGGAAATGCCGCCCGCGAGAATATTTCCACCTTCCTGGACGATGCCACCAACGGCGTAACCCTGGTGCGCTACCAGGCCGCCTATACGGGTATCAACCGTGTGAATGCGGTGCTGGATCATTTGGAAAAGAACACGACTATGTCAGATTCTCTGAAAAACCTGATCACAGGCGAGGCCAAAGCCTTAAGAGGACATTATTATTTTGACCTGGTTCGTAATTTCGGGGATGTGCCGCTCCATTTGCATGAAACGGCTGCTTACGACCAGGCATTTCTTCCAAGAACTCCTGCTGCCGATGTATATACACAGGTGATCAGCGACCTGAAGGATGCTGTAAACCTGTTACCGGCGCCTACTTTTGCGGATGCGCAAACCGGCAGGATGAATAAAGGCGTTGTGTCAACAGAACTGGCGGCGGTTTATATGCAGCGTAAAGATTATACCAGTGCGCTGCCGTTGCTGCAGAGTGTTACGAAAATGGGCTACACGCTTCTGACCAATTTTAGCTCCATTTTTGATCCCGCAAATAAACTAGCCAGTAAAAACAGGGAGCTCATATTCGACGTGCAGTATCAATCCGGTACCACAGGTCAATCCAGCGCCTTTATTTATCGTTTTATTCCAAACATGCCGGCTACAACCGTTTTGTTGGGCGTAAACTTTAACGTAAACGCCTATGGCGGATGGGATGTGCCTACAGACAACCTGATAGCCGCATTTGAACCCGGTGATACCCGGTTTGCGGCTTCCGTGGGCGTGGTAGAAGGAACCATCAACAGCAACCAGGATTTTGTTCCCACAAAAGTGGTAAGCGCGGTAAATTACACCGCACCTGCAGGGGTTACAGCAAAATATTTTTGTAAGAAATATTATTTCCCGCCCTACCCGAATACCAATCAGAATACAGATCAAAACTGGCCCTTATATCGCTACGGAGACGTGTTGCTAATGCTGGCCGATTGCCTAAACGAAACCGGGGCTTCGGGTGATGCGCTGCCTTATATCAACCAGGTAAGAACGCGTGCTTTTGGCGATGCCGCGCACAACATTACAACAACGGATCAGGCTCAATTGCGCAATGCCATTGCTTTGGAAAGAAGAAGGGAGCTGGCGTTTGAAAATAAAAGATGGCAGGATTTGATCCGTACCGGTCAGGCAGTTACTGTAATGACAGCCTATGGGATTACAGCAAAACAAAAATATCCCTATATGCTGCCACAGTCCTTTACGGTAACGCAAAACAAATTGTTATACCCGATTCCACAAAACGAGCGAAATCTCAATAGCCAATTAACACAAAATCCGGGGTATTAATGCCCTCTAAACACAATAAACAATGAAGAGCGAATTAACACAGGAACAGATCGGCTATTACCGGGAAAACGGTTTTTTAGTAGTTGATGATTTTTTATCGCCTACAGAATTGCAGGAATGGCGGGAAGCAGTTACAGACGCCATCGCCGAACGGAACGGGATCAAGATCCCCGGGCAGAACATAAAAGTTGGAATGGACGACGGGATTAACGAAGATGCAGAATATTTCTCCAAGGTTTTTGATCAACTGTTGAACTTGTGGCAAACAAATGAACGGGTCAAAAAGATAATGTGTGATGAACGCATTGGGAAAATGCTGGCCGAACTTTCAGGGGCAGACGGAATACGGATCTGGCATGACCAGGCCCTGTTTAAAAAACCCTGGGCCAATCCCACTTCCTGGCACCTGGACACGCCCTTCTGGTCTTTTTCGGATCGTAGAGCCCTATCCATCTGGGTGGCATTAGATGATGCAACGCTGGAGAATGGCTGTCTTTATTTTATCCCCGGCTCGTTTAAAGAAACTACTTTTGAAAACAAGGGGATCGGTAAAAATATGGATGGGATTTTTGAGGTATATCCGCAGTTTAAAAAAGTAAATTCTGTTGCGGCAAAAATGAAAGCCGGCAGTTGCTCCTTTCATAACGGGTTGACTATTCATGGCGCCGGCGCCAATATGACCAGCGGCCATCGCAGGGCAATGACCTGTGCCTACATGCCGGACGGAAATATTTTTAACGGGGAGCCCAATATTCTGCCGGAAGACTATCTTAAAACGCTGGCCGTTGGCGACCTGCTGAATAATGAGGAACAAAATCCATTGATCTATCATAAATAAATTCCTTGGAAATAAAATTTCTTTGTCCGCGCTGGGGCTCGGAACAGGTAGCATGGACCCTATTCCTGAAAGAAGTAAAAGATGCCGGTTATGCGGGCATCGAATGGTTCCCTTTTGGCGAACCATTCGATGCGGAAGACGTGTTGGGCCTGTTGGAAAAATTCGACCTGGATTTCTCTATCGTAATGCAGGTGGCGCAGCCCTATCGCAATGTCAACTCGTATTTGAAAGACCTGGAAAAGGATCTTCGAAGATTGGCAACAATAAGCAGTGCCGGGAAACGCCCCCTTTTTATCAGCGTGCAGGGGGGAAGAGAGTTTTTTACCAACGAACAAATAGTGGCCTGTCTGGACGTATGCGAAAAAGTAGCGCAGGAAACGGGCATTAAGATCTGCCAGGAAACGCACCGCAATAAATGGTCGTATGCCGCACATACAGTGTACCCGTTGCTGCTGCAAACGCCGGAATTGGCGCTAACACTGGATGTGTCGCATTGGTTCTGTGTTTCGGAAAGTTACCTGGAAGATCAGCAGGAAGCGGTGCAGGCAGCAATCAAACAAACCTTCCATTTACATGCCCGGGTAGGGCATACCGAAGGGCCACAGGTATTTGACCCGGCGTTGCCGGAATATGCTGCGGCATTAACAGCGCATTTGAAGATCTGGGATGAATGGGTGGACTATTGCCGCGGTCAGGGCAGAAAGCAAATCACCATCACCCCTGAATTTGGACCGCCGCCCTATATGGTGCCGGCCAATAGAACGACAGACCTCCGGGAGGAGCAATGGCGGTTAAACCTGTGGATGAAAAATTTTTTGAACGAACGATATAACAAAACGAAAGCGGGATATGAAGCGTAGAACTTTTCTGGAACGGGGCTCTTTACTAACCCTGGGGGGAATACTGTACAACAACATCGCCTGGGCACTGGACAATAACAGGGTGCAAACAGTTGCCCACGATTCATTGTACGAGTTATTTAAAACACCCAAACCGGTGTACCGTCCCTTCGTACGCTGGTGGTGGAATGGTGATAAAGTGGAGCAACCGGAACTGCTGCGGGAACTGCAACTGCTAAAAGAAGCCGGTATTGGCGGTGTGGAGATCAATCCCATAAAATTCCCCCAGCGAACAGATGACATGAATATTCCTTCGCTAACCTGGCTGAGCGACGGCTGGATCGACGCGCTGGATTTTACACTGACGCAAGCAAAAAAACTGGACCTCACCTGCGACCTCATCGTGGGGTCTGGCTGGCCCTTTGGTGCAGAATACCTTACCGGGGATGAGCGGGCTTCGGTGATGACCATCGGAGTAAAAAAGGTAATAGGGTTGATGGATTTTGAGGCGCCGCTGCTTGATTTTATAAAGGAAGCAGATCCTGCCACCACCAGTCCTTACCCGCGCCGCGAGCTGGAAATTCAAAAGGTTTTTATGCTACCCGACCCGATGAAGTCACTGGATGAAATAGTGGACCTGTCGGATCAGATCCCCTCCGGATTTATCAAAACGAAAGTACCGCGGGGAAATTATGCGATATATGCTTTGCTGAAAACAAACGCCTTTTTAGAGGTGATCAACGGGGCGCCGGGCGCCAATGGTCCGGTATTAAACCACTATAACAAAGCAGCCGTTGAAAAATACCTTAATCATATGACGGATACCATCCAGCGCCGGATCGGCCCGCTGAAAGGCAGGGTGCGGGCGCTTTTTGTAGACAGCCTGGAGCTGGAAGGCGCCAACTGGACCCCCGATATGGCTGCTGAGTTTCAAAAAAGAAGAGGGTACGACCTGATGCCCTACCTGCCCCTCATTCTCTTCAAAACCGGGGGAATGGGTAATGTTTATGATTATAATTACGGGGTGCAGTTTTCCCCGGAGTTTCAGGATACTATTGAGCGGGTGCGCTGCGATTTTGACCGTACCAAAATAGAACTGCTCAAAGAACGGTTTGTGGATTCTTTCGAGGAATTGTGTAAAAAAAATGGGCTATTATCCCGCGCGCAGGCCTATGGCAGAGGCTATCACCCATTGGAAGGATCAATGGGAATGGATATTCCTGAAGGGGAAACCTGGATCAAGTATGGCGTGGGTGAGGAAATGCCCGAAACGGATTACCGGATCGGGCGGGGCTATTCCATGGTAAACAAATTTGTTTCCTCCGGAGCGCATCTGGCGGGCAAACGGGTGATCAGTTGCGAAGAATGTACCAATACCGACATGGTTTTTAACGCCTCGCTGGAAACACTTAAACTGGCGTCAGACCAAAGTTTAATAACGGGGATTACGCATTCCGTTTATCACGGGTTTAACTATTCGCCTAAGAATGCACCCTTTCCCGGCTGGATCCGGTACGGGAATTTTATGAACGAGCGCAATACCTACTGGCCGTTTTTTAAACTGATCAATGATTACAAAGCCCGTATCTCCGCGCTGTTGCAGCACGCCGATTTTTTCGCAGATATCGCCATCCTGCCGCCCCTGTATGATGCGTGGGCAAAATTTGGAGCAGGTAATGAGCCTTTTCCCTCGTTGACTTACCCCACTAATTTATCTTTGATCTGGGAAGCAATACATCAGAATGGCAATGGCTGCGATTATATTTCAGACAATATCATCAATCAGGCAACTGTGGAAAATGGATTCCTCCACTACGGCCCCAGAAAATACCATACCCTTTTCCTGGTACAGGTAGAAAGCCTGCAACCGGTAACGGCTAATAAATTATTGCAGTTTGTACAGTCGGGCGGCAGGGTTGTTTGTGTGCAAAATGTTCCGGATCGATCGGTTGGCAAGTCGAATGCTATAGAACAAACCGGTCTGGTTCGTAAAATAATGGAAGAACTGAAAACCTTCAGCGATCGGTTTATTTTCGAAAAGGCTCCGCAGGAGAACTACCCCGAATGGTATAAACAAGTGCAGGCCAAATATCATATTCCGGCTTATGTAACCATAGAAAAAGGAAACCGGTTTATACAACAGGTACGTTATACGAATGAAACGGTGGATATGCTGCTGATCTTTAATTCCAGTATCAGCAACAGTACTGCCGTTACCATCAACCCGGGGGCAGATCAGTACCAGAATACATTCGGGCATTACTGGGATGCCGTTACCGGGCAATTGTATCAACTGGAAAACGACCGGAAAATAAGTCTGACATTGTATCCTGCAGACATGCGCATTTTCGTTTTTGAAAAAACCAAAAGGAAAAAAGCGCCCGTGTATGTGGAAGTGCCGGCGGTTAATGATCAATCTTCCATAATCAGCACGCCCTGGAAGGCCGAGTTCCGGCATATTGATGGCTCTGTAAAAGAAGCCGTTTTACCCGCGCTAAAAGATCTGAAGGATTTACCGGATCATGAAAGCTTTGCCGGTACGGTCATTTACCGCAATTCCTTCGTAAAAGGGCAGGCGGGGACAAACTATATAGATCTGGGGGAAGTACTGGGTATCGCGCAGCTCACTATTAATGGTAAAAAACTGGACGCGCGTTGGTTTGGCCGCTACCTGTACGAGGTAAAACCCTTTATAAAAGCAGGAGAAAATTCCATTGAAATTGCCGTAACCACCACCATGGGCAATTATATGAAATCATTAAAAGATAACCCCGTTGCGCAATACTGGACCAATGGTAAAAGAAAACCACAACCCATGCGGTCCATGGGGTTAATAGGCCCGGTCACTTATTTTTAATATAGGTTCGATAAATAATAAATGAAGTTGTTTAGACCTTCAGGTTCTTTTGCGTTTCCCGCGGATCATCGCAGATTTTTTTGCGCAGAAGATCAATCTGCGGTGATCAGCGGTGTATTAGATCTGCCTGAAATCAGCGGGAAAACTGAGATCAACATCATTTGAGGTTGTGTTGTTTAAAAAAAGAAAATATGCAGTTTAAAAAAATTATCCTGGCAATTGTTGCGATCACCCAAATAATGATTGCGCAGGCGAAAGATTATAATATCATGGATTTTGGCGCAAAAGCGGATGGCGTTACGTTAAACAGTGCGATCATTCAGCATGCCATAGACTACATCACCCAAAACGGCGGAGGCCGGCTGGTCTTTAAGGAAGGCCGCTACCTTACGGGAACCATTTTTTTGAAATCAAACGTTACCCTGCATCTGGAAAAGGGCGCGGTTTTATTCGGCTCCGTTAATCCCCTGGATTATGAGAAGAATACTTATGTGGGATGGACGGCCATGATCTTTGCCATAAAGCAACAGAACATTGGTATTACCGGCGAAGGGATGATTGACGGCCGGGGCTTCCGTACAGCAAATAATATGGTGGCGCTTATCCAGAAGGGGATTGTAAACGATCCGCTCAAATATGACCGCCCCAACGAAACGAATCGCCCGCAAAATATTTATTTCAGGGAATGCAGTAATGTGCGGATCACAAATATAACGTTGAAAAATCCCGCCAGTTGGAACCAGACCTATGACCAGTGTAAAAATTTATATGTGGACGGCATTAAAGTGGACAGTAAAAATTACTGGAACAACGACGGCATCGACGTGGTGGATTGTGATTCCGTTGTTATTAAGAATTCCTATTTTGATGCAGCCGATGATGTGATCTGTTTTAAGTCGCATGATGCCACAAAGATCTGTCAGAATGTGGTAGTAGACAATTGTACCGGCCGGTCCAGCGCCAACGGCCTCAAGTTTGGAACGGTTTCCCGTGGGGGCTTTCGCAATTTTAAAGTAACCAATCTTAAAATAGTAGATACGTATCGCTCCGCCATTACGTTCGCTGCTGTGGATGGCGCTCTTATCGAAAATATTGTGGTAGATGGTGTGCGGTCGATTAATACCGGAAATGTTATTTACCTGCGTATCGGCGACCGGTGGAGCAATGGGAAGCATCCTGTAATGAAAAACATATTGATCAAAAACGTTTATGCCGAAGTGCCCCTAACCAAGCCCGATGCGGGTTACAGTTACGAAGGACCGGTGGAAGACCTGCCCCGTAATATTTCTCCGGCAAGTATTGTTGGGCTGCCACAATATAAGATCCGGGACGTAACCCTGCAGAATATTGAGATCGTATACCCCGGCGGCGGTAATCCCAGTTATGCAAAACGGGGCTTAAGTGAGGCGGATCTGGACAGTATTCCTGAAATGCCAACGGCCTACCCCGAATTCTCGCAGTTCAAAGAGTTGCCGGCCTGGGGATTTTATGTACGCCATGCGGAAGGGATCCGGTTCGATAATATCCGCCTGCGCGCAAAGGAGAAAGATTATCGCCCGGCAATAGTATTCGATGATGTAAAAGGAGCAACCCTTAATAAGATCAATATAACAGAGCCCGGTTCCGGAAATAAAAAAGAAATTTTCCTGCACCGTACCACCCGCACGCGATAAGTTCATTTGTTTATTAAAAAGTTTTAAAATGAAAAAGCTGAAAGTAATACTGCTTTTAATAATTGCTTTTCCTTTGCTGGCAGGGGCAAAAGATTACAAAGCCTCCCTGTTTGGGATCCTGTCAGACGGTGTAACCAATAATACCCGGTCTATACAAAAGGCAATTGATTTTATTCATGAAAACGGGGGCGGCCGGCTGGTATTCTATGTAGGCCGTTATGTAACCGGAAGTATACTGCTTAAATCAAATGTGATCCTTAAGCTTGAGGAAGGGGCAGTGCTGGTAGGCGCCTCCTCCATTTATGACTATAATGATACTGCAAAAATAAAAGCCCTGATCAGCGCAGACGGCCAGAAGAATATCGGGATCTCAGGAAAAGGGGTAATTGACGGAAACGGTCCTGCCCTGCTCGAAAATATTGCTATGCTTCAAAAAAAGGGATATGCGGGGCAAAAGGACCTTGCAAACGCCGCATTAATGGCATTTACCAATTGTGCCAACATAAAGATTGATTCGGTAAACCTCTGGAACGGATGCGGGAAAGCCCAGCTTTTTGATCATTGCAGGGATGTGAGCGTTGAAAATATAAATATAACGAGTAAGCAGGCCAGGGGCGCCGGGGGCATTCTGATTCTTAAATCGGAAAAAATAGCAATAAAGGATTCCTATATTGATGTGTTGCAACGCCCGTTATTGGAAGCGTTACAAAGTACTAATATCCGGGTAGACCGGACAATTGACCCCCGGGGGAAAAGTATCCGGGAATAAAAAAAGGTCCTTCTGTAGAAACAGACTGACCTCTAACGATTGCTTGCCATATGAAAAAAGTTAATAAATAACTTCTGATACAAAGTAAACAGAATTCGTGCCACTTTAAAACATTGCTAATGTTACAGTTAAGTTAACAATCAAAAAAGCTAATAATCGGGTACAATTAACACGCGAATCTGGATTGCTTAACTTTCAGCATTGAATAAAAACTAATAAAAACGGGTGAAAATTTTAAAAACAAAAATATTATCGCCCCGTTTAACATTTTAATAATATATATCCTATATTAGTGTTAAATTACCCATGATCAACGCATTTTAATGACCTCTGCGAGTGACCTTGCCTTAAATGAATCAGCGAATTTCTCCTGGAGTTCGCTTTTTTTATTTGTTGATAATCAATACAAAAAAGGTCCTTCCGTAGAAACGGACTGACCTCTAACGATTGCTTGCCATATGAAAAAACTTAAAAAACTACAATTTTTGCTGCCTACAGCTTTTGTCTCACTTTCCAACTCTCCCCTCAATTGTTACACAAAGTTAACACCCCTGGAACCGCCTGCAAACACAAACTATTGCGGATCCTATCACTTTCAATTCATCAAAAAAAGAGTGAAATGCAGGCTGTGTCTGCAATACACGGCCAAAGAATAATTATATCCAAGGCATTTATTTTTTTGAAAATTGTATAATTAAATCAATAATTACTGGAGAAAATCAAAAAGTTAAAAAAATCTTCAAATAAAATAACTTGCTGTTAAAAAATACCGCTATTTTAGTTGCTCGAAATCAATTAACTTTTTATTAACCGTATTAAGTTGCTATTGATCATAAATAACGAAAGTTATTTATAATGACCTCTAACTTTGATTGCCTCTGATGGTTGCTTTTTTTATTTAGCGTACTGGATGATCGGTAACCAATTTATTCTCTGGCGAAAATTACACAGTTAAAAAAAAGGGTCTTTCTGTAGAAACAGACCGACCTCTAACAATTGCTTGCCATATGAAAAAAATGTAAAACTCTTTATTGTACTGTTTTATACTTATTTAATAAAACAGTTCTGGTAATAGGACGATGAATCAATTAAAAAGATTCTTCTTCAATCGTTAAAATAATGCTAAAGAAAAAAGGTCCTTCCGTAGAAACGGACTGACCTCTAACGATTGCTTGCCATATGAAAAAAAGTAAAAATCTGCTTTTGCTGCTTACAGCTTTTGTCTCACTTATTCAACCCCTCATTTGTTACACAAAGATAGTCCTTTTGATGAGGGGCTTCCAAACCAACAATTGGACCCGGCTCGTATGGCTAAAGCGTTATAAAAACGCTAAAACCCTTTACAGTACTGTGGTTTGCGTTGTTATGCTTCCGATGTCCAAGGCTATTTTTGCTCGATATTATTGTTTATGTAATGATTGCCGTTAAATTTGCGCATTATGCCAAGCAAGCCCGGAGATATATTATTTCAATTGATCAAATCATTAGAAAAGTCTGAGAAACGGCATTTTAAGCTGTATATTACCCGTAGCTCCGGAAACGAAGATCTTAAAGTGATCAAGCTTTTTGATGCGCTGGACAAAATGCCGCAATACGATGAAAAGGCGTTGCTGAAAAAGCTGAAAGACGTAACCAAACCACAGCTATCTAACCTTAAATCGCACCTGTACCGGGAAATTTTGGCAGGGCTGCGCTTGCTGAAAAGCAGCGAAAGTCTTGATCTTCAATTAAATGAATTATTCGATACCGCTCATATTCTCTATAAAAAAGGATTATTTTACCAAAGTCTGCGGGTTATTGATAAGGCAAAGGAAACGGCCAAGCTGAACCAGAAATTTTTCTTTTTACCACAATTGCTATCGCTGGAGAAACGTATTGAGGCGCTGAACGTTACCAATAGTTTTGTGAGCCGCATGGATGAACTGGCCGAAGAATCGAACGAAGCCAATACCAAGCTGAATATGATCACCCGCCTCTCTAACCTTTCCCTGCAGATGTACGGCTTTTTTATAGCCAACGGGCATGCGCGGAACGAGGCGGAAGAGGATAAAGTGAAAAAGTTTTTCCGGCAAAATCTTCCCTCCGGGTCGGCGCAGCAGGGAGGGTTTTATGAACGCCTGTATTATTATCAGAGTTATACCTGGTACGCTTTTATCCGGCAGGACTTTTTATTGTATTACCGGTATGTGCAGAAATGGGTAGACCTGTTTTATGAAAAGCCCACCATGCAGCGGGCGGAAACCGGGCATTTTATCCGGGGATATCATAATTTATTGAACGCCCATTTTGACTTGAGGAATTACGAGAAATTTACGATCGATCTGCATCAGTTCGAGGACTTTAGTCATACCAAGCGGGTACAAAGTAATGAGAATTTTCGGGTACAGTCCTTTGTGTATATTGCCAGCGCCAAGATCAATTATTTTACCATAACCGGGCAAACCGCAGCGGGCCTGCGGGAAGTGCCTTATATCGAGGATAAGTTGTCGGAATATGCCTTATTCCTGGACCGGCACCGGGTAATGGTGATTAATTATAAAATAGCGATGCTGTACTTCCTTTCGGGCGATTACAGCACCAGTATTGACTATCTGCAGAAGATCATTAATGATTCATCAGATTTAAGGACCGATCTGCAATGTTATGCCCGGCTGGTGCATTTGCTGGCGCATTATGAGTTGGGCAACCTCGAGCTGATGGATTCGCTGACGCGGTCTGTATTCCGCTATATGTCAAAAATGAAAAATCTTACGGTTATTGAGCAGGAGATCTTTCGTTTCTTCCGGGGCTCGTTTCATTATTCAAGGAATGAGTTAAAGCCGGAGTTCGCAAAATTCCTGCATAAAGTAAAACACCTGGAAGGGAACCGGTTTGAGACCCGGTCGTTTGCGTACCTGGATATAATTTCCTGGCTGGAAAGCAAGGTGGAAGGCAAATCAATGCGCACCATTATAGAAGAAAAGTTCCGGCAAAGCAAGCATAGCAAAAATGTGGTTCCGGTGGAGGTGGATCATTAAAGCGTCACCACTCTTCTTTCCTTACTGCTTTGCAGTGCCGCATCGATCACGCGCATGGTTAAAACTGCATCCGAAGCCGGCACAGGGTTAGGCCCGTGGTTGCGCAGCGCACGATAAACATCTTCATAATAGTTCATATAGTTCCCCATTTCAGAGCGTGTTTGTTGCTGCACGTCCAGGCCGTTGATGGTGGTGTGGAGTACCCCGTCAAATCCTTCCGGCGTAGAAATCCATGGTTCGATAGAGGGTTTCACGCCTTCCAGCAGTTTAGATTCCTGCAGGTCCGACCGCTGCTGTAAAAAAGTGCCATTCTCGCCCTGGAGCACAAACGGATAGGGCGATTCCTTAGCAAAAACGGTTCCTTTAATTCGTACCCTGAAGGGCCTGGGATAAAAAAGGAGTACTTCAAAATAATCATTGGCGATCAGTTCCGTCCGCATGGTTAAAATGTCGGCAAAAACAGCTTCGGGAAAACCAAATAACTGCAGCGCCTGGTCAATAAGATGGGCACCCAGGTCGTGCAAGTTGCCGGCGCCCGGCTGGTCGCCTTCTTTATGTGCCTTACCGCTGTGGCCGGGCCGGTACCGGTCATAGCGAAGTTCTACCTCCTTCAGTTCGCCCAGCATATTTTCTGACACCACATCCTTTATCGCCTTGTAATCGCCATCATACCGGCGGTTCTGGTATACGCTCAGGAACAGGTTTTTTTCGTTTGCCAGGGCGTCTATTTGTGCTGCTTGCCCGGCATTGACCATAAAGGGCTTTTCCACCACAATATTTTTTCCCGCTTCCAGCGCTTTTTTTGAATATTCAAAATGAGTTTGCACCGGGGTATTAACGATCACCAGTTCTATTTCCGGGTCCGCTATCAGCTCGTCGAAAGAACGGTACAGCTTTGCGTTGGGGTAGCGTTCCCGGGATTCTTCTTTATGCCGCTCCACGATGGCTCTTAACTCATAATGAGGGCTCGCATCAATAAAGGGGGCGTGAAACAATTTTCCACTCATGCCAAAAGAGGCAATACCGGTGATAATGGGTTGACTCATGATCGTAGTTTAAAGAAAAGTAAAAGTACCTAATTCGTTATATATTGGGCAAGGAAAAAAATATTCTTTAATAAACGTCAGGAAAATGAAAAATGCAGAATTGAGTCCGGTAAAATCGACCGGTTCTCTTTCATAAACGCATCCTTTTTTTCATTTTACATTCTGTATTCGATATCTTACATTTATGCTAAACAAGGGATATAAGTGAATTGATTAGCTATAAAAACGCATTAATTTATCTCTCGTGAAGTATAGTTACCGCTGGTGTTCCCGGAACCATCTTTCGGGAATTTCACCATTGGCGGCCAGTTGATAATCGTTGTAGCTGCAGGGAACAAAGTGTTTATTGGAAAGCTCCATCCACCAGCGGCCTGTTTTTTTACTCTGGAGAAAACGGGTGGCTGTTTCCGAAAAGATCACCTCGTATTCATTAAACGATTCCCGTTCTTCAAGAGCGGCTTCTTTTTTCTTCCGGTGAACGCCGTCAATTGCGTACCAGAGCATATGACCGATCTGTTTGGCGGTTAACTCATCCCGGTCGTTTTTTGCATCGTATCCGAAAATGCCAATTGTTTGCATTGCCGTGCTCATTCCCGCATATTGCATCAGGATACAGGCCTCCTCTCCATTAAGGCCGTTAGGGGTAAGGAGGTTCGCAGGCGCATAAGCGTTTGCAATGGCGTTAACGTCAAATGAAAGTAGCTGACTCCCCCTTATGGATGGCTCCATCTGTTCAATATCTTCTTTGACGTGCCCTACGCGGTGAAAATCGAATTTCAATTTATCGAGGGTTTGCAACATCCCCGGGTGCACCAGGTAACTTTGAAAGCCGATATGATTGTAGTGGCGGATATAATTCGGTTCTCCTGTAAGCATCTCCATAAGGAAATGATCATTCGGGAAAGGTGATTCCATATCCAGATCGATGATCGCATCTACTACGGAAATATCCATTACTTTCTTTTGCAAGGCGCAGGCGCCGTATTGTGCCATAGTAAGATCATGGGATCCGCCCAGGACTATTACCATTTTCCCTTCATCAATCAACGCTGCGATTACGGTTCTTAAGGCGGCGATAGTATCTGTATAGGAAGCGCCTTGTTTTACATCACCGATGTCTGCAATTTTTATTCCTTCATGCCAGAAGAATAAAGAATAAAACTGCCTGCGGATACAATCCGGAGCAGCCCCGGGGGCTCCCAGTACACCATTGCCCCGCTGTTCTCCGCAGCCTACCAAAACCAATTCGGTTAGTTCCAGATCGGGAAACTCAACATCATAAATGGCGATACTGCTGCCTACCTGGTTCGATTGATAAATAGTATCACCCGCAATCGCTATAAGATTTACCGGAGATAAAAACGCTTCAATATTCAAATGATCTGACATACGCGCAAGATAACATAATCAGGGAAAGATTTATAAGGCCCTTTATAAAGTTTTTATTGCAGTTAGTCAAAGAAGTGCCGATTCTTATGCTCCTTTAAAAACATACACTTATTTTTGCCCCTGAAAAAAACCAATCTTTATGAAGCGCTTTCTTTTTGCAGGGCTATTATTGGCAGCCGGTTTGGCGGGTCAGGCTCAGGATACAACAGTAAAAAAACTTCAAACGGATGCCACGTATACTTTTAAAAAAGACCCCAATGACACCCTTTCCAAAACCTGGAAAACAGGCGGTGTTTTCAATTTTAATATAGCGCAGGGGTCTTTAAGTAACTGGGCTGCGGGCGGTGATAAGTTTTCATTGGCATTAAACTCCTTATTGAGCACTTATGCCTTTTATGAGGATGGAAGGCGTCACTGGGACAATACGCTTGATCTTAACCTGGGATACATAAATACTACATCGCAGGGAACACGTAAAAATGATGACCGTATTGACCTGGTTACCAAATATGCATATGATATCAGCAAAAAATGGGATGTGGGTGTACTGGCAAACTTTCGTTCGCAGATGCTGAATGGATATGATTATACGGATTCCTCAAGAACGCTGACATCAAAGTTCTTTTCCCCTGCATATGGGCTCATTAGCCCGGGGCTTACCTATAAGCCGGATAAAAGCTTTTCAATATTTCTTTCCCCTGTTACTGTAAGAGGAACCATTGTAATGGACGATTCTTTAGCGGCTAAAGGCGCGTATGGTGTGGATTCCGGCAGTCATTATAAAACAGAATTCGGCGCATTTGCTACAGTTCGATTTTTTAAAGAGTTCAGTAAAACCATCTCTTTTAAGAGCCGGGCAGATTTTTACTCCAATTACCTGCACAACCCACAGAATATTGATGTGTACTGGACCAACCTCCTGGCAATTAAATTGGGAAAAGGCTTTGCGCTCACCTACGCCCTGGATCTTATTTATGATGATGATGTACGATTGTTCGGCCCTCACAGCGATGCCCCGCGGGCACAGATACGATCCATGCTGGGAATTGGATTATCCTATAGTTTTAGTAACCGATAATGGCGCAGAAAAAATTAATACGTTTTGCCGAACTGAACACCTTTACCAATGTGTTGCAGTTTCCGGAGGGAATGCCGGGCAACTGGAATAGTCATTTTAAAAACGGGCACCCGATTGTGTTGGAACTGGCCTGTGGTAAAGGTGAATACGCCCTGGGCCTGGGGCGCCTGCACCCACGCAAAAATTTTATAGGGGTAGATATAAAAGGGAACCGGCTTTGGGCCGGCGCGAAAAAAGCATCAAAAGAAGGGCTGACCAATGTTTCTTTTCTGCGCGTGCAGATTGAACAACTCCACCAGTATTTTGCACCAGGCGAAGCAGAGGAACTGTGGATCACCTTCCCCGACCCACAATTGCGCTTTTCTAAGGCGAAAAAAAGATTAACGCATCCCCGGTTCCTCAGGATCTATCAACAGGTATTAAAACCCGGCGGGATCATTCATTTAAAAACGGATAGCCCTGCTTTGTTCCGCTTTACAAAAGAGGTAGCAGCGATGTATGGCTGTACAGTGCTCCGCGCAACGGATGACCTCTACAAAGAAACCGATCTGGCAGCGGAATTGAAAATAAAAACTTATTACGAAAGTCTGGATATTGCGGAAAGTAACCGCATCCATTATATCTCCTTTCAGTTACCGGCGATGCTGGCGCCGGAAGAAAAAGACCGTGAGCTAAAAGAAGCCATCCGTTATGAGCTTGATTGAGGGAGAAGATTATTATATAAATGAAGCAGGCCTGGTAGTACTTACGGCCCGGTATCATTTAAAGCGGGGGTACTGTTGTAGCAATGGTTGTTTGCATTGCCCGTATAATTATGAAAATGTTCCCGAGCCAAAGAAAACACAGTTATTAAATGAGCGCAACAAAAAAAAGCAGGAATGACGAAAAGCTGAAGCCGGTACGCCCATCGGGCAAAACCGATGACACGATCTTTGACCTCATTTATGCTATTGCCCGCCAGATACCCCGGGGCCGCGTTACTTCGTATGGCGCTATTGCAAAAGCCATTGGCTCAGGAAAATCAGCACGGATCGTGGGCTGGGCCATGAGCAATGCCGGGCGTGTGAAGCCTAAAATACCTGCCCATCGCGTGGTCAACAGCATGGGACTGCTTTCGGGTAAACATGCTTTTAAAACGATCACGTATATGCAGGAATTACTGGAGAGGGAAGGAGTCAAAGTAAAAAACGATAAAGTGATGGATTTCAAAACAAAGTTCTGGAATCCGCTGGAAGAATTGTTTTAAGGGGAACTGCCATCGCAACTAAAACGATTTCGCTATCTTCTGAATGCTCAAAAACTAAATTGCATAAATTCGCTATCTACGCTGCGGAACATCTACCCCGCCATGCGCCATAAATTTTAACGATTTTTCAATTATGACAACAAGAAGAACCTTTATCCGCAATTCGGCACTGGCCACCAGTGGCGTTGCTCTAAGCGGTATGTTCACAAAAGTGAGCGCATCCAGTTATAACCGCATCATCGGTGCCAACGGCAAAGTAAACCTGGCCCATATTGGCATCGGTAACCGGGGCGGCGAGATCATTGGTGATTTTGCCAAAACACAACTGGCCAACGTGGTGGCTTTATGCGATGTGGACATGGGTGCCAAGCATACCCAGGCCACCATCGCAAAATTTCCGAACGCACCACAATTCCAGGATTTCAGGAAGATGTACGATAAAATGGCAAAAGATATCGATGCCGTAACGATTGCTGTACCTGATTTTGCGCATTTCCCGATTACCGTACATTCAATGGCATTGGGCAAGCATGTGTATTGCGAAAAGCCTATGGCGCGTACGTTTAATGAAGTGGAGCTGATGATCAAAGCTGCAAAAAAATATCCCAAAATAGTTACGCAAATGGGCAACCAGGGGCATTCTGAAGGGAACTATTTTCAGTTTAAGGCCTGGGTGGAAGCCGGCATTATTAAAGATGTTACAAAAATAACGGCGCATATGAACAGCCCGCGCCGCTGGTTTGGCTGGGATACTAATATTAAAAAATTCCCCGCAGCGGAACCTATTCCCGAAACGCTGGATTGGGATACCTGGCTCTCTTCGCAAATGTATCATGACTTTAATAAAGACTTCCATTACGGACAGTGGCGCTGCTGGTACGACTTCGGCATGGGCGCCCTGGGCGATTGGGGAGCGCATATTTTGGATACGGCCCACCAGTTCCTGGACCTGGGCTTACCAGAGGAAGTGAACCCCACCCGGCTGGACGGACATAACGATTATTTTTATCCCATGGCCAGCACCATTGAATTTAAATTCCCTGCCCGTGGAAAAATGCCACCGGTAGTGGTTACCTGGTATGACGGACTGGATAATATTCCCAAGCTACCGGAAGGCTTTGGTGCTTCCAAATTAGATTCAACCATTCCTACGGTAGGCGGCAAACAGATCCAGGCAGTAAAACTGAACCCGGGAAAAGAAATTTATAGTAAAACGCTTACGTTTAAAGGAGGCTCACACGCCAGTACCCTTTCCATTATCCCTGAAGAAAAAGCAAAGGAAATGGAAAAGAAATTACCGGTAGTGCCCAAAAGCCCGTCCAACCACTTCGCTAATTTCTTATTGAGCTGCCAGGGCAAGGAAAAAACCCGCTCTCCGTTTGAGATTGCCGGTCCGCTCAGCCAGGTATTTTGTTTGGGTGTGATGGCGCAGCGACTGGGACGCAAAATTGTTTTTGATCGCGCTACCCACCGCATAAAAAATGATGCATTTGCGGATGCGTTCTTAACCGGTATTCCGCCGCGTAAGGGCTGGGAAGATTATTATAAGATATAAAGAAGGAATATATCCCGGCGGGCCCATCGCCATTTCGATGAGCCAAACGCAGAAGGGCGAGGAGAAATCTCATCATTAGAGAACGAGATTTCTCTCCCTCCTGACTCGGGTTCGTGACGACACTCGACTATGTGTCATTGCCTCATGGATTTTGTGCATACAAATCCTCTAGTCGAAATGACGATAATAAGATGATTGACGTTGAATAAAGAAAACAGCTTTTTTGTCGATAAGAGTAGTAATTTTACTTATGCAATAATTGAAAGCTGCGCAGATGAAAACGATCCTTTTTCTTCTTTTGAGTTGTTGTTACCTGCAATCAATGGCACAGCAGGGTGCCGTTCCCACCAATAGTAAAAAAGGGGGTATCGGAAGTGGCGTGTTTAAATTCACTGCATCCGATAGCTCTTTTCGAGCGGTAAAACCCCTTTCGCTCAGCACCGTTTATTATGACCGTTTAGGGTTCATGTGCCGGCAGGAAGTAAAGATGGAAAAGATTACAAAAACCTCGCTTCGGTTCCGGCTGGGCAGTGTGGGATATACAGATCGTATGGAAGGAAAGCTGAATGCAGTAGCGGCCCCATGATATTCTGAATCGTGGCTTATGCCTGTTGCGCCGCCGTTTTCAATAGCTTTAACACCACCGTTGCTTCTGCCGTTGTAAAGTTTCCAAAACCTAATCGCGCAGCTGTTAATTGTTGTGTTTGGTACAACAAAAATGAAGGAAGCTGAACTCCTTGCTCTGAGCAGGCTTTACTTACTCTTAATAAATTCAGGGTCGGATCCCATTCCGTCCACACAGCTAATCCCCCCGGCGGCAATGTAAAAGAAACTATATTGCCGAGCTGGCTCTTTAGTGTTTCACAAAAATGATCCCTTCGTTGCTGGTAGATCTTTTGCGTCTTTTTCAAATGCCGGTGTATCTCTCCTTCGGTAATCAATTCTCCTAAAACCTGCTCCGTTATAGAATCGCCCTGTTGGTCAATAATGGCCTGTATTTTTTGCATTTCAGCGATCAGGTTTTCCGGGGCAACCAGGAAACCCGTTCGGAAGCCGGGCGCCAGCGTTTTTCCAAAGGATCCCAGGTACACGACCATCCCCTTTTCATCGGCACTGGCCAGCGGAAGGATGGGACTTGTCTGATAATGAAAATCGTATTCATAATCGTCTTCCAGGATGATGAACCCATAAGTGGCGGCAAGGTTCAGCAGTTCGATCCTGCGCCGGGCGCTGAGGGTAACGGTTGTGGGATAATGATGATGAGGGGTAAGGTACAACATACGCACTTTTTGTTTTTTGCAGAGGCGTTCAATAACCTCCACGTCAACCCCTTCCTTATCAACCGGGACAGCTTTTATTTGTGCTCCCGCCTGCTGAAAGATCATATTCGCCTTATAGTAGCTCAATGCACCTACTAACACCACGTCTTCTTTCGAAAGCAAAGTGCTGGCGGCCACATACATGCTCATTTCCATCCCCCGGGTAGCCAGGATATTTTTTGGGGCGATGTGGAGCCCCCGCGATTGATTCAGATAATTAGAAAGCTGAATTTTATAAAAGGTATCTGTGCCGCTGGAGCCATACCCCAGATGCCGGCGGTTGATCTTCCTGCGTAGTGCCGCCGTGTAGTAACGCGCGAGCTGGTCTGTTGGTGACAGCCGGAAATCAGGCGCACCATCTGTGAAAAGATAGGGTTGGTCGCCAGGCGCTACCGATATATCCAATAAGTTGCTTTTTGTAAAATGAAAACCCGTTTTTGAAGGATACTGGTTTAGCGGGAACGTACCGAGTTTTTTCTTTTTGTTTTCCCTGCCCTCTGATTTTACAAAAGTGCCTTTATTAGGCAGGGAATAGATCCAGCCCTGGGCATCCAGTTCCTCATATGCGGCAATAATAGTTTTGCGGTGCACGCCCAGCAAGGTGCTCATCATGCGGGTACCCGGCAGCCGGGCGCCGCCGGGGAGATAGCCCCGCTGGATGGCATTGATGACCTGGTGCGTGATCTGCAGATAAACTGCCGTAGCGCTGTCCCGGTCGACGGGGATCAGGGTTTGCCAGGGAAATACAACCGGACTACTCATAATATAAAAACCGGACTACTTTAGTCGTCCGGAAAGGTAATAGTTTTGCCGAAAATTTTACGAGGATCATCAAAGAAAAACGAATATGAGAAAGCTGTATTTGATCGGAATTATAATGTTAAGCACCGTTTTTACGAAACTGGCGGCACAGGATACCTTATTGGATCCTGTAACGGTGACTTCTTCGCTTATTGAAAAAAGAAGTTCAGAAACCGGGAGAAATATTACGATTATAAAAGGCGAAACGATCGCGAAATTACCCGTTCATTCATTAGACGAGCTGTTGAAATACATTCCTGGTGTGGAAGCCCAAATGCGCGGCCCGCAGGGATCACAGGCCGATATTTCGATACGCGGGGGCACTTTTCAGCAGGTATTGGTGATACTGGACGGGTTACGGATGAATGATCCCAATACCGGGCATTTTACCGGCTATATTCCCATCAGCCCCGCGGAAATAGAACGGATAGAAATATTAAAAGGCGCCTCCTCGGCGGTTTATGGCTCGGATGCGGTGGGCGGCGTTATCAATGTGATCACAAAAGCGTTCAGCAATAAAATGCAGCCGGAGCATATGCAGGTAGCCGGGCAGGTGGCTGCGGGTGAGTATGGTTTGCTCAATGCGAACGCGGGCGGCTATTATCAAAATGACCGCGTAACTATAGATGCCGGCTTCATCTCCAATAACTCATCAGGGGTATTGCAGCGGGGCGCCAGGGGCTATTTTCATAACACTGCGGCATCGGTGGGGGCCGCGATCCACTTAAACCCATACTGGAGCCTGTCGTTAAGGACCGCCTATGACAAGCGGGATTTTGCTGCACAGAATTTTTACACCACTTATGCATCAGATACCGCCTCAGAAAAAATAAGCTCCTGGTGGAACCAGGCGCGGCTGCAGTATCAAAAAGGCAATACGCAGGTGAGTCTGGATGCAGGATATAAAAGCCTCGAAGATCAATACGCGTACAATTCTTCTGCCATTCCTAACGACAATAAATCGCATCTGTTTCAGGCACAGGCAACCTTGCAGCAGCATTTTACCGAACATACGCAGCTTATAGCAGGGTTTAATACGCAAAACAGGGATATTCGCTCCAATGACAGGGGGAATCATACCATAAATACGGCGGCGCCATTTGTTTCCCTTGTTCAAAAATTTGGCGAACATTTTATGCTGAACCCCTCATTGCGGGCAGAGTTCTATGGCGCATTGGCTCCGGAGTGGGTACCGCAACTGACGACCTCGTATAAAATTAAAAACCTTCAGTTTCGTGCCAGCGGTGGTAAAACGATCCGGAATGCAGACTTTACCGAACTCTATAATAATTATAACAAGACCCTGGTAACGAGCGGCAGCATTGGAAATCCCGGGTTGGTTGCAGAAAAGTCCTGGACCTATGAAGCGGGGATGGATTGGTTTTATCAATCGAAGCTGAAAGTTTCCACCTCCTTTTTTCAACGCTTTCATTCGAAGCTGATCGACTGGGTAACGACGCCTTATGCTGATATGCCGCGGAAAGATAACCTGCAGGCAGGAAGTGTTTACGCATTTGCAAAAAATGTGGCAGAAGTGAATACCACCGGCTGGGAAACAGACCTTACTTATACGCAGGCCTTCGCTGAGGGGCATTCCCTGTTGTTTAACGGTGGTTTTGTATGGATGTACAGCAGCAGCAGCGAAACGAACCCTTCGTTTTACATTTTATCCCATGCCCGGTTTCTGGCGAATGCCGCGGCGGTCTATGAAGCAGGACCGGTTTCAATAAGTTTTACCGGCATTTATAAAGTGCGGAACCCACAGCAGGCATCTGCGATTGATGCCGTCATTACGAAAGATTATTTTTTATTAAATGGAAGAGCTACTTACCGGATTATCGGGAAAACGCTTGCGGCTTTTGTACAGGTGGATAATATTTTTAACCGGACCTATAGCGACCTGCTGGGTGCGCCAATGCCGGGGAGATGGGTGCAGGGGGGACTGAGTTTTCGTTGGAGTAAGGACAAATAATCATTTGTCCTTACTATCCTCCTTACCATATTGATCGCAGGCCTTCCGGATCGTTTCTTCCAACGGCCGGTATTGAAAACCGGGCAATGTCTTTACCAGTTTTGATCCGTCGAACGAGGTAGCACTGTTGGCGACTTTTGCGCTTTCTTTGGTTATTAAAGGTTTATGGCCGCTGAAGCGCGATTTAAGTCCTTCTATCCGCCAGGCGATAGATGATAAAAAGGGTGTGGCCTCTTTGCCGGGTCTTTTTTTGCCAAAAGCATCGGCCATGGTATCCAGCAGTTTTCTAAAACGCCAGTTATCATTACAAACGATAAAGCGTTCTTCGGTAAGATCCGATGCTGCAAGCAGTACAGCGGCTTTGGCAACATCTTCCACATCGGCGAAGCCATTGATGCCATTGGTGTACCAGCCAAATTCCCTGTAAGCATTTTTAAATATAGCGCAACTGCCGTCGCTCCAGTTGCCGTAACCCAGTATGGTAGCGGGGTTCAGCACCACGCCCTCTAATCCTTCCGCAAATCCGCGCCAGGCTTCCAGCTCTGCCCTGAATTTGCTGATGGCATAATGCGTATTGTTTTTGCTGTCTTCCCATTTCGCGGTTTCGTCAACGGTGCTGCTGTTCTTTTTTCTTCCCAAAGCAGCTACCGAGCTGATGTAAACCAGGCGCCGCACCCCTGTTTGCAGCGCGGCATTCACTACATTGGCAGTGCCTTCAATATTTACATGGTACATGTTATTCCGGCCCTTTTTTGAAAAGGAGACAATAGCTGCAGCATGAATAACGGTGTCAATACCCTGTAGGGCGGCTTCCAGCGCCATGATATCCAGGATATCGCCTTCCACCCATTCTACCTGGTTCAGGATATCCGGATCTATAAACGCAGGCATTTTTGAGGTGCTGCGTTTAACAGCCCGCACGGCTGCACCCTGCTGCACCAGTTCTTTCAAAATATAGGCGCCCAGAAAACCGGTACCACCAGTAACCAGAATGTTTGATTTATGATCTATGATTTATGATTTATGATTGACGAAAATAAAATATTCTTTGCTTTTACAACTACATTGATATTAAAATGGCAGGCGCTGTTCTTTTGTTGAAGGTAGCTGCTTCTTTTTATAGCGGGTATCATTTTCGCGTAGCGTGGATCAGGTATTGGATTCCCGGTCAATAATATCTCCCGGCTTACAGTCCAGCGCGCTGCAAATGGCATCCAGCGTATCAAAACGCACGCCTTTTGCTTTACCTGTTTTTAAGATAGACAGGTTTACAATGGTGATGCCCACTTTTTGTGATAATTCGGTAAGCGACATTTTTCGCTTCGCCAGCATTACGTCCAGGTTGATGATAATAGACATAGTTAGATAATTGATTCACTATCGGTTTTCAATTCACCTGCATAACGCAGCAGGTCCGCCAGCAAAAAAACGCACAATATTAAAAACCAGGCAATGGGCGATGCAAACAGGGTCTGCGCCAGTACATCAATAGCAAATTTTCCGCTGGTAAGCTCATCTGTAAGGGGTGTGTTCCGGTAAATATACAGGTTGCGCCCGGTGGTAGTAATCGCATCCAGGACTACGATCAATACGCTTAACCAGCCAATCCGTTTAATAGACCGGAAATAGCGGTCGCTCCATTTAATGCCATTCGAAACATTTTTCAAAATCCGGAAGAGCAGCCAGGCCATCCAAAAGATAATGGCTGCCTTGACAAAGTCGAGAATATTTAGGGGCAGTATTATTTGCCGGTAGCTTTCTATAACCGGCATGTCCGAAGAACGCGCATTAATGATCACCGTAACCAGGTTCACCAAAACCGAAAGTATTAAGATTATAAAAGCAATAACGGAGCTTTCGTGCACTTTAAAACGTTGTTTCATGATTTGTTCCTTTAGAAGACAAAACTAGTATAAATTTAAAATAAAACAAAAAATATTTATCGTTTTATTTTAAAATTTTATTTTTTAAATCGCGTAAGGAATTAGCTCCAATCGTTTTTATTGTTTTTTGCCTCGCTGAGGGCTTCGCCGTTGCAGCGACATCCTTTTGCGAGGCCCTGGCAGGCAGTGCGGCGCAAAAGATGCAGGCCCGTAGGGTACGTCATAAAAATCAGATCAATCCTTTCCGTTTCATGCCCGCCCAGCCGGCCAGTTGCAGGAATGCGATGATGATTAATATGGGAACCAGGCTTTTGAAAATATCGCCGATCGTTCCGCCTTCAAGGAATAAACCATAAAAAGCTTCCAGGCACCAATAAAGTGGTGATATATGCATGATACCCTGGAAGGAAGCGGGCATAGCAAAAGCGGGAACCAGTAATCCGCCAATGGCAGCAAATAATACGATGCTGATCGCGCCAATACCATTGCTTTGCTCCTGCGTGTTGGCAAAAGTGCCAATACAAATGGCAAAGCTGGTGGCGCACCAGCCGCAAAGAAAAGTGACGAGCAACAGCCCGAATTTATCTGAAGGGATATTTAAGGCTGGCAGGCCAATAACCGGGAACAGCCAGCGCCCCAGGCTAAAAATTACGGCAGCCTGCAGCAGGGTTATCAGCAGATAGGTAAGCTGTTTGGAAATGATGGAAAGGCCCATTGAGGTAGGCATGGTTTTCAACCGCAAAAAACTGCCGCTGGTTTTTTCGCGCACCAGGCTGCTTCCTAAAGAGATCACAATAAAGAACATGGCAAACAGGGTCCATGCCGGTATGTTATGCTGGGTGGCATTGGGCACGGGAAGCGTGTTGTCTTTTGAAACCGGCAGTTGGTTTACCGGTGTTTCATTGGTGAGGATCTGTTGTTCCAGCGTTTGCGGGATGGTGGGCTCATTATTGATACTGCTGTATAACGAACGAACAATGTATTTGCTTTGCACGATCTGCAACACGCTGTTCAACGCACCGTCCACACCCTGACGGAATGATTTTTGTAAAACCGGATGATAGTAGAGCAACAGGGGGCTAACGGTTATTTTAGCATTGTTGACACTGCTGTCTGCTATGGCAATGGATTTCAGGGCTTCGCCCGAAACACGCTCTGCCTTGGCCAGCACGTCGTGCGTATATTGCGGTGGAATAATCATGCCCAGCAACGCCTCCTTGCTTTCCATTTGTTTTTTCAGTTGAACTGCTGAAGCGTTGAAGGGTAGCTTTTTCAACGTAAACATGCCTCCTTTTTCAAGCGACGTTATTAATTGCCTGGAAGCCTCCCCGGTATCCTTGTTTAAAAGCAGCAGCGGGATCTTTTTGTTATTGACCAGTTCATAAGTGCTGTTTTGTACTGAGGCAATAATGATCGCCAGCACAATGGGCATCCCGAACATAAGGGCCAGGCCCACTTTATCTCTTATTAAAATGCGGCCATCTTTTTTTATACTTGCCCAAAGTCGATACATGTTTATGGTTTGAGGTTTATTGTTTATGGGTGAAACCAAAACAACAAACGATAAACGACAAATTATTCGGCACTATCGGCAAATATTTCTTTTTTGCCTGTAACGCTCAATAGGCAGCAAATGTAACCTTTTACCCAAATTTGGTGATAAGATAAAAGCGCCGGCGTAATTTATGCAGTATCCGGATTCATACATATAGTAATTATAACCTATATTCGCGGCTTGTTGACTTAATGTAAAAAATCTTAAATGCAATACTTTTTACATTATTTTTATATTAAATTAATTATTTGACGCCGCAGTCAAGCTAACGAATATTTTTGATAATTGCTTATGAATCAATCTAAAAAAAACCCTTTATTAGTAACTTTATTACTTCTTTCTCTGATCTTTGGAATAGGCACAACGTATATAAATTATAACAACTATATATGGCATTTTCCTGCCAGCCTGTTTTTATATATGCTATACCTGGCCAGTTGTTTGGCAACCGTATTTTTTTCGTTTCGAGCAAAAATTTACCTGAAAACATTTAACGCAAAGCAAAATTTGTTTATCGGGTTAATGCTTTTGATGTTTTTAGGAGGTTGGGTGTTGGTAAAGCAAGACTGGCCGTATGCGCTTTTTCTGTATGCGTCTGTTTGCTTCCTTATTTCGGGGCTTTTAATTTTAAGATCGGCTCCAGCAATTGGGAAAGTTTTATTTATTGGCGCTTTTATTATCAGTATTATCAATGTAGCACCTATTTTTTTCTTTATTTCAGAGAAAAGTTTTATTACAAAGGACCTGATTGCAACATTATTTATATCGAACCGGAATGAAGCGGGGGAGTATATGGCATCCCGGTTAAATTATTGGCACACAATAGCTGTTTTCATTTTTATTATTACCGTTGTTTTTCTCTTTCGTCTTAATAAAAAAAATGCGCTTTCCAAACTGCCTCTATCCGTATGGGCACTGTTTTTTATTTCATTTTTTACACTTAGTCTTTCCGGCCCCATCGGAGCTTTAACGTTTGGTTATATCTCTAATGTCTCCCAGACTAAAAAGTTAACCCAGATGATCAAGGAGCGTTCCCAGCGGTTACAGGAATATAAATTTGCGGTGCATCCCGATTCTACTGCTGCTAAAAAAATTGTGGTCATTGTTGGGGAATCCCTTAACCGGAATTATATGGGATTGTACGGTTATGCAAAGCCTACAACGCCTAATTTATCAGCGCTATTGCAGGATTCAACATCATCTTACCGGTTATTTAAGTTTGAAAATGTTGTTTCTCCGGAGGTGAGTACGGTGCCTTCCCTAAAGAAGGTCTTAACGAATGTCAGCCAGAGAAATCCCATACCATTTGAAAACGCGCTTACTATTGTGGATTATTTTAATAGCGCGGGATACAAAACGCACTGGATCTCTAATCAGGTTCAATTGGGAGAGTCCTCTACCCCCATCACGGTGATATCGACAACTGCCAGTCAAATTTATTTTAGCGGGTTGGAGGATAGCACCGAAAATGGGAAAAGCCCGATAGGGACAAAATATGATGAAACCTTGTTGGCCCCGTTTGAAAAATATATAGCTGCAGATTCAACCGGAAAAGAGGTTTATTTCGTGCATTTGATGGGCAACCATTGGAACTATGACGATCGTTATCCGCCCAAATTTAATTTTTTCAAGGAAAGGGAGAAGGATGATGTTAGTTTATACCTGAACTCTGTATTGTATAACGATTGGGTGGTGTCCAGAATTATGGAGATCGCAAAGGAACACGGCGCTGATGCCGTGATCTACTTTTCAGATCACAGCGAAATTCTTGCCACCGGGCATAATCTGGAAAAATTTGAACCTGAAATGGTTGAAATTCCTTTTATGGTCTATGTCTCTGAAAATTATCTGCATAAAAATAAAGGCCTTGAAAACAGGTTAATTGCGAATCAAAACACACCAGCCATGAATGACAATTTTTTCCATTTTATTCAGGATTTCACTGGTGTTAAAAGCACATTGTATGATACAACAGCAAGTTTTATTTCTCCTCAATATATCAGAAAGAAGCGAATTGTAAATAACAATTCCTATAACTACGATAAGTAAACTTACCGGAGTTATTCTTTTCTGTTTGGTGCTTTTCTAAGTCGTGAAGCTAGAAATAGGTTGGCGTTTCAAAAAATGGTCCGGGCGGTCAATACCTGCTTCAAAAAATACCGGGCCCGTGTAACTTACTCAACGCTCCAGCTAATATTCCCGTCTTTTTCGTCTTTTAATAAGATACCAATCCTTGCCAGTTGGTTGCGTATCTTGTCTGAGGTAACAAAATCCTTTCGGCTGCGCGCTTCCCTGCGGATCTCGATCAATAGCTGCATCACATCCTTTAGCTTTTCATTATCGGCTTCGTGGATCGATTGCAGCCCGAGGATGTCTTCAATATACAAATGCAGTTGTGTCTGCAGTGCTTCAAAGGTTGCTTTTGAAAGGCTGTTCTGTGGAATGAGCTTATCCTTAAGGCTGTTGATAACGGGCGCCAGTTCAAACAGGTTGGCGAGAACTTTCGCCGTATTGAAATCATCGCTCATAAATTCATCCATCCCCGCCAGCAGCTTTTGCACGCGGGCATCCAGTTCAGGGTCCGCGGCAGTGTCTGTGAACGCATCGCTTCTTTCATCCAGCTTTGCCAGGTTCTCATACGCTTCCCAAAGGCGTTTTAACCCTTTTTCAGATGCCTGCAGCGCTTCATTACTAAAATCAAGCGTACTGCGGTAGTGGCTTTGTAAGATGAAAAAGCGCACCACCATTGGATGGTAAGCCTGGCTTAACAAAGGATGATCACCGCTGAACAATTCGGTTAATTTAATAACATTATTGTAGCTCTTGCCCATCTTGCGGCCGTTGATGGTGATCATATTATTGTGCATCCAGTAGTTTACCGGTGCGGTATGATTGCAAATGGTGCTTTGTGCGATCTCGCTTTCATGATGCGGGAACTGCAGATCCATTCCGCCGCCATGAATGTCAAAACGGGCGCCTAAATATTTGGTGGCCATGGCAGAGCATTCGATATGCCAGCCCGGGAACCCTTCGCCCCAGGGGCTTTGCCAGCGCATGATATGTTTGGGCGGCGCGGCCTTCCACAACGCAAAATCTGCGCCGTCCTTTTTTTCCTCCTGGCCTTCGAGGTCTCTTGTCGATTCCAGTAACTCTTCTATTTTCCGTCCGCTCAACTTTCCATAGTCGTGGCTTGCGGCATATTTGTTTACATCAAAATAAACAGAACCATTGGATTCATAGGCATAGCCGGCTGCTATGATCTGTTTGATCATTTCGATCTGCTCCACAATATGCCCCGTGGCGGTAGGCTCTATAGAAGGAGGAATCGTATTAAACAGGTTCATGGCCCAGTGAAACAGGTTGGTATATTTTTGTACCAGTTCCATGGGTTCCAGTTTTTCCAATACCGCTTTGCTGGAAATTTTATCCTCCGCCTCGCGCCCTTCTTCTTCAAAATGTCCGGCATCGGTAATATTGCGTACGTACCGTACTTTATAGCCCAGGTGCTGCAGGTACCGGAATACCACATCAAACGTAACATAGGGGCGGGCATGGCCCAGGTGGCTTTCTCCGCTTACGGTAGGCCCGCAAACATACATTCCTACATACCCCGGGGTAATCGGTTCAAACACTTCTTTTTGTCTGGAATAGGAATTATATATTTTTAAAACACTCATATACTACAGAACTAAATTAAACTCAGGCTGCAAAAATAATGGATATTGATCTATCAATGTCGTTTCCTTAAACTTGGAATCCCGGGGAATGTAGAATAAGGAATATTGAATAAGAAATGTAAAAGTAGATTGGGTTTCAGCAATGAAAATTATTAATCAATAGAGAGATCTTTTCTCATTGCTTATATCAGACATCAGAGATCAGACGCCCTCAGTTAAGACTCAAATACCGGACAAGTCAATCTTCCGGCTGTAATTTTAAATCGCAAACCACCATATAGTGATCCGAATAATTGGTAGTGACGCGCCTGATCTGGTCGATAGCAAAATTATGATCAGCAAAGACATAATCGATCCGCAAGGTAGGCGAAAGGGAATTATACGTACGCCCAATGCCAAACCCCTTGTTCAGGTAGGCGTCCTGCATGCTCCCGCGAATTGTATGATACGTGTATGAATTGGGAACGTCGTTTAAATCGCCGCAGAAGATGGTAGGGCTGGGGCTGTTTTTTAAAATATCGCTGATCATATCCGCCTGGATGCTCCGGTGCTGTATGGCCGTACGCAGCTTGGTAAAAATATAAAAAGCATTGCCGATAATATTGCCTTTCGCTTTTTTCAGTGCCTCTATTTTTGAAATATCTTCTTTACGAAACTGGTTAGACTGCAAATGGGTGGTATAGATCCGGAAGTGTTGTTTGTTTTTTTTGATGTCGACAAATAGCAGGGCCTCCGGAAGTGTTGGCCGCGGGTAGCGGACGATGCCCGTATCTGCAATGGGAAACCGGCTGAAAATGATGCTGCCGTTAAAAAGCCGGTCCCCCTCCCAGTCGTGCGAATAATAGTAATAGGGATACCCCAGGCCCTTACTTATTGCCACGATATTATTATACCAATCGGGGTTTATAGAAGAACTGAATTCCTGGAAGCATAAAATATCCGCGTTAACCGACCGGATCTGGTCCAGCATCTTGTAGCGCGTTTGGCTGCCTTTATTATTATTAATGACCATCTCTACAAACCGGGCAACATTCCAGGTAGCAATGCGAATGTGACCGGCTTTTTTTTCCTGCCGGAATGTTTTTTCTAGATGGAAGGCGAAAAAATTAGTAATGGCGCCCCCGCCAATGAGGATGGCCATCCCTGAAATAAGTGCCCACCTTCTTTTAACAAAAAGCCACCACCCCAGGAAAAAGAGAACAAATAATAATAAAAACGGGAAACCAAGATTAAAAATATAGAGGATTGGCCAATCGCTTGGATTAATATACGCCGCCACACAAGCCAACAGGAAAAAAAACACCACCAAAATATTGATGATGAGTAAAACCTTATTGCTGACTTTTGCAAAAATGCCCATGGCAAAACCCTTTCAGGATGAAAGATAGCTAAGTCTGAACAAACTTAGGTTAAGTTATAGGGAAAATACGGATCGTTAAAAGGTTTAGCTGCCTTTGAGGTCTTCCCGGCTGGCGCGTTGTAAAAACTCCTTTTCTTCCTGCGTAAGCTTCTCGTAACCGCCTTTTTGATTCATCTTATCCAAAATAATATCCAGTCGTTGCTGTGTGAATTTTGCTGTTTTGGTAAAAGGCTCGCCGGTTGTTTTATAAAAGTACGTGTCTTTTATTTTTTTGGGAGAAAGGGTTTTTTCAGGGTTAAATAAATTGAAAAACCAATCGTAAAGGCGATTCATCCACTCGCTGCCATCGTATCCTTTTCGCAACAAAAAAATGAACAGGAAGCCCGTGAGTGCCGCTGTGATCTGCGAAAAATAAAGCGCAGGCGCTCCTGCAGGAGTGGTGGCTATATCAATAACGCCATAAATGAGTGTAATGATCCAGAGAGAAATACCCCCGTTTAACATGGGAAACAACTTGTAATTGGGCGAGATGGTTGTTGCCGCAACGGCAATCGCCAGTATACAGGCACCACAACCGTAATAGTAAGGGAGCGTATGTGTTTCGGGATGCATTGCTTTTGACACCAGCACATAAGCCATGCCGGAAAAAAAAGCAGCATATAAAAACAGCGGCACCAGTTTTTTATTTCCGGTGATGTCAATAAAGATGAATCCAAAGCACCAAAGCCAAAGCATATTGGCGATCAGTTCCCATACATTTACCTGCGCGAATGCGTATGTTAAAAACGTCCAGGGTTTTACAATGGCGGTTCCGGCGTTTGGAGCAAGCGCTGTATAGTTCAGAATATGCTCATTGAAATAACCCATTACATCCCCGCCTTCGGGAAATTTGAGATAGATCAGCGCTTTAAAAAACGCCAGCACAACAAAGAAGATCATGCTGATGGCAATCAAAATGACCAGTGGATTTACACGCGTACCGAACGACAACCGGCTATCATAATTTCTGTCAGAAATGCCCATAACTAAATTACCAACAAAATTAAAGGGTCAAAAGTTGATTCTTAATAAATTTTAATACAAGGTCTTTCGGTTTATTTTATTCCACAGTTTTAAAAGGATAAAACCCGTAATGGCCCCTCCCAGATGGGCGTAGTGTGCAATACCGTCTCCAGAGGCCTGGTAAACACCGCCAAATAAATCGATGGCAATTAAGCCCAGGATCGCCCATTTTGCCTTAATGGGAATGGGGATGAACATGATGTATAATTCGGTATTCGGAAAAAGCATGGCAAAAGCTACCAGAACGCCCATTACGGCTCCCGATGCCCCAACAGCAATACTGCCCTGGCCGGAATAATATTGTACGGCTAAATGAAGGATGGCGGCGCCAATACCGCATATAAAATAAAAAATCAGGAATCTTTTGGTGCCCCATACGTTTTCCAGGATACGGCCAAACATCCATAAAGTGAACATATTGAATAATATATGAAAATACATTTGAGATCCTTCTGCGGCGTGGGCAAACATATGGGTGATCAACTGCAGGGGCTTAAACCCGTCACCAATGGGCCATAGGGCCAGTTTGGCCGTAAGATAGCCGATGGGCTCACCGGTGGTTAGCACCGGCGGGAACCGGTGGTCAAAATATAACTGCGCCAGCCATATAACCACATTAATGGATATAAGGTATTTTATAGCGGGGGGAAATTTTTCGGGTCTTGTATAGTATTGACTCATAAATGAAATTAAGTTAAACCGTCGGTTGGGTTTTAATGGCCTCCTCCCGGAGTTTTAGCTGCACCACGTTCTCTATATGCAGCGTGTGGGGGAACATATCCACGGGCTGCACTTTTGTAACCTGGTATTTCTCATCCAGCAAAGCCAGGTCCCTGGCCTGTGTTGCAGGGTTACAGCTTACATAAACCACCGTTGGCGCGGCCATTTCATTGATCTTGCGTACCAGCTTTTCGTGCATCCCGGCCCGCGGCGGGTCGGTTACTATAACGTCCGGGCGGCCATGTTGTTCAAAAAAAGCATCATTACAAATGTCAATTACATCGCCGGCGTAAAAATGCGTTTTCTCCAGGCTGTTAAGTGCCGCATTTTCTTTTGCATCTTCAATAGCTGCGTCAATCATTTCCACGCCGATGATGGTACCCGCCTGTTTACTGCAGAAAATACCGATGCTTCCCGTACCGCAATACAGGTCATACAGTGTTTCACTGCCCGAAAGTTCGGCAAAATCCCGGGTTACCCGGTACAATTGCTCCGCCTGGCGGGTATTGGTTTGGAAGAATGATTTGGGCCCTATTTTAAAAGAGTAGTCCTCCAGCTTTTCCACCACGTAGCCTTTTCCTTTGTAAGCGATGGGGTCCAGGTCGTGCAGACTGTCGTTTCTTTTGGTATTGATGGTGTATAAAAGCGTAGTGATCTGCGGGAATTGTTTCAGCAGGTGCTCCAATAAGCCCAGTCTTTTTTCTTCGTCGTCTTCGCCCAACACTACATTCACCATAAGTTCGCCTGTTTCACAAAGGCGGAGCTGCAGGGTCCTCAAAAAACCGGTATGCTGGCGCAGATCGTAAAAACTGTAATCGTGCACTTTAGCAAAATCTTTTATCGCCAGGCGGATGGCATTGGTTGGTTCCTGTTGCAGGTAGCAGGTCTGTAGGTCCACGATCTTATCCCAGAATCCCTTTGCATGAAAACCCGCAACCGGCTGCCGGCCGAATTCATAGGGATTAACTCCCTGCTCTTTTAACTGGTTGAATTGCTCTTTCGGCAGGAATAATTCCGTACCAAAAGTATATTCGATCTTGTTGCGATACCCTTTATCAGCCGCGGCGCCCAGGATTGGCGGAATTTCCGGCAAGGCTATTTTCCCGATACGTTGCAGGTTATCTTTTACCTGCTGATGTTTGTATTGCAGTTGTTTTTGGTAAGGCAGCATTTGCCACTGGCAGCCGCCGCAAACACCAAAATGAGAACAAAAGGGCGTCAACCGTTCTTTCGAATAGGCTTTAAAAGCGATGGGAACTCCTTCTGCCCAGTCCTTTTTATTTTTTCCCAGCCGCACGTCCACCACATCGCCGGGCACTACCTGTTCCACAAAAACCACTTTTCCATCCACGCGGGCAATCGATTTCCCTTCCGCCGCATAATCCTCAATCAGGATATTTTCAAGAATAATATTTTGCTTCTTCTTACGAGCCATTACCAATGTTTGATGTTTGATGTTTGATGTTTGATGTTGGTCCAACATCAAACATTAAACGTCAAACCAGAAATCTTAAAATACTTCCTTTACCACGTTGGCCACGATCTGCGGCCGTCCCAGTGTATAATAATGCAATACCGGAACACCATTTTTCTTCAGGTCTTTTGATTGCATTAACAACCACTCCTCGCCTACTTTTTCAACATCTTCGTTGGTTTTACATTTCATCATTTCCTTTGAAAGATCTGTTGGCAGGTCGATATGAAAGGTTTTGGGGAGTATATTCAGTTGTTTTATGCTGTAAACCGGCTTTAACCCCGGGATGATCGGAACGGTGATCCCCGCGTTCCGGCAGGCCGCTACGAACGCATAATATTTGGCATTGTCAAAAAACATCTGCGTTACAATATAATCAGCGCCGGCGGCTACTTTTTCTTTCAGATAATTTAAGTCGGTTTCCATATTGGGCGCTTCAAAATGTTTTTCGGGGTATCCGGCCACGCCAATACAGAAGTCCGTTTTCCGGCTGCTTTTCAGATCTTCTTCCAGGTAAATGCCATTGTTCAGGCCTACTACCTGTTTTAATAACTCGTTGGCATATTTATGACCGTCCGGCTGGGGAATAAAGGCTGTTTCACTCTTAGCTGCATCCCCGCGCAATACCAGCACATTGTCGATGCCCAGGTAATTTAAATTGATAAGGGCATCTTCTGTTTCATTAATGCTGAATCCCCCGCAAATCAGATGCGGAACAGTATCCACATTGTATTTATTCATAATGGCGGCGCAGATACTTTCCGTGCCGGGACGTTTGCGCACTTCTACCTTTTTAAAACTTCCGTCAGGGTTCCTTTTAAAAATATGCTCGCTGCGATGATAGGTAACGTTTATAAACGCCGGCTTAAACCCCATCAACGGGTCCAGGTGATCATACAGGGCTTCAATTCCTTTACCCTTCAGCGGGGGCAGGATCTCAAATGAAACCAGGGTATCCTTTGCATTCTTTATATGGTCTATAACCTTCATAGGCTGCAAAACTAACGGAAAGAGCGCACTAATCTTGTTTCTGGTTACAGGTTCCGGGTTTCAGGTTCGCACTGCTTTGATATTTAACGAAACCCGGAACTGAATAATGTGGAAGCTTTCTTACTTTTGCGCAACATGCTTTTAAAGATACATACAAAGGACCTGGTAAAACGGTATGGCGAGCGTACCGTGGTGAATCATGTTTCGTTTGAAGTGAACCAGGGGGAAATTGTGGGGTTGCTGGGTCCTAACGGAGCGGGGAAGACCACTTCTTTCTACCAGGTAGTAGGCCTGATAAAGCCCGATGAAGGAAATGTATTTTTAAATGATGAGGATATTACCAAGCTGCCGATGTACAAGCGGGCACAAATGGGCATCGGTTACCTGCCGCAGGAGGCCTCTGTTTTCCGGAAACTGAGCGTGGAGGATAATATCGCAGCGGTGCTCGAAATGACCAAACTTTCGAAAGGGGAGCAAAAGGAAAAACTGGAATTGCTGCTGCGGGAGTTCCGCCTGGGACATGTGCGTAAAAGCAACGGGGATGTATTGAGCGGTGGTGAGCGACGCAGAACGGAGATTGCCCGGGCGCTGGCGGTGGACCCTAAATTTATTTTACTGGATGAGCCTTTTGCCGGCATCGACCCTATTGCAGTGGAAGACATTCAGAGTATCGTAGCCCGGTTGAAATATAAAAATATCGGCATCCTGATCACCGACCATAACGTAAACGAGACGCTTTCGATCTGTGACCGCGCTTACCTGCTGATCGACGGAAAGATCTTCGAAAGAGGAACCGCAGAGGAACTGGCGGCAAATGAGCAGGTGCGCCGGCTATACCTGGGACGCAATTTCGAATTGAAACGAAAGGATTATCTGCACGAAGAGGCGCAACAGCACTCTGAGGGGGAACAGGAACTACAATCAGAAAATTAAAACTCCTGCGGAAATCGCGGGGAGACTAAAGAACTTTTTAGGCCGGCGGGGCGGATGAGACGGCAACTCTTAGGCGAGCGATAGAAAAACAAAACCTTCCCCGACTTTCCGGATTCCGGCCAATCATTAATTCCCGGTTTTTGAGGTAATTCCGCCGCGGACCTCTTTATTGGATAGCTTATGATTCCCCGGATGCTTCCTCTGCAGGTTCTTCCAGTTTATTATCTTTCGAAAATTTATTGCGATGTTCGGTGAACTTGCCAATAATCTGATCGATCTCTGCGATAGCTTTATCTATATTTTCATGCACATCCGGAAGCGTCTGGTCGAGGAGCCCCACCCCCAGGTTTATATTTTCCGCTTCGATCTGCGCTATTTTTTTCAGCACCGAAGTTTCACTGTTTTTAAGATCATCCAGTTCTCTTAAAATTTTGTCCATACCATCCAGCTTTTCTCTTTTATCCATAGTATTGTTTTTTAAAACTTTTTCAAATTTTCTGCAGGTCCGGCGAACCGTTCCGTTTGTGTTAAGTCAGTTGATAAATAAATTCTTCTGTTTCCTCTTGTCGGGCATTGGCAAATCCTTTGTCGGTGCCTATTTTGTCAAAACCACATTTTTCTAACACTTTCTGTGAGCCAAAATTATCAAATGCTACCCGCCCCCAAATTGGTCTTACCGTTTCAATAGTAAGAAAAGTTTTGAGCGCCTGTGTTGCAATACCTTTTCCCCAAAAATTTCTGTCAATCCAATAGGTAATTTCTGTGTCGCCTTGTATAATAAACTTGGCAATACTTCCCACAATCTTATTGTCAAGGATGATTGTTTGATTGTTTACCGTTGGGTCGCCCAGCAATTTTGTATATTTTTCTATGTAAGCCTTTTTGTCTGTCGGGTCTTTAGGCATAAATGCAGCCATGTATCCCCCTTCTTTGTCAGTTTGAAATTGAAACAAAGTGTCCAGATCAACAATTTCCGTTGGTCTGAGTTTTATGTCGAATTTATTGTTTGTCATTATCGTATCGTCTATCAGCACTTATTGTCTGTTTTCAGGTCACTAAAATGCCCTTTACTTTTAACAAGTAACGCTCCGGGCGAAAAAGACACAAAGACCATGCGGGAACATCGTTTTCTGCGGTTTTTAACAGAAAAGCTGTAAAAACTCGTTATTCGTCCAAAAACAGATCGTTGTATAATTTTCCGCCTGGAACAACCGCATACCGGCTAAAATCGGTAATACCCTCAGACTTTAGCACTTCTTCATCAATAAAACAATTACCGGTGCAGGTTTGCGGTGGTTTTTGCAGGATATAAAAAGCGGCGTCGGCCACAATTTCCGGGGTGCGGCTCATATTGGCAAGGGCCGCTCCGCCCAACAGGTTGCGAACGGCGGCCGTGTCGATGGTGGTTCGGGGCCATAAGGCATTGGCGGCGATGGGTATATTTTTAAATTCAGCCGCCCAGCCCAGGGTCAGCAGGCTCATATTGTATTTGGACAAGGTATAGGCGATATGCGGCCCTAGCCATTTGGGATTGAGGTTGATGGGGGGCGATAGTGTAAGAATATGCGCAGCGGCCGATTCTTTTAAGTAAGGCAAGGCCGCCTGCACCATCAGGAAACTGCCCCGCACATTGATTTCCTGCATCAGGTTATACCGTTTTAAAGGGGTGGAAGCCGTATCGGTTAAGGAAATGGCGGATGCATTATTGATCACTATATCGATGCCGCCAAATGCTTTTTTTGCCTCCTCCATTACATGCCGGACCTGTTCTTCCTCTCTTACATCACAGGCGATCGGCAGCGCTTGGCCGCCCGCAACTTCCACTTCTTTTGCTGCGGAATAAATAGTGCCCCCTAGTTTTTCGTTTTCTGTGACCGATTTTGCGGCGATAACAATATTGGCTCCTTCGGAAGCCAGTTTCAAAGCAATGGCTTTTCCAATACCCCGCGTAGCGCCGGAAATAACGGCGGTTTTGTTTTTGAAGATCATAAGGGAAGTTACAAAATTGAAGCGAATATTTTATTTATCACCAGTCCCTCAGGTCTCATTATAGTTTGTGGGACAAAGGCGACCTTTAGGACCAGGATACTTGCTTTTTTAACTACAAGATTCCACTTCCACAGATGGCGGAAATTGCCATAAGTTTCTCACTGATTTTTTATTGAACGGGGGCTTTGACCGGTGCTCCTTTACGACCGGAAGTATCCGCCGGAAGAGGAACACCTTTTTGCGCCGTACTGTCGGCAGGCCCCGGCGCTCCTCCTTCCCTGAACATCCCCTGTCCATGCCCGTTTTTGAACGTGACGTTTTTAAGATCCTGCGTGGCTTCGAGCCCCTGGTCGCCTTGCAAATGCTCGTTGGCTGAATTGTATTTTGCAGGTTTATCGGTATAAAAAAGCTGTTTGTTTTGATCCCACCACAGGTCCTGGCAATACAGGGTATCGCCTTTTGCTGAAACAATCCGCACACTGTCCCGCAGGTAGATCTTGCTGATCGATTCCATGTATTTGCCATACTTGCTGTCCAGCTTGCTGTCCACTTTGGCACTATCGTTATAAAAGTCTACGTGCAGGGTTTGGGGGAATTCTGTATATACCGTATCTGCCTGAACCCTGAGCATCACTGGCGCCGTTAGTTTTGCTTTTACCTTGCCTCCCTGGGAAAGATAGCCCACTACTTTAATTGCCTTATCCGTCATTAAGGCTTTTCTGCTCAAAGCATTAATTTCTTCCTGCGAATTTTCACAGGAAAAAACGGATACCAGAGCAGCCAATACAGCTAAATATGTAAAAAATGATTTCAGCGTTTTATTCTCTTCGTGGTGCGAAGTTAACAGCAAATAAGCATAAGCAGGCAGGTGCCTCCTTCTTACATACTTCTCCGCTTTCCGAACCAGAGGTCTGTAAGAGAGAACCCAACAGTAACCCGGTACACATTTTCCTGCAAGGGGTTTTTACTGTTGCCGCGTTTGAAATACTCAAAGGCCAGGTTGATCATTGAAAACTGTCCCTGGGCCATTTGATTATAGTTGGCCAGCGGCAATCCTATTCCGGCTGAAACGCCATAAGTAGGCAACTGATTGCCATTATAAGTGATATAATCCGGGCCGGTATAGAAACCGATGCGGTAAGAGGCATGACTAAAATAATTCTTTTTACCGATGGGGCTGAACTCCGCACCCACTTTCAGTTTCCAGTTATTGGCCACTGCAGAGTCGGGAACACCATTTACCCTGAATTGCTGCCATTTGGAGCTGGTAAAATCTGCCCCGAATAACCAGCCGGACTCGGTTGCCGACTGCGGTTTTTGTAAAACAAACCCTACTGTGGTATTAGTGGGGTATACTATGCTTCCTTTTACACTTTTTTGAGAGTATGAAGTATCCGGCGCAGTGGAACTATAATTTACGGAGCTGGTGTTAATGTCCGAAGAAGTATTGATCGTTTGTTTCCAGTTGCCATAAGCGCCGAGCCCCAGGTATAGCTTCTTACCTATTTTGCCCATATACTGGATACCGGCATCCGCATATACCCTCCCTAGTCCCGTCCGGGTATCCCAGGTACCGGTTGCATAATAGGTAGAGTCGTTATACAAGCTTCTTGTAGTGGTATAATTCTGGGAACCGAACATATATCCCCCGTTTACCCCAAGGGAGATGTATTGATCTTTTCCTACCTTGAATTTTACACCGGTTCCTATTGAAGCCAGGTACAAACCGCCGTATCCCTGGTGGTTGGTGGTTGCGGAGTCGATCCGCTGGCCGGAGCCTTCGCTGTTAAGATTCTCTTTTTGCTCGATATCATAGCTGATGCGGTTCAGCGGCCTTAATCCAAAGGCAAGTCCCCAATTGCGCCGCAGGGGCACTCCTACCGAAACCCTGTTGAATAAAATATTAGTTGAAGTAAACCGGGCCTGTTTTAAATTATCGGTCATGGTCCGGCCCTGGCCTTCTAATCCGATATCCAGAACGACCCGTCCCTGGATCTGCTTTTTTGTACCAACCTCCGTTATAGATTGAAAAAAAGAATAAGAGGCCGGATTGGAGTAGTTTACGGTTGACGGGCTGTTATAAGCAGCAGAAACGCCCCCCATGCCCCTGTTGGTGGCACTGGATGAGGATATTTCATCCCCCAGCGCGTATCTTGAGTAAGGAGAGTTGTCCTGGGCAGAAGCCAGGAGGTTAAAACCTGTACAACAAATTGCTACTGCAAGACATTTACAGGTGGTTGCGTTCAATTTTCTAAGCGTTATTGACTTCACTAATAGCATATAGGCCTTTAAAAAGTAATTCAGGGTCGGCAAATATCCTGCTTTTCATGTGTGATGCCAAATGTTGTAAATCACCACCGGTTAATACCACGTTAAAGTTGTCGAATTTTTCGGCATAAGCCGTTATAAATCCGTCCAGTTCGTAGGCCATTCCAAGGATCACACCTGATAAAATATTGGTCTCCGTATCGTAACCGATCAGGGGCAGATCGGTCTTGGGCATGATCAGCGGCAGCTTTGCAGTATAATATTGCAAGGATTTTAGCCGCATTTCCAGCCCTGGTGAAATGGAGCCCCCCACCAGTTCTTTATACTTATTTACAAAATTTGTGGTAATGCAGGTTCCTAACCCGATTAATAAAAGATTTTTCCCGGGGTAAAAATGAACTCCCCCGGCAGCGATCGCCAGCCGGTCTGCCCCAATAGTTTCCGGTTTGCCAACAGGTGTAGTGATGGGCAGTTTCGATAAATGATTCAGCAGGTGAAACCGGGTGGTATCTTTTAAAATGGTTTCTATTTCAGGATTGTGATTGATCACCGAAGAAAGAATAGATCTTTTTGGCCGGTACGCTGCTATCAGCGACCGGATGGTTTCACAGGTATCATCCTGCAACACTAATGTTTTCACAATGGTATCCCCCTCAAAAACGGCTACTTTTTTGCGTGTATTGCCAAAATCAAAGCAAAGAGTGGATGACATAGTATGAAAATAAATTAAAGTTTGTTCAGATATTTTAAATTTAACCACATAGATACATAGAATTATGATAGCGGCAAAGGAAACATAAGAACACATTAATGTTATCCGCCCTTAAACGCCACCTGCAAGTGCCGGCTCAGGGAAAAAGCGACACACAAAATTATCCGGTACCGGGAATAAAACAAGTTTATTTAATATCAAAGCCACTAAGGTTCTTGAAATGGCCATTTGATTGAATTTTTGCCTTTAATTCCTCCATTTTTTCAAAAACAGGGATTATTTTTTCAAAATGACGCTTTAAATATTCCTGCCGCTGCCGCTCATGCGTTAATTGGAGCAATTCATATTCTTCATAAATGGTGAGGCCCGAATGGTGGGCAATATCATAGGTAGTGAGGGCATTGTCTGTCTTTTTAAAATCCTTTATTACCTGCAGGTAGCGGTGTAACCGGCGTAGCTGTGCCATCAGTTGCTCCATTATCCGGGCGTTACCCTGGAGGTTATTTTCGGGGTAGCTGACAATGGCTCCTGAGTATAATTTTTCCGGAATATCTTTTATAACTTCCAATATCCGGAAGAGCTCGCTGCCCCTTGTTTTGATGTCCATTTCTCCATTTTCATAGGTTTGAACAATTTCCTCTACAAATACCAAAGAACCAAAATCCTGCAGTTTGTTGTCCATTACAACGGGGATGCCAAAAGGCTTTTGTTGCGCCACAGATTCTATGATCAGTTGTTTATAGCGCGGCTCAAAAATATGCAGGTTTACCTGTTCCTGGGGGAAAACAACGATAGATAAGGGGAATATGGGGATGAAATTGGTCATGTCCAAAGGTAAAAAATATTAGGCCGTCCTGTCAATTCTTGACTATTTTAGCAGATATGATGTGGGAGTCGCTGTCAAAAGGTTTGGCCGAAGGCGCTACAAAAGCGATAGCAAGAGCTATCAGCCTGGTAGAGAATGAGGTAGCAGGGTATGACGCATTCCTGGCCGGTTTACAGGGGCAACAGCAACCGGTCATTGGTATTACCGGCCCGCCCGGGGCAGGGAAAAGCACCCTTACGGATGCATTGATCGGTTTGGCGGTGCGTGCCGGAAAAAAAGTTGCTGTTATCTGCGTGGACCCTTCTTCTCCTTTTCATTTGGGGGCCTTGCTGGGCGACCGCATCCGGCTTAGCCAATGGTATCTGGATGACCGGGTTTTTATCCGGTCACTCGCCAGCCGCGGCGCATTGGGCGGCCTGCATCCTAAAATTATGGAAATAACGGATCTGCTGAAGGCCGCACCGTTCGACTTGATCATTGTGGAAACGGTAGGCGTTGGGCAGAGCGAAGTGGATATTGCCGGCCTTGCTGATGTAACGGTGGTGGTTTTGGTACCGGAAGCCGGGGATGAAATACAAACCATGAAGGCCGGCTTAATGGAAGTGGCCGATATTTTTGTGGTGAATAAAAGCGACCGCCCGGGCGCGGATCTGTTTGCAAAAAACCTGCGGCAGTTGCTGGCACCGGCTTTTTCGATGGGGCATGCATCTATCCCGGTTATCGCCACCGTAGCCCATACGATGAAGGGAGTAGAAGCGCTTTATACAGCTATTGAGAAAGCAGCAGCGGGTAACCAAATAAGAGACAGGAAAACCTGGCTGCTGACGGAAAAAGCCTGGCAGTTGATCCAGAAAAAGCGCATGGCTGATATTGATAAAACGCAGCTTGCGGCTGCCCTTGCAGTTCAAAGCGAGGAACCGTCGTTCAATTTGTATAAATTTATTCAGGACTTATAAAACCAGCCGTACCAATGTTCCCTGGGGAAACTGAAGCCCACCAGTCGTTGCTTGTAAGTATTGTGCTGTGCACATACAATGGTGAAAAATATATTGCCGAACAGTTGAATTCTATTTGCAACCAGCGGTACCAAAACCTGGAGATCATTATTTGCGATGATGCTTCTACTGATGATACTATGTTGATACTGAGCCGGTTCTCAGAAAAAGATCCACGCATCCGATTGGAAAAAAACGCTGAAAACCTGGGGTTTGCAAAAAATTTCAACAGCGCCGTAAGCAGGGCTACCGGCGCAATTGTGGGATTTGCGGATCAGGACGATGTCTGGCATCCGGACAAGATTGCGACGCTGTTGGCCAACTGGCCGCCGGGAAGTCCGCTGATCTATTGCAATTCGGTGCGGTTTTTTAATGAAGGGGAAAAGGACTGGAACCGGAAGGGGAACCGGAGCTACCGGCGTTTTGAGGGAACGGACCTGAGGAAGATCGCTATTTTTAATACTGTAAGCGGACACGCACTCTTGATGCGAAGGGAGTTGGTTGCAAGGGTTTTTCCGGTGCCGGAAGGACTGGTGTATGATTGGTATGGCGCTGCAGTAGCCGCCTGTTCGGGGGGTGTAAGCTATTGGCCGCAAACAATGGTGCTGCAACGGGTGCATGCAGCTAATACAACGGTAAATGGTGGCTTTGAATTCAGGCCCGGACAGCAGAATCATTCCTTTAAATGCCTTGTCGACCTGCATTTGAATGTTTTTCAGCAATTGCCGGGCGCTCATCAAAAATTTATGCAGCAATTATACGGACTGTGGCATGGGGCGCTTACGAAGCCGTTTAGCCGGCGGCTTTTTTTATTTATCGCCCGGCATCAAAAAATACTGCTTTGGAAGAAGAAAAAAATGGGCGGCCTGCTGTCCAGAATCAAGCATGCCTACCGGTTGGCAAAAAGATGAATAAATTTAATAGCCCATAGATGCCAGGGATTATTACAGAAGGGCATTGAATTCTGTGTATTCTGCGAAACCTGTAAGATTCACAAGTATTGATTCAGCCCCAAAAGCGCAAATTTGCTGCTGCCGCTGACCGCCGCACTCAAGAGTTCTTCATTGCGGCTTAAGGAGCCGCGCTCTTTTTCGGGATGATAAATGTGGTAGGCAATGGCGCCGTGCTTTAATGCATGTTTCTGCACCCCGCTGTTCAACAGTCGCACTACAATTTCATTGTCTTCCCTGCCCCAGCCGGTAAAGGCCTCGTTATAGCCATTAATATTGAGCAGGTCTTTTCTCCAAAAAGCCATATTACATCCGCGCAGGTAAAAAACGTCACTGGCGCGGTAGTTCTTAAACAGGCGGGTCAGGGGCCGGTAGCGGATGCTGTTCTTCCGGTTTTTGATGCCTTTATTAAAAAAAGAAATGTTTTTTTGCGGCTGGGCCAGCACTTTTTCCGAGAACGATTTGCCCAGTAACACCCGGCCGCCGGTTGCGAAAAATCCTGGCTCGCTGAAGGCGCAGTGATCGCTGATAAAGTTCCGGTGCAGTACCAGGTCTCCGTCGATCTGAACAATATAGTCAGATTGCGCTGCAGCAATGGCCTTGTTGCGGATGCGCGCCAGTTGGAACCCCTCATCCGGCTGCCAGATATGGAGCAGCGGTACGGGAAACAGCGCCCGGTAGGTTTCGATAAGTGCGGCCGTTTGCGGGGTAGATCCGTCATCTGCGATGATCACTTCATCCGGCAGTCTGCTTTGGCGTAAAACACTTTTGAGGCTGCATTCCAGCGCCTGCGGCCAGTTATACGTGGCAATAACCAGGGAAACTGTCAGTTTTTTTGATGGGTTCATATGCTTCGTTAAAGTTGTGCCATGCCATTGGTGCAGGCTATAATCAGTTGAGTACGTACGTTTTCCAATACCAAGCAATGGAGGGGTTCCTGTTCCTGCGACGCCGTTTTGTGGTGTAAATGATACTGAACGGCGGCCAGTTTTACTTTCTTTTTCCGGAGACCGGCATTTATAAAGCGCGCGGCCAGTTCCTCATCCTCGTGCCCCCAGCCTTCCATGGCGTTATTGTAGCCGTTTACACGGATAAAATCCTTTCTCCAAAACCCCATATTGCTGCCTTTAACCCGGAAGGAGTTTGTTTCTTTTTTAATGCCCAGTGGCAACAGCAGGGGCGACCGCAGGACATTATTGCGATGTTTTACGCCGGAGGAATAAAAATGAAAGGCGATTTTTTTTTGAGCTATAGCACGTTGGCTGGCCCCTGGCGTCAGCAGCCCGCGGGTGCCCCGCACAAAACAACCGGTTTCGGCTACCCGCGCATGGTCCATGATGAAATGCTTTTCCGGGATGGAATCGCCATCGATCTGAACAATATAATCCGCCTGAGCGGCTGCAATGGCTTTATTGCGGATGCGTGCCAGTTGAAAACCCTCATCCGGCTGCCAGATATGCTGTAGCGGTACGGGAAATTTATGCTGAAAAGAACGGATCAATTCTTTTGTTGCTGCTCCGGATCCGTCGTCGGCAATTAATACTTCGGCCGGCAGTTTTTTTTGCGCGGCTACTCCCAGCAATACCAATTCCAGGGCCTGTGGCCAGTTATAAGTGGATACGACAAGCGAGATATTATGAGGATCAGTCATAATGAAACAGGTACGGCGGCGCCTGATTTTGGTTTAATTATTGTACAAGATAGGTCAACTTTGCGGAATATTTAAAAAATTATTGCAAGATTTTATGGGAAAAAACGTCTGATGGTAGGAGTGCGAGGCAATATTAAAACCGGATTTAAACCAATTGAATAACTTGTTGGACATATCTTATTGCTTACGTACCAAGAAACTGCATCAAAAGTTCTCCATCCTGTTGCCCTCCTGGAATAATCTTGATTATTTAAAAGCCTGTATCGCAAGCATTTTATCTCATTCGGATTTTGAGCATCAAATTATTGTGCATGTAAATGACGGGGCGGATGGCACGCTTGATTGGGTAAAAGAGCAGCCCGGCATCGATTATACGCACAGCAAAGAAAATATTGGTGTTTGTTATGCCCTGAACGCCGCTGCCCGGCTGGCCTATACGGATTATATTTTATATATCAATGATGATATGTATGTGTGCCCGCAGTGGGATCAGCACCTTTGGAAGGCGGTGCAGGAAGTGGGGCACGATTATTTTTTTATTTCAGCAACGGCTATTGAACGGCGCCCGCAAAGCCGTTGCAGTATCGCAAAAGATTATGGCGCCGACCTGGAACATTTTCAAAAAGAAGCGCTTTTAAACGAGTTTAATACGCTGCCCATGAGCGATTGGATGGGCGCCACCTGGCCTCCGAATGTCGTGCACAAAAACATATGGGACCTGGTGGGAGGTTATAGTACCGAGTTTTCTCCGGGTATGTATTCGGACCCCGACTTTTCTATGAAGTTATGGAACACAGGGATCCGTTATTTCAGGGGCATAGCAGCCAGCAGGGTTTATCATTTCGGATCCCTGTCTGTTAAGCGGATAAAAAAAAATAAAGGGTATTACCAGTTTATCCGTAAATGGGGCCTTACGGCGGGCACTTTCTCCAGTTATTTTCTGAGAAGAGGCGCCGTGTATTCGGGGCCGGCAACAACGCCCCGTCTTTCTGTTTTATTAAAATTGAAATCTCTTTTTAAAGCGCTGGTGGCAGTGTTTAAATGACGCCAGTTCGATAAAAGCAAGAAATAAAACCACATAGGCATATAGGGTAAACCATTTATTCTCAAAATATTATAGGGGCACAAAAGATTGAAGCGAAGCTTCAATCTACACTATCTAAACTTCCTGCAGCCCTTTGAATCTATGTGGTTAAAGATTAATATTAAGTTGCTTGTTTGTCGAATCCGCGTTAAATAAGCTACGGCTATCGTCTTTTATCCAACTGCTGCAAGGTGGCTCTTAAATCCTTGTGCAATGGCGCCTCCAGGGCAATTACATTTCCGTCGGGGCCGGCTATTTTCAATTGAGCCGCGTGCAGCGCCAACCGGTTCAGAATCGGGCGTTCTTCGAGCTCATTTTTTGACAGGTTGAATTTGCTTTTAAAAGACGAAATAAAAACGGGTTTGCCATCTCCGTAAAGGGTATCACCCACCAGCGGATGACCTATCTCCTTTGTATGTACCCGTATCTGATGTGTGCGCCCGGTGTGGATATTGAACTGCATCCAGGTGTAAAGGCCATAATCTTTTAATACTTTAAAATCCGTCAGCGCTTGTTTGCCCCGGCGATGAATGATCATGGTACCGCGTTTTACCATGTTTTCGGCTATCGGGGCGTCTATATGGCCTTCGGGTACTGTTACGGAGCCTAACACCAGCCCGGTATAGACTTTTATTGTTTTACGTGCCTCAAATTGCTGGCTGAAGTGTTTGTGCGCGGCGGCCGTTTTCGCAAAAATAATAAGACCGCTTGTTTCCCGGTCCAGGCGGTGTACCGTAAAAATGTCGTCATATTGCACCTGCAGCAGGTCTTTTAACGAGGGCTCTTTTCCCTCCCTGTCGGGTATGGAAAGCAGGCCCGAAGGCTTATTCAGCGCAACCAGTTCTCCGGTTTCAAAAACGATGAGCTCTTTTAGTTTCATTTTTTTCCTTTGCCGAAAAACTTAAGGTTACGGACTTCTTTTTCTGTGAGGAAGCGGAATTTGCCGCGCTCCACATTCTTTTTTGTCAACCCGCCAAACATCACCCGGTCCAGGTGTTTTACTTCATAACCAACCGCCTCAAAAATGCGGCGTACAATGCGGTTGCGGCCGCTGTGCAACTCTATCCCTATCTGGGTTTTATCGTCCATATCTGCATAGGCCAGCACGTCCACTGGTGCAGGGCCATCCTCCAGCACCACGCCTTTCAGTATTTGATCAAAGCTTTTTTTATCCAATGGCTTATCCAGTGTGGCGGCGTAGATTTTTCTCACCTCGTTACTGGGGTGGGTCAGTTTCTGCGCCAGATCTCCGTCATTAGTGATCAGCAGTACCCCGGAAGTATTCCGGTCTAACCGTCCCACGGGGTATACCCGCTCCGTGGTAGCCGTTTTTATAAGATCCAGCACTGTTTTTCTTTTCTGGGGGTCATCAGTGGTGGTGATATAATCTTTGGGTTTGTTTAACAGGATATACACCAGGTTTTTTTCGGGGCTGACTTTCTTTCCGTTTGCGGTGATGCTATCCCCCGGCTGTACTTTATATCCCGGTTCTATTACCACCAAGGCATTTACTTTTACTTTTCCGTCTTTAATCAAGATTGCGGCATCTCTCCTGGAGCAAACACCGCTGTGGGCCAGGTATTTGTTCAGTGGCATCAGTGGCGCAGAAGGGGTGGTCTTACGTTCTATTACAGGGGCAGCAGCAACTGTTTTTGCGGCCGCTTTTTTTTGTTCAAAGAATGCGGCGCGTTCTTTTTTATATTTTCTTTTTTCCTGTTTGAACGCTTCTTTTATTGCGGCATTGCTTTTTTTGTTCGCAAATTTTTCAAACCGCGGGTCAATTTTTTTCATGTTATGCTATTTTTACAACAGTAAGGGCACAAATATCGTTCAATACCGCCTGTAAATCTATAATAATCCAAATTCTTTTTCATTATAGCACTGCAACCTCTTTTTACCGCTTTCCCGCGGCGCTTCGCTTTTGACGAAGTGCAGATGAGCTCAGTTCCTGTTCTGCGGCAGTCTACGTGCCGACAGCTCCTGTCGTGTGGGCGTCTGTTGCATTGTCTATAAACGGAATAATCCGGGGTAAGATATTTAGATCGACATTCTTTGTAACACAATCATCGAAACCGACGAATAGGAATCTATCTAATTGTTTCTTTTCCACTTTTTTCAGTCGATAAAAAAGTGGAGCAAAAAATCTCGCCCGCAAAAAGGCAAATCCAGCCTAAAACATTTTATTTTGAGTCAGCCTTTATTTTGCCCGGCAGGAACGCAAAAATCTGCGCTTCAGGCCTGATTATGACGCCCGCCTGCCATCTCTATGCTTTCAGAGTCCCTTTACGGCGTCAAAATCGCCATTCCGCTTGATTTTTTCTTTTGCTGTTTTGCGGACAACGTTCTAATAAAGACTTCGGGTGTCTTAACTATTTCGATTTCATCGGGAAACTCATTACAATTGTTATTTCTGAACGAAATCGAAATCGCGCAAATCAGAGGGCAATTAAGCGCCTCTTTTTTACGCAACGAAAGAACGTTTTTTAAAAAATAATCCCCCGTAAAAAAATAAACGCAGTAAGTACTATACGACAATCGGAGAATAGTGTCTCCAACTACTCTCTTCGTTTATGCTTTGAGGCTGCTTTTCCATTTGAGTTTTCGTGTGCGAGGCTGGTCAAACGGCCGGGGGCATTCGTTTGACCATGCCCTTTTTGCTCTACTTTTTGGTCCCGATTGATCGGGAAAAAAGTAGAAAAACATAAAAAGCAATAATTGTATTCACACAACGGGATAGCTATCCGCGAGATCAGCGGGAGACCTATATCGAACTATTTTCTGGCCTGCGTTGAATAAATTTAGACAATCTGTATCAAAAGAAAGGCCATCCTAACTATTAAGGATGGCCTTCTAATCTATCTGGTAAACTAACTAATAAGACAGGGTTATGATCCTGCTCCACCCCTTTTGGCGCGCATTTCTTTCATTTTTGCATCCAGTTTTTCGGATTGCTCTTTGGTCAGGATCTTATCACGCGCCTCTTTTTGTGCTTTACGCATCTCCATTATTTTTGATTTTTTCTGATCGTCGGACAGTGATTGGTCATCACGCAGGGCCTTCATTTGTTTAAAACCATCTTCATCCAGTGTTTTCAGTTTGTCCTTTTGATCCTGTGTCAGGTTCAAATCACTGTACATGGCCTCCCGGCGGTTTTCCATTCCTTTTTTTGCTTTAGCGCTGTCCTGGGCAAAGCTGGTTGAAAGGCTGAAAAGGCCTATGGTTGCGGCGATTAAATACGATTTCTTCATTTTTTGTTTTTTTAAGTTAAAGGATCTGTTTATTAAAAATTGATTACGGAACGTTTTTGCTGATTATTTAGTGCTTTCCATTGCTGCCATTGTTCGGGCGTTAAAAGTTCCTTTCGTTGTTGCCGGATTTCTTTCTGCATAGCGGTTAACCGGATTTTCTTCTGCTCATCTGAAAGCGTGGTATCGCTTTTTACCGATGCCGCTTTTTCCTTCAGGCGGGTGTTCAGATCCGTCATCTTTTGACGTTGACGCTGGCTAAGATTCAGGTTGTTTCGCGGCAATGCGCTTTTTTGAGGCAGGCCATTTATATCATGATCCTTATCCGCTTGCGGGGCTCTTTGGTCGACTTTTACTGTTTCATTGGACCGGCGCTGTTGTTTCTCCAGACCCAGTTCTTCCCAGGTTTTTTGTTGCTCCGGGGTAAGCATGGCATTTCTTTTTGTGCTTTGCTCTTTAAAAACCTGTTTCAGTTTTTCTTTTTTTTCGTCAGCGGTCAGTTGCGGATCGGTGCGGATTGCGGTTGCCTGCAGACGACCTTCCTTTTGAAGGGCCCGTAGTTTTTGCTGCTGAACCGAACTCAGATGTAATTGCTGGTAGCCTTTTAGCTGGTCGGTTTTGGTATTGTCCCGCCGCACTCCATCGTTAGGTCTGGACGGGATCTGCTGTGCCGGCACCTGCAGTGCAATACAGCACACGAGGCCCACTAAGAGATATTTTATCTGAATTTGCGTCATACGGTTATTACTTTAGATGGGGTTTTGTGGAAAATCCTTCTTTCGGCCTGTTAAAATTTTATCAACACCCTTTTGACGGGGCATTAAAACAAAAGTTTAATATTCTGTTTTGCGATTAAAATTGCAGTGCGGGCTACTTTTGCACCTGATGAACCGGAAAAAATTTTTTAAAACGGCGGGGATACTGGGGGGAGCGGGTATATTGACAGGATTGTATAGTTGGCAAGTGGAACCTTTCTGGCTGGAATTTACCCGCGTTCCCATGCCAATAAAGAACCTGCCGGACGCGCTGGTGGGGAAAACATTGATGCAGCTGAGCGATATTCATATCGGCGCCACTTCAAGGGATAGTTATATCCGTGATTCGTTTGTGAAAGCGGCTTCTTACCAACCGGATTTTGTTGCCTATACCGGTGATTTTATTACCTATACCGATGACCGGCAATATAAACAGTTAAGCACATTAATCCCTTATGCACCCAGAGGCAGGCTGGGAACCATAGCCATCTTTGGAAATCATGATTACGGAAAACACTGGTCGAATGATCAGGTTGCTTTTACTATTGAAGCGATCCTTAAAAAAGCAGGGATCCCGGTTTTGCGCAATGCACAGCAGGAGATCAGCGGGTTGAATTTTATTGGCATCGATGATAAATGGGGGACCAACTTTCACCCGGAGAAAGTGATGCCTTTCCGGAATAAAAACAGCGCGCATGTGGTTTTATGCCATAACCCGGATGTAATGGACCTGGATGTATGGCACGGATATGATGGTTGGGTGATCAGCGGGCATACCCATGGCGGCCAGTGCAAGCCCCCGTTTTTGCCACCGCCTCTTTTGCCCGTGGATAACCCGCGCTATACAGCAGGAAAGTTTGATTTTGCTGATGGCAGAACTTTATATATTAACCGGGCCCTGGGTTTTACCTGGCAGGTGCGGTTTAATGTGCGGCCGGAGATCACGATTTATGAGCTGCAGAAAGGCTGAGGTTGCCGCTCAATGCCGGGAAGTCGGAAATGCGGGAAGATATTGTCTTTGACTTTTCGTCTTACCGTCTCCCCGGCCAAATATAAGTTTTGAAACAATATTTATTCGTGGTATTGAACAATAGCAGTATTAATTCTTTTATTGATTTAGCCGAACGGTGGACAGCACCCTGACGAGTGTTCCCATAGCTATCGGAACAACGTAGAAACATAGTAGCACTGCCGCTGAGCCATGAAAATCAAAAATGCCTGTTTAAAAAATAGCTTCCAGCTCCTTCAATGAATAAACGGTATAGGTAGGCTTAAAATCGGGAGTTTTGTTTATGTGATTGATGTAAACCTGGTCCAGTCCTGCATTTGCGGCGCCCATAATATCTGCTTCCAGGTCGTCGCCGAGCATGATGCTTTCCTCTTTTTTTGCGCCGGCGGCATCCAATGCATAATCAAAAATCGCTTTATTAGGTTTTAAACTATTAGAGCCTTCCGAAGTAACGACCTTATCAAAATAATGATGAATGCCTGAGTTGTTGATCTTATGGTGCTGTATTTCCTCAAAACCATTGGTGATCAGGTGTAGTTGGTAATTTTTCCCGGTAAGGTATTCGAGGATCTCTGCTGCATAGGGAAACAGGGCATTACGGGTGGGTAACAATTCAAGGAAGCGCTGGCTCATTTGCTGGGCCAGGGGAGCATCCCCGATCTTAAAATCCAGCAAAGCCAATTGCATCCGTTTTACCCTTAGTTCTGCCTGTTTTATAAAACCATTCCGGTAACGGGCCCACAGTTTTGCATTGTGCTCCAGGTAACGCCGGTAAAACTGTTCAAAATCATGCACGCCTTTTTTTTCTAAGGCCAGGGTTTCATAGAGGTCCTGTAAGGTTTGTTTGGCGTTGGTATCAAAATCCCACAAGGTATGGTCCAGATCAAAAAAGAGATGCTTGTACTTCATTGCTGCAAAATACGGAAAAACGAAATGGCACAGATTTAGGGTTAACTACGAAGACGCAAGGACGCGGAGGTGGCTCACAGATGCCACAGATTTTCACAGACTCATGGTGGTTATATTTCTCGCAAAGACGCAGAGGGGTAAGGACGCGAGGGGGACTCACAGATGCTGCAGATTATAATAAGAACATCTCGTCTTCGAACAGCGCCGCTAGGCCTTATTCACTTTTGCCCATTCACCATTCACAGCCCTTCCTTATTTTTTATTTCTCATTCCCCTGCATCCGTAATATAATTATAACATTCCGGTAATATAAGGATTACATCTGTTCGTGAATTTTGAGAAACAATTTGTGATGCCCCAACGCCGTGTTGAAATAGCTGTTGTTTCTGATCTGCATTTAGGTACCTATGCCAGCAGGGCCAGGGAGTTTACGGCTTATCTCAAAAGCATTGACCCCAGGGTCCTGATCCTAAACGGTGATATTATTGACGGGTGGCAATTCAGTAAAAGGTATTTCCCGCCGGATCATATATCCGCCATCAAAGAAATATTCAGCAAGCTTTCCTCGGGAACCCGCGTTATTTATATTACCGGCAATCATGATGATTGCATGCGCCGCTACTCCGACCTGGAGCTGGGCGGTTTCCTGCTGACAGATAAAGTGGTGATTGAGGTCAACGGAAAAAAAGTATGGATCTTTCACGGCGATGTATTTGATCATACCACTACCGGGCAGGCAAAATTCTGGGGGAAACTGGGCAGCAACGGCTATGCAATGCTGTTGTGGTTTAATAAAAAAATGAACACTGTTTCGAAGTTTTTTGGAAAAGAACGTTTATCACTCTCAAAAAAAATAATGGAGCAGTTTAATAAACGCATTATTAATATAGATGCCTTTGAAACAAAAATAGCGGCATTGGCTATCGAGAAAAAATTTGATACGGTGATCTGCGGTCATATTCATGAACCCCAAAAAAAAGAAGTAGTGCTGCCGGAGGGAACCGTGCATTACCTGAATTCCGGTGATTGGGTAGAACATATGACGGCGCTGGAATATTATGAAAACGAATGGAGCCTGTACACCTATAATGAACAGGAAATGAAAACCGAGCGCGCGGTAAAAGAACGTCCTAACGCTACGGTGCTCACCAATGAGATCGCTTTTTATTTACATGCACTTTCAACTACAAACAATGAAGATCTTTTACGCCGTTCAGGCAACCGGTAATGGTCATATCAGCCGGGCAATGGAGCTGCTGCCTTATTTAAAAGAATATGGAACCGTTGATATTTTTTTAAGCGGAGGCAATAGTAACCTTAAACTGGATGCTCCTGTAAAATATCGCAGTAAGGGACTGAGCCTGTACTACACCTGTAACGGGGGGCTGGATTACTGGCAGATCGCGCGGCGGGTGAACCCGCTTTCGTTGCGAAAGGAGATTAAAGAACTGCCGCTGGAAGACTATGATTTTATTATCAATGATTACGATTATATTACTTCTGCTGCGTGCAAACAACGGGGCCTGGCTTCGGTAAATTTTGGCCACCAGGCGAGCTTTCAAAGTGATAAGGTTCCCCGGCCGGAAACGATCAGCAAGTCTGGTGAATGGATGCTGCGGCATTTCTCCAAAAGCACCCGCTATCTTGGGCTGCATTTCAGATCTTATGATGATTTTATCCTGACGCCCGTAATCAAAAAAGAGATCCTTGAAGCGGAGCCCAGGGACAAAGGATACATTACGGTTTACCTGCCCTCCTATTGCGAAAAAGAGCTTACCGAAATTTTTTCAAAATTTAAAGAATACCGCTTCGAGATTTTCAGCCGGCAATCGGCTGCCATACATGAAACGGGAAATATAAAATTTATCCCGGTTGATAAAAAACTGTTCAATAAAAGCATGATCAACTGTACCGAGCTAATTACCGGAGGCGGGTTTGAAACACCGGCCGAGGCGCTGCACCTGGGTAAAAAGATCATCGCCATACCCATCCGCGGACAATATGAACAATGTTGCAATGCTGCGGCGCTGAAAGAACTGGGTGTGTTAACGCTTCCCCGTATTGATAACGATTTTGTACCGATTTTTGAAAAATGGCAGAATGAATACCGGCCGGTAAGAATGGACTACAGTAAAACCATTCCTCAAAGCATGGAGCGGTTGTTTGCAGGGGTGTAAGTCAAAAGCGAATAGTAGTTTGCGTGCGGTTATGAGAACTGCCTTTTATCCTGTTTCAAGAGTTAAAAAGATCCAAATCTGCCGGGAGCTACCGCCTCCTAAAAGTTTTTACGAAAAAAATCGTAAAACCCTGTAACATTTTTTATTCTCCTGCGTGTAAAGGGTATGCATAACTTTTACACGGCTACTTTGAAGAAACTACAATTAATTTTTCTTTTTGCGATGGCTTTTTGCGCGGCTGCGGACCTGCGGGCACAAGGTTCCGTGAAAGGTAAACTAATCGATTCCGCAACGCAAAAACCGCTGTATATGGCTACCGTTACGGTTTTTAAAGCCGCAGATACCTCCGTTGTTACCTACCGTTTAAGTGCAGAAGACGGATCGTTTCGCATTCCGGGGCTTGCGGAAGACCTGCCTTACCGGCTGCTGGTTTCTTTTACGGGGTATGGCGTATATCGTAAGGAATTCTCGTTAACAAAAGGCGCTGCTGATCTTAATTTAGGAACCATTCCATTGGAACCGGGCGTTAAAGACCTGGACGAAGTGCTGGTGGTGGCGGAGCGCCCGCCGATGGTTATAAAGAAGGACACGGTAGAGTTTAATGCGAATGCGTTTAAGACGCTTCCCAATGCATTGGTGGAAGATCTGCTGAAAAAACTACCCGGTGTGCAGGTAGATAAAGACGGCAATATTATGGTGAACGGAAAACGAGTGAACCGCATACTGGTGGACGGTAAAAACTTTTTTGGCAGCGATCCGAAAATGGCCTCCCGGAATTTGCCCTCTAATGTAATTGATAAGGTACAGGTAACGGATGATAAGGACGAACTATTGGAGAATGGTGATGATAACCTGAATAATGTGGGGAAAGTGATCAACCTCACCTTTAAAAAGGGCGTTAAGAAAGGTGTATTCGGCAAAGCCTATGGCGGCGGTGGCGGCGGGGAGAACGGGGGACGTTTTGAAGCGGGCGCTATTGCCAATTTATTCCGCGATACACTACAGGTAAGCCTTTTGGGCTACAGTAATAATTTAAACCGTCCGGGTTTTGGTTGGTCGGACCTGATGCAAACCGGTGGCCTGCAACGCAACAGGGACGTGAGCGGCGGCGGGAATAACAGCAGCAATAACAGTAATTTCGGATCTAATATTTCCATCAACGGCATCAACTTCGGCGGTATGTCGCGCCTGGGCGGCGTCACCACCAGCAATGGGCTTGGGTTTAACCTGAACCATTCGCCCAATAAAAAGAAGTCCTTTTTTGCGCAATATTATCTCGGCCGGGTGCGTACTGATCTGCAGACCAATACTTCTACAAAGATCTTTAATGGCGATACAGTGGTAACCAACGCATCATTATACAATGCGATAGTGAAGGGCACTACGCACACCTTTGGCATAGGGATGAACCTGAAACCGGATACGGTAACCACGATCACCGCCACCGCGAATTATATTAAAGCAGGGGAAGATAATAATAGTAATAACCTGCAAAGCGGCGTCAATAATTTCCTGGGCGACCTGAATAATGGTAACGTGGGCATCAACGGTAAAACCGGGAATGATATTTTAAGAGAGAACTTTTCTATGACGCGGCAGTCTAAAACCAAGTCCGGGCGCCGGTTTTCACTGACACAGGGGTTGATCTGGAACCGGAAAACAACCGATACCTATACGGATGCGCAGATCCACTACCAATATCCCAATCAGTTGGATAGCCTGACCAACCAGTTAAGAGAAGAGCGTATTCCTACCTGGTATGCCTATGCAGGAGCCAACTACCGGGAGCCCATAAGTAAAAAGTTTTTTATTCGCGCAGGCACCCGCTATGAATACGAGCACCTGGAAAATGATATCGCCACCTTTGATAAGAACGGTGCCCGTTATGATCTTAAAAATAACAGCCTCAGCAGCGGCTTTTCCCGTAACAGTAACCGGTATTTTTTGAGTACGGGACTGGAATTTAAACAAAAGCAATTGAGCATTACACCCGGTGTCCGCTACCAGTACCAGCAGTTTGATAACCGGCTCTCCACGATGAATGATCCTGTTGTTCAGAAACTGAATAATATATTGCCGCAATTGGAGATCACCTATAAAAAACTGACCGTCAATTTTACGCGCGATATGCTATTGCCCGATTATAGTTATATGATCCCGGTATTGAATAATACCAATCCCTATATCATTAATCTCGGTAATACCAACCTCTTACCTGCAGTAATGAACCGGGTATACGCCAATTTAAATACCTACAATCCCAAAAATCATTTGAACGTATGGAGCTGGGGTGAAGCTTACATCGCCGATAACGACGTGGTACAAAGTATTACCGTTGATAAAAGCGGTTTGCAAACCATACAACCGGTAAATGCCAACGGCAGCAAACGGGTGGCAGCCAACTTCGGACTAAACCAGGATTTTAAAAACAAACAAAGCTTTACTTTTTCCTGGAATGTAGGCACCTGGACGGAATACCGTGAGAACAAATTCTTTTACAATGACGCCCCCAGTATACAAAAGCGCCTGAACAGTAATGTATGGAGCAACCTGGGCTTTAACTGGAATGATAAGCTGGAAATAAACCCGGCCTATTCCTTTTCTTATATGAACGTAAAAAATAGCAATCCCCTGTTTACCCCTCAGAGTAGCTTTAGCCAGACGGCGGGAACGGAACTGATCATCCGGTATGTGAAGCACGTCATTTTTGAAACGGAAGGCCGCTATTTAAATAATAACGCCTTCGCCAACCCGGAGTACCGGAGAATGTTTATGTGGAATGCAGGCGTGAATTTTACTTTCTTCAAAGATGAACGTGCTGTATTGCGGTTGTATGCAAATGATATTCTTAATAAAACAAGAAATACGAATATTATCCCCAATCAAAATACAGTGCGTACGGTTTACAGTAATATACTGGGGCAATATTTTCTGGCCACGTTCACCTACAACCTGCGCCCCGCGGGCGCCAAGAAAAAAGTGGGCGGCGGCTGGTCATTGTTTTAATGGGTTGTATGGCCTGTGGCGATTTAATGCACCCGACTGCAGCAATACTATGAGACTTCCTTGCGTCGCACTCCCGCTGGCTATCGCATATGCGTCAAGATAAGCGATACGATTCAGGCGCTATAAACGCCGCGTGTTTATAGTATTCATGATCCTCTACGCAACGCATCGGCTCCGTCAGGTGCCGCGTGAATACGGGGCGTCCTATGGAGCCTGAACAAATACCATTGCGATTGCTATAAACACAACGCTCCCAACGGAGCGGAAATGGCTCAAATACTGGTGTAGTTGCAGTTCTGGCAGCTTGAATGTCGTGTTTAGCTTGACGCGCATGCGAGGGCCATAGGGATCAACGCAGGTGCAGGACTGAACAGATACCTCGCTGTGCGGGATTTGCAGCCGCTCACCATTATTTTATCGCCGCCGATTTTAACCATTTAGAAATTAAGGCCATTGAGCAAAACTTAATGAACCTTAACTCCTCAATGGTTTATTTCGTTTGCTGAGAGCCGCAGTGCCTTCAGTGGCGAAGAAAAAATATTGCGCTCCTGGGACCTCCGCGCCTTTGCGGTTCAATAGTTGATTTCTTCTACCTTTGCCCAAATTCGAATATTCTTGCAGGCAGGTAAAAATATTTATTTTCTTTCCGACTTTCATTTAGGCGTTCCCACTCATGAAGAAAGCCTGAAGCGCGAACGGCTGCTGGTACAATTTCTCGATGAGATCAAAGACAAAGCCGAAGCAATATTTATTGTAGGCGACCTGTTTGATTTCTGGTACGAATACCGACATGTGGTTCCCAAAGGATTTGTGCGCATACTGGGCAAGCTGGCGGAACTATCGGACAAGGGCATCCAACTCTACTTTTTTGTAGGCAACCATGATATGTGGATGAAAGATTACCTGCAGCAGGAGCTGAATATGCCGGTTTATTTTGAACCTAAAACATTTGAGTGGAATGGGAAACGCTTCCTCATTGGTCATGGCGATGGCTTGGGCCCCGGCGATCATGGCTATAAACGACTGAAAAAAATATTCCGTAACCCCGTTTGCCAATGGCTGTTTGGTATACTGCCGCCGGTTGTAGGCATGGGGGTAGCTAATTATATGAGCCGCAAAAGCCGTGCAAAAACCGGCACTACGGAAGAGACCTTCCTGGGTGCAGATAAAGAATGGCTGATCACTTTCAGCCGGGAGCAATTGCAGCAGGAACATTTTGATTTCTTTATTTTCGGGCACCGGCATCTGCCTATCGACTTCCGGCTTACGGCGTCCAGCCGCTACATTAACCTGGGCGACTGGATCACCTTTTTTACCTATGCCGTTTTTGACGGAAAGGATGTGCAACTCCTTTCCTATTTAAACCGCGATGAAAAAATAATTCGGAATGTTTGATCCCGATAGCTATTGGGTCCGACGGTTCACGTTTGCCGACGTTTAGGCAGGCATCCCGCAAACTTGTAATCTGAAACTTGGCCGGTATTTTCTATTTTTGTTTTTATGAACGAGGTTTTAAATCAGGTCTATTTTAATAATACGCTCCGCACGTATCTGGCAGTGGGCAGCACCATCCTTATTGTGGTTCTGTTTAAAAAGTATATCGCCCATTATGTTGCCAAAGTCATTTTTGCCCTGCTTAAAATACGTTATAAGAACATTGATCTGCAAACCTTCCTGTCCCTGGTTGCCAAACCGCTGGGCCTGTTCCTTGCCGTTTTAATTACAGTGGGGGCACTTGATAAATTAAGACTCCCCGGTGAACTTGATTTTAATATTTACCACCTCACTTCCCGGGAATTGCTACAAATGACCGGTTCTTTTTTGGTTATTTTTTCTTTTTTCCGGTTGATCATCAAAAGCACAGATTTTATTATGCTTGCGATTCAGAACCGTTATCTGATGATGTCTGAGCGGGGCAACCATCAGTTGTTTTTCTTTTTTAAGGATTTTATCAAGGTTATTATTGGCATTATTGGCGGTCTTTTTATTCTGAAGTATACCTTTAAATATCCAATAAGGGACTTACTGACAGGGTTAAGTATTGTAGGAGCCGCGGTAGCGTTGGCATTGAAGGAGAGTATGGAAAATCTCATCGCCTCTTTCATCATCTTTTTTGACAAGCCCTTTGCCATGGGCGATGCTGTAAAAATAAATAATGTTTCAGGCACTGTTGAAAAAATAGGGCTGCGCAGCACCCGTATCCGCTCGGATGCTAAATCGTACATCACGGTGCCCAATAAGCAAATGGTGGATAGTATTTTGGATAACCAGTCTAACCGGATCCAGCGTCGTGCTGATCTGCAACTGGAAGTTTCGGCGTCCACACCTGCTGCAACCGTCGAAACGCTTTTAAAGGGCGTCCGGGAAATTCTGGCCACAAACGATATTCAGTCGCCCACCGTATTTGTAACCAACGTTACGGCAAATGCCATCGTGATAACCTGTATTTTTTTCACGGGGGCAGATGTTGCAAGCTTTAATGCCATACGCGAGCGCAGCACCCTCGCAATTCTTTCCCTAATGGAGCAATTGCATATTGATACCGCGCAAAGTGTGAATGATATTAAGATTGTGCAGGATGCTTCTATACTTCGCAAGGAATGAATTAGTAAAGTTTTTATAGCCAGCCAGTTCCCTTTTACGTCTTGCTCAGTATAAATGTAAAATACCGAATAAAGAATGTAAAATGAAAAAGAGAGATTCGTTTATGCGAGTAAACTTGTCGGCTTTAACCGTACTCACTTCTGCATTTTTCATTTCTTATTCCTCTGTTCTACTTCGCTTTTTCCGCAATTGCCGCCAGTTCTTCATCAAACCGGCCGGTTTCACCATATTCCACTACCCGGCCCAGTTCTTTTGTTTGGTCGTAAACAATGATAGTTGGAACATGGGTGACTTTTAAACGGGCCGCCTCGTTATTTTTATCCATCTTGGAGCGGTCAACAGCGGTAAGGGTTATTTTATTCTTATTGATGCCGGATGCTTCGATGATCTTATAAAAGCGTGGAATTACATAGCGGGAGTCGGGGCACCAGGTACCCATAAAAACAGTAAAATGTATTTTTCCCCTTTTATCTGCCAGTTTTTTCACCACCGCTTTTTGTGGTTCATAAATATGCTGTGTTTCCGTAAACCATTTAAAGGATGAATCCTCCTTCAATAAACTGTCGGATATATGCCCCAGCAGCATTTTGCCGGTTACGCCATTATGCTCATCCGTAGTGGTTACAAAATCCTGCGCATAGTTTGCAAGGGAAAGGGTTGATAACACCGCGATCAATATGAATTTTCTCATGTTCTTTAAAAAAGTTACAGGTCGCAGGCTCAAACGTGAAACATCAGTCCCGATAGCTATCGGGATCAGACCTCAAATAGTTACCCGTTATATTCCTGCTTTCAATTCCAGCAAAAAGCCTTTCAGCCGTTGCAGGGATTGCACGGCCGCAAAGCGTTCATCGGCCTTTTTATTGTTTTTAAGATATTCTTTTGCGCCTTCGATCGTAAATTTTCTCCTGCGCAGCAGGTCATAGATCAAAAACAGGTTCTTGACATCCTGCGGACGAAAAAAGCGGTCACCCTTGCCGTTTTTCTTGGGTTTTAATATATCAAACTCAGACTCCCAATAGCGGATCAGGGAATGGCTTTCTTTAAATAACGCCGTTACCTCGCCCATGCTGTAATAATGTTTTTTAAACAACTCTTCTTCTGCCGGCATTTCAACCGCATCTGCCGCAATACTGTTCTCTTTTACGGACCGGCGACCTCTTGTACCCGGGGGGCGGCGTTCTGTAGCTTCTTCCGGCCGGGGAGCAACAGGCTCTTCGGGAATAACAACAACCGGGGCTGCTGCAACAACGGCCTTCTCTGCCTCCGTGTTTTTATGTACGGCCGTTTCCGGAGCACTTACTTCTTCTTCAAGCACTATCTGACTGGGAGGAGTCAACGTATTCTTCTTGGGCCGGGGCAATGGTTCCACCTTTTCCACTTCCTCCAGAAATGAAAAGGCCCCTTGCGGTTGTGCTGTTTTTGTCATGGGTGGTATAATCTGGTATTTACGAAAAGATGAAAGTATAAAAAAAATACCTGATGAAATGTTAAGGCATCATCAAAAAGAGGATATCTGATCATTTAACCTCAATGACGCCAAGGCAATGAAAACTCATGCCCTATAAATCTTCGCGCCTTTCCATCCCCGCGGTTAAACTATCACAATCGCTCCGTCTTGCTGCAATTTAACTCTTAATACAGGTAAAACCAAGATGAACGACCAAAAAGGTCATCCCTTTTAAGGGGACGACCCGGTTGGCCGTTAGTTTAGGGTGCTCCCACTACAGTCAGGGTAGTTGCTTTATTCTTGCGCTATGCGTTCGCCGTAGGTCAGATAAAATAGCGTTTCAGCATGCTCCGGGATCAATTGTGTATTTGCGGCCGCATCTTAACCGGCTTTTTGGATTGATTCAAATCCTGATTCCTGTACCAGCAATAAAGAAAAGGCAATGTTTCGGCCCTTGCTTCGGCGGGTGATTGGCCGGACTCCCGTTCTGCGCGGAGCCTGGAAAAAGTGTTGCCAATTAGTATATTGTAATATCCGGACACTTTTGCGTAAGGATATAATAACCATTTTGATATATTCTTTTTTCTCATAGCCTGTTTAATGATACGTGTTGCGTTACTTTTTTCGTCCGGTACCGTCCCTTCCGCAACTGGTACAAAAATGCTATTATTTACCTTTGGAAATCAACGGGGGAAGTACCTAATTTCAGGGAGTATTTTCCACAGACGGGTACCGTATTTTTACGGTAGATGCTATTACCCTCTCAAAAGAACCATTGATAATTAATAAGTTGATTGTTATGTAATTACAGATTCGTATTTTATTGATACAGAATAATTTTTCCTATCTTTAGTCTGATAATTTAGCTTTATACCTGTCAACACAAAACTTAACGAATAAAAGATTTCTTATGAAACGATCCTCTTCCGTATTGCTGATCCTGATACTGCTTGCAGGGCTGATTTATTTGTTCCTGGAAAATAAAAAACTGCGGGAAGAACTGAACGATACGCACTTTTATGTATCAGAAGGCAGCATTAATCCTGATACGCTTAATCTGAAATACCTGAATTATGCCAGGGCCAGGGCAATGGTGGACACTTTTGCCATCAGCCAGTACCGGTATATAACAGACGGGCTGAACAACGATATTCTTATAAACACCCGGAACAACGGCAAGCCGGTAGACAGCCTCAAAACGTTCTGGGATTCGCGGTTGATCAGCTTTTCTTTAGACAGTATTAAGAAATTGGTGTACACGATGGACGCCCTGGTCAAGGATGGCAAAATAAAAAAACCGGATGGTAAATTAGTAGGCACTTCCGATTTGGGTATAAAGATGTATTATGCTGCTTACCCCGGCCTGGAATACCCACCAATTTACAACAGTAAAGATGGCCGGCATACGCTTATTTTAGTTCCGGCTTATAAGGACGCTTCTGGTTATTATCACGATTTTCTCCCGTCGGGAAAGCTTGCCCAGGGAGGCTTTGAGGGGCATAGCCTTTTAAGCCCCGCGCCGCGCAAGGGCAACGCGAAAATGATGGTACTCAGTGCTGCTGCACCATCAGCAGCCGATGCAGACGGTGTTGGATTGAATGACGGAACAATCTGCCCTCCTCCTAATAATTAAAAAAACAGCGTGGCGCTCGCCAAAATACTTCTTGTTTTAGAATGGGTCAGCTTTATAACCGGACTCTGCGCATTAAATAAGCTGGGAAAAGAGGGACGGGCGATCATCTATTTCCTGGGTGTGGTGGTTCTTTCAGAAACCGTGGGCATCCTGATCCGGTATTATGCAGATCCGCATTATATGGTGCGTTATAACAAAACCTGGTTCAGCATGATGTTCCCTTTCCAGTTTTCCAGTTTGCTATTGTGTTATTATAAAACGACGCGGTTTGCTTACTGGCGGATTGCCATTACCGGTTTTGGCGGAATTTTGCTATTTGTATTTATGCTTCAGCTACTTACAGGCAATTTAACGGAGGTTAATACCTTTAATTATACCCTTGGGGCAATATTCGTTTCTGCCTGTAGCTTGCATTATTTATTCGAACTGATGAACAGTGAAAAAATTGAAGAAGTGACGCGCGACCCCTTTTTGTATATTTCTATCGGGCTCTTATTATTTTATTTAGGAACGCTTCCTTTTCACGCTATGCGTATGTATTTATATGAAACACACCGGGAAATATTCTGGGTGTACTATTATCTTTTCTTTGGGTTTAATTATTTTTTATACGGCATAATAACCTTTGCATTCCTATGGGCGAAAAAGAAATAAATGTTTTTTTTCTTTCGGTGATCCTGACCGTGTTGCTGCTGGTGATGGCTGTTTATTTCGTTATTATCAGCATCCGCCGCCGTAATATTTTGTACAAGCGGGAGCGGGAAGCTAATGCCATTTTGCATAAACAGGAACTGCTGGAAACCCGGCAGGAAGTACAGCAAAAACTGATGCAGAACATCGGCAGCGAACTGCACGATACTGTGGGGCAGAAGCTGACGCTGACCTACCTGCAGATGGAAAATACCCGGCAGTTAAATGATATTGAAGAGATCAAAAGCAGGATCGGCGCACAGAACGACCTGATCCAGGAATCACTGAATGAATTGCGGAGCATCAGCAAAATGCTGACCACGCAGGATTTTTCCAGCTTTAGTTTTGTCAATTATGTTGATAAAGAACTGACAAGAATTAACGAAAGTGGTCTTTGCAAAACAATTTTTACTTACCCGGCCAATGCCAGCTTCGACTTTTTAGATGAGCGCATTAACCTGTCGCTCGTGCGTATTTGCCAGGAATTTATCCAGAACAGTTTAAAACACAGTGGCGGTTCGCAACTGACTATTGACGTTGTGTTATCCGACAAAGATCTGAAAATTGTTTGCGCAGATAATGGGCAGGGTATTAACTGGGAGAAAGCACGGGAGTACCGTATCGGTTCCGGCAGCGGATTGCAATCTATTGAAAGAAGGATTAACAACATTGGGGCCGGTTATCGCTGGGAAAACAATAACGGTACCCAATTGCATATTGATTTACCTTTAAATAAAATAGGGGAACATGAGGCATAGTATTGTTATTGTTGACGATCATGTACTGATTGCGCAGGCGTTGGCAACAATGATCGGGTCCATTCCGAATTTTGACGTATTGTATGTTTGCAGCGGTGGGGCGGAATTGATCGAACGGTTTAAACAGCCGAAAAATATCCCGGACCTGGTGATACTGGACGTGCAAATGCCCGTGATGGATGGATATGCCGTTGCCCAATGGCTAACCGAAAACAAACCGGAAGTAATTACCCTGGCGTTGAGTATGCAGGATGATGATGAAAAGATCATAAAAATGATCCGCTCCGGTGCGAAAGGTTACTTATTAAAAAGCATCCAGCAAAAGGACCTGGCATATGCACTGAATACTGTTGTTAAAGACGGCATTTTTTATAACGCCAAAGTAAGCAAGGCGCTGTCGAATGATTATATCCGCAAGGAGGTAACCCAGCAGGAATTAAGCACAAAGGAAAAAGAACTGATTCCCTGGCTATGCACGGAAGCAACCTATAAAGAAATAGCAGCTTCGGTTTTTTTAAGCACGCGCACGGTAGAAAGTTATGCCACCAATATTATGGAAAAACTGGAGGTCCGGAACCGGGTGGGGCTGGTATTGACAGCTATTAAGAAAGGATGGATTTGAGGGAAATGTAAAATGAAGAATAAGGAATCGTAAATTTTAACCGTCATTTCGATGAGCCCGACGCAGGAGGGTGAGGAGAAATCTCGTTCATTTCCATAAGCACGAGATCCCTCCTCAGCTTCGCAGATGTCGGGATGACGGGCAAGATTAACGATTGCTTTTCAGGAATGAAAATTTCTAAATCACAGTAAATCTCTTTCACATTCCCTCATTTTCACTCCCGATAGCTATCGGGACTCAAATTTTCAAATTCCAGATCAATGCGCTTCCAGCCAATTCTCGCCTTCGCCGCATTCTGCTATTACCGGCACTTCAAAAGGCAGGGGCAACGCGGCTTCCATATTTTCAAGGATCAAAGGCTTCAGTTCATTTACCTCCTCTTTTAATGCGTCAAAGATCAGTTCATCATGCACCTGCAGTATCATGCGGCTTTTCATCTTTTCTTTTTTCATAGCGGCATGCACTTTTTGCATCGCCAGTTTGATCATATCGGCTGCCGTTCCCTGTATGGGCGAGTTGATCGCATTTCGCTCAGCAAAACCTCTTACAGTAAAATTGTTTGAATTAATATCTTTCAGCCAGCGCTTACGCCCCATCAGGGTTTGCACATAACCATGCTCCCGGGCAAAGTTGATGGTATCATCCATATATTTCTGGATGCCTGAAAATTCCTTTTTATAGCTGTCGATAATTCCCTTGGCTTCTGTACGGGAGATACCCAGGTTGTCTGCCAGGCCAAAAGCACCTTGCCCGTAAATGATCCCGAAGTTGACGCTTTTCGATTTATAACGCATTTCCCGGGTTACTTCCTCCATGGCCACATTAAATACCTTGGAAGCAGTGGCGGTATGGATATCCGTTCCGTTCTTAAACGCATTGACCATATTAGTGTCTCCGCTAATGCCAGCTACAATACGCAGTTCAATCTGAGAATAGTCTGCAGATAACAAGATATGATTCGCATCACGCGGAATAAAGGCTTTCCTGATTTCTTTCCCCCGTTCCGTGCGAACGGGAATATTCTGCAGGTTGGGATTATTACTTGCCAGCCGTCCTGTTACGGCAACAGCCTGACCATAAGTGGTATGTACCCGGCCTGTTTTGGGATTGATCAGTTGCGGCAACGCATCCACATAGGTCGACTTCAATTTGGTAAGCTCCCGGAAGGTGATGATCTGATCAGCGATCTGGTGCCCTTTGGCCGCCAGTTTCAATAATACATCTTCTCCCGTTTGGTATTGCCCTGTTTTGGTTTTGCGCGCTGAGGTGTCCAGTTTTAATTTATCGAAGAGCACTTCCCCCAGTTGTTTAGGTGATGCCAGGTTAAACCGGACGCCCGCTAATTCAAATACTTTTTTTTCAGCTTCGATAGCATCTTTCTCCAGTTCTTTGGAATAATTTTTAAGGAAGGTTTCATCGATGCGCACGCCTTCAAATTCCATATCCGTCAGTACCGGCACCAAGGGATTCTCTACTTCGCTGAATACTTTTTCTACCTGCCTGGTTTTCAAAAGTGGTTCAAATACCTTTTTTAGCTGGTAAGTGATATCGGCATCTTCCGCAGCATAATCTTTTATTTTTTCCAGTGCCACATCGCGCATATTACCTTGCTGCTTACCTTTTTTTCCGATCAGCTCCTCAATGGGTATCGGCTCATACCCCAGGTACCGGGCGCTGAGCTGGTCCATGCTTCGTTTGCCGTCCGGGTCAATAACGTAATGTGCCAGCATGGTATCAAATAGCGCTCCTTTAGGAACGATTCCATACCATTTCAATACCAGTAGGTCGTATTTCAGATTCTGCCCGATCCATACTTTTTTTTCATCATCAAATAACGGCCGGAATACATCCAGCAACTTTTTTGTTGCCTCCTGGTCTGCAGGGCAGGGAACATAATAACCTTCCCCGGCTTTGGTGGAGAAGCTCATGCCTACCAATTCGGCCAGGTTGGCATCAATATGGGTTGTTTCGGTGTCAAAACAAATTTCTGTCACAGGCAGCAGTTGTTTCACCAGCGCTGCGGCGGCTGTTTCGCCCTCGACGGCCTTATAGTCGGGTTTTGTATCAGCAATTGTTTTCATAGAAGAGGCTATTTCAACGACAAGGGTTTCTTCCACGGTGACGACCTCTTCTGTTCCCCCGATTATATTTCCAAACAGATCGATCTGAACGCCTTTGCCGGCGGTCGTTTTTGTGGCGGGAGCAACAGCGGTTGCCGCAGCGGCATTATCCTCTCCGAGAAGGCGTTTTCCCAGTGTCCGGAACTCAAGTTCGCCAAAAACTTCTTTCAGCTCGTCCTTATTCCAATCTTTTAACAGGAAAGCTTCTTCATGAAAATCCACCGGCACATCGGTGATAATGGTGGCCAGCTTTTTTGAGAGCAGGGCCATTTCCTTTCCTTCCTGCACTTTTTTGCCTAATGCACCTTTTATATTACCGGCATTAGCCACTACATTTTCCAGGGTATCATATTCAGCTAAGAGTTTGGCGGCGGTTTTTTCTCCCACGCCTGCAATACCCGGAATGTTATCCACCGCATCGCCCATCAATCCTAAAACATCAATTACCTGGGATACATTTTTGATATTCCATTTGGCGCATACTTCCTCCGGACCAAGGATGTCCACATCTCCACCCTGGTAGCCGGGTTTATAAATTTTTATTTTGTCGGATACCAACTGACCATAATCTTTATCCGATGTTACCATAAATACTTCATACCCCTCGGCGGCTGCTTTTTTACTCAGCGTACCGATGATATCATCCGCTTCAAACCCCGGCGCTTCGATAACGGGCACGTTAAATCCTTTGATGATCCGTTTTATATCGGGTACGGCAATTAAAATGTCTTCCGGAGTCTCCTGCCGGTTGGCTTTGTAATCGGCGTAGTCCATATGCCGCTCAGTCAGCTCATGCGTATCAAAACAAACTGCCATGTGCGTAGGTTTTTGTTTGGTAATGAGCTCTACCAGGGTGTTGGTAAACCCAAACTGGGCATTGGTGTTTTTGTTTTTACTGGTGATGCGCGGACTGCGGATCAGGGCGTAATAAGCGCGAAAAACCAATGCATACGCATCTAAAAGGAAGAGTCGTTTATCCATGTTGCTAAGGTAGGGATTGATTTATTATTTCTTACAGAATGAACAAATCTGCGCGGAGTTGTTTAACTTTTTCTGCTGCGTTGTGGCATTTTTCCAAGATACCGGCAACCGTTGCAAATTTTATTTTGACTGTAGTATCAGCAATCAGATGCTTGTCGTGTATTTATTGCAAAAAATATAACAGGTATGTTAAAACTATTCTTTTAATCAAACTGCAGCACCCCGAAATATTCGGGACAATGAAACATAGGCTTTTCCAGGTGAATGGGACTCCAGGAAAGAAAATGAGGCGTTTTTAAATGATCGCCGCATTTATAGAAATTGCCGCGGGCTTGTTTTCCCTTCATAGAATGAATATTATGTAGAAAGAACGCTTCATAAGGAATAATGGCGGTCAACTCCCAATTGATGGCGCCGGGTTGTTCATCGATCGCATTAGTTCCTAATGATGTCCAGCGTTCCACCAGGCTTAATATGGAATCGGAGGCCATATTCCGGCTGCCGGGCGCACCCCCGTGAAGCAAAAGCCGCCCGATGCAGTTAAATTCAAAATTGTAATAATTGCTATCGCCCTCCGGGGCGATAAAAAACTCAACACAGGCGTCTTCCCATACGCGACCATTGTCTTTTGTTGCAACCGCACGAACATCGCTTTCTGTTACCTTATAATGGATCAGGATGGCCTTATCGGTGTAGGCAATGCGAAAGGCCACTTGCGGGCAATAGGGGTAATCAGGCCAGTTTACGACATCAACTGCCTGAAAGGGCAGTTTTGCCTGATCAAGCAGGTGTGGTACCTGCTTCGCATCGCCGGGGAAGTGATCCAGTCTCCTTATGTGTAAATCCTTTGCGTCGATCAGTGTTTGTGTCATAACTTCTTGCTTCATACAATTTAAAAAAGGAGCAAAGACACTCCGGCTGTAAAATTAGTGGAACGGATTATTTTGAGATTAAAAAACTATAATAAACGGACCTTTTTTCTCACAGAAAACACCGGTTGACACAGGATTTTTTGACTTTTCAATAAAAATAGCTGACGCGGCGGTATATCTTATCGTTTCATTTCCTCCAGTTCTTTCTGTAGCCTGAACATTTCATCCCGCAGGCGGGCGGCCTCCATAAAATCCAGGTCTTTTGCCGCTTTCTCCATTTCTTTTTTAATTTTTGTAACCGCTTTTTCCATTTGGGGAATGGTTTTATAGACGGCCGGGTCTTCAGCCGCCACCGTGATCATATCCTGGTCGAAGCTGATCGCATTTTTATCTTTTTCATCAAAGCCCCTAATATCCAGAACAGAGGTTTGCTGGAATACCTGTTCTTTGGATTTTTTAACGGTACGTGGGGTAATATTATGTTCCAGGTTATAGGCAATCTGTTTTTCCCGGCGGCGATCGGTTTCGTCAATAGTGCGCTGCATACTACCGGTCATGGTATCGGCGTAAAAGATCACTTTTCCATCTACATTCCTTGCAGCGCGACCTGCGGTTTGGGTTAATGATTTTTCATTCCGCAGGAAGCCTTCCTTATCAGCATCCAGGATAGCGACCAGACTTACTTCGGGCAGATCGAGTCCTTCCCGCAGCAGGTTCACGCCCACCAGTACATCGATCTCACCCAGGCGCAGTTGACGCAATATTTCCACACGTTCCAGTGTATCTACTTCACTGTGAATATATTTCGATTTAATGTTGATCCGATGCAGGTATTTGTCCATTTCTTCGGCCATGCGCTTCGTCAGAGTCGTTACCAAAACGCGATCGCCTTTTTTTACCGTTTTGTCAATTTCATCCAAAAGATCATCGATCTGGTTGATGCTGGGGCGGATCTCGATGGGCGGATCCAGCAGCCCGGTGGGGCGCACGACCTGCTCCACGATCACGCCGCCGGTTTTTTCCAGCTCATATTTATCCGGCGTAGCCGAAACAAAGATCAACTGGTTTTGCAGGTTCTCAAATTCGTGAAAATTGAGGGGCCGGTTATCCAGCGCTGAGGGCAGGCGGAACCCATAATCCACCAATATTAATTTGCGGCTGCGGTCGCCGCCATACATGCCACTTACCTGCGGCATGGTCTGGTGACTTTCATCAATGATGGTAATATAGTCTTTAGGAAAATAGTCCAGCAGGCAGAAAGGCCGGGTCCCGGGGTTGCGGCGGTCAAAAAAGCGGGAATAATTCTCGATGCCATTGCAATAGCCCAGTTCTTTGATCATTTCCACATCGTATTCCACCCGTTCTTTGATCCGCTGTCCTTCAATCAACCGCCCCTGTTGTTGGAAATAGCCCACCTGGGCCTGCATTTCATCCTGGATCTCAAAAAGTACCTGGTTGATCATGTCTTTAGGCGCTACATATAAATTGGCGGGGAAGATAGCCGCGTTTTCCATTTTGCCGATGCGTTTTCCCGTAGCTACGTCAATGCTTTCGATCTGCTCGATCTCATCGCCAAAAAAAGTAACGCGGTAGCCAAAATCCAGATAAGGCAGGTTGATATCTACCGTATCGCCTTTTACCCGGAAAGTACCGCGGTTGAATTCAATGGTGGTGCGGGTATATAATGAATTTACTAATGCATGCAGAAACCCCTGGCGGGAAAGGGTCTGGCCCTTATCAATACGAATGATCCCATTTTCATAATCCGTGGGGTTTCCCATACCATAGATACAGCTTACCGAGGCCACTACAATAATATCCCGGCGTCCGGAAAGCAGGCTGGTAGTGGCCCGCAGCCGCAGCTTATCCAGCTCTTCGTTGATGGCGAGGTCCTTTTCGATATACGTGTCGCTCACCGGCATGTAGGCCTCGGGCTGGTAATAGTCGTAGTAAGAAACAAAATATTCCACGGCGTTTTCCGGGAAGAACTGCCGGAACTCGCCATAGAGCTGGGCCACCAGCGTTTTATTGTGCGTAATGATAAGTGTAGGCCGCTGCACATTCTGGATCACATTGGCCATGGTATAGGTTTTCCCGCTGCCGGTAACGCCGAGTAAAGTCTGGTATTTTTCGCCGGCCAAAATACCTTCGGTCAGTTGCCGGATCGCTTCTGGCTGATCACCGGCGGGGGGAAAGGGCGTATGTAACTTAAAAGACATGAAGAAATTTATAGTTTTTTATTTATTGTTTGTTGTTGATTCCGATCTTTAAATCTGAGTCCGCGGGCTTCCGCTTTGTTAAGGTAGATAATAAATGCGGCTATTCCGGAACACAATTTTGTGTATCGTTCGCACAGATGATTAAACAATTCTTTTGAAATATAGTTCTGGTCCAGGGCTCGGTATAGTTGCGATTTTACCTCACCGCAGGAGCCTTTGGAAAATCCCGGGAAGTTTACAAATTCGAGTCTTGATGAACGTTCAAACCCTTCTGCGATATTATCCATTGCTGATCCGGCGGCGGCCCTGACCTGATCTCTGAACCGAAAATCAGAAGCGAAAGGCATTACTGATGTTGTTTTAAAAATTTCAAGAGACAATTTCCTTGCCTGTTGCCAAATATCTAATTCTTCAAATTTTAAAATGGTGCTCATAGGATTAACAATTAACGATAAACAACAAACCAAAAACAATAAACGACAAACCAGAAACTCAAAATTACAAGTTCGTTTCCGGCAATTTTCGTTTTAAATAGGTTGAATAGTCCGTTTGTACCGCATGGTATTCACTGGTCATAAAGGGAGAAGTAAAAAGAAAGTCCGCCGTTGCGGCATTGCAGGCTACGGGAAGGTTATAAGTGGCCGACAGGCGTAACAGGGCCTTTACATCGGGATCATGGGGCTGAGCCTCCATCGGGTCCCAGAAAAAAATGAGGATATCCAGCTTTTCTTCCGCGATCATGACGCCGATCTGCTGATCGCCGCCCAGCGGTCCGCTGAGTAATTTGTGAATGGATTGGCCCAATGTTTTTTCGAGGATCGTTCCGGTGGTTCCGGTGGCGTACAGCCGGTGTTGTAACAGTTTTTGCCGGTTGGCAATGGCCCATTGCAATAATTCCTCTTTTTTATGATCATGCGCCACCAGGGCAATTCTTTTATGGGGTGCTAATGTCCGCTCCATGCTGCTCTTACTTTTAATGCGTATAAAGATAAGCATTCACTGTTTCCTGTATTTTAATAAATCGCCCACCCGGCGTAGAGTTAAGCCTTATCTTTACGTCCTAAACCCAGATCTTATGAAAGTGCATAGTAACTACTTTATAGCCGCTGTTGTTTGCCTGGGGCTTGCTGCCTGCGGCGGTACAAATCCCCGTTATATCAGCAATCCTTCAATGTATAACGCGGCTTTTTTTCGCCAGAAGGGTGATCTGAAAGTGGGGGGCGCCTTTGTGGCTAACCCCAATAATCTTTTGACCAGTGTGCGCCTGGATACGGCTACCAAGGATGAGGCCAATAAAAATCTGGGGTTTGACGGGCAGATCGCCTACGCAGTTACGGATCATTTTCTGATCCAGGCCGGCGGCATGTACCGGTCGGAGAAAGATATTTTTAACAGCGATGATATTACCAGCAATAGCGGCAGTCAGATCAACTATAAACGTTCAATGTTTGATATAGGCGCCGGGTATTATACGGCCATGGGAGCTTCCCGCAAGGTCTTTTTTAATGGGGTGCTGAGCGCGGGCTTTGGTCATTCAACCTCTGCGGATATTGGAACGCCAAACGAGCGCCGCCGTTACTTCGATTTTAATTTTGTTAAATATCAACTGACGCCGTCGGTGAATTTCTTTTTTTCGGAAAATGCCCGTCTTTCTTTGGCGCCGCGTTTTTCGTTGCTGACGGCTAATAGCTTTAATACCAATTATACGGCTGCAGAACAGGAACAACTCAATTATAATACCATGGGCAGGGGGCGACTGCTTTTTGAGCCGGGTATGCTTTTTCAGGGAGGGACGCCCGGTTTGCCCTGGCTTAAATTTGAGGTAGGGGCTCATTTTTCCACGAACCCGCTGACGGCGGTATCCGAAAACAACAGCAGTACTGTGTTTTCTGATAGCGACCGGCGTTTGCGCTCCCGCAGGTTCCTGCTGTCGTTGGGGCTGTCCTTTTATCCATTTGAAGGAAGCCATCGGCAATAAGCGGCTGCAGCCTTCCGCCCATAAGAATTACAGGAGTTGAACTGAGCGTAGCAAGCAAAGCTTAATAGTAGTGCCACCGCTGGTTAAAAAACCCCGCCAAACAACTAAATTTGCAGCCCGTAAACTTTATTACGGACTATTATTTATATGATGACCAGTACCGAGATACGACAGGCTTTTTTGGATTTTTTTAAAAGCAAAGGACATGAAATTGTGCCTTCTGCCCCCATTGTGGTAAAAAATGACCCCACGCTGATGTTTACCAACGCGGGGATGAACCAGTTTAAGGATTATTTCCTGGGCAATAAACAAAGTCCGTACCCGCGTGTGGCAGATACCCAAAAATGCCTGCGCGTCAGCGGCAAGCATAACGACCTGGAGGAAGTAGGGGTGGATACCTACCACCATACCATGTTTGAAATGCTGGGGAACTGGAGTTTTGGCGACTATTTTAAAAAAGAAGCCATTGCCTGGAGCTGGGAGTTATTGACCGAGGTATTAAAGATCCCCAAAGACCGGCTGTATGTTTCGGTTTTTGAGGGCGATGAAAAAGAGGGATTGCCTTTTGATGAGGAAGCGGCGAATGAATGGAAAAAGTGGATCAGTGAAGACCGGATCATTAAAGGAAAAAAGAAGGATAACTTCTGGGAGATGGGCGATACAGGCCCCTGTGGCCCTTGTTCAGAGATACATGTGGATTGCCGGCCGGATGCAGAACGGGCGCAGGTGGAGGGCAAGACCCTGGTCAATGCCGATCATCCGCAGGTGATCGAGATCTGGAACAATGTATTTATGCAGTTCAACCGCCTGAAGGACGGCAGCCTGCAGCCCCTGCCCGCCAAACACGTAGATACGGGCATGGGGTTTGAACGCCTGGTGCGCGTGTTGCAAAACAAGACCTCCAATTATGATACAGATGTGTTTACAGGGACCATCAGTGCAATTGAAAAGATCACCGGTAAAAAATACGATTTCAGCGATAGCAAGGAAGCTATTGCTTTTAGAGTACTGGCCGATCATATCCGGGCTATTGCCTTTACGATAGCCGACGGGCAATTGCCTTCCAATACCGGTGCGGGCTATGTGATCCGCCGTATTTTGCGCCGCGCGGTGCGTTACTATTATTCTTACCTGGACTATAAACACCCTTTGCTCCATCAGTTGGTGCCGGTTATTGCAGAACAGTTTGCAACCGTATTTTCTGAATTAAAACAGCAGCAGGAGTTTGTGGTGAAGGTGATACGGGAAGAAGAAGACTCCTTTTTAAGAACATTGGAAAAAGGGCTGAAGCGTATTGATGATATCTTAAAAGCATCATCAGGAAATCAGATTGCGGGCAAAGACGCGTTTGAACTATACGATACTTATGGCTTCCCGATCGATCTGACCCGTTTGATCGCTTCAGAAAACAACACTTCGGTTGATGAAGCCGGTTTTGAGGCTGAAATGCAGCAACAGAAAAACCGCAGCCGTGCCGCCACTGCTATTGATACGGAGGACTGGCAACCGGTGCATGCCGAGCAACCTTCGAAATTTGTGGGGTATGAGGATCTGAATGTTCCTACACAGATCATCAAATACCGGAAAGTAAAAGCAAAAGGAAAAGAGCAATACCAACTGGTACTGGAAACCACGCCTTTCTACGCTGAAAGCGGCGGCCAGGTGGGCGATACAGGCACCCTCACCACAACACAGTCAGGTGAAAAAAATATAAAGGTCCTTGACACCAAAAAAGAGAACGATCTGATCATTCACCTGGTGGATCAGCTTCCCGAACCCATTGACGGGGGGTATAGCGCTGTGGTGGATTTTGAAAAAAGATTAAACACTACCTACAATCATACCGCTACGCATTTACTGCATGCCGCGCTGAAGCAGGTGCTGGGGCCGCATGTAAACCAGAAGGGATCGTTGGTGAGCCCGGAACTATTACGTTTTGATGTGTCGCATTTTGCAAAGATAACCGATGAGGAGCTCCGGAAGGTAGAGATGATCGTCAACCAGAAGATTCGTGAGAATATCCCGGTGGTTATTAAGGAAATGCCTAAAGAAGAAGCGTTGAAACTGGGCGCTATGGCGCTGTTTGGTGAAAAATACGGTGATACGGTACGCGTGGTTACCATCGATCCTAAGTTTTCCGTTGAGCTTTGCGGAGGTACGCATGTGCCGCAAACGGGAATGATCGGAATGTTTCTCATTACTTCGGAAGCCGCAGTAGCTGCCGGGGTGCGTCGTATTGAAGCGCTTACCGGCCCGGCGGCGTTCCGTTATCTCAGCGAACGCGTTAACGAATACAAACAGGTGGGAGAATTGCTGAAGAGCGCTAATCCTTTAAAAGCAATTGAAAAACTGATCAGCGACAAAACCACCCTGGAGAAAAAAGTGGAGCGATTGGAAGCAAAGGAACTGGTGGGCATCCGCAATGAGCTGTTGCAAAAAGACGAGACCATTAACCAGGTGAATTTCATCGGAGGTATAGTTGAAGTAAGCAATCCGGATGCACTAAAAAAATTATGTGCCGATCTGAAAAATCACTTGCGCGATTTTGTGATCGTTCTTGGTGCGAATATAGGTGGGAAAGCGGCAGTAGCGGTGACTATCGCTGATACGGTAGTTGCGGCAAAAGGACTGGATGCCGGCCAGATTATTAAACAGCAGGTGGCGCCGTTGATCAAAGGCGGCGGGGGCGGACAAAAAACATTGGCTACTGCCGGCGGCCAGGAAGCGGGTAACCTGAAGCAGGTAATTGAAGCGGTCAAAAAGCTGCTCTGATAGGATAATCGCTATATTTGGGACATGTCTTTATTCCGGCTCATCCCAGATAAAACCGACGTAGTACAGGATCAGAACAAACCTCTTGAAAAAGGAACCTTCAGGGAGTGGCTTTATATTACCATTTTCCAGGCCTCTACTACTGCCGGAAAAATATTTGATATAGGGTTGTTTATCCTCATTGTTTCCAATATTACATTGTTGATGCTGGAAAGCGTTCCTTCCGTTTCCCTTAAATATGCTGCTGTTTTTAAAACGCTGGATATTATCTTCCTTGTTCTGTTTTCGATAGAATACCTGTTGCGGCTCTATTGTGTGCGTTCCGCAAAAAGATATGCTGCCAGCTTTTACGGAATGATAGACCTGCTGGCCATTTTGCCCTCCTATATGGAGTTTTTCTATCCCCAATGGCATGTCTTTATGATCGTGCGCAGCTTCCGCCTGCTACGGATCTTCCGCATTTTTAAAATGGTCCGGTTCCTGGATGAAAGCCGTGTTTTGATGTTTGCGCTGGTGAAAAGTTTTCGAAAGATCATCGTATTCCTCTTTTTCGTATTGCTGCTGGCTATTTTTTTAGGCTCCCTGATGTATGTAGTGGAGTTTCAGCATAACCCCGGTTTTAACACCATTCCCCAAAGTATTTATTGGGCGGTCGTAACGATTACTACAGTGGGTTATGGCGATGTAGCCCCGGCTACCGCAGTAGGTAAAATCATTGCATCTTTTATTATGATCCTGGGTTACGCCATTATTGCGGTACCTACCGGTATTATGTCTGCCGCGGTAATACAGGAGGAGAAAAAAAGCCGGAAAAAACACTGCCCCCATTGTTTTGCTGCGGTATATGGGAAAGAAGCCGCATTTTGCAGCGCCTGCGGGCAAAAACTGGATCAATCATTTTAACATTTCCGAAATGTTTCGTATTTATCAAATAAGCTAACTTTGAAATACGAAATAAAACGTATTTCCGGAAGGACAACATCTCTTAAAACAATTTAAAATACAATACACGAATGAAATCTTATTATTTCCTTTTTGCGCTATTGCTGCCCGGTATAGGTTTTGCGCAAAACAATCATCAAAACAAAGAAGCGGAACAGATCATTATAACCAAAAAAGGAGCGGCCGATGGCAAAATGAATATTGTTGTCGACGGCGATAAAATTACAGTAAACGGTAAACCGGCGGGTGACGATGCCAGTGCTGATATTTCTGTAAAACGTAAGAAGATCAAGGACCTGGATATGTACAATGACGAAGGGCAATGGAACCGGGGCCGCTCCTTTAATAATAATTTTGGGGACAACTGGCAACAAATGCCGGCGCCAAATAAAGCGATGTTGGGGGTGGTTACCCGCAAAACAGAGGATGGTGTCGCCGTTGTAAATGTATCTGAAGCAAGCGCTGCGGCCAAAGCAGGATTAAAAGAAGGAGATATTATCACCAAAATAGATGGCAATACCATTAAAGCACCGGATGAGCTTTCTGCTGCAGTGAAGGATAAAAACCCGGGAGATAAAATTTCCATAACGTATACCCGCGACGGTAAATCGTTTACAACCAGCGCCATACTTACAAAATGGAAAGCGCCGCAAAACAATATGTATTTTGACCAGGGCAATGGCAATTCCTATTCCATGCCCCCAATGGACCTGAATGAGTTATTCCGCCAGTTGCCCAACCAGGGCCAGAATGGAAACCGGAGTTTCCGGTTTTACGGCAGTCCTGATTTTGAAACCGCGGATAACAGTCCAAAAATCGGCATTCGCATCCAGGACCTGGGCAAAGAAAACGGGGTAAAGATCCTGGATGTTGAAAAGGGCTCTGACGCCGATAAAGCCGGGTTAAGAAGCGGGGATGTTATTAAGGAAATTAACGGGCACCCGGTAACTACCACTGAAAATGCCGGCAGGGCGCTCCGGGAGGATCGTAAATCCTCTATTGAGTTTAAAATCAATAGAAATGGAAAAAATCAGACGATTGCCTTAAGCCGTTCTTCCAGAATAAAAACGGCTGATCTGTAGCAACCGGCAACTTTTTTAAATGCGGATCGTTATTAATAGAACATATACCAATATGTATTGATAGTTTTTAAGTTTTCGTGATTTAGGGTTAAGGCCGCTCTGATTGATATCAGGGCGGTTTTATTATGCCTGCTTGCGTATCTTCGCAAACCAGATGATGCCACTGTAAAGGGCTATTTGGGCTATGTAGCGCTACAAGCGGGTATGATAAAAGGTTTTTATGGATTTAAGTGAGAAATATGAAGTGGTAATTGGGTTGGAGGTACACGCCCAGTTGCGTACACAAAGCAAACTTTTTTGTGGCGACAGTATCGCTTTTGGCGCGGCGCCCAATACGCATGTGAGCCCCATAACACTGGCGCACCCTGGGAGTTTGCCCAAAATGAATGAAAAAGTAATTGAATATGCCGTAAAACTGGGCCTGGCCTGCAATTGCGACATAGAACAAAAAAACTATTTTGCCCGGAAAAACTATTTTTATCCGGACCTGCCCAAGGGTTACCAGATCTCCCAGCATACCACACCTATTTGCAAAAATGGATTTGTACCCATTAAAGTAAGCACTGGTGAAAAAAATGTACGGCTGAACCGGATCCATATGGAAGAAGATGCGGGAAAAAGTCTGCATGATGTGGATGAATGGAACACGGCGGTGGACTATAATCGCGCCGGCACCCCGTTGGTGGAAATTGTAACGGAACCCGACCTCAGCAGCAGCGAAGAAGCTTTTGCCTATGTGTCTGAATTGCGCAAGCTGGTCCGCTACCTGGAGGTGTGCGATGGAAACATGGAAGAAGGCAGCATGCGCTGCGATGCGAATATTTCCGTTCGCCTGAAAGGCGTGGAAAAACTGGGGACCAAGGTGGAAGTAAAAAACCTTAACTCCATACGCAACGTGAAACGTGCGATTGATTTTGAAGCCAACCGGCTGATGCAGTTGCTGGAAAAAGGCGAAACCATCCGCCAGCAAACGCGCAGTTTTGACGCGGGTAACGGTACTACTTTTGCGATTCGCGATAAGGAAGATGCAGAAGACTATAGGTACTTCCCTGATCCGGACCTGCCGCCATTTGATTTAAAAGACGAATTTATTGCGGCGGTCAGGGAATCTATTCCTGCCTTACCGGCGGCCCGTATTCAAAAATATACCGCGGAATACCAGTTGCCCGAATATGACGCACAGGTGCTCACCGAAGAAAAAGAAACGGCCGATTATTTTGAGGCGTTGGTGCAGCAAACCACCAATTATAAAGCCGCTGCCAACTGGATGTTGGGGCCTGTAAAAACCTGGCTGAATGAAAACAGCGCTGCTATCGCGGCATTCCCACTGAAGCCGGCACAGATTGCGGCATTGATCGACACGGTGGATTCCGGAAAAGTGAGTTTTTCTATTGCGTCTACAAAGCTGTTCCATTTATTGCTGCAGGAACCCGGTGAAACACCCATCGTCCTGGCGGAAAAAAATAACCTCATCCAGCAATCCAATGCCGCCGATCTGGAACCGGTGATTGATGCCGTTTTGGAAAAACTATCTGGCAAAGTAGCTGAATACAAAAAGGGGAAAAAAGGCTTGCTGGCGCTTTTTGTGGGCGAGGTGATGAAGCAGACGAAGGGTAAAGCAGACCCCAAAAAAACGAACGAACTATTGTTGAAAAAGTTACAATAAAGACGTAAGACCTGGAAGGTTTCCGCCGCGGCGGACAAGTTCAAAACCTCACAGGTCTGCATAATTTTATAAAATGAAGCATTTATTTTGGATCGTAATAACCGCTGCAGCTGTAGCGGCCGGATGTAAGGAAGCGCACAAGAAAAGTTTTACTGTAGACGGAACCGTTGTCAACAGTCCCGAGAAAAAAATGTACCTGGAGGAAGTGCCTGTGGGGTCGATGCAGCCGGTAATTGTAGATTCGGCGCAGATCGAGAATGGAAAATTCTCTTTAAAAACAGACGCAAGAGAGGAAGGTATTTACAACCTGCGCCTGGGTCAGTTGGATTTTCCGGTGGCATCCGTTATTAACGACGCGCCGGAAGTAACGGTAAACATAACCATGAGCAAATTGAATCCTTCCCTGCCGCAGGAATATGAAGTGAAGAACTCAGCGGCCAGTCAGTTGATGAAGGATTTTATCCTTACCTTCCAAAACAAATTAGTACCGGTTATCAATGCCACGCATACAATCGACAGCCTCAGTCACCTGCCTAAAATAGCTGACAGTGTTATCGTAAAAGTGAAGCAGGGCAGGGAGCAAAAGGGCGCTGATCTTCGATCCTATGCTCTGGAGGAGATCAAAAAAGCTTCCAACCCGGCTTTGTCCATTTTCCAATTGGGATTTTATCAATCTACTGCCAATAACCCGGAACTGGGATTGAAGCCATTGGACGACGACCAGGTATTTGCTTTGATCGACGCGGTTACCCAAAAATTTCCCAATCACGTTGCTGTGGCGGGGTTAAAATTAAATTTGCAGCAGGCGCGCGAGGCCGAGAAAAAGAAGTCGCTGGTAGGCAAACAGGCGCCTGATTTTACGCTGCCGGACCCCACCGGGAAACCGATCTCTTTAAGCTCCTTCAGAGGTAAATATGTGCTGGTTGATTTCTGGGCCAGTTGGTGCCGTCCCTGCCGGGCGGAAAACCCCAATGTAGTGGCGGCCTTTAATCAGTTTAAGAATAAAGGATTTACGGTGTTTGGCGTTTCGTTGGATAAAGACGCTTATGAATGGAAGAACGCCATCCAGAATGATAAGCTGACCTGGCCGCATGTGAGTGACCTGAAGCAATGGGAATCTGCTGTGGTGCCACTTTACGGGATCGGCGGCATCCCCTTTAATGTTTTAATAGACCCTCAAGGGAAAGTGATTGCGGAAGGGTTGCGTGGCCCCGATCTTCAGAGCAAGCTGGCCAGCCTTTTACCCTGATCCTGTTCTATCGAAATTTAAAAATGTGCGTTTTGTGGAGTGCATTCCGTAAAACGCAGCTTTTTTATGGGGGCAATGCATAGATAATGAACCGGGATCGATTAAAAGCCACTGCATTTTTTGCCACAGAAGCACAGAATCACTGAAAAATTTCACAAACCGCCCGCCATCGGCCATGCGCGTCAAGATAAGGAACACGATTCAGGCACTGTAAGCGCCGCGTGTTTATAGTATTCATGATCCTCTACGCAACGTATCGGCTCTCCCGCCTCAGCGGGACCGCGTAAACATGGGGCGTCCTATGGAGCCCAAACAAATACCATTGCGATTGTTATAAACACAACGCTCCTAACAGAGCGGAAATGGCTCAAATACTGGTGTAGTTGCCGTTCTGGCAGATTGAATGTCGTGCTTAGCTTGACGCGCATGGACATCGGCGGAATCCGTATATAACTTATCGCCTTCACGCTTTACCGGCCCAAAATATATTTTAACAACTCCCCCCTATCAACCGAAACCTTTACAAAACCTTAACCTGCAATCTTAACATAGATTATTTTGTTGACCGCAACGGGCTATTAACTTTGTGTCTTCAAATCACAAAAAAATAAAAACTATGGCAACATGGACAATTGATCCGATGCATTCGGAAATAGGGTTTAAAGTAAGGCACCTGGTAATCTCAAACGTATCAGGAAAGTTTACCGAGTTTGAAGGGACTGTAACAGCAGACAAAGACGATTTCAGCGATGCAAAAGCATCTTTCAGTGCAGATATCAACAGCATTTCAACCGGACCTGCACAGCGCGACGAGCACCTGAAAAGTGCGGATTTTTTTGATGCGACTAATCACCCTAAACTGACATTTGAATCTACCAGCATTACTCCTAAAGGCGGAGATGAGTTTGATATGACAGGAAACCTTACTATTCGTGGCGTAAGCAAGCCGGTTACCCTGAATGTTGAACTGGGCGGTATCGGACCAAATGCTTACGGACAAACGGTTGCCGGTTTTGAAATCAATGGTAAAATAAACCGTAAAGATTTTGGATTAAACTGGAGCGCGGTTACCGAAGCCGGCGGCATTGTAGTAGGTGATGATATAAAACTGCATATCAGCGCCGAACTGGTTAAGCAAGCCTAAGCCCCGGAGGGGAATGTAGAATAAAGAATTTTGAATATTAAATGTAGAAGTGGACGTCCTTCGGGTTTGTTGGGGACGTTCTGCTTCTACTTTTTTTTGACGGTTGCCTTTTTATGTTTCGTATCCTTCGGGAATGTGGAATAAGGAATAAGGAACGCAAAATGTAAAAGTCGATTGCTTTTTAGGAATGAAAATTTCTAAGTTATAGAGAATCCCTTTCTCATTCTGCATTTCAATACTTCGCTGCTTTGGCAGGAATCGCACTTTTAATAAACTCCCTGAGTTGATCCGTGCTTGATTTCAGATCATCCTTTCTTAGGTACATCATATGCCCGCTACGGTATCCGGCCCATTTGATGCGGTCTTTCAGCCGGCCGGATGGGTCCATTTGCCACAGCGTATATTTCGCATTAAAATAATCGCAGGCCCCATCATAATAACCCGATTGTACCAGCAAATGGAGGTAGGGATTGATGGCCAGCGCGCTCCTCAGGTTTTCCCCGGTTTGATCATTCGAATTATCCCAGGGCCAAACGGAGCCGAACATATAATAGGGATAGTCGGTTTTATAATTCAATTCATTCCGCAGATACATATTGATCGGTGGAGTAAAGGCATGCAGCCAGGACGTAAGCTCCGCATTAAAATCGGGCCGCTCACCCGCCTCCCGTTTATCAATGCCTTTGTAACGGGAATCCAGCCGGCCGATGGTATACCCATCACTGCGCAGCAGTTCCTTCCAGAACAAATTTGTTGATACATCCAGGTTGTTTTGCAGAATAAGTTGCTCCGGCAAACCAGAGTAGGCCGCCATTTGTTTGGCAATGGTCCTTTTAGCGGCATCATCCAACAATCCGCCTTTGTTGATAGCAGGCAGCAGTTGGTTCATGGTAAACTGTTCCACTTCCGGGAGGAATGCCTCCAGGTCTTTTTGCTGGTATTCGGCAGCCAGTTTTTTATGGTACCAGGCAGTAGCCGCAAAATACGGTAACCGCAAAGCCGCTCCCGTAGCGCTTCCGCGGTCGATGCCCAATGTAGTGGGCGACACCAGCACGACGCCGTTCAGGTACATCCAATGGGATTGTTGCAATTCCATTGCAAGCCCGGAAACACGCGTGGTTCCGTAGCTTTCGCCGATCAGGTATTTGGGCGAGCCCCAGCGGTTATAGCGGGAAACAAACGTATTGATCCAATCTGCCAGGTATTTAATATCGGCATTCACTCCAAAAAATTTGGTTTTAGGAACATCTTTTCCGACGATCCTTGAATAACCGGTATTCACCGGGTCTACATATACAATATCTGCCACATCCAGTATGGAATTCGGATTTTCTTTGTAGCCATAGGGCTGAACAGGGTATCCTTCATCATCAATATTCAGCAATACCGGCCCCGTGTAGCCGATGTGCATCCACACAGAGGCCGTGCCCGGTCCGCCGTTAAAAGAAATGACCAGCGGGCGATTGGCCTTATTTACATCGGTACGTTCATAGTAGGTATAAAATAGCCCTGCGATCGTTTTACCCTCCTCATCCCAAACAGGCAAGGTACCAGCAATGGCTTTATACGCCACCTTTTGCCCTCTGATGGTAACGGTATGGTTCGTAGTCACTGCCGCATCGGGGTTAAAGTTCAGGTCGGCGGAGCCATTCTTTTTTTCCTCGGCAGGTTTTTCCTGTTTGGCCGGTTCTGTTTTGGGTTTGGCAGGTTGCGCGTGAATAGTTGTAACAGAGAAAAAAGCAACGCAACCGCAAAGTAAAGTCCTGATCATATATTGGTTTTATAGTGATTCAAACCTAATGCTTTTTGGGAAAGTGCGGCTATTATTTATATAAACGGTTCAGAAAATAATAGAGCCCCTGGAAATGATCGATATGGTCCGGGGCAGAATTGCCGGCAAATCCCAATATTTTCAGGTGCCCTTTTTGGGCTTCGCTGAGTTGCTGCATGCCGCCGGGCCCCCATTTTAAAACAGGAGTAGCTTTTAGCTGAAGCTGATCCAATAAATAGGTCGCGGTTTCCGTAGTGCTGGCAAATGTTCCCGGAAAAATTTCAGAATGCGTAAATAAAAACCGCTTGCCGGTAGACAGGTCTGCGGCCTGTTTGGCAAAGTTTAGAAAGATTGTAAGGTTTGTGGAATCTATTAAGCCGCCATCGGCCAACACTTTTCGCTCGGGGATATAGCTGGTATGCAATCCGTCCAGGAGTAATACCCCGTTCACCTCTTTGTAATATTCCGGGAAAGAAATAATGCTGCGGATGGCGCCATAGCCGGCGCTGAAGCCGCTTAAGATGAGCCGCCCTCTTTGGAGCGGTTTATGCAATTGCTGCTCCGCCTGCTGCCATACGGCTGTTTCCAGTTTTTTAAAAATGGAATCTTGTAGAAAGGCTGCGGAATACACCCCCGATCCGGAACCCAGGTTTACGGTGGCTGTAATAAGAGTGCCTTTGTATTTTTCGGCAGCATAAGCAACCAGGCTATTGCTTCCATGAAAATGGATCAGTAAATCGGCTTTGCCGGTGCGCTTTAGTTTATTGGGCAGGTACACCAATACGGGTTTGGATAAAATGCCGTCTACCATTAATACTGCACCTTTGGGTACATCAGAAATACGCTCATGTCTGCGTACCGTTTCCTTCATGGGGGAAGGGTATTGAGCCAGGGGCGTATTGGTTTGGGCGATACCGTTGGTAGCGGCTGCCAGCAAAAAAGCGATGAATAGTGAACGTATTCTCATAAAGCTGTTTATTTTAATGATTACTGTTCTGCAAAACAAAGAACCCGCTCGTGTAAAAAGGAGCGGGCTCTTTGTTTTATGTCCGAATATGATTAATCCTGCACCACCAGCCGGAAACCGTTACCATGAATGTTCACGATCTCGATCTTTTCGTCATCTTTCAGATACTTGCGCAATTTGGCAATATACACGTCCATACTCCGGCCGTTAAAATAAGTATCGCTGCCCCAAATTTTCTTTAATGCCTGCTCCCGGGGGAGTAAGTCGTTCAGATGCTCCGCCAGCATTTTCAGCAATTCATTTTCTTTTGGCGAAAGGGTTTGCGTATTACCACTGTGGATCAGTTGCCGCAGCTTGGGATTAAAATGGTAGCTGGACAGGTTGTATTCTTTATTCTCTGTTTCTTTATTCAGCTCTTCATTGCGTTTCAGGATCGCTTTAATTTTCAAAAGCAATACTTCGCTATCAAAAGGCTTGGTGATATAATCATCGGCACCCAGTTTATAGCCCTGGATAATATCTTCCTTCATGGTTTTAGCGCTCAGGAAGAACAGGGGAATATCCGGATCCACGTTACGCACTTCTTCAGCCAGGGTAAATCCATCCATATGCGGCATCATAACATCCAGCAGGCACAGATCAAATTTTTCGCGCTGAAAAGCCGCCAGCCCCAAACGGCCGTCCCGCTCAAGGGTAACATCATAATCGTTCAGCTCCAGGTAATTCTTCAGCACATTGCCAAGGTTCGGATCATCTTCGCACAATAATATTCTTGGTTTTTTTGTTTCCATGTTGCGGTATTTAAGTTATTAGATGGCAAATAAAGTTAATGCTTTTTATTCCATTGACAAATGGAAATGAATATTTTGTTAAAGTATGGTATTATTTTTCTTAAGCCTTATCTTAGTTAAAATTTTCCAAAATGGCAGATACAAATGACTTCCTTAAAGCAGTGCAGGATGGGTATAGCTTTAAAGGAGAAAGCTATAAAATAGGGCGCGCAATGCTGGACGGCAAAGTGGTTGCAGATGCCGATATCCTTATCCCTTTTAAAACATTGAACCGCCACGGGCTGATTGCCGGCGCTACCGGTACCGGCAAAACCAAAACCCTGCAGGTGCTGGCGGAAGGTTTGAGCGACGCCAGTATTCCGGTAGTATTGATGGATATTAAAGGGGATATGAGCGGTATTGGTGCCGCCGGGACCGAAAACGATAAAATAAAAGAACGCAGCCAATTGCTGGGCATCGATTTTAAGCCTGGGGCCTACCCGGTAGAGTTTCTTACCATAAGCAAAGAAAAAGGAACGCGACTGCGCGCCACGGTGAGTGAGTTTGGCCCGGTATTGCTCTCAAAAATTCTTGACCTGAATGATACCCAGGGCGGGTTTGTGGCGATGATCTTTAAATATTGTGATGATAACAAACTGCCCTTACTGGACCTGAAAGATTTTATAAAAATACTACAGTATGTCAGTGATGAGGGCAAAGCCGAATTAGAAAAAACATATGGGAAAATTTCAACTACTTCTACCGGAACCATTCTACGTAAAGTAATTGAGCTGCAACAACAGGGAGCCGACCTCTTTTTTGGCGAACGGAGCTTCGATGTGGAAGACCTGATGCGTATCAGCGATGACGGCCGGGGTATGGTTTCCATCGTGCGGGTTACGGACTTGCAGGACCGGCCCAAATTATTTTCAACGTTCATGCTGCAACTGCTGGCAGAATTATACGCATCGCTGCCCGAAGCGGGCGACCTCGACAAACCAAAGCTGGTATTGTTTATTGACGAGGCCCATCTTATTTTTAATGAGGCCAGCAGTGCTTTGCTGAATCAACTGGAAACTATTGTAAAATTGATCCGTTCCAAAGGGGTGGGCGTGTTTTTCTGTACGCAGAACCCAATGGATGTACCGGCTTCCATATTAGCCCAGTTGGGTTTGAAGATACAGCACGCTTTAAGAGCCTTTACGGCAGCGGATCGCAAGGCTATTAAGGAAACGGCAGACAACTATCCCATCAGTCCTTTTTACCAAACAGATGAGCTGCTCACCCAGGTGGGGATCGGCGAAGCGCTGATAACGATGCTGAATGAAAAGGGTATTCCTACGCCCCTGGTACATTGTATGCTGCGGGCGCCGCAAAGCCGGATGGATATCCTGACTGATGCGGAGATCGACGCGATTGTAGCAAAATCTAAAATTGCGGTTCATTATAACGAAGTCATCGATAATGAAAGCGCCTATGAGATCTTAACGAAAAAACTCAGCGATGCCGCCGAAAAAGCGCAGGAAGCACCGCAGCCAGGGCGTGCCACCGCCTCTCAAGAGAAAAGTATTTTGGATAACCCAATTGTAAAAAGTATGGCGCGCACGGCCGGAAATACCATTGTGCGTTCCCTTTTGGGCGCGATTGGCCTGGGCGGAAGAAAAAAATCAAGCTGGTTTTAAAAAAGACAAATCACAATGTGTCGTCATTTCGAGTTATTTATTTGTGCTGCCAAAACAATGAGACAATGACGCATTAAGGCAGCGTCATTTCGATGAGCCCGACGCAGCCCGTCCGGACGACCAGTCGGATGGTGAGGATGAAAAGAAATCGTATCATTAAAGAACGAGATTACTACGATCACTTCTCCCGACTTTCGGCCGCCCCGACATTCGCTAGACCCTTCGGCTCCATTACATTTCGCTCAGGGTGACGAAAGAATATTATATCATAGGTGTATTGATTCAAAACGACGAATCATTACCTATTTATCCACTTTGAATGTACTTTCTCCATAAACCGGTTTCCCGTCTTCGGTAATCCCCTGCAATACTATTTTATAAGTGCCGGTGTAATCAGAAGTGAAGCAACTTATTTGCTGTTTTTTATTTCCTGCAAAGCGTATATCGGGGTTCCAGAGCAAAGTGGTACGATAGTCCGGAATGCGCAGGTCCCCTTTGTTAGTTGCATATTCCGGGCTAAAGAATTCCCGTTTTAATTCCAGCCCCTCGTAGTCGATGGGAATGGCGGAAGGATCTAATTCAAATCCGTTAAACTTCGAATCATAGGTTTGAAAACTCGCAATTCCCGAATAAACGGCGGAGCCGATCACGAATCTTCTTGGTATCACGTCCAGTTGTTTTACTTTAAACGGATCGTAGTTAAAAATACTATTGTAGTCGGCCAGCGGAACGCCATCCAGCAGCACTAAAGCCGCGTACCGGTACACCGTTTGGTTTTTTTCATCATAGAAAGTCATCTTTAATTTCTTATCGCGCACCACTACATTTATTGGGGTAACGTATTCCCTGAGCACTTCCTCCATTGTCGAAAACCGTTTGTAATTATCCAACAGATAAGTGATCTCCGGTTTATCATAGAAGGGAAGCGTGTCTTTATATGAAGGGATCAGAAACCTGTTTAACTTATCCTGGTTGTAGATATTCTGTGCCTGCATGGCGATGCTTCTTTTTAACAGCTCAACACTATCAGCCGGGTTCAAATAGAAGCCGGGCTGATAAAATATTTTGCTGGTGCTATCCGCAAAAGGCGAAATAATATCTATCCGGTAGGTGTCCGCATTATTTCCCGTCGGGAACGGTTTTATAAATATATCACCCGGGCCATAGTACCGGGTTATATTAAATCGTACCATACCGGCCGCATCGCTTGTTCCGTTAAAAAGTCCAAAAGGAACAGAAGGTACCGTCAGAAAGCAGGCTGCATCAGCTTCCGGTTTGTTGGTCCAGGTGTTGGTTATACGGGCTGTAATAATATGCCCGTTATATTCGGGAAGCGCAACGGGCTTTTTACCGGTAGTGGTTGCAGTATTAAATCGCCTCCAGCCATTTACCAGCATAAGGTTGTCGATATAATTCCCCTGTTGCGCCTCGGGTGTGAAATAAAATTCCGGGGCTTCTATTTTGCCAGCCAGATGACGGGTCAGTAGCAAATAATCATGGATCGTCCCGGCTGAAGACCCGTTAGTATCTGTTGCATAAACCGACAATGAAGCATTGATCACACCACTGTTGCCTGAAGCCTGCAGAGGCTCCAATTCGATTGGCGCATTTTCCCTGCCTGCAAAAATATTTTTTTCTGTACTGATCTTAACCCCGGTAACGGGCAGTTCCTGCGGAATAAAAACCAACCGTTCGCTAACCGGCTGCCAGTGCTGGTTAAATAAGGTAAAATAAATGATCCCCGTGCCCAGCCGGGATTTGTCTACATTATACGCAAAGCTGTTATCTGCATCCATATCAAATTCAACAGCCATCTTATTTGTTTGATCCGAATGCGCCACCAGGTACATTTTTTGCGGAGCCGCTCTTTGTGCAGATACAATTATCTTATAGGCATCCTTTCCTGCATCCGTTACGCTTATGGTATGGCCGTTTAGCTTTTGAGTGGGCAGGCCGGTTTTAACGGGGGCCTTATTTCCAACAGTAACTACGGCAGTATATCTTTTACCCGAATGAGGGGTATAGGTAAACTGCCCCAATCCGAATTTAGCGGTTTCGAATCGTGCAACAGTGTCGGTTTCGTTTTCAAGAATATACCCGATAGCCTGTATTCCTTTTGTGGCGCCGGGGTCCAATACCTGTACGCCCACTTTTGTTATTAATCCTTCTATCAGATCGCCCCCTTCGGGAAAGAAATTTACAATAGCGTTGTTATTGGATGCTGCCAGTACCGAACCATTAGCGCTTAAAGCGTTGGTAATAACGACCCGCTTTCTGAAAAACAGTTTAGGGTCTCCGTTCTTCATCTGGCTGGTATAACTTATAAGTGTATAGGCGCCGGTATTAATCGTCACAGGGAGGTAGAGGCTGCCGCTTCCCAATCCTTTTTTTAGCTCTACTTTTGATTGCAGCACTGCGGCTCCTTTGTCGTTAACCAATTCGATATAAACAATGGTATTGTAATTTGCTGTTGTGTACCCAATTGTATTAAGCAGGTATATTTTGTACCAGACGATCTCTCCGGCCAGGTAGGCTTCCTTATCTGTATGAACAAATGTAGCTTCTTTATTGTTTGCATATTGCTCCTGTACAGCGGTTAAAGGTAGCTCTGTCTGGCCAAAAGAAACGATAGTTGTATTTAGAAAAACAATAAGCAGCAGCAATCGTATACAAGAACCAATAAGATAATTTTTATTCATTTTCTCCGGGTTATTAAGGCCAGTAAGATGGTTTTTGCGTGCTTCCTCCTCTTGTTGTACAGTCCACACATATTCCTGATGAAGCACTATATCCGTCTGCAGGGGGTTCGACCCGCTTTTCTTCACTTATCGGAATCAGGGCGCCACCGGCGAAATAGGTTTTCGTACTATCCGGGTTTTTGACAACGAATTCCTGTAAACAGCCTTGCCGGAAGTTCCATCCGGGAGGGGCAGCAATAAACACGCGTTTTTGAGTAATGGTGGCTGCCGCAATATACCCGATCACTGTTTCGGCCGGATTCGTAATACAATGGATGTTTCCGCGCAGCTCTGAGGGCATCGGGTCAAAAATACTGCCGATCGATTCGGTATTTTTTTTCATCAGATCATAAAACTCGTAGGCCGCCTTATCCATCGCATATTGCCGCAAAAGAATACTGTAATTAACAGAAAGCCGGTCATCTCCCGCTGGAATCTCGTTTATTGGGAACTCATGGATCACATCGGCCGTCAATTTCGCAGAACTGGCAAACAGCAGGGTAGTCGACTTTCCATATCGCCAACAAACGCTCACATCTTCTTTCGGAAATTCACGAGGCCGGACACCAAAGGCATCTGCCTGGGGTGATTTTGGATCATAAATTAAAGAGGATGGGTAATAGCTATGGATCTCCCAGGTTTCATCCCAGTCCCAGCGGTAGTAAATGGTGTTGTTGGCCGGGTCATGAGTGTTTACATAGAGCTGCACTCCATCGTCGTTTTGTTTCCAGCCGATGCTGTCTATCGGCGGCGTGGTTTTTACCGCTACAAAGTCAGACAAATATTCCTTGCCATCACCCGTCTTAATCCGAACCCGGTATTTGTTGCTGGCAGAAAGATTCAGATTGTTGTTTTGATAAATCCCGGCACTGGTCATAGTTAGCGGCTTCACCGAATTATCCGAGCCTTCTACCGTAATGGTTGCGCCGCTTTCATACGCCGGCTGGTTGCCTGCAACAATTTTTTTTGTCCGGGAAACGGTTAATGTTGTAGGTGCATTCCCGGCGTTCAGCACCCCTTCCACAACAAGGTATCCCGTTCCGGTCGATTGTATATCTGGAATGTAACGGTCCTTACAGGAAAGGACTGAAACAAAGAGTATAAAACAATAACAATAATAGCGCAGCCTCATTTTAAAAACGAATATTATAGTTAATAAAAGGTATCGCACTTCCGAATATGGATAACTTATAGCCGTTAACCACTCCATTTTCAGAAATAAAATAAACTGAGTAAGGGTTTCTTCTGCCAAACAGATTATAAACCCCGATGGTCCATGAGTTATGTGTTTTTTGATGCACTTTATGATTGCCATCAATATTCATGGAAAAATCGGTCCGGTAGTAATCCGGAATGCGGTATTGGTTCCTGTCTGAGTATAACACGCGCGCGGAACCGGCATACACATATTCTCCTACAGGGTAAGTAATGGGGCGGCCGGTGCTGTAGGTGGAGTTGAGGGATAAACTGAACCGGTGGTTGATCTCAAAATTCCCCACCACAATTACATCATGGGGTTTATCGTAGTTTGCAGAATAGAACTGCCCGTTATTGATCATGGAGCCCAAACTGAGATCTGTAGATTTCAGCAGGATCCTGGAGTAAGTATAGCCGATCCATCCGTTCAGTTTTCCCACGGGTTTTTTTATGAGCAATTCCACTCCATAAGCCTTGCCTTTTGTATTGATCACATCTGTTTCGATATGATGATTCATGACCAATGAGGCTCCCGGCTTATAATCCAGGTAGTTTTTTATATTCTTGTAATATACTTCTACGGATGTTTCGATGGTATTTGATCTTAGATTTTTATAAAATCCCAAAGAAACCTGGTCTCCGATCTGCGGCTGAATATTAGGATCACTCAGCTTCCAGATATCCGTTGGGGAAATAACCGTGGTATTAGATAAGAGGTGGATGTATTGTCGCAGCGAATTATAGGAAGCTTTTATGGAGAAGGTTGGTGTAAAAGCATACCGTGTGGAAAAACGTATTTCGGGACCCTGGTAGTTTTTAATAAACTTGCCTTTACCGTAGGCGACAGTTTCCGTGCGGGTATCGTCTGTTCTTGGCTGGCTGGCGGCATAATAACTTACCGTTTGCGGCCCCATGTAGGAATAAAACGAATACCGGATCCCGGTGCTGAAGGAAAGTTTATTTGTGGCGTTAAAACGATGGGTAACATACGCGGCATTTTCGAGTGCATGCTCTGTATTTATGGTATCGGGGCGTACGAGCGAACTACTGGTAAGCGGGTTAAATACACCCGGGCGCAGCCGGTAGGACAAGGAGCTGACCCCAAAGTCAACGGCGTGTTTTTGATTGATGAAATAGGAAAAATTCAGTTTCCCGTACAATTGCCGTATATCGAAAAACAGATCAAAAGCATTTACGGTATTCACCCCGCTGTTGATATCATATTTATAATAATCATACCCACCGATCAGCTCGGCCTGTAGCCTGCGGGAAAAGTTTCTTTTCCACTTAAAGGAAGCATTCCGGTTGCTATATCCGTAAATGGTATCACTGTTGAGCTGAAACCGGTCGTTACTGTAATAAGCGTTCAGGTAAAGCGTGTTATTAGAATCGATGCGGTGGCTCAGTCCGAGGTTAAAGTCCTGGAAATTGGCTTTGCTCTTATCATATTCTTTAGGTAAAACATTGATCAGCCAGTTGGCGTAAGTAGCACGACCTCCAAAAATAAAAGAGGTCCGGTCTTTTACAATAGGGCCTTCCAGTTCCAGGCGGCTGGTGACCGGCCCGATACCTGCAGAACCGGTGAGCTGTTTCTTATTGCCTTCCCGGCTGTTAATATCCAGTACGGATGCCAGTCTGCCCCCATATTTTGCAGGGATGGAACTTTTATATAATTCCACATCTTTTACGATTTCGGGGTTGAAAGCGGAGAACATTCCAAAAAAGTGAGACGGGTTATAGATGGTGGCGTCATTAAATAAAATGAGGTTCTGATCGGCGGAACCGCCGCGCACATTAAAACCGGTACTGGCTTCGCCCACCGTCTTCACTCCCGGCAGGGTGGTGATGGCCCGCAAGATATCGGCCTCCCCGAAAACGGTCGGAATCTTCTTTATCTGCGCAATCGTAAGACGGGATAAACCCATTTGTACATTCCGGATGTTTCGTGTTTTTGCGGTGGAAACAATGATCTCCTTTAATGTGGGGATCTGATCCTGAACACTTACATCCATCCGTCCGTCATTATACACCATCAGGTTTAAATTCGTTTCCCTGATCCCAAAGCCTGTTATATTCAAGGTATGCTTGCCCGACGGAATACTTAAGGAATAGTTGCCGTAGGGATCTGTAGTAGTGGAATATTCATTATCGACCAATACTGCAATATTGGGGAAGGGTTCCCCGGTGCGGGCGCTTTTTATAGTGCCCACCAGCACGGTTTGCTGAGCCCTGGCAATATTTCTGTTGCCGATCTCATATAGTTTTTCCTGGGAGGTGGGCGCCGTTCTTTTTTTGTTATCGATACCGTATTCACTGATCTTCGGAGTGTTTTTTTGCTGGACGGTTAAAGCCTTTTCAGGCTGGTAGATACCCGGAGGTAAAGCCAGTTGCATTTTTAAGCCCCGGGTTATATAAACTTTTTTTTCTTTTTCATCGATCGCATATGACAACTCGGTGCCATCCAATGCGCTGGAAAGCGTCGCCGGCAACGACCCACTTTCGGGAGGCCGTTTTATTAAAATCGAATCCGTCTGTTGGGCATTATAATAAAACCGGTGATGGCTCTTTTTTTCAAGCAGCAAAAAAAAGTCTGAAAGATGTATACTATCGCTTTTTACAGGTACTCCCTCCTGGGCGCTCAAACCGGTAGCGGCGCAGATAAAAAAGATAATGATTGGCGTCCTTTTATTAATAAGCATTATTAGGGGTTATATAGCTGAGCAGCCGCCAGAATTGCTTCTTCGGCATTCGTTTTGAATTTGATATGTGCTTTCCGGAGCGCTCTTGCAACAACAGCTCTTCTCACTCCCAGGATCGTATACAGATCTTTTTGCGAATGCACCTGTAGAAAGCGCTGGTCTTTATAGATATAAAATTTACTGATCCAAATAAATTCCCGGTCAACTTTTGATTCTTGCTGATTAATCGTTTCCCTGATGTATTTTTTTCTTAGAATTAAAACCGGCAGCTTTGCTTCGTTTAAGATCTCGTAAAATCCGTTCACCAGCGCCTTATCTATATCGGTTCCCAGCTTTACAAACTTTCTGTTTTCCAGGTAAAAAGCAGCTACTTTTTGATTGGATATAATCACCGGCAGCATTTGTTTATCCTCAATAATCAACGTTTCAGCATTTGCGTCATATCTCAGGTTAAGGTTTTTGTACCATACGCTATCGAAACATACAGCGCCGTTATGCCATTTGGAATCATCCAGGAATGGGGTGCCGATCATAGAAGGCGGATACGATTCGAATAAGCGGCCGTTGTATATAGGAAGATCTGATTTAAAGCTCTCGTAATAAACAGGCGGCAAATAGCTGGTATCTAACAAAAAGACAGCTTTCCTGCTTTGAGCAGCTACCCCGGAAGCGATCAATAGTGTTAAAAGAAAAGCAAGTTGTTTTTTTTTCATATGTTTTACAAAAGGCAATCGTGTCCTATAAAACTAGAAAAAAAAACTGACCTGTCAAAGTTTTGCAAAATCAATGCTTTATTGTGTACAACCGATTGAACAAATATCAGAAAAGCCACCATTGTATGGCTTTTTTTAACACCTTTGCCGGGTTGTTTGTAACTACATACTTTTTAAACACTCACATATGAACGAACATTTTGCGAAACGCATCGGCGGCGAACTTGAGGAGATCAAAACCTCTGGTCTTTATAAAACAGAACGCATTATTGAAAGTCCGCAGGGCGCTGCTATTACTGTGAATGGCAAGACCGTGATAAATTTCTGTGCCAACAATTACCTTGGTCTTTCTTCTCACCCTGATGTAATTAAAGCCGCTCACGCCACTATCGATTCCCGGGGTTATGGCATGAGCAGTGTACGTTTCATTTGCGGAACGCAGGATATTCATAAGGAACTGGAGCAAAAACTGTCTGAATTCCTGGGAACGGAAGATACCATCCTGTATGCAGCGGCATTTGATGCAAACGGCGGCGTTTTTGAACCGCTTTTTAATGAACAGGACGCTATCATTTCTGATGCGCTGAACCATGCCAGTATCATCGATGGCGTTCGCTTATGTAAAGCGCAACGCTACCGGTACGAGCATAATAATATGGCGGATCTGGAAGCAAAGCTGAAAGAGGCCGCCGGTGCCCGCAGCCGCATTATTGTTACGGACGGTTCTTTTAGTATGGACGGAACGATCGCCCAATTGGATAAGATCGTGGAGTTGGCGGAAAAATACGATGCGGTGATCATGATCGATGAATGTCATTCTTCGGGCTTCCTGGGTAAAACAGGTCGCGGCACCCACGAATACAGGGGCGTGATGGGTAAGATCGATATCATTACCGGTACGCTGGGAAAGGCGCTGGGCGGTGCTTCCGGCGGATTCACTTCCGGGAAAAAAGAAGTGATTGAAATGCTGCGACAGAAATCCCGACCCTATTTATTCAGTAATACGCTGGCTCCTTCAATTGTTGGGGGCTCTATTGCCGTGCTGGATATGCTTTCTGCTTCTACACAGTTAAGAGATAAACTGGAATACAACACAAAATATTTCCGTGAAAAAATGACGGCGGCAGGTTTCGATATTAAACCCGGCGACCATCCTATTGTGCCGATCATGTTGTATGATGCGGTGCTGGCAGCAGACTTTGCGGCGAAGCTGCTTGATGAGGGCATTTATGTGATCGGGTTTTTCTTTCCTGTAGTGCCTAAAGGGCAGGCCCGCATCCGGGTACAGCTCAGCGCCGGCCACGAACAGGAGCACCTGGACAAAGCCATTGCTGCCTTTACTAAAGTGGGCAAAGAGCTGGGCGTTTTAAAATAAAAGGAAGCAGTTGGAGGGAAACAGGTAAACCATTGAGGCTGCTTTTTATTGGCTCGCGGTTAAATTTCTCGCACATACGCGGGTGGCTCACAGATGCCGCAGATTTTCACAGGTTAGAAAAGAATAGCTCCTCCCTCAGACGGCGCCGTGCGCTCTATTCACTTTTGCCTATTCATTATTCACTTCCTCCTTTCTCATTTAAAGGTCCAGCTCCAGGTTCGTTGTTCCGCGGTTCCCCGGTTTTTTCCCGAGATGTTCATACGCTTTATGGGTCACTTCGCGGCCGCGCGGAGTTCTTTGTAAAAAGCCTTCCTGTATTAAAAAAGGCTCGTACACTTCTTCAAGGGTGCCGGGCTCTTCGCCCACAGCGGTGGCAATGGTGGTAAGCCCTACGGGGCCGCCTTTGAATTTTTCAATGATGGCCAGCAGGATGCGGTTATCCATTTCATCGAGGCCATATTCATCAACATTCAATGCCTTCAATGCATGTTGGGTAATGCCAATATCAATGATGCCGTCGTTCAGCACCTGTGCAAAATCGCGCACCCGCCGCAGCAGGCCATTGGCAATACGCGGGGTGGCACGGCTTCTGCGGGCTATCTCCATAGCGGCGTTGGCGGCAATTTTTACATCCAGTATCCCGGCAGCACGTAATACAATTTTTTGAAGTGTTTCAGCATTGTAATATTCCAGTCGCGACTTGATGGCAAACCTGGATAATAATGGCGCCGTTAATAAACCGCTCCTTGTGGTAGCGCCGATCAGGGTGAAGGGATTCAGTGAAAGCTGGATGCTTCTTGCGTTAGGACCGCTGTCCAGCAGAATATCCAGCCGGTAATCTTCCATTGCCGCATATAAATATTCTTCCACCACGGTGCTGAGCCGGTGAATTTCGTCGATAAATAATACGTCATTGGGCTCCAGTGATGTCAGTAAGCCGGCAAGGTCTCCCGGTTTTTCAATAACGGGCCCACTGGTCTCTTTTATATTTACGCCCAGTTCATTGGCCACAATACGCGATAAGGTGGTTTTCCCCAATCCCGGAGGACCATGAAAAAGAACATGGTCCAGCGCTTCGCCCCGCATTTTCGCAGCACGGATAAAAATGACCAGGTTTTCAATTAATTGCCCTTGTCCGGCGAAATCTTTAATATGACCCGGCCGGATGGAGTTCTCAAATTCACTGTCCTGTGTGGTCAGGCCTTGTTTTTCCTTATTTAAATTGGGATTACTCATTCTTTTTCAAAGATATTATAATTAAATGGTGGACGAAAAGCTTATACGAAAGAGAATGCCTGTTTAGATAATTTGTGAGTAAGGCGGGAAGTTTCATTGCCCAATTGCTGCTAACTAACCGCCTGAGCGCCTTACCTGCCCAAATACTTTGAGTTGACCCCGGCATAAAACTGTTTCGTTTTTTATGTTTTACACGTCTGTACCCAGAAATGGTATAGTTATGCGACTGATCTTATGCGGAATGTTATCGATCTTTTTATTCAGCCAGTGCAGCAAATCTTTGCAGGACAAGGGCCCGGATCCTGATAACCTGGCTTCATCTGTGCTTCCCAATTTTTATGTGCAACTCATCGATAAAAATACCGGAGGCAACTATATTACCGAAAATAATATAACCACCAGGGATATTGAGTTCAGGGACGCCCTGGATCAGCCGGTTAATTTTAATGTTTCCATTACTTCTGTTAATGATTCATTGGCTAACATTCTTGTTTTCCCTGTTATTGACCGGAATAAAATTGTGCTGCGCATAAGAAAAACCATAGAAATACCCCTGTCCTATACCTCTACAATCACCGGTTCCGCAGGGATGAAACTTAATAAATTTAGCGTACAGGGATATGCATTTACAACAGCAATAATTAATAATAATTACCTGCTCCGGATAAAGATCTGATGCGCGCCGGTGGCAGGAAAGACAAAATGGTTAAATAATCTCCCCTTTGGGCCGATTTGGACACTCCGGCCCTATCTTTGTGTTTGATTTCATTCGGGTAAGAAACCAAAGAGCATCGGAGAAGCCGGAAAAGCGGGAATTTGTTGTTTTGTATTACTGATGATTTGCGGGCTTACCTACCGGGCCAAAAAACATATCAGATGAAACAGGTAACTATTGTGGTACCCGAATGCCGGGTAAATATGAATACGATTGGGGGCGCCTTTGATATTTTAAACCAGGCCAACGAATATTGGATGCGCTCCGGGAATGATGCGGCTATTGAGGTCCGTATTGCGGGCTTTGTATCCGAACAGCGATCACACAGCGAATACCTGTCTATTCACCCCATATCGATTGACACTATTAATAATACCGATCTTGTTTTAATCCCCGCCCCGCTGTCTGATCATGAAAATGCTATCAAAAACAATCAGCAGCTTATTGAATGGATCCGGGTGCAATATGAAAATGGAGCAGAAGTGGCCAGCATGTGTGCGGGTGGTTTTTTGCTGGCGGCTACAGGGCTGCTGAACGGCAAACGCTGTTCCATACATTGGAATGCCATAAAAGATTTTAAACAACTGTTTCCTGAAGTGGAAGTGGCGGGAGAAAAAATTATTACCGCCGAAAAAGGGCTCTATACCAACGGCGGCGCTTATTCTTTTTTAAACCTGATCCTGTACCTGGTAGAAAAATTGTTCGACAGGACTACGGCTGTTTACTGTTCCAAATTTTATCAGATCGATATCGAACGGCATTCGCAATCGCCTTTTACCATTTTTGATCTGCAGAAAGGGCATGATGACGCGTTGATCGGCGAAGCGCAGGTCTATATTGAGGAGCATATTGATGCAAAGATCTCGTTTGAACAACTGGCTAAAACACTGGCCATCAGCCGGCGTAACTTCGACAGGCGTTTTATCCGCGCTACCGGGGATACGCCCGTGGCCTACCTTCAACGGGTAAAAATTGAAGCGGCAAAAAAAGAACTGGAAAAAGGACAAAAAACCGTTTTTGAAGTGATGCTGGATGTGGGCTACGCCGATGATAAGGCCTTCAGAGAAGTATTTAAAAAAATAACGGGATTATCACCCACAGCCTACCGGAATAAATACAATGCTGTGGTGTTGAACTGACAAGCGTTCGAATGAATGTGTTGCAAAATTTTGTCTCTACGGATTTTCACAGAACTATTTCTTTTTTGCGGATAGTTTCTCCCGCGCTTATCTGCAGAGAACTTTAATCCACCAGGTAAATAATCCGTACCGAACTGTCTGCCGCTGTATATTCCTCTATTACCGGCGGTGTTACCTTTAACTGCTTTGCTGCGATATAATCATCAAGGGCCCGGTAGGCCATTGTTTTATCCGTTGAATAATTCCCCGGAATACGTACGGCTATTCCTTTTGAGGCCGGCAGGCTGATAAGCGTTGCAGGCGCCTGCACCCGAGGGTTCGTACCTGCGGGAATTTCAAGGGCTGCGGCTACATCGCTTTGGCTTCCTTTCTCTTCCTTTTTATAGAATAAAGCGGTTGTTTTTTTTACGGTGGCGCTATCCTGTAAGCTGCTTTGCTGCAGGTAGCGAAAGTGGGTGGAAAAGAAATTAAACAAATCGGTTGCTGCAACCGGCTGCCTTACGGCTATGTAATTGGTCAGCGGGAAACTGATGACGCTGATCCCGGGCAAATTGATTACCGATCCTTTTTCTATGATCATTTTCAATGCCAGCAATCCTTTTTCAAATTCGCGGCCTTTCTCTTTATCAAGGCTATAAAATAAATTATAGATGTTCCAGGGTTTTTTCGAGGGTATGGTAAAGGTCCAGGTTACCCGGGTAGCGCCGTTTTGATCCGCCAGTTCAAATTTTGAATCGGCCTCCATCTTTTGAGGTTCAAGAAAAGTAATATGATGATCGATCTCTTTGTTTTCTTTCAATCCCGTTAGTTGCAACATGCCTTTACCCGACAATAGTGCATTTCCCTGCCACGTAATCGTAGTGCCGATCTGCCCGTCGGGAATATTGTTAGATGTATACCGGATCGATGAATCGGCGTTGCCCCAGATGGACCAGTTGTTGAAATTTTGCAGGAGCAGCATTTGCCGGTATACTTTTTCCTGCGGCGCATTGATGACAACAGCGCGCACCACCTGTTGATGATCCGGTGCCAAAAAAGAAAAAGCAAATAATGTGGCGCCCACACAAATCAAAAAGAGGAATATCCAGCGGATCAGTTTCATACCAGTTTTTGCGTGCAAAAATAGCTGTTTTAAATTGCCCGCAGACGTGATGAAGCTGACTAAAAACCCGCACGGATCAGCGAAAAAGATTCGCGAAAATCTGCGGGAGCTTTACGTTATTCATACCGCAAGGCCTCGATCGGATCCAGCCTTGATGCTTTTTGCGCGGGGTAGTAACCAAAGAATATCCCGGTAACGGCGCATACCAAAAAAGACAGAGTAACGGAAGATTGCGATACTAACGTGGGCCATTTGAGAAATACAGTGATCAACTGACTGGAAGTGATGCCCAGGGCGATACCTATAAGACCGCCGGTAATACTGATAAGAATGGCTTCCACCAGGAATTGCATCAGGATATCTTTCCCCCGGGCGCCCAGCGACATCCGCAGACCAATTTCCTTGGTACGTTCCGTAACGGAAACATACATAATATTCATGATGCCGATGCCGCCCACGATCAGCGAAATGCCGGCAATAGCGCCCAGGAGAACGGTTAAAAGCTCGCTGGTGGAACTAAAGGTATTGATCAGTTCGGCCTGCGTCCGGATGGTAAAATCATCCTCATCGGCGGGTCGTAAACGATGAGAGGTGCGCAGGATGGATGAGAGCTCGTCTACTGCTTTGTCCGTATTGGCCTGGTCAGTGGCGGAGCAATAAATGTTCTGGAAATAAATGGAAGCCGTTATTCTTTTTTGAACGGTTGAATAGGGGGCTAATACAATATCATCCTGGTCCTGGCCAAAAGCATTTTCCCCCTTTTGAGCAAGTACGCCAATTACTTTAAACGGGATGGTATTAAAACGGATCACCTTGCCGATGGGATTTTCCCCGCTGGGGAACAGGTTGGCCACAACGGTCTGGCCCAGGAGGCAAACTTTATCGGCGGTCTTTACATCTGCATCGGTAAATGAAATGCCGCTGCTCAGCGGCCAGTTGCGGATACTTAGAAAATCCGGACTAACACCCTGCACCGTAGTCTTCCAGTTTAGGTTACCACTAATCACTTGTCCTCTCTGCGTTACAGCAGGGGAAACGCCGCTTATATATTGCGCCTGCTTTTTTATAGCGATAATATCCTGTTCTTTCAGGGTCTGCACGCTTGAAAAATCGAGCCGTGCGCCCGCTGTCACATTACTATTGGGCCGGATCGTGATCATGTTGGATCCCATGCTGGACAGTTGGTCCTGGATGCTTTTTTTTGACCCCTGCCCTATGGCCACCATTGCGATCACGGATGCCACACCGATGATAATGCCGAGCATGGTAAGAAAGGCCCGTAGCTTGTTGCGCTGCAATGCCCGTAACGCGATCCTGAAAAGGTTAATCAAACTCATACTGCGGCCCGTTTAATAATCATCTGTGGTAGGCATTGCTGCCAGCATCTCTTTTGCCGATTTTTTATTTTCATTAAAATAGTCCTTTGTTATGCGGCCATCGCGCAGCATAATGGTCCGGCTGCTGAACGCTGCAATATCCGGCTCGTGGGTAACAAACACAATGGTCTTGCCCTCTGTATTTAAGTCCTGCATTAAGGCCATGATTTCATAGGAGGTTTTTGAATCCAGGTTGCCGGTGGCTTCATCTGCCAGGATCATTACCGGATGATTGACCAATGCGCGCGCAATGGCCACCCGCTGTTGCTGTCCTCCGGAAAGCTGATTGGGCGTGTGATCCAGGCGATCGGCCAGTTTCACGGCTTCCAATGCATGTATGGCACGTTCCCGCCGTTCTTTTGCCGAAATACTGGAATTATATAGTAACGGGAGTTCCACATTTTCAACAGCAGATGTTCTGGGCAACAGGTTATAGGCCTGGAATACGAACCCGATCTTATGATTGCGCAACTGCGCCAGCGCATCCCGCGAAAGGCTTTTAATAGCAACGCCATCCAGCATATAAGTGCCTTCGGTTGGTTTATCCAGGCAACCCAGAATGTTGAGTAAAGTGGTTTTTCCCGAACCGCTGCTCCCCATAATGGTTAAAAATTCGCCTTCTTTTACATCAAAGGAAATCCCTTTAAGGGCGTGCACTACCTCCGCGCCCATCCGGAAGTTGCGCTTCAGCTCGGTAATATCTAAAATTTTCTTATTCATTTTTTGATTATTTGCTCGCGGTCCGGCTTTTGTTTATTACCGCGGCCCGCCTCCGCCTCCGGCTTTATTGCTGCTGCTTTTTGTATTACTGCTTCTTCTTCTTTGCGGCATAAACGGACTTCTGTCGCCGGAAGCAGTCGCATCCGAACTGCTTTGCACCTGTTGTGCCGTAATGAGCTCATCCTTGGCGGTAAGTCCCTTTAGTATTTGTACATTAATATCATCGGTAAGACCTGTTTCTATTCTTTTGGAAATAAGCGAATCGCCCCGTTTTAACCACACAGAAGCATGTTTTATCGCATTGCCGGAGCTGTCCGTACGGGGTTTATTGGCCGCTTGTGGATTATTTCTTGATTTAGCATTTCCCTGATTGGCGGCAGGCGTCATTTTAAACTGTTTTGCCGTAGCTTCATCCGGCGCATATTTTAATGCCGCCGCCGGTATCAGCAACACATTATCCAGTTCTTCCGTATAAATATTAATGTTGGCCGTCATTCCCGGTTTTAGCTTCAGGTCATCGTTAGAAGCCTCTATGATGGTAGTATATGTTACCACATTTGAGGAAACGGTTGGCTGCAGCCGGATCTCCTGTACCGTTCCTTTAAATACATCATTGGGAAAAGCATCTACAGTAAAGGTTACGCGCTCCCCGGTCCGTACATTACCAATGTCAGCCTCATCAACAGCGGCACGTACCTGCATTTTTTTCAGATCCTTGGCAATACTGAATAAGGTAGGTGTATTGAAGCTGGAGGCCACCGTTTGGCCTTCGCTCACGGCCCTTGAAAGCACCGTGCCATCGATGGGGGAATAAATATTGGTAAACGACAGGTTCTTTTGGGCCGCTGATAATTGTGCGGTAGCGCCGTTGACCTGGTCCCGCGCGGTTTTAAAACTATTCTCCGCGGTTTCAAGCTCGGCCTTGCTAATGGCTCCGGCCTTGAATAGTTCCGACTGACGGTTAAAATTGGCTTGCTGATAGGTAAGATTGCTGCGCGCCTGTTGCAGGTTGGCGTTTTGCTGCTGCACCTGGGCGTTAAACAGCGAGGGGTCTATTTGCGCAAGGATCTGCCCCTTTTTTACCACTCCGTTGAAATCGGTAAATATTTTTTTTATCGTTCCCGACACCTGTGAACCAATGATGACCGTATCGACAGGCTGAACCGTTCCCGTAGCCATTACGCTGGTTGCAATAGGGCCATAATGCGGTTTCTCTGTAGTAAGCACCAGCGTATTTTCATCTTTTCTGAACCTGAAGTACGCAATTGCGGCGGCGATCAACACCAGCGCCAGTACTATGCCAAAAATTCTTTTGTTCCGTTTCATCCGCTGTTTCTTTTAATATGTTTGGTTATTCAATAGTTACCGGCGCGCCCTTATAAAAATCGTACACTTTTACGCCAATGATAGCATTGTATTTTGCCTGTATATATTGTTGTAATGCCTGTATGTACAGATTTTTTTGCAATAGATAATCGACCGAAGTGATCGCGCCCAGGCGCAACTGTTCGCCTGATATCTGGTAGGTTTCCCGGTTCGTATTGAGCTGGGTTACTGCCGCTTCGTATTGAGCCTGGGCATTCAATACATTTATATAGGCCTGCTCTACTTCCTGCGATAAGGTGGTTTCTGTTTTTTTAAGATTCAGCTTTGCCGCATCGATCGCGATTTTTGCATTTTCGATATTGGTGCGTGCCATACGATTATTAAAAATGGGAATGGACAGCCCTATCCCAATACGTTGATAAAAGTTGTTATCCAACTGCCGGATATAGGCGGAAGACTGGTTATCGGAATACCCTGTAGACAAAGCCCCGGTCCCGGTGATGGTGGGTCTTTTGCCTGCTTTGGCTTTTTCCAGGCTATATTGGGCCATATCAATCCCCAACTGGCTGCTTTTAATTTCGGGCCGGGTATCATGCGCCTGCTGCTGTGCCACATCCAGCGCATCTACGAGTTTGGGGGCTGTGGCTACAGTGTCTGGCTGTATGATCTGCATGTTATATCCGGAGGGCAATTGCAGCAATTGTTTTAATGTAAGCGTGTTTTGCCGGATACTATTTTCTGTTGTGGTAAGGTTATACTGATCCGTAGCTACCTGCGATTGAAAGCCGACCAGTTCTAATTTGGAAATACTGCCGGCATTATAACGGATCGTGCCCTGCTTCAATTGCGCCTGCGAGGTATTGAGCAGGTCCTGCAGGTAAATGCTGTTTTCCTTGGCCAGCAGGATAGCCAGGTAGGCTTGAGTCAGTTGCAATATTATACTGTTTTCCATGGCAGACGTATTAAATGCATCTGCCTTAAGCTGTGTTTCAGTTTGTTTTATAGTATTGTTGATGGCGCCGCCATTATAGATCGTAACGGAAGAATTTAACGAATAGTTGCTCGCAAAGCTCGACTGGGTCTGAAACCCGCCCACCACCGGGTTAGCGTTTTTACTATTGGTAAAGCTTTGGGAAGTGCTGCCCAGTAAATTCGGATATTTTGCGGCTTTTGCTAACAGGATATTTTGCTGGTCTGTTTTTTCGTTAAGCCGTAAACTATTGATCTCTATGTTGTTGCGCTTCGCGTAGTCAATGCATTGCTGCAGCGTCCAGGTTTGGGGCAATGCGGCCAGCGAAGTATCTGCCTGGGCAAACCCTTTTGACGGCATGTAGCACAAATAAAGAAATACTGCTGTTATTATTATCCGGGCCATATCGGTCGTTTTCGTCTACAGGTCTTTGAAAAGATCCGTTCCAGAATAGAAGCGGGTTCTATAAATTGACGTCGATACAGATGTTTTCTTGCTTTAAAAAGCAAAGAATCCTTTAAATAAAATGTTATAATAAACTGCAGATGACCTCAATGGTTCTGTGCTTCAGTAGCAAAAAAACAGCAAAACTGGTCACATAAGTAAGTAAAGCCATAGAGGCACAGCAATGCAGAATGGCCGCCTATTTCTTCTTATACTGCTCCGCTGCCTGCTGTGCTTTTTTAAAATCAAGAATTACGCCGTTGATGCAATAGCGCAGCCCCGTTGGCGGTGGTCCGTCATTAAATACATGCCCCAAATGCGCATGGCAGCGTCCGCATTCCACTTCAGTGCGCTCCATTCCGTGGCTTTTGTCTTCCAGGTAAATCACGCTGGTTTTGCTGATGGGCTCATAAAAACTGGGCCAGCCGCAACCACTTTCAAATTTGGTATCGCTTTTAAACAGCGGGTTACCGCAGGCGGCGCAATAATAAGTTCCTATTTCTTTAGAAGTTTCGTATTTGCTGCTCCAGGGACGTTCCGTTCCCTTCTGGCGGGCAATATAATATACTTCGGCCGGAAGCACTTTTTTCCATTCTTCTTCCGATAGATTTACTTTTGAGCTGTCTGTATTCGAATAAACAGGATTGTTTTCTTTTTTCATTGTTGATAAGCCCGATTTGTTATCAGGTTGTGATTGAGAATAACCACAATGCTGAAATAAAACACTGATTGTTAATAGTATTGTTGTAAGGTATTTCATCATTCAATGACCATATTAACAAAGATACGATCATAAAAGTTGTAGTTGCTGCGGCTGTAGTTTGAACAGTTTTTAATAAACGGGTAGAATCGCCGTATTTTCACCAAGCTTTGCTATATTTGTTGACATCACTTTAAAAGAAAAGCTTAAATGTTTAATTTAATATTATTCGGACCTCCCGGCAGCGGAAAAGGTACACAATCAGATCGTTTGGTAGAAAAATATGGTTTGATTCATTTGTCTACCGGAAATCTTTTGCGCTCGGAGATCGCAGAAAAAACACCGCTGGGTATTGAGGCGAAAAACTTCATGGATAAAGGTCAGTTGGTGCCCGATGAAGTGGTTATTGGTATGATTGATAATTCACTGGAGCAGCACCGGGAGGCGAAGGGGTTTTTGTTCGATGGATTCCCGCGCACTGCCAACCAGGCTAAGGCGCTGGATAAACTGTTGCACTTAAAAAAGACCGCGATACACAGTGTGTTGGCATTGGATGTTTCTGAGGATGAGCTGGTAAAACGATTACTGGAAAGAGGCAAAACCTCCGGCCGCTCGGATGATACCAGTGAAGACGTGATCCGTAAACGTTTTGCGGTGTATCAACAGGAAACAACTGCTGTTGCAGACCACTACAAAGCGCTGCACCGGTTTAAAACAGTTCCCGGAGAGGGATCGGTAGAAGATATTTCCAACGCGCTGAGCGCCCAGATTGATAAAGTGCTTGAGCGGCAACGCGAGGAAGAAGAAGCGTTTGATTAAAAACAAGCGGGTACGAATAATAATACCTGGCCGGGAAGGCAATGAGGCGGTAAAACAGCGGTCATTAAGCAATAATACCTTTCCGCATTGCTGGTTTCCCGGTTTTATTTTTTCGGTAATAGGCTATCGGCCTTGCTGAGGCTGTTTAAAACAAGGTCTTTAACAGCATTTATTTTTGTTTTCTCATTCTGCAGGTATTGCACACGGGCTGCTTCATTATCTTTGAGCGAATCATATTTGAAGCCGTTCATCCATTCGTTCATAGCATTATCCGCCTGCGCAAGATCCTTATGTGCTGCATCCAGTAAGGCTTTTAGCGGGGCGTTTTGTTTTTGAGCTGCGGCAGGTAATTTATCTATAGAATCGATTGCGGTCTTGGATTCTTTCATCAACCGCTCCATTTTTTTGGTTTGGGGCATGGCAATATCATGCGCATCAATGACGTCCTGCAACAGGCTGTCGGCCTTGCTTTGCGGCTGCTCTTTTGCTTTTGACTGATTCTCGCCGCAGGCAACCAAAAAAAAGGCAAGGGTTAATGAAAATAACAACGATTTCATAAACAACGATTTTGCGGCCAAAGGTACAGGAAGCGGGGCGAAACCTTTCTCATTTTTACTTTCAGGGCAAACGCATCTAAATTAAAGGGGAAGCAAAGCAGGGAATGATTTTTGCAATCCAGCAATTATGAAATATAAAAATATGCGAATGAAAAAAATGATGTTGTTCGGTATGATCGTTATTGCGGCATGTAACAGCAATGCACCTGCGCAACCGGAATCATCTGATTCGATGCCGGCAAATCCCACAGCCGCGGCCGCTCCGGCAACTACCCCGGCAGAAAGCAGTGTTGTAAAAACAGATACTGCGGCCGGTGTTGCAGCGCCTGTGGATAAGAATGAAAAAAAATATACCAATGAAAAAGGAGACGTGGTTACGGCCGTTTACCACGATTCAGGCGATATGGGTATAGTAGTATTGAATAAAGGCGGAGAAAGCATCCAGCTTATGAAGGGCGAAAAAAAAGATGGCGCTACTGTGTACACGAATGGCAAAATCACCTGGAAAATAAAAGGGGGAGAAGCTTCTTTTGAAAAAGATAATGTGGTATCGGTGTATAAGGAAACCAGGTAAACGTCGTCCCGAACGGAGCGAGGGACCTCGTCCTTATAGCAGCAAACCCAATTGCAGTGCGGTCTTTAAGCAGGAGATCTCTCCTCGTCGGCCGTGGGCCTCCTCGTCGAGAGGACGCGTTGTAGTTGAAGGATTGCTTGTTAAAACGACGGGTGAGAAATCTCGTAGCAAAACCCTTCCCAATCAATATTTAGTATTGGTTATTTTCCGTTTTCGCCTTCAGGTATTCCAATACATCGCCGGAGGCAACAATGGGTTTGTCGGAAATATTATGATTGAACCAATACACCCACGCCGATACATCGTTATGGTCATAACTAATATTGGATAATGCACGCTTATAATTCGGTGTTTCTCCCTGTTCAGGATTCACCCCTTCGTAATCATCCAGTTGGGCTATAGCAAAAGACAATTGATGTTCGTTGCGAATCTTATATAGCTCACCAACAATTTGATGGGTGGCGTCATCGGGTGTGGCGGCAGGATAATCGCCTAAATCGTATAGTGTGCCGGGGGCGGTTGCAGGTCCAACAAATTCAAAATACCTTGCGATATACTCATATGCAGGGTTCTTAAAACCGCTTAGCAGGGAACCATAAACAAAAAGATACTTGCTTTCCATTCTTCCGGTTATTCCGAATCATCAATTAAAAATACATAAACTTCTTTAGGGCCGTGCACGCCAACTACCAGCGTTTTTTCAATATCTGCTGTGCGGCTGGGCCCGGTAGCAAAAGTGATCAGCGAAGGCAATTGGTTTTCATAGCGTTCTTTCATTCCTTCCAATGCATCCTTCACATCAAAAACCAGTTGGCTGGTATAGGCCACACATACGTGAACAGGCGCATACACACTGGTTTTGCGGCCACTGAGCTGCGCAGCGCTCATCACAATACTACCGGTACGGGCCACCAGGTATTCGCAGCCGGTGATGGCTACATCGCAGCCGGCAAACTCACCAGGCTGGTTACTGATAGTAAGATTGTTGCCCAGCAGCGCCATTAATTCCGGCTCCAGGCAGTAAATTTTTTCCCATCCTGTTTTAAAAAGTAACGCATTAAACTGGCTGGTGAATTCTTTATTGCTCAGACAAAAAGCAAACTTGCCCTGCAGCGTGGTAAACCGTTCCGCGAACTCGACCTCCAGTTCCTGGTGCAGGGGCTGGTACACCAGCGACTGGCCTTCGCTTTTCGGAAAAGGAATGGGAGTCGGCTGGCTAAGCGCCTCCCGGATCTTTTTTAATACGGTTTCTTTTGCCCCCATGTATTATTTAACCATTTACGCCATCCATTACATCCGGCTGATTCACATTGTTAGGTCCGATAATCAGTCCTGTTTCGTCCTCTGGCGCCTGTTTTTTTTCGTCAAAGGGCCGTTTGCCGATCATATGCTCCACATCGCTTTGAAACAGCACTTCTTTTTTCAGCAAGGCTTCGGCAATGAGCTCTACTTCTTTTTTCTTTTCTAATAATAATGCTTTTACCCGTTTGTAGGCTGCATCCGATAATGCTTTTACCTCCTGGTCGATAATTTTACCGGTTTCCTCACTGTAGGGTTTTTGAAATTGGGCATCCGAATGGGGGTCATAAAAGGATATGTTCCCGATCTTTTCGTTCATCCCGTAAACACTTACCATCGCATAAGCCGTACGGGTTACCTGCTGCAGATCGCTCAGGGCGCCGGTTGATATTTTTCCAAAAAAGATCTCCTCGCTGGCCCGTCCGCCCAGGGTCATGCACATATCATCTTCCAATTCTTCAGATAGTGTCAGGTATTTTTCCCTGGGGAGGTATTGTGCAAAGCCCAAAGCTGCAGTGCCCCGCGGAATGATGGTAACCTTTAACAAAGGATGTGCGTGCTGCAGGAACCAGCCTGCAACGGCATGGCCGGCTTCGTGGTACGCAATCACCCGCTTTTCATCGGGCTGAATAATTTTATTTTTCTTTTCCAGGCCACCGATCACCCGGTCGATAGCGTCCTGGAAATCGTCCATTTCCACACCGGCTTTATTCCGCCTTGCGGCGATCAGGGCTGCTTCATTACAAACGTTGGCAATATCGGCCCCGGCAAAACCCGGTGTCAGTTCCGCCAGTTTACGTACGCTAAGCTCCTGGCTTGTTTTTATCTCTTTCAGGTGTACTCTGAAAATGGCTTCGCGACCCGCCAGGTCGGGTTGGTCGATCGAGATCTGCCGGTCGAAACGACCCGGACGCAGCAGCGCCGTGTCCAGCACATCCGGCCGGTTGGTGGCAGCTAATACGATAATGCCGCTATCGGTCCCAAAACCGTCCATTTCCACCAGCATCTGGTTCAAGGTGCTTTCGCGTTCGTCATTGCTCATCATGGCGTTTTTACCACGGGCGCGACCAATAGCATCAATTTCATCAATAAAAATGACACAGGGCGCTTTTTCACGGGCTTGTTTAAACAGATCCCGTACGCGGCTGGCACCCACTCCCACAAACATTTCCACAAAGTCGGATCCGCTCAGGCTGAAAAACGGTACCTGGGCTTCACCTGCCATCGCTTTTGCCAGCAGGGTTTTACCGGTTCCCGGAGGGCCTACCAGCAAGGCTCCTTTTGGTATTTTACCACCAAGGGCCGTGTATTTTTTGGGATTACGCAGGAAATCCACAATTTCCATCACTTCCACTTTTGCTTCATCCAATCCTGCCACGTCTGCAAAAGTGATATTTACCCGCGTTCCTTTATCAAATAAAGTAGCTTTTGATTTACCAATATTAAAGATGCCGCCAGGACCGGCACCGCCGCCGGCGCCTCCACTCATTTTACGCATCAATAATAACCAGGCGCCGAAGAATAACAGGATGGGCAAAACGATGCTTAACGAACGGCCGAGAAAATCGCTGTCCTCGTCCACATCAGTCGACACGGGTTTTACATCGGGGTGCGTTTTATAAAAATCCAACATCTGCTCCTGGAAGTTATCGCCGCTGGTAATTTTGAAATATAATTGCGGATCATTAGAAGCCACCAGGCTCGATTTTGGCGCCGCAACTTTAGCCAGATCAGGATACTTCTGAAGACTATCCTTATTGAGCCATACACGTACAATATTCCGGTTATTTATTATTACGCATTTCTGCACATCACCGCTCGTAACCATCTTTTTAAAATCGGTAAAAGTGGTAGATGCGGTAGTGGCCCCGAATGGATTCATGAACTGGAGCACCAGCATGATGGCCAGGATGATAATGAATGCCCAATAGCTCCCAAATTTTACTTTTTTGGGCTCGTTCCCACCCCCGGCGCCAGGAGTTTTCGGCGCAAACGGGTTGTTCCGCTGTTTTTCTTGTTTGTTATAATTATTCTGAGGCATGTTGCTGTGTTATGATACTATAAGGCAAAAGCTGCTTAAAGGTTTATGTTATGGATGATATATTTTATATAAATAATTATTCCTGATGGTTTTTGGACGCTGCATCGCTCCATAGTTCCTCAAGATTGTAAAATTTGCGTTGTTCTGGTAAAAGTATATGCACTACAATATTCACATAATCCATTAATACCCATTGTAATGTTTGGGCTCCTTCGCGTTGGTACACATTTTCGCCTGTTTCTGTTTTTACAAGGTACTCTATATTGTCGGCAATGGCTTTTATCTGGGGAGCGCTGGAGGCCTCACAAATAACAAAAAAATCAGAAACGGCCTCAGGGATCTGTCGGAGATCAAGCGAAACAATATTTTCACCTTTTTTTTCGTGGATGGCGGAAATAATAGTCTTGAAAATCTTTGAATTTCTTGTAAGCCGGGCTGTACCTGAAATTTTACGTTTTGTTAGCGATGCTAATGGTTCCAAACAGCGTATTTTATATTTTAATTAAAAGGAACGACGCTCTTTAACAAACGCAGGTTCCGGAAACTTTATTTTACTTTGCTCAAAAATAGCAAATATTGACTCAGCATCGCCAAATTCCTGCTATAATTGAACTTTTACAAGTAGATAGCACCAATAACTATGCCCTTGGTTGTATACGTGAAGGTTTGGCATATCATGGCATGGGAATTTTTGCGCATGAACAGGTGGCTGGCAAGGGACAGCGGGGGAAAAAATGGACTGCCCCCCGGGATCAGAATATCAATCTGAGCCTGATTATTGAGCCGGAAGCATTAAATCTGAACCATTTATTTGATTTGAGCGCCCTTGTTGCACTGACTACCCGGGCGTTCCTGGCTGAAAATGCCCCCGGAGACTGGTATATAAAATGGCCTAATGATATTTATTTCCAGGACAGAAAGGCAGTCGGTATGCTGATAGAGAACATCCTGAGCGGACAAAAATGGAAATGGGCCGTGATTGGCGTCGGCATAAACATTAACCAGGAGGCTTTTCCGGCGGAACTGAACCGGGCGGTTTCCCTGAAACAGGTTACGGGGAAAACCTATAATTGCCGGGAACTGGCCGAAGTATTGGCCACAAAACTGATTGATAAGATTAACAAATTCCTTGCAGACCCTGATAAAAATGCAGGGGAAAACCTTGAAAACTATAATGAGCATTTATTTATGAAAAACCGGCAGGTAACTTTTGATCAGGGCGAGTGCCGGTTTAACGCTGTGGTAAAAGGGGTCACCCGGGATGGAAAACTTGTGTTGGGGGGAGCGCCCAGGGAGGAATATGAGTTTGGGGAGCTGGTCTGGGTGTTTTAAGGCTAGTTCGATGGGCAAAATCATTGGATGTTGCTATGAAACCATTGAGGGTTTTATTAAGTGCGGCCGGATGACTTACCGATCTAATATTTTAGTGAATGGCGGCAAAAGCCCAAACCTTTAAGACAAGACTAAACTGTTGAATCAGCACTATCTTGAAACATTTCAAACCGGGCGCAAATGAGTGGATCCTTTTCCGCGGCCCGTGCCTCCCGCTCAATCGGGCAATCATAATAGCCATAACGCATTGTTTGCAAAATATACCTGAAAAGAAACCCCCATAACCCATATCGTTCATATTGTTCAATATGCTTCAGTTCATGCCGCAACCAGCGTTCATCCTCCAGGAATTCCGCCCGGGTTGCTCCGTACAAATGAATGGTGTGGTCAATGACCATTGCTACGGCCTTCGACTTCAATTTCCCCGCCGCCAGCCGGGCAGGAAAGGAGTTCTCTTTTATTCGGAAATAATTCATGAAGGTCTTCTTTAAAATCAGGGTATTCAATTTCTAGCTATGGAACAAAGACCTGTGAGGTTTTTTCACGATGGAAAAGTTAAACCTCACAGCCATAAAAGCTGATGCCTGGGCTATAGTCCGGTCAAAAATACACCAGAAACAGGTCATTCAGAAAAGTTGTAAATTGCAGTTATGGAAAACATAGTCAACGAACCGGCGCCGGCATACGAAAAGGCATTTTATACTATTGCGGAATACCTCGAAATGGAAAAGGCCTCCCTCCAAAAGCATGAATATTACCAGGGGGAGATCTTTGCCATGTCTGGAGCCAGTGCACGGCATAATGTTATTTTCTCAAATATGATAGGCGAGTTGTATATCCGTCTTAAAGGGAAGTCTTGCAAACCTCTTGGTAGTGATATGCGCGTTCATATTCCGGAAAACACCTTGTTCACTTATCCTGATATTTCGATTTTTTGTAGCGATATTGTTCCTTCTCCTGAAGATGCCGATACCGCAATTCAACCCACCGTATTAATTGAAATTTTATCGCCATCCACCCGCAATTACGACCGGGGCGGTAAATTTAAATTATACAGGGATATTCCTTCTCTGAAAGAATACCTGCTAATTGATTCGGAGGCGATCAACATAGAAGTGTTCCGTATCAACACCTCCGGCCATTGGGAGCTGGAGGAATATAAATCGATCGCAGATCGTTTGCACATTGCTGCAATTGCCGCTTCAATTGATTTGAAAGATATTTACGAGGGCACCAAACTTTAGCGTTTCAAACTTTTTATGATTTCCTCTGCGTGCTTGGCGCTTTTGGGCTTCAGGAAAATTTTCTGAATGATACCCTTGTCGTCAATAACAAAAGTGGTACGGTGCAGCCCCATGTATTTGTTACCGAACATCTGTTTTTCGCCCCAAACGCCGTATTTATCAATGATCGTATGTTGCGGGTCGGCAATTAAAGGAAAGGGAAGTGAAAATTTTTGCTCAAATTTTTTATGCTTGGCCACCGCATCCGGGCTGATGCCAATAATCTTTAACCCTTCCTTTTTCAGAAGTGCGTAATTGTCACGCAAATTACAGGCCTGGATGGTGCAGGTAGGGGTATCATCCTCAGGATAAAAATACAGGACCACTGTTTGTCCTTTAAAATCTTTCAGCGCAATTTTATTCCCGTCCTGATCCAGACCGGTAAACTGGGGCGCTTTATCCCCTTCTTTTAAATGTGTTGCCATGGTTTACAGAGTTTTACTTTTTTCTTTTACTGACCGCATGCCCTGATTTTGAGGTTTTTTTTGCTGCAGTATGTTTTGTTTTCAGTTTAGACGCCGTTTGGGTATGTTTCTTTTGCGTTCCTGTTACATGATGAGCTTTTGATGCCGGTTTTGTTTCCCTGGCTGTATTGGTTGTGGTAAAGTTCCAGCTTTTTACTGTTGTATTGCCTGCAATATCTGTAACCGTAACTTTAAGCGTATGATCCCCGGGCGGCACTTTTTCATCAAAGTAATAAAGATACCTTCTTCCTTTATCATTTGTGAAACGGATCCATTGGTCGTCAATTGTTGCGCGAAAACCGGCAATACCGTAATTGTCCGTTGGGGTGAATGCGATCCTGGAAGACCGGCTTAAATGTACAGGGTCGCCGCTGCCAATACTATTGATGGCTGGCGGTGTATGGTCAACAAAGGCTTCAAAGGTTCCAAAATCCCTGAAGAGAGCGGTCATCCACGGGCCGTTCCAGACCGCTTTCTTCACTGAAGATGTATTTCCTCCTGTTCTTTTGATAACTACCCGGTCCTTATCCTCCGGGGCGATTGGTTTATCCGGCCTGATCCGTATTTCAAAATCGCTATGCACGGGGATAAAAGGCTCTCCCAGTTTATATTTTGCTGAAACGCTACTTCCTCCGGAGGAAGAAAGCTTTGCATAGCCAGAGTTCATTTTGTCGTATAGGACAAACATGGGCAGGTAAGCCTCAAAGTCGTCTTTAAAAATACGGTTCAACCGGTTTGGCAGCCATTCATACGTTTTTTCCGGCGGTGGGGTTCCGCTGTTCTTTATCCTGAATGCCAGGGTAGTGGCGTTACCCCTGGTATCGCTTACGACGATACGCACCTGGTGTTCCTCATGGTCTGTTAACTTTATGGTGTTGCGTCCCCGGCCCAAGTCATAATAAACAGAACCCCTGTCTCCCTGAAGCCTGGAAACATGCTGCACCCATCCGCCCCCGGTCGTTTTCATTTTATAGTCGATCTGTGCGTTCAGGTAACGGGTATCGCTGTAAGAAATACTATCAATATAAAAACTGCTGATCTCGCGGTCGTCTAAAAACAGGCGGGCGCTGTAAATGCCGATCCTGCTGCCGGCGCGTCCCCAGGTATCATATGCCTGGATGGCAAAACCCAGGTTATTGAGCGCCGTGTTGAGGATGCCTCCCGGAATGGTATACGTGGCATCGGCCGACCGGGCCACGGGAAAAACCGAAGGATGCTGATCGTAAGTGCTGTTATTCCGGTCGTACAGAACAACTTTTGTTATCGTAGGAGCCGAATGATCCGTAATGGGCATACCAAAAAGATCGGGGTTAAGCCGCCTTGCGGATTTGGTATCAATGATCTCCCAATGCACGTGCGGCCCTTGCGAGCCGCCGGTACTGCCACTAAAAGAAATAAAATCTCCTTTTTTTACCGGGAATTTCCCGGCGGGAATGGTTAAATGCGTTTCCCATGATTCCTGCTGGTATTGGTAGTTTTTTACATAGGCTTCCAGGTCCGGCCGGAAATTATTCAGGTGCCCATATAAAGTAGAGAGACCGTTGGGGTGATTGATAATGATCCAGCGGCCCCAGCTCAACGATTCAATACCTACAAAGGCGATATAACCATCTGCAGCGGCCACTACCCGCTGATTTTCTTTTTGATTGGTGCGCACATCCAAACCCATATGCCAGTGGTTCGGCCGCAACTCGCCCATATTGGCCACAATATCGGGCTGTAGTAGGGTGGGCCATCGAAAATAATCTTTTGGATATTCAGGTTGATGGTATAACTGGGCATACGAAACAGCGCCCATTAACAGGAGCACGGATAGTAATAAATGCTTTGCCATTTTGCCAAACGTACACTAAATTTTTCATCCGGAAAATTACACAAAGGGTGGATGAGAAATTTAACGGAAGTTCCCACTGACCAAAAAACAATAAAAGATATACAAGAAAAATATAATAAAACAATAAAGACAGGCATCGCTATTTTGAGCGATATGCACCTTTTACAGTCATGAGGTGCGTATTTTTATAGGAAACGTATAAAACTTCTGTCTATGAAACGTTTTCTGAAACTACTGGTCGTTGGCATTCTTCTTTTTGTTGTTTGTGGCTTGGGCTATCTGAAGTTTGTGCTGCCCGCCGTGGGAAAGACGCCGGATATACATGCAGCGCCCACGCCGGACCACGTTGAAAGAGGCCGGTACCTGGCCAATCACGTTGCGGTTTGTATGGACTGCCATTCAAAAAGGGATTGGAATATCTTTTCTGCGCCGCCGCTGGCAGAAACCCTGGGAGCTGGAGGTGAATATTTTGGACGTGAAGTAGGGTTCCCCGGAAAATTTTATTCCAGGAATATTACGCCTGCCCATCTTTCTAACTGGACCGACGGTGAAATTTACCGAACCATTACAACAGGTGTAAACCGGGAGGGAGAAGCGTTGTTTCCGGTAATGCCGTACTTAAATTATGGAAAAATGGATCCTGATGATGTGCTGAGTATTATCGCTTATCTCCGGACCCTGACACCTAAACAAAACGATCCGCCGCACCGGGAGATTGATTTCCCCATGAATTTTATTTTAAATACTATTCCGCAAAAAGCGGTTCCGGAGAAGCGACCCGACTCTGCCAATAAGGTGCAATATGGAGCCTACCTGGTTACGCTGGCTGCCTGTATCGAATGTCATACACCGGTTAAAAACGGGCAAATTATCCCGGAGAAAGCATTTAATGGAGGGCGGGAAATGGTGCTGCCCGGTGGCATATTACATACAGCGAATATAACACCGGATATAAAAAATGGCATTGGTGCATGGACGGAAAGTATGTTTGTCAGCCGGTTTAAGTCCTACAGCCACCCCGATAGTTTGCCCGCCGTAGGAAAAGATCAGTTTAATACCATTATGCCCTGGAGCATGTATGCGGGGATGACAGAGAACGATCTGAAGGCGATTTTTGCCTATTTAAGAACCGTAAAACCTTCCGATAATAAAGTGGTTATTTATACCCCCAACCACAAAAAAGGGTAGCACTTCTTCAGCAATAAAAGTTATTTTCATATATGCGAATTACTCTTATTGCTATAACTATATTGTTGTTTAATTACGGCACGGTATCAGCACAGCCGGTAAAACCCAGGATAAAGAACTGGCATTATCTTGATTTTGCAAAAGACGGGTATCATGGCATCAGTCTGAACCAGGCCTATGAATTGTTAAAAGGACGAAAAAGTGAACCGGTGATCGTAGCGGTGATCGACAGTGGCATTGATACCTTGCAGCCGGATCTGAAACCGGTGCTGTGGCATAATCCCCGCGAAATTCCCAATAATAAAAAAGATGATGACGGCGACGGGCTGGTTGATGATTATTATGGCTGGAATTACCTGGGCGCGCCCAACGGAGAAAATCTGTCGGTAAGTATCAGCGATGATTGGAGAACCTATCACCGGTTTAAAAAACAATTTGAAGGAAAAGACAGCGCCCAGATCCCGAAAGAGCAGCAATGGCAGTACCGGGAATGGAAGCGTGCCCATCAGAAGCTGACCCATTCCTATGACAACGCCTCAAAAATAATTGATAACCTGAGAACCAACTGGGATATCGCCAACCGGTCGGACACCATTCTGAGAGAAATGCTGCACAAAGAAGTGTTTACGGCAAAGGACCTCGATACCTTTCACGCAACACCGGCTGCCCAGCAATTGGTCAGTATGTGGAAAGAGATCTTTGCGGGCAGGCAGGTTAATAATATAGAACTTTTAAAAGGATTTGGTGATTTTAAAAAAGAGCAGGAAGATAATTTAATAAAGCTGACCACCGCTCCTAAACCCTACCGGGACGAACTGCTGAAAGACAACGGGTATGATATTACCAAAGTAAAATACGGGAACAATAATCTTACCGGCTTTAGCGGCTATCATGGCACCAGTGTAAGCAGTGTTATTGGGGCGGTGCGTAATAATGGTATCGGGATCGATGGCATTGCCGATAATGCGCGTATCATGATGATAAGAGGGATCCTGGGAAAGGATGAATATGATAAGGATGTGGCGGTGTCTATCCGGTATGCTGTGGACCACGGAGCAAAAGTGATCAATATGAGTTTCGGGAAATCTGTTTCCCCGGATAAAAAATGGGTGGATGAGGCTATTCAATATGCGCTTTCAAAAGATGTGGTATTGGTGCATGCAGCCGGTAATGATGCAACGGATAATGATACAGACGACAATTATCCAAGCTCACATACGATCGAAGGCACACCGCTACCGAATATAATACAGGTCGGCGCCAGCGGCGATGCCAGTGTAGGCGGCATTGTTGCAGCCTTTAGCAATTATGGTAAAAAAACAGTCGATGTTTTTGCCCCCGGCGTGGATATTAACTGCGCTATTGCCGGCAACGGAACACAACTGGCCAGCGGCACCAGCCTCGCAAGCCCTGTGGTGGCGGGTATTGCAGCCCTGCTGCGCTCTTATTTTCCGTCACTGAAAGCTGCTGAAATAGTGGATATCATCAAACGATCCGGCGCCGCCGTTACAGAACCGGTTGTTAAGCCTGGCACGGAGGGAAAGGTATCGCTCTCCGAACTATGTAATTCCGGCAAGATAGTAAATGCGGCCGGCGCCGTAAAAGCAGCAATGGAATATATAAGGTAATCGTACCTGATATTTTTCTACCAACCTGTTGCCCCGCTGGGTTGATCTTTTTTGTAAGCTTAATTAATTTCTAACCCGTGCTGCCCTGAAAATGGGCAGTGAGGTTGCAAGGACCAGGATCCCAACAATTATTGCAACCGTTCCTTCCCGGGCAACGATCCCCAGCGCCGTTACGCCGGTGCCTACAATTGCTACCGAGGCCGCGATCACTTTTATCCCGAAATAATTTTGCTGGGTGGCGGTTGTTTCTTTATCAGTGGACGCCCATTCCCGCGAAGCGGTAGCAGGCATTTCCTGAATTGCACTTTGCCCCTTCAGCCAATAATAAATTTCAAAACAAAACAGTACCAGCACGGGGATACCCACCCCCAGAGCGGTTTCCCATACCCGGTTCAATTTATGCCCGATCAACTCCTGGCCCCATAGTTTCAAGGCAAGGCTGATCACCAAGCCCATCAATGAAGCCGTAATCACAGAAACCGAAGTCTGCCTTTTTGAATACAGCGTCCATATGATCGGAGCAAACAACGCGCCGCCCGCAATGGAGGCGGTGCTTAACACCATTTCCACGATACCGCCGATCATGGGCACCATCATGGCGATGCCGATAGTGATCAACCCGAAGAGTACCGTGAAAAAACGTGCGGCCCTGATCAACGCTTTTTCGGAAGCGCCGGGATTGATCGTTTTCTTGTAAACATCATGCGCAAATACAATCGCCATCATATTAATGGTGGTATTGGCTTTGCTGGCGCTGGCCGAGATCATGCCGGACAATACCAGGCCTATCAACCCTGCGGGCAATACCTGCTGGCAGATCATCATATAAGCTCCCTCTGGTTGCAACCCTGTTAAGTTTGGGTTGATGACGCGATAGATCATCGGCGGCAGCATCCAAACAAAAGGGCTTATAAAGTAAAGCGCTGAAAACAGGTAGGCCACTTTCTTTGATTTTTTTTCATCGGCAACGGAGGTGTAGCGCTGCACATAGGCCCAATTACCACCGATATACACCGTTTGGTATGCAAGGAAGGCAAGGAAGAATCCGAAAGAATATTCGCTGTTAAAAAAATTGAAAAAACCGGGAGGTGTTTCATGAAGAAATGCCTGCACGCCCCCCACCTCTTTAAAGGCCATTGGAATCACAATGAGCACGGCCGCCGTCAGGATCACAAACTGCACGACGTCGGTTACTAATACCGCCCACAATCCACCTGCCGATGTGTAAAGAATAATAATGGCCCCGATAATAAAGATGCAGGTGTTTAGTGAAAGGGGAGTGGCCACGCTTACCATTTTCCCCACCGGATACAGAACAGACGCCGTGGTAAACAGTCCGTGCAACATGATCAGGAACGTATAAAATTTCTGAGTTCTTATACCCAACCGGTTATTGATATATTCCGCGGCGGTAACCGCCCGGGTCCGTTTCCATTTGGCAGCGATGAGCCAGGCCACCAGCAAGCCTCCAAAGACCATGGTTAGCTGAATGCCATTAGCCACAAACCCGCTTTTGTAAGCAATAGAGCCCCACACCACAAATGTGCCGGCTGAAAAATAACTGATGAACAGTGAAATACTATTGATCCACCAGGGCGTTGATCCACCGGCTTCAAAGAATGCGGAGGAATTTTTACCGCTCATGCGTGTAAACAGCATTCCTATGCCAAGGATCAGCAGTGCAAAAATTGCCATTACAAAAAAATCGAGTTGCTGCATTGTATAGTATTGATGGGGCGATTTATTTTATTGAAAGGCGAGAACTTTTACGCCATAGGGTTCCAGTTGCTGGGATTGCGTTTCACCTGCCTGGGTCGTTGCTGTTCCGGGCAACATCGTTACCGAACTCCGCCGGCGACCGTCCAGTTTATTCCATTGGATCCGGATATTTCCAGTGACGGGTTTATTAATATCATTGAGTAAAATAAGGAACACCTTTTTTTTGTCTTTGCTTTGAGCGGTAATGTATTCTATATCCGGATTATCGCATTCCACTAATCCATTGCGAAGGATCAGATCAGCATTGGTTCCGTAAATAGATCCGGGTTGAAATCCAACGGATTGGTGCGGACCCACCTTGGGTGTAACAAATCCTCTTGGAAACCATACCGCATCTTTTGTTCTGAACTGTGTTTCCGCCAGCAGGTAGTCGGTGATCCAGCCGATCTGCCACCAGGCGTGATGCGGATACGGGCCCGCCCCCTGGCTCATCACATCCCAGTAATAAGAAGCCACGCTGGTTGGTTCATCTAAAAAAGCATCTCTTCCAATAGCGGCTGCGCGTGCCATTTCAATGAACAGGCTGTCGCCGGTAAGCTGAAACATGCGTACAAACAGGCCAGCGTGGCTGCAAAGCAAAATGGGGCCATGATCGTTTGATGAGCCCAGGATGCCTCCGTGCTCAAAGCTAAGTCCGGACTGTTCAATTTGCCAATCCTTTATGGCAATGCCTTTAACCAGCTTGGTCTTTTCGGAGGCCTGCGGGTGTGTCATAATGGAAGAGCAATATATTTTTGCTGTTGTGATAGCTGCATCCCTGTATTTTTGGTCATGGGTCAGCTCAAAAAGATCTAAGAGCGCCTGTGCAGACTGCCCCGTAGCAAAATCCGGTGCGTAGCGCGTGTCGCCGCATACCCCAATAAACGCTCCTTTATCAACCGCATTTTTAATAAACCAGTTGGCGCCTTTTTTTGCGGCAGCCAAATATTTTTCATCTTTCAAAATGCGCGCGGCTACCAATAATCCGTAAAAGGTAGGCCGCAGGTCTTTTAAATCGGTAAACAGGGGTTTCTTCGTAACCCGGTCGTAGGCTACGTCCCAACTGCCATCAGGTTTTTGCCATTGCACTAACAGATCGGCGCCCAACCGCAGGCGGCGTTGCAGCTCTTTGTTTGCCGGTTCAAATAACAGGATGTTCCCGATGTCGAGCATTACATAATAAGTAAGACTGATGGGCTCCACAAAATCGCCCCACTCCTCCACAAATTTTTTTCTTTTGGTAAGGTAATACTGACCGATGGCCGCTCCTTTGAAAAAGCCGGTATCGGTTTGCTGTTGGGCCAGTTTAAAATTCAGCGCATACGGCAGCAGACTGTCTTTTAGCAGCGGGTCGTTGGTTGCGTTGGCCAGCATCCACATGGCGCCGTAGTCTGAATTTTTAATGGCATCGCCCTGGGAGCCTATAACACCACCCTTGTAGGATTGGCCTGCAATTTCCAGACCCTTGTAATTAGTGAAATTGACCAGCGAGGTTTTGGGGTTGGTGAGGTACCGGTACATACGTTCCACTCTTTTGCTAAGTGATTGTGTATTGGTGCGCAGGGCCAGTTGCTCCTTAAAATGATTGATATCGTTAACCACATGCGCCAGCATTTTATCCCATGGGCCGTTTATAAAACTGATCCGGAGACCGTATTGTATCAATGTGTCGCTTTTTAACAGCGATAAGGGTTCCCCCAGGACCGGGTAATACACTGTAGGAAACAACGCGCTGTTCCTGTTTTTATGGGAAACCGCTACATCCCAATCGTTGTTGGTTTTATGATCATAACGCCAGGGGTCGCGTCCCAGTTGCGGATCCGGCGTTGCCGCAACAGAAATATTATTGTTGATCGTAATAATAGCGGTTAGGGTACCAGCACCCCGTTCCCGGTATAACGCCGGCACTTCGGGCACTCCCTGGCCGTAGGCATATCCCTGCGCGATATTTTTTTCGAAAGAGCGCCCCTGGAAATAGCCCGGTACCGTAGCCCATTGCATATCTTTTTCAGGGATAGAAAATAAGGTCGGACTTGCCAAAGAAAAGTATCCTGCTTTTTTTGTTTGTAACTGTTGTTGAATAATAAGATCGCCTTTATAACTATTGTCCAGGGAAACGAGGGTAGTAACGGTTGCCATTGGGGCATCATAAACAAACTGAACCGTATGGTTATTTACCTGCCTGGCTTTTTGAGGGTAGAAGGAAAAAGCCGTTCCCGCTGTATTGAGCGCTACCGGTGTTGCAGCATCGGCCCACCTGTTTTTCAAATAACGAAAAAGTGTATCCGGCCAGGGCGTACCGGCCACTGTTGTAAAGCTGGTGGGGGTGGTACGGCCCGGTTTTTCTGCAGCGTACAACAAGGTATAATTTCCTTCAGGTTGTAACAGCGGCACCCATTGATCGGCTTTTTTAAAAGCCATGCGGCTTATTTTCCACCCTCCGGGTGATGCGGTCCATTCAATTTGCAGTTGCTCATTAGCCAACTGCACTTTTTCCTGCGCCGGGAGGGATGCTGCAAACAGCGAAAGAACAACAATAAAAAGACACTTCATACTATCTGGAATTAGTTTATAAATCATTCAAAGCACAACACTTCAAAAAGGGCTGCAGGTGTGGTCGATGACGGATGTTGTGGCGCTATTTTTATCTGGGTGGTGTGTGCTCCTTCCTCAAAATAAATGGTATTACGCGTTTGATAATTGCCCTTTTTTTCATAAATCTTTTCGCCCTGGTCATTATAAATGACATAATCACGCACGCAAAAGGGCATCACAGTTTCAGGATGGGTCATGAGAACTGATTCCATGGGATGATCAAAATCGGTGTCAAAAGAAAGGGCTATTTTTTTGATGGTTACCGGTTGCTTCCATTGTAAAGTGATTGAGGGTTGTGCATCCTTAAAATCGGCGACCCAGGCGTTGGGTTGCGTGGTAGGCCGGGCAATGCCATTCTTTATACTGGTTGCGGTAAAGCCATTAACAGGTTCACTTAGGGTGAGCGCCAGGTTATGGCCTGCCGGGCGGCGCTGCGGGCACCAGAACTCAAACGGATCCATGCCGATATTTTCAGGGGGCTCCTGCCGGCCATAATTGGAAACAGCGGGGTTAATCGTATTGAAGATGGAAAGAATACCCGTAATGCGCTGTGAAGAACGCGCAACTTTTACAGCCGGATTTTTATGCAGCACCAGGAAAATATATTGCTCCCCATCAAGAACGATATCAGGGCGAACGGATACCTGGTTTGCTCCGGGCCGGAGTGTATAATGAAAAGCCGCCAGTGTGGTGTCAGGAGTATAACTGCCGGTTCGGGAGCAAATTCTTAATTCAGCATGGAGCACCGTATCCGTTTCGCTATACACCAGCAGGGATATATCTGGGATCTTTCCACCGCCGAAAGGCAGCATCTGGGCAATAGCAGGATCCAGGTCGAGGAACTGACCATCGGCCGGCAACTCCTGTAATTGCAGTTCGCTACTGGCTGTTATAGTGGCCAGGGTTGTTATATTCCCGGGATCCGGCAGGTGAATGCCCGGAATATACTGGCCGGTATGGATCAGCTCTTGCTGTAATAATGTTATTTTACCATTATTGATAATGTCTGCCGGAAGGCATTGGTGTTCTTTGCAAAGCCTGGCTGCAATGGCTACGGCCTGTGCCACATAAGCGCTGGTAGCCATCACCCTTGAAGAAGCAAAAGCCACGTGCGAGCTGCTGATGATCCGGCCCGCCAGGAACAGGTTTTTGATATTCTTTGAATAGATGCAACGATAGGGAATAGGATAGATGCCCTTACTATGCCATTGATCGCAGCCGGGAGCGCTGGAATAAATACCATCGGCCGGGTGCAGGTCAATGCTCCATCCGCCAAAGGCGATGGCGTCCGCATGGTGGCGCTGCTCTACTATGTCCTGCTGCTTTAAAATATAGTCGCCCTCAAAGCGGCGGCTTTCCCGTTTTCCGGGGATCATGCCCACCCATTCCAACGTTAAGGTTTCGGATTCAGGAAAATTACCGGAATTTTTAATATAATTCCATACGCCATACACCACCTTCCATAGTTCCCATTTTATTTTCTCGGTGTCGTGCACGGTATCCATCCGGCCTCCATATTCGATCCACCACAACTTGCAGCCATATTCTTTGGCGTTAAAGCTTCTGAAGCGTGGAATAGTTTTAATATCTTCCAGGGCAAAGGCCGGCGGGATAAATTTTACGGGGCGGCCCGTGTCTTTTGAATAGAAATAGAGCGAATGGCCCAGGAGCTCACCGTATTCCTCCGTTGGTGCAAAGGGTTCATTAAATTCCTGTTTACTTTCGGCTCCCATTCGAAAGGCGGCCCCGGCTAAGAATCCCAAAACACCATCGCCGGAGGCATCGCAGAATAAAGGGGCTTTTAAATAATATTCGGTTTGGTTCTGACTGCAATACGCTTTTACTGCGGTGATAAGCTCCTCCTTTTTATCAAGGTCATACACCACTGTATTTAACAGCAGCTCAATATTGGGCTCTTGTTTTACCTTATCCAGCAGGATGCTGTCGAAGATGATCGGATTTCCTTCGGGATTGCGATAGGTATTTTCTACCAGTATTTCATCTACCAGGCCGCCTTCCCTGGCCCAGCGGTTATTGTTGCCCATATGGGAAGTGGCGCCCAGCACCCACAGGCGCACTTCGCTGCTGGCGTTACCGCCTAACACGCTGCGATCCTGTACCAATGCTACTTTCAATCCCTGCCGGGCAGCAGTGATGGCGCAGCAAATACCAGACAACCCGCCTCCGGTTATGACCAGGTCTGCATTAATGGGCACCAGCGGAAAGCGCCGCTTGTCACTGCTTTCTGATTTTATCATTTTGCTTTATTCTTTATCTTTTTTTAATCCGTTTACTTTTTTTGTGCTGCAATTTTTTGTGCAGCAATGACTCCGATGTGGTTCAATGCTGTTTGATTGTAGTGGATGTCATCTTTCATCCAGCCTTTTTGCTCAAAAGTTCCTGTCTGATCATAAACCATATAAACCTGTTGCTTGGTGTTGCAGAGCTGCACCTGTGCCCTCCGCACTGCATCAAATCCCTTTTTAGGATGATTGCGATAATAGCCTGTTTGGATAATGTAAAACGGCACGGCACCCAGGGCCTTTCTGAACCGGCCGATCAGCAATTGTAAGGTTTGGGCATATTCTTCCGGGGTCAACCGCCCGGCATTTATGGCATTGGCATCGCGTTCGCCCTGGCTCCAAATGATTCCATTTAGCGGGCATTTGGCGAGCCTTATTGCTGCTTTTGTTTTTAAGAGGGCGCTGTCAAACAATGGTAATGTACCAACAGTGTCCCAGGTGCCCATGCTGGGCAGTTCTGCTTTATAATTGCAGGAACTGCCCCCTCTTGCCGCCGCAATAATGATGACCGTATCTTTTGTAAGTTTATGATAGGCTGCAGCAAACGAGGGCCAGGCGCTGCCGGTATGTGCCTGTTGTAAATGGAGTTCTTCCTGCCCTACGGGGTCTGCCAACAAACAAAAGGTGTTGCCTGTAAATACATATTCATATAAAGGCGCCGTGGTGTTTTTTACAGACAAAGACGCATCGCCCTGCCCCACACCATTGCTTTGCCCTGCCACCAGGAACAGTGCTTTTTGCGCGCTGGCCGCAGCGGATAATACGAGCACGGATAATATAACAAGGCTCAATTTTTTCATATCCGTTCAGGAGGTTTTTACAAATTTTGCAGCATCTGCGATCACATATCCGGTATTGCGGACGATCAATTTGATCAGATTATTCCAGCCCTGCCGGAAGGGATAGTTGCCGATCTTCACCCATTCGCCGTTATGTTCCTGCTGGTTAATGGATTTTGTGGTATCATTTTTCAACCCGCCGTCGTACCAGATCTCCAGGGGAACCTTACTGCATCTGTCTGCACCAGCCACCCATCTTAAATAAATATCGTAATTGCCCGCTTCACTTATAAAGGGCCTGAACAGCGCCCAATCCCGCAAAGGATTATAGGTTTCCTTACGCTTGTATTTATAATAGTTGTGGCCATAAAAGTTGCCTTCTGCGGCTATTTCCCAGTAATCGCCCATATTAAATCCCCAGGCGTCAGAATTGTCTATGTAAATGGTTGTTCCTTTTTCATAGGCCGGTTCCCATTTGGGGGGTAATGGTGCATCGGGGTCTTTAGCATAACAGCGGATATATTCAATATAATCATATACCGGCAGTTTTGTTTCAACATTGGTTTGAGTGGCAATAACGGTAAGCCAAAGATTTAAGGAATAGTGTTTATGATCCTCTTCCGGAGCCTCAATGGTATGGGTGATTTTCCCATCAACAAAAAATTTTATTCCTTCCGTTGTATATTCATAGCCATATATATGATAGTCATCTGCGGCATCAAAACCCAGGTCTTTATTGGGAACGGAGTGCCATTTCTTTTGGCGGGAGGACCATCCATCCGGATAGATCCACAGGTTATGGTTGGAAGCTTTGGTTGATTCCATCTCAAAAATATCTATTTCCATAGACCGGTCCGAACTGAAGGTTAAAAACCCCGTTCCTTCCTGCGCCCAAAAAGAGTGATGCCAGCCTTTGGCATTGGTAAGCTTTGCTTTTACCTCATAATAGCCATGCTGCCATCTTCTTTTTGATACAATACCGGCACCGGTATAACGCATGCCTAAAAAATCTTCCTGCTTCATGGCCAATAGCAGCCGGCCATCCGCTACGCTAACATTTTCGGGTCGTTGGGCGCTGTTCATCTTTATGTCTCTGCGGTAAAACCACTCCGATTCATCCAATTTGTTACTCTTGAAATCATCTTCCCAAACAAGATGATACCCTTCAGGGCGGTAGATGCCATCTGGTACCTTTTCTTCTGGTTTTTTCGGAGTAACAGCGGCAGACGCCGCTACATTAGTATAAGCCATCGGCAGGGTTGATAAGGCAAGCCCTTTGCCTATTTGCTGTATGAATTTTTTTCTTTTCATCATTTGATTTTTGATCAGTAGCTCAGGCTTTTTTAAAACGGAATGAACTATACTGTTGCCGTTTTAACGGATCCTGAAACAAGTTAAGCATAACGCGGTTCTGTACGCCCGTTGCGATTATAAAACTGCAACTATTTTATCATTTCCAATCCGGGTTTTGTTCCAGTTTTGAGTTCGCATTTACCTCATCCAGCGGAATGGGGAAATACCGGTTTCTTGCCTGCGGCGTCCGCACCGGATACACGTCGTTAACACATTTGGGAACCACCTGTAAAAAAGTATTGGTACGGGTTAAGTCATACCAGCGGTCGCCTTCGCCGAAAAGCTCCCAACTGCGTTCCTGGAGTATGGCAGCAATAAGCTGATCTTTGTTGAGGCTTGCGTCCAGGTCTGCAAGCCCTGCCCGGTGACGCACCGTATTCACATAATCCAACGCTTCCGTGGTTACCCCATTTTGACGGGCGGCGGCTTCTGCGGCGATCAGGTATACGTCGGCCAGCCGGAAGATCTGGATATTGATGGCCCCGTTCTGTCCGGTGGCATTCGGATCCCTATATTTTTTAATCAGTACTCCGTGCTGGGTTATCGGGGTGATATCTTTCTGGTGCACCACCTTTCCCTGTTTATTGATATAAAAGGTATCCATAAGTTGCCGGCGCTGGTCGGCCGGATCAAAAGAATCAAAAAAGGACTGGTACATAAATGCCGATCCGTAAGTGGTGGGAGCGTATTGCGGCCCGTCGCTGTTTTTGGGGCCAAAGAGACCAATCACCTGGGTAGAGAACCCAGGAGAAGTGCGCTCACATTCCAACGCCCACATGTTCTCTTTGCGGGCAACATCTTCTTTGTCCACATTAAACACATCCAGTACGTTATCCATAAGACCATACTTGCCGGAGTTGATCACGCTTTTGGCTTTGTCCAGGGCCAGCGACCAGTTTTCATTATACAACGCAGCTTTTGCATATAAGGCCAGGGCCACTTCTTTTGAAGGGCTGCCTTTCCGGATGCTCCCGGAATAAGACGGGAGTGCCTGTACCGCTACATCCAGATCCGCAAAAATCTGTTTATACACATCGGCGCGAGGGGAGGTTCCTACCATTGCATCGGCAATATTAGCGCTGGGCGTGGTTTTGATCACTACGTCTCCGAAATTTTTTGTCAGTGTCCATAAATAAAACGCGCGCATATAAAAAGCCTCTGCAATGATCACCGCTCTCCGGGCGGTGTCCATATTGGTATTAGGCACTTTGCTGATGACTCCGTTGGCTTTTTCAATTCCTGCGTAGCAGGACTGCCAGATCTGCTCCGGCGATTCAAACTGCCGGCTGAAGCTCTTTTGTGTGGTATAGTTGGCATCGTAACTAAAAAGGGTATACGTGTCTCTTCCCACCACCGGCCGGGGATACATCTGATCGGCGCTAAAATCAGAAGCACAGGTTGCTGCGGTGCTGTACATGTCTGGCAGAGGGCCATACACGGCTACCAATGCGGCCTCGGCATCGGCTGCCGTTTTATAAAAGTTATCTGTAAAAATGGAAGAATAGGGTTGTTCCTTTAATTGCTTGGAGCAGGAGGCTGCCAGTACCAGAATGCAAAGACATCCGCTGACATACGAAAGGAATCTATATTGTTTTTTATTTTTCATTGTATGGGCAATTGAAATCATGAATAATTTTTTAGGCGCTGTTTAAAAGGTGACCTGTAAACCTGCCAGGAAGGAACGGGACATGGGGTACACCAGGTTATCGATCCCGATCAGCGTATTGGAGCCTCCGAAGGAATTTACTTCCGGATCATAGCCGCTGTATTTTGTAAGGGTAAGCAGGTTGTTTCCACTTACATAAACGCGTACACTGCTGATCCCTTTAATAGGCGGCAGGCGATAGCCCAGCGTAATGTTCTTTAAACGCAGGTAAGAACCCTCTTCAACAAACCGGTCGGAAACGGGCAAACGACCACCCTGGTATCCGCTGGCATACTCATTATTGGGGTTAGTGGGCGACCACCGGTTCACGGCTCCTTCCACCACGTTTCGCCCACCCAGCGGGTTTTCAAAAGTGTACCGGCTCAGGTTGAATATTTTATTGCCCTGAACACCGGAAAGGAAAAAGGAGAGATCAAAATTCTTATAACTGAGGTCGGAAGAAAAACCAAAAATAAATTTCGGATTTGCATTACCCGTGATTTTCTGATCGGCCCCGGTAATCTGGCCGTCGTTGTTCAAATCAGCCACTTTCACGCCTCCGATCCTGCTGCCACTTCCGGGCAATACGGTTTCGCCGGTTTGATAAATACCGTTAAAGACATAGGTTTTAAAGATGCCCAATGGCTGACCTACCTGCAACACGCTATAAGGGTTTAATACATATTCCTGAACCCCGTCTGCAAGGGCTAACAACTTGTTCCGGTTGCGGGTAAAATTGGCATTGGCGTTCCACCGGAAAGCACCGGTAAGAATTTTTGCATTCACAGAAAACTCAATGCCACGGTTCTGTATGCTGGCAAAGTTGCCGGTTACAGCAGTATAGCCGGAAGAAAGCGGCAGTGACTTCACAAATAACAGATCTTTTGTGGTTTTATCATAATAGTCCGCCACAAGGTTGATCCGGTTGTTTAAAATCCCCACATCGATCCCCACATTGGTTTGTGTGGATTTTTCCCAGCGCAGATCAGGGTTGGGTATGCCGGTGGGGCTTAAACCAATGGTATACACATGATCAAATATGTAATTGCTGCCACCACCGATGAGCGCCAGCGACTGGTAGGGAGAAATGGCCGCGGCATTACCCGTTAACCCGTAACTGGCTCTCAGTTTAAGATCGCTCAGCCAGGTACTGTTTTTAAGGAACGGTTCTTCAATAATACGCCAGGCGCCGGCAACGGCGGGGAAGAAGCCCCATTTATGATTTTCGCCAAATTTGGAGGCGCCGTCATACCGCGCGGTAACATCAACAAAATATTTGTTGGCATAACCATAGTTGATCCGCCCCATCCAGGAGTTCAGCACTTCCTTAGACCGGTAGCTGCTTACGGTACGGTTGGTGGCTAAACCAACGGACTCGTCTGTAGTGGCATCATTGGGGAAGCCACTTGCAGAAATGGAGTTGGAGTTATTGTTAATATGTTGCAGCGCATATACGCCCGTAAACTTCAGCGAATGATCGCCAAATGTTTTGTTATAGGTAAGAATGCTTTCATGCAGCCAGTTCAGACTGTTGGAATTTCCTTTGGCCGCGCTTCCGGAATTTACATTCCGTTCTGCCTGCCCTACAATGGAAAGCGGAGAATAATAATCGTTGAGCGTGCCCCCGATGTCTGCATTAAAAGTACCCCGGTAGCTGAGGTCTTTATTTGCCTTAGCTTCCAGGTACACGTTGGCCAGCGTGCGTTTAATAGTGTTCTGATCCAAAATTTGCGTCAACCCTACCGGGTTCGATATTTCCCGGTAGCGGCTGTTAAACTGGTCGGAGAAAGGCCATTCGCTGCCGTCTTCCCGGTACGGGACCAGCGTGGGCGGCGCACCGAGGGTTGCTCCCACAATACCACTTTTTACCAGCGGCCCGTCGATGGAATTAATACCCGTGGGAATATTATTGTTGATCGTATAACTGGTGAGGATACTGGTACCGGTTTTGAAATGTTCATTGATCGTATGATCAATAGTAGCCCTCAGGGAATAACGTTTAAAGGAGGAACCGATGATGATGCCATCCTGGTCGAAATAGTTCCCCGATAACGAAAAGTTTGTTTTTTCTGAACCGCCGCTTACCGAAACCTGGTAGTTTTGAATAGGAGCTTTGCGATAAATAATATCCTGCCAATCGGTTCCTTGTCCCAGCGATTGCGGATCAGGATAAATAGCGGTATTGTAAATATCGTTTTCGAGCTGCGCAAATTGTGCAGCATTCATCATTTTTAATTTTTTGGTGATGCGCTGGCTGCCATAATACGTGTCGAACTGAATGCGTGTAGCGCCTTTCTTCCCCCGCTTGGTGGTGATCAGCACCACACCGTTGGCCCCCCGGGCGCCGTAAATGGCCGCCGCAGAAGCGTCTTTTAAAATTTCCACCGATTCAATATCATTCGGGTTGATCGTGGATAAGGGGCTTACATCCGTAACACCACCGCCATTGGAGATCTGGATGCCATCGACAATATACAGCGGTTCAGATGATCCGTTGATGGAGTTGGTTCCCCGGATGCGGACGCTGATATTTCCCCCGGGGGCAGCATTGTTCTGCGTGATCTGCACCCCGGATACCCGTGCCGCCAGCCCCTGGGCAACATTCACAACAGGGGTTTGGGTAATGTCTGCCGCCTTTACAGATGCGATGGAGCCGGTTGAAGCTATTTTTCGCTGGGTACCATATCCGACTACTACTACATCATTCAGGTTCTGGATATCCTGCCGCAATACCAATACCAGCGGCTTGTTATTTTTTACCATAACAGAATCGGATATAAAACCCTTATGGGAAACCACCAGGCTTGCATTGGCAGCAACCGCCGTTAGAGTAAACTGTCCGTTAGGGTCTGTTTGTGTTCCTTTGGAAGCGCCGGAAATGATAACCGAAGCCCCGCGGACCGGGCTGCCGGTTTCATCGGTAACGCGGCCCTTAACCTCCCGCAGGGTGGATTGCGCCGTTGCGGTTTGCAAAAACAGCCCGGCAATGATTACGACGGCGCTGCAAAATACTTTTAGCAAAAATGCTTTGATGGAACAATTTTTTTTCATTGTGATGGCTGCTTGTTAATTACAAATAAATCGTTGGAACAATGTTAGAAAAGTTTCTTTCAAAGTGGTCCTTATGGAGCAACGAGAACTATCGGGAACGATTCCGCAAACGATACCGGTAGCTGGCCGGGGAATAAAATGTAGCATAGGAGATATTGAATGGGAAATGTAAAAGTAGATTGGGTTTCAGGAAGGGACGTTTCTAAGCGACAGTGAATGGGCAATCGTGAATGGTCAATCGGAGATCCGTTATGCATTACGCCTGGAGCGTTCTGCGTTAAACAGCCCTTGAAATTGCTTTTTTATCATTAACCATTGAGATTAAAAACCGTTAAGACTTAACGGTGCTTAACTTTTAATGGTTTAAAAAATTTTCGATTGGTCCGTCACAACAGGACTTCTTTGCCTAATGAATCCAAAAAAACTCATTATTTTAGCGAGGCTTAATAAAAAAAACAGTTGTGGTTCGTTGTATTCATTGCGGAGAAGTGCATGCAATTACCCGGTCCGGCATCGTTCGGGGTAAGCAACGTTATTATTGCAAGGATTGCAAGCTCTATTTTATTTTAAAAGAGGAGGCAACCGTAACACCGGCCCGTCCGCACATGACCACCATTGTTGATATTGCAAAGGCGCTCTGCATATCTAAATCAACCGTATCGCGTGCCTTACATGAGCACAGCGACATTAATGAACAAACGAGAAATGATGTATTGGATATGGCGCGCAAGCTGGATTACCAGCCCAACCTGCTGGCGCAGAGCCTTGTAAAAAGCAAATCAAACAATATCGGCATTATTGTGCCGGAGTTCCTTACCTATTTTTTTCCTACCATTATTATGGCCGCACAGGAAGTGGCCACCAAAGCGGGTTACAATGTAATTATTTGTCAGTCGCAGGAGTCGTATAAGATTGAAAAAGCCAATGCTCATGTGTTATTGTCCAACCGGGTGGACGGGGTGCTGATTTCCATGTCGTGCCAGACAAAGAATTTTGAGCATTTCAGGACATTTGAAAAACACGGCATTCCCGTGGTGTTTTTTAACCGGGTGTGCGAGGAAATAGATTCTTCAAAGGTATATGTGGACGATTATAAAGGATCATTTCTGGCGGTGGAGCACCTTATAAAAAGCGGGTATAAAAATATAGCGCATATTGGCGGGCCCCTCTCGCTGCAGTTGACCTATAACCGGCTGAATGGCTACCGGGCGGCTTTGAAGAAATATGGCCTGCCGTCGGGGAAGGATCAGGTTATTCATTGCGACCTGTCGAAAAAAGGAGCGATCAATGCTGCAGAAACGCTGCTCTCAAAAAGGCGGAACCGCCCCGATGCTGTTTTTTGCGTGAACGATCCGGTTGCTATTCAATTAATTATGGTGGCCAGACAAAAGAAGATTCCTGTTCCCCGGGAGCTGGGTGTGGTGGGTTTTAGTGATGATCCCATGGCTGAAATTATTGATCCCGGTCTTACAACCATACAGCAACCCGTAAGCGTTATTGGCCGGGAAGCAATGGAATTGTTGCTCCGGAGTATTCAAACAGAGGGGAAAGCCCAACCCATCGTAAAATCACTAAAACCAAAGCTGGTGATCAGGGGCTCTTCTGTGCGGTAATATTTTTTTACAATCGTTCGTTCAAAAAAACTTTATCCCAACGCTCAAAATTCACCCAAATTAATCGGGAAATTTCTCTTTTAAAAGGCTACCTTTGCGCAATTTATTTTTTTTAAAAGAAAACAAAAGGATGCCAAAAGATACTTCCATCAAATCTGTATTAATTATTGGTTCTGGTCCCATTATCATTGGCCAGGCTTGTGAATTTGATTATTCCGGTACCCAGGCGGCCCGTAGTTTACGGGAGGAGGGTATAAAGGTAATATTGATCAATTCGAACCCGGCCACCATTATGACGGACCCTATGATGGCCGACCGGGTATACCTGCTGCCCCTGACCACGGAAAGTATTGAGCAGATCCTGCAGGAAAACGATATTGACGCGGTATTGCCTACCATGGGCGGACAAACAGCGCTCAATCTTTGTAAGGAGGCGGAAGAACTGGGGATTTGGAAGCAATATAATGTACGCCTGATCGGGGTGGATATTAAGGCAATTGACAAAGCCGAAGACCGCGAATTGTTCCGCCAGTGGATGATCCAACTGGGCATACAGGTGGCTACGGCCAAAACAGCCAATTCCTTCCTGGAAGGGAAGGAATATGCACAGGAAATAGGCTTCCCGCTGGTAATACGTCCTTCTTTTACACTGGGCGGAACCGGTGGTGGTTTTGTGCATGATAAAGACGAGTTGGATGAAGCCCTGAACCGCGGATTGCAGGCTTCGCCGATACACGAAGTGCTGGTGGAGCAGGCTGTGTTGGGCTGGAAGGAGTTTGAGTTGGAGCTGCTGCGTGATGCTGCCGATAACGTATGTATCATCTGTACCGTGGAAAACTTTGACCCCATGGGCGTGCATACGGGCGATTCTATAACGGTGGCGCCGGCGATGACGCTGAGCGATACCGGTATGCAGTTGATGCGGAATACCGCCATACGGATGATGCGTGACCTGGGCAATTTCTCCGGAGGATGTAACGTGCAGTTTGCAATGAACCCGGCAACAGAAGAAATTATCGCCATCGAGATCAACCCCCGGGTGAGCCGTTCTTCCGCCCTGGCATCCAAGGCAACGGGGTATCCTATTGCTAAAATAGCCGCTAAATTGGCGATTGGCTACAACCTGGATGAGCTGGAAAATCAGATCACCAAAACCACATCAGCCTATTTTGAACCGGCGTTGGATTATGTTATTGTAAAGATCCCCCGCTGGAATTTTGATAAATTTAAAGGAGCGAACGACACCCTGGGGCTTCAAATGAAAAGTGTGGGCGAGGTGATGGCTATTGGCCGCACGTTTAACGAAGCGATCCAGAAAGCCTGCCAGAGCCTGGAAAACAACGCCATCGGGCTGGGCTATTATGGCAAAAGCCTGATGCGCGGAGAAGAATTGCTGGAATATATTAAAACACCCAAATGGGACCGCATTTTCCGTATTAAGGATGCACTGATGGCGGGCATTTCCGTGGGTACCATCTCAAAAGCCACCAATGGCATCGATCGCTGGTTCCTGTCGGAGATCCAGAAACTTTGCACCATCGAAAAACAAATAGCAGCCTATACACTGGAAACCCTTCCTGCGGAATTATTGCGGGATGCAAAAGTGAATGGTTTTAGTGATGCACAGATTGCCGAGATCATGGGGCATGGGAATACAGAAGACGCTGTGTACAGCAAAAGAAAAGAATTGGGAATCAGCCGGGTTTATAAGATGGTGGATACCTGCAGTGCCGAATTTGAAGCGAAAACCCCTTATTTCTACTCCACTTTTGATGCACCGGTGAATGCAGCCGTTACTACCGACGGGCTGGTACATAATGAATCGAAGGTTACCGACCGGAAGAAAATTATCGTGCTGGGCAGTGGTCCCAACCGGATCGGCCAGGGTATTGAGTTTGACTATTGCTGTGTGCATGGATTGCTGGCCATCAAAGAAGCCGGGTATGAAGCCATCATGATGAATTGCAACCCCGAAACGGTGAGCACGGATTTTGATATGGCCGATAAACTTTACTTCGAGCCCGTGTATTGGGAGCATGTACGCGAACTGATCGAATATGAAAAACCAGAAGGGGTAATTGTACAGTTGGGCGGCCAAACGGCTTTAAAGCTGGCGGAAAAGATCACCGCTATGGGTGTAAAGATCATGGGCACTTCATTTGATAACATGGATATAGCGGAAGACCGCGGCCGTTTCAGCGATATGCTGAAAGAATTAGGCATCCCTTATCCTGAATATGGATCGGCCTGGAACGTGGATGAAGCCGTTGCCATTGCCAACCGCGTGGGATACCCAGTGCTGGTGCGCCCTTCTTATGTATTGGGCGGGCAGCGGATGCGGATCGTAATTAATGATGATGAGCTGGAACGCGCCGTAATCAGTTTATTAAAACATATTCCCGGTAATAAGATCCTGATCGATCATTTCCTTGACCGGTGCCAGGAAGCCGAGGTGGATGCCATTTATGACGGAACAAATTTTCATGTGATGGGAGTGATGGAGCATATTGAACCTGCGGGCATCCATAGTGGTGATAGTAATGCCGTATTGCCGGCATTTAACCTTTCGCCTATGGAAGTAACCACCATGGAGCACTATTCTGAAAAGATCGCCAGGGCATTGAATATACAGGGACTGATCAATATCCAGTTTGCAATAAAGGATGGTACGGTATATGTGATTGAAGCCAATCCGCGTGCTTCGCGTACCACGCCGTTCATTGCAAAGGCCTACCAGATCCCCTACCTGAACGTTGCTACCAAAGTAATGATCGGGGCCAATAAGCTCACCGATTTCAAATTTGAGAAAAAGCTGAAAGGCTATGCTATTAAAGAGCCGGTGTTCAGCTTTAACAAATTCCCGGGCGTGAACAAAGAACTGGGGCCTGAAATGAAGAGCACGGGTGAAGCCATCCGTTTTATCAAAGACCTGCGGGACCCTTATTTCAGGGCTTTGTATAAGGATAGAAGCATGTACCTGAGTAAGTAGGTCGTCGCTTTTTAAAACTGCTTTATATCTATCTTCCGGGAATGATCGGCCAGGTTAAAAATAACCAGTGGATTTTCCTGCTCTTTTATATTTATAAGCTGTTGTTGATTAGAAACACGCAGGTTGGCATCTTGCGTTTCTACAGAAAAAATAAAAAGCTTTACGGGCAGATTAAATGAAAAATGTCCTTCTGCATCAGTAAGGGTTGTAAACTTATTGCCCTGACGGTCCATTGCAATAATGGTAATACCTTCCAGAGAAGGAAGGGTTTGTAAATAGCTGTTTTTTTCAGCGATAATTTTTCCGGACAGGGTTGCCGATTTTACCAGGGCAATTTTAAAAGTGTGGTTATGCGTCAGCATTACCTCCCAGGGCTCCAAAAGCCACCATCCGTTCCCGTTTTGCAGGCGCAGTTTATAAAGGGCAGGTTTCAGATTGGCAAAGGCTATTTTCCCTTTCCGATTGCTCTCTGCCAAGGATTCATTTAAAGAAGCAATTACATTTCCCACCGGTAATTCATCAGCGTCCCAGATGCCGTTTGCATTTTTATCACCAAAAAATATAATCGAAAGACGCTTATAACCCGGCGCGGTTTGCTGTTTAAAGGATTTTATCAGACTTACCTGTGTCTGCAAAAAATTATAATCGGGAAATTGCGTATACGTGCTATACAGGGCTTGTGCAGTTACCTGCCAGGTATGTTTAAACCGGAAGCCCAATTTCCCCTGAACGCTGTTGGACCAACCCTGCGCATAGCTGTAGTAGCTGAGGTTGTCAGACAGCTCGCCTTCCAGTTTTCTGTCCAGCAGCGCAAAATGTATATAAGGTGAAAGCGCGTATTGCCTGAATTTTCCCTGCTGCCAGGGCAGGGGTTCCTGCATCAGGTAAAAGGGATTATTTTGAAAAAAAGCATTAACTCCCGCAAAGCGGTTATTATAACTGATCATCCCTTGCCAAACGGAATAATTGCCGTTGAGCAGATAGGGATTGTTACTGGCCACGCGCCCATAGTCAGCGGTAAGTAAAAAAGAATGCTTCATGGCGCTATAAGAAACAGCCGCCGCCGCATGCGAGGAAGCGGATTGCAGGGCTAGCGCCGTAGCGGCAATATTCTGGTGCAGCGCCTGCGTATAAAAATAGGGGTGCAGCGTGATCATCCAGTGACCGGCACCCGTTGCAAAACCCGCCTGGTATTTTGAAGTTTTAGAATCAAGAAAAGCCGGGTAGTATTTGCTCAAATAGCTGGGCGTATTATTAATTACTTCATAATGCAGGAAAACATGCTGATGAGGTTTCAGCCGGTAATCAATATGCTCCTGCAATAATAAAGCACCCCGCCTCAAACCACCGTAATAGGGAGAGCTGTAATAATTATCAGATATAAAACTCCATTTGCCCGCTGTTTGCTGATACCGGATGCCTCCTGCATATCCTTTTTTTGTAAGGCTGTTATCATCAGAAAGCACTTCGTGGCTATAACCTGCCTCCAATGCTAACACCTGCCCTGCCCTGAAACGCAATTCCGAATTTGCGTTCATAAGATTTGTTTGTATGCCTGTTAAGGGATCTTTCGCATTTAGATAAACAAACCGGCTGTTGTTGTTTTCACCGGAATAGGCATAAGTGCCGGCCCAAACAGCGGCGCCCTCCCGCTGCTGATTTATATTTGAAAAAAGCAGGTACTCATTTTTAACATAATAGCCGCTTATCGTATTGCTGGAATCCAGGGAAACAGAGGCCTTCAGGCCTTTGCCGAACAATGAATAATCGAGATTTTCCGAGATATTACCTGCCTGTATACCAAAATGCTTGTTTTTATATGCCACCCATGAATCATATAGTTCAATACCCGAAAAGGGTGTGTTATAATAATTCAGGTTCAGATGATAACGGAACATTCCGTTATCGGACGGGTAAACCGCTCCGCCGGCTGTCAGTTGATAATAGCTAAAGCCATTGCTGGCGCTCTGGTAGCTTAGTTGCGCTGTATTATTTATTAAAGAAGCAGCATTGGTATTTACAACCGGTAGTCTTTTTTCACTGGTCAAAAGCAACACTCTCGTATATGTTATGGTAAGCGCTTTACCTGATAATGCATCAATTGCCTGCACTGACAAATTAAAATCGGGTGTAAGATTTTGGGCACGTATATTACGAAAATTAAACAAAAGCAGTTCCTGATCGCCGGGTTGCAAATGAACGACTCTGTTATTGTTTGTTATCTCCAGACCATCAGGATACGACTTTAACAGCAGCTTAAAGGATAGTGATGTATATCCATTGTTGCTGCATCTTACCTGTACACTGCCCTCATTATTTTGTGCGCTTAAATAGTTCATATTGTTTACTGCGGAAAGTAAAAGAGGCTGTTCGGTCTGCGTATGTATAAAAAAAGCAGCCTGCGTCAACCCGGTTCTCCCGGCGATGCGGTATTTTATGGAGATCTTATTTCCCGTTAACCTGAATAGCGAAGGCGTTGCCAGGTATTTTACAAACAGTTCTTTCTTTTCGCCGGCCCGGAGAGAAAGCGTATCCGGCAACGAGATCAATGCGAGGGAATCGGCAGATGCCGCTATTAAAAAGAGCGCATCTGGTGTGTTATTGGCAATTAATAACCTGTTGGAAAAGGTTTCACCGTAATTTGTAATAACGGTATCCTTTAAAAAATGAAAAGTGACCTTCTGCTCCTGGCTGTAAGAAAAGGCCGATAACAATACCAGGGAAAATACAAATAAGGATTTTCTGATGGTTAAGCAATAGGAATATAAAAAATATACAACAGGCAACAACAAGAAATTATAGAAGGTTATTACATGTAAAGTACTAAAAAAAAGGAGCAAAAAAATTTTTGCAAACTAAAAGAAATATATTTTTTTTATAATACTTTATTAGTAAATTCATTTTTAAAAGCCTAACAAAAATGACAATTAAAAAACTCCTGCCGCGCACCGCTGCCTTTGCTTTATTTTTGGGAAGCACCTGCACTATTGCTCATGCTCAGACGACCGGTACCACTAATCTTCATGTAGTGATTACGCCCCTTCTTAGTATTACGGTACAGCAGGCGGACGTAACACTTACGTTTGCAACGTTGGCAGACTACCAGACCAATGGGGCAACGACCGCCATGACAAGCCACCTGGCAATTACCAGCATTCTGCCGTATACCGTAAGTCTTGCTGCTAACACGGCAACCATGGCAGGAACGGGGGCAAACACCGATGTGGTCAATGTTTCAGCGGTAACCGTTACGGCACCCAGCACTACCAACAATAACAACCTGCCCGGCAATACACTGCGCACTATTGCTGCACTTTCCACAACAGCGGCGCCCCTGATACAGGGCAGTTCTGCCCTTGCGGCGCCTGCAGATGTCACGTATTCCATCCCCCAGGCAAAAGTGGCTACAGAAATTTTGGGGAAAACGCCGGATACCTACACCGCAGTGCTTACCTATTCCATCTCCAATCCATAAAAAGAAACGATGTGATTTGTTCAGTAATAAAAAGAAAAATAAATAAAAACCGGAACAAGCTTGATTGTTCCGGTTTTGTTTTAATAGCCGCTTGCTTGCAGATGGTCGTGTGTTCTGTTAAAACCCATGCACAGGGCGTAGCGGTTACGCCGTCCCGTATTTTTTTTAATGCTGCCGCAGGGCAGGCCATTACCGAGCGGATCCGGGTCTCCAATACGGATAGCCAGATGCTTGTGCTAAGCGCAACGGTCAGGGATTGGTATCGGGACAGCCTGGGAAATAAAGTTTATTTTCCGGCAGGAAGCCTGCCCGCCTCCAATGCAAACTGGATACGCGTTGATCCGGTACAGCTTATGTTACGGCCTCATGAAACAAAGGAAGTAGCTGTTTCGATACTGGTGCCCGACAGTTCCCGGGGCGTAACCAACAGCATGCTTTTTTTAACACAGGTAAACGAACGGAAACCCGTAACGGGCACCGACAAATCCGGCAAAAAAATAGCCATGTATATAAAAGTGGAAGTGGGCATCCATCTTTATAATACCGTACCCGGCCTTAACCGGAAAGACCTTGAATTTATTGCTTTTGAGGATAAAGGAGCAAACAGCGATTCAACGAGGCGGCTGGCCCTTACCATCCGGAACAGGGGCGAAGTGCCTACGGATGCCATGCTACGTTGTGAGCTGACGCATAAAACCTCTGGCAATAGTATTAAAATTCCCGCCAGGGCTATATCAATGCTGCCGGGCGCTACGGAGGTAATTTACATAACTATTCCGGCACGTGAGGTTAAAGGGAAATACCAGGCCGTGGCTATCTTAGATTATGGTGACGGAACAGATTTAAAAGTGGCACAAAAAGAAATTGTATATGAGTAGGGTGCATTATTATTTCCTGTTGTGCTGCTGTTTGCCGTCATTTATTGCAAGCGCGCAAAATCCAACGCTGAATATCACCAGCAGCACTATTGCCGGCGAAATAGCTACCAGCGATAACTCTTTTACCTCAAACGGGTGCCTGTTAAGTATAGGTGCATATATTAAGGCCCGGGCAAATACAGATTTTTCACCCCTGCCTTCGCCGCCAATATTATCAAAGATAAAGCTGCTTGTTACGGCTATCGGCCCAAACGTAAACCTTGGCGGGGCGGCTACCGAACAACCCCTGTCATTAACGGATCAACCACTCTACTCCGCTGTGGTTTCGCTGGGCGGAGGCGGGGCCGTAGCGATCCGTTACCGTATTCCTCAAACGGAAATGACCAGTTATGCATGGAAAGCAGGCACCTACACCACCGGCCTTACTTTTACAAGCCCCGGCGGAAGTCTATGTTTGGGTACCAGCACATTTCCGGCAACCTTAAAAGTGATTGTAAATCCTTTTATTGTACTCTCCACACCGCCAAGTGATTTAACACTTACCGTGAATGACCTCAAATATTTCCGTACCACACCGCTAAGCGGTTCCCATACCCTTCCCTTTAGCTATACTGTTCCTTTAGGACTGCATGTAAAAACGGCTGCTGTAAATTTTGCCTATACCAATGGTTATTCAGGGGCTTCTGATCCCAATACCGCCACCGGAAATGTTTCGGCTAACATATCCGCTCCGGTTACGGGCGCTGCCATTGCGTTGAGTACAAGTTATCAAAACCTTTCGCCGGCGGGAGGATACGCGGTTCCTACAGGCAATAATCAAACAAACACGGTTACTTATAGTATAACACCCGCCACCCTGAAAGCTGCATTTATTCAAAAAGGCAGTTACACCACTACACTTAATTATGAGGCTTTTGATGCCGGAACAACGCCGCTGGCTGGTTCGGTGCAGCAAAATGCTGCATTAGTTATAAATGTAAGCGATTTAGGAGCGCTTCAGGCCAGTAGCGATTTAACCTTGTCTTTTAATAATGTGACGGATTATACCAATGGCGTATCTGCAAGTTTAGTGAATGCCCTTACCATTAGTAAAACGACTCCCTATGATGTGTATGTAAAAGCTTCTTCAGATCTTGTTAATGGCAGCAATTCAATTCCTGTTAGCTGCATTTCGCTCGCTTCAGACACGGGGGATCCCACTGTAACGGCCGTTACGCTTTCCACTGCCTCCCAGAAAATTATTTCGGCCGCAGCCCCTGTTATTGACCGGCAGGTGGCGCTTAAGTACAGCATCACTTCCGACAAAACCGCGCAGATACTGGGTAAACCAGCGGGCACCTACACCGCAGGTATTACTTATAGCTTTGTGGCGCTGTAAGAAGGTATAACCCTGTCTGCCGACCGGTTTGTTAGGCCTTCGGCGGATGCGTCCCGATATTTTATCGTAAATTCACCGCTTAAAGTAGTTCAATATTTTATGACGAATAAACCTAAACCCGTTATTGGTATTACCAGCGGCGACCTGAATGGCATTGGCATTGAGCTGATCATTAAAGCATTTTCCGACCAGCGACTGCTCGATTTTTGCACGCCGGTAATTTTTGCCAGTAATAAAGTGGTCAATTTTTATCGTAAAACCGTAACCGAAAGTAGTTTCAGTTTTTACCATACCCGTGAGTTTGATAAGATCAACCCCAAACAGGTTACCATCTTTAATTGCTGGGATGAGGAGGTGAACATCACCCCCGGCGTACTGAATGAAACCGGCGGCCGTTATGCCGTGGCTTCCTTACAGGCGGCGATTGAAGCGTTTAAAGAAAAAAAGATTGACGGTCTGGTAACAGCGCCCTTGCATAAGTCGAATGTGCAGAGTGAAAGCTTTTCCTATACAGGGCACACCCCCTTTTTAAAAGATAGTTTTGGGGCGCCGGATGTAGTGATGATGCTTTGTGCCGATAATATGCGCGTGGCATTGGTAACCGAGCATATATCCGTAAGTGCCATTGCGCAGCATATTACCGCGGAAGCTATCTTAAGCAAACTGAATATTATAAACAGCAGCCTGCAAAAGGATTTCGGGATCAGTAAACCGCGCATTGCCGTGCTGGGGCTAAACCCGCATGCGGGCGATGAAGGACTGGTGGGCAATGAGGAGCAAACGATTATTGCTCCCGCCATTAAACAAGCCAAAAACAACGGTATCCTGGCTTTCGGTCCCTATAGCGCCGACGCATTTTTTGCACGCGGACAATATGAAAAATTTGACGCAGTGCTGGCAATGTACCATGATCAGGGCCTGATACCTTTTAAATCGCTGGCCGTGGGTGAGGGCGTGAATTTTACCGCAGGGCTGGAACTGGTGCGCACCTCCCCCGATCATGGTGTGGCTTTTGATATTGCTGGAAAAGACCGGGCAGACGCAGGATCCTTTATTCAATCCATTTTTTTCTGTGCAGATGTGATCAATCAACGTAGCGAATATGCCGACCAGCGTTCGAACCCTATGCGGAAAATTGCACCCGATGTGGTATCCCGGCTGGCGGATGAAAAAATAGAGGAATAATAATATCCCTTAAAAAGATAAAGGCCGGTCAACAATTGTTGACCGGCCTTCTTCATATATAATACGGAATGTGTTTCTAAAAAAATAAGAGGGGCGTACTATGACCTAGAAAGATCCGGTAGCCCACTCTTAAGCCCTCTAAACCGACGTAAAAGTAGGAAGCTTTGACAGTCGTTTAAAGGGTTATTCGATGAACTCCCTTTATTTTCGGGTGGACCCGTAGAAAAAAAAGATAAAAGAAAATTGGAAAGGCCCTCCTGTTGCTTTTTCCTGTTTTTCAGGGCGCTCAACAGCCGGGAAAACGGGTGTTACTGCCGCTTTAAAACTTGTTTTAAATCAATTGCATTTTGAAAGTGAATAGGCGTTGCGGCTGGGGATCATTTAAAAAAGGAGTCAATTGTAGTTATCGCTGCCTGCGTCCTTCTGTTTTCGGTTCCGCTAATGATGGTCCAGGGCGTTTGTTGTGCAGCAAGCTCAGCTTTATAAATAGTAAAGAGGCGGTCTCTTGTTTCAGGGTCGGGATACTCCCGTAATTCATCCTTCGCCCAGGGAAGATCAGTGTCGCATAACAGGTATAAATCATATTGGCGGGTGGCAATAGCATTTAGAACGAAGGGGTCACATTTGCTAAAGACAAACTCGCTCCAAACCTTCATTACATACATATCAGTATCAATGAATACCAGCGGGTGCGCTTTTGCTGCAGCTTCTTCCACATACCGGTCCTCAAGGGTCAATTGTCCCTTTGCTATTACCTGCAGATCGGCATAAGTATAGCGGGCGCCGTTTGTTAAAAGATATTCCCGGGCATATTCCGGGCACCACAGCGTTTTATAATGTTGGGCCAGCGCTGCGCACAAGCTGCTTTTCCCGGTGCTTTCGGGTCCTATTATTACAACTTTCTTTAACATCAACTATAAATTGCGGCTTTCCACAGATGGATTATGTGTTTGTATGTTTCTTTTTATCATTGTGGCCCCATGTGCCCGCCCCAACGGCACAGACGGGGTTAAGCAATCCAAAAAAAAACGTCATCATAAAATTGATGACGCTGATTTGTTTACACTAACACTTAAATTATTCTGCTTCCGCAACCACTTCCTTAACCTCGGGGATCATGCGTTTCATCATTCCTTCTATGCCTGCTTTCAACGTGATCATGGAAGACGGGCATCCGCTGCAACTGCCCTGCATCATCAGGTTTACTACTCCGTCATTATAACTGCGGAACTGGATAGCGCCGCCATCCATCTCAACCGCCGGTTTTACATAGTTTTCTAATAATTCTTTGATGCGTTTTACTACGTCGTCGTCATCTGCGGCCACTTCATTACTACTTTCCTTTTTAACCGTTACCACTTCGTCTTCATTGATCACAATTTTTCCCTCCTCCAGGTAATCTTTTAAAAACTGGCGGATGGAAGGCGTTACATCCTGCCATTCTGCATCTGCCGTTTTGGTAAGGGTAACAAAGTTGCTGGCAATAAAAACAGCCTTAATAAAAGGAAAGCCAAATAATTCCGTCGCCAGGGGCGATGGTTTAGCCGCTTCCACATCCGGGAAATCGATACTTTTACCCGGATAAAGCAGTTTATTGGCCACAAACTTCATTGTTTCCGGGTTAGGTGTCATTTCTGTATAAATACTGATCACGGGGTTCCCTGTTTTTATCATGCTATTACTATATTAAAGTACAAAATTAACAATATTTGACGGCATTGGTTGTAGGAATATAAAATAAGGAACAATAAATGGAAAATGGACGCAGCAGGAGGCTGTTTCAAATACGGTACCTGGCCGGAAAAGCGGCACCACTGTAATCAAAGGTGCTTGAAAAACAGTACCTTCCGGCTTCCCAGCGTCTTTTGAAGGCGGCCGCCAATCGGTTCAAATAAGAAATTTTATAAATGAAAAAAATATATTATCTCAGCACCTGCGATACCTGTAAGAAAATAATGAAAGAAACCGGCATTAGTGCGGCAACAGGGTTTGAACTGCAGGATATAAAAACGCAACCGGTAACAGCCAGCCAGTTAGCGGCTATGAAAAAAAAGGCAGGTTCCTATGAAGCGCTATTCAGCAAACGGGCGCTCCTTTACAAGGAGCTGGGATTAAAAGACAAACAACTGACCGAGGCGGATTACAAGGCATATATCCTGAAAGAATACACGTTTTTGAAGCGGCCGGTGGTGCTCATGAGCGATGCCATTTTTATCGGTAGTGAAAAGAAAACGATCGATGCGTTACAGCAGCAATTTTTTATTGATTAAGGGTATTTAATCAATGTGGCAATTTGAGAATTTGAAAATGTGTAAATGAGGACTGAAGTAATTACGTGCGTTTCAAATCGATAGCCGGCATTTCACGTCTGACTAATGTGGTAATATGGAAATGTGAGAATGTGGAAATGATCCGGTGTGACGTAATTGCTTGCTTTTCAAAGGGAGCTTTCGTTTGCCGTCTGCCATTCGACATCCGTCCAACATCAAACATTAAACCTCAAACCAGAAAACAGCCCTAGTCTATCAAAAATCCAAATCCCATCGTCTCAATAATTTTTCTTCCCCAGTTCATCACCGTGGGGATCGTTTTGCCTGCATGAATGCGGCGGATATAGGCCAACCGGAACTGATCGCTGTACTGCTGGTAATGGATATCTTTTTCATTGGCACCGATAAAGAACCGGTTGGAAATTACAGAGGCAGCCAGCTCCCAGTTAGATGTGTTGTAGCCCAAAGCTCCGCGCATACTTAGGTTGGGGGTAAAATACCACCGGGTTTTTTTATCGCTGCTGGTAGTTTGTTCTGTAGTTTGAGCGGCATCCCCGTTGGCTGAGGCCACCAGTGTTACAAAAAAATGATTTTTTAAAACAAAGCTATGGGCATAAGCGAGGGTAGGCCCAAACATTATATAATGCAGTTTATTAATGCCGGCATCCGGGAAATTGCCGGAAACGCCGGCAGGCACAAAAGCGCTGTCGCCACGGGCGCTGCCATAAATAAATTCTCCTCCCACCATAAAAGAACCGGCAGACCGTTGTTGCCAGGTATCATAAACGAATGGTGGTTTTATGGAAAACCTGCGGCTGTTTAATATTTTCCGCAGGGTAACGCCAAAGATCTGTGTTTGAATATCCGGCCGTACATAATAAGGGCCACTGCCAAAGGAGGGGTCCGGCTGGTCGCGCAAATAAAGCCCTTTGTTTATCTGGAAGTGAAGATCAGCCAGCACCGACTGACCGTTCACCGCCCATTGAAAGTTGATCGATTTTGTTTTGCCTTTTTCTTTTTTATAATCGGGATCCAATGTTCCCAATCCCACGGAAGCGCTCACCGAAAGCCAGTCGTAGCCCACGGAAATGCCCAGTTTGGTAGGGGTATTGGTAGAATACCTCAGTGGTCCCGCCTGGTTTTTAGGGTCGATGGCAAATACGGTGTTCTTTTTTGAAAGAAGTGGCCCTATGACCAGTTTATGCGGATAGCGGTAATAATAATTGGTGTCATTTTTTGACAGGCCGTCCTGTGCGGACGACGGAAGAAAGAACAGTAGAAAAGATAGTAAAAATAAAAATAGCTTCATTAACACGTGTTTTTGATAGCATTAATGGAGTGGCGCCATCAAATAAAAAATTAAAATTAATATTTTATGAGGCTGCGAAAAATTCTTTATTAGTTTTATAGTATGACAATGGACAGAAAAGAACTGGGTAACGAACAATTAAAAGAATGGTACCGGCAATTACTGTATCCCCGTCTGATAGAGGAAAAAATGCTTATCCTGCTGCGGCAGGGTAAAATAAGTAAATGGTTCAGTGGTATGGGTCAGGAGGCGATTGCCGTGGGGGCAACACTAGCCATGCAGCCCGGTGAATGGGTGCTGCCGCTGCACCGGAACCTGGGCGTATTCACCACACGTAATATGCCTTTACACAAGCTGTTTATGCAATGGCAGGGTATGCAGGAAGGCTATTCAAGTGGCCGGGAACGAAGTTTTCATTTCGGCAGTAGTGCCCATCATATCTGTGGTATGATCTCGCACCTGGGTCCGCAATTAGCCGTGGCAGATGGAGTGGGCCTGGCGCATAAATTAAAACGGGAAGAAAAAGCGGTCCTGGTTTTTAGCGGGGAAGGCGGCACCAGTGAGGGCGATTTTCACGAAGCATTAAATGTAGCGGCAGTCTGGGACCTGCCGGTAATTTTTTTAGTGGAAAATAATGGCTATGCCTTAAGCACGCCGGTCAGGGAACAGTATCGTTGTATAGCACTTGCCGACAAAGCAAAAGGGTACGGTATGGAGGGCATAACCATAGACGGGAACAACCTGCTGGCGGTATATGATACTATTAAAGGTGTGCGGGAATATTGCATCCGTAATCAAAAGCCCTACCTGGTGGAATGTACCACCTTCCGGATGCGGGGACATGAAGAGGCCAGCGGCACAAAATATGTACCCCCGGAGCTTTTTGAGTTGTGGCAACAGCAGGATCCCCTACTGCTTTATGAACAATTTTTGTTGCAGGAGCAGGTAATGGATGCAGAAGAAATAAAGACGATCAATGAAAATATAAAGCAGTTTATTGATAAGGAGCTGGAGCAGGCAACCGCGGGCAGCACGCTTATCATTGATACGGCCGCTGAACAGGAAGCCGTGTATGCAGCGCGAAAATCTTCCGGGCTACCGGTTGTGGCCGATGGGCTGGCCTCAGTAGAAAAGCGCTTTATAGAAGCTATTAAGGAGGGCCTGTATCAAAGCATGGAAACGCATGCCAACCTGGTAGTTATGGGTCAGGACATTGCTGAATATGGCGGCGCCTTTAAAGTAACGGAAGGTTTCGCGGCTGTTTTTGGTAGGGAGCGTATTCGCAATACGCCTATTTGTGAAAGCGCGATTGTGGGTGCTGCATTGGGGTTGAGCCTGGAAGGGCAGAAAGCCGTGGTGGAAATGCAGTTTGCCGATTTTGTTTCGATGGGGTTTAACCAAGTTGTAAATAATCTGGCAAAAATTCATTACCGCTGGGGGCAAAATGCCGATGTGGTTATACGCATGCCCACTGGCGGCGGCGTAGGAGCGGGACCTTTTCACAGCCAGAGTAATGAGGCCTGGTTTGTGCATACCCCGGGGCTTAAAGTGGTGTACCCTTCCACGCCTGCCGATGCGAAAGGTTTATTGATCGCAGCCATTACTGATCCGAACCCGGTTTTGTTTTTTGAGCACAAGGCGCTGTACCGTAGTGTTAGCGGGCAGGTGCCCCTGGAACCATATGAAGTGGAGATTGGCAAAGCGCGAAAAGTTGTTTCCGGTGATGATATTTCGGTGATCACATATGGAATGGGTGTGATCTGGGCTGAAGATTATGCAGCGGCCCATCCTGAAATTTCGCTGGATATCCTGGACCTGCGCACCCTATTGCCGCTGGATTATGAATCCATCAATGCTTCTGTAATGAAAACAGGGAAAGTATTGGTATTGCATGAAGATACGCTTACGGGCGGGGTGGGTGCGGAGATCGCGGCATGGATCGGGGAGCATTGTTTTAATTGCCTGGACGCCCCGGTACTGCGCTGTGCTTCTCTGGATACGCCTATCCCCTTTAACAGGGAACTGGAGAAAAATTTTATGGCCGGAAAGCGGCTCGATGCCTGTATACAGGAACTGATGTCGTACTAGCGGAAACGGGAAATGCTGATACAGGTTGCAGGTTTGTTTGCGGCTTTTTACGGGATATTTGATCTCCGTACAAGATGCAGCGCGGACCATAAATTTAAAAGATTGCCACAAATTCGATCGTCCTGCGTTGCCGTATGATATAAGGATACAACGAAAATGATTCCCACAGATCAGCGACCAAAGACCTCCCGCATTCCGATTTATCGGAAGCAGACTTTCGCAGAAAAATGAAGTGTAATCCGCGCCACACCGATAGCTCCCGATTTATCGGGATGCGTAATCTGCGGGCCAAAAAAATTAGTTTGAACGGTTATGTTGTACAGAATACACGAATCAATTAGCTGTTGTGCGTTATTCAAAGACAAGAAACACAAATGCCATACGCCGCCGGCGCTATTTTGTGTTCATTGTTTTACGAATAGGTTAATCATTTTATTCGTGCCTGCCCCCGCCCGAATGTGCCATTCGGTACGGGCGGGCATTAGTGGCTTAGCGAATTTATGCGCCCGCCCTGGTACAAGATGTTGTAATCCCTCTTGTTTTCAGGCATTTGCCTAACTTTGAAAGGAATCTTATAATAATCAAAGAGATGGACGAACGCCAACTACTCAGCAACATTGAACAATATGTTCAGTTGTTCATGAAAGAGCATTATAAACCGGAGCTGTTGTATCATAACCAGGAACATACCCAACAAGTGGTACGGGCCGCAAAACAGATTGGCGAACATTACGGGTTAAAGGAGAAAGATTTTTTTACTGTTGTAACAGCCGCCTGGTTTCATGACCTGGGATATTATACAACCGGCTGTACCGATCATGAAAAAGAAGGCGCCCGGCTTGCAGGTGCGTACCTGCAACAGCAGCAGGTAGACGCCGATACGATCACCAAAGTACAGGACTGCATACGGGCTACGAAAATGCCACAAAACGCTCAGACCCTTTTGGAGCAGATTGTTTGTGATGCTGATTTATTTCATTTGGGAACCGCTGATTTTGCGGAGCGCAATAAACTGATGCGCAAAGAGGCAGAAGCGACAAAGGGGGCGGCGATTTCGAAAACTGATTGGAGAAATAAAACCATTCAATTACTGCAGGGCCATCAATATTATACAGATTATTGCCGTATGCTGCTGAAGGATCAGCAACAGCAGCACCTGGATAAGCTGCTACAGAAGCAGGAAGAAAAAAAGAACGATATCCCCGCCAGCCCCATACCGCAAACGGCAACGCCGGAAGCGGTTGTTAATGATAAGAAGGGTGGTAGTAAAGAAACCAGCAGGGGAATAGAAACATTGTTCCGGATCACCTCCACCAATAACCAGCGGTTGAGTGATATGGCGGACAACAAAGCCCATATCCTGATTACGGTTAACTCCATTATTCTTTCAGTGATCCTGAGCGTGCTGATAAGAAAGCTGGACAATAACACCCACCTTATTTACCCTACGATCCTGATCCTTGCTGCTTCTGTGGCTACCATGGTGATCAGCATCCTGGCAACCAGGCCCACTATTCCTGCCGGTGTTTTTACACAAAGTGAGGTGGACGCCCAAAAAGTGAACCTGTTGTTTTTTGGTAATTTTTATAAAATGAACCTGGATGACTATGCAAAGGGTATGTGGAAAGTAATGGGTGACCGGGATTTTTTGTATGGCACCCTAATAAAAGATGTTTACGCACAAGGCGTGGTATTAGGCCGGAAATATAAGTTGTTGCGGCTGGCCTACAATATTTTTATGGTTGGGATCGTGGTGGCGGTACTGGCATTTATTATAGCAATTTATACGGTGCAATAATTGTTTGATCCATGAGCGAAGCTCCGAAATTTTTTTCCCGGGATCTTAGCTGGCTGAGCTTTAACGGAACGGTGCTAGCGGAGGCGGCTAAACCGGAGTTGCCTTTGCTGGAACGGGTGCAGTTCCTGGCTATTTTTTCCTCGAACCTCGATGAATTTTATCGCGTGCGTGTTCCGGTGGCCCTTGCGCTCAGCGCTATAAAGGAAGAGGTATCAACGGATGAAACGTTGATCAGGAACATCCGGCAAACAGTAAACCTGCAGCAGGAATTTTTTGGGAACCTGCTGACTAATGAAATTATTCCTGCTTTGAAGCAGCAGCACCTTTATTTGGTGTATAACGAACCGCTGCCGGAGGTTTTGCGTGGGCAGGCAACCAATTATTTTTACAGTGTGCTTGCTGCCTGTTTGCAGGTAACCTGGCTGCGCACAACAGAACCGTTGTTCCTGGAGAACAATCATCTGTATTTTGTGGTGCCCCTGAAAAAAGAAACGGTTGAGGAATTGGCTATTGTAGCCATACCATCGCATCAGATGCCCCGTTTTTTTACGGCTCTTGTGAACGGTCAGCAGTATGTTGTTTTTATCGATGACATTATCAGGAGCTGCCTGCCCGTGATCTTTAAAGGATGCCAGGTACAGGGTGCCTATAGCATAAAACTAACGCGGGACGCGGATCTTAACCTGAAGGAGGAGTATGTGGAAGATCTTGCAGAAAAAATTGAAGCACGGATCGCGGAAAGAGATGCCGGGCTGGCAACGCGGTTGCTTTATGCGCCCGACCTGCCAGTGGCTATATTGAAACAACTGATCATTGCCTGCAAAATAGAAGGAGCGGTAATTACAGCGGGAGGAAGGTATCATAATCTAAAGGATTTTTTTTCCTTTCCGGCAAACCGGCCCGATTTAAAGTATTTACCCCAATTGCCCGTTAACCTGGATATGGGGCAGGATGGGATTTTCGAATACATGCGGCAAAAGGACCGGCTGGTACATACACCTTATATGTCCTATGATGCGGTGCTGCGTTTTTTCAATGAAGCGGCAATAGATGCCGACACCGAAGAAATTTATACCACGATGTACCGCGTGGCCAGCGACTCAAAAATTGCCCGGGCGCTGATAACTGCTGCAAAAAATGGGAAAAAAGTAACCGCCTTTATTGAGCTGAAAGCCCGGTTTGATGAGGCCAATAATATTAAATGGGGCAAAGTAATGAAGAATGCCGGGGTTGCTATTATTTACAGTATCCCGGGGTTAAAAGTGCATGCCAAGGTAGCGTTGGTAAAAAGGAGGGAGCACGGTCGTCTACAGTATTATGGCTTATTTTCGACCGGGAATTTTAATGAAAACACTGCCCGCGTTTACACCGATCACATTTTGGCGACGGCGGGTCACCTGCTATTACGGGAATTGGAGCTTTTATTTATTTTCCTGGCAAAAAGAAGAAAGCCGCGGGCAGATGAAAAAGAGTTGTTCCAACACCTTCTGGTGGCGCAATTTAATCTGCGGGATCGTTTTATGGAGCTGATGGAAAAGGAGATTGCCAATAAGAGAAAAGGAGGCCCGGCTGGTATACGTATTAAACTGAACAACATCGAAGAAGAAACGTTAATAAATCAACTGTATGCTGCAAGCAATGCCGGGGTTACCGTAGAGCTTATGGTTAGAAGCATCTGCCGGGTAGTACCCGGCGTAAAGGGGATGAGCGAAAATATCAGGGTAAAGAGAATCGTTGACCGCTACCTGGAGCATGGGCGCGTTTTTATTTTCCATAATAACGGTAACCCGCTGGTATTTATAGGCTCTTCGGACTGGATGAACCGGAATATCTACAGCCGGATTGAAGTTTGCGTACCGGTAAACGATGAACAGTTGAAAGAAGAGCTTATATCGATAGTAAATTTGCAGTGGGAGGATAATGTGGCTGCGGTAGCAATCAACAGCCGGCTGGAAACCGTTGCGATACCGCAACAGGTGCCTGTCCTCCGGTCGCAGCAGGCCATTTATTCATATATAAAAAATATACTGCAAGATGAAGATTAAATATTTTCTGGTAGGCATGATCCTTTTCTTTCAGGTGTCCTGTATTAACAGCCAGAAAGAAAATTATACAAGCCCCGGTGGTTATGATCTGCAACACCCGGAGATATTCCGGATGCCAAAAACACTGAGTGAAATTTCCGGCAATGCCTTTTATGCAGGCAATAAGGACAGGTTGTACGCAATAGAGGATGAAGACGGGTATATTTATTCTTTTACATTGGATGCAGCTATGGATCAGGTGGGCACAACGAAGTTTGGGAAAAAAGGAGATTATGAAGATATTGCCATTTATAAAAATACGGCGATCGTTTTAAGAAGCGACGGCGTCCTTTTTACTGTTCCCATGGCGGAGGTGAACCACCCCAAAGCGGCGGGGGTACAGGAATGGAAGGGCCTTTTGCCGGAGGGGGAATACGAATCCCTGTTCGCTAATGAAAAAAATAACCAATTGTACGTAATGTGCAAGTCCTGCCGTGCCGATCGTAAAAATTCAGCCGTTTCCATTTATATTTTTGATCTGACGGCCGATTCGCTTCGACCCGGGAAGCACCTTAGTTTTGATGCCACCCAGTTGGGGTATTATATCCCGTCAAAAAAATATATTGTTTTTAAACCGAGCGCTATTGCCATAAACCCGCTTACGGATGAGTGGTATATCCTTTCCTCGGTAAACAAATTGCTGGTGGTAGCCGATAGGAATTGGAACGTAAAACAGGTGCATGAATTAAGGAGTTCAATTTTTGAACAGCCGGAAGGCATTTCTTTTGACAGCAGCGGAAACCTGTATATCAGCTCCGAAGCGGGAGAAAATGATGCGGGCGTTGTGATGAAGTTTGCCTACAACCCAAAAAAATAAGATGGTTAAAAAAGTTGGATTATTACTCAGCATACTATGGATGGCTGCAACGCTGCAGGCACAGGATTCCATTGTACAAAGAGTATTGCTTATCGGGGATGCGGGAGAGATCAATTTGCATCAAAAAGAAGTGCTGACTGCAGCGGCCGGTAAGATCCTTCCATCAAAAACCCGGGTACTTTTCCTGGGCGACAATATTTATCCCAGGGGAATGAGCTTGCCGGGGCAAAGCAACCGTACTGAAACAGAACAGATCATTGAAGCCCAATACACCCCTATGATCGCCAAAGGGGCGCCGGTTTATTTTATACCGGGTAATCATGACTGGGACCGGATGGGCAAAAACGGGCTGGCAAAAATCCGGGAGCAGGCTGCATTTATCAATCATCAGAATAATCCATTGTTACATTTTGTGCCTTCAGGCGGATGCCCGGGGCCGGTGGAGATCCCGGTAAATGACCGGCTGGTGATTATTGCTTTTGACAGTGAGTGGTGGCTGTTTCCGCATAATAAAGAAAACGATTCCTGCAATTGCACCACGAAAGATGAATTTATGGAAGCGCTGGCTTCCCTGGCCAACAAGAATCAGCATAAAACAATTTTGCTGGCCGCCCATCATCCGTTTCAGAGCTATGGCGCACATGGGGGATATTTCCAGCTCAAAGATCATTTGTTCCCTTTAACCAATCTTAATAAAAACCTGTACATCCCTTTGCCGGTTATCGGTTCTCTATACCCGTTTTTACGAACAGCATTACCGAACCCTGAAGACCAGATGCACCCGGCCTACAAAGAAATGATCGCGGAAGTGGACAGTGTGTTTGCCCGTAATCAGAATGTGATCCATATAGCGGGGCATGAACACGGGTTACAGTTCATTCAAAACCAGCAAATACAAATTGTGAGCGGCGCCGGTGCAAAGAATGCCTATGTTAAAAAAGGCAAGGGAAGCCGGTTTGCCTCGCCCCGCAGCGGATTTGTAATGGTTGACCAGCTAACGGACTATAGTTTAAGGCTTACCTATTATTACCTGGATAATGATAAAATAGCGCAGGCCTATACGGATAAGATCCCTTTTGTGGCTCAAACGAAACTGGAGGCTGCCCTCAACAATTCTCCGTTATTACAGCAAGACAGCGTGGTGGTAAAAGCAGCCCCCGAACTGGATAAAGTGAGTAAAGCACACCGGAAATGGTTTGGAGAAAATTACCGGAAGGAATGGGCGGCGGATACGAAATTACCTGTGCTGAAATTATCGCAATTGCACAGGGGATTAACGCCAACGCAACAAGGCGGCGGATTACAAACAAAATCATTGCGCCTGGTTGATGCTGCGGGAAAAGAATGGGTGCTCCGGAATGTAGTCAAGAATATGGAATTCCTGTTGCCCGAGCAGGTAAGGGAAACTTTTGCAAAAGATGTGATCATGGATGCGCTCAGCGCCCAGCATCCGTACTCAGCATTAATTGTGCCGCCCCTGGCGAATGCGGCGGGCGTACCCCATACCAACCCGGTGATAGGGGTAGTAGCACCCGATAAAAATCTGGGCATTTATAGTGGCGATTTTATCGATCGTATTTGTTTATTGGAGGAACGGGAACCCTTGGGCAAATCGGACAATACGCCTAAAATGTATAAGACCCTCAAGCAGGATAATGATAACACCGTTGATACAGCCGTTTACTTTAAAGCCCGGTTGCTGGATCTATTGATCGGAGACTGGGATCGTCATGAAGATCAATGGCGATGGGCCTATAAAAAAGATAAGAAGGATAATAAACGTTATGAACCCGTACCGAGAGACCGTGACCAGGTATTGCACGTTGTGGATGGAGTATTCCCGGCAATTGCTTCCAGCAGATCGCTGATGCCGCGGCTGCATGATTTCGGCGGAACGATCAAAAAGATAAACGAATACTTCACGGCGGGCAGTAAGATCAATGCCAATTTCTTTAATCAATATGACTATGAGCAGTGGATGCAATTGACCAATGCATTTATCGGGAACATCACCGATTCGGTGCTGGAAGACGCATTACAACGTTTACCCGAATCATCTTACCGGATACGGCATGATCAGTTATTAAAACAATTTAAAGAACGCAGGGATCATCTTCCCGGTGCGATGGCAACTTATTACCGGTTCTTTAACCGTATTGTAGATATTCAGACATCCGATAAAAATGAATGGGTACAGATCACAGATACTGCTAAAGGAGGCCTGCTGGTTTCGATTCATAAGATCAGTAAATCAGGCAAAACAGATCAGGAATTATTCCACCGGGTATTTGACCCTGCAGTTACAAAGGAACTGCGGCTGTTTATTCACGATGGGGATGATAGCGTGGTGATCCGGAATACCACGCCCATAAAGCTGCGTATTGTGGGCCAGAAAGATTCGAAGGATTACCTGGTGGAAAACAGCAAAAAACATATCCGTATTTATGGCAAGAATAAGGGGGTAACGATAAATGGCGATAGTGGAAAGGTTTGGGCGCATTTGCGTAGCGACAGCGCCAACACCTCTTATCTACCCACGAATTTGTATAACAGAACACAGTACCTGCCCAACGTTGCTATTAACCGGGATGATGGACTGATGCTGGGTCTCAGCGTTCGTTTTATCAATCAGAGTTTCAGAAAAACGCCCTATGGCAATCTGCAGGAATTATCTTTCAGGCATGCCTTTTCTACAGGAGCCTATCATTTCGGAATCAAAAGCGAATGGCTGCATGCACTGGGCAAGGCCGATATGGTGGTCAATGCACAGCTTTACGCACCCGATAATACCCAGAACTTTTTTGGCCTGGGCAACAATACGGAGTATGATAAAAACAAGGGGATCCGTTATTATCGCAGCAGGTTTACCTTATTAGAGGTAATGCCCCAGTTGCGGTGGAGAAAAGACGGCGGCGCTTCCTTTAGTATAGCGCCACTTTTTCAAATGTACTCATTGGATCAGGATGATAATGCCGGCCGCTTAATAACGACCCCGTCTTTTGTTCGTTCCTATGACAGTAGTACCATCAGTAATACGAAATATTATACAGGCGTTCATCTTGCCTACACAAAAGACGCGCGTAATAACCGGTTGCTGCCCAGCTCCGGGGGCTATTTTAATATAACCATCCAGGGTTTTAAAGGATTGAATGCATACTCCCGAAATTTTGCGCAGGCCACTACAGAAATGTCGGTTTATAAAAAGCTGGACCCCCGGGGCGTTTTTGTTATTTCGGACCGGTTGGGCGGGGGCGCCACTTTTGGCAATGCTCCTTTTTATCAATCGTTGTTTTTGGGCGGACAGGATAATTTATTAGGGTTCCGCCAGTACCGGTTTGCGGGGGAACAGTTACTTTACAACAATTTCAGGGTGCGAGTTAAATTATTGGATATCGCCAGCTATATATTACCGGGGCAGTTAGGCCTCGCTGGCTTTTTTGATGCCGGAAAGGTATGGGCAAAAGGATATAACAGTAACACGATCCATACCGGTGTGGGAGGGGGTGTTTATTTTTCGCCGGCCCAGCTCTTTGTGGTACAGGTGCTGGCCGGGTATTCAAAGGAAGGATGGCTTCCTTATGTTTCTTTAGGATTTAGATTTTAATAAAATGCAGTACGAATTATTTGACCTTGCAGCGAAGACGGGTAAAAGAATAGGAGGCCTGGATGTACAGCTTTCCTTTAATCGTTTTTTGAATTACCTGGAACAGCGGATCGCTGCAACAGGGTCGGTAAAAAAAGGCTTTTTTGAATATGTGTTGAATAAGTTTTTATCCAACAAACATTTAAAAGAAAGCATCCCGCTTGATGAAATAAAATATTTCCAGGAAGAACTGGAACTGCTATATAATCTTTTGCAGCCACCCCTTGATGATGAAGGCGTTAATTTGTGGGGGCTCTGTGTTCCGATAGACCCGGTCATCTTTTTTGGTACGGAAGCTTTTTATGATCTTATAAGAAAGAGCGCGGGCGCCATGGATGAGTGTAAAGAAGCAGCAATGCCTACGGCCGAAATGATACAGCAACGCCTGCAATTCATTTATACCATCATTTTTTCCAAAGTATTTGATCAGCCTTATTCACCAAGTCTGGAGCTTACCCATTCTGTAAATTTTCAGGAAGAAGGGCTTGCCAAGTATTTCCGGATCAATATTGATACCCGTTTTGTGGAAGTGGAGGTTAAAGGACCGCTGCCGGAGCTTAAAATGGCGGCCTGGGCCAACGAGATCCGCAACGAAGATTTCGACTGGGAAAAAGGGCTGCAGGAATTGCCCTTGAACCTGTTTGCTTTCAGGGGGTTTGGAATTATTACCATTGAAGATGTAACCGAAGAACAATCGGTTGAAAATATTAAAAGCCTTACCCTGAACCGGAACGGGCATACCGATGCCGGGTATAATGACCAGATCATTGAGTCGCTGAAATCGCTTTTAGGGTCTTCGAAAATTGAATTTGGCCTGCTGCCTAATTTGCGGGTGAACGACCGGTTGGTTTTTTCCGGAGAAGATAGCGGTACTACTGTATTATGGGATGCAAAAAATGAAAAGGGCCAGGAGCAAACCCTGCTCAGCTTTGCAGAAAGCTATCTGAATCATCCTAAGACAGTGATCTTTGGCGAGAACGAGTTTTCGGGAAAATATAAGGTGATAGAGGGATACCTGCAGGCGGCCGGTATTCAGTCGTACGCGCTGCTGCCCGTTTATCACAGCAATAAAGTGGCGGGCGCACTGGAGGTATACAGCCTGGAAAAGGACCAGCTAACGCAGAACCGGCTGGTGAAGCTGCGACCCATATTGCCGATTGTGGCGCAATTGCTTCAAAATACCGTAGACGAATTCAATACTGCTGTTGACAGCGTCATTATGGATAAATTTACCGCTTTGCAACCGGCAGTACAATGGAAGTTTAAAGAGGTGGCCTGGCATTATTTAAGAGATAACCATCACGCACCCAAAAAACCGATCATTGAAAAAATCAGATTTTCACACGTATACCCGTTATACGGGGCGGTAGACATCCGGAACTCTACCATCGAACGCAACAAGGCATTGGTATTGGACCTCCGTTATCAGTTGGAACTGATGCTGGGCTTATTAGCCCGGGCAAAAGATAAAACCGGTATTTTGCTGATCGATGAAATGATCTTCAAATGCAAAAAATGGTTGGGCACCATTGACGACTATTTTAGCGATTATGATTCGGTATTGCTGAGCGAGTTCCTGGAACAGGAGGCAGAACCGCTGTTGAAACACGTAGTGGTCAGCCACCCGGAGTTAAAAGAATCTGTTGAGCATTATTTTGCCACTATTAACGAAGCGGCTGGCGACGCATTTAAGAACCGACGTGCGCTGGAAAGCTCCATGAAAGCGATTAATACGGTGATCAGTCAGCAATTGGAAGAGTTTAATGCAGAGCTTCAAAAATTATATCCTGCTTACTTCGAAAAGTTTCGTACCGACGGCCTGGAGTATGATATTTATATCGGGCAATCTATTGCACCGCAACGGGCTTTTGATCCGTTGTATTTAAAGAATATCAGGCTTTGGCAATTGCGGGTTATGGCGGAGATTGCCCGCATAATCGGGTCTCTTTGCCCCGCCATGGAGCATGCCCTGGAAACCACGCAACTGATCTTTATACGATCGGTACCCATTGATATTGCGTTCCGGCCGGATGAAAGAAAATTTGATGTGGAAGGCAGCTACAATATCCGTTACCAGATCGTAAAGAAACGCATTGATAAAGTGCATATAAAAAATACCATGGAACGCTTAACACAGCCCGGGAAAATTGCGCTGGTATATTTTAACCGGAACGAAGCCGATGAATATAAAGGCTATATCAGTTACCTGCAGAATGAAGGACTTCTGGATAATGATCTTGAATTTTTGGAACTGGAGGAGCTGCAAGGGGTTTCCGGGTTAAGGGCTATACGGGTGGGAGTGGTAGTATAACTTTTATTGATCCTTCTCGTGAAGTAACTAACGCTTTATTCGTGGGGAGTGCAGCCTTTCGTTTTACCGGGATGCCCGCCTGCCGGGCCATTAGCGCCGGAGGTGCTGCGTGTTTATAGAAAAAGGTGGTTTTAGGGGACATGGCTCCATAGAAGCCGCGTAAAAAAGTTGTCAGGACCAACGCGCTCTTATGCCTGGTATTCAAATGAACACGGGACTCTGCAGGAGTCCCGGTTAAAAATGATATAAATGCTATAGACACGGATGCTCCTGCGGAGCACAGAAACTGACCACCCTAAGCAAAAATGTTATGCACCCATGGAGTGGTAGCTGCGGCCGGATAGTTGCTTTTAATGTATCTTTAGCGCTATGAGCAATGCATTGATCCGGAATATTGAAAAGCTGGTTGCCCTGGATGCTGCTGCGGTAGACAATATCCTCGCGGTATGCAAGTACAAAACCATCAAGAAAAAAGATTTTTTCCTCCAGGAGGGAGAAGTGCAACGCTCGCTTGTATTTGTTGCGGAGGGGTGCCTGAGGAGCTATTCAATAGATGAGAATGGCTTTGAGCATATTTTGCAGTTTGCCCCGCCGGGATGGTGGATCGGCGATATGCGCAGTTCGCTGGATCAAACACCAGCCTCGTTAAATATTGATGCAGTTGATGAAAGCGAAGTAGTGCTAATTGCAATGAAGGACCTGGAGAAATTGTATGATACCGTTCCAATGCTTGACCGCTTTTTCCGGATACTTTCGGAGCGATCGCTGGCGGCCCAGCAACACCGCGTTATTGATGCACTAAGTCTTAGCGCCAAAGAACGCTATAATAATTTCTGCAGTCAATACCCTTCGTTAATTACCTGTCTTCCTCAAAAATACGTGGCTTCTTATATTGGTATTACACCGGAGTTTTTAAGCAAGATGCTGAAGCAGCCGGTAAAGAAATAGGATAATAGCCGGGAGGGACGGGAAGGCGGTAAAATAGAGCATAGCTTCTCATCTTCCCGGCTATTGATTACCGCCCCGATAACAGAGGATCACTAAAAGATTCCTTTCCGTTTTCTACTCTCCCTGCAAATTTTCGTTCAAAGCGTTGATCAGATTGTAAGAAGACGGAGCAATCATACCATCCATAACTTTTTTCCAGTGAAAGAATAAGCGTAACAGCGGCGTTTGGGCCAATGCTTTTTTGAATGCCTTGTTGCCCGTAACTGTTATCTTTTATGGTTACCTGTTGCTGCTTTGCTGAATGATTGTGAATCGTTACCTGTGCTTGTCCAAATTTTTTATCGGGGCTGTTCCGGTACCCGAAAGTTACCGTAATAAGCTCTTCCCCTGAATGCCCTTTCAACTCCCGGTAAAACCCGTTGGGGCCAAACAGCGCCAGGTGATAAGCGGTTCCTTCAAATCCATTTAACGGGATCTTATATTCCAGCTTTTCACCAGCAGCCACGGAAAGCGACCAGTTGCGGTTAATAATTTTCTGACCGTTGATATCCGCATAGGGCAGGTAAGCATATAAAGAGAAGGGGCTGCCCATTGACCGGCGTTTAAAAAAACCGGTGCCCGCTTCGAGCCGGATGAGCATATTTTGTTTGGTTTCATCCAGGTTGCCATCGGCATAAAGTTCATAAGGAAGTGCATTGGAAGGCTTAGCTCCCGGTTCCTGTTTGAAATAAGCAGCAGTCTTTTTAAAATCAGCTTGCAGGGTTTCAATTTCACCTGTAGCAAGCGGCCGGATGTCCTTTGGAATGGGGCGATATTTTGCCTCATCAATACGCTGCAGGTAAGCGTTCCGTTTTAAAAATTCAGGCTGCCGGATGGGTTCGCCGTTATAGGGCCGGAAAACGGAAGACAGGTCGCCGCAAACGGCCCGCCGCCATTCAGACATATTGGAGATCTGTATTTTTTTGCCTGTTTTGCGGGAGGCAAAATTTTCAATGAACTGCACTACAGAAGTGTGGTCAAATAGTTGGGAGTTTACATAGCCGCCTCTTGTCCAAGGACTGGCCACTACAAAAGGCACGCGATAGCCCAAACCAATGGACCCTTCACGGGCATTATTTTTTTGTATGCCCTTTTGCCGGAGCTCATCATCCATTGTTACAAATTCCTTATCAATGTTTTTAATTCCTGCTGACACCGCGCCCGTGGCCGGATTGCGGTAGTCCGGTGCCGTAAAGGGTGGCACATGATCAAAATAACCATCATTTTCATCATAGGTAAGAATAAAGATCGTTTTTTTCCAAAGGTCTTCATTGTGTGTTAGTATATCTAACACTTCTGAAACATACCAGGCGCCAAACCAGGGTGCAGAAGGATGATCGGAAAAATACTGCGGGGCTACCAGCCAGGAAACGGCAGGCAGTTTCCCTTCTTTTACATCTTTGCGGAAATTGGCCAGCACATCCGATTTGGGTACCTGCATCTTCCGTTGCTGGCCATGGTCGTTGTATTCGAATGTTTCGGTGTGGCGATAATCGGGGTCAAAATCATTGATGGCAAAAGCATTGTTATGTAGTACCTGGTCATAGTCGCTGAGCGGAGTAGCCAGTTCTTTACGGCAGCGTTCCAGCTCGGCTGTTTTGTATTTTTTTTGCCTGCGCATTTCGTCGAGCGCTTTTTGTTTTTTGGGATCTTCCGGATGTTGTGTTGCCTGTTGTTCCAGCCCGGTCAGCTTCTTATCCAACAGGGCCAGGTGCTGTACCAGGTAACTTTCATATTTGGTGGAGCGGCGTACTTTAAATTGCGTAAACCATTCCAGCGGGTTATCCGTAAAATTGCTTAGCCAGGCATCGGCGTCGCCATCAAGACCCGAAGGGAGGCTGATCTCATTCTGGTATACCTTCCAACTGATGCCATTATCCTGCAATAATTCAGGTATTGTCTTCCATTCCGATTCAGCGCCATAATCCGATTCTTCATTACGCACCAAAGCAGGGTTTTGTGCCGCCCCGTCCTTCCGCAGTGCACCAGTCCAGAAATACAGGCGATTGGGTGTGGTACCGGTTAAAGAAGAGCAAAAATGCTGATCGCAAACGGTGAAGGCATCAGCCAGGGCATAGTTAAAAGGAATGTCTTCACGGGTATAATAGCCCATCGTCATGGGTTGTCCTTCAAAGCCTTTGTACCCTGTTTTTTTGGCGATCAGCCATTGATCGTATTGTCCTTTATTACGTGCATCCACCTGGTCTTTCCAGGAGTGGGGCAGGCCGCCCATCCAGGTGATCTTTGTTTGCTGCATATTGAGCCGGAAGGGGAGATAGCTGTTTTTTTTCTGATCGGTCTGCAACCATACAGGGCTGCCGTTCGCGAGTTTTAAAACCCGCGGGTCGTTAAACCCCCGAACGCCTTTTAAGGAACCAAAACAATGGTCGAACGAGCGGTTCTCCTGCATCAGCAACACAATATGCTCGGCATCTTCAAAACCGGATCCTTTAGCCGGATTGATGGCCAGGGCTTTTTGTATGGATGCCGGGAGGGTGGAAAAAACGCCTGCACCGCCGGCGAGCAGACCGGTATTTTTTAAAAAATCCCTTCGGGAGAAATCTATGGGCATGGTATAGGAAATTTAATGATTTACGAATGTCTGATGTACGACGTACAATGTACATCACATATAGTATATAAACAAGCGGGCGGCGACTTGTGATCACCGCCCGAAAAAAGAACTTGTTTATGGCTCGATTGAATCTACTTTAATAGCCACATCACCTGATTCACATCATCAATACCACTATATTGAGATTGAATGGCTGTTTTGTAATTGGCTGCGTTGTTGTTGAGCTCCGTTTGTGGATAGGTCCATCTTACTGGGAACTGGTTACTGGGGGTATTCAGATTAGTGGAGGTATTCAACTTAAACAGCGGGTACCCCGTTCTCCTGAACTCGTACCAGGCATTATAATCTGCTCCCTGGAGAAACCCTGCAAGGAATTTTTGAGTGATGATCTGCTTTATCTGGTTTTCGGCAGTGCCGGTGAGGGCAACGGTTGCCGGATAAGCAGTAATGTAGGCAGGGTCCATCGCCATTCCATGTGTGTAGTTTGCTGGCGTAAAGTTTGCCAGGAAATTCATAGAGCTCTGGATACCTGCGGCATAATAACTCTGCGCCGTGCCACCAGTTATCCAACCTCTTACTGTAGCTTCTGCTAGGATGAACTGCTGATCCCAATAATTAAACAGGCCCACCGGCTCGGCATTGTACAAGTCTACATAACGTTTATTCACGTCTGAAAAGGCGCCGTTAGAGCGGCTTGCTGTGGTTTTGGAATAAGCGTCAGACGGCTCAATCCCAAGATATGAATTAAAGTTATCTGCTGTAAAACCTTTCTTTTTTAAAGAATCAGATGGTTCAGCGTAATAAAATAATCTCCGGTCATTATTGGCTTTCAATGAATCAATCAACGTTGAGGAAACCATCGGATAAATAGTAAAACTGTTGTTTTGTTTTGAAGTTTTACTCCAGGGATAGCTGGAGCCTTTTGCATCGATATATGTAACCGCAAAATTATCGGCGTAGCTTTGCATTAGCGGGCGGGATGCAACGTCCTTGAATCTTTGAATAACGTTTAGGTCATTGTCATTCGTTTTCTTGTATAAATTCATCAGAACGTAAAGTTGAAAGCTATTGGAAAGCCTGCGCCATTTGGCGGCACTTCCATTGTAAATAAAATCACCGGCAAAAGTGCCACCGTTCGCAAAGGCACTGTCTGCCTGATCCAACTCTTTCAGAATGCCGAGGAATACCGTTTTTTGCGCATCGTATGCCGGCCTCACGTCCTTATCAGTTTCTCCTTTTAATGCATCGGTGTAGGGAATATCGCCTACCTGCATGGTTGTTTGGAAAAACTGCCATGCTCTCAGAAAATGTGCTAATCCCAGGTAAGAAGAATATTGCGCCGGATCACCCAATGTCTTTGCATATTTCAGCATAGGCGCTACATTTCTTAAGACAACGATTCTGCCAAAGCCTGCCTGACCAAGAGAATTATACTGATAAGATTCCTGATCTTCTGACCATAAGATATATTTCCCAAGCATGAAAGGTTGCATAAAACTTTTGGTACTGCTGATATCACCGGCGGTGACAGAATTGAGCATTGAAGTGGCCAGCCAGTCTGCCCTGGAATCCAATGATGAGTTAGGGTTTGTATTGATTGCATCAAACTTTTTCGTACAGCCCCAAAGCATCAGAAATGATATTGCGAATAATGTATAACGAGTAATAATTTTCATGAACATGATTTTTAAAATCCAAGTTTAATGTTAAAGCCGACCATTCTCTGTGATGGTGCATTCAGATCTTCTGTATCTATGTCTGGATCAGAAAATTTAAACTTGGTAATTAACAATAGATTTTGTCCTGTTACAGATACGGATGCAGATCTCAGCCCGCGAACAGATTTTATTGCATTTTTCGGGAGGTTATATCCGATAGATACCTGGCGCAGCTTCACAAAGGATTCACTCATAATACCATAATGGCCGTCTCTGAAGTTCCGTGCGTAGGTCTGGTATCCGATGGGCACATCGTTAGGTGCGTACGTACGGGTGTCGCTGATGAGGTTGCCATATTTATCATAGCTGGCTTTTCCTGATGCTATTTTTACTCCCGGAGCAGTGTAGGTGTTGTCTTTATTTACAACCTGGTTATAACGGAACTGGTTATCTGTTTCTGGGTTGGACCCGGTATCAAACATTTTATCCCAGATATAATCATACATCAGGCCTCCGATCCGGCCGTCAATGTTAATGCCGAGAACAAAATCCTTCCATGTAAAATCATTAATAAAACCAAATGAGTAATTGGGATCTCCATAGCCTATCTGGGTATTATAAGGATTTTTAATCGGTTTTCCCCCTACGTTTATGTAATTGCCGCTGGGGTCACGGGCCCATTCTTTGGTGGTATATACATCAAGGCGAATATTTTTTTTGTGCCAATTGTCATCCGTAGTATATACTGAATCCAGGTTTACCCAGTACTTATGATCATAAGACCAGTTTATAGTGGAGTGCCATTTGAATTTCCCGGTTTTTATGGCGTCTCCATCGACGGTTATTTCCATGCCGCGCCTTGCATAAGTTTCATTTGTATTTACGAGGGTTGACGTAAATCCTGAAGCACCGGAAACCGATGCGGAAACCTGCCGGTTGTAATACAGCTTTGCAAAATAGGTTGCGTCAACATGCAGACGGCTTTTAAACAAATAGGAAGCAATCCCTGTTTCCCAGGTTCTGTTGGTGCTTGGCAACAGGCTTTCTCCCAGCAGGTTAGACGGGTAACTGTTAGATATCAGCCCAAAGCTGGTGCCCGAGGAGAAGCTGCGGTTCGTACTATAAACATCCAGCACATTTTTACTGATTGTCCATGATCCCCTGAGTTTTAAAAGATCCACCCAATCAGGCAACTTCAGATATCTGGAAAGAATAAAGCTCAGACCGGCAGATGGATAGAAGTAGGAACGCTGCGATGCCTGTTGTGTGGAGGCCCAGTCATTTCTTCCGGTGATATCCAGGTAAACGCCATTGTCGTAAGAAAATGAAGCCTTCCCGTAAGCGCCATTGGTTTGTTTTCGATAGAATGAGTAGCTGTTATTTATTGAGTTTACACCTACCGCGGTAGAAGGAGCTGCGTTCGCCAGTGAGTACCAGCCCGGAATACTTAACCCGTTAGCAGTAGCGGCGCCTTGCATCCTATCTTCGTAGTAATAAACGCTTCCGCCAGCCAAAGCATTTAGTCCAAATTTGCCGAAGTTTCTGTCATAGGTTAATATCAGGTCGTTGTTGGTACTAAAGCCCCAGGCCAAATTGTCCCTGAACAAGCCGGATGTACTAAAGCCGCCTCTGTCAGAGTTAACGTTCGCAGGATTCCGCTGTGTCGTCTCGTTACTATAATAATCATAGCCCGTTCTAAACATCAACTTAAGATGTGGAGTAAAGCTGTAGTTTGCGGTAAGGCTGGAATTTAGTTTGTTATTTTGGTTGGAAAGCAGTTTTTCGTAAGCGATTAGCCAGGGATTGTCGTACCAGGCATCATACAACCAGTTTTGTTTCAGGTTAGGGGTTACCCAATAATCCCTGTATTGCCTTATATCGTAGTCGGGGCCCGTCCACATCAGCATTTGATATAAATATCCCTGATTATCATAGCCACCCCCAACGTTTTGCGGTGATTGTTGCCAGGTATAACCCATTGAAGCCGACAGGTCAAATTTTTTGCCGAGTTTCATCTGCCCGCTCATGGTGTAGTTTATTATCTGAAGCCTGGCATTCGGCCATTCCCCTTTATTGTAAATATAGTTCAGGCCTGCCCTGAAAAAGCCATTGTCTCCGCTTTGTGTAACACTGATATTATTATTGCTGATGACACCTGTCTGCAAAAAGTTCTTCAGATTATCGCGGCCGCTGGAAACTAAGGGCATCATCTGACTTTGCTTGGTAACAGGATTCCATTGCAGGGCGCTGTCACCCCTATCTAATTTAGGCCCCCATACATAGTCGGTGGCTATCTTTCCGTCAAGCCCATGTCCGTACGAGGTTTGAACTTTGGGAATCGCCGTATAGCCCAGCGTGAACATATTGTTGCTGTTTACGTCAATAGCAAACCCTTTTCCCTTGCCAGATTTTGTAGTGATCATAATGGCTCCCGCGCCACCCCTGCTTCCGTATAATGCGGATGCAGTAGCACCTTTTAACACATCGATAGTTTCTATGTCATCTGCAGGAACATCCCTTAGCGACATATTACCATAAGGTACGCCGTTGATTACGAGCAATGGTGTTTCTCCTCTTAACTGGATGCCGGGTGTTTTATTGAATTCTGTCGTATTTTTTACAACCAAACCGGAAACCTGTCCCGTTAAAGATGTTCCCAGGTCAACGGTTTTTACAGCCTGAACGGCACTGCCGCCCACTTTTTGTGTGGCGTAACCCAATGCTTTCTCCTGGCGTTTAATACCCAAAGCAGTTACCACCACTTCTTCCAGGGCCCGGTTGGCTTCCTGCAAAATCACATTAATAGTTCCCTGGCTGTTCACCTTTATAACCTGGGTAGTATAGCCTACGTAACTAAAGGTAAGCTCATCAAACTCGCTTACTTCGATGCTATAGGCTCCGGCATCATTTGTGATAGTGGCTTTTCCTTTGTTTGACGATACTGTGGCTCCGGCAACGGGTTCTCCTTTGGCATTGGTGACAACACCCTTCACCATAATATTTTTTCTTTCCCCGGCTTTCTCGCGTATTACAATTAATTTATTGTCCATCTGCTGAAACTCCAGCGCGGAGCCATTTAAGATCCTCGATACCAGATCTAATACAGGGGTATTTACTACTTTGATATTTATAGTACCAATATCATCAACAACTTTATTGCTGTACACAAACCGGTAATCGCTCTTTTTCTGGATCGTTTTTAAAACTGCAGACAATGAGGCATCTTCCATTTTTAAACTGATGGACTCCTGGCTGTAACCCGTGCGTGCTGCCACCTGCGAAGCGGTGATAAGCACCAGGGCAATGCATAATTTCATAAACAACAGTTTTTTAAGCAGCCTTCCCGGCCACTTTTTTACGTAAACGCTTTTTTTCATACTTTTAATTGGTTTTTATTAATCAAGTGGAAGACCTTTTTCTTCCATTTACTGTGGGGGGAAATGGCTGCAATCCGTTTCTCCCTTTTTTTGTGAACCCGGGTACCTTTTTTGTTTACATATCTTTTTTATTTAGTGATGATGATTTTTGTTCCGTCTTTTTTATAAGAGAATGGGTAAGAAAGCTGTAAGGCTTTTAGCACTTCGTCGATATTTTCGTTTTGGAAGCTTGCAGTATAATGGTATTTTGACACGTCGGTATTTTCGATAACGATCGTGGTATTATATTTCCGCTCCAGAATATTCTTAATTTCAGTAAGCGGGGTATTGTCAAAAGTCAGGAAATGGTCTACCCAGGCTGTTTCTATATTTTGGTTGGCGTCATCATAAGATAAGGGCACAACCTCCTGTTGCTCCGGCTGAGCCGCGTCTGCCGTTGCCGGATTGTTCAACACAAATTTTTGATTTACCTGTAACGTTTTGTACACTTCATCCTGCCCACGGTTATTAACAAGGATCTGTACTTTGCCTTCCAGCAGTGAGGTCTCGCTGTAGCCATCATTCGAATAGGCTTTCACGTTGAACTTGGTTCCCACCGCTTTTATTTTATACTTAGCCACCTGTACAATAAACGGTAGTTGCCGGTTATGCGCCACTTCAAAGAAGGCTTCCCCGGTCAAACGCACATTGCGGTCTTTTGTTCCAAATGCCTTTGAAACCGATAATTCAGACTGCGCATTGAGCGTCACTTTTGTGCCGTCTGCGAGTATCAGTGTTTTGTATTCACCGTTTTTAGCACGGATATTATCCCCTGGCGCGGGTATGGAAAGGGTGGATGCCGTGCCGCCGGCCCTTTTGTCCTGACGAATGGATTCTTGGTGCAAAAACCAAGCGCCGGATCCCAGCAGCAGTAACACGGCTGCCGCCGCCATCCGCACTTTTCGCCTTCCCGTACGGGAAAAGTTGGGGGCGTAGGGTTTACTAAAAGGATCTGCATGGGCTTTTCCCGGAACTACATAGAGGTCGTGCTGGGGCCGGATTTTATCAGCCGATAGCTCATTCTGCTTTTTTTGAAGCATATAGCTCAACCCCAGTACCAGCTTCCGCGCTTCTTCAAGGATTAATAATTGCTCAGGATGCTGGTAGAGGTAATCATTCCAAAAGGCAATATCCTTTTCGTTTTGTCCCGTGCACCAGGCAATAAACGAGTCATTAATTGCAAGCTCTTCAACTGTATAGACCATATCCGGATATCCTTTTTATTATAGACGGATAACCGAAAAAAATCTAACCGCTTTTTTTAACTTATTTTTAAATAAAGGGCAGGAAAATGAAATTGGCCAGTTTGGCAAACAGCCGCTCCTTTTTTAAATGTTGCCGCAGATGCTGGATACCTTTCGACAGATTATTATAAACCGTTTGCTGGGTGAACCCGGTAAGGGAAACGATTTTTTCGGTAGAGTACCCCTGGTAGTATTTCATGTAAATAACCCGGCGGTACCGGGCAGGCAGTTTTTTATAGGCCTCAGTGATCCGGTGCATCAATACTTCATCCGTTTCCAATTGTTCAATAATGTCCTGGGCGGAGGGGAGGTAAAAATTTTCGATGTCCGACACCTGCCCCTTGCGCCGGTTTGCCCGGTGCAGATCAATGAGCCTTCTTTTAAAGGCCGTTACCAGGTAAGCTTCGGGGTTCTTAATATCGTTGGGGAGCTCCTTTTGCAGCAGGTCCAAAAAAAACTGGTGCACAATATCCTCTGCTTCTTCGGTAGTGTACCCGAAGTGGCAGGCAAGGGCAAATAGCCTTGCTTTATAGTTGGTATACCATGAATCAGCCGGGCCCATTGGGCCAAACTTACAGGAATAAATTATAAAAGGAATGGATCTGCTGCTTTTTTGTGCGGACGGCATTGCATGCAAACGATTGTCTAAAGCGTTCTGTAGGAGGCGGGAGTAAACCGTTTTCTTCTGCGGGGAAAACTGCAGTTTCAGCTTAAAATTCATTTTTTCGTAAGAAGTGAAACCTGCCCGTCCGGTCAGGCGGATGATAAACAGGAGCCGTTCTCATCTCACTTTTGACGTTTCACGATTGACTCAATACTCCATTCTCTCATTCCGGTACAAACCTTCGCGCCACATAGGCGAAGGAAGCAGTCCCTGGCGGTAGCGCTCATAGGATCTTTTAATGTATTCCTGGAACGTATAGTCGTTTACCCGCGTTGTGAACAAGTAGCTGGGGGAGTAGGCCATGATAAAATCATTGATCAGGCTGTCGTTCGTCATACCGGTGATCCGGCGGATCAATGCCTTGCTGAAGCGATACTTCACATAACCTTCCTGTTCGTCGCTGATGAGCTTATTCCGGAAATTGGTCATTTTCCTGGTTCGCTTAAAGCGGAAGGCATTGATGAGCTCATCCAGGTCAAAGGCAGCCCCAAATGCGTCGTGGGTGGCGGTGGTGGCTAAGCCGGGTTTTTCAAAATCAAAATATTTTCGGTAATTCTCCCGGTTCTCTAAAGAATCGAGGTGGTAATCGCGCGACCGCACTTTTACCAGGGGCAGATCGGGAATATTTATCCGCAGTGAAATGTCAAAAGCATAGGGGGTATTTATTTTATCGACCGGGAATTTGTGCGTGGGTTTATTCAGATAGCTAAACCAGATGGAATCTTTTGGGTCAACCATAATGCTGTAACTCCCATCCATGGCGGTAATGGTGCCCCGCCCGGAACTGGTAAGTACCGATACAGAAGGTACGGGGGTCCTTCCCAAACTGTCGTATACATTGCCTTTGATCCGGATCTGCGCTTTTGCGCTAAAACAGAAAATAAGCAGACTAATGGTTAATATAAACGAAAAAAACTTCAAATTTTTATGATTTCCAATGTATTTGGACGACAAAGCAATGAAACAATTTGTAAAAACTATGATAAAGTAGCGCAATATGGGATTTTAAACCAATAGATAATGAGAGCAGCTATTAAAGTAGCCTTTCCGGCAAGCGATAAAAAATGCCGCGGCTCTTGGTAATGGCTTTTCCTTTTTATGCAAACGTTTGTCTAAAACGTTTTCGTATTTTTTAAAATGTAAGTCAATCGATTGCACGCCGCATTTGAAAAATATAAGTATTCAATCCCTTTAACTTCGTTTTAACTGTTTGAGATCAATAGTTGCTGCCAATTAGCCCGATTGATTTTTTATAACATATCTCCTTTATGCATGTAACCGTAAAGGGGCTGCGGTTTTTTGTGATGTATATGAACCTATAATTTTTATTAAACAAATATGAGAAAAACGTTAGCGATTCTGTCAATTTGCTGTTGTCTGTTTTCATTAAGGGGCTTTTCCCAAAGCAGACCGATAAAGGGCGTCATTCAGGACGACAAAGGAGATCCGGTGGCAGGTGCCACTATTTCGGTGAAAAATGCCGTTACCCGGACCATGTCGGATTCTACCGGTCAATTTAAACTGGAATTACCAGAGTGGAAAAATGTAATCATTGTGTCTGCGGTAGGCTACACCCCGGCGGAAAGAACGGTAGATAGCAGCGCGGTGGTGGTTATGTTAACTCCTGCAGAAGGGAAAATGGATGAAGTGGTGGTTACCGCTTTTGGTCAGAAAAGACGAAAATCTGACCTGATCAGTTCTGTAACTACTTTAAGCCCCAAAGAGCTCAGGGCGCCGGTAAGCAACCTTACGGCGGCACTGCAGGGAAAGGTTGCGGGAGTGGTTTCCTTTCAGCGAAGCGGGGAACCCGGAGCAGATAATGCTGACTTCTTTATCAGGGGTATTGGCACATTTGGCTCGAACCAGAAACCGCTGATCCTTTTGGACAACATGGAAGTGGACGCCGACGCGCTGGCGAGGATCCCGGTGGATGACATTGAGAATTTTTCTATTTTAAAAGATGCCACGGCATCCGCCGTATATGGATCAAGAGGCGCCAATGGCGTAATTTTGGTAACCACCAAACAAGGAAAGGAAGGGCCTGCAACTATATCAGTGAGAGCGGAACAACGGGTTTCGACCCCTACAAAAACACTGAAATTTGCAGACCCCGTAACCTGGATGAAAATGAGGAACGAGGCGGGGCTTACCCGTAACCCTTTGGACCAGGAACCTTACAGCCAGTTAAAGATCGATAAAACAGCCGAAGGAGCAGATCCCATGCTGTACCCTGCAGTTAATTGGTTGGATGCGCTTACCAAGAAAACGACCACCACTCAAAACTACAATTTCGGAGTATCCGGCGGTGGTAAGCTGGCTACCTATAACGTAAGCGTTAACTATACCAATGATAACGGGTTGCTGAAAATGGATAAGCTGAATAACTTTAATAACAATGTAAATTTTAAAGTAATAAACCTTCGAAGCAATGTGGGTATTAATTTAACCAACACCACAACTGCTATGATCCGCACGATTGCCAATTTTCAAAACTATTCCGGGCCGCCTACCAATGGTGCAGAAGCCTATAACCTGGCTTTAAGAGCCAACCCTGTATTGTTTTTACCCGTGTATCAGGTTGGGGCTGCACAATCTTATCTTCAACACCCTTTATTTGGAAACTTTGGACAGGATGCCCGCTACCTCAACCCTTATGCGGAAATTATGAGAGGTTATTCTGAAAGAAGACGAAGCGATGTGCAGGTTCAGGTAGAGTTGAAACAAGACCTGGCGCCCTTTATTACCAAAGGGTTAAGCTATCGCGGAATGGTTAACCTCCAAAGAAATTCAAACTTCAATCAATCCCGGGTTTATAACCCCTTTTACTATCAGCCGATTGGTTTGGATCCTGCCACCAACACCTATATGTACCAGGAGCTGAACCCCGCTACAGGAACGGAATACCTGAATTTTGTTCCCGGAGAAAGAAAGCAGGCGTCTGTTTTTTATATGGAAAACCAGTTGACCTATCAACGGATATTTAATAGCGTGCACAATGTATCTGCAATGGTGATCAATACCATCAGAGATAACGTTAGTACACCGGTAGATAATAATATTTCCCTTATTAATACACTGCCTTCCAGAAACGTTTCTTTTTCGGGCAGCTTTGATTATGGCTACGACAGCCGGTACCTTTTCAAATTTGCATTTGGATACAACGGTTCCGAGCGGTTTTCAGAAAAGTTCCGTTGGGGATTCTTTCCCTCTGTGGGCGTGGCATGGAATGTTTCAAACGAGAAATTCTTTGAGCCGCTTAAACCCACTATCAGTAACCTGAAGTTCCGCTTCACCCGCGGTCTTTTGGGGAATGATCAAATATTGGATACCCGTTTCTTTTATTTGTCGGACGTAAATCTTAATTCCGCCAACTATGGTTATACCTTTGGCCTTCCTGCAGATGCCAGCCGCTATACAGTGAACGGGGTGGTGGTGAACCGATATGCAAACCCCGATATTCGCTGGGAAATTTCCCGGCAAACGAATTACGGAATTGATTTGTCCTTGTTTAATGGGGCGCTGACTTTTACCGGTGATTATTATGATCAGCTAAGAAGCAATATCGTACAGCAAAGGTCAATAGCCAATATTAACGGCCTCACCGCCGGCGTATATGCGAATGTGGGCAAGTACAGAAGTAAAGGGTTTGACGGGGAACTGGTGTATAATAAAAATGTGAATGCCAACCTGTGGTTCCAGGGACGGTCAACCTTTACTTTCGCTACGGGCAAATACGTATTTTATGAAGAACCTAAATATGCAAATGCCTATAGTACCCGCTTTGGTACCAGCGCTAAACAGGTATTTGGCTACGTAGCGGAGCGGTTATTTATTGATGATAACGAAGTTTATAATGCCCCCAGCCAGGAGTTCGGTTCGGTAGTGCTGGGAGGCGACATTAAATACCTGGATGTTAACCGCGATGGAGTAATTAATGACGACGACCGAATGCCGATCGGGTACCCCACAACGCCTGAAGTCAATTATGGTTTTGGACTGAGCACCGGGTATAAATCAGTAGATTTTTCCTTCTTCTTCAGCGGCGTGGGCAGAACTTCCTTGTTTATTAATCCAACGACCAATAATACAACTAGTGAAAAAGGAGTAGCTCCTTTTGGAAATGAGTTTGCGCCCAATGCGGTGCTGCAGGCATGGGCAGACAATTATTGGTCTGAAAGTAATAAAAATATTTATGCCGCATGGCCCCGGTTGAGCGTGCTCCCCATGGCGAACAATACCGTGCAAAGTACGTATTGGATGCGGGACGGAGCCTTTCTACGCCTGAAACAGTTGGAACTGGGGTATACCTTGAACAAACATTTAATGCAACGCTATAAATTCAAAACATTCAGGATATATCTAAGTGCTACCAACCTTTTTCAGGTCAGCTCCTTTAAACTCTGGGATCCGGAAATGGGCGGAAATGCATTGAATTATCCGCTGCAAAAGGTATTGAATATTGGTATTAATGCAACTTTATAATGCTTATAAAAATGAATTTTAAAAAAACTATATTAGGCCTGTTAATTGGGATCTCCCTCACTTCCTGCAATAAGTTTCTGGATGTGGTTCCGGATAATGCACCGGTATTGGACCAGGCTTTTGCCATGCGTACCATGGCCGAGCGCTATCTTGTTACCTGTTACAGCACCCTGCCTCAAAATTTTTCTATTTCCAGTAACCCGGGCTTTCTTTCGGGCGATGAATTCTGGCTAAGCTCTCAATCGACCTATTCGGGTTATAATAACTGGAAGATTGCGCTGGGTGGCCAAAACGGCGACAGCCCGCTGTTAAATACCTGGGATGGCAATAATCCAACCGCCCCCAGTTTTTGGGTGGGTATCACCAACTGTAATACTTTTTTAGAGAACATTCAGAAAGTACCTGACATGAGTGATGCGGAAAAATTAACCTGGACGGCAGAGGTGAATTTTTTGAAAGCGTATTACCATTTTCAATTGTTAAAGCGTTATGGGCCCATTCCCATTATGGATAAAAATATTCCTATTTATGATGCCCCGGGCTCCAGCCAGTTGCCCAGAAACGCTGTTGATGAGTGTTTTGCCTATATTATTAAGTTAATTGATGGGGGTATGGAGTATCTCATGGATGATGTTACGGCCGCCAACCAGGAAACCGGGCGGATTACCAAGCTGGTAGCGAAAGCGATGAAAGCCGAAATACTGATGTATGCCGCCAGCCCTTTATTTAATGGCAATAACGGGCCGGAAGCCGCCCTTAAGAATGCCGATGGAAAAGAACTGTTTAATCATACCTATGCAGCGGATAAGTGGCAATTGGCGGCTACCGCTTGTAAGGAGGCTATTGATTATGCAGAAGGATTAGGTAAAAAACTCTATTACTGGACACCAGCAGGCGCTCCTCAAACCAGCACAAAATATCAAATGAATATCCGGGCCGCTGTGAGCGAATCTTCGGATAATCCTGAAATTCTGTGGCTGGATACCCGGTCTATTGCAACAGGCGGAGTGCAGGGACAATTTATGCTGCCCAGGTATACCGCTAATGCTACCTCTGGCTCCCTTTTAGGTTTTATGTCTGCCACACTGAATATTGTAGAGAAATTTTACTCCAAAAACGGGGTGCCCATAGAAGAAGATAAATCTTATCCCTATACCACCCGGTTCGACCTGGTAACCGTACCCAGCACCGATGCGTATAAATATGACCTGGTTGCCGGCGCTACAACCGTGCGGATGAATATGGACCGGGAAAATCGCTTTTATGGCACATTGATTTTTGATGCCGGCCGTTTATACATGAATCAGGCCGGATCAGATGCTAATGCCTATAATATCGATATGAAATATGCCGGCCCCTCAGGAAAGGTTGACCCAAACTATTATAACTGGACGGGCTATGCGGCAAAAAAATTCTATAATTACCAAAACACCGTGGGGGCAAGCAGCGCCTATACTGCACGATCTTTTGGTTTCCCGATCATGCGGTTGGCTAATTTGTATCTCTATTATGCTGAGGCCCTGAACGAAATAAGCGGACCAACACCTGAAGCGTACTCATATATTGACAGGGTAAGGCAAAGAGTAGGTCTTAAAGGAGTCGTTGAGTCCTGGGCCAATTTTTCAATTAACCCTACCAAACCTGCTACAAAAGAAGGCCTCAGGGAGATCATTAAAAGCGAAAGAACAAGTGAGTTCGCGCTGGAAGGCGTGCGTTTTTGGGACTTGCGGAGATGGAAGGATGCCGTAAAGGAATTGAACAGCCCCATTCTGGGTTGGGACATCAATCAATCTACCCCCGGCTCTTATTACAGGACTACGCTGTTCTATACAAGATCTTTTATGGACCGGGATTACTTCTGGCCCATCAGCCTGAACGAAAGAAGAAGAAACCCCAACCTGGTTCAAAGCGCGGGATGGTAAACTATATATGCGATTTCAAAAAACAGGAAGAATATGAAAAATTTAAATAAAATATCTCTCAACGCAATATGCAGCATCCTCCTCGTGCAGCTTATGGTACTGGTTGGTTGCAAACAGGATCTGGGCATCCAGCCGGCAAGAATGGGCCAAAAGCCTACCGCATTAACGAATCTTAGCTTCGAGCCAACACCCGGGGGGGCGCTGATCTCTTATGATCTGCCTACTACCCCCGACCTGCGTTATGTAAGCGCCGTTTATACATTAGATAATGGCAGTAAAATGACTACCAAAGGCAGTATGTATGATAATAAACTGCTCGTGGAAGGTTTTGCAAAAATCGGTGAGTATGATGTGGAGTTAAAAGCGGTGAGCGTAGGCGATGTGGAGTCAGACCCGGTGCACCTGAAAATTACTACCGGAAAGCCGACCTACCAGGTATTGGCGGAATCCTTTAAGTCCGACAGCAACTTTTTCAGCACTTTTGGAGGCATCAACCTGCTTTACAAAAATGACAATGCGGCCAACATTATACTAAGGCTGTATAAGTATGAGCTGGATACAGCAAAAAATCAGTGGGCCTGGAATACGGTTAATGAAACGTACACAAAGGCCAGGGAAGGGATCATACGGGTGCGGGGAGAAAAGCCCGTGGCAACCAGGTATGGGATCGTGGTTCGGGATCAGTGGAAAAATACATCGGATACCATTGTGCGCACATTGACCCCACTGGAAGAGCTGGAATTTAAGAATATCCTTATCTACCGCGGAATAGAAACCTACTCCACCGCAAACCGGAATGGAGATTATATCGCTAACTGGTCTTCTCAAAGCGGCAGCGCCGAAATGCAGGTGTCTTTGTTTGATGGGTTTGATGCACAGCCTTTTTACAATACCGGAAAACAATGGTGGGGGAAAGCTGCACCTGTTCCCCTGCAGTTTACAATGGACCTGGGGAAAAAAGTGCAATTGAGCCGGATAAAAATGTGGGGCCGTAATGACAACTATTCGTTGCTCTTCCAGGCTACGCACCCAAAGGAATTTGAAGTATACGGCAGTAATAGCCCTGCGGCAGACGGATCCTGGGATTCCTGGACCTATATCGGCACTTATGAAGGAGTGCGCCCTTCGGGCCTGGCATTTGGAGTAAATGCTACAGCTGAAGACCAGGAATATGCAAGAAAGGGTGAAGATTATGAAGTGGATTGGGAACTACCGGGCGGATTCAGGTATATAAGAATAAAAATAAACTGTACCTGGAACGGCATTCGCGAGCAGGAGTTGGGCAATGCCCTTACAGTGGCTATTTCTGAATTAAAATTATTTGGCAAATACATCAACTAGTTATGAAACAATTATTGAACAATATAATAGTCATTTTATCTGTAATATTGGTATTATTCGGATGTACCCGGTCAGATGAATATTACAGGGATTATCTTAAAAACGGAGAAATTTATTACCCCGGGCGGATCGATTCTTTGTCTATTATCCCGGGAGACCGGAAAGCGGTCCTCCGCTTCCGGATGACAACGGACCCCAAAATACAAACGATTAAAGCCTTCGTACGGAACAGCCTTTCTCCCAATCAAACCGTTCTTACTTTTCCGGTGACACAGGGCGACTACGGTAAAATAAAAGAGTATGCACTTGATAACCTTGAAGAAGCTACTTATACTATCGACATCCGGACATTTGCCAGTGAAAAGGATAGTTCAAGGGCCGTTACAGCAAGCCAGTTTATTTATGGCCAGAGTTATATAAGCACTTTAACGAACCGGTCTTTTTTGAAATTTGCCGGTCCGGACGCAACCGTAAATGTTCCTTATGCCGTTTTTGCCAGGGAGCCTAACCTGCCGCGACTGGGCAATTTTTACCCTATGCAGTTTACAGAGGTTAATTATGTTACTACCATCGGAGATACGGTTACGGTTCGGATCACCCCTTATGAGGAAGTTGCACAAATGGGGGGCATCAAAAATCCAAGTATAATAAAATATCGCACCGTATACAAACCTACCCCAACCGTCATAGATTATTTTTATACCCCCTATAAAGAAGTGAGCTATCCTAAATAGCAATAACGGGTTTGTGTTAGCAGAAAATTGCGGGGTCTCAATGCAATACAAAAGAAGGTGTCTGTTTTCAGACACCTTCTTTTTTGTTTCTATGAAAATAGTATCGTCTGTATACTAATTTATTTACCAGCGATCAATTCCTCAATTACCGTTGCAAAATGCTGATGCTCAAGTAAATGAACCTTTTGCGCCAGTAGATCAGGGGTGTCGGCTGGTAAAACGGCGCAGGTAGCCTGGAAAATAGTAGCGCCATGGTCATACTGCTCATCAACATAATGAATCGTAATGCCACTTTCTTTTTCCCCCGCGTTAATAACTGCCTCATGTACGAAATGGCCATACATTCCTTTTCCACCATATTTTGGCAGCAGGGCCGGGTGAATATTAATAATGCGCCTGGGGTATGCTTCAACCAGGGAGGCTGGTATTTTTAGTAAAAAACCGGCAAGAATAATAAAATCTATTCCTTTTTCCTGTAAAAGTGAAGGAAACGAGGATGATTGCAGTTCGGCCTTGTCAATCAGCAACAGTTCAATGCCTTCGGTTGCAGCAATTTTGGTAACTCCTGCGTCCGGTTTATTGCACACAATAAGCCCAACCGAAACAAAAGCATGGTGGCGGAAATGATCAATGATCTTTTGTGCGTTGGAGCCGGCGCCACTGGCGAATAGGGCTATATTTTTTTTGCTCATAATAAGGGATCAAAGATTTTACAAAATAACCAAGCTTCCAAATGTTTTTGGAACAGATTCTGGTTACTAGTTTCTGGATACTGGATGCTGGATTCTGAAATCGAGTATCGAGCATCCAGTATCTCGTATCAGTTTCCTAAACCACTTGTTAACAACTATTAGTGTTATGAAAACCAATGACTTTTTAATGACAAACATTTTTGGCAAAAATTTTTTTGACCATTGAAATCGGCTGAAACGCAGTGTGGGAGCGGGTTTAAAAAATTTTTAAAATGTTGCTGATTTGTTAAGCCCGAGCCTTATTTTTGCAGTCGATCAGAGACATTTATCCACATTTTTAGATTTAATGCGTTTATGACTATTTCTAAGTATATAAGTAACCGGCTTTTCTTAATCATACTAACGCTTTTTACCTTTTCCAAGTTTAATGTTACAATAGCGCAGGACGATGCGGAAGGTAAGCAGTTGTTTATCAGCAAATGTCAGAGTTGTCACTCCGGCGATATGAAAACAATGAGCACCGGTCCGGGTCTTTTTGGCGTACAGGCGCAATGGTCCGATCAGGGAAAGCTGCATGAGTGGATCCGGAATAACCAAAAGCTGATAGCTTCGGGTTACCCGCAGGCGGTGGAAACCTCCAAACTGACACCGAACGTAATGTCTGTGTTTCAGGATCTTACAGATCCGCAGATCGATGCTATTTTAAAATATATAGACGATAAAGGAAGTGGTAAGCTGGATGCCAAAGGCGGTGCAGCCGCTGCTGCCGGACAAGCTGCAGAGGAAGACAGCACCAAACAACACCCTTTATTATATGGAATCATTACATTGATTTTGGCCCTTGGCGCCGTGATCCTGCTTTATGTAAACAGCAGCCTGAAAAAAATTGCCGACGAAGCAGATGGCAAAAAAACACCCGCTGCGGTTCCATTCCTTAGAAATAAAGTGTACCTGGCAACTATTGCCATCCTGTTATTTATTGTGAGCGGGTATTTTAATACCAAGGCCATGATCAACATGAACCGCCAGAAGAACTACGAACCCCGGCAGCCTATTTTCTACTCGCACCGCGTGCACGCAGGCATTAACCAGATCAACTGTTTATATTGCCACGGCAATGCCTGGGAAAGCAAAACAGCGGCCATTCCTTCTGTAAATGTTTGTATGAACTGTCATAAAAACATCCAGAAATATAGCGGTCCGGAACTGAAAGACCAGGAAGGCAATGTAATTGACGGTACGGCTGAAATTGCAAAACTGTACAAATACGCCGGGTTTAATCCCCAGGCGCCCGAAGCATGGAACCCTAATGATGCCAAGCCCATCGAATGGACCAAGATCCACAACCTGCCCGATCACGTATATTTTAACCACAGCCAACACATCAGGGTAGGGAACGTACAGTGCCAGACCTGTCATGGTGAAATTACTGCGATGGACGAAGTACATCAGTTTGCAGAATTAAGCATGGGATGGTGCGTCAACTGTCACCGGAATACAAAAGTGAACTTTAACGTGGATTCTACCAGCGGCAATAAATTTTACAGCATATATGAGAAATTCCATGACGATATTAAGTCTGGAAAAATGGATAGCGTAACAGTAAAAGACATTGGTGGAACGGAGTGTCAGAAATGTCACTATTAGAAATTAGGAAATTTGGGAATATGGAAATGTGAGAATGTAGGGATCATCAGTTTTTAATTATTATCCTATTTGCACATTAACACATTCAGCACATTTACACATTATAACACATTTATCACATTAGTATGAGTAAATATTGGCAAGGTTTCGGCGAATTTAATAAATCCGAAAAATTTCAAAAGCGGGTTCAGGATGAGTTTCGTGATGAGCTCCCCTTTGAAGATTTCGATAATACCAGTTTACTGGATGCAAAAGCTCCCCGGAGGGATTTCTTAAAATATCTGGGTTTCAGTACCGCCGCGGCTACCCTGGCTGCAAGCTGTAAAACAAGATTGCGCGAGGCGATCCCTTACGGCAATAAGCCGGAAAACCTGACCCCCGGTGAAGCGAAATATTATGCCACCACATTCGTTGAGGGTGGTGATGCCGTGCCCGTTGTTGCCAAAGTGCGGGACGGACGCCCGATCAAAATAGAGGGGAACGATTACCTGTCTACTACTAACAGCGGTACTTCTGCAAGAGTACAGGCTTCTGTGCTGGACCTGTATGATATGCACCGCCTGCGTTTTCCGCAAAGACAGGTAGCCGGCAAATTTGAAGAAAGCACTTTTGATTTTATTGATAAAGCCATAACTGCTGAATTGGCGGGCGCAGGTTCCATCGTATTATTGACCAGCACCATCAATTCTCCCACCACACTGGATATTATTGCTAAAAACCCCAAGATCCGCCACGTACAATATGATGCGATCAGCTATAACGGGATGCTTTTAGCCAATGAAGCTTCTGGCTTTGGAAGAAAGATACCTACTTATAAATTTGACCAGGCTTCAGTAATTGTAAGCCTTGGCGCCGATTTCCTGGGCACCTGGCTGAATGGCGAACAAAATGCCGCCGGTTATGCCGTGGGCAGAAGAATTAACGAAGCCAGCCCGGCAATGAGCAAACATTACCAGTTTGAATCCTTCCTGAGCCTTACTGGTTCTAATGCAGATGAGCGTTTTACGCATCGTCCATCAGAAACCGGTCTTGTGGCGGGCGCGCTTTTAGCCGCTTTAACTAATACTAGCCCTACTCCGCCTGCGCCGCTATTTAAAGACGCTAAACTGAATGCCGGCATCACCAAAGTTGCCAATGAGCTGAAAGCCGCATCGGGCAAGGCCCTGGTGGTTTGCGGCAGCAATGATGTCAATATACAGATTTTTGTAAATGCGATCAATGCCGCTATCGGGGCTTATGGTACTACTATCGACTGGTCAAGAGCAGATAATGCTCATAAAGCAACCGATAAAGAGTTTGCAGACCTGCTGACCCAAATGGAAGGCGGACAGGTAGGCGCTTTACTGGTACATGATGCCAACCCCGTTTATGATTATTTTGATGGCGCCCGTTTTGCCAATGCATTGAAAAATGTAAAAACAACAGTGTCGTTTGGATACCGGATGGACGAAACCACCCAACTGTGCAAATATATTATCCCTTCTCATCACTACCTGGAAAGCTGGGGTGATGCGGAGCCCAGAACCGGCGTATACAGCTTTATACAGCCTACTATTTTCCCGCTGTTTAAGACCCGTGACTATCAAACTTCCTTATTGAAATGGTTTGGTAACGCCCAGGATTATGAGGCATATACCAGAGCGTACTGGAGCCAGAAAACAGGGGGCGAAACAGCCTATCACAAAGCGCTGGAAAACGGCGTGTTGGAAGACGCGGCTTCCGGTACCGGCACCTATAACGGCGGCGCGGTGGCAGCAGCATCAATAGCAATTCAACATACTGCCATCGGCGGTAAAGATGAATTAGCGTTGTACCAAACCGTTGCGATTGGCGCAGGCTCCGGGGCAACAAATCCCTGGTTGATGGAGCTTCCGGATTCCATATCAAAAGCCTGCTGGGGAAGCTACGCGTTAATTTCCATACCCAAGGCAAAAGAACTGGGAATCGATACGGGCGTGGATTATGAATATTATCCCGATAAACCGGTGATTAAGATCAGCAATGGCAAAACGACTATCGAATTGCCGATACTGGTAATCCCGGGCATGAACGCCAACACCATCGCGGTAGCGTTGGGTTACGGAAGAAATGAAAAATTAGGAAAAACGGCGGCTGGTGTTGGTAAAAACGTCTTCCCCTTCACTTCTTTATCACAAAGCGGCAGCATCAGCTACTCTGTTCCGAATATCACTATCGAGAATGCCGGTAGAAAAGAAAAGATCGCACAAATGCAGATCCACAATTCCTACGAAGGACGGGTGGAAGTACTGCGCGAAACCACGCTGGCTACGTATCGTAAAACACCCAACGAGGTGTTGGATTTCAGGAAACATCTTGCGGCCACTTATGCCCGTACCACCGGTGACTTCAGAAGAGAAGGAACCCTTTATGGAGAACATGATAAACCCGGTATTAAGTGGGGCATGAATATCGACATGAATGCCTGCACCGGCTGTAGCGCCTGTGTGGTGGCCTGTCATGCCGAAAATAATGTTCCGGTTGTAGGTAAAAGTGAAGTATTACGGTTTCATGATATGCACTGGTTGCGCATTGACCGCTATTTTGTAAGCGATGATGCCAACCCGGATAATTTAAAAGGAGTGGTGTTCCAGCCCATGCTTTGTCAGCATTGCGATAATGCCCCCTGCGAGAATGTTTGCCCGGTGGCAGCTACCAACCATAGCTCCGAAGGATTGAATCAGATGGCTTATAACCGGTGTATCGGTACAAGATATTGCGCCAATAACTGTCCGTTTAAAGTACGTCGCTTTAACTGGGCCGATTATACAGGGGCTGACTCCTTCCCGAACAACCAGGATCAAAAAGTGGTAGGCGTGCTGGATCCCGTAGTACATCAGATGAATGATGCGGTAAGCCGGATGGTATTAAATCCGGATGTTACGGTTCGTTCAAGAGGCGTAATGGAAAAATGTTCTTTCTGCGTGCAGCGTTTGCAGTATGCAAAACTGGAAGCAAAGAAAGCCGACCGTCCGCTTAAAGATGGCGAAGCAAAAACCGCTTGTCAGCAGGCTTGTTCTACTAACGCAATCGTTTTTGGTGATGTACGGGATAAGGAAAGCGCGATCGCCCAGGTACGGTTGAACAATCCGCAGCGTTTGTTCTATTCTTTAGAACAACTGCACGTGTTGCCTAACGTAAGCTATTTCTCCAAAATAAGGAATACCGATGAGATCATCGCCGGTGGTGAAGATGACGTAGTGGATCCGGAAGACAGGAAGAAAGGATTGATGGAGCCGGCTAAAGAAAATGCACATCATTAATAAGAGTTGAAAATTACGGGTTTAAAGCCGTAACATATAGGCAGAAAAAGAAGTATTAAAAGTTAATAGGTTGAAGGGTTTACAGGGTGTTAACAGCAAACTATAAACATCAAACCAAAAACATATAAATAAGTATGTCATTAAACAGATACGAATCGCAAGTACGGGGACCGCTGGTAGAAGGAGGTAAGGATTATCATCAGATCACGGAAGATATTTGCCGCCCGGTAGAAGACAAGCCAAGCAAACTCTGGTGGATCGGGTTTATCATTTCTGTGGGCCTTTTAATATTCGGCGTAGTTTCTATTTACATGGATGTTACGTACGGTATCGGCCAGTGGAACCTGAATAAGACGATCGGTTGGGGATGGGATATTACCAACTTCGTATGGTGGGTGGGTATTGGTCACGCCGGAACCCTGATCTCGGCCATCTTGTTGCTGTTCCGCCAGGGATGGAGAACTGGGGTAAACCGTGCGGCTGAGGCGATGACGATCTTTGCGGTAATGTGCGCGGGGCAGTTCCCGATCTGGCACATGGGACGTGTATGGAATGCCTTCTTCGTGATGCCTTATCCCAATACCCGCGGTCCGTTGTGGGTAAACTTTAACTCGCCCTTACTTTGGGACGTGTTTGCGATCTCTACCTATTTTACCGTTTCCTTATTATTCTGGTATTCCGGTTTATTGCCCGACCTGGCCTCACTGCGCGACCGGGCTAAACTGAAATGGCGTAAATTCTTTTATGGTGTGGCTTCTTTCGGATGGACCGGCAGCACCAAGCACTGGCAGCGGCACGAGGCCTTATCACTGGTGTTGGCCGGTTTGGCTACACCGCTGGTACTTTCGGTACATACCATCGTATCCTTCGACTTTGCCACATCGGTTATTCCCGGATGGCATACAACGATCTTTCCTCCCTACTTCGTGGCGGGTGCAGTATTCTCCGGCTTTGCAATGGTGCAAACACTGTTGCTGGTAACAAGAAAAGTACTGCATCTTGAAGAATATATTACTCTTGAGCATATTGATGTAATGAATAAGGTTATTGTATTAACCGGCTCTATTGTGGGCATCGCTTATTTAACAGAGTTATTCATTGCCTGGTACAGCCACGTGGAATATGAGTGGTTTGCCTTTAAAGAAAACAGGGTAAACCTGACAAGCCCCTATGGCTGGGCCTACTACCTGATGATGGGTTGTAACGTATTGTCGCCCCAGATCTTCTGGTTCCGCAAAATGAGGAGAAATCTTTTGGTGACCTTCTTTATGAGTATCCTGGTGAACGTTGGTATGTGGTTCGAGCGTTTTGTGATCATCGTTACTTCTATCTACCGTGATTATCTTCCCAGCTCCTGGAGCACCTATTACTCCCCCTCCATTTGGGAAATCGGGTTCTACCTGGGTACGTTCGGGCTGTTCTTTACCTGTTACTTCCTGTTCTCCAAGTTCTTCCCGGTTATTGCTATGGCAGAGATCAAGCATATTCTGAAACGCAGCGGGGATACCTTTAAGGATAACATGGCGAAAGATGAAAATGAAACGCTGGAAGCATTTGAGCACGAAAACGCGCATCACTAACAGCAGTTCTAAAGTTCAACGTTAACCGTTGAACGATTTGAAATAATAAACAGAAAGAAATAATGAGGGACGCAGTTTATACTTTAAACTTTGAACCTTAAACAAAAAATAAATATGGCAATCAAGAAGTTTATAACAGGCAATTTTTACGATGAAGCAGTGTTGTTTCCTGCTGTGAAAAAAGTGCGCCGTGCCGGTTACAAAATACAGGACGTGTACACGCCGTTCCCCATTCATGGCCTGGATAAGGAGTTGGGAATGAAGGACACAGACCTGCATATTGCCGGATTCATCTACGGGATCACCGGAACTACGGTAGCCATCAGCTTTATTGGCTGGATGTTGGCGCTCGACTGGCAGATCAATTTTGGCGGAAAGCCTTTCTTTTCCCTGCCGGCCTGGATTCCTATTATGTTTGAGCTGACGGTACTTTTTTCGGCGGTGGGTATGACGCTTACTTTTTGCTGGCTTTGCCAACTGGCGCCTTTTGTAAAAAAGGATCATTTTAACCCCCGCAGCACGGACGATACATTTGTAATGGCTGTAGAATGTACCGACAAAACAAATGAAGCAGAAGCCATCGCTTTTTTGGAAAGTGCCGGAGCTAAAGAAGTACAGGTGCAGGAAAGAGAAACCGGATGGTGGTTTGGCCGGTACGACCGGGAGTCTGTTGTTTTTGGTAAAAAAGTAGCTGCAGTATAAAGTTTATCGTTCGATGTTTATTGTTTGATGTGGTCATCAAACATCAAACCTCAAACCTCAAACAAATGATAAAAGAAAACATGAATAAATATTTTACGACAATAGCAGTTTTTAGCGCAATATTGGTTGGTTGCGGCGCAGACAAACAGCCGGGGCATTCCTATATGCCGGATATGACCTATAGCCAGGCTTATGAAACCTACGCTTCTACAAGTGACCTTACAAAAGAAGGTGTTTTTTATAACCGGAGACCGGTTCCGGGAACGGTGGCAAGAGGCGAAGATGCCGAGTATATGTTCACTTTGGCGCATGATTCAGCCGGTTACGCCCAGTCTGCGCAGTTGAAGAGCCCGTTGGATTCGGCTGGTACCGCTATTGATATGAAAGAAGCAGAGCGGCTGTACCTGGTGAACTGCGGTATTTGCCATGGTGCAAAGCTGGATGGTAACGGTCCGCTGTTTAAAGGCGGCGACGGTCCTTTTACTGCGGCACCTAAAAACTTTATGGCGGCGGATATGAAGGCAATGGCGCCCGGCACAATGTTTTATTCTGTTACATATGGTAAAGGACAAATGGGAAGCTATGCTTCGCAAATAAGCCCTAAACAGCGCTGGGAAATCATCGCCTTTATAAAATCGAAACAAGGCGGCGGCGCACCGGCGGCGGCTCCGGGTGCGGCTAAAACGGATAGTGCAGCAGCAAAAACAGTAACGAAGGTTGATGCAAAAGCGACAGCTAAAAAGTAAGAAATAATAAATTCTCAGAACTATTAATAAAAGATTCGAATGTCAACTACGGAAAAATTCATACCTACAAAAAAGTATAACACAATAGCCCTGGCGTTAATGGTAGTGGGTGTTATTGCCGCTATTTCCTTATTTGTAGTTACAGGCGGTGACGGTAATCATGATAATCGTGCGCGTTTTTGGGCCAGCCTGTTACAGAACAGCGTTTACTTTTTATTAGTGGTGAACGCGGCAATGTTTTTTATGTGTGCTACTACGCTGGCCTGGGGTGGTTTTCAGATCGCTTTTACCCGCGTTACAGAAGCCATTGCGGCCTGTGTTCCTGTTGTGGGCTTCATTACCGTGGTTATTTTATTGGCGCTGTGTTTTGGCGATCATCACACCATTTACCATTGGACCGATACCGAGCATGTAGCTCATGATGCAGCGCTGAAGCATAAAAGCGGTTTTTTGAACAAAGGCTTTTTTGCGGTGGTAACAATATTAACGTATGTTTTATGGTCCTTCCTGGGTTGGAAGATGCGCCAGATGTCGCTGCAAACCGATGAAGGCGATGTGGTAAGCACGCTCGAAAAAAGAAAGAAATTTATCTGGAATAATACGGTAATAGCCGCCTTGTTTATTGTGGTGTTTGCGCTAACAGTAGCCTCTTCTATTCCCTGGTTGTGGATAATGAGCATTGATGCACATTGGTACAGTACCATGTTTAGTTGGTATAACTTCGCCAGTACGTTTGTGGCAGGGCTGTCGCTGATCGCATTATACGTGGTATTCCTTAAAAATAACGGGGCGTTACCGCTGGTGAATAAGGAGCATCTGCATGATCTGGGTAAATTTATCTTTGCCTTCTCGATCTTCTGGACCTATTTGTGGTTTGCACAGTTTATGCTGATCTGGTATAGTAACCAGCCGGAAGAAACGATCTATTTTATTAACCGCATTGGCAACGATTATCATTTTAGCCCTTATGCCGGCGTATTCTGGATCATGCTGACCATCAATTTTGTGGCGCCGATCCTGATTTTTATGAGCCGCGATTCGAAAAGAAATTATACCACGGTTACGGTCGTGTCGGTTATAGTATTGTTTGGTCACTGGCTGGATTATTACCAAATGGTTTTCCCCGGGGTTTCTCCTGATAAAATGCCCATGATGCTGTTTGATATGGGTGTGGGCCTGGGCTTTGTAGGTATTATTATGTATGTTACCGGAAGAACCCTGAGCAAGTATCCGTTAACGGCCAGGAACCATCCTTTTATAAAAGAAGCAGTAATACATCACACATAAGCGTGTTTGGGGTTTGTCCCCCCGACAGCTATCCGGGCTATCGGGATGATGTTTGAGGTTGCACCCTGCATCGGATCCCGGACCGCAAATGTTGAACTTTAAAACTTTGAACTGAAAAATAGAACAATAGCGTATGCAAAACTTTTTAATATTCGCCATTTTGATTTTAGGGTTTATCATCACCTTTCAGATTGCGAGGGCAAGTGAATTTGTGTCAGTAATCAGGGGCGAGGAAAAAACCAGGAAGCAGTCCAATAAGATCAATGGTGCCCTGTTGCTGGTTTTTTTAATACTGGGTTTATTTGGTGTGTATTGGACGCATCATACCCTGGGCGATAAAATCCTGAAAATCGGTACTTCTGCATCTGATCACGGGCGCCTGGTAGATAATATGATGCTGTATACTATTATCGCAACCGGTATCGTATTTTTTGCAACGCAGATCTTATTGTTCTGGTACTCCTTCAAATACCAGGAGTCTGATAAAAGAACCGCCTATTATTTTCCGCATAACAATAAGCTGGAACTGTTGTGGACAGTGGTTCCTGCAATTGTGCTCACCATCCTGATCGGGTTTGGTTTAGTGTATTGGTACCGGATCACGGGCGCGGCTCCGAAGGATGCCATGCAGGTGGAAATTACCGCAAGCCAGTTTAAATGGGAGTTCCGCTACCCGGGGAAAGACGGTATTTTCGGTAAAAAATATTATAAAAATATAGATGAAGCCCACGATAATCCGTTAGGACAGATCTGGGATGACGAAGCGAATCATGACGATATTTTCCTTCCGGCAGGCCAGGCATTGCACCTGGTGGTAAATAAGCCGGTGAAGCTGATCATTGGTTCTAAGGACGTTATACATAGTGTGGGGCTGCCTCATTTCCGCTTAAAGATGGATGCGGTACCCGGCACACCAACTACCTTGTGGTTTACGCCGATAAAAACCACCAAGCAAATGGCGGAAGAAACAGGAAATAGTAAATTTGTGTATGAAATAGCCTGTGATCAGATGTGCGGACAGGGGCATACAGGAATGCGCGGAGAGATTGTAGTGGAAACCCAGGAAGAATTTGATCAGTGGATGGCTTCTCAAAAGCCCAAGTATGTACAAATGAAGGAGGATGCAGCGCCGGCACCGGCCGCCGCACCAGCAGCAAAAGACTCAACAGGCGCCGCTGCTGTTAAAGATTCAGCAGCAAAAAAAGATATTACAGCAAAATAGTGTTGAACGGGTATAATTGAAATAAGCAGGTTTTTTAAAAAAATTATTATGAGCGATACGTTACATATACAGCATGAAGTTGCCAGCCACGGCCATTCAGGGGAGCCGCATGTGCATCATCATAAGGAAACATTTATTTCTAAGTACATCTTTAGTATGGATCACAAAATGATTGCCAAGCAGTTCCTGGTGACGGGGATTATCTGGGCAATTATCGGTGGTTTATTCTCGGTGCTTTTCCGTTTGCAATTAGGTTTTCCTGATCAAAACTTCCCGATCCTGGAAACGATCTTTGGCCGCTGGGCCGAGGGGGGTAAAATAAAACCTGAATTTTACTATGCCTTAACCACCATGCACGGAACAGTGCTGATCTTTTTCGTATTAACAGCCGGCCTGAGCGGAACCTTTGCCAACCTGCTTATTCCTTTGCAGTTGGGCGCCCGTGATATGGCTTCTCCGTTTATGAACATGCTTTCTTACTGGTTCTTCTTTGCAGGAAGCATTGTGATGATCTCTTCTCTGTTTACCCAAACAGGACCAGCAGCAGGGGGCTGGACGGTTTATCCGCCGCTGAGCGCACTGTCGCAGGCGTCGCAGGGATCTAAAAGCGGGATGGATCTGTGGATCATAGCAATGACGCTCTTTGTGGCTTCTCAGTTATTGGGCGGATTGAACTATATTTCAACGATCCTGAATATGCGTACCCGGGGTATGTCTATGACCCGTATGCCACTTACGATCTGGGCGCTTTTATTTACCGCTATCCTCGGTGTATTGTCCTTCCCGGTATTATTATCCGGTTTGGTGCTCCTGATGTTTGACCGTCACCTGGGTACCAGTTTCTACCTGAGCGATATTTATATAGCGGGTCAGGCCTTGCCCAATGAAGGAGGTAGCGCAATCCTGTACCAGCACTTGTTCTGGTTCCTGGGCCACCCGGAAGTATACATTATCATATTGCCCACGATGGGCCTCGTTTCAGAGATACTGGCCATCAATGCCCGGAAACCCATCTTTGGGTACATGGCAATGATCGCATCACTGATGGCCATTTGCGTACTGGCATTCCTGGTATGGGCGCACCATATGTTTGTGACGGGTATGAATCCGTTCCTGGGGTCGGTATTCGTTCTGTTAACGCTTTTGATCGCGATACCTTCAGCCATTAAAGTGTTCAACTGGATCACCACTATCTGGAGAGGGAACCTCCGTTTTACGCCGGCCATGCTTTTTGCCATCGGCTTCGTAAGCATCTTTATCTCCGGTGGCTTAACCGGTATCTGGCTGGGTAACTCTACTATCGATATTCACCTGCATGATACTATGTTCGTGATCGCGCACTTCCATATTGTGATGGGGGTATCGGCTTTCTTTGGGATGTTTGCGGGAATTTATCACTGGTATCCCAAAATGTTTGGCCGTTTCATGAATAATACCCTGGGCTATATCCACTTTTGGGTAACCCTTGTCAGCGCTTATCTGATCTTCTGGCCTATGCACTATCAGGGGCTGGCAGGTATGCCTCGCCGTTACCTGGATAAAAGCAGTTGGGCAAGCTTCAGCCAGTTCCATGGGTTGGATGCTATGATCAGTGTTGTTACCATTATCGCATTCGCCGTACAATTGATGTTTGTATTTAACTACTTCTATTCAATGTACAAGGGAAGAAGGGTGCGTTCTCAGAATCCCTGGAGCGCTACTACATTGGAGTGGACTACTCCTATTCACCCGGGACATGGTAACTGGGAAGGAGAGATCCCCGAAGTACATCGCTGGGCGTATGACTATGGCAAGGATGGCAGGGATTTTATTCCTCAAACCGAGCCTATTGGTGAAAATGAAAGCCTGGATGTTGATCATCAGTCGCAAATGAAATAGTACGGTTAACAGGGAAATGCGGAGTACCTCATTTGCCATTAACTGTAAACTAAATAGTATAAATTGAAAAGTTCAAAAGAGGGTGGCATACGAGATTTTCTTCAGTTAATGAAGCCCTCTTTGAGTATAATGGTGGTTTTCAGCAGTGTGATCAGTTACCTGCTGGTGCCCGATGTGATGTATGACTGGTGGAGGATCGTTTTGCTCTTTGCAGGTGGCATGTTAGTAACAGGCAGTGCTAACACCATCAATCAGGTAGTGGAAAAAGACACAGACGCGCAAATGAAAAGAACAGCAAAGCGCCCGATAGCTTCCGGACGGATGAGCCCGGAGCAGGGTTGGGGCTTTGCGATTTTTACCGGCGCCCTGGGCGTGTTTATATTGGGCTATTATTTCAACTGGACGGCAGCTATACTGGCAGCGTTTAGTCTGTTTTTATACGCCTTTATCTACACCCCGTTAAAAAAGGTCAATTCTATTGCCGTATTGGTAGGTGCGTTTCCGGGTGCGTTGCCCTGTTTAATTGGCTGGGTAGCGGGTTTTGTTCCGGGGCAGCCGATTAACTGGTTGGGCGGTTTTGTGCTGTTTGGCATCCAGTTTCTTTGGCAATTTCCCCATTTTTGGGCTATTGCCTGGGTGGCGCATAAAGACTACAGCAATGTGGGCTTTAAATTGCTGCCCAGTGAAAAAGGACCGACAAAATTTACTGCCCTGCAAACGGTGATCTATTCACTCCTGATGCTGCCCATTACCATCGCCCCGTTTTTTGTGGGTATTTGTAATTATGGCAATGTAAAAGGAGTGGTGGGGGTAGTGCTTATTGTTCTTGCGAATATTTTTTTAATAGCAAGATCAATTACGCTTTATTCAAAAATGGATGTGCCTTCCGCAAGAAAAGTAATGTTTGGCAGCTACATTCACCTCCCGGTTGTGCTGTTGGCGCTGTTGCTGGCCAAAGCATAAAGCCAAATGAATTTTAAATTAGTATGAGTACAAGTATAGTGAGCAGACCGCAACATAATAAGTTACACCCGCACAAATTTGCCTTGTGGGTGGCAATTGCCAGTATCTTAATGATGTTTGCAGGCCTTACAAGCGCTTATATCGTTAAAAGTAATCAAACCGGCTGGCGCGGTTTTGTGATGCCTAAGATATTCTGGGTGTCAACGGTAATTATTATGGTGAGCAGTATTACCATGCAAATGGCAGTAAAGGCCTTTAAGAACCGTAATATGCAGCAATACCGGGCAATGCTGGGTGTAACATTTGTGCTGGGGATGTGCTTTGTGGTTTCACAGATCTTTGGTTTTATAGCGCTGTGGGACAATAATGTACGATTTAAGGGGGCATCCGGCGCCGGTCAGTTCTTCTGGCCCATTACCGGATTGCACGCCATACACGTTATCGGCGGTATCGTTGCCTTATTGGTTATTTTTTTCCGGTCTGTATTCGGGAAAACAAAAGCATACAACCCGGTGCCGGTAGAAGTAATGAGTACTTACTGGCATTTTGTGGACGCATTATGGCTCTATTTAATGATCTTTTTCTTAATTCTGGGATAAACAACTTTATAAATTGATGTAATCAATATGGAACAAACAGTAACACATAAAACCAAATGGTGGAGCGGCGGAAAAAGCCCATTTAATATTGAGTATGGGAAAATAATGATGTGGTACTTCTTATTGAGCGACTCCTTTACTTTTGGAGCCTTCCTGATCTCATTAGGTACCGTTCGTTTTGGTTTGAACTACTGGCCGGAACCCAGTATTGTATTTAGCACCTTCCCCTTTGCAGGGCATGCTAATTTACCATTGGCCTTTGTGAGTGTGATGACCTTCGTGCTCATCATCAGCTCCGTTACCATGGTGCTGGCGGTACACGCAGGGCATAACCGGGATAAAAAAGGCGTTGAAAAGTATCTGATCCTGACCATCATCGGCGGTTTGATCTTCCTGAGCTGCCAGGCCTGGGAATGGCATCACCTGCTTACAGAAGGACATCCGGCTTTGGTGGGCGATCATATTGAATTACTGACACAAAGGAACGGATCAAACCCCTGGGGCGAATTAGTACTGCCACATGAAGTAACACCGGCCTTGTTGAAATCTTCCCCCGAAACGCTGGCAAAACTGGTTCAGGAGGAACATGCCTCGCATCTTTCTTATGCGCAGTTACTGCAAACACCTAAGGAGCAGTTGGTGCAAATGTTATCCAATAGTGAAATGGTGGTGCGCAAGGCAGGTCCTACAGCATTTGGAGGCTTCTTTTACGGCATTACCGGTTTTCATGGTTTCCATGTATCTATAGGTGTTATACTTTTGATTATCATGTTAATACAAACAAAAATGGGTGTTTTTGAGCGCAGGGGGCATTACCTGATGATCGAAAAAATCGGTTTGTACTGGCACTTTGTGGATCTGGTATGGGTATTTGTATTCCTTGCCTTTTACCTTATCTGATGTTTAATCTTAACTTTAACCGAATTATAAAGCTATAATAATGAGTCACGATCCACACACAGCAACATCATCCGAGATCACTTTTGAACATCATATGGATGATGCTACTTTTAAACGTCGTATAATTAGAACCACCATTATCCTTTCTGTATTCACGCTTATAGAACTGGCCCTTGGGTTTACCCTTTATGTATTGCACAAGGGAATGCCCAGCCAGGGATTTTTATTACTGATAAAAGGAGTGATTTGCATCTTAACCCTGGGGAAAGCATTTTACATTGTTTCCATATTTATGCACCTGGGCGATGAGATCCGCAATTTTACGATGACCATTTTAATTCCTCTGATGTTGTTCATCTGGTTTATTATCGCCTTCCTGGCGGATGGTGATTCCTACAAGAACTTAAGGAATAAATATGATCCTTATTTTAAGGAGTCTACAACGCCAGCCGGGTACCCGGATATACCTTCTGATACGCATCGGTATAACACTATTCAGAAGGGTCAGCGGCAATAAAGAATAGGTATAATTTTTTGAAAAGGGCTGCTCCGGTTTTGGAGCAGCTTTTTTTTGCCCCTTTTTCCACAGCGGCATAATAAGAACCTGTTAAACCGAGGCCATACCTCTTGTATGTTCATGGGTGGGGGTGAGTTCTGGTCCGGTACAATGACATTCCTTATGCCACAGAAAGCCAGAGGCTTGTTCATCAGGTAAATCCGGAATTTATTCCGGATTGAAGAGCTGAGCCGAGAATTAAGTGCCATCGGCACGACCCATTTGCGTTTGAAAGTAATGCCGGGCTGCAGGAACCCTACCTCTTTTCTCAATTGTCTGCCACCATACCCAATTGATAGCAATGGAAGCGGGGAGCCTACGCTCATTATGATAATTTTGATGCCGGTTCACTATAAAAACGCTGAGGATTTTTGCGGGTGTGCCCGCCAGGGAAGACTGTCGCAGAAAAACAGGAATGGAACATAGCTGCGGGGCGATCAAAAAGCCACGTACTAATCATTCGCCGGGAACGCGGAAAGACAGAAAAAATTGTTCAAAAACTCACCGTCTTTCCGGCAGGCCAATACTCTCTATTGTTTCTTCGTACGCACTCTTTTATAAATACGGATAGCGATCATCAGTACAAAGATCAGCAGGATCATTCCCGCCAGGCCCCAGATCACACTTATTTCCTTTTTTACCACCACCAACAGCACAATGGCAACTAAAAAGATGGTGGCCACCTCGTTCCACATCCGCAATTGATCAGATGTATATTTATAAATACCTGCCATTTGCTGTTTAAAAATGCGGTGCAGGGAATAATGATAACCGTAAAGCAATATCACCAGCAATAATTTCAAAAGCAGCCAAAAGCCTTCCGGTTTAAAAAGAATAGCATACAGGCCGCTGCTGTAAAGCACCGACAGCCCCATAATAAGCGTAATGATTGCCGAAGGCCAGGTGATGCCATACCACAGGGGTTTCATCATTTTTTTAAACTGGGCGTGGAGCAGCTCCTGTTCCGGCTGTGGTTTATCATTGGCTTCCACATTGTATATAAAAAGCCGGGGCATATAAAAAAGACCGGCAAACCAGGTAACCACGAAGATAATGTGAACTGCTTTTAAATATAAATACGCCAAAGTGATAGGTTTACTTCAAAAGAATAACCAGCATTAATAAAAATGCTGTATTTGAGTTCAAAAATAATAAAATTTCAGTTGCCTGTGCACCAACGTTACCAGCCCTTTTCACCGTTGGCACAGTCCCGAAAAAGAACAACCCGGATCAGCAGTGCTGTATACATATTTTTATGTTCCGCCCAGAATATATATTTTTGACCCTTCTGAATGAAATACCTTTTACTAACCGTATGTTTTATGAAAGAAGCAAACAGGCCTCCGGAGGGTTTTCAAAACCCTTGTTACATGTTAAAATACAAGTCAGCTTATGCAAAAAAGGTATAGTTATTTTTTGCTTATCTTTTTTGCATTCGTGCTGGTCGTAAGCATTGTTTTTGCTCAAAAACTTACTGATCGGGCTACTGATGCCCTGCAAAACGGAAATATAGAAGCGGTTGAAACATTTAAGACCAATGACGCCGTGCAACAACTGGTTAATCTTTCTTTTACATTGCAGTCCCGGCTGCTGCGGATCAGTAAGGCTGATAAGGATTCGTTGAATGTTTTGGAGGACTCTCTTACGGTATTAGGATATAATGCGAACGTGCTGAATGATGTGGTTAGTAAGAAAGGGCAGGTTCCGGACATGGACCGGCTAATGGGGGCTGTAAATAAACAACTGGATCTTTCTTACGCAGTTTTAGCGGCTAGTCAAAAAAAAGATGAAGGGCTGCTGGCAAAAAACATTGAAGCGCTGAAAAAGTATAAGCCCGGAGAAGCAGTTTACCAATATGGTGTGCAGGTGGAGGAATTCCTGCAGCAGCATTTGCAGCAAACCTTGCTAACAAATACAAAACACTCTGATAAGCTCTCCGTTTACAACCGCATATTGGCAATTGCCGTTGTAATTGTGGTGCTTATTTTTACCACGATAATTGTAATACGTCAATGGCAACAGCGGGTACTGATAAAAGAATTAAGCATTGCCCGGGAAGTGGCGGTTAAAAGCAAGAATGCAAAAGATGAGTTTTTGGCAAATATGAGCCATGAACTACGTACGCCCCTTAATTCACTTATCGGATTTGGAAATTTGCTTGCCGATACGCCGCTCAATAAAGAGCAAAAAGAATATACCAATACAATTGTTTCCAATGGCTACAACTTATTACATCTTGTAAATGATGTGCTGGATTTTTCCTCAATTGAGGCAGGGAAGCTCAGTATAAAAAATGTTCCCTTTAATTTACAGGAGCTCTTTAATGATCTGGAGCATATGTTTGCTGCAATTGTAGGGGAGAAGGGTCTTTTTTATCAATGGACAATTGATGCCCAGGTTCCCGGCAGCCTTAAAGGAGATCCGCAACGGCTGAAGCAGGTGCTGGTAAATCTTATTAATAACGCCATAAAGTTTACAGCTCATGGCGGTGTGGCCATTCAGGTAGGTCTGCTCCCCTGTGAAAAGACCGGCAGCCATCGTCTTTTGTTTACCGTAAAAGACTCGGGGGAAGGAATCCCTGAAGAGAAGCTTCATCTTATTTTTGACCGTTTTGAGCAATTGGAGCATTCTACCATTCGCCAGCACGGGGGAACAGGCCTGGGACTCAGTATTGTAAAAAGCATTGTGGAGCGTATGGGCGGAGCGGTTGCCGTGCAAAGCATTGTTGGGCAGGGCTCTGAGTTTACCTTTACCGCTATATTTGAAGAAGTTGCCGCTGCCGCAAAAAATACTGCTAAAGAAGCCGCCGCGGTAACGGCGGATTTTTCCGGCTTCACCGTGCTGGTGGTAGAGGATAACCGTGCCAACCGCCAATTAATTAAGCTGCTGCTGCGAAAGCATAAGCTGGATATCGACCTGGCGGAAAATGGCAGGGAAGCCTTGGAAAAAGTTAAAGAGCGCTCTTATGATCTTATTATAATGGATATTCAAATGCCCCAAATGGACGGATACAGCGCTATTACGGCAATGCGACAGGAGCTGCAGTTGCATACGCCGGCCATTGCAATGACGGCCTATGTGATGGAAAACGAGATCAGGCGCTGTTTCGCTTCCGGTTTTAATGATTATATTTCGAAACCGGTACAGGAAAAAGAGCTGGTGGCTATGATTACAAAGTACCTTTATCCGCCGCTGGAAAACAATTTAGCAGGAACCGCTGCCGGCAATAGCGGCATCGATTTTTTAAAGGAGCTGACCAATGGAGACGAATCGATCATGCAGGAATTGCTCGCCGAAATAAAAACCCAGTGGAGCGCAGACAAGCTGGAACTGAAAGCCGCGATCAAAACGGGAAATAGGGAGGAAGCCGGGCGGATCCTGCACCGGGCAAAATCCACTTTTTCTGTTTTTGGACCGGGGAATTCTGTTCTGGTATTGCTGAATACCGACATTGCATCTGTAAACGACAGGGATATAATTAAAGAATGCGACCGGGTTATTAAGGGTATTGATAAAGAAATGAGCTTTATTTTTGAAAAGAATTAATTATGCGCAACCAATCAAAAAAGAACACTAAGACAACGGACCGGTTTTACAGAACCATTCTGCTGCTCTTGTGCGGGCTATGGTTTGTTTCTGGAATTTTGATTTTTGCGCTGTTTTCGCCCCGGTACGAAAAAGCCGGCTATAAACACCTGTCGCTGGATCGTATGCTTCTATCTTTTAGTGATGTGAAGCAGAACAATAAAGTGACCCTTATTAATTTGCAGCTAAAAGAAGCTTCCCTGTTGAATAATAACGGGGACATTAACCAGCAAGCGGTTGCCGATCAGCGAAAAAAAATATACCGTCGTTTGCTGGAAGAAAAAACAAAAATACCGGAACCTGCCGGGCATACGGGTTTTATGATTAAACAGGTGCCTCAATAGTTGACTATGAAATTTTATTTGTTCTTTTTTTGTATGGTGCTGTTTGTTTCCTGCGGTTTGCAAAAACAAATGACCGCCACCCGGAATGCCAGTACAACCACCAAAAAAATGGTAAGAGAAGAGTCAGCCGCACTGGACACTATACAGCGGATGCTTCAGGGAAAAACGGAAAACCTGGCGGTTGATAGTATTGTCAACAGTGCCATACAAACGATATTAGGAAAATTGAACAGCCGCCTCAATAGCGCACAGCAGCTCGCTTTGTTATTGGATGCTACAGCGGCTGACAAAGCAAGGTTTCGAAAAGAAACTCCTGATATTCTTACGAAACTGATTGTGCTGGATTCATTCAATGCTGCGCGAAAGCGGCGCGAGGAAGTGTATACTATGCTGAAAGAGTCGGTAAGCACAGCAAAATACCGGATGTACCACCTGGCAGCATTTTTTGATCCGGGGGTTTATAAAATTCCCCCTGCAGCGATCGGTACTATTGCGACGCAGTTTGCACCGGTAATTGATTCTATTGCGCAGCTTTCAAATAAATATGCCGGAATTGCCCGGGAGGCCCGGATTGTATTTGTTGGATACTCTGATGATACACCCGTATTGGAATCCGGGCCGCTTTACAAGGAACTGAGCGGGATCCTTAACAAGGAAAATCCGACGCAAGAAGAATTAAACCAGATTCTTTCGGATTTGCGGGCAAAGGAAATGGTAAGGAATATAAAACTGGTAATAAATGCCCGCTCGTCAAAATTTGAGAACTTTAATTCATTAACACTGGGGTATATGGGATATGGGAAGGGGGAAGCCTATCCTTCTACAACGATCACTGACTATAAGCCAACAGACGAGCGGCGGCGTATTGTTTTAAGCTACTGGATCGTATTGCCCCTGGCTTCGGCTTTATAAAGATGACTGTAGTGCCGATCGTCTGATACTGAACTGCCTCAAAATTAATATTATTTCCTCTCAATGGGTAGCCACTACGCGGCAGGTTCAATCATTATACTATAAGGTTCTAAAAATGGGTAATGCCGAAGGCATTATTCAACAAGCTGCCGATATAAAGTGTTGTGGAGACCAAAACTGTTTTGTTCCATAGGAACAACCTGTTGGTAGACTGATTCGGCCGCAGATCATGTGGTGTGCTATAGGTACACCCCTTAAAAACAATTTTGATGCCGGCTTATTAAGATATACCGGTAGCAAGTATACATTAACCCGATTGAACACGCCTGTTTTATCGGTCCTTATCCATTGTTTCTTCAATCAGTTGTAACAGGGCATCCACCCAAAGTGCATGGGTATTCATACAAGGTATATACGTGTATTGTTCACCCCCGTGGGCCATAAAATCTTCCTTTCCGCGCAACTCAATTTCCTCAAGGGTTTCCAGGCAGTCGCTCACAAAGGAAGGACAGACCACTACCAGTTTTTTAACCTGTTCTTTTGGCAGTTGTGGCAAACGGACCTGGGTGTTGGGCAACAGCCAGGGATCGCGCCCGAGCCGGCTTTGATAGCTTTGCTGCCATTGCTCTTTTTTCAACCCCAGTTTTTTTGCCACCAGTTCACTGGTAATCGTAACCTGGTGCCGGTAACAGGTGGGATGGGAATCGCTTGCCTTAAAGCAGCAATTTTCTACCTGCATGCAATGCTTTTTTGTGGGGTCTGCTTTTAATATGTGCCGCTCGGGAATACCATGATAGCTAAATAATAACTGATCAAAATCTTCCTGCAGGTAAGGGCGCATGCTTTCCGCCAGGGCGTTTATATAAGCCGGGTGTTTATAAAAGGGCGGTACAACTTTCAGCCTGAAAGCATAATTGTTGTTTTTATGTGCGGCTTTCATATGTTCCACTGCTGTTTCAAAACTGCTCATAGCATAATGTGGGTACAATGGTACCAGGATCACTTCTTCCACATCCGGCATCCGGTTTAGTAAAGCAGTATAAGCTGCCTCCGGAGTAGGCGTACCATAACGCATAGAGAGTTCAACAGGGAGTGTTGTTTTCTGTTGAAGCGCTTCCTGCAATTGCTTTGATAAAACAATTAACGGCGAACCCTCATCCCACCAGATGGCTTTATAGGCCTCAGCAGATTTGGGAGCGCGGAAAGGGTTGATGATACCCCTTACTAATAAAAAACGTAAAAGCCAGGGTTTGTCGATCACCCGCTCATCCATTAAAAACTCGTCAAGATACTTTTTTACATCTTTTACGGATGTTGAATCGGGAGAGCCCAGGTTCATTAAAATCACTCCGGTTTTACGCATTGTATAACTAATATTCGTTTGTTCGCTTAAGATTTTTACCCGTTGCCAACCGGGCGTTGTTGTAACTGATCAGCAGTTATAACAACCGGCAAAGATATAGGTTAAACCAAGACGAAGCTACTGACGGGGGATGCTACTTTGAATGATAAAAATCATATTTTTATGATCATCCGGTGACAATAATATGACGCTACTGCGCCGTATCCTTCTTACATTTGCGCAGTTATCATGGCAATAGAGGAGTTCCATATTTCAAAACAGGTTTTAGATCGCTTTTGCATTGCAGGTATTAACTATCACAAAGCTGACGCTGCTACGAGAGGCCTGTTTTCTATAAATAATGATGCATTTGCTGCACTGGGCAAAACTGCAAAGGAAGCCGGATTAAAAAGTGTTTTCGTTGTTTCAACCTGTAACCGTACCGAAATTTATGGGTTTGCCGAATCAGTAATGCAACTGGTAGAATTGCTTGTACCGCATACCAACGGAGATAAGGCAGCGTTGTATGAATGTGGTTATTTTAAAAACGGGGAGGAGGCCCTCCGGCATTTGTTTGACGTTGCCGCAGGTTTGGATTCGCAGATATTGGGCGATTATGAGATCCTGGGCCAGTTGAAACGCGCGGTGGATACCGCCCGTAGCCAGCATATGATCGGACCGGTGATGGACCGTATGCTGAACTTCGCCTTTCAATCATCAAAAAAAATAAAGACCGAAACCAACCTGAGCGATGGTACGGTATCGGTTTCCTTTGCAGCCATTGAATTGCTGCAAAATATAAAGGACATTACCGCAAAAAAGATCCTGATCATCGGGGCCGGGAAATTTGGTGTAAATGTTTGTAAGAACCTTAATACCTATTTAGCCGGAACAAATATTACCCTGATGAATCGCACAGATGAGGTGGCCCGGGAGGTAGCGCTCGCCAATAATATAAATTTTGCGCCCTATAATGACAAGGCTGCGGTTATTGATGCGTCGGATATCATCATTGTATGCACCAATTCCAGTGAGCCCACCGTGTTGCCGGAGCATATAAAAGCGGGGAAGCAAAAATTACTGCTGGACCTTTCCGTTCCGGTGAATGTGCACCCGTTAATAAAGGACAGGGAAGGCATTACCGTGATTGACGTGGATGCCATTTCCAGCACCATACTGGACAAAACCCTTGCCCGCCGTAAGGCAGAAGTGCCCGAGGCCAGTGCTATTATCGACCACTTTAAAAATGAGTTTCTGAGCTGGCTGAGAGAGCACCATTACGCACACCACCTCAAAACCTGGAAAAACAAACTTTGTGAAATTGATTTAACGCAAACAGCCGTTTGCGAATTTTATAAGGATAAAACATTGATCAGCGAAACGGAACGCATCACCCGTGCACAAAAAGCGGTAAAGCAACTGGCAGTAAACCTGAAAGTGAAACACGACAAGGGATGTCAGTTTATCAGCAGCATCAATGATTATCTGCAAATACCCTAAGCGGGTGCATCAACTATGATCCGTATCGGTACCAGAGAGAGCCAACTGGCCCTGTGGCAGGCCACCCAGGTTAAAAATCTTTTAGAAAATTTTGGTGTTCCGGCGTCTTTAACGCCGATCAGGAGCGATGGAGACGTTGACCTGGTTACCCCCTTGTATGCCATGGGTGTTCAGGGAGTATTTACAAGGGCATTGGATATTGCGTTGCTGAATAACCAGATCGATATTGCCGTGCACAGCATGAAGGACGTGCCGGTGCAATTGCCGGAAGGCATTGTAGAAGCCGCCGTGCTGGAACGCGCTTCGTATAAAGATATTCTCGTATTAAATGAAAACTGGAAAGCTTCAGGGGCGGATTATAGTTTGGAAGACCTAAAACATCTCATTGCCGGAGACGAAAAATCAGAAATCAGTTCCGATAGCTATCGGGATCAGAAATCAGAAATTTCAAACCTGATCATTGCTACCAGCAGCGTGCGTCGTAAGGCACAATGGTTAAATCGTTTTCCCAATCACACCATTGAAAATATCCGGGGCAATGTAAACACCCGGTTAAGAAAACTGTCGGAAAGTAATTGGTTTGGGGCCATTTTTGCCGCGGCAGGTTTGGAACGCATCGGGCTGAGACCCGCCAACAGCATCGATCTGGACTGGATGCTGCCCGCGCCAGCCCAGGGAGCTATAATGGTTACGGCAAGAAAAGGCGACGGCAGTGTGCTAAGGGCCTGCAACCGGATCAATCACCTGCAAACCGCTTTTTGCGTAAAGACAGAACGGGAATTTTTGAGTGAGCTGATGGGTGGTTGCAGCACGCCGATCAGCGCGCTGGCCGCTTTTGAGAACGATCAACTGCGGTTCCGGGGAAGCGTGGTAAGTCCGGACGGAACAGAAAAGATCGAAGTGAACGAATGGTACCGGCTTGACGAAACAAGGACACCCGGGACGCAAGCCGCACAATCAATCCTGGAAAAAGGAGCCAAGGCAGTCCTTTCGAAAATGAACGATGGCAGGTAAACCGCTTCATATCCTGAGCACCGGCCTGTTAGATGAAGAGCTGGTAACATCAGTTGAGGGGCAAATCCACCTCGATTGTATTCCTTTTATTGAAACCCGTTCTGAAACTCCTGATACTATTGCACGTGCAGTAGCAGCCATTGCTCCTGCTCCCCGCTCCATAATCTTTACCAGCAAAAATGCCGTAAAGGCCGTTGCCGCAGCTAATTTATCGCAGACCGACTGGGATATATTTTGCATTGAGGCCGCCACCAAAAAACAGGTACAGGTATCTTTCCCCGGATCAACGATCATTGCTGCCGCCCCGAATGGCGCACGGCTAGCGGAGCAGATCGTCGCTCATGCACCCAAAGAACTATTGTTCTTCTGCGGTAACCGGCGGCTGAACACGATTCCGGAGTCATTGGCAGCGCATCATATTCCCTGCAGGGAAATTATCGTATACCATACTATCGAAACGCCAAAGCCGGTACAAGGGCGTTATGACGGTGTTCTTTTTTACAGCCCCAGCGGCGTAGAGAGTTTTTTTTCAGTCAATACCCTTCCTGCTCAAACGGTTGCCTGCTCTATTGGTCCGTCTACCACCGGCGCGCTAAAAAAATACACGGATAAAATCATCGAAAGCCCGATGCCGGACTTCAAACAATTATTGCAACTTGCAGTACATTTAAACCTCAATCGGCCATAACTATGAAAAGATCATTTAAAACCCTCACGCTAAACAGCATCCTGCTTTTTTCCATTGCATCCATTTTGGAAATGACCTTGCATGAATTCGGACATTATGTTACGGCGCGTTATTTTCATGCGGCCGGAGCTAAGCTTTTTCATAACTATGTCGATTTTGATGAAAATTCCATTGGCTTTGCGCAACGGTTATGTATTGCAGCTGCAGGTCCTTTAGTGAGCTTGCTTATCGGTATATCATTTCATTTATTTAGCAAAAAGGCCACTGTAAAGAAGTATGGCTATTTGTTCCTGCTCTACCTGTCTGCATCGGGGTATATTGGCTTTTTAGGTTACCTGATGGTAGCGCCTTTTTTTACCTATGGCGACACGGGGCTTATTTTTAACCAGTTGCATTTTCCCGTAGCGCTCATCATTGTGATCGCCGTGGCAGCAGCCTTCGTACTATTCCTTGTTTTTCGTCAACTGGCCGTACTATTCATTCGTTTTGCAGATGAAGAAACGATAAAAGATATTGCGGAGCGCCGCCGCTACACAAAGGCAGTGATCCTGTACCCTTTATTAGGCGGCATTATTATTACTACGTTGCTCAACCTTCCCGTGCCCACAACGTTAAGCCTGATAGCGCCGTTATGCAGCCCTTTTTCAATGATGTGGATCTATGGAGCGATGTTGAACAGAAAACAGCGCAATATTGATGGTAACCCATTTTTCGCAGGTACGCATAAAATGGTTCCGGCAATTATAGCCGGTTTTACAGCTATGGTAATTATTAACCGGCTTTTGGTTTTGGGGATTTAGATTGTAAACAAGAGTATGACCAATATAAAGAACGATTTAATTTTAAGAACGCTTCGCGGAGAAGCTACAGAACGTACACCGGTGTGGATGATGCGCCAGGCGGGCCGGTATTTGCCGGAATATATCCAGTTGCGGGAAAAATATTCTTTTTTTGAAAGATGCCAGAACCCTGAACTCGCTTGTGTGATAACCTTGCAGCCGGTGGATATTATTGGAGTGGATGCGGCGATCCTTTTTTCCGACATCCTGGTAGTGCCGCAGGCCATGGGGCTGGAAGTGCAATTAGTAGAAAAGCTGGGGCCTTTGCTGCCCCAACCGATCCAATCGGGTAAAGACCTGCAGCGCGTTCGGGTTCCTGATGTTGCCGAAACGCTGGGTTATGTTTTTGATGCAATTAAACTGATTAAAAAAGAGCTTAACGGACGCGTGCCGCTGATCGGCTTTGCCGGGGCTCCCTGGACGCTTCTTTGCTATATGGTGCAGGGTAAAGGCAGTAAAACATTTGATGAAGCAAAAGCCTTTTGTTATCAGCAACCGGAAACGGCGCATGCCTTGCTGCAAATGATCACCGATACTACGATTGCCTACCTGAAGGGCCAGGTGGCGGCCGGTGCTGATACCTTGCAACTGTTCGATAGTTGGGGAGGTTTGCTAGGCAAGCAGGATTTTGAGACCTTTTCACTTCAGTATATCCGCCAGATCGTTGCTGCATTAAAAGAATTGGTCCCGGTTATCGTCTTTGCAAAAGGAGCGTGGGGTTCCTTGTCAGAAATGGCAGCTACCGGCGCGGCCGGGCTAGGTATCGATTGGTGTATAGAACCGGAAATGGCCCGTAAGCTGGCAGGCAATAACGTAACGCTGCAGGGCAATTTTGATCCCGCTAAATTATTAGCGCCTGTTTCGCAAATTGAAAAAGAAGCCAAAGCAATGCTGAAGGCTTTTGGAAAAGAAAGGCATATTGCCAACCTGGGTCATGGTATTTTACCCAATGTGCCGGTTGATCATGCAAAAGCGTTTGTTAACACTATTAAAGAATACTCATTTTCTAACATTTAAAAACGATTACCTTGAAGAAAGTACCATTTTTAACTGTCCTCTTTATCTGTTTTTACGGTAGTATTGCTGGACAACCATTATACATGCCACGTAATATTCAAAATGCCATAAAAAATGAAACCCGCACGGTTACAGGTGTTCCGGGGGTGAAGTATTGGCAGAACCGGGGCAACTATTCGATCAGTGCTGCCGTGGATCCGGTTAAGAAAGCAGTATCGGGTAAGGAGCAAATTGTTTATACTAACAACAGCCCGGATACGCTGCATGTGGTTTTTATCCGGTTTGTAAATAATATCCATAAGCCGGAGACCCCGCGCTCCGGACAGGTAGCAAAAGACTTTTTGACCACGGGGCTGCAGATCCAATCCTTTGCCGTTGACAGTGCTGCTTATTCCGTTAACAGCAACGACTGGGGAACGGTGAATCCGGTGAGGCTGCGTACCCCTATCCTGCCGGGTGCCCGTGCCGTCTTTGACATAGAATGGAGTTACCCGCTCTCAAAACAGAGTGGCAGGGAAGGGCAGATCGATCCCCATACGTTTTTCTGCGCCTATTTTTATCCGCGTATTTCAGTGTATGATGATTATAATGGCTGGGATCGGCTGCCACACACTGATGGAGGTGAATTTTATAATGACTTCAACGATTATTCGGTTTCGGTTAAAGTGCCAACCAATTATGTTGTATGGGCTACGGGCACCCTCAACAACGCAAAAGATGTGTTGCAGCCCGCTGCCTTTAAACGTTTTCGGGAATCCCTGACAAGCAATAAGATCATTCATGTAGCTACTGCAAAAGACATGGAGCAGGGCGCCGTAACCAATTCCAGCGAATGGAATGAATGGAAGTTCTCGGCAAATAATGTTTCCGATTTCACTTTTGCCACCAGCAACCATTTTGTCTGGGATGGAGGCAGTGTAGCGTTGGCGGCTGCAAAGGAGCTGAAAAGAGTAAGTGTGCAGGCGGCGTATAAAGACACGGCTGCAGATTTCAGGAACGCAGTGGAATGGGGCAAAGACGCGCTCAGTTGGTTTTCCAATAATATGCCCGGCGTTACCTATCCTTATCCCACTATGACTGCGGTACAGGGCTTTGCAGATATGGAATATCCTATGATGGTTAATGATGCCACTACATCGGATCTTAGTTTTTCCCGGCTGGTGTTGGATCATGAAATTGCACATACCTATTTCCCATTTTTCATGGGTATTAACGAAACCCGCTACGCATATATGGATGAAGGGTGGGCTACCACCTTTGAATACCTGATCGGCATTGCGGAAAATGGGAAAACACTGGCTGACGAAACATATAAAAATTTCCGGGTAAAACGGTGGATCAATAGCCCCGCTGCGGAAAATGATCAGCCCTTGATAACAATGTCCTCGCAGTTAAGCGGCGCCGGCTACGGAAATAATTCTTATGTAAAGGCCTCCCTGTCGTACCTGGCGCTGAAAGATCTCTTGGGCGATGTGGCATTTAAACATGCGCTGCTGTCGTATATGGATACCTGGAACGGGAGGCATCCCACTCCTTGGGATTATTTTTATTCCTTCAATGCGGCTACTAAACAGGATTTAAGCTGGTTTTGGAGGAATTGGTTCTTTAGTAACAACTATATCGATCTTAAGATCGACAATGTTCAGCCAGGCAATAACCGTACTTCTATAACGCTTGAAAATATCGGCGGCTTCGCGGTGCCTTTTGATGTGATCATCCGGCAGGATAAAGGCAAAGAAAAAAAATATCATTATACCCCGGAGCTCTGGAAGCAAGGTGAAACAAAGGTTTCGTTTACCGTTCCTGTTGGCGGGGCTATTGAAAGTGTAACAATTGACGGAGGCATTTTTATGGATGCCACACCCAATGATAATGTTTACAAACTATGAAGGTAGAAGCAACAAAGGCTTTCAGGCAGGAATGGATCGAGTATGTTTATGGGCTGCAGGATACTATTTGCAGCGCGCTGGAAGCGGAAGATGGTAAAGCGAAATTCAGGGAAGACAACTGGCAGCGGGGTGAAAACGGAAAAGGCGGCGGCGGCCATTCCCGGGTGATGGAGGAGGGCGCGGTATTTGAAAAGGCAGGTGTAAATGTGTCGGTGGTTTATGGCGCTATAACAGAAAAAATGGTTAAAGTGCTTTTTGCTGAGCTTCCCGATTCGGAAAAAAACAGTGCAGCAGGCGGCACCTGGTTTGCCTGTGGTATCAGCCTGGTATTACACCCCTTTAATCCCTTTGTGCCTACCACCCATGCCAACTGGCGGTATTTTGAGGCGCATGATGCCAATGGAACCGTTATCCGGCGCTGGTTTGGCGGCGGAGCCGATCTGACGCCCTATTATTTATTTGAGGAGGATGTGGTACATTTTCACGGTAGTTTTAAGAAGGCTATTGATCCCTTCGGGGCGCACCTTTATCCATTATATAAAAAACAATGCGATGCCTACTTTACCAATGCGCACCGCAACAATGAAATGCGCGGCGTGGGCGGTGTGTTTTACGATCATTTATATTTAAGTGACGAAGAAGAGGCAAGCAGGTTGCTGGCTTTTCAGAAAGCTAACGGAGCGGCTTTTCTGGAAGCCTACCTTCCCATAGTGCGGTTAAGAAAAAATACAAGTTTTGATGCTGCCAACAAAAAATGGCAGGAGATCAGAAGAGGGCGGTATGTTGAGTTCAACCTGATCCACGACAGAGGCACATTGTTTGGATTAAAAACCAATGGCCGTACCGAAAGTATTTTAATGAGCCTGCCGCCAACCGTGCGTTTTGTATATAATTATGAACCCGAGCCCGGCAGTTTGGAAGATCAATTGTTGCAGGCGTGCAAGCATCCGAGGGAGTGGGCGTAAATCCGGATGTTTGATGTCTGATCTCCGATATAATTTGCGGGACTTAATTCTCTAACCTAAATGATAACATTATGACACGAAATGAACTCCAACAAAGAACAAAAAGATTTCATGTGGATATTATTAAACTTTGTGAAGATTTTCCCAGAAATGCTGCAGGTTTTGAAACAGCGAAACAGTTGATTCGGTCTGCGGGAAGTGTTGGGGCAAATTACCGGGCGACGGCAAGGGCGAAATCTAACGCAGACTTTATATATAAAATCGAAATCGTTTTAGAGGAAGCAGATGAAAGTCATTATTGGCTGGAAGTTGTCAAGGAAGCTGAATTAATGCGCGGGAAAGAACTGGATCGTTTAACTGATGAGGCGAATCATTTGACTGCAATTTTCGCTGCAACAGATAAAACGGCAAAATGGAACCGCAACAAATCATAAATCAGACATCAAAAAATCAGAAATAATAAAATTATGATTTTACAAAGAAGAAACAGGATTACAAGAAAGTCCGCCGCAATAAGAGCATTGGTGGCTGAAACAGTATTAACTCCTGACGATTTCATCCTGCCCATTTTTATTACTGAAGGCAACGGTGTTGTAGAGGAAATTTCGTCTATGCACGGCTATTACCGTCGTTCATTAGATAAGACGTTGGAAGAAGTAGCGGTAATCTGGGCAATGGGCATTAAGGCTGTATTGCTTTTTGTAAAAGCCAACGACGATACTAAAGATAACGCCGGCAGGGAAAGTTGGAACCCTGAGGGGTTGATGCAGCGGGCCATTAAGGCGATCAAAAATAAAGTGCCCGAAATGGTGGTGATGACAGATGTGGCCCTGGACCCCTATTCTGTTTACGGCCATGATGGTATTGTTGATGTTGAAAAAGGAACGATACTGAATGATGCCACTGTGGAAGCGCTTACAAAAATGAGTCTTTCCCATGCCGCTGCCGGTGCCGATTTTATTGCACCCAGCGATATGATGGATGGGCGCATTGGTGCCTTCAGAAATGCGCTGGAAGAAAATAATTTTTCCGATGTGGGCATTATGAGTTATTCCGCCAAGTATGCCAGTTGCTTTTACGGTCCGTTCAGAGATGCCCTGGATAGCGCACCCGGCTTTGGCGACAAAAAAACCTACCAGATGAATTATGCCAACCGCATTGAAGCCATCAATGAAACGCTGCAGGATGTGGAGCAGGGCGCCGATATCGTAATGGTAAAACCTGCGATGGCTTATTTGGATATAATCCGCGAAGTAAAAAATGCAGTTACGGTTCCGGTAAGCGCCTATCATGTAAGCGGCGAATACGCTATGATCAAAGCTGCGGCGGAAAAGGGCTGGCTGGATGAAGATAAAGCGATTATTGAAAGTCTTACTTCTATCAAAAGAGCCGGGGCCGATCTGATTGCGACTTATTTTGCAAAGGACGCGGTGCGGATATTGAATGGGAAATAGTTGGTTAAAAAGCGGCAGAGGTGAGACGATAAACGATAAAAGGGTATCTTTAATAAAGTTTATTTTCTAATACTAAAAAGCACCTCTATGTTTTTAAACCTGAAACACAAATCGCTGGATGTATATCTTGTAATAAGGGAATTAGTAAAAGAGACGTATAAAGTAAACATTCTTCTGCCTGTTGAGGAGCGGTTTAATATGATCCAGCAAATCCGCCGGGCGGCAATTTCAGTCAAACTAAATTTGGCAGAAGGGTCTACAAGAAAATCAGAAGCTGAAAGAAGAAGATTTTATGAAATTTCGAGGGGTTCCGAAGTTGAAATCGATGCTGCACTTGAATCGGCAGTCGATTTGAATTATTTTGTAATAGAAGATCTTAATCATATCGGAGTGCTGCTTAACCGTTGTTTTGCGATGATCTCAAAAATGATAGAAAAATGAATTTAGAAGCGCTATTTAACGTCTCACGTTTTTCGTTTGTCGGTATTCTAAGGCTGTTCTCTTTTTAAGTAATACACAATGAATTATCCCATCAATATTCCGGTCGACAAGAAAAAAACAACGCGCAATTTTGCTGCTTCCATGCTTATTGTACTATTGGGGCTATTATTTATTATAAAGCCCTTTTGGTTTATCCGGAGTGATGATCCGGCAATGATCCGCACCATCGGGTATTTGTGCATTGCCTTTTTTGGAGTCATCAGTATCTTTTTAACAAAAACACTTTTAAATAAAAAAGAAGGACTGCTGCTTAGCGAAGAGGGCATTATCGATCAATCCAGTGGTATTGCCGCCGGAAAAGTTTTATGGAAAGATATTAAAAGCATACGCACAGAGTTGGTAGCCGCTCAGCCGTTTTTAATGTTGGAGGTAACCAATCCATTAGAGTATATCCAAAATCAGATTAACCCTTTAAAGAAAAGGGCAATGGAATTGAATTATCAACTCTATAAAACGCCAATTGGTATTTCGGGAAAATTCCTGCATATCGAATTTGAAAAATTACGGGAACTGGTGCTCGCCGGTTTCGAAAACGCAAAGGTAAAATAGGATAAAAACCGCGTCCTGATTGGTTATATGGGCGTTTTCTCCTTTGTTGGTGTTGCGCGTGGCCAGGTGCGCAGCGAAATCACCAACAAAACAATCATATCCCCGTTCCTATTGTTAGTGTGTTGGCCTTCCAAATGCCTGTCCGCGGCTAATATCAGCGATGTTGGAGGGCGGCGGTGTTATTAATTCGTGCCTGCCCCGCCCGAATCTGCCATTTGGTACAGGCGGGTGAATGGTACAGGCGGGTACTAGGAGCAGACTCGTCAAATGAAATAGATTGTTCTTTACCCGGTATTTTCTATTTTTATAGAAACAAAACAAGGATGCAAACGGCTTCTAAGAAAGTGATCAATGCCTGGGCGATGTTTGACTGGGCCAATTCTGTTTATAATCTGGTTATTACCACTACCTTTTTTCCCATCTATTTTTTAGCCGTTACCGGCGGGTCGGCAGATGGGCATAAAGTGCATTTCCTGGGCAGGGATTTTGTAAACTCTTCTTTATACGATTACACTTTGTCGGTAGCCTACTTGTTTATAGCACTGCTCTACCCCGTATTAACATCTATTGCAGATACCCGGGGCAACAAGAAAAACTTTATGCGCTTTTTTACCTATATGGGGGCATTGGGTTGCAGCGCATTGTTTTTTTTCAAAAGCGATACGCTGGGGTTGGGCATCCTGGCTTTTATGCTGGCTGCTATGGGCTATGTAGGAAGCCTTGTTTTTTACAACGCCTTTTTGCCGGAGATCGCGGCGCCGGAAGACCAGGACAGGGTAAGTGCCCGGGGCTTTTCTTTTGGATATATCGGCAGCGTTATTATGCAACTGGTGGGTTTTGCGTTGGTGGTTACCATGAAAGATAGTGGATGGGCTACACGCATTACATTTTTATTAGTAGGTGCCTGGTGGCTGGGTTTTGCACAACTTACGTTTAACCGGGTACCGGAAATAAAACGACCAGCAGTAACTAAAGGTAATGCTTTCAAAGAGGGGTTCTCCGAAATAAAAAAAGTGTACCTGTTGGTAAAACAGTTGCCGGTATTAAAACGCTTTTTGCGGGGCTTCTTTTTTTATAGTATGGGCGTGCAAACCGTAATGCTGGCCGCCACATTGTTTGGCAGCAAGGTTCTAAAACTTCCTGATACCAAACTGATTGTTACAGTGGTGGTCATACAACTGGTAGCCATTCTGGGCGCTTGGTTTATGTCGCGCCTGTCTGCCCGTTTGGGAAACCTGGTGGTGCTGATGGCCGTGGTAGTTTTCTGGATACTGATCTGTATTGCTGCTTTTTATACCGCCCAGTTGGCAGAACAAGGAATGAATACGGAATATTATTTCTATGCACTGGCATCGGCCGTAGGCCTGGTAATGGGAGGTATACAATCCTTAAGCCGGTCCACTTATTCCAAATTGATGCCTGATACGCGGGATACGGCTTCCTTTTTCAGTTATTATGATTTTACCGAAAAACTGGCCATCGTATTTGGCATTTTCTGCTTCGGGTTTATTGAGGAGGTTACCGGCAACATGAAGAATTCTATTTTATCTTTAGTGCTCTTTTTTGTAATCGGCCTTTTCTGGCTCTATTCGGCATTGGTAAAGCAAAAAAGGATAGCCTGCGGGGAGTAGTCAACCGATAAGCGGGAGAACTTCTCGTTTATCGGTTGACGTTTCACGATTACCTTACTGCCAGCAATCCACAATGGTAGTTGCATTTGTCGCATTGCCTATATAGGGCAAATGGTATATTTCCTCGATGGTGCGCAATACGCTATAATGGGTGATATTCGTTGCGTCCTGGAGCGTTTTTACATGTTGACCGCTAAATATGGTGGGTATTTGATTTTTATGATTGTTGTCATCTTCATCGAAAGTTAGTATTAAAACGCTGTTATGCGTTTTGGCCCACTGAATATAGGCGTCAAAATTATTCTTTACCCATGAATCTCCCTGGGCCACCGTGCCATCATGTATATCATTGATCAGGTTTGGAACAACAAAGGCAACGGTGGGTAATTTGGTAAAATCGCCCGGAAAGGCGGTGAGCGGCTGATTGGTTGTTGCCGGTATCTGATTTTTTCCCGTGCCCATCCAGTTGGCAGCAGGATTGTGTTTTCTTGCATACTGTCCGGAAGTGGCGCCGTTGTATCCTACGCTGGGAAGATCTTCAGAAAAAGTTGTAAAGGTCATTCCTGAATCCAGCAGTTGTCTTCCAAGGTTGGGCGTGGTAAAAGGTATTCCCGCAGGAACCTCGTCGTCGGTTACGCCCTGGTTGTTGCCAGAATACAAATCCAGATAATTTGGCTGGCTCGGATGCTCAATAGCATATGAACTGATAAATGATGTACTGTTTGCAGCCGATGCAAGCGCTGTGATATAGGGGGCGCTCGAAGAACCTATGACCTGGGAGTAGGAGTGATTTTCCATTATCAGCACTACCACATGATCAGGCGTAGGAACGGTGCCAGGATTGGGAGTAGGATTGGGGGTTGGAGTTGGTGTTGGGGTATGAGTTGGAGTAGCCGCAGGGTTCGTCTTTGCCGGGAAGAGACCAGCCGGGTCTCTTTTGCGACACGCTGCAATTCCCACCAATAGAAGGAAGAATACCAAAATATGTTTAACTTGGTTCATTATTTTTTTTGGCATTTTCTGAACCCAAAAGTAGTTATGTATATTATTATTTATTATAATATTATAAGCTTATAACACAGTTTTATGAATCTATATACAGTTAATTGCGGACATTTTAAATTAGATGGGGGCGCGATGTTCGGAGTGGTGCCCAAAAGCATCTGGAACGAGCTGAACCCTGCAGATGAAAATAATATGTGCAGTTGGGCGACCAGAAGTTTATTGATTGAAACGGGTAACCGGCTGATCCTGGTGGACTGTGGTATGGGCGATAAGCAAAGTGAAAAATTCTTTGGGTATTATTACTTGCATGGCTCCGACAACCTGGACCGATCATTGGCGGCGAACGGTTTTCATAGGGATGATATTACTGATGTGTTCCTGACTCACCTGCATTTTGACCATTGTGGCGGGGCTATTAAAAAAGAAGATGATAAATTAGTTCCTGCATTTAAGAATGCAGTTTACTGGAGCAATGAAGCACATTGGAACTGGGCGATGTACCCCAATCCAAGAGAGAAGGCCTCCTTCCTGAAGGAGAATATTCTGCCCATACAGGAAAGTGGCAGATTAAAGTTCATTGACGATATAACCAGTGATGCAGTGCAGTTCGATACTGCATTGTTTCTGGAAAATGTTTCCATTCGGTTTGCCAACGGCCATACCGATGCTATGATGTTGCCCCAGGTGCAGTATAAAGAAAAAACGATTGTATTTATGGCGGATCTGCTGCCTTCCCCGGGGCACATCCCCCTGCCTTACGTAATGGCTTATGATACGCGACCGTTAATTACTATGACGGAAAAAGAAGCTTTTTTGAAAGAAGCTGTTGCAAATAATTACGTGCTCTTTTTTGAGCACGATCCAGAAATAGAATGCTGTACCCTGCGCGAAACGCCACGTGGCATCCGGGCCGACCAGTTTTTTAAATTGAATGAGCTTTGAAAACCCAATTTATTCTGCGCAAGATCAGCGCCATCTGCGGGACCTTGGAGATAAAATCTATTTTAAGCAAAATGATTTATAAGCAGGTAATAAGCGCAGCAAAGGAAATTCGGCGCAGTTTTGGCGGTTATTTGAATTACAATTACTTCCCGTGCACAATAAGTCATTATTTCTGATCGTAGCAGGATGTTCCGTTTTTGTATTTTTTATGGGATGTTCTAAAGGGGCTTCTCAGGTTCAATCTCCCGCAGCTTCCTCATTTAAGATCTTTAATTCGATCCATTATTCGAATACCCCGGATCTTACCAGTAAGGGTGTACATGCCCTGAATATTTTTTATGAGAACGCATTGATCACTCCGGATCCTGCTAACCCGACGGATAAATTGCCGGACTCAACAAAAATAGTTGCGGCGGCCAAAAAAAGTTTATCAAATACCAATACGCCGGTAACGCTGGATATAGAATCCTGGTCTTATGCCGCTGCACAGCTCCCCACCACGATAGAAAGATACATCCAGGTAGTGAAAATTTTTAAGAAGACAAACCCGCAATCCCCGGTCGGTTACTACGGGGCTATACCACAGAATAAATATAACTGGAACAATATTCAGCCTGTGGGAAGCGCAAACTATGTAAACTGGCAAAAAACGAATAATGCCCTGACGCCGCTGGCCAATGTGGTCGATATATTTTTTCCTGCTTGTTATACCTTTAATACGGACACCCTGGCGTGGAAGAACTTTGTTACAGCAGTAGTATCTGAAGCAAAAAAATATAATACCGGCAAACACATTTACGCTTATATATGGCCCCAGTTTCATGAAGGCACCGGCCTGGACCTGCAGTTTGTCCCGGCGGCTGTCTGGAAGTTTGAATTGGAAACATTGTACCCGCTTACGGATGGTGTAGTGATCTGGAGCGGCAATAAGGCGGCCGGTGGGTCAACGATCAGTTGGGATGAAAATAGCCCCTGGTGGCAGGAAACGCAGGCCTTTATAGCCCGTCATCAGATTCATTAAGAAAATTTACTCTTAAACAGGGTTCCCAAAAAAAGGGTAATAATGGTGAAAAGTGAATAGTCAACAGACAGCAAGCAAATTCCGGATATGCGTTGTTCAAAAGACCGAAAGCTGATAAACTAAAAACTGAAGACTAACAACTACTTGCTCAGTTCTTTTTAATCAACGCCGTCATCGGGTTTTTCAGGTTCTCAAAGCTCGTCATGTCGATTTTAACCTTACCGACAATGATCGGACTTTCCACGCGCACCGGCACCCTGTTAGCATCATCAGAGACCCACACCGTCATTTTTTCACCACCCTCAAAAATGGTTCCTTTTATGGTAAGCGGCTTTATTTTTATTGTTTTGAATTTGCCGTACCGGGTAGTGATGGTTTCCTTGCCCAGGTAACGAATGTACATATTAAAGATCTCATTGTCCAGAAAGAGGTTAAACGCAATGCGGTCGCCGGGTTTCAGGGAATTATAATCGATGTTGCGCGCATAAAAAACGGAACTCACCACATCGTGTACACAGGCAGGAATTTTAAAAACACCATCGCCGCTTACCGCAGTATTCGCCGTTTTGTTAAAACTTACATTCTGGTATTTTTTATACCCCCCTTCACTAATGTTTCGTATAAATTTGAGTGGCTGCATCGTATTTACATCCATATAGGTTTCATACGTGTCATTGGCCTTGTAGGCCCATTCATAGGAGGATAATGTTTTTCCGGTACCGGTGATATGATAAACGGACCGGCCGTTTAATTTTTCTAAGGTGGTGACAAACGCTCCGGTGCCTGCCGGAACAAAAACGCCGCCTACGCTATAACCCACCGTAAACCCTACTTTTTCTCCGGCCTGAAATGCAGTATTAGGAATAGCGCAGCCTCCCTCAACCGTAGCGTGCTCCTCCTGTGCCACCGGTGTTTTTTCACCCTGCAGGAACATAAACAGAAACGGAGCCAGAAATAAACTAAGCGTTTTCATTTTTGCTTTTAAATATTTTTTTAATTCCCAATACCAGCACGCTTCCTATCAGTGCCGGTATGATCATATTAATCAGCCAAATGCCGGCAGAGGTTAAACTGATGCCCAACTGATTGCTGCTGAACAACCCTAATATAGGTAAACTTATACTACTTCTCACACTCAGATCAGTAAAAATGGCAATAGTGGGTATAATTGCAAGTATCAGGAACATTACGCTTATTCCCATCCAGCATTGCCAGAAACTGACAGTAACCTCAAATAACTGAAGCAATAAATAATACTGCAGGGTAAAGATAAAAAACCTTGTTACTGATAAAGACAGCAACCGGATCAGTATCGTTGCATTAAAATTTTCCAGCGCTTCAATAGACCAGGAAAATTTCCTACTGGCCGGAAGCCGGTCGATCCATTTTACCATCCAGGATACGCGAAAATAAAGAAGCAATAACAATGCCGTACAGAACCCGATGCCATAAAACAACGCATCAAACCATATGGGGGATATCATACCCGACTGCACGATGGGATCCTTTAAAAAATAAAGCCCTATTAAACCCATCAGGATGGTTATCAGCAATTGGCTGGCATTGCTTACAATAGTGAGTGTGACTGCTTTTATACGCTTACCCTCTTCCACATATAAAATACGCCCCACATAATCTCCAATATTGTTAGGGGTTGCTACCGAAAAGGATACCCCTGATAACACCGCTTTGAAGGCGCGGGGTAATGAAATTTTTTGTACCGTCCTTATTGCCAATCGCCATTTATAGGCTTCCGTTGCCCAGTTAATAAACATCAACGCAATAACTGCCGCCAGGTAAATAATTTTGGAACTTGTTAAAGAAGCCTTAATCTGTTGCCAGGAAGCCACCAGATTCTCCTGGCTGCGCACCTGTTTGTAAATAGACCAGCAGAGCCACACAAACAGCAGAGGGCCTAAAAAATAATTGAAAAATAATTTGATATTTTTGCTAATCTTCATGAAATCAAACGCAAAATTAATACCCGGCCATCAATCAGACGACAAAATAATATTGGGCATTGATCCGGGTACGCTGATTATGGGCTACAGCATCATTGAATGCCGGCATAATAAGGTACAGTTGCGCGAAATGCATGCTGTAAAATTTTCCGCGCGCCTGGATCATTATGAACGGCTGAGCCGGATTCATGAACAGGTAGTGGCATTAATTACCACCCATCAACCGAACGAATTCGCCATCGAAGCACCCTTTTTTGGAAAGAACGTGCAAAGTATGCTCAAACTGGGCCGGGCACAGGGAGTGGCCATTGCAGCAGCCATGCAGCACCATATACCGGTAACAGAATATTCGCCACGGAAAGTAAAACAATCTGTAACAGGCAACGGGAACGCCGCCAAAGAACAGGTTTGGAAAATGCTGCAGCAGATCCTGTCATTAAAAGAAGCTCCGGAGCATTTTGATGCTACCGATGCGCTTGCGGTGGCGTTATGCCATCATTACCAGATCAGCTCGCCCCTTCAAAAAAAAGCAGGGTTTAAGGGCTGGGAAGATTTTATAAAAAAGAACCCTCAGAAGATCAAAGGCAATGGCCAATAGGCAATAGTGCATAGTGATGTGCCCATTGACTATTCACTGTTCACTATTAACTACTCCTGACACACTGCTGTCACTACCCTGGTTTTATTTTGTACAGGAAACGATCATTAAACCTCGTCAAAATGAAATCATCTGTAGCAATATTTAAGACCAATGTTTTGGAACCGCCCGTTGCCAAATTATTAGTAAGAAGCCTGAAGCAGTTGCTGCCGGGGTCTAAAATAAACTTTGATCTGGAGGATTGTGATAACATACTGCGTATTGAAACTTCCGTGCCGGTAAATGTCCTGGAGGTTACCCATCTTATGCGGCAAAATGGTTTTGCTGCAACAATACTTTCTTAAAATCAAAAAATATAATATTATGAACAGCGTCGAAGTTTTTCAGCGTGATTTTGAAAAAGAAATGGCCACTACCCGTAAGTTTTTATCTATTGTGCCGGATGATAAATACGATTGGCAGCCACACCCCAAAAGCATGACCGTTCGCCAACTGGCAACGCATATTGCAGAACTACCCGCCTGGGTTAGCATGGCACTCAATACCGATGGGGTTGATTTTGCCACGATGGACTATAAACCTACACCCATTAATGATACCCGGTCCCTGATGGAACTCTTTGAAAAAAGCGTATTGGAGGGCCGCGAAAACCTGGCAAAAGCAACGGAGGCTGTTTTGGACACACCCTGGATAATGCGCAAAGGGGAAAAGATTTACAGCGCCGATCCAAAAGCCGATATGATCCGAATATCCTTATCTCAGATCATCCACCACCGTGCACAGTTGGGTGTATTCCTGCGGCTGCTGGAGGTGCCGATCCCTGGTAGCTACGGCCCCAGCGCCGATGAGCCTTTTTAGGCAGACGTCTTTTTTTGCCGAAACTTTCCTAATATTGCTGATGCTCCCGCTCTGGCAAAAAGTCATAAAAAGTCCTACCTGATTTTCCTGCACCCCGCAGGAAAGCGTACCGCTGCGTACCCTTCTTTATAAATATCATTGCAGTCGACTAAAAATGGCCGGCAAAATTACAAGCAGGAAGACGCTATTTTACCGCCTTCCCGTTTTTCCGGCTAATCATTGACCCATCAAAAAATAATTTATGGCAACGACCATTATTGAACCGTTTCGCATAAAATCGGTAGAACCCTTACGTTTTACCAGCCGTGAGCAACGAATAAAAATTTTAGAAGAGGCCTTTTATAACCCGTTTTTAGTACGTGCAGATGATGTGCTGATCGATCTGCTGACGGACAGCGGTACGTCTGCCATGAGCAGCCGGCAATGGGCGGCGATGATGGAAGGCGATGAATCCTACGCCGGCAGTAAAAGCTTTTATCGCTTTGAAACGGCTGTGCAAAAAATCACCGGCATGAAAAACATCATTCCCACCCACCAGGGCCGGGCTTCTGAAAAAATATTATTTACCATCACCGGAGGAAAAGGGAAATACTTTTTAAGTAACACGTTGTTTGATACCACCCGCGCCAATATTGAGTTTTCCGGAGCTACGGGGATTGATCTGTTGACGGAAGCAGGTTTACAACCTTCTGTTCCTGCTCCATTTAAAGGCAATATTGATCTGGAAGCGATGGAAAAAATAATATTGGAAAAAGGGGCCGAAAATATTGCGATGGTCATTATTACCATTACCAATAATTCCGGCGGCGGGCAGCCGGTAAGTATGGAAAACATCCGCGCGGCCAGTCGGATCTGTAAGAAATACGGAGTGGCCTTTTTTATTGATGCCTGTCGCTTTGCGGAGAACTGTTATTTTATAAAACAACGGGAAGAGGGCTATGCGCAAAAGACCATCCTCGAAATTGCCAATGAGCTTTTTTCTTGTGCCGATGGCTGTACCATGAGCGCCAAGAAAGATGCTTTTGCCAATATTGGGGGATTCCTGGCGCTGAATGATGCCGCCTTAACACAGGAATGCCGGAATCTTTTGGTTATTACAGAAGGCTTTCCTACCTATGGCGGCCTTGCCGGGCGCGACCTGGAAGCCATTGCTGTGGGACTGGAAGAAATTGTGCAGGAGGACTATTTGAAATACCGTATCCGAAGCATGGAATATATTGGCGAAAAGCTGGAAGCCGCGGGCATACCCTTTGTAAAACCGGTGGGCGGGCACGCAGTATATCTGGATGCTAAAGCCTTTCTGCCGCACGTGCCGGTGCATCAATATCCCGGTCTGGCGCTGAGCAATGAATTGTATATTGAAGGAGGGATAAGGAGTGTGGAGATCGGCTCCCTGATGTTTGGCAAATATGCGGAAGATGGGGCTTTAATCCCCGCGCCAATGGAGCTGGTGCGACTGGCCATTCCACGCCGGGTGTACACCCAAAGTCATATTGATTATGTGGCGGAGGTCATTATTGAAGTGTTCAATAAGCGCGCGTCAGTAAAAGGTTATGAAATAGCATATGAAGCGCCGCTCCTGCGGCATTTTACAGCGAGACTGAGACCGGTTAGTTAAACCTATGAGGTTTTGTAAACCTCATAGGCTTTTTACGATCAGTTCCTGGATTTCTTTCATTTCTTCGGGCGATAACTTTAATTTGGGTTGTGTGAAGTTGAGATCGTTGGCATTGTTCAGGGGGATTAAATGTACGTGCGCATGCGGTACTTCTATGCCTACTACGCTTACGCCGCAGCGGTTGCAGTTAAAACTTTTTTCGATGGCTTTTGCAATGGGTTTGGCAAACACCAGCAGTTCGCCCAGGTATTCATCCGGCACATCAAATAAATTATCTACTTCAATTTTAGGAATGACAAGGGTGTGGCCTTTGCGCAAAGGAAAAATATCCAGGAACGCATAGAACCGGTCGTTTTCTGCAATTTTATAAGAAGGGATCTCGCCTGCGATGATTTTTGAAAAGATCGTCATGCTAATTATTTATTATTATGTGTTTGCCGTTTATCGTTATGTACCTGTTTTCTCAAAGCTACAAAAAAACCGCCCCGGTTTAATGGGGGCGGTTTTAAAAAGTTGCCATCAGCACTGAAGTACAAGAGTGTGACACAACGATGATGCCATCTGTACTGCAGCCGGCTGTATAAAATTATATGCTGATCTCTTCAATTTTAAATTGGATGACGCCGGCGGGGGCCTGCACATCGGCTATGGTGCCGGGCTCTTTACCCAGGATACCTTTTCCTATAGGAGAGGTGATGGATATTTTACCCGACTTCAGATCGGCTTCCTGCTCGCTTACCAACTGGTAGATCACCTGTTTCTTTGTTTTCAGATTGGTGAGCTTTACCTTGGTAAGGATAGACACTTTGCTGGTGTCAATAGTAGATTCATCTACCACCCGGGCATTGGCCAATGCGCCTTCCAGGGCGGCTATTTTGGCTTCCAGGATGCCCTGGGCCTCTTTCGCGGCGTCATACTCAGCGTTTTCCTTTAAGTCGCCTTTTTCACGTGCCTCAGCAATAGCCCGGCTGGCTGCAGGGCGTTCTACCCCCTTCATGTGTTGCAGCTCTTCCTTCATTTGCTCCAGCGTTTCCTTTGTTACATATTGTATCGTCATAGCTATTCCTTTAGAATAAACAAAAAAAATAACAACGCCCCAGTATTAACTGAGACGTTGCCTTTTACTATTCTCACAAATATACTGAAAAAACCTTATGGGGCGGTGATACCCAACTTTTTTAACATAACCGTAGGCATTCTTAAAAAGGCCTCATGGCTATACCCGGCAATATGAGGTGTAATAACTACATTGGGTTGATTAGTAAGCCATTGTAACTGCTCTTTTTCGGCCGCGGTGTAAGTGTCCAGCTTCTCGTTTTCCAATACATCCAGACAGGCACCGGAGATATATCCTTTTTTAAGCCCTTCTATTAAGGTGGGCAGATGAATAACTTTTCCACGGCTGGCATTTATGATGATGGGTTGTTGCTGCATGCTTTTCATCAGGTCCAGTGTCAACATACCTTTGGTATCCGCCGTCAGCGGTACGTTAAAACTAATGACTTCGGCATACCTGCAAACCTGTTCCAATGAGGCTTCTTTGATATAGCCCTGCCCGAAATCGTTTTTGTATTTATCGTAGGCTAAAACAGTCACATCAAATGACTGCAATAGTTTGGCAAAAGCGCCGCCCGTATTTCCAAAACCGACGATGCCTACTGTTTTGCCGGAAAGTTCCGTTCCTCGGTTCTCATTGCGCTTCCAGATAAAATCGTGCACTTCTGCCGGGGCGGTATTCATTTTATTCAGCAGCATCAGCAGCATGCCCAGGCTGTGCTCCGCTACGGCGTTCCGGTTGCCTTCCGGGCTGCTGACACAAAGGATATTTTTACTCTCTGCGTAGGGAATATCGATCAGTTCCAGTCCGCTGCCCAGGCGGCCGATCCATTTTAACTGGGGAGCGGCGTCGATCAGTTTTTTGTCTACTGTAATACGTGTGGTCAGTACCAGGCCGGTGCAATCTGCTATTTCGTTCGTCAGCTCCTCATAAGTAATAAGGGGCTGGTAGCGTACATCATATCCTTTTTCTGCAAGTGTTTTTTCTAAAAAAGGGTGGGCATTGCCGGTAATGATTACTTTTTCCTTCATTGGTTTCTTTTGTTTATAAGCCGTTAATTCATTTTAAAGCTCAGCTGTGCAAAATCAGCAACCGATAATTGTTCTGCGCGTTTGGTAAAAATAGCGTCTTTCAGTATTTCTTCCGTAAATAATGACCGTACCGCATTGCGCAACGTTTTTCTTCTTTGGTTAAAAGCCGTTTTTACCAGCAGGGTAAATGCCTTTGCCGTTTTCATGGGTTCTGTTGTTTCCCGCCTTCTTAACCGGATGACCCCGCTTTTTACTTTGGGTGGCGGGTTAAAGGATTGCTCACTTACATCGAACAGGTAAGCTACATCATAGAATGCCTGCATCAGCACGCTGGTGACGCCGTAGGTTTTTGAACCGGGCGTGGCGGCAATCCGCTGTGCTACTTCCTTCTGAAACATGCCCGTGATCACGGGTACCTGCTCTTTCCAGTCCAGTATTTTAAAAAGAATCTGGGTGGAGATATTGTAGGGGAAATTTCCTACAATATGAAAGCCGCCGGTAAAGGGCGCTGTGGCATCCAGTATGCTTTTATGAATGATCTTTCCCTGTAACGCGGGGTAAGTAGCGGTAAGGTATTGTACTTTTTCTGCATCCACCTCAATAGCTTTAAAGTCCACGCCGTTTAAAGCAATCAGGTATTTGGTAATGGCGCCGCCGCCGGGACCTACTTCCAGTAATTGAGCGGGATGCTCAGCCTGTACCGCGTCAACAATTTTCCGGCAGATGTTTTCATCTTTTAAAAAATGCTGGCCCAGCGACTTTTTTAATGTGTACATATTGCAAAATTACGCCGCAGCGTTTGTTTAGACCGTCTTTTTAGGAGGAAGGGCAAAAGCTACTGCCTCATGTTCAAAATGCCCTTTATGACTGCCGTCGCAAAAAGGTTTATTGATAGATTTGCCACAGCGGCAAAGCGACACTACTGTTCTGCCGCCCAGGTCGTAAGGGTTGCCTTCTTTATCCACGATTTCAAAATCGCCGTCAATTCTTAATGAGCCATTATTGTTTACTGTAATCTTCGTTGTAGCCATCTATTGTTGATTTATTTGCCGGCAAATTTAATGGGATAATGTGGAAATGTGGGAATATGAAAATTTGGAAATGTGAAAATTTGGAAATATGAGAATGGGCCAATGGTTCATAGTCTGTAGGTCATGGCGGACTGCCGTTTTACATTTATTATTCGGTATTTCTTATTTTACATTTCCTCCCGTCTATCTTTGTATCTATGATTAAGAATGTAATCTTCGATTTTGGCGGGGTATTACTGAACCTCGATTTTAACCGCACCTTCCGTGCCTTTGAAGACCTGGGCTTTGCTGATTTCGAAAAGCAATTTTCGCAGTACACTGCTGATCCTTTGTTCCGAAAAATTGAAAAGGGATTGATCACCCCCGGAGAATTTTATGATGGATTACGGATGCTGCTAAAAAAAAATATTCCCGATAATGACCTGGAATTTGCCTGGAACGCGATGTTGCTGGATTACCGTAAGCATAGCCTTGATTTTTTAGTTCCCCTGGCAAAAAAGCACCGGTTGTTCTTACTGAGCAATACGAACAAAATACATTACGATCATTTTTCGGAAACATTGCGGGAAGAGACCGGCTACCCCTCGCTGGAATCCTTTTTTACCAAAACCTGGCTTTCGCACGAAATACATTTACGCAAACCCGATAAGGAAACCTATGAATTTGTATTGAATGACGCAGGTATTGCGGCAAATGAAACTTTGTTTATTGACGACAGCTACACCAATTTTCCGGCTGCAAAAGAATTGGGTATTCAAACGCATCTGCTGCTACCGGAGGAACGGATTGAGCATTTGGAAATCTTACAATAATATTTTTCATCGCTCAAAGCGATAGAATAAAAGTGCGAGGCTGCAAGCCTCGCACAGCGGAAAATGCGGAAATGTTTTATATGCCGTCTCAACGCCTTACCGGCAGACAATAAAAAAGCCCGTTCTTTTGGAACAGGCTTCTCCAATTTATTATAATAAAGTTTAACGTACTTTGTAGATAAAATCGTTGTTCCTGAATTGCTTTGCGATAGCCTTGAGGTCATAGCTAACGCTGGCGTCCACCATTTTATCGCCCATTTCCAAAACAAAACCACCAATGATATCCGGGTTTACCGAAGCTTCCAGTTCAATATTCTGTTCACCGCTGGCTTTTTTCACCTGGTTAATGATATTGTTTTTTACCTCGTCGCTTATCGGTACTGCAGTGGTCAGCTTTACCGTGTGAATATTATTCAGTATTTTATATTGATCGACGAATGCCGAAAGAATTTCAGGCAGAATAGCTTCCCTGTTCTTTGCAATCAGCAGATCGGCAAATCCTTTGGTGATGGCACCAATATTATTCCCTGCAATGGCACTCACAATGCTTTTCTTTTTATCAGCCTTAATAATGGGACTGCGCAGCAGGTCTACAAAATCTTTGCTCCCCTTGCATACAGCTTGCAACCACTGTACATCAGCAAATACCTGGGGCACCTGATCCTTTTCTTTCGACAGGTCTAACAAGGCTTTTGCATATCGGGAGGCTAAACGGGGATTTGGCATATCTTAAATGTAGAATAACGAATGTAAAATGTAAAATGTAAAACGGTTCCGACAGGATTAGTTCAGCTTAACCGAGTCAACGAGGCCATTGATGTACGCTTCTTGTTTGGCTTCTCCGCTCAATTGCTGACGTAGCACTTTTTCGCTTACTTCGATCACCATTTTGCCCACTTCATTTTTCACTTCGGTAAGGGCCGCCATTTTTTGAGCGTTGATGGCCTGCTGTGCATCGGCAATGATCTTACTGGCTTCTGTTTTTGCCTGTTCTTTTGCTTCATTAACGATCTTGTCCTTGGTTTCGCGTGCTTCCTTCAGCAGTTGGGAACGCTCTTCACGCGCTTTGGCAAGCAAGGATTCATTCTCGCTTTGCAACTGCGCCATTTCTGCCTTTACTTTTTCAGCAGAAGCGATGGCACCCGCAATGGTTTGCTCGCGCTCGTTTAATGATTTGATGATGGGTTTCCAGGCGAATTTTTTAAGCACTAAAAATACCACAACAAAAGCTACGAAAATCCAGAAGAAATAACCCAGATCAGGAGTAAGTAATCCCATTTTTATAAAGTTGAAAGGTTGATAAGTTGCTAAGTTAACAAGACCAAACCTGCTAACTGGTTAACTTTTAAACATGTAAACTAAAAACCGAAAAATACTGCATCCGCCGCCCTTTGCTTTAGATGCAGTAAATTGTTTTGGTGAAGCTATTACTTCAACACAGCCAATAAGCCTGCGATTACCGCAAACAGGGCAACACCCTCAATCAAGGCTGCAGATAAGATCATAGCACCACGAATGTCGTTAGCAGCTTCCGGCTGACGAGCGATACCTTCGGTTGCTCCTTTACCAATTTGACCGATACCGATACCGGCACCAATCGCAGCAAGGCCGGCACCTACGGCGCCACCAAAGTGAGACCAGCTTCCGCTTACTTCCAACAAAGTGTTCATTAAACTCATGACTCTGATTTTATATTGATTAAAAATAAAAAACGTTATTAATGATGGGGTTGCACATCTTCCTCAAAATGATGATCACCAATGGCTTCGCCAATGAATATCGCTGTCAGATTTGCAAAAATATACGCCTGGATAAAGGCTACCAATATTTCAATTAAATAAATGAATACCGCAAAGGCGATGGACACCGGTGTAAAAGCCACCCCGGCCACTTTCGACATTTCGGAGAAGATAAAAATAAGACTGATAAAGCTGAGAATTACAATATGACCGGCGGTCATGTTTGCAAACAAACGGACAATCAATGCGAAGGGCTTGGTGAATACTCCCATCAGCTCCACAGGGATCATTAATATTTTAACAGGAAGGGGAACACCAGGGAACCAGAAAATATGCTGCCAATAATGACCGTTCGTATTAAATATGATTACAATAAAGGCAATAAGACCCAACACAGCGGTAAAGGCAATATTGCCCGTTACGTTCGCCGAGCCCGGGAACATACCCAGTATTGCGTTGATGAGTATAAAAAAGAAAATGGTTAATAAATAAGGCAGGAATTTCTGGTATTTAGGTCCCAGGTTGGGCTTAGCGATATCGTCTCTTACAAAAGTAATTACCGGCTCAATGGCGTTTTGTAGCCCTTTGGGTGCGGATGTAACGCCTTGGCCGCTTTTATATTTCTTTGCCATGCTGGTCATCAGCCATACCAATATTACCAGGGCGATAAGCATCTGTGCTACGTTCTTGGTGATGGAAAAATCGTACACTTTTACCGATTCGTCCGGGTTTCCGCTGGCATCTACTGCAACTACTTTATCATGCTCCAGTTTGTAACCGTTGTAAGCTTCTTCGCCGTGGTGGAAGTTAGAAGACATAAAGGCCGAAAAGCCTCTTTGAGGAGAATATAAAAACACCGGCAGCGGTAAAGCGCCGTGGGTTTGTGTGCCATCGTCGTTTTTCAGGGTGAAAAAATGAAACTCGTGGCTATCGGCAATGTGGTGTAAAATAGCCTCGCCCGGATTAAATTTCTCTTCTTTGGCAGTAGTGTCGGCGTGCGCGTCCTCTTGTGCAGCTACAACCTGAACTGAAGATACCAAAAACAGGCCTAAAGCCGCTACCATAAAGGATTTGAACCATTTAAAACCCATACTGCTCTGAAATTTGCGGCAAAGATAAGGCTGAAACTGATAAAAAAGGGAATTTATAGAGGGAATTTACAGTTTTTCAGCCTGATCTTCCAGGATTTTTTTGATCCGCTCCAGTTCTATAACATCGATCTGGTCCTTGGGCCGGTTAACGGCCTTGAAAGCATTTTGCCAACCCGGATCAAACGGCACATTACCTGGAAACGTTCCATATCCGTACGGGCAAGATTTCTTTTTAAACGGTACAGTTCTGCCTCTTCCTGGCTGGAAAAAGTTTTCATAACAGCACCCGGCTCCTGTAACAGGGGTAAGGGGTTGTCATTTTTGGTATATTTTTTTTCGTCTGCCATGACGATACAATTTACTAAATATTTTGGGGTCAGCAATGTATTGTAGTAGGGCATATACATAAATCTAAAACCAGCCACTATTAAGCAGTCTTCAAAGAAAATAAAAATATTTTTTGGCCGAAAAGGCGTTGAGGCAGTAAGTTGTAATACATTGCAAAATAACATATTATGGTCTTTACGGCTCCTTGGTATGCAATTCACTAATGCAACAATAAAGCCGCCCTCAATTTTTTTAGAAGACGGCTTTTCTATAAACCTATCGAACCTATCCTTAGTCCGGTTAAGGGGTTGCCGGCACCAGGTCCTTGGTCGCAACCGGCCATACACCCGGGCTGGGCACCGATACCCCTTTGGTGAGGCCCATCGTCATGGCATCCTGCCCGAAATAATATAAGGGCCATCCTTTATAAGTCATTTGCTTTTTGCCATAAACCGTAATAACCCCGAATAGTGATTTGTCCAGCAGAGACGGCACCACAATTTTATCCATCTCGTAAACCGGCCATACCGCGTTATTAGACAAATCGGGTTTTGTAAAAGTATTCGTGTTTTGTTTGTCGGGCTTAAAAATATACAATGCCACGCCATGGGCATCAGTAAAATAAGCCGATTTTCCATTGCCTTCCACATAAGTAGGGGTTGGGGAGGTGATCGTGAACGTGTAATTTTTACCATTAGCGCCTACTAACTGTGCGTTGGTGATCATAATCGTATAGTCGGGTTTTGCCACGAACCATACATTACCCACCTTTTCCCCGCTGGTAGCGCCAACGGCTTCCCGCACCCCATCACCCGCCGGTGCATAGTAATATAATGGCCGGCCCATATAGGTACTTTGTTTAGCGCCGCCGGCGGTGGTTATTACGCCGAAATCGGAAAAGGTAAGTCCGCTACCCGTCGTGGAAGCACTTAGCTTCTCACTGTAAAATACGGGCCATTTTCCCATACAGGCGGCGCTGGTACAGGTATTTACCGTAGCTGAATCGTTTGCAAAATAGTAAAGGGTTCTGCCATCTTTGTCGGTAAGATAACTGCCCAGGGTAGCACTTGTTTGTAATTGGATTTCCATTTGTGCGGGGGCCTGGTAGGCATTATCGGCGCTGCAACCGGAAAAAATGAAGGCTGTAGCAGCCAGCGCAATAAACAGGACGGCGCCTGTTTTGCCGCTTAATTGTTGAGTTAAAAAATGCGATTTCATATTTATATTTTATTTGTTAGTTGAGATTTATTACCCGGTTCAGGGATCACGCCTCGGGAGCAGTTTTTTTCTTTTTACCACCAATGGTGAAGACCCGTGAAAGGTTAAAGCCAAATCGTATATCTCCTTTTCCCCAGCTATCCGTAGTATTGGTAATAAATGCTTTTTCGTTCATCCCCGTAGAGTTGGTGAAATGCAACTGAAATACGTGGCCCCCGGTTTCAATGTCAAAACCCACCGAAAGCGGATTTTTGTAGACATCTTTGTTTAGCCCGCTTACCACATAGCAATAATCAGCAACAAAAGCTACCCGTTTGGAAAGTTTTAATCTTGAGCCGATCCCCACAGCATAGGTATCATTAAAATCCGCCTGGTCGGGCACCCGGTTGCGGTGCACATATATAGGAGATACTTGTAAACTGAACGCTTCACTGAATTTCCGGCCTACGATAACCTCATTATAATAAGCCATACGATCCGTGGTGGAAGTATATTTTGCATCAGACGGAAACTGTATGGTGGTCAATGCGGCGCCGGTCACCAACACCACTGAAACGGGGGAAGCGCCTTTTCCGCCCACAGCCTGCTGAATGGGGCGGTATTTAATAAAACCGTCCAGTTCTTTTTCGGCAGTGCTGCGGCCCACACCGATCGTAAGATTTTTGCCCAGGCCATAATCGAACCCCAGGCGCATGCTGGCCTGGTCGAGGCCAAAGAATTCATTAATTCCATCGTTGACTCTTCCAAAACGGTGCAGGATCCTTACATCCAGTACATGCTTGCCGATGAATTCCATCGAGTGATCATTGATGACCCGGCTTGATTTAAAGGCGCCGGTAACATATTCTTTTTGAGGCGTGCTGGCCGAATCCAGCAAGTGCTGCATCGGGTCGTTATCCTGTGCCTGCAGGTGTGTAATGGCAAAGAGCAGGCTGGCGGTGATTAAATATTTCATTCGTAAAGGTTTAAGAAATTAGTAAATGGATTAATGTAAAGGGGTATAGGAACAGTTTACCGTAACTACCGCCGTCTGGGCAATCTTATCTCTTACAATACCGGGAATGGCAATGTTATAGTCATTGATATTAACGGAGAACTTCGCCAGTGACTGAACTGAAGTTCCCGATACTTTCAGGGTGCCGTTTGCTGTTACCTGTTTTTTTACGCCGTGTATTTCCAGGACGCCGGATACCGCTGCCGGATAGGAACCGGGTTTTTGAAAGGAAATGCTTTGCAGGTTGGTTATTTTCCCTTTGAAAACGGCCTTGGGATACTTATTGCTTTCCATATAATTCTCATTGAAATGTTCCTGCATCAGGGCCCGCCGGAATTCAAAACCCTTTATCAAAACAGCAAATTCAATTTGACCGGTGGCTGCATCCAAAACACTGGCGGCCGATTTATTAGTAGCATCGATATCTTCCAGGGCGGTGCCGGCCTGGAAAGAAACGGTACCATTTTTAGTAAAGTATTTTTGTGAAAATGCTGCAACACTCAACAGCAAAAAACTGATGATGAATAGTCCGGTTTTCATTTTAAAATTATTTTGTTAGGGAACAATACTACATTTATTGAATACGACATCCATAAGCTTGCCGGTGCAAACGCCCTTGATCTTTACCATAGCGCCGGGCTTTATCGTTTTTAAATTGCCGGCTTCGTTGTTATAAAAGCTGCAGGTAACAGAAGCCAGGGGGTCATTGCCGTCCAGGAAAACAGTAGCAGTCCCATTCTGTTCAACTTTTATATCGGTAACCTTACCATTGATTAAAATAACCTTGTCTACATATTTTTTCGTGGCCACCTGTTCGTCATTATTAAAGTCTGCTATGATCCCCGCGGCGGTACTTTCCAACTGTGGAACCGCGCTTCTTATATCTTCCGGTTTCTTGTAGTACCAGTATAGTCCATACAATACACCTGCCATTGCTATTATTACAAGCAACAGGATTTTTATCCGGCGTTTCATTTTCTAATTATTTAAAGCCCCTGAATTCACCCAGCAATTAATAATACTTTTTTGTGCAGCAGTGAGGGAGCCTGTTTTGGGCATTTTACCAGACTGTACATCGGAGTTTATGAGCGAAGCGCTCGCCGATATTTCAGCGTAGGAAGTCCAGGCATGGCCTCCGGCCCTGTCCGTGTTATTGTGGCAACCCGATAGCTGGCAGGACTGCTGGATGATGGGGTACACATTGGCGGCGAATTTTGCCTGTATGGTGGAGCAGTCGGTTCCACCTCCCGGAGGGTTGGTGCTGACACTATCTTTTTTTCCTGAGCACCTCGATAGTACAGTCAGGGCAAAAAGTAGCACACCAAAAAACGCGAAGGTTTTTTTTACCTGTTTCATAATACTGTTATTTTAGAATTAATAGATACGGATCAATGACTGGCTACAAATCTTTTTTTATCGATATCTGGGTGCCAATGCCGCCCAGACTTAAATTGCCATAACCGATTTCGCCCATTGGAATTTTGACATAAGGGGCTACCTGAACAGAAATGTGATTCCACTTTTGCTCATATCCTATTGACAGATTGGCTACAGCATAAACACTATTCCCTTTTCCCGAAACGTCCCTGTCGATCCGGGCCGGCCCGTCTCCTTTATCATAGTCGTACACGTAGCTTTGTTTTACGATCATAGTAGGCGACACACCTGTGCTTACAAATGCCTTGTTCTTTTTAGAGGATATCACATCGTACCGCACATTTACCGGAACATCGATCATAGAACAGGAGCCTTCAATATTGGACACTTTTGTAGATACGGGGTACCCGTTAGGCGTAAAATCCTCGTTATTTACCGCATATGTCATCGATTCATACATAACCCCCGATTCCAGTGAAAACCTGGAGGTTCCTAATTTTCTTTGTACAACAACTCCAGCATTCACTCCCGGTTTTTTAGATACATCGCCCTTAACCATACCCAGGTTGGAACCGCCCTGTACGCCGATCTGCCATTTGAAACCCGGACTGCGGCTGTTGCCGGCCGTTTCGGTTTGCGGCTCCCATTGCGGATTTATATGATAAACAGGTTTATTATCCTTTTCCTCCGGGTTCCCTCTTAATGAAAGTATCCCTTGTTGCGGCTGCCTGGGCAGCACGGAATCTTTTTTAACGAAACCATTTGCCCCGGGCGAAAACTTCAGCGGCGCTGTGTTTGTGATTAACCCGCTAACCGGTTCTTCGCGAACGGGTGCGCTGATGACTTCTTCCGGCTGACGCTGCGGCATTATAAGTGCATTGTTAGCGCCAGCGGTTTCAGTTGTTGTATTATTATGCTCCTTTTTATTCGATTGATCAGTGGTATCAGTACCTGTAACCCTGGCAGGCCTGTTTTCAGTTTGAATAGCTGCCACAGATCCGGTTGGCTTTTCTTTGTTCAGAAAAAACCAGGCCGCTAAAACAACAAACAAGCAGGATGCAGCAAATTGCCAGGAGGGTGCGGGGATCAGAAAAGCCAGTAGCTTTTTCCTCCATGGGATGCCCGCCGCTGCCGGCTGCTGCCCCTCCCTAAGGAGCTTTGTTTTGTAAAAATCCTCCCAGGCGCCTTCCGGGGCATCGGGTGGTTGAAAACGATCCGCCGCATCGCGAAAGAGTTTATCCAACTCTTCATCACTCATATTTGTGAATTTGCTCATTTAAGTTTATCCAATAACGCTCTTAAGTTTTTTCGTGCTTTAAGTAAATTTGATTTTGAAGCCCCAACAGATATTCCAAGAATGCTTGCTATCTGATCATGCGTATAGCCTTCAATAACATACAGGCTAAAGGTATTTCTATAGGCCGGGCTTAGCTGTTGTATCAGCCGCACCAGGTCTCTGTACGCCAACTCGTCGAACGCAGATTCGCGCGTGTCTGCTTCAAGATCTTCCGGACTGCCACTTTTTAAGCGGGCACTTTCTTTGCTTAAAGCAGACTTAGTATAGTTGATGCTGGTATTGATCATTATTTTTTTAAACCACGACATAAACGTTTTTGATAGCTGTAACGCATCCGCCGGTTCATTGAACTCCCGCATTCCCCTGAATACCTTTACAAACCCGTCGTTTGCAATCTCCAAGGCCACTTGCTCTGATACTGCATAACGCAGACAAACGGCAAGGGCGAACCCGTAATATTGTTCATACAGCGCCTTCTGCCAGGTGGGGTTCCCCAACTTACAGCCACCTATGATCTCTGACAGGCTATACCCGGTCTTGTGCAATACTGACAAACAATATTTATAAGGTTACGAAAAGGTTTATGTATATATATACAAGAAGATTCTTAAATGGGTTGCCTGTAAAAAAATAATTTTTTAAAAGGGATGGCAAGTACATAAGAATTGTAACAAAGTTAGTTTAAGCTTCCTGGTGTTGAAACTGCATCCGGTGCAACCGCGCGTAGAACCCATTTTTCTCCATCAACGCTTCATGGGTGCCCATTTCCACCAATATGCCTTTATCCAGCACTATTATTTTATCCGCTTTGCGGATGGTACTCAGCCGGTGTGCAATAACAATAGACGTGCGGCCACTCACCAATGTTTCGGTTGCTTTTTGAATGAGCAATTCGCTTTCGGTATCAATAGAAGAGGTGGCCTCGTCCAGGATAAGGATAGAAGGATCGTATAAAAGCGCGCGAATAAACGACAGTAACTGTCGCTGTCCTAATGATAAGGTGGCGCCCCGTTCTTTTACATTATAATCATAGCCGCCGGGTAACCGCATAATAAAATCGTGCATATCAATCATTTTGGCGGCAGCCACTACCTGCTCTCTGGAAATGGCCGGATTGCGCAGGGTAATATTATCTAAAACAGATCCGGAGAATAAAAAAACATCCTGTAACACCACACCAATATTTTTTCTGAGGTATTCCGGAGATAAGCGCATGATATCACGGTCATCAATTTTTATGATCCCTTGTTGAATGGTGTAAAAGCGATTCAATAAATTGGTAATGGTGGTTTTGCCGCTTCCGGTGTGGCCTACAATGGCAACGGTTTCACCCGGCTCAATAAGAAAACTAATGTCCTTCAATACCCAATTCTCATTTACATAAGCAAACCATACCTTTTCAAAACCAATAGCGCCGTTCACCCGGTGGCGGGGAGCTGCATATCCGCCGGCGGGCGGCAACGTTACATCGGTATTATCCAGAACAGAAAAGACGCGGTCACTGGCTATTATGCCCATTTGCACGGTATTGAATTTATCAGCCAGCATTCGCAGGGGGCGGAACAATAAGTTCAAACAAAGGATAAAGGACACGATGACACCCTGCTGTTCCTGCTTCAGGTCCAGCGCTTTGCCCGCCGTGTACCAGATCACCAGCCCGATGGAAAGGGCCAGCACTACTTCAATTACAGGAAAAAAAACAGAGTAGGCAAAAATAGATCTGATATTGGCGTCGCGGTGCTGTCTGTTGATGGCATTGAATTTATTAAACTCCCGTCCTTCAGAATGAAAGGCCTGCACCACGCTCATGCCCGATAAATGCTCCTGTACAAAAGCATTTAGTGCGGCTACAGCATTACGTACTTTAAAAAAAGACCTGTTAATACTCTCTTTGAAATAATAGGTGGCGATGATCATGATCGGGAAGGGGATCAGGGCTATCAACGTCAGTTGCCAATCGACCCAAAACATGTAAACCAGCACACAAAGTATGGAAAGCAGGTCGGCAACAATAGGGATCAGTCCGTCAGAAAAAATATCATTTATGGATTCAATATCGTTAATGGTCCGGGTGGTAAGTGTTCCGATGGGGGTACGGTCAAATTGCCTGAGGTTCAGGTTCAGTATTTTTTTATAAACACCATCGCGTATATCTTTTACCACGGCCTGCCCCAGCCAGGCGGTGGTAAAAGAAAAAGAAAAACGCATGGCCGTTTCTATCAGAATGATGATTCCCTGAATAAGGGTGATGGCTACTACCATACGGGGAATGGAATGAGCTATATATTTATCAACGGTCAGTTGAATCAGCAAGGGGCGGAGGGGCGTGATGAGGGCCAGCAGAATAGCCAGGGCGACCGACAAATAGAATTTTTTCCTGTAGGGAGCTGCATAGTGGAAAATGCGTCTTAACTTGGAAATATCGAAAAAAGTTTTTTTTGCCTCGGTCATGAACCTGCAAGATAGTTATTCCCGTGAATAGTGAAAGATGAAAGGTCAAAAAGGAGCAGGGCGGACGCATAAAATGGTTCTGTTGTCTGCCTGTTAATTTTTTAATGCCTGCAATGCAGAACGATGGAATTCGTGGCGGTTTTCGGTTCGTGGTTTACTCGTATAGGCAACGGTTCTAAAATCTATGCGTAATTATCCGCACAATTTTTTTTAAAGGGCATAGAATCTTGCGTATCTTTTCGCTCAAAACAGCAGAAATGGGAGCAATTACCTTAGCAATTGATATTGGCGGTTCCAAAGTAAAGGCGAGCACATTGAACGAAAAGGGGCAATTGGTGCACGACTATATAAAACTCCCCACGCCGGACCCGGCTACGCCGCAAAATCTTATACAAACGATAAAGGAATTAGTAAAGGGATTTACCTACGACAGGATCGCTGCCGGGTTTCCTGGGTATGTACGGGATAATATTGTTCATACTGCGCCTAATCTTGGCTCAAAATACTGGGATAAGGTGGACCTGGCTACCTTGCTTACAAAAGCGCTGGGCAAACCGGCACGGGTGGTGAATGATGCTGATATGCTGGGCCTGGGTTGTATAAAAGAGAATGGGTTCGAAATGATGATCACCCTGGGCACCGGTTTTGGAACGGCTTTTTTTCTGAACGGAAAACTATTGCCTCACCTGGAAATAGGGCAACATCCCTGTTTTGATAGTAAGACCTATGACCACTGTATCGGCCAAAAAGCCTATGATGCCCTGGGGAAAAAAGATTGGAATAAACGCCTGGAAAAGATCCTGAAGATTCTGAAAACCACGTTTAACTATGATCATTTATTTATTGGTGGCGGAAACGCAAAGAAAATAACCTTTGAACTGGATGCCACTATGAGCATCGTTACTAATGAAGACGGGATAGATGGCGGCGTTCAGTTGTGGAAGCAGTAAAAGGTGGCTAAATCATTGAGGAATTAAGGATATGGCCACTGAGGCACAGAACCCTCTGAAAAATTTTCGTGATGCTGTGCCTCAGTGACTTTTATGTTAGACTACAGATCATCCTCTCCCATTTCTTTTTTATAGGCTTTAATGAAGAGGGCGCCCAGGTTTTTATAGGGAGGAATATAGTCTTCTAACCCTGTTACGTGGGCTTTTTCCCTGAATTCTTTCCAGAAGGGCATCCAGTCAATATCGTGCTGATCCCGTAATGTTTCTAATAATATACGTATAAACGGCAGGTTAATGTCTCTGTACCCTGTTTGCTTGGACGTGATAATATGCGCGTCGCTTGATTTTTTCAGAATAGAATCAATCAGGTTAAATCCGCCGCAGGACCCCATAAATACAATGCGGGAAGTGGGTGTAATATACCCGACGCTTGTAGGCGCATGGTAACTGTGCCCCCGGTGAAACGTGATGGTAGGCGAAAGATTATGATCCTCCATGTATTGTTCCATGGCGTTTTGCGCCTTACTGTCTCCATCCTCAACCTTAGGAAGGGGGCGGTTAACATATACATAAACCGGCGCGCCTTTAACTGATTTGGCTACAATAAAGTTGCTGTTGCTTTGGTCCACTTTCCAGTTGGGATCGGCGCTAAAGGTGCGAACGAAAATATCAAAGTCCATTTGTCCGTCCTCATCCCCGTAAAAAAACATTTGTGAAATTACCTCTCCCTTCTCGTTTGTGAGGTTTTTAAACGGCACGGTATAAACGGGGGGAATGCCAAGCTCCTTGGTAAGGTTAATATTATTGGAGGAATCGGCAGAGAGGAACAACTTATACAATATGTTGTAAATAGCAACACCCCGTTTGTTACGTGAACTTCGATTGGCATCCAATCCTCTGCGGATGTTGCGTAACATCTGTCCCGCAAGGTCGGGGAGGGTTTCATATACGCTGGCATAGGAATCCGCCACATCCACCCCGTCTTCCAGGCCTTTTGATTTTTCCAGGCTGCTTACAAATGCCGTCATCAGGTCCCGGGCGTCGTTTTCGCTTTTAAAAGTGGTGAAAAAGTTCTTTAAGGTATTGTAGGCAGCCGCCTGGCTGATGAATTTACGATAGTGATCAAAATGAACCGACAGCAGCAGGGAATCACCCCGGTCGTTGATCTTTTTCATCATTAACGGGTACACGCCATGCGTGTAGCTGCTGGTATAGATCAATCCATCCGTAAGTACGGCCAGGTAATAAAGCTCCTGGGCGTTCAGCGGCTGAATACATTTAAACCGCACGGCATCCGGCGATTCATGCAGCCCGTTGATCTCCATAATAAAATCATCAGAAGCCTTTTTCTCCAACCGGTTGGTCAGTTCCCGGAACCCGATGGCGGTATCCCCGTTCAGGGCCCGCTGCACATAATCGAGCTGGGTATTTACCAAAAGACGGTAGTATTTGTAGCGATCATCTTTAGCGGCATCCAGTTGGGCAATGGATATTTTTCCCTTTACCAAATTATCCAGGAAGGGAAAATACATTTGCCCGCTTTTTTGCTGCGAAAGATCAACCACCGTTTTTACAAAATCATCATTTTTGATGCTGCGTATTTTGTTGGCCAGTTTGTCGTAACCCTGAGCATAGGAATATAATTGCTCCGGGTATTGTCGTCCAACGGCTTTAATCAGGCTGTCGGCTGCAGGCGCATCAGGATAACTTACCAGCTTCTGAAAGGTTTTGCTGGGATATTGCCGGCAATATTTTAATAATACGATGTCTTTGATCTCCTTGTACGACGGGTTTTCCTCCAGGATCCGGGGCAGCGTTGCCGTATAGGCAATATCGTAAGGGAAATAAGAAATATAGGGGATCAGGGAGCCTTTCTCCTGGTTCGCCTCGATCAGCTTTTTATACAAGGCGATGATCTGGTCAAAATGCGTGGGGTTTACTTCTTTTTTAAGCCACCCGGTGCGCATGTGGCTCAGAATATCCACAATACCGGCAAGATAGCCGGCTTTCATGCGATTATCGATCTTGGCGTTGGATTCTATTTCATACTCCAGCCAGTCCACTTTCGAAGTGATAGCGCTGGTGGCTACCCTGCTGGCACTTTCATTATTGTCAATTACAAAACTGTTATCGGCTTTGCCGTCGCTGCCTAATAATAACGTTTGTTGTTTGTTGATTTTGTCGTGTAATAACTGCCGGGTAACAGGAACTGTATAGTCCGGTACAGCGGAATTTTCTGATTGGGAAAATACCTGGGTTACGGATGCGATTGCCAATCCAAAAACTAATGCCGATCTTTTCATAAAATACGATTCTTAAATGCTTCGATGCGCAAAACTAGGCCCTTTTTTGTGCAAAAACAGGCTGCTGCTATCTTTTAACAAAACCAAGACGCAAAAGATTACACATCGGTTTGCCCGGTTTCTTTTTTATAGGCTTTAATAAAAATGGCGCCTAAATTTTTATAGGGAGGAATATAGTCTTCAAAACCAGGTACATTGGCAGCTTTTTTAAATTCCTTCCAAAAGGGGATCCATTCAATATCTTTTCCGGTCCGTAATTTTTCGGTTAATAAAAGGAAGAAGGGCTTGTTGATGGCCGTTTTACCAATTTGCTTGGAAGCGATGATATGTGCATCCTGCGATTTCCGCAGAATAGAGTCGATCAGGTTAAAGCCGCCACAGGAGCCCATAAATACCAGTTTTGAAGTGGGTGACATATAATCGATGGTGGAAGGCGCCCAGTAACTGTGGCCGCGATGTATGGTAACGGTTGGGTAAAGATTATGATCTTCCAGGTAGGCATTCAATGCCCGCTGGGCGGCGTCGTCTTCGCCCTTGGTTTCATCTAACGGCCGGTTGGCATAGATGGCTACAGGATTGCCTTTTACTGACCGGATGACTACCCATTGTTTATTGCTGCGGTCAATTTTCCAGTTGGAATTAAACATTCCCAGGAAGCCATTAAAAATGGTTTGACCGTCTTTATCGCCATAGAAAAACACCTGGCACACCACTTCTCCTTTTTCGTTCGCCAGGCTTTTAAATGATACATCGTATACCGGCGGTATATGCAATTTCTGTGTAAGATCAATATGGTTGGTGGAGTCTGCTGAAAGAAACAGGTTGTACAGAATGCTGTAGATGGCCACTCCTTTTTTGTTTCGGTTATGCTGATTCCGGTCCAGGTTATTTTTTACGTTTTCCAGCATTTGCTTAGACAGATCGGGCAGGGTTTCATAAACACTGGCATAGGAATCTGCCACATCCACGCCATCTTCCAGACCATCCGATTTTTCAAGATTACTTACGAAAGTGGTCATGAGATTCTTTGTATCTTCCTGATTTTGAAAGGATCCCAGGAAATTTCTCAATGTATTGTAGGCAGCGGCCTGGGCAATAAATTTACGGTAGTGGTCGAAGTTTAGTTTCTTCAGCAGCTCATCGCCTTTATTGCCGGCTTTTTTCATCATCAGGGGATACACGCCGTTGGTATAGCTGCTGGTATAGATCAGTCCATCCGTGAGTACCGCCACATAATAAAGATCTTCAGCTCTTAAAGGCTGAATAGCCCTGAACCGGATGGCGTCCGGGCTTTCATGAAGTCCGTTGATGGGTGCGATGAAATCATCTTTCGCTTTTTGCTCCATCTTGGCCAGCAGGCTCTTGTACCCAATGGCCGTATCACCATTGGCCATACGCGTGGTATATTCAATCTCGGTATTTACCAGCAGGCGGAAATATTTTACCGGATCATTTTTGGCATTGTCGATGTCCTTCGTAGTGATTTTTCCCTTCACTATGTTGTCCAAAAACGGAAAATAAAACTGTCCGCTTTTACTGTCGCTGCGGGCCATGGCTACAATATGAGTGATCAGCGGATCATCTTCTATTCCCTGGAGTTTATAGCTGAGTTTATTATTTGCCTGGGCATAATCATATACCTGCTGGGGATATTTATGCGCCATTACTCTTATAAGGCTATCCGCATAAGGCGACTCCGGGTCGGCCTTTAACGCTGCAAAGGTCCGCTGGGGATATTTTTGGCTGAGCTTTACCAAAACCAGTCCTTTGGTCTCCTTATACCCCGGATTATCTTTAAACACACGGGGTAAAATGCTTGTATAGGCTACATCGTAAGGCAGCGGACGAATCACCGGCGCTATGGATTGTTTATTCCGGTCGGCTTCTATACAGTTCTGATAGGCGGTTATGATCTGGGGCAGGTAGGCGGCATCCACTTCATTTCTTTTCCATCCCGTTTTTACAAACCGAAGGATCTCGGAGATGCCGGAGAGGTAATTCGCCTTTAAACGCTGGTCCAGTTTGGGATCGGTTTCCAGGCGATATTGCAACCAGTTCACCTGTTTGGTTGCCGCATTGGTAACGGCTTCGTTTACCTTGCTGTCCACCCCAACTTTTAAAATACCGTCGGCGTTGCCATCGCTGGCGAGTAAAGCTTTTTGGTCGGCATCAATATTCTCGTGTAATTTCAGGCGGATCATTGCCGGTGTATAGGCCGGAATGGTATCCACAACGGCAACCACCTGCGGCACATTCTTTTTTTTACGTTTAGATCTTCTTTGAGCAGATACTTGCAGGGACAATAACAGCAGCAGGAGAACCGGCAAAAATTTATTCATATACATAAACCTCAAATTACACAGCCTGATTATAAATATTAAGTTAAAATCTACGCAAAATTTGTACCATCATAGCTTAAACGGCAATTATTCAACTAATTAAATGGCACAAGCGGGCTCAAATCAAAATTAATTTATTATTAACTCTGTGTAATCGGATCGCGAAAAAGGTATCAGAATAAAAAAATACGGTTAGGTTTGCTTTAAATTTCTGTTAAATGGAGAACCAGGGCTATAAAATTTTAGTGGCAGATGATGAGCCGGATTTGCTTGATATATTATCTTATAATCTTATTAAAGAAGGTTATAATGTAACAACAGCAAAGGACGGTGACGAGGCTATTGAAAAAGCAAAACAGGTAAAACCTCACCTGATTATCCTGGATATGATGATGCCCAAAAAAACCGGCGTTCAGGTTTGCCAGGTATTGAGGACGCAGGATGTTTTTAAAGAAACGCTTATTATGTTTCTGACGGCCCTTAATGATGAGTCTACCCAGATCAGGGGGTTGGAGACAGGAGCAGATGATTATGTAAGCAAACCGGTGAGCCCGAAAGTACTGTTGAGCAGGGTTGCCGCCCTGTTGCGTAGAATCCATAAGGAAGATACTAAATCTATTAAAGCTGGTCCTATAACCATTGATCCTGAAAGGTTTGTGGTTCAAAATGGAGAAAAAGAGATCATCCTGGCGAAAAAAGAATTTGAATTGCTGTACCTGCTGGCGTTAAAGCCCGGCCGTGTTTTTTTGCGGAATGAGATCCTGAACGCTATCTGGGGCAATGACGTAATTGTCGGAGATCGCACCATCGACGTCCACATCAGGAAAATACGCCAGAAACTGGAGATGGATTGTATTACTACTGTAAAAGGAGTAGGTTATAAGTTTGAGGTATAGTTGACACGTTTATAGGTTGAAAAGTTACTAAGGCCCTTGTAAACTTTTCAACTTGATCATTCGTTTTTGCCTTACAAAAGTGAAATATGTTTGACCCGAAGAACCTTTCGCCCCGCAAATTGTCTTTCTTTACCGCGCTGGGTCTTGCCGCTCCTATCAGCTTAATTGATCTGGCGATCGAGCATGAATGGAAAGCGGCGCTGATCTCTTTCCTGGTCGTGTTGATCGGGGGGTATCTGTTGATCAGCATTGTGCTGGAACGGTTTATCTACCGAAAGATCAAAGTTATTTATAAATTTATTTATCAAACCAAGGCAACGCGCCGGCAGGAAACCTATTATAAATACATTTTACCCAAAAAAAGCTTGGACGAAGTAGCGGTGGATGTTGAAAACTGGGCACAGGAAAATCAGCAGAAAGTAGCCACCCTGCAGGCCAATGAAGAGTTCCGGAGGGAATTTCTGCAAAATTTGTCGCACGAATTTAAAACGCCGGTCTTCGCTATACAAAGCTATGTGGAGACGTTGCTGGCAGGGGATATGATCGACCCGCTCCTCAACCGGAAATTTCTCGAAAAAACCGCGGTCAATGTCGACCGCCTTACCACGCTGCTACAGGATCTTGATGAAATATCGAGTCTGGAACGGGGCGAGATCACCATCGTAAAACGCAATTTTGTGATCCAGGATCTGCTGAAAGAAACATTTGAAAGCATTTCTATAAAAGCCGAGCAAAAAAATATTCATTTCAGCATAAAAAAAGGATGTGAGGCTCCCATAACGGTTAATGCCGATAAGGAAAGGGTCCGGCAGGTGGTTTTGAACCTGTTTGAGAATGCGATCAAATACGGGAAAACCAACGGATCAGTGAAGGCGGGGATTTACAAAACAGATGATAAAAGGATCCTTGTTGAAATAAGTGACGATGGCGTGGGGATCGAAGAGAAAAGCCTGCCAAGAATATTTGAGCGGTTTTTCCGCACGGAATGTGGCCGGCGTATGGACGTAACGGGCAGTGGGCTGGGATTGGCAATCTGCAAACATATTATTGAAGCGCATCAGCAAACCATTCATATACGCAGCACGGAAAATGTGGGCACGACCATTGGGTTTACGCTGGCGGCAAAGAAAGATTGGGGGAAGGATGAAGCGGCGGTAGTGAATGGTTAATGTGCTGCTGGATACCAGTTACCGGATGCGGGATCCGGCGTTGATGTTACATTCAATATTTTACATTATCCACTCTAAAGATCCTTCGGTGAAAAAGTAGCTACCAGCTTCTTACCCGCGCTTCCCAATTGGGCCCAATCTTCCAGGTCAACTTCCATGACCGCTACGCCCGAAGTCGGGATATTGTCGATCGACGTATGGGTAAGATCGGTAACAAAATTCGTTACGCCGGGATTATGGCCCACAACCGCCAGGGTATTCGCTTTTGATCCGCCATACAGCTCAATTGTTTCTGATATGCCCAGCACATCCGCCAGGTAAAGGCTCTCGAAGAAAAAAACCGCATCATTGTCGATGCCCAATACCCCTGAGAAAAGCTGGGTCGTCCGTTTCGTCCGTTCCGAATTGCTCGACAGGATCTTGTCGATCTCATATCCTTTGGATTTTAATAGTTCTGCTACCTGGATTGCGTCGCGATGGCCGGTTTCCGTAAGATGCCGGTCTATGTCCCTGCCCGATCCTTTTTCGGCTTTGGAATGGCGTATGATAATTAACGTTTTCATGAATAAGAATAACTTTTTGAAGAAGTGCTTTGCAAGTTTACTAAAATAAAACAAAATGCGTGGCAGATATTTTCGTGAGGGTGTGGTGCAAACCATGGCGGCGCAAAACCATGAAATAAACGGGGATTAAGAGGTAGTAAAGGATGAAAAAGGTCGCCTGCGGCGATCAGGCGGTATCGCGGAGCCGCAGGCCAGGCCACGCACTGTTTTTATCAGGATAAATATATGCCGGCGGCCGTAACAGCGATTACGGATGTATAGGCAGATGACAGGCCGGGAGGGCGTTGAAGTTGAGGCCCGGAACGAAAAATAACAACTGATAACGGCTGTAAGCAGCCATGGGCTTGGTTAAGAAATATTGTGTGCGATCAACATAATAAAATTTGTTTTTTGTTAATGAAATGTTACCTTCATTTTCTAGCGAAAAAAACAAACCGCATTTCTAACTTTAAAATTGTCGTATGAAGAGAACAAAAGCTTTCTCCTTGCTTTTACTGCTTTTCTGCTTTGGGCTTGCCTTACAGGGCTATAGCCAGGGCAAAGCAATTACCGGAACGGTTACCGATGACAAAGGCAACCCGGTTCCAAATGTGTCTGTTATTGTAAAGGGGGGTACCACAGGTACTTCTACTAACCAGGATGGAAAATTTACCATCAATGCCAAATCCGGAGATGTGCTGGAACTTTCCAGCGTAGGATTTAAAGCTACAACAGCAAAAGTTGGGGCGGCAGCTACTATTGCGGTAACCTTAACATCGGATGTGTCGGATCTGACAGATGTAGTGGTGATCGGTTATGGAACGGCCCGGAAAAAGGACCTGACGGGTTCTGTGGCCGTGGTGGATATGTCTGAATTAAAATCGCAGCCGGCGGCCAGCCCTATTGAAGCGCTGCAGGGTAAAGCTGCGGGTGTGCAGGTGGTGAATGACGGATCGCCAGGCGCTACGCCGCAGATCCGGATCCGCGGCTTTAGTACCATTAATAATAATGATCCGTTATACATTATTGATGGAATGCCCTACCAGGGGAAACTAAGCTGGTTAAATGCTACTGATATTGAAAGCATGCAGGTATTAAAAGATGCGTCTGCGGCTTCTATTTATGGTTCCCGCGCCAATAACGGGGTAGTTATTGTTACTACAAAAAAAGGAAAATCAGGTGCGCCACGGGTGAACCTGGATATGTATTATGGTACCCAGAACCCCAACAGGGGGCGGTTTCCAAAGTATATGAACCCGCAGCAATTTGCTGATTTCCTTTACGCCGGCTTCAAGAACGCAGGGCTGCCCATAACAAATGATTATTATGGAAGCGACCCTAATAAGCCTACATTGCCGGATTATTTGCTGGCGGGGGGAACTTATGGGCAAAAGATCACAGCAGCCCAGGCCGATCCCAAATTGTATAATTACACAATGGATGGAACTACTTTTTACCAGATCACCCAGGCCAACAAAGCAGGTACAGACTGGTACCGGACCATTACCCAGAACGCGCCCATCCAGAACTACCAGCTTACGGTGAGCGGCGGGGCAGACAAAGCCAATTACGCGGTGAGTGGAAGCTATATGAACCAGGAGGGCACCGTAAAGTACACCGGGTTTAAGCGTTATACCGTTCGTGCCAACAGTAATTTTACGGTATTTAATGACCGGTTGCAATTGGGAGAGAATATCCTGTATTCCCGTACGCAGAACCAGGGGTTCTCAACGAATGTAAATACGGCGGGGCAATATATGGGTGAAGGCTCGCCTATCGGCTGGGCCTATCGTATTCAATCCATTATACCGGTATACGACATTATGGGCAATTTTGCGGGCAGCCGCGGTAACCTGCTGGGTAATGCCGAGAACCCGATGGCCGCATTGTACCGGGCTAAGGACAATACAAGCACTTCCAACCGGTTTTTTGGAAGCGCTTTTGCCGATCTTAAGATCCTGGAGAGCCTGCACCTGAGAACCACTTTCGGAACCCAATATGAAAGCTGGAACAGCAGATCAGTGGGCTATCCTAACCCTGAACGTGCGGAGGGAAGCTATAACAACCATACGTTTGGTGAAAGCATGGGCTGGAACACAGACTGGACCTGGTCCAATACCCTTACCTATAAAAAGCGTTTTGCTGAGAAACATGACCTTACCGTACTGGCGGGTACAGAAGCAGTAAAATCCCAGGCAAGGATACTGAACGGTAATGCTACCGGCTTTTTCCTGATGGGGGATATGAACTATTATTATATGAACACGGCAACCGCGACCCCTGTGGCCGGCAATACAATCATACAGCCAAGTTCGCTCTATTCTGTTTTTGGAAGAGTAGATTACGGGTACCTGGATAAATACCTGATCTCGGCAACCCTGCGCCGGGATGGGTCCTCCCGTTTTGGTCCCAGCAATAAGTATGGTAACTTTCCTGCTGCGAGCCTGGCCTGGAGGGTATCCAATGAAGAATTCATGAAAAGTGTATCATGGGTGAACGATCTGAAACTCCGTGCGGGCTGGGGGGTTACCGGTAACCAGAATATTCCCGATTTTCAGTACCTGAAATTCTTCCAGTCTGCTATCAATTATTCTAACTATCCCATAGGAGGAAGCAGCTTGGCCAGCGGCGTATGGACATCATCCTATGACAATCCTAATGTTAAATGGGAGCAGGCGCAGTCCCTGAACCTGGGACTTGACTTTACGCTACTGAATCATACAATAGATGGATCTTTTGATGTGTATAACAAAAAAACAAAAGACCTGCTTTATCCGTTGGCGTTACCGGCACAGGCCGTTGGCGGAGGGGGATCTCCCTGGGTAAACCTGGGCCAGATGAGCAACAAGGGCTTTGAACTTGTGTTGAATTACCATTATAACAGTGTTTCCACTGCTAAGCCATTTCATTTGGATGCGGGCGTTAACTTTTCAAGAAACATAAATAACCTGGATGCCCTGGCGCCGGGAGTAAAAAGAGTGTTCATGCTTAGCAACCGCTCTGTGCAGCCTTCTGTAATCCAGGCCGGGCTTCCCTTTGGCGCCTTCTATGGCTATAAAGTGCTGGGGCTGTTCCAGACCGCTGATGAAGCCAATGCCTCAAAACAGCCGGGAGCGCACGCGGGTGGTTTCCATTATGCAGATGTTAACGGAGATGGTGTAATTAATAATAATGACATGACCTATATCGGCAGCCCCCATCCGAAATTTATCTACGGCGTTAATTTTAATGCAAGCTATGGCAACTTTGATCTTTCCCTGTTTTTTAACGGATCCCAGGGTAATCAAAACTTTGATATGACGCGTTTGTATACCGACCTGAGCCTGTTTGATGGCGCCGTGAGCGACCGGATGCTGAACGCCTGGAGCCCCACCAATACCAATAGCAATATACCTGCGCCTTACAGGAGCCGTAATTCCATTGAAATGCTGTCTAATAGCTACTTTGTGCAGGATGCCAGCTACCTCAAATTGAAACTGGCGCAGCTCGGCTATAACTTCAAAATGAACGGCGCGCTGAAAGATAAGATCAAAAACCTGCGGTTATATGTAAGCGGCACTAACCTGTTTACCGTTACCAAATACAGCGGGCTGGATCCTGAAGTTACGTCTGCTCCGGGCACCTATGCAGCACCCGGGGTAGATGAGGGAATGTACCCAATGTCTCGCCAGTACCTGGTTGGTTTAAACGTTACATTCTAAACATTGACTTTAAAACATTATTGTATGATAAAGAAACTATATAAAGCTATATTCCTCCTTTCGGTGCTGGCTACGGTATATTCCTGTGGAAAGGGATTCCTGGATGCCAAGCCACAGGGTGTTCTTTCCGAAACCCAACTGGCCAATACCAATGGAGTGGAATCGGCGCTGATCGGCGCTTATGGTATTATGAACGGAAATATCAACGGTACCTGGGGCAACTATTCCAGCGGCCCCAGCCAGTGGCTTTTCGGCGAAGTAGGGGCGGATGATGCCCATAAAGGCAGTAACAGCTCAGACCAATCACTTATGAGCGATATCGAATTGCACAATGTGCTGCCCACCAATGATGAACTGCCCGGTATGTGGCGCGTGTACTACGAAGGTGTGATCCGTTGTAATAACACGCTTAAACTTCTTAAGGTGGTGCAAGCGGGCAGTGGCGCAAAATTCAGCGACGACCGCGCTGCACAAATAACTGCAGAAGCAAGAATGCTGCGGGGCCATTATTATTTTTTCCTGGCGCGGTTGTTTAAAAATATCCCTTATATCGATGAAACAATGAGTACCGCAGATGCAGCAAAAGTGAAAAATGATAAGGATGTGTTCCCGATGATCGAGGCCGATTTTAAAGCAGCGATAGCCGGCTTACCCGCAGACTATTCAAAACCCCTGGGCCAGGTGGGCCGGGTAGATAGATATGCTGCGGAAGCATACCTGGGAAAATTATATCTCTACCAGAAAAAATACAGTGATGCGTTGCCCCTGTTTACTAATGTGATCAATAAAAAACCCGCTTTAACAGGTTTATCGTTTACGGCTAATTTTAATATCAAAACCAAGAATGGCGCAGAAGGGATCCTGGTGGCCCAAAGCGTTATCAATGCGGACGGAAGCGGGGATAATGCCAATGTGGGTGATATGCTGAATGGTCTTTACGGGAACTCCCCCGGCGGTTGTTGCGGTTTTTTTCAGCCATCTGTTGACCTGGTAAATGCCTTTAAAGTAGGCCCCGATGGTTTGCCTTATCTGGATGGCAGCTACCGGACCAATCCCTATGTATCAGATCAGGGGTTGAGCGGGGCGGCTGTTGATAATTACAGGGTAAATACCGGTCTGGTTTTTGACCCCCGGTTTGACTATACAATTGGCCGGAGGCAGGTGCAGTACCGCGACTGGGGCCCGTTGGTACCCGGCTGGATCCGTGACCAGCCTTTTGGCGGACCGTTTGTAGCGGTAAAACAAAATATTAACCAGGCTGATTTCCCGGGCAATGTGGCTAACGGCGCCAACTACCTTACCGCGCAAAATGTAAATATTATCCGGCTTTCTGATGTGTACCTGATGGCGGCTGAATGCGCGGTGGAAACCAATGCGCTCGAACAGGCCAGAACCTGGGTGAATGCGGTGCGGACGCGGGCTTCCCACCTGGACCCCGTGTTAACGGATACCGGCGTTCCTGCCGCCGTTTATAAGATAGCAACTTACCCCTCTTTCCCGAGCCAGGACTATGCGCGGAATGCTGTCCGGTTTGAGCGAAGGCTGGAGCTGGCCCTGGAAGGGCACCGCTATTATGATCTCACACGCTGGGGCACTATCCAGGCGGTGCTGACCTCTTACTTTAATTTTGAAAAGAACTATGTTAACGCAGCTGCGGTAACACCCACACTCACCTACCCGGATTGGACCAAGGGAATGCCGATCCCGCAGGAGCAGATCGACCGTGCACAGGGAGTGTTAACGCAAAATCAATAAGAGAAAACACAATCTGATCTTAAATAATAAACCCCGTCTACGGTAACAGTGGACGGGGTTTTTATTTCTGAAACCCCATCTACCAACACAAACGTCATCCCGGTAGCTGCAAAACTGAGGGGATCTCGTTTTTACGGAGTGGGAAAATGTAGCATTACCAATGTAAAATATTCAACGATTATTCGTTTTGGTAGATTGGATGTGAATAGGGTTCAAAATTATTTTTAAGGAGTGTACCTACAGCACACCAAATGATCTGCTGTTCTAACCGGCTACCAATCGGTTGTTCTGATGGAACAAAACCGGAGGAAATGATTCCTGATTGAAATAAGAAATGCAAAATAAGGAATAAAAAATAAGGAGGGAGTTGCTGCAGATTGGGGTTTTTCATTTCTGAAACCCGGTCTACTTTTATATTCCTTGTTCAATATTTTTTATTCTTCATTTTAATATCCTCTTTCATTCTTTCCTTCCATATAATTCATAAACGCCTGGTTTACCACTTTGTTACCGCCGGGTGTGGGGTAGTTGCCGGTAAAATACCAATCGCCCAGGTTATTAGGACAGGCCTTATGCAGGTCGTCAATGCTTTGGAAGATCACCTGTACCGGGATGTTCAGCCCCGCAGGCGTGATCATTTCCGCGATCTTATCAGTGATCTCGTCCACCGTGCTGCTTTTATATAATTGTTTTACTACATTTTCTGTATGCAGCAGGTTCTTTTCTTTAAGATCCTTGCATTTTTGCAGCAATTCATCCAGTAACCCTTCTTCGCCCTTGTCTTTTAATACATTTACAGCAGCATTAAAGGCAATAAAGTCGCCCATCTTGCTCATGTCGATCCCATAGCAATCAGGATAGCGGATCTGCGGACAGGAGGAAACCACAATGATCTTTTTGGGCTGCAGCCGCGAAAGCATTTTGATGATACTTTCTTTTAAGGTGGTACCTCTTACAATGGAGTCATCGATCACCACAATGGTGTCAATGCCCGGGCGCACCGTGCCATAAGTAATATCATAAACGTGCTGCACCATTTCATTACGGCTGGCATCTTCTGTAATAAAAGTGCGCATTTTTACATCCTTGATCGCAATTTTATCGATACGGATGCGGCGATTGACCATCTCGCTCAGTTTCTCTTCATCAAAATCCTTTCCCCAGCTCAGGATGCGCTCCGTTTTTATTTTATTGAGGTAAAGATTCATCCCCTTATGCAGCCCTAAAAAAGCTACTTCTGCCGTATTGGGTATGTAAGAGAAAATGGTATTTTTAAGATCAAAGTCGATCGCATTTAACACCTGTTCGCTAAGGTTGAGGCCTAGTGCCTTACGTTCCTTATAGATCTTTTCATCGCTGCCGCGGGAGAAATAGATGCGCTCAAAACTACAGGCCTTACGCTCGCCGGGGGTAACGACCTCCGAAATTTCGTAAGCGCCATCTGCCTGTACAATTAATGCATTGCCCGGCATCAGTTCCTTTACCTCATTTTCGCCCACATTAAAGGTGGTTCGAATGGCAGCTCTTTCCGAAGCGGCTACGATCACATCCTCATCAATATAATAATAGCAGGGACGTATGCCGTGTTTATCCCGGAATACAAACCCCAGCCCGTCGCCGGTTAAACCGCCCACCGTGAAACCGCCGTCAAACATGGGGATTACTTCCTGCAGCACCGCCTTTATATCTGCCTTTTCCGGATGCTTTTTATCGGCCTCCACCAGGTAATGGTGGATGATCTCCATCATGGCTGCCAGGTCGCTTTGTTTTTGAAAGGTTCCGGGAACAATGCCCAGTTTTTCGAATAACTCATTTGTATTAACCAGGTTGAAATTCCCGGCTAATGCGAGGTTCCGGGCGGGAACGGTATTTCTTTTTATGAAGGGGTGACAGAAATCGGCATTATTTCTCCCCTGTGTACCGTAACGCAGATGGCCCAGTAATAATTCTCCCAGGAATTTGATATGCCCTTTCATTAATCCGGGGTGTTTTAACGCATCCGGGTTGTAACGGCACACTTCGTCCACCTCATCCGCAATGTTTTTGAATAGGGCTGAGATGGCCTGGGGCTCAGCGCTGCGCATCCGGTGCAGGAAGGGGTAGCCCGCTTCCACGTTCAGTTTAATACTGGCAATACCTGCGCCATCCTGTCCACGGTTATGCTGTTTTTCCATTAGCAGGTACAGCTTATTCAGCCCCCACATAACGGTTCCATGCTTTTTCAGATAATGGGAGAAGGGTTTGCGGAGTCTTACAAAAGCAAGACCACATTCGTGTTTTATGGGATCACTCATAATATTTCAAAAAAGAAATGCAAAGTTACGATTTTGAAATATAAAGATTACTTAATGCAGATTAATTCCGCAGTTAAACAACGTTTGTTATTCATCAATTCCTTTATTGATGAAAGTGATCAGCGGTTGTAGTGCCTGAAAGGCTTTTACTATATTGTTCAATAAGGGTTTAGATGAAATTTCAGCATCCGTAAGGTCCGAAGTGGCGATAAAACTCTTGTGTTTCAGGTATTCGGCGGCAGGGTTATCCGGTTCATACCCTTTGGGCAGGCGCGAAAGTAATTGCCCTTCTTCCACATAGAGGCCCCCATAAGTATCCCTGAATTTTTTTGCTTTCAGGATCTTTTCAAATTCAGGGAGGTTATAATCGATTTCCTGGCGCACTTTATTCAGATCGGCCGGCTGCGGGTGCCATAAACCCCCGCCCACAAAATGCTCTCCCGGGGACAGATGGAAATAATACCCTGCTTTCATCGATTTCTTGCCGTCTGCATTAATGCTGGCGCCGAAGTTGGCCTTATAGGGACTTTTATCTTTGGAGAAACGTACGTCGCGGTTGATGCGGAACATACAATCTTTCGCAGTTAAATGAGCAATAGAAGGATCGTACTTCCCAAATTCTTTGATAACAGCATTGATAAAACCTGCAAAATTATCCCGTGCGGCCTCGTAATCGCTGCGATGGGCGTCGAACCAGGGTTTATTGTTATTTGATTTAAGATCCCGGAGAAATTTCAGGGTGGAGGATTGAATCATAGGACATAAAAGTACAAGATTTTTTTTAACCAGAATACGGCGTTGACCCCGCATGAATGCGGGGGTGATTCGTATCAATTTTGTAACCGTATCAGTCGCACGGGTCCCACGGGTCACCAGAAAGCACTGAATGTGCGCCGGCGAAAAATTCTGCGCGCGTCTGCGAAGTCTGCGGGATCTCTCTTTACTGTATCATTTTTAAAAACTCAGCCTCTGAAATAATTTTTACGGTATTTAATTTTTTGGCTTTATCCAGCTTACTGCCCGCATCCTCCCCCACTACCAGGTAATTCAGTTTGGAGCTGACGCCGCTCAGTATTTTGCCGCCCTGGGCTTCCGCCATGGCTTCGGCATCGCTGCGTTTAAGGGTGGGCAGGGTGCCGGTAAATAAAAACGTGTGACCGGTAAGATTGCCGTCAGCAGTTAACTGTTTGTGGGTATTTGTTAATTGCACGCCCAGCGTTTCCAGTTCTTTGATCATTTCAATATTAGCTGGGGTGCTGAAAAAATGAACAATACTGCCTGCTACTTTGGGGCCTATATCTTCCAGGTCCTGTAATGCTTCCTGCGTGAATTGTGCCAGGTCCAGTAAGTGATGGACCTTATTTGCCAGCACCTTGGCAGTGGTTTCCCCAACAAAGCGGATTCCCAGGCCAAAAATGATGCGGTGCAAGGGCTGTTCTTTACTTTTTTCAATCGCCTGCTGCAGGTTCTCTACCGATCTTTTCCCAAAACCTTCCAACGTTCCCAGCTTTTCATAGTCCAGTTTATAAATGCCGGGGATATCGGTCAGCCATCCCAGCTCATAAAATTTGCGCACGTTGGCTTCGCCAAAGCCGCGGATGTCCAGCGCGTCCTTGCTTACAAAATGGATCATCCGTTCCATCACCTGGGCGGGGCATTCTATATTAATACAGCGCCAGACGGCTTCTTCTGCTTCCTTAAATAATTTGCTGCCGCAAACCGGGCACGTTTTTGGAAATTCGATCTCCTTTTCTTGGCCTGTCCTCAAGTCTTCCAGCGATTTTACGATGTAGGGGATCACGTCGCCCGCGCGCTCTACCAGTACCGAATCGCCGATCTTCAGATCTTTTTCCCGGATCACTTCTTCATTAAAAAGGGAGATGGAGCTGACGGTAACGCCCCCGATAAAAACGGGTTCGATCTTGGCCACAGGTGTAATGGAACCGGTGCGCCCTACCTGGAATTTTACCTCAAGTAATTTGCTGGTTGCCTGCCGGGCTTTGAATTTGAAGGCAATGGCCCAGCGGGGATGATGGGAGGTCATACCCAGGACGTCCTGCAGGGCTATATTGTTCACTTTAATGACCATGCCATCTATTTCATAAGGCAGGTTGTCCCGGCTTTCTTCAAACGCAAGACAATAATCGATCACCGGGTCAATATGGTCAAAAGTTTTTAGTTCTTTTACCGGGCTTCTGAAGCCAAGCTCCCATAGTAATCGTAAAGAGGCTTCATGTGTTTTCAGCGCTTCGGGAAGCTCGTGTCCCGGCAGTAAGGTGTAATAGCCGATGCTGTAAACAAAGGTTTCCAGGTGGCGCCTTCTTACTTCGGCAGGATCTTTTATGCGCAGGGTGCCGGATGCCGCATTGCGCGGGTTGGCCAGCGGGGCTAAGCCTTTTTCTGCGAGATCGGCATTATACTTTTTAAAATTATTTTTATTGATTAATACTTCTCCTCTTATCTCTATTTGCTGTATCCCGTAGCTACTGAAAGCTGCAGACAGGGGTACGGAGCGTATCTGTTTAACATTGGTGGTAATGTCATCGCCCGCAACCCCGTTGCCCCGGGTGGCGCCGCGCACCAGCAGGTCGTCTTCATAGATCAATGAAATGCTTCCCCCGTCAAACTTGGGCTCTACACAATACGTGACTTTACTTGTTTTTGAAAGTTGTATTACTTTACGGTCAAAATCTTTCAGATCCTCACTGTTGTAGGAGTTGTCTAATGACAGCATGGGTACCAGGTGCGGAACGGTAACAAAATTGCCATTGAGGCTTTTACCTACACGTTGGGAGGGAGAATCCTTCGTGATCCAGGCCGGATGGGCAGTTTCAACAGCTTCCAGGAATTTAAATAACTGGTCGTACTCACCATCCGCCAGTAAAGGATCATCCAACACGTAGTACCGGTATTCATGAAAGCGCAATACCTTCCGTAAGGCTTCCAGTTGTTCAGCGGTAGCCGGCTGTTCGCCTTCTTTAAGAAAAGACAGGGTTGCGTTCTGCAATTGTATTGTTTGTTCCTTTGTGTACATATGGGTTGTTTGCGGGTTTAAAAGTATTTAAAATATTGCACGCAGCGACGCAAAGGAGCAAAGACGCGGTGAAATGTTTCTCACAGATGGCACAGATTTGCACAGATTTTAAAACCTTTCTGTGAAAATCCGTGTAATCCGTGAGCCATATATATTGCACGCAACGACGCAAAGGAGCAAAGACGCGGTGAAATGTTTCGCACAGACGCTGCAGATTTGTACAGATTTTTAAAACCCTTCTGTGAGAATCCGTGTAATCCGTGAGCCATTGTTTTCACCGAAAGAGGCAAATGCTAAAAATGTTGAATATTCCGCAAAGACGGTTATGTATAAATAACACATCAATTGATTACATTTGTTGAGAAGTACCTAAAACCATGACCCAAATCGGAAACCTTAAAACGGCGGCGCTTGAAAAAAGCAGTCACCTTGAATATTTTAAAATTGCTGTATCAGTAGACTGTGTAATTTTCGGATATGAAGAAAAGGAGCTGAAAGTGCTGCTGATAAAGTCTGACTTAAAAGAGTTTGCCAGCCTGTATTCCCTTTTGGGCGACCTGGTACGTCCTGATGAAGACCTGGATGAGGCTTCCTACCGTATTTTAAAGGAGCGCACCGATCTGGATGACGTGTATTTACAACAGGTGCACACTTTTGGCGCGGTAAAGCGACACCCTTCCGGAAGGGTGGTATCAACGGCTTATTATTCACTGATCAATATTAACAGCCATAAACTGAAGATCGACAATAATGACCTGCACTGGCACCCGGTACAAACGATCGGTAAACTGGCCTTTGACCATAAGGAAATACTGAATACCTGCCTGGAACACCTGAGGGGCCAGATAGAAGAACACCCCGTAGTGCACAACCTTTTAAACGAAAAATTCTCTTTGCGGGAACTGCAGGAATTATATGAAGCGATTTTGGCCACAACCCTCGACCGCCGCAACTTCCGGAAGAAGATCACCATCAAAAAATGGCTGGTGGACCTTAATGAAATGGAAGATAATGTATCGCACCGGCCGGGTAAATTATACCGGTTTAATAAGAAGCATCTCAAGTAGTTAGTCCTTTCTTAACTTTTTTTTTGCAAATTAAAAATAATCCCTATTTTTGATATAGAATGTGTAGTTGTTACACATTGATACATGAGAAGTGCTGTCTGTGATTATTGACGTTTATGTTTGTTTCGTCCTTTGCCGTGTTTCGATCAGAGTATTGTAGTTATTGGTTTTTTATAAATAAAAAATAAGCTTATGTTATGCAAACGATTGCGCAGAGCAATACTGGCATCCGTACTGTTTTTAGGTACCCTTTCAGCAAGTGCGCAAAATAAACCCGTCGCAGGACGTGTGTATGATTCAAAGGACGGGTCCCCGATCCAGGGAGCGTCTGTTCAGGTAAAAGGAGCCGCATTGGGAACGGTCAGCAAGCCCGACGGTACCTTTTCGATGTCGGTACCTGCCAATACCAAAAGCCTGGAGGTATCCTTTGTGGGCTATGCCGATCAAACCGTAACTATTGCTGGAAAAGACAGCATATTGGTGGGACTGGTGTCCTCAGCAGCCGGCTTAAACGAAGTGGTGGTGATCGGCTATGGTACCGCCCGTAAAAAAGATGTGACCGGATCAGTTGCGCAGGTTTCGGCAAAAGATTTTACAACGGGTAACCTGCAAAATACAGCACAGGCTATCCAGGGTAAAGTACCGGGTCTGGTGGTGACGATTCCAGGTGGTGACCCCAATGCGGGGATATCTATACGGTTAAGAGGTCAGACTTCTCTATCGGGCGGACAGTCGCCATTGATCGTAGTAGATGGGGTTCCTTTGGATGACCCCAATCAATTTGCCAATATCCCTTCAGACGATATTGCTTCCATTGACGTGTTAAAAGACGCCTCTGCCAGCGCCATTTATGGTTCCAGGGGATCCAACGGCGTTATTAACGTAATCCTGAAAAAGGGCGCGGCCGGCAGAACCCAGGTTTCTTATACAGGATCTGTAAGTGTGGACAAGGTTGCCAAAACATATGATATGGCTAACCGCGACCAATGGATCGCAGGTGTTACCAAACTGGGGCAGATCAATGGCAATTCCCAAGGGAAAATAGACTCTACCATCCAGGGTTTTGACAAAGGAGCCAATACGAACTGGCAGGATGCATTATTGCGTACGGCGCTTTCCACCAATCATGCTCTTTCTATTTCAGGCGGATCGGGCGGGTTTAACTACCGCGCTTCGGGTACCTATCTGAAACAGGACGGTATCGTGATCAATACCGGGAAAGAACAGGTAGGCTTGCGCTTCAATGCACAGCAGAAAGCGCTGGATGATAAATTGACTATTTATGTAAGCGGAGTGAATACGGTTACCAACAGGAAACTGGTAAATCCGCCTATCTTTTATTATGCGTATAGCACCCCCCCGGTTTATCCTGTATATAACTCCGACGGGTCCTATTATTCTTATTTTGATTTTGCTATGCAGAACCCGGTTCAGACGCAAATGCTTACTACCAATAAAGGCGTTGAAAAATTAACCGTCCTCACCGGCAAAGTGGATTACCAACTGTTCAAAAGTTTCAGCTTTGGCGTACTGGGGGCGTTGAATTATTTTAATAACCAAACAGAATTTTTTCAACCCGTATTCCCGGTGGTTAACAATACCAACTCGGCCAATTTAAAAACGGAAAATTATGACTCCAAGCATGGAGACTTTCATTTAAACTATGTGAACAGTTGGGGCAAGAGCAATTTTAATGCCACTGCTGTTTACGAATATAACTACTATTCTCACGATTATTACGATCCGGGAGCCAGCCAAATGCTATTGGATAACCTGGGCGCCTGGAACCTGGGCGCAGCGCCAAAAGCCTTTCAAACGGCCGATTCTTATAAAGAGGAGTATAAGTTGATTTCCTTCCTGGGCAGGTTCCTGTATAACTGGGATCAGAAATACTATGTAACAGCCAGTGTGCGCCAGGATGGTTCTTCCAAACTGGGTAAGGAATGGGGAACCTTCCCATCAGCATCTGTTGCGTGGCGGCTGAGCCGGGAAAATTTCCTGAAGAATGCTTCCTGGATCAATGAACTGAAATTATCTGCCGGCTGGGGTATTACGGGTGACCAGGAGAATATTTTTCCTTATTCAAAGTATAGGTTATATGGGGTTCCTATTACTGGTGCTAAATCATTTTACGATGCTGCCAGTAACCAATGGCTGACCGCCTATGCTCCTACTCAGAATGCCAACCCTAACCTTCAGTGGGAACAGAGAAATGGCCGTAATGTTGCGTTGGATTTTGGAATTCTTAATAATCGCCTTACCGGTAATATCAACTATTTCAATGATATCAGTAAAAAGCTCCTGTATAACTACACGTTGCCCTTTCCAAGCCCCGGTAACGTGGTAAACACGGTGTTGGCCAACGTGGGTACGCTGACCAATAAAGGGGTGGAGGCAGCATTGAATTATGCCGTTGTACGGAAGTCCGATTTCTCCTGGAATGTTGGCGGACAGTTCAGCACGGTTAAAACTATGATCACCAGTCTTTCAGGGAAATATGATAACGGGTTTGCGGTATTTGATCTTTCCACCCCTTCTATTCCCCAGGGAAGTGCCCAGGGACGGGGGTTGAGCGGTGCGCCCATTACGTATATTGTGAGTGGTTATACGCCCAATATATTTTACATGGCCCATTATGTTGGATTGGATTCCAAAGGAAACGAATTGTTCGATATGGGTGATGGTACCACCACCACGGATAATACCAAGGCAAAATTATATTATATAGATCCGGCTCCTAAATTTACCTATGGATTCCGGACAGATCTTACCTATAAGAATTGGGCGCTGGGTTTCTTCTTCAGGGGCGTAAGTGGGGCTAAGATTTATAACAATACCAATATGACCCTGGATAATATTAACCGTTTTGGCGGTAACAATGGTACCGTGGCGGCCTTAACAAACGGGATCAGCAACAGCCCGGTGGCCTCGGACCACTGGCTGGAAAAAGCCGGTTATTTGCGGCTGGATAACCTGAATTTGGCGTACAACTTCAAACCCACCCGGATGTTCCAGAATTTAAAAGTGTTCTTTGCAGCGAACAATGTATTTGTGATCACTCCTTATAAAGGGCTGGATCCGGAAATCCATGTGTCGGGCACTCAGTCATATATAGATGCTTCCTATACCGGTGGGAACCAAGGAGATGCTTATTATCCCAAAACCCGTTCCTTTACTTTAGGGTTTACAACAAGCTTTAAATAAAAAATGGCAAACTTTAATTAACTAAATTGATATAAAATGAACAATAAAATATTTAAAGGTTTGTGTGTGGGTTTGCTGGGAATGATTGCGCTAAACTCATGTACGAAACTGGATGTAAAAACCTACAGTGTCGTAGGAAGCGGTTCCTATTGGCAAACACCGGACCAGATCACTGCCGGTGTGGCGCCAGCATATGGGGGGTTTAATTCTATTTCGGCCATAGACGCCGGTATTGCTACCATGCTGGAGTGCACGGCGGATGATATTGTGGTGCCTACCCGTGGTAACGACTGGGGAGATGCCGGCCACTGGGATGCCCTTTGGAAGCATACTTACGAAAAGACGAACAGCAACTGGAATAATGGCTGGAATGATATTTTTAATGCCATCAGCAGTTGTAACAATATCATCACCGCTGTAAACGGTATTAAGCCGGCGCCATCTTCCTTGCCGGTTATTTTGGCCCAGGTAAAAACATTGCGCGCTTATTATTATTTTATGGCGATGGATGTATTTGGGAATATCCCGATCGTTACAGACACCACCACCAGCACTACCAGCCCCACAAAAGCCCGGGCGGATGTTTTTAATTTCATTGTATCAGAAGTACAGAGCAGTCTTCCTTATCTTACCACTACCGTGGATGCCTCCACATACGGAAAGGTTACCAGGTATTTTGCTTTTGCTTTATTGGCCAGGATGTATCTGAACGCCCAGGTGCTTACAGGAAAACCGGGGTTGAGCTATACCGCGGGCACACCGGCCTGGCAGAAGGCCAGCGATTATTGCGATTCCATCCTGCTTTCCAATAAGTATTCATTGATGAGCAATTATTTCGACAATTTTGCGCCTACCAATGGACCCTCCAGCACCGAAAATATTTTTGCCGTAGTTACCGATCATATCAACAACAAAGTGAGTAGCTGGGAGAATGCTATTTTACATTATCAAAGCTACCTGGCTTTTGGAATGTCTACCGGGGCCAATTTGTGGAATGGCTTCTGCTCGGCCGCTGATTTCTATAATAATTTCGATACCACTTCCTCCTATGCCGCAAGCGGCAGCAATACCTTGCGAACTTACAGGGATATGCGCAGCGGCCAGTGGTTGATAGGGCAGCAATTTATAGGTACTTACAATTACCCGCCTTCGCAAAACGTGGTGGTTGCCGGGCCTTCAGCTAATTATATATTGGATGCGCAGACCGGGTTCCCCCTGGCCTTTAACCCTAATTTCACTTTGTTTTCTGATCCGAGCGCCCAGGGCCGCCTGGCCGGAGTGCGGAATATCAAATACTTTCCCAGCCCCAATTCCGGTAAAAGCGGCAATGATATGGATAACGATATTATCATTTTCCGCCTGGCAGAGATCTTACTTATAAAGGCAGAGGCCCAGATCCGTTTAGGTAACCCGGGGGCAGCGTTGCCTCTGGTGAATCAATTGCGTACAAGGGCCTACGGCGGTAACTCTTCCTTCAACCTTACTACGATTAATCTCACTACCTTGTTGGCAGAAAAAGGCCGCGAGATGGCTTATGAAGGCGTGCGCCGCGATGATCTGATCCGGTATGAAGTAGCGGGCAATGGCGACTACTTTACAAGGGCCAGGGTGCCGGGTAAAGCCAAGGATCCTGATCAGCATACTATGGTGTTCCCGATCCCGGCTCAGCAAATGACAGCTAATTCGGGGCTTGTTCAAAATCCCGGGTACTAGGATTTATTAATTATATTTTAACCTATTTTTATTGAAGCAATAATTTAAATTATTGCTTCAATTTTTTTATCAGCAATGAAGACCGTTACTTTTCTCTCCGTTATAACTTTATTTCTTTTGGGGTCCTGTAAAGCACCGGCAGCGAAGGATGCAGCAGATGAAAAGCTTGAAAACCTGTTTGAGCTACAACCATCAGCCGCAACCGGGATCCGCTTTAACAATAAGGTAATTGACACCCTGGGCTTCAATGTTTTTGGATACCGTAATTTTTATAACGGCGGCGGCGTGGCCATTGGAGATATCAACAACGACGGCAAACCGGATGTATTCTTTACTTCCAACCAGAGCGATTGCAAACTATACCTGAATAAAGGCAACTGGAAGTTTGAAGATATTACCGCTAAAGCGGGCGTCAAAGGCATTCATAAATGGCATACCGGCGTTACCATGGCGGATGTGAATGGCGATGGTTGGCTGGATATTTATATTAGCAATAGCGGAGATATTAAGGGCGATGACCGGGCCAATGAGCTCTATATAAATCAAAAGGATGGTACGTTTAAAGAAGAAGCGCATGCCTACGGGTTGGACGATACGGGCCTGAGCACCCAGGCTGTTTTTTTTGATTATGATCATGACGGGGACCTGGACTGTTTTGTATTGAACAACAGTTACCGGCCTATTGAAAGTTTTGGGTATAACAAGAACCTGCGGAACATCAGAAGTCCGAACGGCGGTCACCGGCTATACAGAAATGATAACGGGCACTTTGCCGACGTAAGCGCGCAGGCCAATATTTATGGCAGTGAAATAGGATTTGGATTGGGCATCACTGTTGGAGATCTAAATAACGACGGCTGGGAGGATCTATATGTAAGCAATGATTTTTTTGAGAAAGATTATGTGTATATCAATCAAAAAAATGGTACGTTTAAAGAAGTGTCGGACGACGCGCTGGGGCACATGAGCCAGGCTTCTATGGGAAGTGATATGATGGACATCAACAACGATGGCTGGCTGGATGTATTTACCACCGATATGCTGCCCGAAGGGGACAAGCGGCTAAAGGAAATGACCCGCTTTGATGATTATGATGTTTTTAATGCAAAACTGCAAAACGATTTTCATCATCAGTTTACCGAGAATTGTTTACAGTTAAATAATGGTAATGGTACCTTTAGCGAAATTGCGCAACTGGCAGGCATAGAGGCTACCGACTGGAGCTGGGGTGCCCTTAGCTTCGACTTTAACAACGACGGCTGGAAAGATATTTTTGTCAGCAACGGGATCAGCAAGGACCTCACCAACCAGGATTTCCTGGATTATTTTGGTGGGATCGATTTGCTCAAACAGGTAAAACAAGCGGGCAAATTCGACTTTAAGGCGATACTGGCAAAGCTTCCCTCCACTCCCATTCCCAACTATGGTTTTTTAAACAATAAGAACCTGACCTTTAAAAATGCAAGTACCCTCCTGGGATTGGCAACGCCAAGCTTTAGCAATGGTGCCGCTTATGGTGATCTGGATGGAGATGGAGATTTGGATCTTGTAGTGAATAATGAGAATATGGAAGCGTTTGTGTATCGCAACAAAGCAAGCGAGGTGCTGCAGCATCATTATTTAAAAGTGCAATTACAGGGCGAAGGTATGAACACTTTTGGCGTAGGCTCAAGGGTAACGCTCTACGCCAAAAATCAAATGCAGGTGCTGGAAGCGATCCCCGAACGGGGCTTTGAAAGCTGCGTGGAACCGGTCCTGAATTTTGGTTTGGGAACCGTCAATGCAATAGACTCGCTGGTTATCCGCTGGCCAAATTTAAAAGTGCAGGTACTAAAAAATATTAAGGCAGATACCTTGCTGACGCTAAAGCAAAGTGCTGCCAGCCTGCCGTTCATTCCCTGGCAAGATCCGCATCCGCCATTTTTTAAAGAGGTCACTAATGAATTGCTTCAGGGAGCTATTACCCACAAAGAAAACGCGTTTATTGATTTTGACAACGAACGGCTGATCCCGAAAATGCTCTCTACCGAAGGACCAAAACTGGCAGTTGCCGATATAAACAGCGATGGACTGGAAGACTTTTTTATGGGAGGGGCTGCCGGAGATACAGCCAAGATCTTTATACAAACGACGGCAGGCCCGTTCACGCAGCTAAAACAACCGGTACTGGAGCAAGATGCGAATTATGAAGATATAGGCGCTCAGTTCGCGGACGTGGATAAGGATGGCGATATAGACCTTATTGTTGCCTCCGGCGGCAACCAGGAGAGAATCGGATCGGTGTTTTTAAGACCCCGGTTGTACCTGAATGATGGAAAAGGAAATTTTTCAAAAGCCCCGGCTAGCTCCTTACCCTTCCTGTCTTTAAATGCCTCCTGTGTAAAAATTATAGACTATGACCGGGACGGATGGCCCGATATTTTTATTGGAGCGCGGGATATACCCGGAAGCTATGGTATGCCGCCCAATAGTGCACTGCTGCATAATAAGGGTAGGGGGATTTTTGAAGACGTTACAAATAAAGCTGCCGCGATACTGAACCAATTGGGGATGGTTACTGACGCGCAGTGGGCCGATATTGACGGCGATGGAAAAAATGAACTGGTGATCGTTGGCGACTGGATGCCCGTTACCGTTTTGAAATACGATGGTACCTCTTTTCAAAAAAGTCATGAAATTCCGGAGTCATCAGGATGGTGGAACTGTTTACAGGTAGCCGATGTAAATAAGGATGGCAAGCCCGATATCATCGCCGGTAATTTTGGATTGAACTCTAAAATAAAAGCAAGCGTTCAATACCCTGCAACGCTGTATGTGAATGATTTCTTCCACACCGGCAGATCGGAAAGCATACCGGTATATTATAAAACGGACGGCAAAGCTTACCCGTTTTATCTGAAGTCGGACCTGGTTACGGAGCTGCCGCTCTTAAAGAAGCGCTTTCTGTATTATAAAGATTACGCGGGCAAATCCATTGACGAAGTGTTTACAACGGAGGAAATGAACGGTGCGCTTCAGTTGCATGCAAATCAAACCCAAACGACGGTCTTCATCAACGAGGGCAATAATACCTTCCGGCAAATGCCGTTGCCGGTTATGGGACAGATAGCGCCCGTTTTTGGGATCGTAATTACGGACCTTAATAATGATAAGACCCCCGACATTTTCATGGGCGGCAATTTTTATGGGTTCAAACCGGAAGTGGGGCGGCTGGATGCCAGCTATGGACTGAGTTTTATTGGTGATGGCCGGTCGGGCTTTCAATATCTTTCCAATAATGAAAGCGGTTTGTTTGTGAAAGGGGAAGTAAGAGACGTTAAGGTGATCAATACCGCAAAAGGACAACTTATTTTAGTGGCAAGAAACAATGCTCCGTTAGCGATCTTTAGAAAACAAACGAAATAGGATAATAGGGGCAATTCAAATTTTTGCTATCGTCATGTCGACCCCGACAACCGTTGGGAGAGACATCTCATCAAAACGGGGGAGACTTCTCGTTGCCCTCGAAGTGACGTGCGAAAACGATCACCGCTTCAGGCGAAAATTTGAATTGCATCCGGATAATAAGACATTCTCAATGACAGGATCTATTTTTATAAAAGATAAAAAACGGTTTTTTAAAAATGCACTGACGGGCGCCTTATTGTTATTGGTTACGGTGTTCTTAGGATGCTCCAATCAAAAAAAGCACTCTCTCTTTAAAGTCGTTTCCGCAGATAAAAGCGGCATTCAGTTCTCCAATAATCTGCACCCAACCGCGCAGTTTAACCTGTTTGATTATATGTACTATTATAACGGCGGGGGCATTGGCGCGGCCGATTTTAATAATGATGGGTTGATCGATCTCTTTTTTACCGCCAACCAGGGAGGCAACGCCCTGTACCTGAATAAAGGGCACCTGCAATTTGAAGACGTTACCCAAGAGGCGAATATAAGGTCAGACTCTGGCTGGAGCACGGGGGTATCCGTGATAGATATTAATAACGATGGACTGATGGACCTCTACATCTGTAAGGTAAATAAGGGCGCCCCCAACAGTATTAAAAATCAGTTGCTGGTTTGCAAAGGGATTAAGAAGGGTGTTCCTTTTTATGAAGATGAGGCGCAGCAATATGGTATCGATTTTTCCGGTTATTGCACTCAGGCGGTCTTTTTCGATTATGATGGCGACGGCGACCTGGATCTGTTTTTATTAAATCACGCCATCAGCAATGAAGGACATTATGCTGCCCGCAGCGCTTTTATGAATAAGCCGGACCTGCAGGCGGGTGACCGCATTTACCGCAACAACGGGAACGGGACCTTTACCGATGCCACCCCTCAAACAAAGATCTATAGCAACCCCATTAGTTATGGATTGGGTGTTTGTGTATCAGATATCAATATGGATGGGTATCCGGATATTTACGTGGGAAATGATTTTCATGAAAATGACTACCTGTATATCAATCAAAAGGACGGCACCTTTAAGGATGCAACGGACAGCCAGTTGCAACATACCAGTAAGTACACAATGGGAGTGGACGTGGCAGACATCAGCAATGATGCGCTGCCTGAAATTATTTCGCTGGATATGATGCCCTATAATCCCGTGACCTTGAAGCGATCGGTTACAGAAGAGAATTATAATGTTTTTAATTATAAACTAAGCCTGGGCTACAGCCCGCAGTATGCACGGAATAACCTGCAGTTCAATCGCGGCAACGGGCATTTCAGCGAGGTCGGGTTTTATGCGGGGATCTACGCAACCGATTGGAGCTGGGCGCCGCTGTTTGCCGATTTTAATAACGATGGGTTAAAGGACCTGTTCATTTCGAATGGCATCCCCAAGCGTATGAATGATATTGATTATATCGACTATATTTCGAATACTGCCATACAGGGAAAATTGCAATCCGGAGCCGGCATTGAAAAAGATACGGAGCTCGTGTCCCGGTTTCCCGAGATAAAAATTCCCAATAAATTTTATCTGAATACCGGTGCGGTATCTTTTAAAGATGTTACAGATAGTATTGATGATAACCCGCCTGGTTTTTCAAACGGCGCTATCTATGCAGATTTAGATAACGATGGCGACCTGGACATTGTCGTAAATAATATTAACGGTCCCGCCGTGCTCTATGAAAATCAGATTAACGATACCGCGCAGAACCGGTATGCAACGGTGTCTTTATATGGTCCTGCTCAAAATATAAATGCACTGGGAGCGAAGCTTATCCTGTTTGTAAAGGATAGCATCAGGAGTTATGAAAATTACCCGGTACATGGTTTTCAGTCCAGCATGCAGGTGCCCGTTCTTGTAGGTTTGAATAATACAGCCATTGATTCTGCCGTGGTCGTGTGGCCGGATAACAGCTATCAGCGGATCGATCTTTTAAATAAAAAGAAGCTCGTGGTTTCTTACTCCCCGGGGCTACCTAAATTTGACTATGGGGTAATCCAGGAATTTAAAAAACACCCTTCTTATTTCGATGATATTACGGCGCGAACGGGGTTACTCTACAAACATATAGAAAACGACTATGACGAATTTAACCTGGACCCGCTGATGCCCCGGATGCAATCGGCTAAAGGACCTGCCCTCTGTGTGGGCGATATCAACAACGATGGGCTGGATGATGTTTTTATTGGCGCAGCAAAAGGCGGGCATAATGCTGTTTTTATACAACAGGCGAATGGGAACTTTACGAAAACACTGCAGCCGGCTTTGGCCGCAGATAGTTTGATTGAAGATAATGACGCTGTTTTTGTTGATGTGAATAACGATCATTATTTAGATCTTGTTATTGCTACCGGCGGCGATGAATATTTTGGTAAGGATCCGCGGCTGCAACCCCTGCTCTATTTGAATGACGGTAAAGGAACATTTATAAAACAAGGGAACGCCTTTCCCGGTATTAACACCACGCAAAGTGTGGTATGTGCAGGCGACTTTAACAGCGATGGCTATACCGACCTGTTTATTGGCAGCAGTAATGTGCCCGGCAATTTCGGAATGTTACCGGCTTCTTATTTGCTTTTGAATAACGGGCATGGGGCATTTACGGATGCCACTGCTGCTTACCCGAAAGCATTGCAATATGCCGGGTTTATAAGCGATGCAAAATGGACCGATCTGGATAATGACGGGAAAAAAGAACTGGTCCTTTGTTCCGAATGGGGCGGAGTGGATGCCTTTGCGTTTAGCGGAAATACCTGCACCCGCAAACCCATAATCAATAATAAAGGCTGGTGGAGTTGTTTGCTGGTTGCTGATTTCAATGGAGACCAAAAGCCCGACCTTTTTGTAGGTAACATTGGGCAGAACACACCGCTGCAATCAAAAGAAAACGAAGGGGTTGGGCTCTATTTTAATTCTTTTAATAATAGCCCCGGGCCAATGGGTATTATGACCTATGATGTGGGGGGTAAAGAAATTCCCTTTTCATTTAAAATAGACCTGGACAAGCAGATGCCCGCTCTTAAGAAAAAATTTTTATACGCACAGGATTTTGCTAATGCGTCCATTACGGATCTGTTAGGCGCGGATGCCATGAATGAAGCCAAGAAATACCAGGCGAATGATTTTTCTACGAGCTTATTGCTCAATAATGCCGGAACGTACCGGCCCATGAACCTGCCTTTTCAGGCGCAATTGAGTATCTGTAATACTGCAATGGATATTGATGTAAATAAGGATGGCCTCCCGGACATTCTTTTAGGCGGCAATAATTATTTTAATAATGTGCAGATCGGCCGGCAGGATGCGGATTACGGTACCTTGCTGGTTAATAAGGGCGGCGGCCGGTTTGCTTATGCATCGCTTAACCCATTGCTTATAAATGGCGTGGTTAAAAAGATCCGGCCCATTACAATCAACAATAAGCAGGCAGTGCTGCTGGCAAAGAATAATGCCGCGTTGCAGGTGTTGCAGTTGAAATGAATCATTGTAGCTGACCATAAGCCGGGAATGCGGAAAGACGGGAAGATCTTGTTTTCAAGCGCTCATACTGAACCGTCATCAAAATTATCATTATTGCTTTTCAATGGGTAGCTGCTATGCGGCACGGTTAATCATTATAATATATGGTTCTAAAAATGGGTTATGCCGAAGGCATTATTTAATTTAAGGGGTCCCAATACAAAGCTTCCGGGAATCAGAATAAACCGGTATCAATTTTATTAAAATACTTGTGATGCTGATTGACTAATGGGGTATCGCTGCAGGATCAGCTTATAGGCCGGGCCGATGGCTCTCTACTTTTAGTTGCGCGCTCTTAACAAGAAACTAAAGTTCCTTGTTAATCCATTAAACCGAGGCTACGCCTCTTCAACGTTTACTGACTGGAGGTCTCAACAAGTTTAATCATATGCTCAATGTGACAGAAAGCCAGAGGCTTGCGTTCTTCAGGTAACTTCGGAATTTATTCCGAAGTAATGAGCCAAATATAGGGAATTGAGTGCCATCGGCACGATCCATTTCGAAAGCAAGCCAGGCCTGCTATTGCTCTTAGCTAACGAGCACCCCACCTGCTTTGATCACAATGAAGGAGAATCCGTAAGTCCGGTATGATAATTTTGATACCGGTTCATTATCAGAACCGTTTTGGTCTGTCTTGTTCCATTGGAACAACCGATTGGTAGACAGGTTACGGCCGCAGATCATTTGGTGTGCCATAGGTACACCCCTTAAAAATAATTTTGATCCCCGTTTATTATCAAAGCTTACCGTCTTCACGCCTTACCGGCTGACAAACACCTGAGCCCCTAATAAACAGGATAATATAACCGGGTGATCCATTGGGTGCTGTCGGGGGCGGCTGCCCGGTCGGTAACCAGAGAGGCAAACGGCATGGCCGGAGATACGAGGTGATTATCATTTACAAACTGAAGCAATGCTTTCCGATGTTGCGCTATTGCCCCCGGCCCTCCTTTTACCTCAACCATCAAAATATTCCCCAAAACCATTTTCTTTATCATAAATGCAGGGTCTGTTGGTATTTCTTTTTCGATGGGCAGGGCAACAGTGGCTATAAAAACCGAAGACGCCGCGTTATTAATGTTGAGCATCGGGTAATTCGTCACCGCAACCGGATACTTTTTTGCATATTTTTTCAGATCTGAAATAATGCTGTAGAGCTCCGCTGTGGCAGGCTGATGGTTAAAACTGCGTTGTGTAACAAGTAATACGGAATCGGTTACCTTCTGTCGCACTATTTTGCATCCGTAAATATTTTCAGGGTTTTCAAAAAACCTTTTCACCTCCTGTGTTAATTCCCGGATATTATTTTTAAACACGCTCATACGGAGTAACTGATTCGTTTTACTCACCGGGTTATTGGAGTAGTGAAGGGTGCAGTTCCATAAAAGCGGTGTTTTGCCCTGGTCCATCTCCTGGCATTGGAGGCTGCCCTGCAGCGAATCTTTCCCGGAAAAGACAGTGAAAAGCAAACCGGAAAGGGAAATCTGTTTGATCTGGTACCGGCAGTTTTTATAGCTGATGGTTGAATCATTTATAAAAACACCCGGCCACCATTGCCTGAGATTGCCCGGGGTGGCCATATACCGTCGCAGGGCACTTACCGGCGCGCCAATAGGTGTCGTTTGTTCAAAACCGCCTCTGGCAGGAACAAAAGAGTAAATAAAAACGACAAGGATTAAGAAAGATATAGTGACAAAGACCGCCCGCTTCATAAATAAAATAGTTTCAAAAACAATAAACAAAAATATCAAATATTTGCTCTGGATAATGATGCCAGGCCGCAGATAAAGCGGCCTAAAAAAATTATTGGCCAAATACTAATTATTTTGTTAATTTGTTAACGATGTGTTGAAGGTACACAAATGTTGAAAACGATAACCGCCATAATATTATTTCTGTTACTTGCTTTTAACTGGGCAGGGTACCGGATTATGACCACATGGTTGACACACAATGCGGATCAGCGGCTGGAGGCAAAGATCGACCGGAACGACTACGATGAAGCTGCATTGATCGAAATTCGCGTACCCCTGAATATGCCCTATATTACGGATCAGCCGGAATATGAACGGCATTATGGGGAAATTGAATTTCACGGCCAGTATTACCGTTATGTAAAGCGCAAAATAGAGAACGGAGCACTGGTATTGAAGTGTATTCCCAATGATTCGAAGCGCCGGATCACCGCAAAAGCCAATGAGTTCTTCAAAGACATTAATGGCCTCGACGGCTCCCGGCAGGATAAAAAACAGAGCACCACTGTAAAACTAAGCCTGGGCGACTATGATGATACCGTTTCTTCTTTTGATATTGCTGCGTTACCCACTCGTTGTTTAAGCCCGGTTTTTCCAAAACTGAGAATAGCGCTGCCCGAGGCGTTTCTGAAGGCTCCGGCACAACCTCCGGATCTTCAATCCTGAATTTTTATTGAAACGATGCACTTTTAGATGGCGGGCACATCATTGCCTGTTTTCATAAGCTGTCTGCGCGTTTCATGTTTATCCCGGCCGGTGAGCGACTATTGTTTGCTGAACAACAGTGAAGTTTTTGCCGGTATTTTATCAATCAGAAAAAAAATCAGTGAAAAATTTATTTATTGCTGCAATTGCGGCTACAGTAGTTTTTATTTCATGCACGCAAACAAACAACGGGTATAAAAAATATACTGCCGATCCGCTTGTTTTCAGCCAGGCCGTTCACGAATTGAATACCGTGGTAATGGGCAATAATTTTGCACCTATAACTGCGTCGAGGAATTATATGTATGCAAGTGTTGCCGCCTATGAAGTTATTGCGGCGGGTTATCCGGATCAGTATTACTCCCTTGCCGGTCAGGTAAAAGGCCTGCACACTTTACCGAAGCCGGATACTACCAACGGAAAGATCGACTTCAATTTTGCTTCCTTATTGGCATTTTGTAAAGTAGGGGAGGCGGTTACATTTCCGGCGGGAAGTATGAAAGAATATGTTGACAGCCTGAAGAAAAAGATAGTGGATATGGGTATGACCAAAGCGGACATGCAGGCAACCCGGTTATTTGCAGATACCATCACGGCAGCTATCATGGCATGGAGTAAAAAAGATAATTATGCCGAAACCCGCAGTGCGCCCAAGTATACTATTACTAATGAAGAAGGACGATGGATACCTACCCCGCCTGCTTACACATCGGCATTGGAACCGCATTGGGATGAGATTCGCCCGTTGGTGTTGGATAGCGCCACACAATTTATACCCCCGCCGCAATACACTTTTAATGTAAAGGATAAAAACAGTCCCTACTACAAGGAAGTAATGGCAATTAAGAATGCGGGCGACAGCCTGACCGACGAGCAAAAGCATATTGCCAATTTCTGGGATGATAATCCTTTTAAATTAAATGTGTCGGGCCATGTGATGTTTGGTACTAAAAAGTTTTCCCCCGCCGGTCATTGGATGAGCATTGCGGGCATTGCCGCTCAAAAAGCAAAGGCCGATTATGCCAAAACCGTGTATGCTTACACCATTATGGCTATTGCTCAATTTGACGCTTTTATCCAGTGCTGGGAAGCGAAATTCAGATACAATACAGTACGGCCGGAAACAGTAATCAATAAGTACATCAACCCCGATTGGCGGCCGTTGCTGCAAACGCCCCCCTTCCCCGAATATACCTGTGGCCATTCTACGGTTTCTGCTGCAAATGCAGAGGCATTAACCAAAGTGTTTGGGGATAATTTTGCCTATACCGATTCTTCCGAGCTGGAGTTTGGCATTGCCAATCGTTCTTATCCTTCCTTCCGGGCGGCTGCTATTGAAAATAATTGGGCGCGTTTTTACGGCGGCATCCATTATCATCATTCCTGCATTATTAGTACGGAGTACGGAAAAAAAGTGGGCGATTTGATCGTTCAGCGACTGAAATTCATAAAAACTAAAACTAATTAATGAAATATTCTTTGCTAATGTTCCTGATAAGCCTGGTGGTTTATCAGGAGTCGGCTGCGCAAGGTTGTGTGGCGGTAAGAAGTAATGGAAATACCTGCACCCTGTTACAACCCGAAGAGGCAAAAGGGTGGCAACTGAATTTTAATAACCGGTATTTCCGTTCGTATAAACATTTTGTGGGCACCGAGGAGCAAAAACAAAGGGAAGAGAATGGTACCGAGGTAATTAATCATTCCTATACCCTGGACATGACCCTGACCCGTAATTTTAACGCAAGCTGGTCACTGGCGGTTACGATCCCGGTAAACAGCAATACCCGTTCCTCCCTGTATGAACATTACGGCAACAGCAGCACTTCGCCTGATGCGCGCCGTTCAACAAAATCATTCGGATTGGGCGATATACGCATTGTGGGATACAAATGGCTGTTAAATCCGCATCAATCACACAAAGGAAATATACAGGCCGGGTTAGGGATTAAACTGCCAACAGGAAATTATAACGTGCAGGATTATTTTCACAAGCAAACGGTGGCTGGCGCCGATAGTGCAGTGATGGGCCCGGTAGATCAATCCATCCAGTTGGGCGACGGTGGCACGGGCATCATTACCGAGCTGAACGGGTTCTATAACTTCAATCACAAAATAGGACTGTACGCTACGGCCTATTACCTGCTTAGCCCGGTGGAACAAAATGGCGTTTCCACCAGCAGGGGCAGTGCCGTTAGTGCTAATGCTCTCCGGTATTACACCAACACAATGAGCGTGCCCGATCAATACCTGGCCAGGGTGGGGGCCTCTTTTATGTCTGGCGGTTTTAATGCGTCTGCCGGCCTTCGTATTGAAGGGCTTCCCGCAAATGATCTTATCGGTGGAAGCAAAGGATTCAGAAGACCGGGCTATATATTATCTGCAGAGCCCGTTATTGCTTACACCGTCAGGAAGACGAGCATCTATTTATCCGCCCCGGTAGCGCTGCAGCGGAATCGCATCCAAAGCTATGCTGATAAATTGATATCGGAGGATACAGGCAAAAAAGTGAACGGTGATGCAGCTTTTGCCGACTATTTTCTTAATATGGGCGTTACCATAAAGCTCTGAAATAAAAATATAACATAAGCAATCCGGCGCTGTAAGTCTTTACGGGCGCCTTTTTGTTTTTAGTGATATAGAATTGAACGTTAAGTGAAACCTGTTCCTCTTCACGTTTCACTTAACACTACAATTGATTCCGGTCGTATAAAACCGGATTCATCGGTGTATTAATGACCGCGCCAATAGCTGCTCCCGGGCACCAGGTGTCCCAATCCAGTTGCTGGTTTTTATTTTTCGGAGCTATTAATTTCATGTCGCGGTCCATATAAATAATGGTCATCGCCCGTCGGGTACCGGGGGTAGTGTTGGCCCCGGCCCGGTGAAACACCCAGCCGGAATGAAAGCTTACTTCACCCGCATCAAAAGGCTCAATGATATGTTCAAAATCCGTCACTTTTAAACGCTGCTCCATAAAGGTTTCACTTTCATCGCCGATCGATAAATCGCGTCCTTCAATGATCTGATGACTGCCGGCGCTGAATTCCAAAGGACCCATTTCCAGCGGGGTTTCCTGCAAGGGGATCCAGGCCGTAATGGTTTTGTCTGTTTCCAGCGGCCAGTAATATTGATCGGCATGCCAGGGCGTAATACCGCCGCCGCCTTCTTTAAATAATGCCTGATCGTGGTACATCCGTACACCTTCCACCTGCATCAGATCAGCAGCAATTTTTCCAAGCCGCCTGCTGAATATCAGCGATCTTATATCGGCGTTTTCCCGCCATAAATTAAACAACTGTAAAAAAGCCTTACCATAGGTATCTCTTTGCGCCAGCGCGGTTGTAACGGTATTCATTTTATCAACCTGCGCGGCGATTATTTCATTGAAAACCGCAATGGCCCCGGCAGACAATACGTGCTTTAGTTTTATAAACCGGTTCTTGTTATAGGCTTCAACGTTTTCCTTTGTGACCTTATAAGGCACTTCTAATTCTTTTAAAATAGTTGCAGGTACTGCCATCGCTATTGTTTTACTATTAAGCAATAAAATTACGCCAATACTTGGTTACGGCGATCAGGTAATGTTATCCTCCCAATAGCCTGTGTGCAGGGGATACCGGTGACGGCTAGAAAGTTTGCGAAACAAAACGCACTTTGTTTTTCTTTCGATAAAAGATGTATCTTCCTCCTTATTTAAAAGCGGTATGCCGGCAGAAGATATAAAGGATGACTATCATTTATGGCAATCCTTAAAGGAAGGAAAACAGGAGGCGCTTGCCAATATCTATTTTAACCATTTCAAAAGCTTGTATGAATATGGCGTGCGGATTACGGCCAATGAAGAACTGGTAAAAGATACCATACAGGATCTTTTTATAAAAATATGGACTAACCGATCCAATTTTGAGAACATCACAAAAATAAAACCCTATCTGCTGGTATCGCTCCGGTCTGCATTGTATAATAAAATACAGCAAAGCAGTAAAAGACCAGTACGGTCGCTGGAGATGAAGGATGAATTTGAAATGGTATTTTCTGCCGAATCAAAATATATCGCCAGGGAATCACACTTATTACAAACACAAAAATTACTGGCCGCACTCAACCAGCTAACACCCAAACAAAAGGAGCTCATCTATCTGCGTTATTTTGAAGAACTGGACTATGAGGAAATAGCCAGAATAATGAACAGCTCTCTTAAAGCGGTGTACAAGCTAAAGGCGAGAGGTCTTGATACCTTGAAACAACTATTACATGTGTCTGATATTTTGCTGCTCGGTTTATTAACTGCTTGTTGCCGGGAAATATTCGCTTAGCGCTGCTAAATAATAAAAACAGAAAAATTTTAAAAAAAGATCCGTTTTGATGGGGTAAAAAATGCAATCGCACTGTCCTTTATTAGCGGATGCCTGCAAACGATTGGCTTAAATGAATAAAAACTATAATACATATACTGCCGGAGCGTTCCTGGAAGACCCTTTTTTTATCGAATGGATAAGAGACAATAGTGAACATGCATCTGCCTTTTGGAGAGAATGGATACACACGGCCCCTCCAAACCTTGACCAGATGCGGGAGGCGGAGGAACAATTACGGGCGATTTTTTCTGCAGAGAAAATTGCTGTGCAGGAAACCGCGGCAGCAGAAGTTTGGGAAAAGATTGAAAGGCATATAAATAAAGAAGGCCAGGCGCTGAAGGTTGCCAGGGGCCGGTTTTCTATTTCCCGGACTTTAAAAACAGGGCTTTCAGCGGCCGCGGTTTTGATAACCGTTGCACTGGCGGGCTATTTTCTTGTATTGCATTTCAGTAGTGGGGATAAGATAGTGAAAGAGCAACCTGTGGTAAGCAGGGCGCAACACACCATCCGGCCCGGGGGGAACCGGGCATCGCTGACCCTTGCCAACGGGGAGGTAGTGGTGCTGGACACTGCCCAAAATGGCATGCTGGGAATGCAGGGAACTACCCGTATCATTAAGCTGAACAACGGTGCCCTGGCATATGATATGGGAAATGAAAAACAGGGAACACCACTTTATAATACCATTACCACGCCCCGGGGAGGGCAATACCAGATCACCTTAGCAGATGGTACCAAGGTTTGGTTAAACGCACTTTCATCTATACGTTTTCCCACGGCATTTTCAGGCAGGGAACGGAAAGTGGAAATTACGGGTGAAGCATATTTTGAAGTGACGCATAATGCTTCGATGCCGTTTAAAGTGATAGCCAATGGGATCGAAACGGTAGATCTTGGAACCCGTTTTAATATTAACAGTTATAAGGATGACGCGGCAGACCGGATCACCTTGCTGGACGGGGCCGTACAGGTAATAAAAGGGAGCGCCTCCAGGGTATTAAAACCTGGACAGCAGGCGCAGGTAGCCAGCAATATCAGCATTGTGGACAATGTGGACCTGGACGAGGTAATGGGCTGGAAGAACGGGCGATTTGTTTTTAACAAGGACACAGATATTCAAACCATTATGCAGCAGATCGCCCGGTGGTATGATGTTCAGGTAGAGTACAGGGGCGCTATCAGGCAACACTTCTGGGGCTCCATTTCAAAAGAGGCAGATCTTGCGCAGGTATTGAAGATACTGGAGGCTACCGGAGGCGTACGCTTTCAGATAAACGGAAATAAAATTATCATTATGCCGGCCAAAACCTAAACAGCAGATAAAGCAGCACAAAAAACCGGGAAGTGTTTGCGGCACAACCCGGCTTGAATGCAGGCTAAGCTAATAAAAATCGCTTTCGGACAATTATTGTATTAACTAAAACCTTCCTGCCGGACAGACAGGCCAAACGAAGTTATGGATTTAAAAGTTCTTTTACTTGCTTACCAGCGGCATTTTTCACCGGAATGCTCAAGCCAAATCTTGAAGATTATGAAGCTGATTCCTATTATGTTATTGATAGCCTGCATTCACGTAAGCGCAAGGGGTTATTCCCAGATCACCCTTACGGAGACCAATGTACCCCTGGAGGTGGTTCTGAAAAAGATCAGGCAACAAAGTGGGTATGAACTGGTATCCACCTCCGAAATTTTAAATGCGTCGGGAAGGATAACGATCAAAGTAAAGAACGCATCCCTTCAGCAAGCGCTTGCAGCGGCCTTAAAGGGAGAAAAGCTTTCTTATGAGATTATTGGCAAAACAATCGTCATCAGATCCACCAGGGACAATAATGTTCCGGATGGGGCGATCCTGTCCTTGCCGCCCCCGCCTCCCTTGGTCCTTCACGGACGGGTACTAAAAAGAGACGGCCAGCCGCTGTCGAATGTTTCTGTTCTGATCGTTGGCACTTCCATAGGAACTACCACGGACAGTGCCGGCAGGTTTACCCTCCGGACTCCCGGCAACCTGCCGGTAGAACTGGAAATTACCTGCGTGGGCTATCAGTCAAAAAGAATAAAAGTGAACAGCGAAGCAGCGATCAGTATTGCGCTGGAGGAACAGGTAACCGGGCTGAACGATGTGGTGGTAGTAGGGTATGGCACGCAAAAAAAAGGAGATCTTACCGGCGCTATCAGCCAGGTTGGGTCAACCTATATTGCTTCCCGGCCGGTGCCCAACCTGGCAACTTCATTGCAGGGATTGCTGCCGGGCTTAAATATCCAGTCAAATAATGGCGATCCCGGTGCCACTCCTGACATCAATATCCGCGGTTTCAATTCCGTTAACGGAGGAGGCCCGTTGATCCTGGTGGATGGCATTGAGGGCGATATAGAACGGATCAACCCGGCCGATGTAGAAAGCGTGACCGTTTTAAAAGATGCGGCTTCCGCCGCCATTTATGGCGCCCGCGGTGCTTTTGGAGTGATATTAATAACAACCAAAAAGGGAAAAGAGGGCAAGCTGGCTGTTAACTATACCAATAACCTGGGCTGGACCACCCCCACTACCCGTACCGATTTTATCGATGACCCCTATGAATTCGGGAAAACGGTGGATGCTGCCCTTTTGGGGTATAATGGCACAAATTATACCGGGTATACCGGCGCCGACTGGGATACTATACGACTGGTATCGCAGGGCAAGCTCGCCCCTTTTTACAGGACCCAGCCAAACGGGGAAAATAAATTCTTCTACCATACAGATTGGTATGATTACCTGTTCCGCAAATGGCAGCCTTTCCAGAACCATACCATAGCTGTTTCCGGTGGTAATGACAGGATCCAGGCCTACCTTTCGGGCAGGTATTACAAAACATCCAGCATACAGAACATTGTGGATGCTAACCTGGTTAAGTATAATCTGAAAGCAAACGTCAGCTTCAAGGCAACGGACTGGTTGCGGCTTTCAGACAATATACAGTTCAGCACCAATAACCAGATCGAGTACGGAGGGTACAAGACCGGTTTCGGTGGCATCTGGAGCAATACCACCTGGTACTATTTATTTCCTTTTCAACCCAATGAAATAAACGGAGTTCCTTTCGATTATTACGGGGGAGGCGCCCAGGCCGCTTTGGAAGCGGGTAATAACTGGATCCGGAATTATTCCGAACAGTTTATAAATACCTTTAGCGGGGTGCTTACGCCTGCAAAGGGATTGGTATTGAATTTTGACTACAGCAATACCATCAATCATATTGCAAACTCCACGCGCCTGAATAAGTTCGACTACCTGACCGGCCCGAAAATGTTGCGGCAAACAACCGGTGTAAACAGCCTTACGGAAGTGCGCAACCGGAATTATTACAACGTGCTGAACATATACGGCACTTATACAAAAAATGTGGCCCTTGATCATCATTTTAAACTAATGCTGGGCTATAACCAGGAAAACTACAATTCTGATGACATTACAGCCCAGCAGGGAGACCTGCTCATCAGCAGCTTATCTAACCTGAATCTGGGCACCAACCTGCTGCGGGCGGACGGCGCGGCAAGTATTTGGGCCGTGCAGGGATATTTTGGACGATTTAACTATGACTACAAAAACAAATACCTGCTGGCGGTAAATGCCCGCTACGACGGTTCTTCCCGGTTCCCTGCCGTTAGCCGCTGGGGCTTTTTCCCTTCCGTTTCCGGTGGCTGGTTTGTTAGCAGTGAAAAATTCTGGGAACCCTTAAAGGATGCCATCAGCACCTTGAAATTAAGATCCTCCTATGGTAAACTGGGCAATCAGAATGTGGGGCTTTATACGTTTTCCCGGATATTGGGTCTTGGCCAGTCCAATTGGCTGGTGGGCGGCAGCAGGCTGAATTATGTGGGACCACCATCGCCCCTGCCCAGTGTGGTAAGCTGGGAAAGTACCCGCACCATTGATTACGGAATAGATCTGGGTTTTTTAAGAAATAAACTTACGGCATCGTTTGACTGGTATCAAAAAAATACGTCTGGTATGTATGTGCCCGGATCTCCCTTACCCGGTGTCTTTGGTGCCTCCGAACCCAAGGAGAATATTGCCAGCCTCAGGAACAGGGGCTTTGAATTAAGCCTGGGCTATAATGATCAGTTTATGGTCAGTCAATCCCCGCTGCATGTAAATGCTACCCTCAGCCTGTATAATTTTAAGGGGGTCATTACCAGCTACCCGAACCCCAACGGTCTTATGAGCACCTATTGGAACGGCCAGAAGCTGGGAGAGATCTGGGGGTATCATATAGACGGCCAGTTTAAAACCGATGAGGAAGCAGCCGCTTATCAAAGCCAGTTCAGCAATCCATCCAAGGACCTTGGCAAAGTATATAACTACATCTTTAACGTGGTAACCAATACCGAATGGAAAAAACTCCGGGCAGGAGATATTAAATACGTTGATCTTGACGGGGACGGGGTGATCGACAATGGAAATTATACCCTGGCAGATCACGGGGACCTGAAGCCGATCGGAAATGCCATGCCGCAGTTCCCGTTTGGATTTACATTGGGGGCAGACTGGAAAAATTTTGACATTCTGGTTGCGGGCGCCGGCGTCATGCACCAGGACTGGTATCCCACCGGGTTTATTTATTGGGGAACCTATGATCGCCCTTACTCTTCCTTTATCCGGAAGGATCTGGTGGCAGATGCCTGGAGCCCTGATAATCCCAATGGTTATTACCCGCAAATTTACAGGGGATACGATGCATTAGGCGCCAACAGGGATTTGTATGAGTTCAATGATTACTACCTGACAAATGTAGGGTACCTGCGGGTTAAGAATCTTACCGTGGGCTATACCCTTCCACAATCGCTGTTAAGGAGAATTAATGTAAAACAGTTGCGGATCTATTTCAGCGGCGAAAACATACTCACCTGGCGGTTCGGTAAGCTGACAAAATATGTGGATCCCGAACAGGCAGGGTCAGGAACCAACTTTTCCGATCCCGGCTCAGCGGTCAACAGAACGGATCTGCAGGACTATCCCATTGGGAAAACGTTTTCATTTGGAGTGAATTTACAACTCTAAGCCATCTGAACTATTTAAAACAGAGTGAAATGAAGAATCTACTAAATACTATATTATTTTTTACAGGGGCCATTTTATTGTTATGCAGTTGTAATAAAAACTATCTGGACCAACCTCCAAAGGACCGGCTGGATGCCGATCAGTTCTTTAATACTGCTACTGATCTGGAAGTGTATACCAACGATTTTTATGATATGTTGCCGGATTACCATCTTTATGATGCTACTTATGGCCTTTCTACTTCGGATGACGTTGTATCCCTGATTGAGCCCGCCCAGATTACGGGTACCAGGCTGGTACCCGTACAAAGAGGTTCCGGTGGCTGGGCATGGTCTAATCTGCGGGCTATTAATTTCTTTTTTCAGAATTATCAGAAATGCCCGGATGAAGCCGCCAGGATTAAATACGGCGCCATCGCCCGTTTTTTCAGGGCCTACTTCTATTTTGACAAGGTTAAAACCTTTGGTGATGTACCCTGGTATAGTAAGGTGCTGGAAGCAGGGGATGCCGATCTGTATAAAGCCCGCGACCCCAGGACCGAAGTAATGGATTCCGTGCTTGCCGATATCAATAATGCCGTTGCGAATTTGTCTGCAGAAGTGCAGGTTAACAAAATTACGAAGTATACGGCATTGCTCTTAAAAGCGCGCATCTGCCTGCATGAAGGTACTTTCAGGAAATATCATACAGAACTGAATTTGCAAAGCTCGGCAGAAAAGTGGCTGCAGGACGCTGCTGATGCGGCGGGGCAACTGATCAGCTCCGGCGCCTACAAACTGTTTACAACCGGGGGCGCCGCTGCGGCTTACCGCACGCTTTTTGCGCGAAGCGATCAGGACGCAACAGAAACCATTCTGGCCAAGGATTACAACCCCACATTTGCACATCATACGTTGTCCTATTTAATGACCTCGCCAACATCCGGATCATGGGGCGCTACCAAAGATTTTGTAAACGGCTTTTTAATGGCTGATGGCAGTCGCTTTACAGATATTGCCGGCCACGATACACTGGGTTTTTACGCGGAGATGCAGCGCCGCGATCCGCGCCTGACGCAGATTGTAGCAGGTCCCGGTTTTACGGTCTATGGCGAAACAGCAGTGGAGCCGGTTAACCTGAACATTACTACAACCGGGTATCGCGTAATAAAAGCATTAGCCACCAGGGATCAGTGGGGCGCCAGCAGTGCCTATAATGATATTATCTTATTCCGCTATGCGGAAGCGCTTCTTATTAACGCCGAGGCAAAAGCAGAGTTGGGTACCTTAACCCAGGCGGATCTTGACAATACCATTAATAAACTAAGAAGCCGGGCAGGGATGCCTCCGGCAAACCTGGTTCATGACAATGGCAATCCGGACACTTACCTGGGTGCGGAATATCCCAATGTTGCCGGTGCCAATAAAGGAATAATACTGGAAATACGCAGGGAACGCCGGATCGAAATGTTTAATGAAGGCCTGCGGTGGGATGACCTGATGCGATGGAAAGATGGTAAAAAACTGGAACAACCGATGCTGGGCATTTATTTTTCACGTTTAGGTGCTTTTGATTTCAATAACGATGGCAAACCGGATGTTTATCTTTACGATGGGGATGCCTCCGGAGCGCCGGCAGGGGTGGCCACCAAGATCAATATCCGTCAGCGGCCATTAACCAACGGCACTTCCGGAAACTTTTATCCTTATAGAAATAAGATCCAGTTTCAGGAGCCGAAGGATTACTATTATCCTATTCCTTTAGAGGAGCTTACCCTGAATAAAAGTCTTGTCCAGAATCCGGGCTGGTAAAGCAATGAGCGTAATTACTTTTTTTGAAAACAATACTAAAGAATAATGAAAAAAATAAATTATTTATTTCTGTTGATCCTGTGGGTGGCAGTTGTACCGGTTTTAGGCAACTCTTTTGTGCCGGATTCGCTTCCCCGTCCACTGGCCGTTGGTTATTCCATATCCATATCAAAAATCACCCCGGAAAGTATGCAATCCGCAAAAGCTGCCGGAATTTCCTGCCTGCAGGTAGGCGTGAACGAATGGTTTGATGCAAAGGGTGATTTTAAATGGGACGATAATAAAATGGCCGCTGAAGCTGCAAGCGCAAAGAAAGCGGCAGTTGCTGCAGGAATAAAAATCGCTGCCATTCATATGGCCTATGGGCAATGGATCGATCTTTCCCTTACGGATGAAGCGGTGCGGAAAAGGGTGGTGGCGGCCCATAAAAAAGTGCTGCAGCTCTGCCGGGTGCTGCAACCGGAAGTGGTATTATTTCACCCCAGTTGGTATCTTGATCCGGATCATCGGGAGGCACATATTCTGCAGCTTATAAAATCAGTGCAGGAGCTGGAAAAACCAGTAAAAGACATCAACGCCATCTGCGTTATAGAAAATATGACAGGGCCGGAGTTGTATGTGGAGCGGAAAGGGATAAAATTTGAACGGCCACTTTGCAGAACCGTTGAGGAGATGATGGGTATTCTGAACCGCCTGCCCCCGGATATTTACGGCGCGGTTGATATGAACCATATTTTGCACCCGGAGCAATTGATCCGGGCATTGGGGCGCCGGCTCAGGTTCATCCATGTTGCAGATGGTGATGGTGCGCATGAATTGCATTATTACCCTTGTTCGGGCAAAGGAATGAATAACTGGCCCGCTATTATTGACGCGTTGTACCAGGCAGGGTATACAGGTCCCTTTATGTACGAATGCCACTATAAGAACCTGCGGGATCTTGCGGCCTGTTACGAGTTCCTGTACCAGCAATATATCCAGGAAAAATATATACGGCCCGCCTATCAATAATTAATTATAAACTGAAGAAGCTATATCAAAAGTTGTTTTACAACGAAAGGTCGTTCTGAATTTGTTTCAGAAGCTATTAATAACCATACGTTATTACGGATCATCCCGATGGCTATCGGGAGGTATGACAATGGAGCCTTATGATACAGCCTCAACAAAATAAGTATTAAAAAATGAAACGCCTTTCTGTTATTGCCCTAACGTTCGGTCTTGTTTGCAGTACCTTTGTATCTTATAGCCAGGAGGGCATTCACCAGGACGAAACCAGGATTTTACAAAAACGGATCTTTTATTTACTGGATGCAATGGAAGCGCATCCTCCGGTAGCTACAGCGGTTGCTGCTGATGTCGTTTTGCAACGGTTAATGGTGCAAAAGCGCACGGTGCTGCAACAGGCGATAGATTCCTGTGCTAACTTAGCTTGCATTGCCGATGCAATGTTGATAAAGCCAGGGGAAGACGCGGCGATAGCAAGGCAATTGAGCAGCTTGTTTCAAAACAACGGAAAGCTCCGGCAATGGATAAAGGATAGTATTCGTGCAACGGGTTTCTATAAATTAAGTGATTCGCTTCCTGATGCTTCTTTATTCAGGGAGGCATGGGAAGAAGAAGCCGCCGGAATCAATTATATTATCAGGGCGTATCTTCAAAATAAAGGGTTGCAGTATCCCAAAGTAGATGCTGCGTCTTTCCCTGTAAATAGCCCGCCCTACTTTGATTCAGTCGGGCATCTTATAACGGCTGTACTTGAAAATGGAAGGGAAGAAGAATTATTTTTTCAACCACTACTCCGCATCTGTCTCAGGATATTGCAGTTGAATCGTCACGATGAAGCTGCCCGGTTGCTTCCCTTAAGCAAGATAAATGAACAACCCTGTCAGCAAATCCGGTCTGTTCAATGGCGGCAGTTTCCTTTTAGCGCCATACTGGTTTTTGGGGAAGGCCCCGAGACGCCCGATGTGCCTATTAGTGTGCACAATAAAGAAAGGTGCGCAGCGGCTTCCGCGTTGTTTAAATCAGGCAAGGCGCCTTTTATTATTGTTAGCGGGGGATATGTGCATCCCTTTCAGACCAAATATTGCGAAGCGGTGGAAATGAAAAAATATTTAACGGATAGCCTCTCCGTTCCTGCCGGTGTGATCATTATAGAGCCGCATGCCCGCCATACTACCACCAACATCCGGAATGCAAACCGCATCCTATACGAGAATAAAGTGCCGGCAAATAAACCCGTTTTGGGGGTAAGCGATGTTGCTCATATCCGATACATTGCCGGAGAAAATTTTGAGCGGGTCTGCAGGAGAGATCTGAAATACCTCCCTTTTGAGCGCATGAAACAATTGTCGGACACAACAGTGGCATTTTATCCTGCTGCCTGTTCCACACAGATCAATACGGGGGACCCTTTGGATCCGTAAACCCGGTCTTTTTCGCCAAGAAAGGATTTTGGGCCCGGTAAAATGAAACCGGCTATGCAGCTATGCGAGGCTTGTAGCCTCGCATCCCTATTCTATTGCCTCAGGCGATTATAATCCACGTCAACACAACATCAATACCCGCCAATAGAAGTTGTTAAAAAACGGGTTCGCTCAATCTGGGTATTGCCCGCCCTTGCGTTATGTAGTAACTTTATAAGGAATAATAATAATCCTCCTTTAAACAAATAACACAATGGCAAAAGCCTCCAAACCCCAACAAACAAAAAGAGCCCTTGGCTGGATCCCCGATCTGCCGGATGCAAGAGATTTTATTTATGCTGCACCGCTGAGGGTAATGCTGAAAATACCCACCCGGATCGACCTCAGAAAGGGATGCCCCAAAGTTTATGACCAGGGGGGGCTTGGAAGTTGCACAGCCAACGCCCTTGCCGGTGCCTTTGAATTTGGTAAAATAAAGCAGCGTAAAAAGGATTTTATGCCTTCCCGGCTTTTTCTTTACTATAATGAACGGGTGCTGATGAACACTGTAAATTCTGATAGCGGCGCCTACCTGCGGGATGGTATAAAATCTCTGAATAAACAGGGGATTTGTCCTGAAAAGGACTGGCCTTATATCGAAAACAAATTTACACAAAAGCCTCCTGCTTCCTGTTATAAAACAGCATTAAAGAACCAAGTGCTCTCTTATTGGAAAGTACCTATTAACCTTACGTCCATCAAAAGCTGTCTTGCAGAAGGCTATCCTTTTGCGTTTGGTTTTACCGTTTACGACAGCTTTATGACAAAAAAAGTTGCGGATACAGGAATAATGCCTTTACCCAATATTTCCAAGGAAAACGTACTGGGCGGGCACGCTGTTATGGCTGTGGGTTATGATGATGCCCGGCAGGCCGTGCTGGTACGAAATTCATGGAATACCGGCTGGGGTATTAAAGGCTATTTCTGGATGCCCTATGCCTTTATTTCCAATAGCAGCTTCTGCCAGGATTTCTGGACCATACGGAATGTTGAGTAACCATCAGCTTTAAAGTTACGCTCTTAACACCAGCAGTTCAATAAACCTAAAACTGCAATGGGATCACTATGCCCCACAGGCAATGGGTATGGAATCCTATTACACACTAATGTCAATCCATTTTTTTAAATAAACAACAAAAACAAAATGTCAAAAATTAACGTTGCGGCCATTCAGTCCTCCATCACTGAGTCGGGTTTAACCTGGCAAGCCGCCAATAACGAGTTTACCGCCATGACGGAAGCGGAACGTAAGTATTTCCTGGGTTTTACCCCCGGCCCTAAGGAGCGATCGCTGACGGCCCGGGAAAACGCTTCGGAAAAAGCTCTGAAAGCGTTTCAGCTTTCGGCCGCTGGAAAAGGTATTAAAAAGAAAAAAGCATTTGGCTATCCTACGCTCTTTGACTGGAGAAACCGAAGCGGCCAGAATTTTGTAACGTCCATTAAAAACCAAAGCTCCTGCGGCTCCTGCGTTGCCTTTGGTACCATTGCCACTGCAGAGATCGCTTACCGCATTCAAAGAGGAAACCCCGCACTGAGCATTGATTTTTCAGAAGCACAATTGTTTTATTGCTATGCTAAAAGTGAAGGCCGTAACTGCGCTAACGGATGGTGGCCCGATAGGGCGCTGATTGCCTTCAGGGATAAGGGCCTGGTTGATGAAGCCTGTTTTCCCTATACCCCCGGCGACCAGGCCTGCAATACCTGCAGTAATGCGGCCGACCGACTAATGAAAATAAGCGGGTTTACAAAACTAACCACAACCGCCTCTATGAAAGACTGGATCAGCACCCGCGGCGCACTGGAAGCCTGTTTTACGGTATACACCGATTTCTTCAGCTACCGGTCCGGGGTCTACCGCAGGGCAAACAATCACGTGGAAGGCGGTCACTGTGTGTGCGTGGTGGGTTATGATGATGTAAACCAATGCTGGATCTGTAAAAACAGCTGGGGCCCCGGTTTTGGAGAATCCGGTTTTTTCAGGATCGGATACGGCCAATGCGGTATCGATGCCGAAATGTACGGCGTAAATGGTATTGTTGAAACATTGTGGACCGGAAGCCAGCGGATCCTTGGGTTATGGTCCAATGATGTTGCTAATAATGCCTGGGCTTATATCGAGAATTTTGGATGGAGGAAAATTTCACCCGCAAGCGATAATATTCACCTGAACCTGCTTGCGCAATGTATTTCTGCAAAGAACCGGGGAACGGCGGTTAGTATCCACCTGACCAATGCAGTCATCGATCAGATCTATAATTAAATATTTTAACGGATTAAATAACTACACAATGAACGCAGTTAAAAAGGCTACGGCCAAAAAATCAGCAAAAAAAAGCGCCACTGCGCCTGTTACTCCGGGCCTGGCAGCAGAAGCGGTAAGCAGCAAAAGGTTAAATGAGCCCACCTTGCTCCCCCCGGGTGCAGGAGGACTTACGGCCTGGAACAACAATGTAAAAATAGTGGGCACCTGGGGCATTGCAGAAAATAACAATGCCTGGCTGAACGTCAGTGGTATGGGTTTCAGAAGAATTAAAGAAACCAATACCCAGGCATTTCTGGCCCTTTTGATGATCGGCTGCCACGCGCGCGATAAAAACAGCGTGGTGAATGTACGGACCGAGGCCGATAATAAGGTGTACGAGTTATACGCCTGGTAACTGCCAGGGCGGAAGCTGATGCTATACGGTTTATCAAAGTCGTCATTTCATTTTTGGAGCTGCAGAGGACTGTTACTCTTTGATGTAGCAGGCCGGCCGCCACAATTGATCTGGCGGCTTTTTAGCCGGGTTAATACAGCCATGTACGGACGCCCGTTATTTTAGTTTAATTTTAGACCATGGAAAAGAAGATCACTTTGCAAATTGGAGAAACGGTTCAGTTGCAGTTGGAAAGTTTGGGTGGGGCAGGGTATAGCTGGGTGATAGCACAAAACGATGAGCAGGTAACCGGTGTTAAATTATCGGGCACCGAACGGGAGCCGCGTAAAAATGAACCGGTTGGGGGCAGTTCAGTTACCAATGTGTCGGTTATTGGAACCGGAAAGGGCGTGTCTTCCATAAAACTGGAACAAAAACGGATCTGGGAAACCGACAAGGAACCGTTAAAAACCGTCGTGATTGAGGCTACTGTGGTCTGAACGCAAGGAAAAAAGGCTTGCCGGAGGATTCTATAATTAAAGTAAGTCAAAATTTTTACTGAAAATCAACTTGTTGCAAGGGGACTATTAAAAATAGTTCCTTTTTTTTATTATTTTCAGCCCATACTCGATTACCTTTGCAGTCCTTTATAAAAAAGGCCGGGGGATAGCCCGGAGTTACTTTAAAAAATTAAATTAAAAATGAGCAAACAACATTTCACCACAAAACATGCGAACGAGGCTACCGTGCAGCGTAACTGGTACGTTGTAGATGGTACTAATCAAACTGTAGGACGTATGTGTTCCCGTATTGCGGCTATTTTGCGCGGTAAGCACAAAGCCAGCTATACGCCACACGTAGATACCGGAGATTACATTATTGTAACGAACTGCGAAAAAGTAAAACTGTCTGGTAGCAAAATGGAGCATAAAGTGTATGACACTTACAGCGGATACCCCGGTGGCCGTAAAGAAGAATACGCAACCGATCTGCAAAAACGTCGTCCGGAAGTAATTATTGAAAGAGCCGTTAAAGGGATGCTTCCCAAAAACCGCCTGGGTCGTAAAATGTACAAAAAGTTATTTGTATATGCAGGGGACGTTCATCCGCACACTGCCCAACAACCTAAAGAACTGAAGTTCTAAATTTCAAATCCTAAATTCCAAATAAGAAATTATAAATAATGGAAAAACAAAAAAATGCTGTCGGACGCCGGAAGGAAGCCATCACCCGCGTTTTCTTATCAAAGGGTACCGGTGCTATTACCGTTAACGATAAAGACTACAAAACATATTTCTCCCTGGTATATTTACAGAACCAGGTAGAGCGTCCGCTTAAAACCATTGAAGCAGCAGATAAATTTGATGTAAAAATTACTGCTACAGGCGGTGGGGTTAAAGGCCAGGCAGAAGCGGCCATGCTGGGTATTTCCCGTGCATTGGTTGATGTAAATGCTGAGTTCCGCCCTGCATTAAAAGCAGCCGGTTTATTAAAAAGAGACCCCCGCTCTGTTGAACGTAAGAAATTCGGTCATAAAAAAGCACGTAAGAGCTACCAATTCTCTAAACGTTAATCGGGGTATCTTCAAATTATCAAATTATCAAATTTTCAAATTAGTACGATGGAAAATAATAATACATCATTACAACAGCAGCTTCTGGAAGCGGGTGTACATTTTGGCCACTTAAAAAAGAAATGGAACCCCAAAATGTTGCCTTACATCTTTGCTGAAAAGAAAGGGATCCACATTATTGACCTGAACAAAACGGTGGAATGCTTGCAGGAATCTGCGGCAGCAATGAAGCAGATCGCGCGCAGCGGCAAAAAGATCCTTTTTGTAGGTACCAAAAAGCAGGCGAAAGATATCGTTACAGAATGCGCTCAAAAAGTGGGTATGCCTTATGTAACCGAGCGCTGGCTGGGTGGTATGCTTACCAACTTCAATACCGTACGGAAGTCGGTAAAGAAAATGCAAAGCATCGAAAAAATGCTGAGCGATGGTTCTTTCGACAGCATTACCAAAAAAGAGCGTTTGACTTTAACGCGTGATAAAGATAAAATGGAGAAAGTATTAGGCGGTATTGCGCAACTGGGCCGCGTACCTGCTGCTTTGTTCATTGTTGATATTGGTCATGAGCACATCGCGTTAGCAGAATCAAAACGCTTAGGCATCGGTACTTTCGGTGTGGTAGATACCAATGGTGATCCTAACAAAGTGGATTTCGCAATTCCCGCAAATGATGATGCTACTAAATCAATAGCGATCATTGTTAACTATATTACTGCAGCTATCGCTGAAGGATTGAGCGAAAGACAAGCAGCGAAAGACGATGAGGTAGAAGATAATTTTGCAGACGAAAAGGAAAAACAAGCGGCAAAATTACAGGCAGAAGCTGAGGCTGAAAGTGGCCGTGGCGGAAGAGGCCGTGGTACTGCACCTGGTGCAGGCGCCGGTGCCGGTCAGCGTCGCAGAACTACCCCCGGTGGCGGTTCCAGAAGCGGAGCACCCCGGAAGTAATTCCATGTTTCAGGTTTAAGGTTCCTTGTTCCGTTTATTTTTAATAACTGAACATTGCGCTTTGAGCCTGAATCTTTTTCCGGTATAAGAACGCATCCTGTTCATTGCCGAGTTAATAATAATTTAAGATTCCAAAAAATAAGTTCAGGTTATGTTTGCTGCTGATCAACATATGCAACCAGTAACCTGAAACTTGAAACTTGAAATAACATGAGTACCGTAACAATAACCGCACAGGACATTAATAAATTACGCCAGGCTACAGGCGCTGGTATGATGGATTGCCGTAAAGCATTAACGGAAACCAATGGTGATTTTGAAGCTGCGATCGACTGGCTGCGCAAGCAGGGACAGAAAGTGGCTGCTAAAAGAAGCGACCGCGAAGCAAAAGAAGGCGTGGTGATCGCGCAAACAACTGCCGATAACAAATCAGGTATTGTGGTATGTGTGAGCTGCGAAACGGATTTCGTTTCCAAGAACGAAGATTTTATTGCTTTTGTAAAAAGCATTGCTGATGCGGCTATTGCCAACAACGTAAAAAGCGCAGATGAGCTGAGTGCTGTTGAAATTAATGGCGCAAAAATAGCAGACCTGGTAAATGATAAATTAGCTTCTATCGGCGAAAAGATCGGTATTACTAAATTTGAAAGAGTAGACGCTCCTTATGTAGCTTCTTATATTCATGGTGCTAACCGCATTGGTGTGTTGGTAGGGTTAGATAAAGAGGCTCCTGAAGTAGGAAAAGACGTGGCGATGCAGGTAGCAGCGTTAAGCCCCGTGGCTGTTGATGCAGCAAGCGTGCCTGCTGATGTAGTTGCCCGTGAAAAAACCGTTATCATGGATATCATGAAAGAAGATCCTAAGATGGCTGGTAAACCTGAAGAAATGCTGGCTAAAATTGCCGAAGGCAAATTAGGTGCTTTCTTCAAAGAACAAACATTAACCGCACAGGCTTTTGTAAAAGATGCAGGTAAATCTGTAGCTGATTACTTAAAAGAAAGCGGCAATGTAACCGTTACTGAATTTAAAAGAGTAGCGCTGGGATAACATACAAACCTATGAGGTTTTTAAAACTTCATAGGTTTAATATAGCTTTAAAGCACTCCGCAAGGGGTGCTTTTGTTTTTTAGAACAGGGGCCCGGACACAGCCCTAAAACCGGTACACAACTGCGGCGGACCTTGCTCCTGCATTAATTTGCACCTTGTCCGCATATTTCTTTAAACGGTTATTGCCAATAGCCCACATGGTAATACCGCCGCCCAGCGCGGTAAGGCCGCCAGTTATTCCCAAAACGCCCGCGATGATTTTTCTATCGCCCGGAGTGTAGTCACTGTTCGTGCCCATAACCGGGTTCTCATTACTGCCCGTTACGGCTAATGCGATACCCCCGGCAATGCTGGCAACGCCTACCCCGGTCAATATAATACCGGCCCTTTTCAGTTTTTGATAATGCTCCGGACTTTTGCCCCCTTTCCATTTAAATGCCGGTTGGGTAGCTACAGCAAAGATGCTTTTTGCAGGGGCATCGGTAACCAGGAATTTAGATGATATTTTTACGAACGCGGGCGGCTCGTTTTGAGCATAAATTCCATTGAATATGCCTGATGTTATGGCCAAAAGCAATAAAAGTTTTTTCATGTGTTTTGTTTTGTTAAATGAATGCAGTTGTGGTTTGCAGTAATCAGCAATTGTTTGATCTGTCCGTTTAACGGTAAAAATAGCTTTGGTGCAACAGTTTAAAAAATCGCTTCAAATAAAAAGAGCCTCCCGTATTCCGGAAGGCCCTTTGAAAAAGTTGAAATGCGGGTTTATAAAAAGCGCTTCTTTTTAAAACCGCCCCCATTGTTATTACGGCGGTTATTATTGTTGTTATTACCATTATTGCCGCTGCGCTGCTGAAATTTATTCCGCTTATTATTAAAGTTTCCTTTATCGCGGTCGCGGCCGCCGTTATCGGGGCGAAATGCTTTTACACTTGGGGTATTGGTAAAGGTCAACTGCCCGTCGGTAATGTCACTGAGCTCGCTTTGTATAGCATCGTCATGCACCACTTCCTTATGCCAGTTGCTGTACGCCAGTTTCATGTAGTAGGCAATGCTATTGGCATAACCCTGTTTTTTTTCAGGATCTGTTTCCTGCAATGCCCGTTCGATAAGGGCTTCCAGGTTGGACCCCAGGTGCGCCAGTTTGGAACTGCGGGTAGGATAGGGCAGTGGATCCGGCCGGGCACTTAATTCCTCCGGGGTGGGTTTGGGATAAGGCGCGGATACATCCAGTTGAAAATCGGAGATCTGGAAAAGGTGATCCCACAACTTGTGTTTATAATCTTCCACCGTTTTAAGGGAAGGATTTAAAATAGCCATCAGCTCTATAACCGAGTCGGCATTTCTTTTTCTTTTTTCGGGGTCTTCAATGGTCAGTATGTATTCCACCATCTTCTGCACGTTGCGGCCATACTCCCGTATGATCAGCTTGTTCCTAGTAGTATTATATTCCATAAAAATAATTGGGATCGCTCAAATGTATGTAAAGTAGTTCAATGTAAATGGTTACGCTATACCTTTGCAGCTGGTTACAAAGATAAACGGAATTGTATTTATTTGAAAAGATTTTTCTTTTAACACCGGTTAAACAGTGAAGATAGGCGTTTATAGTAAAAATACGGGCAGGGATCTGCTTCAAAATGTAAATAATTTATTGATAATCAATAATATATCCGGGTGGCAGCCGTCTCCGGAAACTATCGTTTTTTATAGTGGAACCGGCGTAAAGTTAAACGATCTGAATCCTTCCGTCCAGTGCTTGCCACTCGCTGACAGCGTTACGAAGTTGTGGGGCGCATTGGCCGGCCGGCGCCAGGTGTTGCCCCGGCTGCTAAAGAAAAAAGGTATCGAAGCCTTGCTGCTTTTTGATGTAAAGGATGTGGTCAGGACTGATATCCCACAGTTTTTGCTCCTGAATGACCGGTACGAAACAGCAAAAAAAGATATTCCTTTATTTCAAAAACTGGCAGGTGTTATAGTGAGTTCGGAAAAAATAAAAACCCGGCTGATAGCGGAAGCCGGAGTTGACGCGCGCCGGATCACTGTAACAAAAGCCATAATTAGTGAGGGACCGGGGACTGTTGATCCTGCCGGACAAGAGCGCTTTAAAGAAGCAGTTACGGAGGGTAAAGAGTTTTTTATTGGTGCCGATGGTCATTGGACCCCGGCATCGCTGGTATTGGTGTTGAAGGCATTTTCCCGGTTTAAAAAAATGCAGCAAACCAACTGGAAACTGGTATTAACGCATAGGGGGTTTAATCCTGAAACGGCCTTTGGGAACGTCTTTGGCATGATCAGCTCCTATAAATATAAAGACGATATTGTATTGTTTGGACAGTCGGCATCCCACACTTATGCGCAAGCCCTGGGGGCGGCCTATGCGGCGATCAGCGCCAAAACGGACGACGGTTTCCCCGCGGCCGTGGCAGAAGCGCTGAGTTGTGGTACTACAACCCTGGTGCCGGACCCTTTCCCCGCCTCTTCCTTCCCCGCCTTGCCCGCATACCTGGCTGGTGATGAAGCATCACTGGGTACAAAAATGATGGAGCTGTACAAAAATGAATCCCTGCGGCAGTATTATATTGAAGCAATAGAAAAGCACGCTCCATTAAATAATCTTAGCGGGGGGTTGGAAGCGCTCCTGGGCGGCAAGCGCAGGTAACTAAAATGTATTTTGGGCCGGTAAAGCGGGAAGGCGATATGTTATACGCCGATTCCGGCCGATGGCGAACTGTTCTCGAAATGCTCTCAGTGATTCTGTACTCAGTGGCAAAAAGTGCCTCCGCCCCGCCCCCTTGCCCGCCTGAAGCCGAATCCTTACATTTGCGCTTTATTTGTTTTGATTATGAAGTCTACGATTACTATTGATGTTGAGCTGGACGAGAATAAAGTGCCGCAGGATATTACCTGGGTCGCCACTGCCAGTACCGCCGAACAGGCCAAAAGAGCAAAAGCCATAATGCTGTCCCTTTGGGACGGGGCCGAAAGAGCCGCATTGCGGATCGACCTCTGGACCAAAGAAATGATGGTGGATGAAATGGCCGATTTCTTTTATCAGTCTATTATGACGATGGCCGATACCTATGGCCGTGCCACGCAGTATCACGACCAGGTAAATGATATGAAGGCCTTTGCGCAGGCGTTTTATAAAAGGTTCCAGGAAAAACAACTGGAGCAGCAAAAAGCTACTTAATGCTGAATGCTCAACGCAAAATGCTGAAAGCTGATAACTGACAACTGAACACTTAAATCTTACAACCATGTCTTTAGAACAAACCATTAATGAAGATATAAAAAAAGCGATGCTGGCAAAAGATGAAGCTGGTCTGCGTAGTTTAAGAGCTATAAAAGCAGCCATTTTGCTGGCCAAAACCGCCGAGGGCGCCAAAGAAAGCCTCTCTGCCGATGATGAAATAAAACTGGTGCAGAAGCTGGTAAAACAACGCAGGGATTCGCTGGATATTTTCGAAAAACAAAACCGTCCGGACCTCGCGCAAAAAGAAAAAGAGGAAATAGTAATAATGGAAAAATACCTGCCGGCGCAACTAAGCCCGGAGGAATTAAAACCTGTTATTGCAAAGATCATCGAACAAACAGGAGCTGCCGGTCCGGCCGATATGGGTAAAGTGATGGGCGCGGCCACCAAAGAACTGGCAGGCAAAGCCGACGGGAAAGCGATTTCCGCAATAGTAAAAGAGCTACTGGCAAAATAAATGATCATCGATCTCATTTTCGCGGTCCTGCTGTGCATTGCAGTATTTAAGGGCTACAGGAAGGGTTTTGTTGTAGGCATTTTTTCTTACCTGGCTTTTGTCATCGGGCTGGCAGCGGCAATGAAGCTGTCTGCAGTTGTAGCCACGCGGATCGGAACCGTCGTAAAAGTATCCGATAAATGGTTGCCCTTTATTGCATTTATTGCGGTGCTCATTGGGGTTATCATCGCGGTAAAATGGGTGGCCCGGTTAATACAGCTTTCTATGGAGAAGGTATTATTGGGCTGGCTGAACCGCCTGGGAGGTATTTTACTTTTTGTGATGCTTTATATTGCGGCGTATGCAATTCTGTTGTTTTACGTCAATCAGTTGCAGTTATTGCCCGGTACAACAATAGCAAAATCCACTGCGTTTCCCTTTATTGAGGCTTTTGGAAAGCGGGCGATAGGGATCATGGGCGTTATCATTCCTGCGTTTAAAGACTTGTTTGTACAGTTGGAACATTTCTTTGAAAAGGCCGCAACTTAATGGAAATAATAAATTAACCTATTGGCCAGCCGTGTTTTTATACAGAATTTAATATTTTTATATAAATTAACAGGTCGAATCATTTTTAAAATCAATATATTAGCGGCTATATTGCCGGAAAAATCTAATGGAATACGAGATAAAACAGCACGATAAATTCAGATATATCGAGGAGGGCGAGGGACAAACGCTGGTGCTGTTGCATGGCTTGTTTGGTGCACTAAGCAATTTTGGCCCGCTGGTAGATTTCTTTAAAAATCACATGAAGGTAGTGGTGCCGATGTTGCCATTGCTGGAGATGGATATTTTAAATACCAGCGTAAGCGGCCTTGCAAAATATGTGAACAAATTCATTGATGCCAGGGGGTACAAAGACGTTCATTTGCTGGGTAACTCACTTGGCGGGCACGTTGGGTTGGTATACCTGCTGCGCAATGAACCGCAACTGGTAAAAACGGTCATTTTAACCGGGAGCTCCGGCCTTTTTGAAAATGGAATGGGCGATAGTTACCCTAAAAGAGGCGACCGCGAGTATATCCGCAAAAAAACGGAATACACGTTCTATGATCCGGCGATGGCTACCGACGAGCTGGTGGACGAGGTTTTTGAAATAACCAATAACCGTTTGAAGGTTATAAAAATTATTGCTTTGGCAAAAAGCGCCATCCGCAATAATCTCGGCGAGGAGTTGAACCGCATCTCCATACCAGTCTTGCTGATCTGGGGAAAGAACGATAATGTAACGCCACCGTTTGTGGCAGAAGAGTTTAAGAAATTACTGCCTAACAGCGAGTTGCATTTTATCGATCATTGCGGACACGCCCCAATGATGGAGGTTCCCGAAGAGTTCAATAAAATTTTACTTAATTTCTTGCAAAGACAGGGAGCTATTGCAACAAAGGTTTCCTAAAAGCTGTCTTACCTGCAAAAGGAAGCTATGTTAATGAAAGAATTGTCTTTTGAAGCATTACCACAATTAAAATTGTCGGACAGGGTTTACCAGGTGCTGAACCTTATGCAGGAGCATCATGTTACAGATCTTGCGGTTACCAGGGAAGGAAAGCTGGCAGGGCTGGTGAACGAAAATACGTTGCTGGATGTTGATGATGAACTTTCTTTGGAAGCAATACAACAGCCTTTGCTCAACTATTCGGTTAAGGAGGATGAGCATTTCTTAAAAGCATTTGCACTGGCAACGGCACATCATCTTTCCGTAGTGCCGATTGTTGATCATGAAAATAATCTCGTTGGAACCATTGAAGCGGTAACGCTGGCAGGGCATGTTGCCGATTTTTTACAATTACAGGATGCCGGCGGACTGCTGGTATTGGAAGTGGAAGCCCGGCAGTATTCCTTCTCAGAAATAGGTAAAATTGTAGAGGCGAACGATGCGCAAATTACCCAACTGAACACAAAACAGATCCGCGAAAGAGAAGTAGTGGAGATAACGCTGCGTATTAATAAATTAGAGATTTCCGACATAGTGGCCAGCTTTCAACGCTATGATTATACGGTGAAATATTACTTTGGTGAAGAGTTGTACACCAATGAGCTCAAGGACAACTATGAAAACCTGATGAATTATTTAAGTATATAGTGCCGCGCACTCCATCCGTCTGATGTGAAAATTAAAACCCCGAAAAATAGCATCCTGCTTTTTATCCTTCTTTTATCGGGGTGCTTTTCCGCGGTATATGCGCAGATCGATACAACCATCAGCGGATTAAAAAATGCGAACTCCGCTTCTCCGGTTACGAAGAATGATTATGGGCTCGACAGTTTGCCCAGAGACCTGGATAGCAAATTTATTATCCGGGATATTATTTTTGAAGGGGATAACAAAACGAACGAGCCGATCCTGTTGCGGGAATTGCCCTTTAAAGAAGGGGATTCCATTGTACTGAGAGAAATACCGACATTGTTTAATATCGGGAAGACGCAACTGATGAACCTGAGCCTGTTTCATATGGTAAATCTTTCGGTTCTGCAGTTGGACCCTCCTTTTATCGATATTAAAATTATAGTAAAAGAGCGCTGGTATATCTGGCCGTTTCCTTATTTCAAGCCGGTAGACCGGAACCTGAACCAGTGGCTTTTTGAAAAAGGGGCCGCTGTGTCGCGCATTGATTATGGGGTCAAATTGTTATGGGACAATATTACCGGCAATAACGACAAGCTCCGGTTCTATTTTATTACGGGGTATACCAAACAATTATCCCTGGGCTATCAGCGCCCTTATATTGATAAGGGTATGAAATGGGGCATGAATGTAATGGTAAGCCTGGGTAAGAACCATGAGGTCTTATATGATACAAAATTTGATAAACAGCAGTTTGTTAAAACCACGGATTATCTTAAAAATTTCTTTAACGCGAATCTGGAATTGACCTACCGGAAGAAATTCTATACCACCCATTATTTTGGTATCGGCTACCAATCGGCGCGCTTTGGAGATACGGTGTTTATTATGAATCCGCAATATCTTAAAGGAGCACAGCATTTTTTAAAATACCCTATGGTCTATTACCGCGTACGGTACCAGAATCTTGATTATAATGCTTATCCTACACGAGGCTATGCGGGCGAGCTCTATGCCTCAAAACAGGGGTTTAATAATGATATGAATGTTTGGCAACTGACCGCCAAGGGGGTAGGGTATTGGCAGTTGGGAAAACAATCATTTTATAGTATAGGAGCATCGGGAACCGTTAAAGCGCCGTTTAACCAGCCTTATTACAACCGGCAATTGCTGGGGTATGGCGATATGTTTTTGCACGGGTATGAATATTATGTAATGGATGGCGTGGCGGGTGGAATTCTGACGGCCACATTGGCAACCCGGCTAACCAATTTCAGTTTTAGTATTCCCAAAACAAAATGGTTTTCTCCCATACCAATCCCTTTAAAGATATACGGAAAGGTATTTACAAATGCGGGGTATGCCTATGATCCGAATCCAAGTCCTGCAAACCGCCTTTCCAACCGGTTCCTGATCGGCGGCGGTGTTGGGTTTGATATTTTTACGGGATATGATTTTACGCTTAAGGTAGAGCTGTCCATTAATCATTTAGGTGAAAAGGGCATATATTTACAAAAGAAGGATATTTTTTAACCATGACCATTGCCGTTTATAGCCGCGGGATCGATCAGCTAAAGCTGGAGGATGTAAAAACGTTTTTCAGCGAAGTAAAAAATTATGACCTTCAGTTGATCGTTTTTGAACCTTTTTTTGAGGAAATAAAGGAAGCAATCGGACTGGATGCAACTACCGCTGTATTCCGGGAAACGGCCGATCTTTCAAAAGATGTGGAATGCATTATCAGTCTTGGCGGTGACGGTACCTTGCTGGACACGGTAGCGCTGGTTTCTGACAAACCCATTGCCATAATGGGCATCAATTTCGGCCGCCTGGGCTTTTTGGCAAGCATCGGAAGAGATAATTTAAAACTGGCCATAAAAGCGCTGGCCTCCCGTACCTATGTAACAGAACAGCGAACACTGGTGCATTTAGATGCCGATATTCCTCTTTTTGGCGACAAACCTTTTGGCTTAAACGAATTTGCCATTCATAAGCGCGACACCGCGTCTATGATCAAAGTACATACCTTTATCAACGGAGAATTTTTAAATGTGTACTGGGCCGATGGACTGGTGGTGGCAACCCCAACGGGCTCTACGGGTTATTCCTTAAGCTGCGGTGGCCCTATCGTTTTCCCGGACTCCGGCAATTTTGTTATTACACCCGTGGCGCCGCACCACCTGAATATGCGCTCCCTGGTGATCAGTGATAACAGCATCATTTCTTTTGAAATAGAAAGCCGCTCGGATGATATTATCTGCGCGCTGGATTCGAGAAAAGAGATCGTGACCAAAAATGTATCACTGGCGGTGCGAAAAGAACGGTTTACCATAGCGCTGATCCGCCTCAGCGAGAATAATTTTCTGCATACACTCCAGACCAAACTGATCTGGGGCCTCGATAGAAGAAATACACCGGCTTAATCGGCAACGGGGGTTAAGAATAGTTTTTTTGCCTCTTTATCTTTATACTGTTCGATCAGTTGTAGCAGTTGGTTTTTTAAGTTCGTAACTACTTTAGCATAATTTTTATCAGCGTATACATTTTTTAATTCCTGCGGATCTTTTTCAAGGTCGAATAATTCCCAGGCATTCACCCTTTCGTAATAGCGGATCAGTTTATAACGTCCGGCCTTTATGCCAAACTGCGGAGAAACATGATGTACCGTATTTTCATAATAATGATAATACATAGCCTTTCTGGGGGTATAGGCCTTTCCTTTTAACAATGGCAGAAAAGAAATGCCCTGCATGGCATCCGGCACCGCTGCATTTCCCGCCTGCAGCAGTGTTGGGGCTATATCCAGGTTCATTATATAACCGTTGATTTTGGTGCCGGGTTTAATAACGCCGGGATAACGCATCACCATAGGCGTTCTGAAGGATTCTTCATACATCCACCGCTTGTCAAACCATCCGTGCTCGCCCATAAAAAACCCCTGGTCCGACATATAAATTACGATTGTGTTTTTGGTCAGGTCATGCGTATCAAGATAGTGCAGCAATTCCGCTATGTTCCGGTCTAAGGATTTGGCTGTAGACAGGTAGTCTTTTATATACCGCTGGTATTTCCATTCAGTAAGCGCCTTACCGGTTAATTTCTTTTCATCAAACTCCTTTTTTACCTGGTCATAGTAGGCGTCCCAGGCGGTTCGCTGCGCGGGTGACATTCGTTTAACAGCTCCCATTTTGTTTTCTTCTTCCCTGGAAGGAAATACTTTCAGATCATAACCCAATTGCATGGTTTGGGCTACCGTCATATCCTGTACTTTAGCCGCTTTGCGGGTGGCATAATCGTCATAAAAAGTAGCCGGTAACGGAAAGGTCTGTTTGTCAAAGGCGCCCAGGTCCTGCAGGTCCGGCATCCAGGTACGATGGGTGGCTTTATGGCCCACAACCAGGCAAAAAGGTTTGGAGGCATCTCTCTGGCCCAGCCAGTCCTCGGAAAGCTGTGTGATAATATTGGTTACATAGCCTTCATGCCGGGTTTTTTTACCTCCGGTGGAAATAAAATCAGGATTATAATACTCTCCCTGCCCTGGTAATATATTGTAATAGGTGAATCCCTGCGGTGTATTTTCCCCCAGGTGCATTTTCCCGATCCAGGCCGTTTGGTATCCCGCTGTTTGCAGGCGCTTTACAAAAATGTCCTGGTTAAAATCAAAAGTAGAATGATCATTATCCTCAAAACCGTTAATATGACTGTATTTGCCGGATAAAAAAGTGGCACGACTAGGTCCGCAAAGCGAGTTGGTGACATAAGCGTTGGTAAACTGTGCGCCTTCTTTCGCCAGGCGGTCGATACCCGGGGTTTGCATAAACCGGCTGCCATAAGCGCTGATGGCCTGGTAAGCATGATCGTCGGAGATGATCACTACTATGTTGGGTTGTTTGGCAGATTGTGCAACAGCTAATTGCTGCAGCAACAAAAGACAGATTGCGATGAAGTACTTCATGTATTAAAGATAACACCAATTTGATAAGCATGCGCTGATTTGGTATCTGCGCCGGGCCATTGGTCAAATGCATCAAGATAAGCGCACAATCCCTGAAGGGACATGTCATTAAGTTAGGAAGTTGTCTTGTCGTAAATACATAACAGGATTATCTAAATAATTGTAAACTTTTTTTGAGACGATACAAATTGCTCCGTCAGGAGCAGCGGGTTTATAGTAGGTTGAACATATAAGATTGGGGCTCCATGGGAGCCTCGTGTTTACGCGGTCCCGCTGAGGCGGGAGAGCCGATGCGTTGCGTAGAGGATCATGAATACTATAAACACGCGGCGCTGTAAGCGCCTGAATCGTGTTCCTTATTTTGATGCATAAGCGATTCATCGGGAGAAAAGTAGGTAAAGAAAAAAAAGAAACAAAACGCGAATCGATAAGCCCTTTTCAAAATCAAAGATATGTCCACTCGACAGGGTTGCCATCGGGATGCGGGAGACCTGTTTAGCCTGCGTAAATAGTTTTATGGAACGTATATACAAACTAAAAAAAGCACCGGTTGCGCACCGGTGCTTTTAATAAAAAGAGTAGTTTTTTATTTTGAGTATTTGTCACCGTTGCCGGTTTCCTTTTCTGTATCCTGTTTCTTTTTCTTTTTAAACGGGTTCGGCGGTGGGGGAGGTTTACGGGGACCGGTGCGTTCTTCTTTTACCTCGCTTTTTTGCTCATTGTTTGATTCGGATCCCGGTGTTGTTGCAGCGGTTTCCGTATCCTGTTTCTTTTTCTTTTTAAACGGGTTTGGTGGCGGTGGCGGTTTGCCCGGTCCTTCTCCTTTTACATGCCGCTCATGCTCGCCTTTCCAGAAGTCTTTCTGATCATTGCCCACTTTCTTCCAAAAGGCCTTTTCTTTTGCATGCCGGTCATTCGTATTTTCAGCTTTATCAGCGTCTTTCGTATCCGTATTTTTTGCTTCCGGTTTTTTATCGTCGGCTTTTTGAGTGTTTTGCGCAAGGGCGGCTCCCGTGCACCAAACAATTGAAAGTAATAATAGCAGGAATGTTTTTTTCATAAATGGATGGTATTTGTTTACAATAAAAATGTCTGAATAGCGCTCTCAAATATAAGAATGAAATTACTATTCAGACATACCTGTAATTTGGTATTTAATTACGGATGCGGCGGCAACGGCGGACGAGGCGGCAACGGCGGGTGATGCGGCGGCATCGGTGGTCTTGGCGGACGCGGCGGCCTTTTGTGCCGGTAATGTACTGCATGATAATGCCGTTTATTTTTTTGTAATGATGATGCGGTGGCCTGGGCGGATGTGGCGGCCTGGGCGGCCGGGGTTGTGCGAAGGCCGTAGTAAACAGCGAGGTCATTAAGACCATAACCAAAAGAATCACTTTTTTCATGCGCTACGGATTTTTGTGTTAAAAAATGAAATATCCAAAATCAATGCCACTAATCTTCAAACAATTCGGACTGAGCGGATAAAATGTTAAAACTTTTTCTATGATAAATGCAGAGGCCACTATGTTTAATAGCGTTTCTGTGCGCCAGGGTACCATAGCCCTTATTAGCTGCCCAGTTATATTGAGGGAATTCTTCATGAATGCGTTGCATGTACGCATCGCGGTAGGTTTTCGCAAGGATGCTGGCGGCGGCAATATTGGCTAATTTTCCATCTCCTTTAACAATACAGGCATGCCTTAATTTTTTATACGGTATAAAGTAATTGCCGTCCACCGCAATAAATTCAGGAGCCGGCGCTAATTGAGCGAGGGCAAGATGCATGGCTTTTTGCGAGGCTTTTAAAATGTTGATCGTATCAATCTCTTCCACTCCAACCTGAGCTACGGCAAAGGCAAGGGCATTGGCCTCAATATATTTTCGCAACTCCACCCGCACCTGTGGTGCTATTAGTTTACTGTCGTTTAACAGGGGATGATAAAAATCGATCGGTAAAATAACCGCAGCAGCGAAAACCGGACCCGCATAACAGCCGCGGCCGGCTTCATCACATCCAGCTTCAAGATATTCCTGCTGATAGGACACTTCCAGGTCTGGCAGGGTTACAGCTTTTTTTTTCATTATCGGTTTACCAAAAGATTAAAACAGCTTTTTTCGATGGCGACACTTAATTTTTTTTCAGTGTTCACCGGTTCTCCGTCAATATGCATCGGCGCTTCACTCCAGTTGCTGATGCGTATCGCTTCTGTTTGGAAATAAAGGATGCCTCGTTTGTGCTTAATTTCTTCAATCGAGCGCACCTTATTGCCGCCGCCCACCTGTATCAATGTATTGTACAGCATGGCAATTTTTGATTGCTCCGTTACAATGACCACGTCCAGCAATCCATCATTCAGACTGGCCATGGGCGCAATGGTAAAATGATTGCCAAACTGGTTACTGTTGGCGATACTGATAAAATAAGCTTCGGTCTCAAAACGCTTTTCTGCAAGTTTTATTTTAAAAGAATAAGGCCTGGCGCCAAAAAAGTTTTTAAATACCTGGTTCACGTAGGTCATCAGGCCTCGTTGAGGAGCGTTTGCAAAATCGTGCGCCACTTTTGCATCAAACCCAAGTCCGCAAAGCATACACGCGAACTTTCCGTTTACCCGGAAACCATCCATGAGCACCGAATGATTTTTGAAGATGATCTCCAGCGCTTTTTTGGGCGTTTTAGGAATCCCGGCCCCAAAAGCAAGCCCATTCCCCGAACCGGATGGAATAATTCCAAAGTTTACCGGCAGGTGTTTAAGGCTGTCGATCACCTGGTTTACCGTACCATCGCCCCCGATGATTACCACATCAGTGTAACGTTCATCAACAAGCGTGCTGTAAAGAAAGGAGTAATCGCCGTTGGCTACCGAAGGAAAGAACTTAAAAAAAATACCGGCCCTCAGTGTTTCTTTTGCAGCAGTATTGGCTATTGCATCCTTTGATTTTGTTCCGGATACCGGGTTAATGATATAACAAATTTTTCTTTTCATTTGTAGCGTCCTCTTACCATTTTAATAAAGCGCTGCCCCAGGTAAACCCGCTGCCAAAGGCTGCCAGGCAAATAAGATCGCCGTTTTGCACTTTCCCGCCTTCCCAGGCTTCACACAAAGCTAGGGGAATGGAAGCAGCAGTAGTGTTGCCATATTTTTGAATATTGTTAAAAACCTGGTCGTCGTTCAATTGCAGTGCTTGCTGCACCATTTGCGCAATGCGCAGGTTGGCCTGGTGTGGTATCAGCAGTTTAAGGTCTCCCGGTTTATAATGGTTAGCGGTCAATGCTTCCATAATTACCTCGGGAAGTTTGACCACTGCTTTTTTAAAAACTGCCGGGCCATCCATGTAGGGATAAAAGTCCTCTTTATCTACAAGCTGCTGCGTTATAAAGACGCCCCCGTATTTTTGGGGAGGTACCGGCGGCCGCCACGCGGGGTTGTGCACGCCGCTGTGGAAGCCGGGGTTAGGCATGCTCAGCGCTTCGGCGTGGGCGCCGTCGCTGTGCAGGTGGGTGCTCAGTAGGCCCCGCGCAGCGTCCGGCGATGGCTGCAATACCACGGCTGCGGCGCCATCGCCAAAAATAACAGATACATTACGCCCCCTTGTAGAAAAATCCATCGCATAGGAGTGCACTTCCGCGCCGATGAGCAGGATGTTTTTGTACATCCCGGTTTTGATAAACTGGTCGGCAACGCTGAGGCCATATATAAAACCGCTGCATTGGTTCCTTATGTCCAGAGCGCCCACATCTTTCAGTTCCAGTATCCGCTGCACCAGCACCCCGCAACCCGGGAAAAAATAGTCGGGGCTTAACGTTGCGAAAATGACAAAATCGATATCCTCTTTTGTAATACCGGCGCGCTCAATGGCAATTTTTGCTGCTTCCGCACCCAGGGTAGCAGTGGTTTGTTCAAAACGCGTTGCATAGCGCCGTTCTTCAATCCCCGTGCGTTCGCGAATCCAGGCATCACTCGTATTCATATACTCGGTCAGTTCCGTGTTTGTCACCACATTATCAGGAACATAACTTCCGATCCCCGCAATAATAGTACTGTTCATAAACAAATGCTTGTAAGTGGCAAGTTAAATATTTTGACGATATTATGTATTGTTTGCAACAGTTGATTATTGGAACCACAATCAATTTCTTGTGGGATATATTATTGACAATGTACGCTGTTCCCTGCAAGAAGTTAAGAAAGGAGCCTTCGTGAGAATTTAAGGAAATGACATTAAAACCACAACTACAAAAAAATACCGCTAGCTGGTCGCTGAATATTGGTTTTAAATACCTGCTGCTGGATAAGCGCCTGGTACTGGGGCTAAACGCGGATGACATTTTCAAAAAGAATTATTCCACTATAAAAACGGTTAGCCAGGATATTCCCCAATCCTTTACTCAGTATTATGATACCAGGCAAGTGCGGGTATCCGTCAGCTACAATTTTGGTAATAAGAATATTTCCGTGAGTTCGAGAAAAGTAGGTAACCAGGAGGAAAAAAACCGGTCGGGGAATTAATCTTCCGCAAAATGATAACTCACTTTAAACTGATTGGTGTAAATAAGAACGCTATCGGTTAATAATCAATCGATTGGTGGGAGGAACAATCATTGCTTCTGGTCCCGGCCGATGTTTATTATTCCATATTATAGCGAAAATTTCGGGTTAGAGAACGGAAGTTCTGATCTTGTCAACTAAACTTAACCAAAATTTCTTCCCTCTCCAATGCAAATTTTAGGCTGCCCCGCATAATTATCGTACCTTTGCGCCTTCTTTTGAAAAAAAGAGTTAACAGGTTGGTGTGTTCACAAATTGAAAAGGGCTCAATACCTGGCCAATACGTCGCACAGTGACTCCTGTCAACTTTTCAACTTATAAATTTTTCAACAACATGAATTTAAGGAACATCGCCATTATCGCCCACGTAGACCATGGTAAAACCACTTTGGTGGATAAGATCCTCCATGCTACCCAGGTTTTTCGTGAAAACCAGGCTACCGGCGAGTTGATAATGGATAATAACGACCTTGAAAGGGAACGCGGTATTACTATTTTTAGTAAGAATGCGGCGGTTACTTACAAGGATACCAAAATCAATGTAATTGACACGCCGGGTCACGCCGACTTTGGCGGCGAGGTGGAGCGCGTGCTGAAAATGGCCGACGGGGTGATCCTGTTGGTGGATGCTTTTGAAGGGCCCATGCCCCAAACCCGTTTTGTGCTGCAAAAAGCACTGGCGCTGGGTTTGAAACCAATCGTTGTTATTAATAAGGTAGACAAACCGAACTGCCGCCCCGATGAGGTGCATGACGCGGTGTTTGACCTGTTCTTTAACCTGGACGCCACTGAAGAGCAGTTGGATTTCCCCACCTTTTATGGTTCAGGAAAAAATGGCTGGTTCAATGACTCCTTAACGCCTATTGATAATATCAATCCCCTGCTGGATGGTATTTTAAAATATGTACCCGCGCCTAAAGTGGCTGAAGGGCCGCTGCAAATGCAGATCACTTCTTTAGACTACTCTTCCTTCCTGGGCCGTATCGCCGTGGGAAAAGTTGGACGTGGGGTTATTAAAGAAGGCCAGCAGATCGCGTTGATGCAGGCAGACGGGGTAAAAAAGACCCGTGTAAAAGAACTGTATGTATTTGAAGGGATGGGTAAGAAAAAAGTAACCGAAGTGCAGGCTGGTGATCTTTGTGCCGTGGTGGGTATTGAAGATTTCAACATCGGTGATACTATTGCTGATGCAGAAAACCCTGAAGCTTTACCCCGGATCAGCGTGGATGAACCCACCATGAATATGCTGTTCGGTATCAATAATTCCCCGTTTTATGGTAAGGATGGTAAGTTTGTTACCAGCCGTCACCTGCGGGACCGTTTGGAGAAGGAAACCGAAAAGAACCTGGCGCTTCGCGTGGAAGAAAGCGAGGGCGGGGAAGCCTTCCTCGTTTACGGGCGTGGTATCCTGCACCTGGGCGTATTGATCGAGACCATGCGCCGGGAAGGATATGAGCTTACCGTTGGCCAGCCACAGGTAATTACCAAACAAATCGATGGGAAAAAATACGAACCTTTTGAAACCCTGGTGGTGGATGTACCGGAAGAGTTTGCCAGCAAAGTAATTGACCTGGTAACCCGCCGGAAAGGGGAAATGCTGGTGATGGAAACCAAGGGCGAAATGCAGCACCTTGAGTTTGAAATACCTTCCCGCGGTTTGATCGGGTTGCGTACACAAATGCTGACCGCTACAACCGGTGAGGCTGTGATGGCGCATCGTTTTTCTGACTATCAGCCCTGGAAAGGCGTTATTCCTGGCAGGAACAATGGGGTGTTGATCTCCAAAAACCAGGGAAGAACCACCGGTTATTCTATTGATAAATTACAGGACCGGGGTACCTTCTTTGTGGATCCGGGCGAAGAGGTATATGCAGGACAGGTACTGGCGGAGAACATCAAACCCGGCGACCTGGTGGTGAACGCAACGGAAGAAAAGAAACTGACCAACCACCGGGCCAGCGGTAGTGATGATGCTACCCGTATTGCGCCCAAAACCCTGATGACATTGGAAGAATGTATGGAGTATATTCAGCAGGATGAGTGCATCGAGGTAACGCCTAACTTTATCCGGATGCGTAAAGTGGTACTGGATGAAATAGAGCGCAATAAGATCGCTAAAAAAATGGCGGCAGAATCTGTATAAATAATTTATAGATAAATAGTTATACGCTTCCGGAGCTCCGGAAGCGTTTTTTTTGGCCGGTAAGCGTAAAGGCCCGTAGCTTACGCGGTAAAAATGACCCGTAAAGTATGAGGTGCAAATGGGTTCAGTTCCTGTTCTGCGGCAGTCTGCGAGATTAGCGGGAAACTATGAAGGCCGAAATTGAATCTATAGCCGGGAGGCATAGAAAGGTATTTTTTTCAATTCTTCAATTTACCGCCTCACCGCCTATCCGGCTACAGAATTTCGTATAACAAACCGCAACAATTACGAAAGCTTTATTGTTTAAGAGGGGTAACAACCGCGTATCTTTGCAGCATGAAAAGAATAGTCCTGTTAACAGGTATTTTGATGATAAGTCTTTTTAGGGCAACACAATCCTTTGCCCAGTGTTCCATTTGTACCAAAACGGCACAGCAGTTGGGCGATGGCCCCGCCCGCGGATTTAATACCGGCATCCTCTACCTCGCTTTTCTTCCGTTGGGCCTGATCGCCTTTTTGGGGATCCGCTGGTGGATCAATGAAAGAAAGAGTTCTTAAAATGAAGAATAAGAAATATTGAATAAGAAATATAAAAGGATGGATTGAGTTTCAGGAATGAAATTTATCATCTATTGCGAGCGATGCCTCCCCATTTTTTATGCTCCCATGTTCGCTCTTTTTGATGTTTCTGATTCGGGTAAAAGCACCTGATTTGCAAAAACGATTTTCCTGAAATAGATTTTGGCATAGTTTCTGCATTTAATAACCCGAAGTTCTTTATATAAAAAAATGCAGTTAAGGGTTCTTTTAAATTCTTTTAACAATTAAAGAATAATATTGGCAAGGATCTTGCGTTTATATAGTATAACGAATATTTAGATTTAAAAAAGATAGTCAATTTTCTCATAAGCAGTTAGTTTTGGTTGCGACCCCTGTTTCCACAGGGGTCTATTTTTTTTTAAGCAGGTACTTACTGGCCGCCAGCCCGATCACACAACCTACTCCGTCTGCAATCATATCCGTTACATCAAAAGAGCGCCCGGGAACCCAGTATCTTTGTACGAACTCCATTACAATTCCATAAATCAATGCTACAATACCGACGGTAATAAATTTTTTAAAAGGCGCCGCCTCTTTTCCCCCGCTCAGCCAGGCATCCCATAAAAAAACGAGCAGGGCGAACATTCCGATGTGGACCCATTTGTCAAAATGGATCTTCGTAAGAAAATTTTCCTGAGGAAAGTCGGCTCCGGGAAGCGTTAGCAGGATAACGGTGATGATAAAATAAACTAAAGCGATTATTAAGATGAATTTCTTTTTCACGATATTGGCTGGGGTTAAAAAAAGCCATTTACTGCAGGGCAGCAAATGGCTCATTCAGAAAAATAATATTTTGTTGATAAACGAAATTAATCCACTAGTGCTTCATAACCGGCCGCATCCATCAGCGTTTCAACAGTTGCGGGGTCGGTAACTTTCATTTTTATCATCCAGCCTTCTCCATAAGGGTCTGTATTTACCAGCTCCGGCGCGTTACCCAGCGCTTCATTGAGCTCAGTAATGACACCGTCTACCGGTAAAAAAAGATCAGAAACTGTTTTTACCGCTTCAACTGTACCAAAAACGTCGCCGGCCTGCAGCGTTTTGCCAATCGTTTCCACCTCCACATAAACAATATCGCCCAGTTCCCGCTGCGCAAAATCCGTAATGCCAATGGTGGCTGTATCGCCCTCCAGGCTAATCCATTCATGATCTTTAGTATAACGCAATGTTTCAGGATAACTCATAACAATAATTTAGGGTACAAATATGCACAAAGGAATTTACAATTCAAGCGTTACCCCAATAATTTTTGCCTCCTGTTAAATTCTATCAAAAGTGATCCCGCAGTTGTAACATTTTTACCGGTTTTTCGACTTTGTGATTTAGTGCAGTTAGAATATACCCTGACGGCCCCGACCACTTAAATGGCGTTTTATCCCAATTAGGGGATGTTTTGCCCCATTTACCGGAAATCGATGGTCAAAGGCGGCGCATAAGAATAGTTTTGTTGCCATAACAATAACATAATGAGAAAAATAATTCTGCTGGGATTTAGTTTATGGAGCGTTATAGCACATGCGCAGCATCTGTCCGGCAAAGTAACAGACACAGAGCATAAGCCCTTGGAAAAAGCATCCATAGCGCTTTTAAAAGCAGCAGACTCTTCTGTAATAATAATGAAAGCTACTGGTAAGGACGGCGGTTTTCTGTTTAACAAAGTACCGCAGGGCCACTATTTGCTTTTGGCATCGACGGTAGGGTATGCAAAAAAATATTCAGATACTATTACGTTTTCAGGAGAGGCCATGGCAGTGCCGCCAATCATATTGCAGAATGCCGGCACGCAGCTTGCCGGGGTAGTGGTTACCGCAAAACGGCCGCCCGTGGAAGTAAAAGCCGGCAAAACGGTAGTGAATGTAGAAGCCTCTCCTTCCAACGCGGGGTTAAATGTGCTGGAGATCCTGGCAAAATCCCCAGGAGTGTCTGTAGATAATGATGATAATATAAGTTTGAAAGGAAAGGGCGGTGTGCTGATATTGATCGATGGGAAACCCACTTATCTCAGCGGAACCAATCTTGCGGCCTTTTTAAAAAGTATACAGGCCAGCGGATTGGATCAGATCGAGATCATGACGAACCCACCTGCAAAATATGATGCGGCAGGCAACGGAGGGGTGATCAACATAAAAACCAAAAAAGGAACCGTGCGCGGGCTGAACGGAAATGTAAACCTTAACTATGGCCAGGGCTTTTATCCGAAATATAATGGAGGTTTTAACCTGAACTACCGCTATAATAAGGTGAACGTATTTGGCAGTTATAATGGGGGGGCCTGGGAAGGAATGGGCTCTTTAAGCATTAATCGCAATTTTTATAAAAACGGTGCCCTTACCGGCTCGTCAGACCAGGTGAGCCCACGGCATAATAGAAGCAACTGGCACAATGCGAAACTGGGAATGGATTATTTCTTTTCAAAAAAAGACGTAGTGGGCATCGTCGTAAGCGGAAATAGTAACCCCTGGAAAAACTGGCTGACCAGTACGTCGAACCTGAGAGACGTAGATAAAACGATCAATACGATACTGGCATCAGAGGCTTTTAACTCCAATAAATCAAAAAATATAACCACTAATCTGAATTATAAGCACAGCTTTGATTCGTTGGGGAAAGAACTTTCTATGGATCTTGACCAGGGATATTATGAAAGCAAGGGCAATAATACCCTGTCAACAAGAGTGTTTAACCCAGACCATACGCAACGGGGTAATACCGTTCTGTTAAACGGCAATACCCCTTCCCTCATAAAAATATACAGTGGCAAAATAGATTATGTACATCCGTTCAGTAAAACCATGAAACTGGAAGCAGGGGTGAAAAGCAGCTTTGTAAATACTGATAATAACGTTAACTATTTGCGCGATACCAGTACCGGATGGTATATGGACAACCAGCGGACGAATCATTTTATTTATAAAGAAAATATTAATGCAGCCTATACGATCTTAACGGCAACCATAAAAAAATGGGAGCTTACCGCGGGTTTACGGCTGGAGAATACCAACGCAGAGGGAAAACAAATGCAAAATGATTCCAGCTTTAAAAGAAACTATACGAATCTGTTTCCCAATGCAGGGGTGGTGTATAATGTAAATGACAAGAACCAGTTGAGCATGAGTTATAGCCGCCGGATCCGCCGACCCGATTATGAAGACCTGAACCCGTTTATCTTCTTTTTGGATTCACTCACCTATGGCCAGGGGAATCCTTATTTACAGCCCGAATTTTCCAATAATATTGAAATGAGCCATACGTTCAATCATTTCTTAACTACTACCGTTAATTACACTCAAACCAATAATATTATCACCCAAATACTGAAGCAGAACACCGATAAGAAAACCACCTTCCAAACACAGGAAAACTTTGCCAGGCGGAGGCAATGGGGGCTTTCCGTTTCAGCCAATAAGCAAATAAAAAAATGGTGGAATCTGAATGTGTACACCAATGTGTTTAATAACCTCTACGACGGGCTATACAATAGCGGCACGCAAAATATTCCCGTGAAGCTGAATGTAAGCGGTTTTTCCGGCAACCTGAGCAGCAGCTTTACCTTTGCCAAAACCTGGACCACTGAGCTCAGCGGATGGTATACTACCAGCGCCTCGGAAGGGTTGATGATCGGCCGCCAAATGGGCGCTATGAATATTGACCTGGCCAAGCAGATCCTTAACAAAAACGGAACGATTAAAATAGGGGTACGGGATCTTTTCCGCACACAGAACTTCAGTGGTTATTCCCGCTATGCGGATGTGGACATCGATGTGAGGAATGACAGAAGAAGAGATGCCCGCCAATTCAATATTTCATTCACCTATAAATTCGGGAAAAACAATATTGCCCCGGCGCGGCGCAGAACCGGCGGCGCGGGCGATGAGCAAAGCCGGGTAAAAAGCGGGGGTAATTAATTCCTTTTATCGCTCAATAAGACCATTGAACAAAAAAACAAGAGCTCATGAACAGTATTAACAGGATAAATGACAGCCGCATTCCTTACCGGCCTAATTTTGCCCCGCTAATAAAAAGGCTAATTAAATTTATGAGAGTACCAGCACTATTTCTTTTGATTGCGATGCAAACAACGGCGCATGCGCAACGTATTTCAGGGGCGGTCGCGGGCGTCGATCATACCCCCTTGGAAAAAGCTTCCGTTTCTTTGTTACAGGCAAGGGATTCTGCCACCATCACCACAACGGCTACTGATAAAAACGGATTGTTTCGTTTTGATAAGATAAAAGCAGGCAGCTACCTTATTCTGGCTTCCAGTGTTGGGCATACACCTGTGTATTCATCAGTTATAAAACTGGATCAATCAGCTATTACAATCGACACCCTCGTTCTTGAAAAAACAACTACTCAAATGAAAGGTGTGGTGGTCATAGCCAAAAGACCTCCCTTTGAAGTGAAAGCCGGCAAAACGGTGGTAAATGTGGATGCGTCACCAAGCAACGCAGGGTTAAATGTGTTGGAGCTGCTGGAGAAATCGCCCGGCATTTCCGTAGATAATGACGGAAATGTAAGTCTGAAGGGGAAAGCAGGCGTTACCATTCTCGTTGACGGAAAGCCGACCTATATGAGCGGTCAGCAACTGACCAATTTTTTAAAGAGTATGCAGAGCAGCCAGTTGGATCAGATCGAGATCATGACAGCGCCGCCCGCCAAATATGATGCCGCGGGTAATTCAGGGGTCATCAACATCAAAACAAAAAAGGGCACCATAAAAGGCATGAACGGCACGGCTAACGTTGGTTACGACCAGGGCTTTTATCCGCGCTATAATGCAGGGCTGAATATCAACTACCGAAACGATAAGCTGAATATTTTTGGCGGTTACGAAGGCGGTCATTGGGACAACAAAGGCGTGCTTTACCTGAACCGGAAATTCATTGATCCTGCAATCAGCACGGTCACCGGCACATCCGATCAGGCTTCGGACCGGCGCAATTTTGGCAATTATAATAACCTGAAACTGGGGATGGATTATAATTTCACTAAAAAAGATGTGGCGGGCTTCGTGGTGAACGGTGGGTTCGGACAGTGGAATGAAGAGCAGAACAGCCCGTCCAATATTCGCTACCCCGATGGAGCGATCAACTACAAACTTTTATCCATAGGAAAAAATACGGGCAACTTTAATAATGTAACCACCAACCTGAATTACAAGCACAGTTTTGATTCGACCGGTAAAGAATTATCTATAGACCTGGACCAGGCTTATTACAATAACAAAGGGCTGGCAACCCTGCAAACAAAGGCATTGGACGCTCAGGATGTTCAAAACGGGAACATCGTGAACCTGTTGGGACATCAGCCTTCTGAAATTAATATTTACAGCTTTAAAACGGACTATGTGCATCCCTTTAATAAAACAACAAAGCTGGAAGCTGGCATCAAAACAAGTTTTGTAAATACCAATAACCGCGTGGAATATCAGCGCGATACCAGCACCGGCTGGTACCCGGACCTGGCCCGGAGCAATCATTTTATTTACAAGGAAAACATCAACGCGGCCTATGCCACGATTTCAAAATCAGCAAAAAAATGGGAACTGACGGGTGGATTGCGGGTGGAGAACACCAGCTCGAAAGGGGATCTGATCACCGGCGATTCGGTTTTTACACGCAATTATACCAACCTGTTTCCCACAGTAGCAATAGGTTTTAACGCGAATGATAAAAACCAGTTCAATATAAGCTACAACCGGCGGATCACGCGCCCGGACTATGATAACCTGAACCCCTTTGTGTATTTTCTGGATTCGCTGACATTTGGCAAGGGGAATCCCTATTTGAAACCCCAGTTTACCAATAACATTGAGTTAAGCCATACGTTTAAGAAATTTCTGACCACCACCCTGAACTATACAGTTACCAATGATATTATTACTCAGTTATTGAAGCAGGAAGGGGATAAGACCTTTCAGACCAATGAAAACTTTAGCAAGATGCGGCAACTGGGCATTGCTGTTACGGCCAATTTTCCTGTAACCAAATGGTGGAACCTGAACCTGTATACCAATTTGTATAATAATGACTTTGAGGGCTTGTACAATGACGGGCGAAAAAATTACCCGGTAAGGATACAGATCACTTCGTTTACCGGTAATGGAACCTCCACCATGACTTTTGCCAAATTATGGGCCTTTGAACTGAGCGGCTGGTACCGCAGCAAGGCCACAGAAGGGCTGATGGTATCCAACAGCATGGGCGCATTAAATGCCGCACTATCCTATAAAGTGATGAAAGAAAAAGGAACGGTAAAAGTTGGCGTTCGTGATATTTTTAAAACCCAGGTGTTCAGCGGTTACGCACGATACGCGATTGTGGATACAGACCTTAAAAATACCAGGGACAGCCGCCAGTTTAATGTGTCCTTTACCTATAAATTCGGTAAAAATAATATTGCCCCCGTCCGCAACCGCCGCGGCGGTGCCGGGGATGAGCAAAACCGGGTAAAGAGTGGGGGAAACTAACCCCGGAAACAATATCCGGATCTGTTCACCCGGAAAAAACAACCATTTATCGGAGCTTAGTTACCGTTTATCGGAATCCGTTTCTATATACTGCTAAAAGGGTAATAGATTTGCCGGATAAAACACAAACCAACAAAAAAAATTATGAAACTATTTGCTACATTAGCACTGCTGCTAGCCTGCCAGATCACCACAAAGGCGCAACAGATCTCAGGAACGGTAAAGGATGAAACCGGGAAATCAATCGATAAAGCAACCGTCTCTTTATTAAAAGCCAAAGATTCGTCCATCGTAAAATTAAACGCGACAAAATCCGGAAGCTATACATTTGAAACGACTGCCAGCGGAAAATACCTGGTGATGGCCACCAATGTGGGCTATGCACCCGCTTATTCACAAGCATTCGATTATAACGGAACGGCTGTAAAGCTGGATGCTATCATTTTACAAAAAGCCAGCACCCAATTAGCTGGTGTGGTGGTTACGGCAAAAAAACCACTGGTTGAGGTAAAAGCCGACAAAATGGTAGTGAATGTGGAAGGCACCATCAATGCTACCGGTAATGACGGTATAGATCTGCTGCGACGCTCTCCCGGGGTGATTGTCGATAAGGATGACAATATTTCCATGATGGGAAAGAGCGGTGTGGAGGTTTATATAGATGGTAAACCCAGTCCTTTAAAAGGATCCGACCTGGGCAACTACCTGCGCTCGCTGCAATCTTCAAGTATCGAAAGTATTGAGCTGATCACCAATCCTTCCGCAAAATATGAAGCATCCGGTAATGCGGGCATTATCAACATCAAACTCAAAAAAGATAAAACACTGGGTACGAATGGTACCGTTACAGGAGGCTATAACATTGGGATCTACAGTAAATACAATGGCGGGATCTCTCTAAACCACCGGACAAAAAAATTCAACATTTTTGGCAATTATAATTACAGCCAGGGTTTAAATGCCAACAGCGTGCAGCTTTACCGCGATGTTGCAGATTCTATTTTTGATCAGCATACGAACCTGAAGAATAAATTGCATAGCCATAATATAAAAGCCGGGGTCGATTATTATATCAATAAGAAAAGCACCGTCGGCATTGTGGCTAATTCTGTATTGAGCAGTAATGGGTTTTACAGCACAGGACCTATGACGATCACGCCCAAATCAACCGGCATTACCGACCGTACCCTGTATGCCAATACTTCCGCTGATGGTAAAAGAAATAACTACAGCCTGAATGGTAACTACCGCTATGCCGATACCAGCGGCCACGAACTGAATGTGGACCTGGATTATGCCCGGTACGATAATAATACAGACCAGCATATTTCAAACATCTATTACCAGGGAACCGGCGGCACTATAATAGATAAGAATCTGTACAGTATGTATACCCCTACCGGCATCGATATTTATTCCATAAAAACAGATTACCAGCAACGGTTTTTAAAAGGTACGCTGGGCTATGGCTTTAAACTGGGGTGGGTAAATACGGATAATAATTTTCAGCGGTTTAATAACAATGTTACGCCCGCGCAGTTCGATCGCGACAACAGCAACAAATTCGATTATAAAGAGAATGTGAATGCAGCCTATGTGAATTATAACCGCCAGTACAAAGGGTTTATGGTACAGGCAGGGCTACGGGCAGAGAATACGCATTCTCATGGACGCTCAACCGGTGAGGTGTGGGACAATAACAGTAATCAGTATGTTCCCTATGATTCCAGTTTAAACAGGAATTATACCGACCTGTTCCCCAGTGCGGCGCTCACGATCAACAAAAACCCGATGAAGCAGTGGAACTTTACCTACAGCCGGCGCATTGACCGGCCCAACTATAGCGCCCTCAATCCTTTTGTAATGGCGCTAAACGATTATACCTATCAAAAGGGGAATACCAACCTGACGCCCCAGTACACTAATAGTTTTGGCATTACCTATACGTATAAATATAAATTGAATACTACGTTAAATTACAGCCACGTGAAAGACCTGTTTGCGCAGATCGTGGATGTAACCGATCAATCAAAATCCTTCCAGACAACAAAAAACCTGGCATCACAGGATGTGGTAAGCCTGAATATCAGTTATCCTTTCAGCTATAAGTCTTACAGCTTATTTAGTAACCTGAGCTCTAACTATTCAAAGTTTAAAGCCAATTACGGGCCGAACAGGGAGATCAATGCTGATGCATTTGCAATGAACCTCTTTACGCAGAGTACGCTGAAATTCGCCAAGACCTGGACGGCAGAACTGAGCACCTTATATATCTCTCCTTTTGTATGGCAGGGTGCGTTTAAAGGAAAGGCAATGGGCTTTGTAGATGCCGGATTGCAGAAAACAGTATTAAAAGGACAGGGCACATTGAAGGCCTCTGTAAGTGATATCTTTAAGACCATGCATTTCAGGGGAAGCAGTAATTATGCCGGGCAAATGGTAAATGTAAATGCCAACTGGGAAAGCCGCCAGTTTAAACTCAACTTTACCTACCGTTTTGGTAATGCGCAGATAAAAGCGGCAAGGCAACGTAAGACCGGCCTGGATGAAGAAAAAGGCCGTACCGGTGATTCGGGAAGCACTCCCGGCCAGGGCGGTCCTAAATAATAAAATCTTAGTTTTGTTGGTGAACAGGTAAAAGGTTGCCGGAAATTTCCGGCAACCTTTTTATTGGAAGTTATTGAAGGGTTGTTTCAAAAGTAGTACCGGCTTCCCCGCTACTAATTCGCTCTTGAGTTATCTTTGCCTTATGGAAAAAGTATTTTCTTTGAGCAATATCATACAAGCCGCTAGCTGGCTGCTGGAAAACCTGGGCGATAAAAAGGTAGTGGCCTTTTACGGGGAGATGGGGGCAGGAAAAACAACCTTTATTTACACTTTGTGCCAGATATTGGAAGTGGAAGATATGGTAAGCAGCCCCACGTTCTCTATTATTAATGAATACAAGTTTGCCGATAGTGGTAAGCCGGGCTCTGTTTATCACATGGACCTGTACCGGTTACGGGATGAAGAAGAGGCGGTGAGGGCCGGTGTGGAAGATTGTTTGTACAGCGGACATTATTGTTTTGTGGAATGGCCCGAAAAAGCACCCGACCTGTTCCCGGAAGCAACCTTGTTTGTGTCCGTTTCTGTAGTGGATGACCAAAACAGGAAAATAGAAATACTCCCAAAATAAATTAACTTTGCTAACCGCAGCTATTCGGGGCGTCACAGCTATTCGAAGCGTCCTTCGCCTCGAATCCTTATTCTATCGCCTGGGGCGATAAATGAAAAACCGGGTTGCTGAACATTCAATCGGATCGTTATTTAGAGTTTTTCTGTATAAATCTTTTATGAGTAAGATAAAGGCCATAGTGAGTACCTCCTTCAGTTATGAAACCCAGGCAGAAACACTGGATATCCGCGTAAAAGGTGGCGGTATGGTTATCGGCATTCCCAAGGAAATCGCCTTCCAGGAAAACCGGGTTTCCCTTACACCCGATGCGGTTGCTGTTTTGGTGAATAACGGGCATTCCGTAATGGTGGAGCACAATGCAGGAGATGCGGCCCACTATCGAGATGCGGAATACAGCGAGGCCGGGGCCAAAATCGTTTACTCCCGGGAAGAGGTGTTTAAGGCCCCCATTCTTTTAAAAAGCGCACCGGTGATTGAAGAAGACCTGTCGCTGCTCCAATTTGGACAGATCATTATTTCACCCTTGCATTTATCTGTTTTGAGAAGGGAAGTGCTGCACGCCATGATGCTGAAAAAAATCACCGCGCTTTCTTTTGAGAACCTGAAAGACGATACCGATAATTACCCGATCGTGCGCAGCATGAGTGAAATTGCGGGAAGTTCTGTAATGCTTATCGCAGCGCAATACCTGAGTTCCGCGAACTACGGAAAAGGAGTGTTGTTGGGCGGTATCACCGGTATTGCACCCACCAAAGTGGTCATCATCGGTGCAGGTATTGTTGGAGAGTATGCAGCCCGCGCTGCACTGGCATTAGGGGCATCTGTAAAATTATTCGATAGCAATATTTCCCGGTTAAAACGACTGGAAAACGCGATCGGCCACCGGTTGTGGACCTCCGTACTGGAGCCCAAGTTGCTGGCCAAACAATTAAAGACCTGCGAGGTGGCGGTGGGGGCCCTGGCCAATGAATCGGGAAGGAGCCCGTTGGTGGTTACGGAAGAAATGGTCAGCGGTATGCGCCAGGGATCCGTGATCATTGATGCCACCATTGACCGCGGCGGTTGTTTTGAAACCTCGGAGGTGACTTCTCATGAAAGTCCGATCTTTTTGAAATATGGCGTTATCCATTATTGTGTACCCAATATTCCTTCCGGCTTTGCGCGCACAGCCTCGCAGGCCATCAGCAATGTATTAACCCCCTTGCTGGTTGAAGCGGGCGATGAAGGCGGCATTGAAAAGCTGGTATGGCACCAGCTACATCTCCGGAACGGTATTTACCTGTTCCGCGGCCACCTCACCAATTTTTATTTGAGTCAGCGGTTTGATCTGAAATATACGGATCTGAACCTGCTGATTGCCAGCCAGAGATAAAAGACCTGTAACGTTTCCTAAAACCTTACAGGTCTTTACGCTAACTTTGCCGGCTAATGCTAGACAAAAAAAATGTAATACAGGGAACGGAAACCGCCGTTATTGTTGGGGTGGTTACCAAAGAGCAAACCGAGCAGCAGGTGAATGAATACCTGGACGAACTGGCGTTTCTGGCGGAAACGGCCGGCGCCGAAACGAAAAAAAGGTTTATTCAAAAACTGGCGCACCCGGACACCCGCACCTTTGTAGGGAAGGGAAAACTGGAAGAAATCAATCAATATATTATTTCGCACGGTATTAACCTGGTGATCTTTGATGATGAGCTTACGGGGGCGCAGCTCAATAATATTGAAAAGGTTATCAATACCAAGACCATCGACCGCTCAGATTTGATCCTGGATATTTTCGCCCGAAGGGCAAAAACCGCAGAAGCAAAAGCGCAAGTGGAGCTGGCCCAATACCAATATATTTTACCACGCTTACGCGGGATGTGGAAACACCTGGAACGTTTGGGAGGTGGTATTGGTACCCGGGGGCCGGGTGAAACGGAGATCGAAACCGACCGCCGTATTGTACGTGAAAAGATTTCACTGCTGCGCAACCGTTTAAAGGAAATAGACAAACAGTCTGCAACCCAGCGAAAAAACCGTGGCGAATTTATACGCGTGGCCCTGGTGGGGTATACCAACGTGGGCAAAAGTACGCTGATGAACCTGCTGAGCAAACGGGAGGTATTTGCCGAAAACAAATTATTCGCTACCCTGGATACTACTACCAGCAAAGTGGTTTTTGAGAACACGCCTTTTCTGTTAAGCGATACGGTAGGGTTCATCCGCAAGCTGCCGCATCATCTGATTGAGAGCTTTAAAAGCACGCTGGACGAGGTAAGGGAATCGGATATATTGATCCATGTAATTGATATTTCACATCCGCAATATGAGGACCAGATGGCGGTGGTAAACAAAACTTTACAGGAGTTGAAAGCCGGCGATAAACTCGTGATCACTGTTTTTAATAAAATGGACCTCTACGAAAAAAATACTTTTGATGAATGGCTGGGCGCCGATACCAAAAAAGAAATTCTGCAGGATTTATACGACCGGTGGAACAACGAAACCGATGGCAATGCCGTATTTGTATCGGCAACGGAACGCAGAAATGTAGAAGGCCTGCGGTCTACCATTTTAAATAAAGTAAAGGAATTATACCAGGTGCGGTATCCGTATAAGACGCTATTTTATTAGTGAATAGTAAAAAATCTGCGAGGGTTGCGCTGCGCCGTATAAAAACCTCACAGGTCTGTTCTGTTTCGCTTTAACTTTAGCACTATGAACAAACAACGGGAATGGCACCTCATTGCCCTGCACCCTAATGAACTGAACTTTAATGCCGAAAACCTGGCGGAAATAAAAGTGGCAGGGAAGCATCTGTGTATCGCCCGGGTAAAGGACCGGCTCTTTGCCTGCACTGCCAAATGTCCTCATGCCGCTCACCCATTGGTGAACGGCTATGTGAACGTGCAGGGGGATATTGTTTGTGCGCTACACCGTTATAAATTCAATTTGGAAACGGGTAAAAATACAACAGGTGAAGGCTACCCGCTGAAAACCTACCCGGTGGAAGAACGGGAAGATGGTTGGTATGTGGGGATTGAAAAGGGCTCCTGGTTTGGGTTTTAGGATTCAGGGCGCCCGCAGATGATGTACATGAATTTTTGTTATTGATCAAAGGGAATATGGAAGCAATCTTATTTCCATAGCACCGTCGTCTCGAACGAAGCGCAGCGGAGAGAGGGATCTCGTGCTAGTAGCAGTGAAACAAGTTGCAATACGTTTTTTGAGCACGAGATCTCTCCTCGTCGGGCGGGGCCCTCCTCGTTTGAGATGACGCGTTCTTATTGCAGAATTACCTGGGCAAAGCCTTCCTTGTCGGGATGACGCCTTAAAATATAGTAACCGGGAAACAAGCTACCGTCGCCTGATCCGTTTGCCAAATGAGCTGGTAGAATATTATGCTCTTTTATGAACATAATAATGATGTATACCCCGGCAGGTAAAAAATATTCCTGCCAAGCCCAACAATGATCTTACTGGGTTCACAACCTGCCATTGCATAAGAGCCTCCTTCATTTCTGCTGCAGTTGCCTTGCTTGTTAAGGAGAAAATAAGCACATCGCGCGGAACGAAATAATATAAAGTCAGCAAAAAGATAAGCGCATAAAGAAAGAAGGAAAGGGAAAAATAAAGACGCAACCGCTGGTCTTTCCAGAATAGTATAATCAATAAAAGCACCAGCAACTGGTTTAGGGGTGCAATAAATTGGAAAAAAGTTCGGGGGTCAATATGACTATAATAAATCCTTGCCGCTTCAACAGACCTGGGTATATCGGCGCTCCAGACACGGGCATCTATCATTGAATTATAAACAGTAACCATCAGCAGGCCGGAAGCGGTAATAACGGATAAATAAAGAATTATTTTTTTCATGGCGGATCAGCTTAAGTAAAAAAAGAAGTATTGTTCTTAGAAAGACGTTTATACAGCCGGAATACTTTAAGCAAAGTTGGACTTTTGTGTAGTATATATAACCGCAAAGCGTACAGAGGTGTAACGCCGTGTGCACAACGTTATTAATCATTGTGTTTTATACGATTGTATGCAAGTAAGAGCAATCTCTCTACAGTACCGTCATCCCGAATGGAGCGCAGCGGAGAGAGGGATCTCGTGCTCGTAGCAGTAAAGTAAGTTACAGTAGATTTTTAAGCATAAGATCTCTCCTCGTCAGGCAAAGCCTTCCTCGTCGGGATGACGCATTCTTGTTGAAGAATTACCTGGACGAGCGCTCCTTGAGATGACGCGTTGTAGTTGCACCTTCACTTTTAATAATATTACTGCCCCGTAACCGCCGCTTCATCCAGCATCCAGATCGTTTGTCCTTTTGCAGGATTTACCCCCTGTACCGGAAACAAGTACTTCGCGTTTTTGGCAAATATCTTTTTAAGCACAGGGTATTTATTGGCATCACCTACAAGAAGCATCACCTGTTTGCTCTTATTGATAAGCGGGTAGGTAAAACTGATCCGCCAGGTTTGTTTACTTTCTACCCAAACTTCTTTCACCAGCCTTTTTTGTTCGCTCAAAATAGTGGTACCGGGGAATAAGGACGCGGTATGGCCATCATCGCCCATGCCTAAAAGTGTCAGATCAAATGAAGCACTCTTACCCAGCACGGCTTTTACACTGGCTTCATATTCCGCTGCGCATGCCGCAGGTTCTCCTTTAGTGGGTGTGACAAAAATATTTTTCTTCGGAATTTTTACGTGGTCGAGTAACGCTATTTTACTGGTTTTATAATTGCTTTCATCGTTGGTATGGGGCACAAAGCGCTCGTCGCTCCAAAAAATAAATACTTTTTTCCAGTCGATATTGCTGCTGAATTCCGGCAGAGCCAATAGCTCAAACAAGCGTTTGGGCGTGCTGCCACCAGAAAAAGCCACGGTAAAGCGATCGTTAGTGGCGATACTTTTTGCACAGGCATCTACAAAATAATAAGCTGCTGCCAGGCTTAATGCTTCTTTATCTTTCCAAATCAATTTTACGGGGGTACTCATGATTTTATATTTTTTCTCCGTTCTGTACAAGGGGTGCGGTCCTGTGCACCGGGTGCGGGAAGCTCCACCCAATTAAAACCGTCTTTTTTTATCAATAGTGCTGCCTTTTTGGGGCCACAGCTTCCGGACTTATATTTCTCCAAACCTTTTTTTCCATCTTTTGCCCATTGATTCAAAATAGGCATTACAATAGCCCAGGCGGTTTCGACCTGGTCCGCACGCATGAACTGCGCGGCATCGCCTTCCAAAGCGTCTAATAAAAGAGTTTCGTATGCTTCCGGCGGTTGTTCAGCAAAAGATTCTTTATAGGTAAAATCCATTTCCACCGGCTTTAATTTCATGTAAGGGCCGGGCACTTTTCCTTCAAACAGTAATAAAATTTCCTGCTCCGGCTGAATGCTGATGAGCAGTTGGTTGGATGTTACATCGTCTTTAAAAATTTTATGGGGCGAATCTTTAAAGTTAACCACAATGAGGGAGGATTGTTTGTCCAGGCATTTGCCCGTTTGTAAATAAAAAGGAACACCCTTCCAGCGGGGATTGTCGATAAAGAACCGGGCCGCCACATAGGTCTCAGTGGCGGAGTTTTTGGCGATATTATCTTCTTCCAGGTATCCCCGCTGCGGCTGGCCATTTATTTCCCCGGCGGTATATTGTCCGCGTACGACATCCGATTCAACTCTTTTGGCCGTAAAAGGACGTACGCTTTTAAGCACCTTTACCTTCTCGTTGCGGATATCTTCCGCACTTAACCCGATGGGGCTCTCCATGGCCACTACCGAAAGCAGTTGCAACAAATGATTCTGGATCATATCGCGCAGCGCACCGGCTTTATCGTAATAACTACCGCGGGCACCCACACTTACCTCCTCAGCTACTGTTATCTGTATGTTCTCAATAAAGTGATAATTCCACAGCGGTTCAAAAATATAATTGGCAAAACGAAAGGCCAGCAGGTTCTGCACCACTTCCTTACCCAGGTAGTGATCGATACGGCAGATCTGTTTTTCCTTAAAATTATTTTCAAGTAATTTGTTCAAAGCCTTTGCTGAAGCCAGGTCCGAGCCAAAAGGCTTTTCTACAATGATGCGGTCCCTATTAGCCTGGGGCGCCAGTTTGAATTTGGAAAGGGAAGTGGAAATGGTCTCGATAAACCGGGGCGCCACAGAATAATAAAATAACCGGGTAGCCCGTAATCCCCAATCTTTGTCATTTTGAGCTAAAATAGTTTTGAGCTGCGTGTATATATCGGCTTTGGTAAAATCGCCCGGCACAAAATGCAGTTTTTTTATGAACTGCTTCCATTGTGCAGGGTCGGCTTTTCCACTTCTTGAAAAATTATTAATGCCCTCTAGCATATGTTTATAAAAAGCGGCTTCGGGCAGCTCCTGGTAATCCACCGCATAAATAACAAATTGCTGCGGCATATAACCATAAATGAAAAGATTATAAAAGGCGGGGATCAGCTTGCGCCAGGCCAGGTCCCCCGAACCGCCAAAAATGATAATATTAGCGGGCGTTTTTTTGAAATCCATCCGGTTTAAAATTTATTAATGATAAACTTATTTTCAAACCCCGTCCAACCCTCCGGGCGGGCACATAGATGCATAGAATTCATAGCATTCAAGGCTGCATAGTCTTCTCCCCGCCATGGCGGGGAGACATGGCTGCTGTGTTTTTATATTTTCTGTAATCTATCATATCCTATGTGCCTACGTGGTAATAGTTTAAACAACTTCGGCATTATTCCACATCAGAAGGTTTATAGTCCCAATCGGTATGAAAGATCCCTTCCTTGTCGATACGGTGATAGGTGTGCGCTCCAAACAGATCGCGCTGCGCCTGTATCAGGTTGGCCGGCAATTGCGCAAGGGTATACGCATCAAAATAATTTAGCGTAGAGGCAAAGGCCGGGGCCGGCATACCAGCGTCCATAGCGGTTTTCAGGAACTGTACTACGGCGGAACGCTTACTTTTTAATGCTTCTACAAATTGTGGCGAGCCTATAATATTTGAAAGATCGGGTCGCTTTTCGTAGGCAGTGAACAGGTCATTTAATAATGCAGAGCGGATGATACAGCCTCCCCGCCAGATCTTCACCACCGTTTTAATATCGGTTTCGTATTTGTAAGTTTCAGAGGCTTTCTTCAACAACTCCAGCCCCTGGCCATACGCAATCATAAAGGCAAAGACCAACGCATCCCTGCAAGCGATCTTCAATGCTTCGATAGCAACGCCGGTTTTTTTATTCTGATGATTATATTGTTTTGAATAGGCTACACGCGCCTCTTTCAACGAAGAAAGATAGCGCATGGAAACCGAAACATCGATCGTAGACAGCGGCACATTCAGCTCCAGGGCGCTTTGGGAGGTCCACAAGCCCGTTCCCAACTGCTCCGCTTTATCAAGGATCATATCAACGAGATCATTGCCGGTTTCCGGGTCTTTCTTTTTGAAGATCACCGAAGTGATTTCGATAAGGAAGGACTGCAACGGGCCTTTATCCCAGTCTGCGAACAGCTCAACAAACTGCTCATTGGTTACGCCCTCGTTTTTAAGCAAACCATACACTTCGCTGATCAACTGCATGATGGCGTATTCAATACCATTATGCACCATCTTTACATAGTGACCTGCTGCTGAGTGACCCATATAGGCCACACAGGGCTCACCTTCTGCCTTTGCCGCAATCGCTTCCAGGATATCCTTTACCAGGTTATAACTTTCTATATTACCGCCGGGCATCATGCTGGGACCAAAACGCGCACCATCCTCGCCACCGGAAACACCCATACCAATAAAATGAATACCGGAGTCCTGAAGGGCCAAGTATCTTCTTTCGGTATCAATAAAATGGGAGTTACCGCCATCGATCAGTATATCGCCTTTTTGCAATTGGGGTACCAGTTCATTAATCACGGCGTCTACAATTTTACCTGCCGGCACCAGTAACATAATGATCCTCGGTGTTTGCAGTTTTGCAATCAATTCCGCCGAGGACGCCGCGGTACTAACGGGTTTCCCCTTCCCGGCGTCTTCCATTATCTGCCTTTGTTTTGCATCGCGGTCATAGCCACATACTTCAAAACCATGATCAGCAACGTTTAATACCAGGTTTCTGCCCATGGTTCCCAGACCGATCATTCCAAATCTTGCTGCCATAAAAGATTTTTTATTTAAAGGTAATAAGGCATTAACGAAATCATAAAAGAAATTTCACGGCATACAATTTTAACGGGGATGCGGCGTTTTACGATGAATTTCGTTACTTTCACAAAAGGAAACGGCAATAATTAATCGATTAATAGAACGAAAAGATTAGAAATGTTTAGCAGCAAAGCACTATTCAGAATGGCGTTGTTGATGGCTGTCTTGTATTCCTGCGGCACCTCACAACCTGCCCGGCGGAACGTGTTATCTCCCGGAGCCCCTGGTTCCGTCGATAACAGATCAGGGAAACATCCCAGCCAAACCGTTTTTACCAAACCGAATCAAATAACAAAACGGCAACAGGAAGAAGAACGCAAGAAAATAAATACAACGGTAGAACGCAGGGAAGAGCCGGCTGCTGGCAGCGGAGATACGGCGTTAGCCAATGCGTCCTATAAATCTCCTTCCTATTATAAATACATTACAGACAGTATTCAGCGTACTTCCGCAAAAGCATCCTACTATAGATCTACGGAGAGCCTTTTTAAACAGATGGCGGTAGTGCCCAATCCGCAAAATCCTGCGGTTAATGCGCAATGGTATACAACCGTAAACTTTGATGCCCGCAAACCCAATTTCGTAATCCTGCATCATACCGCGCAAACAAGCGCCGAACAAACTTTGTTTACGTTCTCCATTACGCGTACGGGTGTCAGCGCTCATTTTGTTGTGGGACGGGACGGGCTTACCTACCAGATGTTGAACGAATATATGCGTGCCTGGCATGCTGGTAAAAGCCGCTGGGGCGCTATAACCGATATGAATTCCTGTAGCATCGGAATTGAAATTGATAACAACGGGGAAGAACCTTTTTCCGAGCCGCAAGTGGAATCCCTGCTGAAACTGCTGGGGTATCTTAAGAATAAATTTGGTATCCCACAAGCAAACTTTATTGGCCACGCAGATATTGCCCCGGGCCGGAAGGATGATCCCAGTAAATACTTTCCGTGGAAGCGCCTGGCGGATGCGGGTTTTGGCTATTGGTATGATTCTACCAACCTGCAGCAGCCTCCCGCAGATTTTAATGCACTGCTGGCGCTGCGGGTGATTGGTTATGATGTCAGCAACCCGGCAACAGCTATTAAATCTTTCAAACTGCATTTTGTTCAAACTGATACAACGCCGGTACTTTCGGATTATGATAAAAAGATCCTGTACAACGTGTACCTGAACTACATGTAAGAGAAAGGGCACCGCTACAAAATTTCATGGAAGGGTTTTAAATCTGCGTAAGTCCGCGGAATCCGTGAGAAAAAGGAATTGAACTGGAGAATAGCAATCGTTGTGTTGCTCACAGATTACGCGGATTATCAAAGAAGTTTTTTAAATCTGTGTAAATCTGGGAAATCCGTGAGAGAAAAAATGAATAGCGACTATTCTATTGCTCACAGATTTATTCAAACATTCCGCAGCGTCCGCTGCTCCACTGCAGCGCCGCGAGAAACTCCCTTGCTTTTTTTTAATCTTTATAAATACAGGAAATCCCCGAATGAAGCAGTCGGGCAGGTGTGAGAAAACAAATACTATAAATTCAATAAAGTATCGGCCAAATCATTTAATTTTAAAAAGATAATTTTGCACCTCTCCGTTTTTGACCGGGAGGTTTTTTATTTAATGAAAAGTTACTAATGACAGAAGAACATAAACGGCTGGCGGCAAATGCAAAAAAATCAATTCCCCTGGAGCAGTGGGGCCCTTATTTGAGCGAGCGGCAATGGGCTACGGTACGGGAAGATTATAGTCAGCATGGCGATACCTGGAATTATTTCCCTTTTGATCATGCTAACAGCAGGGCTTATTTATGGGGGGAAGACGGGTTGGCGGGTATTTCAGACTACTTTCAGAATTTATGTTTTGCCGTTGCTTTGTGGAACGGACAGGATAAAATACTGAAAGAGCGCTTGTTCGGACTGGGCAATCACCAGGGCAATCATGGAGAAGATGTAAAGGAATTATATTTCTACCTTGATAACCTGCCTACACATTATTATATGGAATACCTGTATAAGTATCCGCAGCAGGCATTTCCCTATGAGCAGCTCAAAGAAGAAAACCGCAAAAGAGGGAAAGATGAAGTGGAATATGAAATACTGGACACAGGTGTCTTCAATAACAAACAATACTTTGATGTACAGGTGACCTATGCCAAGGAAACGAGCACGGATCTTGCCATCCGCATCAACATAACTAATTTGTACAATCAACCGGCACCCGTCACCGTATTGCCATTGTTATGGTTTTATAACCGGTGGGCAAATGGTTCCAACACATCGGTTCCGGATATAGCTTATCTAAACGATCAAACGGTTCGGGCGCAACACAACCGGTTGGGCGATTATTATTTTTATTTTCAGAACGCCGATGACCGGTTGTTTACCGATAATGAAACCAATTTTGAGAAATTATTCGGTACGCCCAATGAAAGCATTTTTGTGAAGGATGCATTTCATGACGCTATTATTGAAGGGAAAAATACAGCAGCGCTAAGAGAAAGAAAACATGGAACGCGCTTTGCACCTGTGTTTGAGCGGATGGTGGGTGCCGGGGAAACCATCTCCATTTATTGCCGGCTGGCCAATGAGGAAATGGATGCCCCGTTTGATGATACCTTTATGTCACTGTTCGATAGGCGGAAGCGCGAAGCTGATGCTTATTATGAAACCATTTTTCCCAGGGGGGCCGACCGGCACCTGGCAAAAGTGCAGCGCCAGGCACTGGCAGGTTTGTTGTGGAGCAAGCAATACTACCATTATGATGTGGAACGCTGGCTCACAAAATCGGACGGCATTACGCCCATTACCCCTTCCCGGTTATATGGCAGAAACAGCAACTGGACGCATTTAAAGAACCAGGATATCATTTCGATGCCGGATAAATGGGAGTATCCCTGGTATGCCGCCTGGGATCAGTCGTTCCAATGCATATCCATGGCCGTGGTGGACCCCGTTTTTGCCAAGAACCAATTGTTGCTGTTAATGCGCGAATGGTTTATGAAGCCCGATGGCCAGCTTCCTTCTTATGAATGGAATTTTAATGACGTGAACCCACCGGTGCAGGCATGGGCGGCGCTGGAAATTTACCAGGTTGAAAAGAAGCGGACCGGGGTGGGCGACATCGACTTTCTAAAAAAAGTATTCAATAAACTTACGATCAACTTTACCTGGTGGATCAATCGTAAGGACCTGAAGGGCGATAATATTTTCGAAGGTGGCTTTCTGGGGCTGGATAATATCGGCGTATTTAACCGCAGTTATCACGACAAAGGGGAGATGCAGTTGGAACAAGCCGATGGTACCAGTTGGATGGGGATCTATGCGTTGAATATGATGGATATTGCGCTCGAAATTGCCGTACAGGATCCTGCTTTTGAAGATATGGTGACCAAGTTTTTTGAACATTTTGTGCTGATTGCAGAGGCGCTGAATGAGCATGTGCTGTGGAATGATGAAGACCAGTTTTTTTACGATGTGCTTTGCATCAGAGATGCGTCGCCGGCACCCTTAAAGATCCGTTCCATCGTGGGACTTACTTCTATCTATGCCGTAAGTGTGATCAGCAAGAATGTATTTGAAAAACTGCCCGATTTTAAAAAACGGTTCGAATGGTTCAAGAACTACAGGTTAAAGAATGACCTGTTCTGGCCCAATGAAGAAAAAGGTAACGGAGAAGAAATGCTGATGTCACTAGTGCAAAGCGATCGGCTGGAGGCATTGCTCAGAAGGCTTTTGGACGAAACAGAGTTTTTGTCTCCCGGCGGGATCAGGGCCTTGTCGAAATATCATGAAGCCAACCCCTATTCGGTTACGATCAACGGGGACGTGCATTCCATACGCTATGACCCCGGAGATTCTACGTCCGATATGTTCGGCGGCAACTCCAACTGGCGCGGCCCGGTCTGGATCCCGATAAATTTTATAATTATTCAATCAATAAGAAGGTTGGGGAATTTTTATCATGATGCGTTCACAATGGAATATCCCACCGGATCAGGTAATAAAATGAATCTTTTTGCTATTTCAAAGGAACTATCAAAAAGGGTCATCAGTCTTTTTCAAAAGACCCCTGCCGGAGAACGACCTGTTTATGGGGAATATAATTGGTTTTTTAATCTTCCCGAAAACGAGGACCTGATCCTGTTTTACGAATATTATAATGGCGATTCCGGCCGCGGCCTGGGAGCCAGCCATCAAACAGGCTGGTCGGCCCTGGTTGCTGAAATGATCAGCGAGCTGGTTGATAAAGAGTAAGACCTGTGAGGTTTTCCAAAACCTTACAGGTCTTACATAAAAAAGCATCGCGTTTTTGTTTCCATCCCGGTTTCCCGGTCTGTCACTTACTAACCCGATGCTTTTTAATAGCTTCTGCTTTGTCGCCGCTTCAATTTCACAGCAAGGCATCGTTCTCAACAAGAACAACACATTTACGCCGCAAAATACACAGCCACAGGCAAGGCTTCCGCTGTTTTTTGCTTACCATTTCAGGCGACTGGCAACATCTCTGGCTAAGCGCTTCGGTGTATCGCTACACTTTTGCAAATTATCCTTCGGTGCACTGTCTTTCCTTTCCAGAATAAGCAGGAGACAACTGCTTCTGACAGCATTTCAATCCAGTCACCCGGTTGCGCTTTTTACAGCATAACCTTGTGCCATTTTTTGATTGAAATCCTTTTATTGCCAAAGAGCGTGCCGATGCTTTTTTTGAAAATGCTACTACAATCTTTTCAGAACATAATTGCTTTCATCAATTGCTCTTTGAAGATACTAACCGAAAATGCCCTTTTCCAAATTTCCCGGCCAGTTCTTATGCAGTTGTTGTGAACAGGGTAATGCACATTATTTTCGGGTTATACACTCTAATACACATTTGTAAGGGGGTTATCAACAGGGAACCGCACCCTGTCCACTGTAATGATGCATTTTAGGCCGGCATCGCCCGGCGATCTCTTGAAAAAATTAAACAGGTATGCAAATGCTGTTGAATTTTTTTTATTTTCACGCCCAAATTCAGTAGTTATATGATTAAAATATCAAAAACAAGCATTTTGGGGGCTTGTCTTATGTTTTCCTGTGCGACCACCCTTGCGCAGCAAAAACAAAAATTTATCGACCCTGCCAATATGGACCGCTCGGTAAAACCTGGCAACGATTTTTATGAATACGCCAGCGGTACCTGGGTTAAAAATAATCCCGTACCGGCAAAAGAAACCCGCTGGGGAAGCTTTAACGTATTGCGCGATTTTAATATTAACGCCGTAAAATCGATCCTGGAAAAAGCAAGCGCCGATAAAAATGCACCTGCCGGATCGGTTGAAAAACGCGTAGGGGATTTTTATGCGGCAGCTATGGACAGTGCCACCATTGAAAAACTCGGATACACACCCATAAAGGCAGACCTTGCCGCTATTGATGGCATCCGGTCAATTGACGATGTGCTGAAAACAATGAACTATTTGCGCAGGAGTGGTATTGCTTCCGCGCTTTACGGGTTTTATGTGGGCCAGGACAAAAAGAATGTGGAAGTAATGATCCCGCAGTTAAGCCAGGGCGGTACTTCTTTGCCCGACCGCGATAATTATTTAAAAGATGACAAACGTTCTGTAGAGATAAGAGCCGCCTATGCAAAATATATTACCACGCTTTTTAGCTTAACCGGTACCGGCGAAACCACCGCTGCTGCAAATGCAGCTACGATTTTTGCAATGGAAAAACAATTGGCACAAGCACAATTAAGCCGGGTGGAAATGCGGGATGCGTACAAAACCTATAACAAGTTTTTCGTTGATGACCTTTCTAAAACCACACCGGGATTAGACTGGAAAACAACTTTAGCGGAGCTGAACGTAAAAGGGCAAGACAGTGTGCTGGTGAATAACCCCGCCTTTTTTGTTACCGCAGCACAATTATTACGCTCCACCCCGCTAAACGACTGGAAGGTATATTTAAAATGGAGCATATTGAAGAATGCGGCTTCAAAGCTCAGTTCTTCTTTTGTAAAGGCAAATTTTGCATTCAGCCAGGCGCTTTCAGGCCAAAAAATACAAACGCCCCGCTGGCAGCGGATGTCTTCTTTAACGGATAACAGTATCGGAGAACTGTTGGGCCAGCTTTATGTAAAAGAATATTTCAAGCCGGCGGCAAAAGCCCGTATGGAGGAACTGGTGGCGAACCTGAGGAAAGCATTCGCCGTCAGGATAAAAAGCCTGGACTGGATGTCCGAAGGAACCAAACAAAAAGCATTGGCAAAACTGGCGGCTTTCCATCCGAAGATTGCTTACCCCGATAAATGGGAGAATTATGATGGCCTGGTTATTAACCGGAATACCTTTTTTCATAACATCAGGAATGTTGACGCGTGGGATTATAATTTTATGATCAATAAGCTGGGAAAGCCTGTTGACCGTACCCGCTGGGGGATGACGCCACCTACCGTGAATGCCTATTATAATGCCACACTCAATGAAATTGTTTTTCCCGCCGGTATTTTGCAGTTTCCGTTCTTTGATCCGGATGCAGATGACGCCGTAAACTACGGAGGCATAGGGGCGGTTATCGGGCATGAAATGTCGCACGGCTTTGACGATAACGGCAGCAAATATGATGCGGACGGAACGCTCCGGAACTGGTGGACCGATGCCGACAGAAAAAAATTCGATGCCAAAGCCGCTGCCTTGGCCGCACAATTTGATGGATACACCGTGCTGGATACGATTCATGTAAATGGGAAATTAACTTTAGGAGAAAACATTGGTGATCTGGGCGGACTGAATGTAGCGTATGAAGCCTTTAAAATGACCAAAGAAGGGCAGTCGAATGAAAAAATAGACGGATTTACACCCGATCAGCGGTTCTTCCTGTCCTGGGCACAGGTGTGGCGTGGTAACATCCTGCCCGAATCCGCAGCACAACTGATTTTAACAGACCCGCATGCTCCCGGCGGGTACCGGACAATAGGGCCAATTGTGAATATGGACGCCTGGTACAAGGCCTTTGATGTGCAACCCGGCGAAAAATTATATAAGAAACCGGAGGACCGCATCCGGATCTGGTAGCAGGCTTTAAGTGGAATAGAACCGGGAGGCGGTAAGATGCTGGTTGAGGACCATCGTCTTACCGCCTTTTCGCATAGGCGTATGATAAGTTCACCTAATGTTACATTCAGGGGGAGTGTACTATGGCTCCAAAGGAGCCCTGTGTTTATAGCGTCATTATGATGTGTCGCATCGGCTCCGTAGGACGCCGCGTAAATATGGGCATCCCGCCCTGCGGAATGGTTCAATTCCATTCCCATTTGATCACATTGCCTGATTTTGTCTAAATTTATCGGCGTTATGGTAAAATTGATTGTTACAGACCTGGATGGTTCCTTACTCAATGATAAAAAAGAACTACCTGCGGATTTTTGGAAAATAGAAAAAGTATTGCGGGAAAGGGACGTTGTGTTTTGCATTGCAAGCGGCCGGCCGCATCACAATCTCGTTAATTTATTTAAGCCGATAAGCGCCCATACCTATTTCCTGTCGGATAATGGCAGTTATGTTACTTATGGTGAAGAAGCATTGTTGGTTAAAACGCTTGATTCCCAAATAGTTAAAACGCTTACTATCGCATCCCGGGGCCTTACCGATGTATACCCGGTACTTTGCGGGATGGACAAAGCCTATATGGAAAACCATAATGACGCATTGTTGAGCCAGGCCCTGCAATATTATCAATCTTACCAGATCGTGGAAGACCTTACAAAGGTTGCCGAACCGATCCTGAAAGTGTCTCTTTGCGATTTACAAAATGCAGAAACAAACAGCTATCCGCACTTCAGGAAATATGAGAAGGACTATAAAGTAGCCGTAGCCGGCGAACGTTGGCTGGATTTTACGGCTTTTGACGCCAATAAAGGGGCGGCGGTGCAGCTCCTGCAGCAACGGCTGGGTGTGGGCTATGCCGAAACCATGGTTTTGGGCGACTATTTAAACGACCTGGAAATGATGGGGGTTGCCAAATATAGTTTTGCAATGAAAAATGCCCATCCGGGAATTATTGCAGCGGCTTCTTTTATAACAGAAGCGGATAATAACTATAACGGAGTATTAAGGGCCGTTGACAGTTTGCTACAGCTAAAACATAATTTTTCGTAAAACTTAAAAAACAGTGCAGTATACACAATAAAAAGACAGCTAAAAGCGATATTAAGAGTTGTATATGATCTGCTTGCGGCTAAACTTTTTTTGAGGTAATGAAATCAGTTGTTTTTGTTTTTTTTCTGGTCTGTTCGCTGTTCGCCAACGCTCAGGCGCCCCGGCTGCAACAACAATTCAGTTGGTCTCAAAACAACCATATTATTCAAACAGTGGAAATCAGCGCCAAAGGCGATCAGATCGTTTTTGTAAAACGGATTAATCCTAATGATTCGGCTGCGTTGAAAAACCGGTTTAGGGAGGACGGAACCACGGAAAACTTGTTGCCCGGCAAAAAAGATTCACTTCGCATTGGCGACCCGGTTATAAGCCTGATAAAACTGTCAAGCAAACATTTAACGTTGATCGACTACGGATGGTCGCCCCATCTGGCGCCGGGAGGAGGCCGGGTGGCATACGCGCATCAACTACAGCCTGTTACCGGTAAAAAGATCACAGCGGCAACGTTAATTGGAAACGAGATCAAGGTATTTTCACTAAAAGATAAAAAAATACAAACGGTAGCGGCTCCGCCGGCGAGAGGTTTTTTACTGGACCCGGTGTTTACTGATTCTGCCACCATCCTTTATAAAACCGGAGACGCCGTAAACGGTCCGTATGCCGGCGCTATTGCACTGCACCGGCTGCACCTGCTCACAAAAAAAACCGAGCTGCTCCGGAGTGCGAGGATCCGGCACAGGCTTTATGACCTGGTAGGTAATATTTATGGGACCGGAAATAATTATGCTTACGTGGTCTACAGTCCGCAGGACTCAACATCGGGGTTGGCAAGCGAATATGAACACCTGTTATTGCATGAAAAGGATACGGTACAGGATTTTGGGATCAGGCGGTTTACCAACCTGGATTTCAAATTTGCGGTATTGCCGGAGAGAAAACTGGTGTATTTGGATGATAACCATTTGATGACTGATGACACCAGCTATATTGTATATTTTGAAAAGGGAAAAACCCTGTCAAAAAAGCCCATCAATTTTGACTTTACAAAAGCCTGGCTAAGCCCCGATGGCAGTTATATGGCTTACCTGGATAGCAGCGCTTCCTGTTATGTATTGCGTTTACGTGATTTTTCACGGACCCAGGTGCCTCTCCCCAAAAAAGAAATATACTCCCTCACCTGGTCCGATAGCGGGCAACAACTGGCCATTGTTCAGGAACATCCGAAAATGCCGAAAACGGATATGTTGTATTTATTTACGGTGGAATGATACCGGATGTTCGATGCTGGATGCTGGGTTCTCGATGCTTGTTCATCTAGTATCCAGCAACCAGAAACCAACATCAAAAAGAATTATTTCTTCCGTAGTGATGGTTCAATGGAGTTTTTCCATTTCTTAAATTCATCATCGCTCAATATCTTCTTCAGACGGTTATCCCGGTCGGTAAAAAGATTTTCGTTTTGCTTACGGACGCTCTGGTAGTCCTGGTGCTGCAGCCCCTGGGCCAGCGGGGAAGAAGGGCCCTGGATATTATTGCGCAACTTTTCCTGGGCGCCATAAAAATCCGTAAAAATACTTTCCAGGCTACTTCTTTTCGTCTTTTCCGGTTTAATGGCCTCATCAAATTTTTCTAAGGTAGCCGATACCTTATCGCTAACGGATTCCTTTTGCGCCAGTGCTGGTTGTGAAACACATAGAAAAAGTCCTATAACCAGGATTAATCTCAATCTTGCTCTCATGTTACTAAATTATATTAAAAACCCGGAGTTGTCAACCCATAGAGGCTTTCTACCTGCACATAGGTTGCAAGAGACCCTATTATTTAGGCGGAGGCCCGCCCACCGGGCGGCCGGGGCGACCCTGTCTGATGATTTTTTTCATCAGGGAATCATATTTAGGCATTTGCTCTGGTGTGCAGATCTGTCTGGTTTCTTTAAAATGCCTGAATGTGTTGATCTCTACTCCTTTCTGAAGCTTGGCAATAGAGTCTGCCAGGAGGATAACGGCACTATCCGATACGGAAGTTTCTTTGGTAAGATCAAAAAGCGCCTGTTTTATTCTGCGGATATGTTCCATATCTGCTTTGGCAGCGGCCCAGCTTTTTTCCTTTAGTACATTAAATTGTTTTATCTGATCGTCGGAAAAACCAACTTCCTTTCGCAGGGCGCTGGTAAACCCATCTTTTTTATGATCCTGCGGCCCCCGTTTTAAAAAAACGAAAGTGTACACCAGTAAAGCGATATTGGTAATTAACAGGATAATAATTACAAATATTAAGGATTTGCTTCGCGAGGTACTGTTCATTTCTTTTTATCTGTTTAAATCGTAACTGGTGTAGGATGCCAAAATAGAGTTCTCGTTCTGCAGGATCTCGGCAGTAGAATTGGCGCTTATTATTGTTTCTTCCTGTTTGGTATCCGAATGAATCATGAAAAATAAATTGGTGCCAATAATAGTGATAAAGCAGCAGGCGATCACCAGGGGCCTGGCAATAAAAGCACCTGCTTTTGTCCAGAAATTGGCCTCTTCATTGTTCAGCCGGGCCATGACTCTTGTATACATAAAAGGGCGAGCCTCAGCCTTTTGAATGCCATCGAAGCTGTTTAATATGTCTTCTATGTTATTGTTATTATCCATGTGTAAACACATTTTAGAATAATTGGATCACAAGTTATTTTAAAAAATTTAGGACTACTCAATCATTTGACGTTTTTTTTTCTGTTTTCTTTTCGGGGCTATAGTTATATCCCTTTTCCAATATTTTCCGGAGATTGTTTTTTGCCCGGTGCAATAATGATTCGATTGAAGAAACCGATGTTTGAAGCACGGCGCTTACTTCCTGGTAACTTAACCCCTCTACTTTATTTAATAAAAATGCAACTTTTTGATTTTCAGGAAGTTGATCGATTGCCTGAAACAAAATGGATGCATTTTCCTTTTTATCGTATACCACGCCGGGGTGTTGAAAATCCGGCGGGTTGATGACAATTTCGCTATCGTCTCCAAAAATGCTGCGGACAAACCCGAACCGTTTTTTTCGCTTTTTTTTTCGCTCAAAATCCAGGGACTTGGTGGTTGCAATCCGGTAGATCCAGGTGGAAAGTTTGGATTCTCCCTTAAAAGCCCCGATGGACTGGTACACCTGCACAAACACATCCTGGGCAATGTCTTCGGCGTCTTCTTCGCTCCTTACAATGGACAGGCAGGTATTGTATACCATGTTCTGGTAGCTGTCAACAACGTGTTTGAACGCCGTTTCGCTGCCTTCTTTGAGTTCCTGTACCAGTTTTTCTTCACTGAGCAATGTAAATAACAGTTATTCCGGCACGATATTACTAAAAAAAGCGGAGAAGGAACACCATTGCTATGCTGCGTCAAAAACATTTTAACACTGGGCCCGCCGCGATGCTATCGCTGCATTTCAAAAATTGTCTGCAGATCAGCCTTTGCATGTTCGTGCCCGGAGGCGATCAGGCAAAGAATGTTTTATCTTCCCTAAAACATTGGCCCGCCGCCGCCTCTTCCGAAGCCACCGCCACCACCGCGTGGCCCGTCGCGCCATTCCCGGTGACGGAATTCACCATCAGAAGAAGACGCTTTGCCTTTACCTATATTTTTCAGCTTATACGTAAATGTAAGCATAAAATATTGTTGTAACACGCGGGTGTTGGCGTCTGTAATAGAATTATCAGCCGTTCCGATGGTTCGGGTAATACTTTGATTTTGTTTCAAGATGTCAAAGGCCGATAACCGCAACTCCGCTGCCCTGTTTTTAAGGAATTTTTTACCAACAGCCGCGTTCCAAAGCCAGAAATGCGTATCGTAGCCTTGTGATAACCCGCTGTAGATCTGTGAAGTAAGATCGTTCTGGATAAACCACCCGTTTTTGGACAACAGGTTCAATTGTACGCCCGGCGCCTGGTTGATATAATTGGTTCTGGAAGCAGATCCCCTGCTATTCAGATTGCTGCTGGAATTATAGTAATTGGTATTGTAGGATAAATTGAAGTCAACATACTCACTTATATTACTGCTAAGCGTAATACCCCCGCTGTAATTGTTGGTAGTAGTATTGCCAATATTATCATTAAAAGAGCCGGGGGTGGTGGCATAGCTATAACCACCGGTCAGGTTCAGGTTCGTTTTTATGAATTTAAGTGGCATAGAATAAATAAAGAACGAGTTGAGGCTTTTGTACCCGTTTAAGTTGATCGGTTTGGTATAGGTAATACCTTCTTTAAGGGTAGTAGCATTAACAATATAATCATTAGCGGTCCTGAACATGATGTTGGCAATAAAGCTTTTGCTGGTTTTGGTATTGGTATAAGTGTAGCGTAAGGCTCCAAAATTGGTATACGATTGTTTCAGATTGGGATTACCTGCAGAAATGTACAATTTATTGGTACTGTCCACAATATCCTGCAATTGGCTGATGGACGGGAAATCAGTGCTGGCGCGGTAGAACACGCGGATATTGCTGTATAACCCGATCTTTTTCATCCAGCGCAGGTTGGGCAGAAAGGAGGTGAAAGACTGGCCAACTGAGCCCGGAACGGGATACACGCGGTCGCTGATCAATCTTGAATTCTGAACATTTACGCCCACAAAAAACTGGTTATCGCGGCCCCGGCCCAACCGGTAATTAACGCCCCCGTTATTGGTAAGGACCTGGTTTTTAAAGGTATTGGATAATCCAGGATTAAAAAGCGTATAATCCGTTCCGTCGTAATCGTAGGTTTTTTTATCAGCCTGGTTCTTTTGCACGCCGGTGGTATATTCAAATTCAAGCATTCCTTTTTGACCGATGGGTTCTGTATAGGAAAGGCGGCCGCTGATATTGGACCCTTTGGTCGGATTATTTATATAACGATTTGCGTCCGTAATAGAATTCTTTTTATAGTCGATGGTATATTGCTGATTGTAACTATTGCCTTCATTTTCGGTATAGGTTGTTTGAAAAGAAGCGGAAAGGGTCCGGCCCCTTTTGCCAAAAGAGTGGCGGTACATTAAATTGTTCCCGATATTATAACCATCCCGGTGATAACTACCATTGGCTAACTGATAGTTTATGGAATCGCCTTTGTTATCTATAGATTGTGTAAGATCATGACTGGTTCCATTGTAATTCTGAATTCCAATTGACGGAATAATAAAAATACTGTTACTGGAATCGATCTGGTATTCCAGCCGCATATTAAACCGGTGATTATTGTTATTGGACGATGAGGTGCTGTTATCATAGGTGAACTGGGTAGAGTCCGTACCAAGCGGCGTTTGTTTCACGCTGTTGGAAGTAGTAAGGTTATTGGCGTTATTAAATACATAGCTGGCGCTGACATTGATCTTCTTTCCCCATTTGTCGCTATAGTTAATGCCAAACATATTTACCTTATTAATGCCGGAAGGCTGGCCGCTACCGCCGCCGCGTCCCCCGCGTCCTCCACCGCCACCCAATACGCCCAACAGGTCCTGGTCGCTGAAGTTTTTGGCATTGATATTATTGAAGTTGCCCACAACGGAGATCCGCCGGTCGCCATTGAAGATATTGATATTACCACCGGCGTTATAGGTATTATTCGTACCCAGGCCGCCAAAGATTTTACCAAACTGGGCTTCACGCATGCCGCTGCCTCTGGTTACAATATTTATTGCTTTAACCGAGTTTCCGTCGTCAAAGCCGGTTAACTGGGCCTGGTCGCTCATGCGGTCATATAACTGGATTTTATCAACCACATCGGCCGGAAGATTCCGGATGGCCATGGTAGCATCATTGCCAAAGAAGTCTTTTCCATCCACGGTCACTTTTTTTACCGACTCGCCATGACCGGTCACATTACCATTCTTGTCTACTGTTATCCCCGGCATTTTTTTAATCAGGTCTTCCACTGTGGCGTCCGGGTTGGTTTTGTACTGGTTGGCGCTAAACTGGGTGGTATCTCCCTTTTGAACTACCGGAGGCGCCGAAGCAACCACTACAACACCCGCCAGCGTAGTGGTTTTCTTGGGAATATAAACATCACCCAGGTCAACATCCGGCATGCTGTCCTTAAGCGCCACATTTTGCTCCAGGTTCTCAAACCCCACAGAAGTGGCTTTTAAGATATAGCTACCCATAGAAAGATTGCTAAATAAGAACTTCCCCTCTTTATCGGAAACCGTGGTTGCTTTTACACTTGAATCCCCGGCATTTTTCAATTGAACGGTAGCGCCGCCAACCGTAGTGCCTTCCACCGGGTCCATTAAAGTTCCTCTTACAGATTGAGCGTTGGTTACAAAGCCTGTTATCATCAACACAAATAAAATTCCAAAATGCCGCATAATTTTCGTTAATAGGTACATAAGGGCATTGGACGTTTAAAAAACAGTAAACTTTCGTCCTTTACTTTTGTTATTGTGCAAAATTGAAATGATAATGCCTGTTTTTTTAACAAATACGCATTAAACAGGCCAATTTGTGTATAAAACCCGTCTTTTAGTCTGAGTTTAAAAAAATGTCGTTTATTTTGCAGGACTTAAAAATTGACCATGGAGTATAATAAGTTAGTAGCAGTTAGTGGATTACCCGGCTTGTATGAGCTGATCAGCAGCAAGAACGACGGCGCGATCGTGCGTTCGTTAAACGATCAGACAACCAAGTTTGCCTCTTCCCGTATTCACCAGTTCTCACATCTGGAGAGTATAGAAATTTACACGGTACGGGATAATGTGAACCTTGTGGATGTTTTTAACGCCATGAAGGCCAGCAGCACAGCGCTTCCTGATGTAAAAAATGATAAAGCGATCAAAACCTATTTTCAGGAAGTATATCCTGATATGGATTTTGAAAGGGTGTATGCCTCAGATATGAAAAAAATGGTAAAATGGTTTGACATTTTACAGAAAGCGGGGGTGGATATTAAACTTACAGCGCCTGAAGCCGAAGAAGCAGCAGAGGTAAAAGAAGAAGTGGTTGAAGCAGAACCAAAGAAAAAGGCGGCTGCTAAAACAAAAGAAGCAAAAACAGCGGCAGTAGAAGAAAAAACGCCTGCAAAAAAAACGGCGGCCAAAAAAACCGCTGCGAAAAAATCAGCTGAGGACGGAGCCGCTAAAAAATAAAAAATACTTTAAAATAGTTACGCGCTCCGCTCTGCCGGGGCGCGTTGTTTTTATTGAAGTTTTTTAAATTGTAAAACTAAGTTACATTGGGACCTGGTTTTGCATAGTTATATTTCTACTATGGATTTAAATGCAAATATTCAGCCGCGGGAACGCCGGTTCCTGGCAAAAGATTTTAAAGTAACCGATTGGGCCACACTTGAGCCTTATTTTAAGGAGCTGGCAGATCGCCCGCTTACAGCTAAAGCCGATCTGGATGGCTGGCTGCAGGATATCAGCGAACTGGAAGCTGTGGTGAGTGAAGATGCCTGCTGGCGCCAGATCAATATGACCCGGGACACTACTGACGTCGCACTGGCGGAATCGTTTACTTTTTTCATGACGGAGATTCAGCCCCAAATGCAGCCCTATGCCGATCAGTTGAATAGAAAGTTGATCGATAGCCGGTTTTCAAAAGAGCTTACGGCTCCAGAATTTTTTACTTATTTGCGTAATGTAAAAAAGAATATCGACCTGTTTCGCGAGGCAAATATCCCCCTGCAATCTGAATTAGCGGTGGAAGCCCAGCAGTTCGGAATGATTGCCGGCAAAATGATGGTAACCGTAAACGGGCAGGAATTTACCCTGCAGCAGGCAGCAAAATTTTTAGAGAATCCTGACAGGAAACAAAGGGAAGACGTGTATAGAAAGATCGGCGACCGCCGGTTAGAAGATAAAACGGCGCTGGATGAATTATTCAGCTCCCTGTTAAAAAAGCGGCATCAGGTGGCCCTAAATGCAGGGTACGACAATTACCGCGATTATCGTTTTGCAGAACTGGGCCGGTTTGATTATACAAAGGAAAACTGTTTCCAGTTTCATGAAGCCGTAAAACAACATGTATTGCCGCTGGTGGATGAAATCTACCAGCAAAAAAAAGCAAAGCTGGGTTTAGACGCCCTGCGTCCCTGGGATATAGATGCCGAGCCTGCGGGTATTGAACCGCTGCGCCCCTTTACAACCGGAAGCGATTTAATTGAGAAAGCGATCCATTGTTTTACCGACCTGAAACCTTTTTTTGGGGATTGCCTGAAAACCATGAATGCCATGGGGCGGCTGGATCTGGAAAGCCGTAAGGGAAAGGCTCCGGGCGGCTATAACTGCCCGCTGGCGGAAACGGGCGCCCCGTTTATTTTTATGAATGCTGCAGGCACTATGGATGATGTAACCACCATGGTGCACGAAGGCGGCCACGCGATCCATTCCTTCCTGGCGCATCCATTGCAACTGGCGGCTTTTAAGGAATACCCGACGGAAATAGCGGAAGTGGCCAGCATGAGCATGGAATTGTTCAGCATGGATTACTGGACCGAATTCTTTAAAACGCCGGAAGAATTAAAACGGGCACATGAACAACAACTGGAGCGGGTGCTGACGATATTCCCCTGGATCGCGACTATCGATAAATTCCAGCACTGGATCTATGAAAATCCCAATCATAGCACCGAAGAAAGACGTGTAATGTGGAGAACGATCCTGGAAGAATTCACCCCTGCAACCCTTGATACAACCGGGCTGGAGGACTACCGTAATTTTAACTGGCAACGCCAACTTCATTTGTACGAAGTGCCTTTTTATTATATCGAATACGGGATCGCGCAACTGGGCGCCATCGGTCTTTGGCAACAGTTTAAGAAAAACAAGGAACAGGCTTTAACTAATTATATCAATGCTTTAAGCCTGGGCGGAACCAGGACCCTGCCGCAACTGTTTGAAGCGGCCGGATTACAATTCGATCTTTCACCCAACCATATCAAAGGATTAATGGAGTTTGTAAAAGGGGAACTGGATAAACTGAAGTAAAACCATTAAGGAGTTAAGAAGCATTGAGAGGTCTTTTAAATGCCCTTAACTTCTTAATGCCCGCCCGCCCGTGCCGGTACGGATGGGGCAGGGTTCAACAGCGAATAATAGTTACCTGTATTCATAATGTCCGCGTACCCAATGGCTGCCGCCATAATACCCGGTTGTCCAGTGACCAGGCACCCAAACCTGGCGGCGCGGGCCATAAGAGTAAGCTCGTACAGTGCAGGAATTTAATGCGGTTATAAACAGCATTGCAATCAAACCAATAAAAAACAGTTTAAAAGTTTTCATAGTAAATGTTTTAATAGTTAATAAAACGTACCTATTCTATGGAAGCTTTTACCTTAAAAAGGTTTAAAACAGGATCCTTTTATAACCGTTAAAATCATTTTAAAAAGCCGGCGGGCGCTGAATGCTGGTGGTTGTACTTCTATCTTTGAACAAGAAACGTAACCGGCTGTTTTCGATAAGCTTTTACAGGGCGTCCGTATTGCATCGCGGGAACCCACCTGCCCGAGTTTTTAATGAGCCTTATTACCTCATCTTCCATTCCATACCCCATTTGGGTTAAAGCCCTGATGTTAGAAATGTATCCATCTTTGTCTATTATAAATTGAACGATAACCCGGTAGCTTCCGGCGGGTGCTCCGTTTTGATAGGGGACTTTGGGGTCAAGGGTTTGTGTTAAGTATGCTCCAAAGGCATTGCCGCGACCGGGAAAAGAAGCGGCCCGTTCCTCCCGGGAGTACAAGCTATCACCTGTTTTTTCAGTGCCATCAGGCAAATAAATCTTTTCGATACCCTTATCGCCCGAAAAATAAATTTCACGGCTCTTTTTGCCGGTGCTGTCATAGCTGATATCGAGTAATGTATTGTTGATGCTATCCGTTGTAACCTCATTAATGAGGGATTTGCGGGCATAGAAAAAGCGTTTTTTTAATGCAACAACGCCGTCCTTATAAATTACAGAATCTGTAAGTTGCCCCAGGCTATCCCATTTTTCCATAAGTCCGTCCAGCACATTTGCCTTGTAATTTTTCAATGCACTTGCGTGGCCGCTCGGATTATACTCAATACTTCTTCCCTGCAATACGTTCAAAGCAGTGTCTGAAAAAGAAGCTGAAAACAGTTTTTTATTATCTTTTATGTAAAAGAAATCGACCCACATAATCGAGTCCTGTCTGAACCCCCTTCCGTATATCGAAGCTTTTTTTGATCTACGGGCTTTAATTTGTTGTCAAAATAGTAACTATATTTTCTTGTTTGCGCGTTTGCCGATATAAAAATGAATAGTGTCAGCAGCAGGGATATTGATAATTTCATGTTTTGGGGTTAGTTCGATTGGTAAAATGGTCATTAAAAATTTATCGCAATTGTAAGGGTCAAATGTAAAAAAACATTCTTATATTAGATGACTTGGCAAACAATTTGCGCCATTTTTTAAAACATACTTAAATGAAAAAAATATTCTTCTTTCTTGCGGGTATTTCCTTGGTGATCGGCGCTGCCGCCCAAAATGACATGCAGAAAAAACCGGCAAGTCCGCCAGCTACTGTTTCAAAAACAATTAAATCAGGCGCGACGGTTAAGATCGATTATAGCCAGCCCTCGGTAAAGGGACGTACCATTGGTAAAAATGTAGAACCAATGGATGGAAAGGTTTGGCGCGCCGGGGCTAATAAAACCACCTTATTTGAGATCAGTAAAGATGCTACCATTAATGGTAAACAGCTTGCAGCAGGCAAATATGGCTTGCATGTACTAACCACTGGTGGAGACTGGACTTTTATCTTTAATAAAAAATGGGATCAGTGGGGCACCGAGTACACTGAGGCGGATGACGCACTGCGGGTAACGGTAAAAAGCACAAAGCCCGCGCAGTTTGCAGAAAAGCTGACCTATACCATCAGTAACGACGGAAGGGTATCGCTTTCATGGGGTGATCATGAAGCGGGCTTTACCGTAAAATAAGAATGGGTTAAAAGAAATTAATCAGGGCCGTCTGTAAAGGACGGCCTTTTTCATGGGTCATTATTTTTTTTATTGAACAGCCCCGGATTGTTGTTGTAACCACACTACTTTCTGCTCGCTTTGATGCGCTGCACCGATAATGTCCTTGTATAATGCGGGCCTTCTTGCCTGGCGATACCGGTAACCACCGGCCGTATGCAGTTTTTCCGGTGTGAGCGTTGCCGTTACTACTTCTTCATCCAGCTTACGACACTCTGCAATCACATCGCCGAAGGGGTCTATAATCATGGAGCATCCATTCTTCAACTGATCATCATCCATGCCAATAGGGTTAGCAAAAACTGCGTAGATAGCATTATCATAGGCACGTGCAGGCAGCCATTTCATCAACCAGGAGCGGCCTTTCATGCCGTCAAATTCCAGTCGCAATGGGGTGGGGTCAGTTGCGCGGCGTTCCCAGAGCGCCGGATCCACGAAGCCCGCACCCGGGCGCGGGCTCGGCGTGCACATTGTTACATGCGGCATAAATATAATATCAGCGCCCAGCAGCGCGGTGGCACGTACATTTTCAACAACATTATTGTCATAGCAGATGAGTATACCACATTTCCAGCCCTGCAGGTCAAATACCACGTACTCATTGCCCGGTTTCAGAAAAGGATTGATAAAGGGGTGCAGTTTGCGGTATTTAGCCACCAGGCCGTTTTTATCCACGCATACATAGGCTTTGAAGAGGTTGTTGGAAGCATCTTTTTCAAATAGACCCGCCAGCACGGTGATGTTGTTTATTGCAGCGATCTCCTGCAGTTTCCCTACAGAAGGTCCGTTGGGTATAGGTTCTGCAATTTCCAGCAGTTGCTCCTCTGTCAGGTGGCGTGCGAAAGTATAACCGGTGACGCTGCATTCGTGAAAGGCTATTGCCTGTGCGCCATCCGCTGCTGCAATGGCAGAAAGCTGCCTGATCTTTTCCAGATTATATTTTTTGTCATTGCTACGGTTTTCAAACTGAGCGGTAGCTATTTTTATGGGTTCCATATCCCTTGATTTGCTGACCAAGATAAACCACCGGCAGGGAAAATGGCGTAATTTATGAACGAAAAATTTCCTGTACGTTTGCAACAATGAACCGAGTAGTGATAACAGGGCGCGGCATCTACTCCTGCCTGGGTAAAAACCTGCGGGAAGTAAAGGATTCGTTGTATAACGGGAAATCGGGGATCATCTTTGACCCGGTACGCAAGGCATTCGGGTACCGTTCGGCCCTGACGGGTTTTGTGGAGCGGCCCTCTTTAAAAGGGCTGTTGGATCGGCGCTCCCGCATCATGTTGCCGGAGGAAGGCGAATATGCTTACATGGCAACAGTGGAAGCGTTAAAAGAAGCCGGTTTAACAGAAGCCGACCTGGTGAAAATGGAGCCGGGTATTCTTTACGGGAACGACAGTTCTGCAAAAGCGGTCATCGAATCCACTGATCTGATCCGGGAAAAAAAGGACACCCAGCTGGTGGGGTCAGCGGCCGTGTTTCAAACCCTGAATTCTACGGTAACTATGAACCTGGCCACTATTTTTAAGCTGAAAGGGATCAATCTTACGGTAAGCGCGGCCTGTGCCAGCGGTTCCCACGCCATCGGGCTTGCTTATATTTTAATAAAGATGGGGCTGCAGCAATGTATCGTAGCCGGAGGCGCGCAGGAGATCAATCACCTGTCTATGGGTACTTTTGATGCATTAGGAGCCTTTTCAGTCCGGGAAGAGATACCCGAAAAGGCCTCCCGCCCCTTTGATAAGGACCGGGATGGGCTGATTCCCAGCGGCGGAGCGGCCACCGTGATCCTGGAGAGCCTGGAATCGGCACAAAAACGCGGGGCTACAATTATCGGCGAAATTATCGGTTATGGGTTTTCTTCCAACGGGGAGCATATTTCGAACCCGACCGTAGCCGGGCCAGCCAAATCTTTACGGATGGCACTGCAGGATGCGGCACTCGAACCCGGCGTAATCGACTATATCAATGCACACGCCACGAGCACGCCTGCGGGGGACGCCAGTGAGGCAAAGGCGATAAATGAAGTATTTGCTGGCTGTCATACGCCCGTAAGTTCCACAAAATCAATGACCGGACATGAATGCTGGATGGCCGGCGCCAGTGAGATCGTGTATTCCAGTATTATGATGGAACATAGTTTCATAGCCCCCAATATCAATTTTGAGCATCCCGATGCCGATTCCGCCTCCCTAAATATTGTGAAAAAGACTGCTAATAAAAATATAGACGTATTTTTGTCGAATTCTTTTGGGTTTGGAGGTACCAACTCCACCCTAATCGTTAAAAAGTGGAAGCAGCACTAATGCTAAGCATGGAAAAAATAGTAAAAACAACAAACGACTTTCTGATTGAGGAATTTGAGGCGGATGCTGAATTGATTCAACCGGAGGCGCATCTTAAGGAAGTATTGGACCTTGATAGTCTTGATTATATTGACCTGGTAGTTGCCCTGGAAAGCAACTTTCATTTTAAAGTGCAGCCCGGCGACTTTCTGCCATTGGTCACCTTTAACGATTTCTATAACTATATCCGGGAGCAGATCCAGAAAAAAGAAGCGGCCTAATTATGGAGCCGGCTTTGGTCTAAATCTCAGCTTCGTTGCCACGCTCGCTTGTGCGCCTGTGCAGGGGGTCGGCAGTTTGTTTTCCGTTTTGTGATTCCTTATTTTGAACGATAGTATAAAATATTGCTTGAACAATGCGTGCCAATTATCAATCAAAGAAAATAAAAGATGTGAGGATGGGAAATCGTGCTCCGGGAACGATTCGTAAATTATCATTAAAAGATGGAAAAGCGTTAGCCTTTAGTTTGATTGAACAATGGTCTTTGACTAAAGCAAAAGTGCGTTTGGTTCAATAGTCCGGTTCAAAGAATAATATGGGAACAAATTCTGGTTTGCCAAACACAAGCAATCGAATACTAACAACTGCTGTTTTTGTTTTGCTCATTCTTGTTGCTGCCTGGAGCAGTACTTTTATTGATCAGCTGTATTGGCAGTGGGTCACCCGCCTTATGAAACGATTTAATGGAAGCCATCTCAAATTTGCCGGGAAGCCGTTCCACTTATTTCCTATGTTAAAGGTAGTATATGGATTTTCTATTTTTGTTCCGGTGGCTTTTTGGTTGTTGCGAAATTATTTCAAAAGAGATTGGCTTCTACACCTCATAATCATTCTTCTTCTGTTTATTGCCAGTACCGTTCTGATTTCCTGGGCACAAAGTTCTTTATTGCCAGCAGGCTGCACTGTTTGCAATGATGGCATATACACTATCTTCTACAATAAGGTTCCTTATGATGGCTGTTTTGTTTCCAGTCTTGCTATTGGTCTTTTTTATCTTCTGATTATCACTTTTCTTCGGTTTAAGAAAAGAAAAAACAGGGGTGCATTGTGATCGGCTTACTATATTTGGATGTTTAAAACAATGCATGTAAAAAATGTCAAGCTGGGACGGACGTTCAAAAGCCAATACAACCGGTTACCGCATCTTTATTGCTTTACTGAAATGGGGCGGCACGGCGCCTGCTTATTTCTTGTTGCGTTTCGTGGCGGGGTATTATTTTTTGTTCAGCCGCCAATCGAACGGGGCAATAAATTATTATCTCAGGGAGCGGCTGCATTTGTCAGGGTTTAAGGCCACCCGGGCGCGCTATCGTAATTATTACTGGTTTGGGCAAGCTTTAATAGACCGAATTGTGCTGATGAGCGGTATTAAAAATAACTTCACGTTTGATTTTGACGGGGAAGCGCATCTGCACCAAATGGTGGCCTCCGGCAAAGGGGGGCTATTGCTGAGTGCCCATATTGGCAATTGGGAAATAGCCGGGCATTTATTAAAGCGATTGAATACCCGTATTAATATCGTTATGTACGATGGGGAGCAACAACAGATAAAAGAATACCTCAATAGCGTAACGGGTGAGCGTAATGCGAATATTATTGTTATAAAAGATGCTATTGCACACATATACGCCATAATGGAGGCGTTAAATAATAATGAGCTGGTCTGCATGCATGCTGATAGGTTTTTGCCGGGCAATAAAACATTGAACGCCCCTTTTTTGGGAGAACCGGCACGGTTCCCCGCCGGGCCATTTATTATTGCCGCAAAGCTGCAAGTGCCGGTATCCTTTGTTTTTGCAATGAAAGAAACAACGGCGCATTATCATTTTTTTGCAACGCCCGGTATCGTGTACAGCGACCGCGGGGAAAAAGGAGCGCCCGAGTATATCCTGGCTGATTTTGTGATGCAAACGGAGCAGAAAGTACAGACTTATCCTGATCAATGGTATAATTATTACCCATTTTGGAGTAAAGGCGGCAAAAATTAGCAATTCCGTAGTAAAATGTTGCGCAGCCTTTCGCGCAGCAAACCAAAGTTTCTGTAATTTTAGCGCGTTGGCCTTGCGAAATGCCGGCCGGTTATTGACTATGAGTATAGCTAGTGATATTTTACCATACCTCCCGCAAAGAGCTCCCTTCGTAATGGTGCAAACGCTGGAACAGTGTGACGCTACCAGCGCCACTACACAGTTCCTGGTACCGGAAGGCAATATCCTGGTAGCAGAAGGGCTGTTTACGGAACCCGGTTTGGTGGAAAATATTGCACAAACAGCGGCGGCACACATGGGCTATATTTGCCGGCAGGAAAATAAACCGGTTCCGGTGGGTTTTATCGGCGCGGTACAACAATTAAAAATAGCCCGCTTGCCAAAAGCAGGGGAGTTGTTAACAACCACCATTACGGTCAAAAACCAGATCTTTAATGCAACGATCGTTGAAGGAACCATCTCTATACAGGAGGCGGTAATCGCCTCCTGCGAAATGCGCATTTTTACTGCCGGATAACACAAATTACATTCACGGGGGGAAATAGATAATGAAGGAGTTAAAAAATACGGTCGAGGTTTTGATTCGCTTTAACGAGGCGGACCCACTGGGTATTGTATGGCATGGCCATTATATTCGCTATTTTGAAGATGGTCGTGAGGCTTTTGGAAAGGAATATGGGTTAGGCTATCTTGATTTTTTTGCAGCGGGAGTGGTCGTTCCCATTGTGCATGCGGAATGTAACTATAAGCAATCGTTGCGATTTGGAGATACCGTGCTGGTAGAAACAATTTATCTGCCCTGTGAAGCAGCAAAGATCATTTTTAATTACAAGCTGTATCACGGAACAACAAAAAAACTGGTGGCTACCGGTACCACCACGCAGGTCTTTCTTGAAAAAGACAGCCAGACCTTATTATTAAATAACCCGCCTTTTTTTGAAGACTGGAAGAAAAAGCACCTTACCGGCGCATGAAGAAAGTGTACGTTCTATCGCAAAATATTTTCTCTCCCCTTGGAACAACGGCTAAGGAAAATTTTGATGCCCTTTGTAAAAATGTAACAGGCGTTAAGGTACATCAGGATCCGCAGCAAAGTGAGGTTCCGTTTTGTGCGGCATTATTTGAGGACCTCTTTTTCAAAAAACAGCAGGCACCCTTTACACGTTTTGAAAACATTTTGGCTGCATCCATTGAAGATGCCGTAAAACTGGCGGGAATCGATACAAAAGCTGCTGATACTGCATTGGTCCTTTCTTCTACCAAGGGAAACATCAGCCTGTTGGAGCATCAGCCGGTTACTGAAGTACTGAAACAGGAAATAGGGTTAACCGCATCGGCGCAAAAACTGGCCCGGCATTTTGGGTTTCAAAATAAACCGGTTATTGTTTCCCATGCCTGCATTTCCGGTACGCTGGCAATTATTACAGCAAAGCGCTTACTGGACGCGGGCAAATTTAAAACGGTTGTGGTGGCCGGGGCTGATGTGATCTCCCGTTTTATTCTTTCGGGCTTCCAATCCTTTCACGCCGTAAGTGATGAATTGTGCCGGCCTTTTGATGCCCAGCGAAAAGGCATCAATCTTGGAGAAGGGGCTGCAACGCTGGTACTTTCTACTGAAGTGCCGGCATCCGCGGAACCGATAATGATCAGCGGCGGCGGGGTAAGTAATGATGCCAATCATATTTCAGGTCCATCAAGAACAGGTGAAGAATTATTTATGGCGATCGACCGCGCCCTAAAAGAAGCCGGGAGTCCTGCTGCCGCAATTGATTTTATCTCCGCACACGGCACCGCAACTTTGTATAATGATGATATGGAAAGCCGGGCCATTAACCTGGCGCAGCTACAGGAGGTGCCGGTGAATAGCCTCAAGGGATATTATGGACATACACTGGGCGCTGCCGGATTACTGGAAGCAGTGATCAGTATCGAATCGCTGGGAAACAATACGATCATCCCTACTAAAGGGTATGAAGAGCCCGGAACGGTAATGCCGTTGAATGTTTGCCGGGAGCTCATCAGGAAGCCGATTCGTGCATGCCTGAAAACAACTTCAGGATTTGGTGGCTGCAATGCGGCGATTATAATTGAAAAAATTAAAGACCGTCAACAATAAACGAATAACAAAAAACCATAAATTTTTTAATGATCGACTTTTACAAAAAAGAACACCTTTCGGCCATGCAGGCAAAACATATGGCACAGGTTATTGCGCATGGTCCTATTGTTTTCCAGGTGGCACGCGTCCTTAGGGATAAAAATATTTTAAGCGTGATTGACGCTGCTCATAAAGAAGGCATTGTTTTAACAGCTATTTGTGAAAAAACGGGTGTGCCGGAATATGGGGCAAGGGTATTGCTGGAAGCCGCGCTGGGTATGCAATTGGTGAAATACACAGATGACGAGAAGTTTGTGCTGACCAAAACAGGATACTTTATTCTCCATGACCCGCTCACCAATGTGAACATGAGTTTTGTGCAGGATATCTGCTATAAAGGCATGTTTCATTTGGAGGAATCTGTAAACACCGGCAAGCCGGAAGGCTTGAAAGAATTGGGTAATTGGAATACCGTATATGAGGGATTATCGCAGTTGAATCCGCGCCAGCAGAAAAGCTGGTTTGAATATGATCATTTCTTTTCAGATATCGCATTCCCCCTGGTACTGAAACATATTTATAAACCCGAGAATCATATAAAACGCTTACTGGAAATAGGCGGCAATACCGGCAAATGGGCATTGGCATCCACAGCATTTGATAGAGACGTCCACATTACAATTATGGATTTGCCGGGCCAGGCGGATATGGCAAAGGAAAACATTGAAAAGTTAGGATTGAGCGACCGGGTAGATTTTTACCCCGCAAATGTGCTGGAGGCTTCGGTCGTTTTTCCAACCGGATATGACGGTGTGTGGATGAGCCAGTTCCTGGATTGTTTTTCGGAGGATGAAATTGTTTCGATCCTGCAACGCTGCGGCCAGGCATTGAATGCGGACGGATCTGTTTATATCCTGGAAGCCTTTTGGGATAATCAGCGCTTTGAAACCTCTGCATTCTGCATTCAGCAACTATCCATCTATTTTACGGCAATCGCCAATGGCAACAGTCAGATGTATGATTCGCGTGTATTTAAGAAGTGTATAGCAAAAGCGGGCTTTGAGATCGTGGAAGAGATCAGCGGGATCGGGCTAAGCCACACGCTGCTGAAATGTAAAAAGAAAAGCTAAATTTGTAGCACAATGTTGCTACTATGGAATTACAGGATATACAAAATAAAATCTACGAAGTCCGGAAACAAAAGATAATGTTGGATTTTGATCTGGCTATATTATATGAAGTGGAAACAAAAAGACTGAATGAAGCTGTCAAACGCAATATCGAAAGATTTCCTGCATCTTTTATGTTCCGGCTGACCGTGGCGGAGTGGGAGAAGATGCGGTCGCAATTTGCGACCGCATCAGGTCAAAATAAAAGGAACACAAAGGTCACACCTTTTGCGTTTACAGAGCACGGAGTAACAATGCTTGCCGGTGTTTTAAAAAGCGAGAAGGCCATCAAAGTAAATATAGCAATTGTTGAGGCTTTTGTTGCATTAAAAAAATTCGCTTTTGAGCATAAAGACCTGACGGAAAAGTTGAAGAGAATAGAACGCAAATACAATAAACAATTCAAGGATATTTATGAGGCATTGAATTATTTATTGAAAAAAGACAAAATAGAAACAGCGCAAAAACAAAGAGTAAGGATTGGGTTTAAAACAAGCGAGGACTTGTAACGTAAAATAAAACTGTATGCAAACTGAAAAAACAGATGTATTGGTGATCGGCGCCGGCCCGGCCGGAACCGTAGCCGGAGCTATCGTTAACAAAGCGGGCTACAAGGTACGCGTGGTGGAAAAAATGAAATTCCCCCGTTTTGTGATTGGGGAAAGCCTGTTACCCCGCTGTATGGAAGCCCTGGAAGAGGCGGAATTGCTGGATAGCGTGCTGGAACAGAGTTTTCAGCGAAAGACCGGTGCCAAGTTTGTCCGGGATGGGGTGATCTGCGATTATTCTTTCTCCGATCAGTTTACGGATGGATGGGATCATGCCTACCAGGTAACCCGTGCGGATTTTGACAAGGCGCTGGCCGACGGGCTGGAAGCGAAAGGAGTGCCTATAGATTATGAGACAACAGTAACGGCAATTAAATTTAATGACGATGGCTCTTCGGTAACCACCATAACAGACGCACAGGGCGATGAAAAACAGATAGAGGCGAAATTTATTATTGATGGGAGCGGTTATGGCCGGGTGATTCCCCGTTTGTTCGGGTTGGATAAACCTTCTAACCTGCCTCCGCGTAAGGCTGTTTTTGTGCATACAAAAGATGTGAACCGGCAAATGGATGATGAGCCGGACCGTATTACTATCGTAGTACACAAGCCAGACATTTGGGTTTGGATCATTCCTTTTGCCACCGGCATTACGTCCGTTGGGTTTGTAGGGGATCCCGCTTTCTTTGAAAAATATTCAGGATCGCCGGAAGAGATCATGCGCAGCTTAATAGCCGACGAACCCTATATTGCCGAACGCATGAAGGGCATTGAATATTTATGGGAGCCCCGCGTACTGCAATCCTGGTCGGCCACCACAGAGAAATTTTTCGGGAACGGGTTTGTGCTTACAGGAAATGTAACGGAGTTCCTTGATCCGGTATTTTCATCGGGTGTAACACTGGCCACTGTTTCCAGTCAGATCGCGGGTAAACTGGTGGTACGGCAGCTTCAAGGCGAAAAAGTGGATTGGGAAAAGGAATATACCGAAGTCATGATGCAGGGCGTTAATACCTTCAGGAGTTATGTGATGGGATGGTATGATACTACTTTGCATACGATCTTTTTTGCCAAAGATCAAAATCCGGATATTAAGAAAATGATCTGCTCCGTTTTGGCAGGGTATGTATGGGATACGGATAATACGTATGTAAGGGAGCATGATACCGCTTTAAAAAAACTGGCAAAGACTATCAAATTGCGCGATAGTATTGAATATATTAATAACGGGTTTAAAGAAAAGGGATAACGGGGTGTGAGCGAAACAGGATACTATATTACAGCAACAGCTATCGTGCGCAATGGAATTATTGTAAAAGACAATACTGTTGTTTTCAGGTCGCAGGAGAAATCCGTAACCTTTTTAAAGGGGGCCTACGAGCATCTGGGTGTAGACTATCCCCGGTTTTACAAGATGGATGCGTTGAGTAAAATGGGCCTGGTTGCGACGGATGTGTTATTGAAAAGTAGCTTTGCTGCAACGCTTTATAAGCCTGAAGAAACTGGCCTGGTATTCAGCAATCGCAATGGCAGCATTGAGGCCGATGCGCAATACTGGGAAGCCTCAAAGGAATATCCAAGCCCGGCGTTGTTTGTTTATACGTTGCCGAATATCGTGATCGGCGAACTGTGCATTCGCTATAAATTCAAAGGCGAAAATGCGTTCTTTGTATCCGATGCGTTTGATGCGGAATGGCTTCACTGGTACGTTTCGGATCTTATGGACCGCAACCTGTTGAAAGCCTGCATTTGCGGCTGGGCGGATGTTTTGGACGACCGGCTGGATGGCTGTCTGTTCCTTGTAGAGCAGGAAGCACCGGAGCGAAGCAGTACCTTTACCCCTGAAAACCTGGATCGAATTTATAAAAAAGATTATGGAAAATAAGCAAGAGTTAATACAACACCTGAAAGAACAGATCATTAAACAATTGAGACTGGAGGATAAAAAACCGGAAGATATCGGTGATCATGATCCGCTGTTTGTGGAAGGTTTGGGATTAGATTCGATTGATGCGCTGGAGTTGATCGTTTTGCTGCAGCAGGAGTATAATATCAAATTAAAGAGTGCGGAAGAGGGACAGGATGTGTTCCGTTCGGTAAGCACGATGGCTGATTATATCCTGGAACATCAGGAAAGTGAAAAGTGAATAGGCAATGATGAATAGTCAAATTTAGATAATGAGTCATTCGGTTTATATAGCAGGTACAGGTATTATTTCAGCCATTGGAAATAACGTGGCGGAGAACCTGGAGTCTTTGAAGGCCGGGAAGGCAGGTATACGTCCGATGCAGCGGTTACAATCCGTTCATAAAGATGCCTTGCCGGTTGCAGAAGTACCCTTATCCAACGAGGAGCTGGCGGCGCTCGCGGCCCTGCCTGCGCAGATCAGCCGTACCGCATTATTAAGCGCGGTTGCTGCGAAAGAAGCGATCCTCAGTTCAGGGATCGATCTTTCTCAATGGCGCACAGGGTTTATTTCTGCCAACTCTGTGGGGGGAATGGATAAAACCGAAGATTTTTTTCCTGAATTTTTACAGAATGCAGGTGAAGGCGATCTGCAGATGGTGGTAAACCATGAATGCGGAGCCGTTACAGAAATTGTTGCAGATGTACTCGGAGTAAAAGATTTTGTAACTACCATTAGCACCGCCTGTTCTTCATCGGCCAATAGTATCTTCCTGGGAGCGCGAATGATCCGCCAGGGGCAATTGGATGTGGTCATTGCAGGCGGTACCGATGCGCTGACCCGCTTTACTTTAAATGGGTTTAATACTTTGATGATACTGGATCAGGAATATTGTCAGCCCTTTGATGAGAACCGGCGCGGGTTAAATTTAGGTGAGGGGGCGGCCTACCTGGTTTTGGTGTCGCCCAAAGTGGCGGCAACGCTGAAGGAGCAACCGGTTGCTCAAATAACCGGCTGGGCAAATGCAAACGATGCGCATCACCAAACAGCCTCATCACCCGAAGGGAAGGGCAACTTATTGGCAATGGAGGGCGCCCTAAAAAAAGCGAAACTTCAGCCGTCGGATATTGATTATATAAACCTGCACGGTACGGGCACCAATAATAATGATAGCTCAGAGGGAGCAGCTATTGCGCAACTGTTCCAGGGGCGGTACCCGGCTATGAGCTCCACCAAATCCTTTACAGGGCATACTTTGGGAGCAAGTGGAGCCATTGAGGCGGTTTACGCCCTGCTGGCCATCCGGGAAGGATTGGTGTTCCCCAATCTGCGGTTGCAAACGCCCATTAAAGAATTGCCGTTTACAGTTACTACGGTACTTGAACAGAAAAAGATCGATCATGTGCTGTCCAACTCCTTTGGATTTGGCGGTAATTGCAGTGCGCTTATTTTTTCCCGAACAATATTCTAGATTTTAAATCTTAATTCTGCATTTTGTATATTCATTCCACATATGCCGTTTCCCCGCAGGTGTCTTTTGACGCATTGCTGGCAAACCCTGAACGATATACAGGAGAACGGTTCGCCTGTAAAGAGCCGGATTATACCAAATACATCGACCCAAAACTGATCCGCCGCATGAGCCGTATTATAAAAATGGGAGCGTCGGCGGCTATGGAATGTTTACAGGCTGCACAGGAAAAAAATCCTGATGCGATCGTGACGGGAACGGCTTATGGCTGCCTGGCAGATACGGATCAGTTCCTGACGCGCATGGTGGAGTTTAAGGAAGAATTGTTATCGCCTACGGCATTTATTCAATCCACACATAATACCGTAGGGGCACAGATAGCACTGCAACTGAAATGCCACAATTATAACAATACCTATGTGCACCGGGGCAATTCTTTTGAAGCGGCATTGCTGGATGCTGTAAGCCTGATCAATGAAGGCGATGCGGAAAAAGTATTGATAGGTGGGGTGGACGAAATTATTGAGCACAGCCACGCAATATTGCGGCGGTTTGATCTGTATAAAACAGACGGCGCCTCCGAAATGCTTATTGGTAGCGGCACCCGGGGAACCATAGCCGGAGAAGGCGCTGCTTTTTTCCTGCTGGATAAAAATAAACCGGTAAATGCAATGGCAAAGCTGGATGCCATGCAAACATTTTATAAACCCACCGGGGAAATAACAGATCTCATTGAATCGTTTATGGCCGGTCAGGGCATATCGGTGAATGATATCGACCTGGTTATTACGGGCGACAATGGCGATAACCGGTATAGCCGGCATTACAACCATATAAACCGGTTGCTGTTTGAAAACAAACCAGCAATCACCTATAAACAATATTGTGGTGAATATCCGACTTCATCGGCGTTTGCACTGTGGCTGGCATCGAATATTATAAGTACAGGAAAAGTACCTGAAAATACAGCGATGGTTGCGCCAAGAAAAATTTTAATTTACAATAATTATAAGCTAAATTATCCTTCGCTTTATTTATTGTCGGTATGCTGAACTTCCGAAATACGACCCTTGTTTTTATGATTTTACTGGCTGCATTTGCCTATTTGCAGCTACAGCAGGGCTGGCACTGGTCGGGCTATTTTATGCTGATAGCGGTTTATACCCTGGTGTTGTTTTACGGAAGTTTTTATGTAGGCTCCCAGTTTTTTATACCAGCAGTATGCCAGGGCACAACCACAGAAAAACAGATCGCGATCAGTTTTGATGATGGACCTATTGAAAAACATACTCCTGAAGTATTGGCCATTTTAAAAAAATACGAAGTGCCTGCTACTTTCTTCTGCATCGGCTACCGGGTGGCAGCACATGAAAGCCTGTTTAAACAAATTATTGCAGACGGGCATCTTGTTGGCAGTCACTCTTATTACCATGATTTTTGGTTCGATATGCATTCCTCCAAACGGATGACAGCAGAGCTGCAACAACTACAGAAGTTGGTTTATCGGTTAACCGGTAAAAATATGAAGTGGTTCCGGCCGCCCTATGGCGTTACTAATCCGAATGTTAGCAAAGCGGCACGGGCGCTGGATTACAAAGTGATTGGCTGGAAGGTGCGCACCATGGACACGGTGACAAAAGATGAATCCAAATTGCTGCAAAAAGCCAAAGACGGGTTACAGCCCGGTGCTATTTTTTTATTTCATGATACCATACATACTACGGTTTTTATATTACCCAGGTTTTTAGAATATGTTAAAGAGCAGGGTTATACCGTGGTACCCCTGGATAAATTGGTACATTTGCAACCCTATGCGTAAACTATTTCTATTGGTATTATTTGCGGACCTCTCGTTGGCCGGTTTTGCACAATACAAACCCGTTGGCGATGCGGCAAGTATTAAACGGCAATTTGCGGTGGCTTCCCAAAAAATAAACAGCATTGCAGCAGATTTTACACAGGTGAAAAGCCTGAGTATGCTTTCCGAAAAACTAACCTCAAAAGGAAAGTTTTATTTTAAACGGGATAACCGGGTTCGCATGGAGTACACAACTCCTTATCAATATCTGATGGTGCTGAACGGAAATAAAGTAAGTATTAAGGACGGACAAAAAACAAATAAAATGTCTGCCGGTTCCAGCAAACTATTTCAACAGATCAATCAGTTGATGATGGATTGTATTAAAGGGACGGTTTTTGATAATCCTGATTTTTCTGTACAATTACTAGAGAACAATAGCAGCTATCTGGCTGCTATGACACCGGTTACCAAAGAGATGAAAGCGCTTTTTAGACAGGTAAAAGTAACCATGGCAAAAGGAAGCTTTGTGGTGAGCGAGGTGCAGATGATCGACACCAGAGGGGACAATACGACTATCCGTTATTCCGGTCAAAAATTAAATACCACTTTACCCGATGCGCTTTTTGTTATTAATTAGTGCGCTGGCGTTGCTGAACAGTTGCGCACCGGTTGCTTATAAAAACCTGAAAAGCGCGAAAGGAACGGATCATTGCATCGACAAATTCAAGCCAATTGTTAAACGGGCATTGTATCAAACATCGGTTGATGTGGTGGGCAATCATTTAAGCGGTATCCTGCTGATCAAACAAATGCCGGATAGCTCCACGCGCATCGTTTTTACCAATGAAGTGGGATTCTCTTTTTTCGATTTTGAATTTGCAAAGAATGGAGTATTTACCGTTCATTCAATTATCCCTAAAATGGATAGGGATGCGGTAAAGAAAACGCTTAAAAAGGATTTTGAGCTTGTTTTGATGAACCACCTGAACGCCGCTACCGCAAAGGTCTATACAAAGAATAATGAATATTATTACGCTTTTCGTGATGGCTCCGACATTTATTACTATATAACGGATGCGAAGTGTGCACAGTTGCTGAGGATGGAACGGGGCGATGCAAAGAAGAAAGTGCTGGAAGCCACACGCGGCCCATTAATGGACGGTATGCCTGAGTTTGTAAACATCCGCCATAAAAATTTTAACTTTACCATTGATCTGAAAATGATTACAGATAATGCTGAATAACAATTTATATACCATTAGCAGCTTTGAAGACCAGGCGGGAGCTATAAGCGGAACAATAGAATTAAACGCCGCCCATAAAATATTTGAAGGGCATTTTCCTGGACAGCCTGTATTACCAGGCGTATGTATGCTGCAAATCATAAAAGAGCTGACAGAAAAAGCAACCGGGAAAAAATTATTCCTGAATGATGCGGCGCAATGCAAGTTTCTTTCAATGGTAGATCCCGTGCAAACTCCTTCGTTAATTGTAGCAATTAACTATCAGCAACCCGACGCTGCAACAATAACCATTAACGGGACGCTCAAAAACGACACAGCAACCTTTTTTAAAATAAATGCGCAGCTAGCGATTACCTGTTAAGTCATGCAGTTCATTTACCTGTTTTGGCTCCTTTCAGAAATAATTATCAGCAGGGCCTTTCGCGCCCGTTCTGCCGACCGGCAAGGAGAGGATAAACATTCCCTGGCCATTATCTGGATTGTTATTATTGCCGCTACTACGGCAGCAGTATATATCTCATTAAATGTTGCAGCTCCTATTTCAGGAACTAAAAGCGCTGTATATATGGGTTTGGGGCTGTTGATCCTCGGGATTTTATTGCGCTTTTTTATCATAGCTTCCCTGGGGAAATTTTTCACAACGAATGTTACGATAAGGCAGGAGCATGTACTAAAAACTGACGGCTGTTATAAATATATCCGTCATCCCGCCTACGCAGCTTCCTTATTGTCTTTTGCAGGATTTGGCATTTCCCTCAATAACCAGATCGCGTTGCTTGTAGTATTGATTGCCGTGAGGCTGGCTTTTTATAACCGCATCCGGATTGAAGAACGGCTGCTGGTGAAACATTTTGGACAACAGTATATTGATTACGGGAAACATACCTGGCGCCTGATCCCTTTCATTTTTTAAATGATCAGGGTTTCCATTTATTGTTTTCCCGGTTACTATCCGGCAATTGATTTTTTGGATCGATTACTACGGAAGCCAGGCGCGATGTAGTATTGACTTTGATGGTATGCTTAGCGCCCAATTGCCATACTTCCACCGGCACCCGGATATGCTGCGTATGCCCGTTACGCTCTGCAACAGCAAGGGGTACCGGCATAACCATTTGTTCTTTGTTCTCAATAGTGATCAGCGCGCCTTTTGCAGGATCGCCGTCTACATATTTTACATCGGTAATGGCCTGGTCCAGTTCCCAGTTATTGTAAAACCATTCCCGCCAGAACCAGCTCAGATCTTCCCCCGCGGCATTGTCCATCGTTCTGAAAAAATCAACGGGCGAAGGATGCTTGAAAGCCCAGTTTTTGGTGTAGCTGCGAAAAGCATAATCAAACCGGTCTTTCCCGAGGATGATATCGCGCAGCAATACCAAACCAAAGGCCGTTTTAAAATAGGCCAGCGGGTGCACATATTTATAATCCATGCCATCGGGCGGCGATAGCAGGGTGGGTCCGTTCTTTGTTGCTTTGATCACCGGGATAATTTCATCAGCAGGGTTGCCTCCTTTGGGCGCATATTCCCCATCGCGCTTGGGCGCAAACTGGCCTTTATTAAAATCTTCCTGGGCATAAATATCAATAAAAGTATTAAATCCTTCGTCCATAAATGGGTAACGCCGCTCGTCTGAACCTACGATCATCGGGTACCAGGTGTGCCCGATCTCGTGGGAGACCAGCGCCCACAGGCCTTTGCCACCTTCCCGGTAATAATCAAAGGCCAGTGCAGGAAATTCCATGCCGCCAATAGGCCCCGCAACATTCGTCGCTTCCGGATAGGGATATTCAAACCATTTCTTTGAGAAGTCCTCCACCGAAGCTTTTACATATTCAGTGGCATGATTCCATTCGCTCTTACCCTGAACGCTTTCTTCCGGGTAAACGGATTGCGCGAAAGCTGTTTTTCCTGAAGGGAGATCTATTTTTGCCCCATCCCAGATAAAGGCTTTTGAAAGTGCGAAAGCCACGTCGCGCGTGTTGTTCATGGCAAAATGCCAGGTCACGGTTCCGGATATTTTTTTTGTGGGAGATTGCTTTTTTATATCCTCCTGCGAATAAATGACCACTGTTTTATCCGAAGCGTGGGCTTTTGAAAGATGGGTCAATACTTTATCGCTCAATAATTCCTTTCCATTCAGCAACTGCCCGGAGCCAACAGCCAGCATCCCTGCAGGAACCGTTATTTTATAATCGATATTGCCATACTCAAAATAAAATTCACCTCCGCCAATATAAGGCAACGTATTCCAGCCGTTGAGATCGTCATACACGCACAGGCGGGGAAACCAGTAGCCAAACTCAAAGATTTTCCCGTTTTTTGTTTGCAGGATCCCGGCCCGGTCGGCGGCGGAAGATTTTAGTAGTTTGAAAGAAAAACGGATCTTAAGTTTCAGTGATTTTCCGGAATCCAGCGCTTTTTTTAAGCGTAATTGCATACGTGTGTCCTGTACCTGATAAGCTGCCTGCTGCCAGGCGCCACCGTTGTTGAGTTCAACGGTCGCAAGTTTGAACCCCTTGTCCGGTGCTGGTTCCAGGCCCGGAGCGGTCAATGATTGGGCGCGCGAATTTTCTTTGTCTACATTCTGATCCAGCTCCAGCCAGAGATAATCCAGGGTATTCGGACTGTTATTGATGTATTCGATGACTTCAGTTCCGCTCAGGATATTGGTGGTGGTATCAAACGCCGCTTCAATAGCATAATTGGCGCGGTTTTGCCAATAAGCTCGTCCGGGTGTGCCATCTGCGGCGCGGAAGGCGTTGCCGTTAAACGTATAAAAGCCCGGGGCGAAAACTTTGTTGGGATCATAGTTTTGCGCAGTACTGTAAATAGAATAGCAAATACAAAGTAAGAGTGTAAAAAATTTATACATCGGAAGGGGTTTGAGTGTTCTAATGTATAAATTTTTAAAATGAATTTTTAGGAAATTATAAAACCGGCGGCAATGGTGGATGCATGGTAGCTGAGATGAACAGGTATATGGCGAAAATTAGATTTTTTTCTTAACTTTCAAGCATTGTGAAGTCTTCATTCTGGCTACCATACCACTTATGAAATATTATCTGTTTATAATCGCCCTTTCCTCCTTATTTATACAAACAACTTCAGGACAAAATAGAATTAGCACAATAGACAGTGTACTTAACAAACTATACGAGGCTGATAAACTAAATGGCAATGTACTTATTGCCGAAAAGGGCAGGGTCGTTTATAAGAAAAGTTTTGGCGTGGCTAATAAGAAGACAAAGGCGCATTTAAATGACCAATCAGTATTTGAATTAGCTTCTTTAACAAAGCAGTTTACTGCAATGGCGGTACTGATCTTAAAGGAGCATGGGAAGCTAAACCTGGAGGCAAGCATTGGCAGTTATATTCCCGAACTCTCTTTCTATTCAAACGTAACGGTGCGTAATTTGCTGAATCACACCGGTGGGCTTCCAGACTATCTCAGGCTGATGGATAGCTCCTGGAATAAAAATAAAATTGTCTCGAATAAAGACGTTATTAATTTCTTTGCAAATACACACCCTAAATTATTATTTGAACCAGACACCCGTTTTGATTACAGCAATACCGGCTATGTATTTTTAGCGAGCATCATAGAGCGTTGTTCGGGAAAATCTTATCCCGATTTTTTGAGGGCCAATATTTTTGATCCCTTGGGAATGTCCAGAACTATGGTTTACCGAAGGCGATTTGCACCGCATACAATAAAAAATTATGCGTTGGGGTATGTGTATGATGAAAAACGAAAAAAATATCTGTTACCAGACAGCATAAAAAACTACCAGTTTGTAAAATGGCTGGATGGTGTGTATGGCGATGGTACGGTAAATTCTACTGTTATTGACCTGTTGAAATGGGACCGGGCACTCTATACAGACAAATTAATTTCAGATAAAGACCGGGCGGCAATGTTTACACCGGCTATGCTGAAAGATGGGGCGAGAACGGCTTATGGATTTGGCTGGTCGATTGACAGCACCGGCGGACGTGGGATCAGGGTATCTCATTTCGGGAGCTGGCCGGGATACGTTTCTTATATTGAACGGGATATTAACACAGATAAGACAATCATTATTCTTACGAATCATTCCAACAGACTTAATTACATCCCGTTCATCCAGGATGCGCTTTACAAAAAGCCGCTGCCGCCTCTAAAAATTTATAAAGAAGTTTTTTATCCTGCGAAACAGCTAAAGAAATTCGAAGGCAGATACCTTCGGGATAAAGATAGCATCACTGTTTTTTTAGAAAATGGACTGCTCTATTATCAACAGGCAGGGCAAGATAAATTTTTGCTAACGCCCATGAGTTCCCGTTCCTTTTTTATTAAACAGTTCGATGATACAACAATTGAGTTTGACTTAGATAAGAATGAAAATGCCTTATCATTTATTTTGCAAAGTGCGAATCAAACATCAAAAGCTATAAAACAATAATATTTCTGCGAAGGTCTGCGCTATCTGCGGGAAACCCTGAACAGCCGCTATTTCGAAATCACCTCTTTCCCAAAATAAGGCACCAGCACCTTTGGCAATCTAATGCCGTCTTCCTGCTGGTTGTTTTCCAAAATACAGGCAAAGATGCGGGGTAAGGCCAGGGAACTGCCGTTGAGCGAATGTGCCAACTGCGTTTTACCATTTTCATCCTTAAAGCGGATCTTCATCCGGTTGGTCTGATAATTTTCAAAGTTAGACGTAGAGCTCACTTCCAGCCAACGCTCCTGGGCGGCACTATATACTTCAAAGTCGTAGGTAAGGGCAGAAGTAAAGCCCATATCGCCGCCGCAGAGTCTTAAAATGCGGTAAGGCAGTTCCAGGCTTTGTAATAATTTTTCCACGTGTGCTACCATAGCATCCAACGCCTCATAACTTTTTTCTGGATGGGTGAGTTGCACGATCTCTACCTTTTCAAACTGGTGCACCCGGTTGAGGCCGCGCACGTCCTTGCCAAAACTGCCGGCTTCCCTGCGGAAACAGGGCGAGTAGGCGGTCATTTTAACGGGCAATTGTTCCTGTTTTAAAATGGTATCACGGTAAATATTCGTCACCGGCACTTCAGCCGTCGGGATCATATAATAATTATCGGCCGGCATATAGTACATCTGGCCTTCCTTATCCGGCAATTGCCCGGTTCCAAAGGCGGAGGCTTCATTTACCATAAAAGGAGGCAGGTATTCTGTATAGCCGGCTTCCAGGTTAAAATCCAGGAAATACTGTACCAGTGCGCGTTGCAGCTTAGCGCCCTGGCCCTTGTATAAAGGAAAACCGCTGCCGGTAATTTTTGCACCGGTCTCAAAATCAACCAGGTCGTAGGCTTTTATTAAATCCCAATGAGGAACCGCGTTTGGCGGCAATATGGGCTTGGCGTCGCTTTCCCGTACCACTTCATTATCTTCTGCACCATTTCCCACGGGTACCAATGCTGCCGGGAGGTTGGGCAGCAGCACCAGCTTTTCCTGCACCAGCTTTTCTGCCTGGGCCAACTGTTCGCTGATGGGTTGTAATTTCTTCTTTGCGTCCGCAACAACGGCCTTTTTTTCTTCCGCTGCTGCTTTGTCGCCCTTCGCCATCAGTTGGCCTATTTCTTTGGAAGCGCTGTTTACAACGGACTGGGTGGTATCAAATTCCAACTGGGCCTTCTTGCGTTGATCATCGAGTGCAATGATCTCATCAACCAGGGCCAGGTCTTTAAAGTTCTTTATGGCCAGTCTTTTTTTTACGGCTTCCGTATCCTGCCGTAACAATTGTAATTGCAGCATCTCAAAAAATTTTTGCAAAGATAGCCGTTTGTGACGGGATGCTGAAGGCGGAACGCTCAATGCGGAACGCAAAAGGCTCCATGACTGATTCTGGATTCTAACATCAAACAAAAAACTGCAAACGACAAATAATTAATACTTTTGCGCGTTATGCAGTTACAAAAGAATAAACCGGTGGCCACCTGGTTATTTGTCGGCGCCGGAATGATCATTATACAGGTTTTATTAGGGGGCATTACCCGGCTAACCGGGTCGGGACTTTCCATTACCGAATGGCAACCCATCCTGGGCGCACTGCCGCCGATGAACGAACAGGCCTGGGTGGAAGCATTCAATAAATACAAGGAGATTGCGCAGTTTAAATACATACACAATTATTTCACCCTGCAAGATTTTAAGTCCATTTATTTCTGGGAGTGGTTTCACCGCGACTGGGCGCGGCTGATGGGCGTTGTGTTTATTATCCCTTTTGTTTATTTTATTATAAAAAAGAAGATCGACCGCAGTATGCTCTGGCCCATGATCATCTTATTCCTGCTGGGCGGGTTGCAAGGCGCCATCGGCTGGATCATGGTGAAAAGCGGTATCGGTACGGATCTGGTGTATGTAAGTCCCGTCCGCCTGGCTATTCATTTCCTGTCGGCCTTGCTGCTGCTGTGTTATGTGGTGTGGTTTGCGCTAAAATTGACCGTTCCTGAAAACAGGCTTGCTTATAATACGCCTTTAAGAAATCTTACCATTGCCCTGCTGGTAGTCATTACTCTACAGCTTACCTACGGCGCTTTTATGGCCGGGACCCATGCCGCAAAAGCCGCCATTACCTGGCCCACCATTAACGGGAGCTGGTACCCGCAGGGACAACTGTTTACAGAAGGCAGTTTCCTGGATGATATTACGCATAACTTAATCACCATCCAGTTTACACACAGGAGCCTGGCATATTTGATCACTGTTCTGATGATCTTTTATACCCTTCGCTTAACCCGGTTGCCGAAAACAACAGCTTTGTCTAAAATGCGCTTTCTGCCTTTGGGTATTGTCCTTGTTCAGGTTACGCTGGGCGTTCTGGCCTTGATGAATTACCTCAACAACAGCAAATTTATCCTCAGTATTTTTCACCAACTGGTGGGTATGCTGTTCCTGGTATGTATGGTTGTTTGCCTGTTTTTGGGCAGAAAGAACGGCATAAATGAGAAATAAAAAATAATAAATGAGGAACCGAGAAAGGATCGTTCCAATTGAAGTCCTTTCTTACTTCTGATTTGAAAATTCTTATTCTTTATTTCTCAGGCTGGTAATCGCATACAGCTTACCGCCGTAAGCGTCTTGCCGGCCAAAAACGCAGTGTTCAATAAATAAGGAACCGGAAAGTATCGTTCCAACCGGCCCCTTACTTATTGCTGATTTGTAATTTCTTATTTCTTATTTTCCTCCGATGAGCTCATCCTGCAACGCTTTCAGCTCTTCCCATTTTTCTGCGGCTGCCAGTTTAGCCTGTTTGGGCCAGCTTTTGGGATTGTGCATTGCAAACTTGCTGCCGGCGGCGTCAAGGATTTCTTTTAATTTTTTTGCAGTGGCCTTCGACAGGTCTTTGAAAGAGTGAATATTTTCTTTTTCCAGCAATTTGGCAATCGCCGGACCGACCCCTTCAATTTTTGTTAGATCATTTTTAATGATTTCGGCAATTTTCCCGCCTGTCGAACGGGCAGGCTTCGCCGGAGCTTTTGCTGCTTTTTTTGCGGGGGCTTTTGCCCTGGCGGACGCCGCTTTTGCAGGTTCTTTCGCTACAACAGTATCTTCCCCAATGGTAATAACAGAGTTGTCGATGCCAAAATGATGCTTGTGCACATAGGCCGTCGCTGCCCAGTCGTTTACCCAACGCCCGTCATCCAGTAAAAAACGGTATTCGTAGGTATGTCCGGGCTTCAGCTTTACGGCTGCTTTCCAAATGCCATCTTTGCCTTTCTTTAAAAGTATCGCTTTGTCTAAATCCCAATCATTAAAATCACCTAATAAAACAACTGAACTTGCGGTTCCAAGGGCTTCCTGGGGGAGTGAGAATATAATCTCTTTCATATTATGAATAATTTGTATAAGGTTTTCAAAACGCAAAGGTAACAAGAATAAATTGATTTCTTTTTTACTGTGCTCCGGTAAAGAACGGCATATTTTGAAGAAAGCCCTGTTATTTTTAAATGAACCATCAGTATCTTTAGCATTCATTCGGATAATGAGTTAATAGTATATTATGAAAAAATTAAGCATTCTTTTGTGTGTGTTGTTGCTGGCGACGGGCGTCTTTGCAGCGAAACCCAAAGTACTGGTGTTTTATAAAACGGCCGGATTTCACCACGCTTCCATTGCAAAAGGACTGGACGCCATTTATCAACTGGGTGCAGCAAACGGTTTCCTGGTGGATAGCACCACGGATGCAGCCGCATTTACTAATGACAACCTGAAGCAATACGCAGCTATTATTTTTTTGAGCACAACCGGAACCTTGTTTAATACAGACCAGCAAAAGGCGCTGCAGCAGTACGTGCATGATCACGGTGGTATTATGGGCATTCATGCGGCTGCCGATGCGGAATATGAATGGCCCTGGTATAATAAAATGATAGGCGCCTGGTTTTTGAGCCATCCCAAACAGCAAACCGCTACATTAGATGTGGTAGACCGCAATAACGGCAGTACCCGCCACTTGCCGGCAAAATGGACCCGGAAGGATGAATGGTATAATTATAAGGACATCAATAAGGGGCTGCATATATTGATCACACTGGATGAAAAAAGCTATGAAGGGGGTAAGAACGGCGCTTTTCATCCCATTGCCTGGTATCATGAGTTTGAAGGCGGACGTGTTTTTTATACCGGCCTGGGACATACAGATGAATCTTATTCGGATCCCATGTTTCTGCAACACCTGCTTGGGGGTATTCGCTACGCGATGGGAGCGCGCAAAAAAAAGTGAGGGCGGGCCAAAAAGCCGCGAGCCGGTGGTTAACCGGAAAACCGAAAAGGCGGGACGATCTTACCTCTCGCCGCCTTACTGGAAAAAACACTTTTCGTCAGTCTCAGTAATCCTTGTAAAACATGTACGATAACCTGATTAATAACCTGAAGCACTTCATGCCTTTTCCTGAGGACGATCTGGATTTTTTTTTATCGCTGATGGAACCGCGGCATTGTAAAAAACACGAAAAGATCATTCGCATCGGCGACCCTGTGAACTATGTTTTTTATATAGATAAAGGCCTGATTCGCTATTACAGCGAGCATGGCGGCAAAGATCAAACCCTGCGGCTGTTCCGGGAAAATATGTGGGTTTCGGAATATGCCTCCTTTCTTACCAGGAAACCTTCTATGATCTGTATTGAAGCACTGGAAGACACCACCCTGCTCCAGATGCATTTTGACCGAATGCAGGAGGGTTATGAGCGGGCAAAAGTATTCGAACGTTTTGGACGGAAAATAGCAGAAGCTTTATTTATCCGGGAAGTTGAAATGGCCACGGAGCGTCGCACCAAATCAGCGGAAACGCGGTACCTGGAACTGGTGCAAAATGATCCTGCTATTATTAACAGGGTGCCGCTGAAGTATATTGCATCGATACTGGGCATTGAACCCGAGAGCCTCAGCCGTATACGGAGAAGAACCACCCGCACAAAAAACGGAAACTGATTTTCGCTGCGGTTATTTCCCCGCTGATCATTCCAGGTCATCTGCATAAGATCCGCAGGAAACTTTTAACCCGGAATAGCAAGATCCATCTGTTTTTGTAAATCCAACAGCGATATCTCGCTTTTTTTAGGAAGAAAAACAGTCAGCACGCCCTGCTCAAAACGGGTGGAAATGCAATCCGTTTCTATCCGGTTGTCCAGGAGCAATCGCCGCTCAAACCCGTTAATGGGGTATTCCTGTTTGATAAAAGATACCTGTGCGTCCGCATCCGTATCCGCATGACCCTTAATAATAAGGGTATCGTTGAGGATTGAAACAGTAATGCTTTCCTCCGGGAATCCCGCGGCATAAGCGGTCAAACGGTAACAGTCGTCCCGGTCTTCAATGTTCACCGGTATGGTATGTTTCAGCCGATCGTTGTTGTTCATAAAAATAGATTTTATAATTATTGGGCGTGTCCCCGGGCCATATTCCTTATTCCTTGCTGGCTACTGTACCAGGCACATGGTGCGGTTAATAAAAAGGCATCACTCCTGCCCGGGGCCGGGCTGCGCCAGGGTTCCGTGCTCCGCTGCGCTGCACACCGCCTTTCAGGCGCCTTTTGCATTCCTCACGCGGGTTTCGTCAGGGTTCACCAGGTCGATCTTCTTCCGGTGGCCTGCAATGCCGGCGCCAGTCATCTCTGAAGCGTTCTTTCCATTCCTGCCGGAATTTTTGCCGCTCCTCCGGGGTCATATTTTTAAATTTTTCCTGTAACCGCGCCCCGGGACCAAAATGTTTTCCGGGGCCTCCGCCCGGACGAAAAGAGCTAAAAAGGATCTTCGAAAGCACTAATAGCCCTACGGCCTGCCAGTAGGATATTCTTTTTGTATTCAGCAGTTCCGGAAGGATCGCATTCCACAGCAACATTACCAGCCCGCCAAAAGCCAGTAATGCAAACAATGCAAAAAAGACAAATACAAATTTTGGCGGCCTTCTTCTTTTATAATTCATAATAATGTAATTTAATAATTAATCAGTTCATCATACAAATATTGCAGGCGGTTGCGCAAATGCTGGACGGCATAGCGTTTCCGGCTGATGATTGTTTTGATATTCTCTTTATTCCGGTCTGCAATTTCCTGCAGCGTCACTTCTTCCAGCTCGTTCAGCATAAAAACTTCCCGCTGGTTCTCTGGTAATTCGTCAAGGGCCGCAAACAGTTCTTCCCAAAAAAGTTTTTTAATATCCGCCAATTCAGGGTCATTATCCAGGGTAAACAGCAACTCCCGGAAGGAGGTTTCCCCCGCTTCATTTTCGAAAGCATAATCATCGATCAGGGTATTTTTCTTTTTCCGGTATTTATCGGTGATCTTGTTACGGGCCACTTTAAATAACCAGCCGCTTACCTGTTCAATGGTCTGCGTGGCGCTGGCGTTGGCATATTGGTACCACACATCCTGCAAAATATCTTCGGCATCGGCGTCCGTATTCACGTTTTTGCGAATAAAGCCAAAGAGCCTGCTACCATACTCCTTAACCGTCTGGATGATATTTTGATGCTGTTCTTCCGCCAATATGTACGCTTTTTGCTCCTGCATCAATAGGGATGACGGGCCAAATGGAAAATTACTTTAGGAAGGTCGGTATTTTTTTGAAAACAAGCCCAACCGCAAAGACGCCAGGACGCGAAGGAGTTGCTTTTTCTGTGTCCTTGCGTGAAATACGCCGCGTCGTTGCTCCTCTGCGTCTCCGCGTGAAATACATTGCATATTGCGGTTAAACAGGGGCTATTCTCCCATTTCATCCCCATCCTTCCATTCATGTTTCCACCGGCGGTGGCTCCATAGCCACATGTCAGGATTGTTGCGGATGGTGGCCTCCAGAAAGCGTACAAATTGCCTGGTAAGCGCCTCTTCTGTGCTGTTGGTTTTCGGATCTTCTTCGGCCAGCGTAAAGGTTACGTTATAATAACCGCGCTTTACCCGTTCAATGGCGGCAAACAAAACCACCGCGTTGTTGGTGATAGCACTTTTGGCGGGGCCAATGGTAAATGCCGTTTTGCGATCAAAAAAATAGAACCATTTGGCCTTGTCTACGCGGCCGGGACTTTGGTCGGCGATGAGCCCCAGGCAATACATACTGCGGCGGTAGGGCATAAATTCCCGTGTCATGCGCGCGGCATCCAGTAAAACGGCCCCGCTGCGGGAGCGCAGTTTTTTAAAAACCCTGTTAAGGGAGGGGTTGCTGATAGGGATGTACACGCCAAGGAACCGGTGTCTGATCTTGCGCACCACCTGCACATTGCCCCATTCCCAGTTAAACGTATGCCCTAAATGCAATTGTACGCTGCGCTGCTGGTCGTAATATTGATTGATGAGGTCCCAGTTGCCGGTAAAACGTTTTTCAAAAAATGCATCGGATGCCGAAAGCACTTTTACCGTTTCCACCAGGGAGTCAATAAACTTGTGGTAAAAATCTTTTGCAATGCGGGTGCGCTCTTCAATGGTTTTTTCGGGGAAAGCAATGGCCAGGTTGTCCAACACCACTTTTTTACGGTAGCCTATAACATAATAGATGACGGCGTAAAAAAAATCAGCAAGCAGGTATAATGCCCGAAGGGGTAACAGGGAACATAGATACAAAAATCCGTAAACGATATAATACACTTAATAATTTGTTGAAAGTTCAAAGTTGAAAGTTCAAAGTTTAACATTGAACGTTGAACTTTGAACCTCCCGGTTGCCGGTTGTAAAATTACAAAACAACATTCTGCACCAATGCGCTTTTTTCAGGATAATCCGTGTTATAATTCAGTCCCCTGCTTTCCTTGCGGAACATGGCGCCTTTTACGACCAGATATCCAACTGTGATCAGGTTGCGCAGCTCCAGCAACTGTGGCGAAACCTTGCTGGATTTGTACAGTTGTTCGGTCTCTTCCCAAAGCAGGTCCAGCCGGCGGGATGCGCGCTGCAATCTTATATTGTTCCGCACAATGCCTACATAATCGGTCATTACCTGGCGCAGCTCCTTCAGACTCTGGGTGATCAGAATCATCTCCTTCGGCTGCATGGTGCCTTTGGCATTCCATTCGGGGATCTGTCCATCATAATTGTGCTCATTCAGCGTGCCTGTTTGTGCTTTTTCCGCTACATGTTCAAAGCAGCGGTGCGCAAATACCATGGCTTCCAGCAGGGAATTACTTGCCAGGCGGTTGGCGCCATGCAGCCCGGTGCTGCTGCATTCTCCTACGGCATACAGATTGCGGATGGAGGTCTGCCCCCATTCATCCACCTTTATACCGCCACAGCTATAATGCGCTGCCGGCGATACGGGGATCATATCTTTGGTAATATCGATGCCGATGCTTTTGCATTTTTCATATATATTGGGAAAATGCTCCAGGAATTTTTCCAGTTCAAAATGGCGGCAATCCAGCCACACATGTTCGGTACCGGTGCGCTTCATTTCGCTGTCGATAGCGCGGGCAACAATATCGCGGGGTGCCAGGTCCCTGCGTTCATCGTAGCGTTCCATAAAAGCTTCGCCTTCTTTATTACGTAAAATACCCCCGTCGCCCCGCACAGCTTCTGTTATTAAAAAGGCCTGCCCTACCAACCCGGCTTCAAATAAGGCCGTTGGGTGAAACTGGATGAACTCCATGTTTTCGATCCGTCCTTTGGCCCGGTACACCATGGCCACCCCATCGCCCGTGGCAATGCCGGGATTGGTGGTGGTGCGGTATACCTGCCCGTTGCCTCCTGTTGCCAGGTAGGTTGTTTTTGCCAGGATGGTCTCAATTTCATTGGTGTTTAAGTTGAGCACGTACACTCCATAACATTCAATATCCGGCGTTGCTTTGGTAACCAGGTAGCCCAGGTGGTGTTGCGTAATAATATCAATGACCAGGCAATGCTTGAGGAGCTCAATATTGGGGCAGCCCTCCACGGCTTCTAAAAGCGCCCGCTCCATCTCCCAGCCGGTAACGTCCTTATGATGCAGAATGCGGAATTCACTGTGGCCGCCTTCCTTGCCGCGCTTATAATCTCCGTCGGCCCCCTTATCGAAATGCGTGCCCAGGTCAATCATTTCATCAATACGCTCCGGTCCTTCCTTCACCACTATTTCTACTATTTTTTCGTTGCACAGACCATCGCCCGCTATCAACGTATCTTCAATATGTTTTTCAAAACTATCATGCTCCAGGTCATTCACCACCGCTACGCCTCCCTGGGCATATTTGGTATTGGTTTCATCAGCTGCCGCCTTGGTAAGCACCAATATTTTTTTTTCGGGGAATTTTTTTGCCATTTTATAGGCATAGGTAAGGCCGGCAATTCCGGTACCAATCACTAAAAAATCTACCTGTTGCATATTTTTTATTAAGATGTATAAGTGACAAATTTATCGGTATTTATTTAAATGATTATGAACCTGCGCGCATTATTCGATAGCAGGAGCGTCTATGGAAAGACGATTGATTAATCGTGTAATGCCTTCATAAATACCGTATTTATACCATTGTGGAAAGAAAATGCTGGCTTTAATTTTGTTGGTATAAGAAAATAAGTATTTTAGTGACATTAATGCACTTGAAAAATACAACCTTTAAATCAATTGTTATGCGTTATTCAAAAATCATTAAGGGTTTCTATTATCGGAACGACCCGTTAAATACGGGAGCCGATTCGATCTTGCTATTTGATGAAAAATGCGCGAATGTTGCAGGCATTGTGTATCTGAAACCCGATTCAACGAAACTTAGCCAGCCCTGCTGGGACGAGGGCGGGGTGCCGGCCTTGTGCTGTCGTTATTCGGAACTGTTACTGCTTATTGATGTACTGAGCGGGGCCGATGCCGTATACCTGAATGCAGAGATCAATGCCAATTGCGTGGAAAGAGCGTCATTGGTAACCGAAGGTACTTCGAAAACAGGAATGTTTCTTGCATAAACCTGTTACCGTTTTTGCGGACGAGCCAGCAAAAGATGCCTTATAAGCCCTTTTGTCAATAACCATTGCGCCAATACATAGGTGAGCATGATCGCCCAGCCGCCCCATACCTCGGGATGGTAGAATTTATTAATGGCCAGAACCGAATCGGAAATAATAAAGAAAATGGCCCCGGTTAAAATGAACCGGGCGGTTTTGTTATCGGGCAATTCATAAAGGTTCATGGCCAGCAGTAACATAAAGCTGATCACTAACCCATACACGAGTACGGGTATTTTAAGTGCCCCCAGGTGTGGTATTAAAAAGCTCGTTATAAAAAAATAATACACCCCAACAATTACGGCGCTATACCATCTGCCGGGGAGGGAAGCCTGTGTGCGTATAGCGTGGAAGCACAGGATATAGAAAATATGCGCGATTAAAAAAGCAACCAATCCTAAAATAAAATACATTTCATTACTATTGGCGAATAACAGCAAACTGTCGCCCACAATAGAAAACCCCAATGCGGCAATGCCCCATTTTTTAAGGGAGGAACGAATCCCCTTTGTTGCTGCAATAAAATAGGCCAGTAATGCTGCTACCAGCAAAGGCTTAAAAATAGATTCAATAACAGGGTTATGCAAGGTCATTCCTGTAAAATACGCGGCAGTTACGCAAATAAAGACCGTTTTCCAGTGTGAAGCTTTCATTGGGAATTAAAAATAAGGAATGAGAGATAATAAATGAGGAAATGTTTGATGAGCTTCTGTGAAAATCTGTGGAATCTGTGAGCAATATATTAAATGTTACTTTTATTCGTTGCTTTAGTTTTTCTCACAGATTTCTCAGATTCACACAAAATTTTTTGAATTTCAGTTAAGTCGCCAGCGGGCTTTGTAAAATGCTGTTTGCGGAAGTATACTGAACTCTACAGAAAAGCGTCGATCTAACAATGATCTGTGCTAATCCCTGCAATATCTGAGAAAAGTGTTATGTACCTGTTTCTGCATCGGAATCTTCCGGCAAATGAACAATAACTATCTTTGCAGCATGGAATTATACGCGGCGTCACTCACTTCATATAAAAGACTGTTAACCAAAGAAGTAAGGATAGGAGATTTGTTATTAGGCAATAATCATCCCATCCGGGTGCAAACCATGACCACCACCGATACTATGGATACCCTGGCAACCGTGGAGCAGTCGATCCGCTGTATTGAAGCAGGGGCGGAGCTGGTACGGATTACCGCCCCCTCCAAAAAAGAAGCGGAGAATCTTCTGAATATTAAAAATGAATTGCATAAAAGAGGTTATAATACCCCTCTGGTGGCCGATATTCATTTTACGCCCAATGCCGCGGAAATTGCCGCCCGCATCGTGGAAAAAGTGCGGGTGAACCCGGGCAATTATGTAGATAAAAAGAAGTTTGAACAGATCGAATATACCGATGCGGAATATGCCGAAGAAATCGACCGCATCCGCGAGCGGTTTACTCCGCTGGTAAAAATATGCAGGGAATATGGTACGGCCATGCGCATCGGTACCAACCACGGCAGCCTGAGTGACCGCATCATGAGCCGCTATGGCGACACCCCGATGGGAATGGTGGAAAGCGCTATGGAGTTCCTGCGTATCGCCCGGAGTGAAGATTATCATCAGATCATCCTGAGCATGAAGGCCAGCAATCCCCAGGTTATGGTGCAGGCCTACCGCTTACTTATTAAAACGATGGATGAAGAGTTCGGGGAAATTTATCCGTTGCACCTGGGCGTAACCGAGGCCGGCGACGGAGAAGATGGTCGCATTAAATCGGCGATAGGTATTGGCACATTGATGGAAGACGGCATTGGGGATACGATTCGTGTGTCGCTAACGGAAGATCCGGAGTTGGAAATTCCTGTTTGCCGGGATATCGTGAAGCGTTATGAGGTTAACAAGTTTAAAAGTTTAAAAGTTAACAGAGAAGTATCTGATTTCTTATCAACTTATCAACCCCTAAACTTGTCAACCTTAAAATACAGCCCTTTCCAATACAAGCGGCGCATCTCGGCCCCCGTAAGCAATATCGGCGGAGGGCAGGTTCCTGTAGTTGTTGCAAATTTTAGTAACCGGCAAACAGTTATGCCACAGGACCTCGAAAGCATTGGCTATACCTACGATCAGGTTACCGATAAATGGCATATAGCAGATGCGGCGGCGGATTATATTTACCTGGATGATCCGGCTATCGGCTTTGCTTTGCCGGGCACCCTAAAAATAATTACCCCCCACAGCCAATGGCTGCTGGTGGAAGATAAAACCAAATGCTTCCCTTTTTATACTGCGGAAGCTTACACAGAAGGAGATAGCCACATCAATTTTGTATCGGTCAATTGCACTGACGGCGGGGAGTTGAGTGATGCCGCTTTAGATAACCTGGTTCAGGCAAAAAATACCGTATTGTTCCTCAGCAGCGATAATAAAAATGCGATGCAAAGCGTGCGTCGTTTTTGTATGCTTTTGCAGGAAAAAAATTGCACCCATCCTATTATCCTGGAAACAAACAGCAACTGGGAAACTGCCGATGAGCACCTTATTCATCTTGCAACCGAAACCGGCGCCTTGTTTTTAGATGGCTTTGGCGATGGTATTTGTTTGGGGATGGGACAAAAAGCAGATGCTGCTGTGTCGATAGTTAATTCTTCAGGAAGGAATTACCTCAACAATAACAGCGTGCACCAGTTTTTGAATAATACCGCCTTCAGTATTTTACAGGCAACGCGCACCCGTATCTCAAAAACAGAATATATTTCCTGTCCCTCCTGCGGACGTACTTTGTTTGATCTGCAGGAAACCACTACAAAGATCCGTTCCGTTACCAATCACCTCAAGGGAGTAAAGATCGCCATTATGGGTTGTATCGTAAACGGCCCGGGGGAAATGGCGGATGCAGATTTTGGATACGTGGGCAGCGGTCCGGGCAAGATCACCTTGTACAAAGGCAAGGAAGTAGTAAAGCGGAATGTGAACAGCGATATTGCAGTAGAAGAGCTCATTAACCTGCTAAAGGAAAACGAAGCCTGGATAGAACCTTAATCAGAACAATAAAAAAGTGGCGGTATCAAAAGCCCTGGACGAATGAATAGCCGGTAAAACGGGAAGCTAATGTTCTCTGCTTTACCGCCTTACCGTTTTACCGGCCAACTCCCTTTATTTGTACTGTTTAATGCTTAAAATGCCGCATGCCGGTCATTACCATTGCCAGGTTATTTTGCTGGGTATATTCAACAGAATCCTTATCGCGAATAGAGCCGCCCGGCTGTATAAAGGCCGTAATGCCCGCACTGTGCGCAATCTGCACACTATCATTAAAAGGGAAAAAGGCGTCGCTGGCCAGTACGGCGCCATTCAGATCAAAGCCGAATTGTTTTGCTTTTTCCAATGCGTGGCGTACCGCATCCACCCGGCTGGTTTGCCCGGCGCCTTTGCCCACGAGCTGTTTGTTTTTTACCAGCGCAATCGCATTTGATTTTAAATGCTTGCAGATAATATTGGCAAATTCGAGGTCCGCTTTTTCAGCAGCGGTCGCTTCGCGGCCACCTGCTTCCTTCCATTCTGCATAATTACCGTTATCCTGTTGCTGTGTCAACACACCATTGAGAACCGATTTGTTTTGAGCGTTCTGCGTTAAGCCTTCAGCCTTTAATTGCAGTAAGATCCGGTTCTTCTTCGACTTTAAAATATTCAACGCCGCTTCATCATACGCAGGTGCGATCAGCACTTCAAAGAAAATTTCATTGATGGCATTTGCTGTAGCTTCGTCTACGGTACCGTTGGTCACCAATACACCGCCAAAGGCACTCTCCGGATCACCGGCCAGCGCATCTTTCCAGGCTTCACTTACAATTGCACGGGCCGCTACACCACATACATTGGTATGTTTGATAATAGCAAACACGGTGTCTGCGCTTCCCTGGAATTCACGGATCAGTTGCACGGCGGCATCCACATCCACCAGGTTATTATAGGAGAGCTCTTTTCCATTCAACTGGTTGAACAGTTGATCCAGGTCGCCGTAAAAAGTACCTGCCTGGTGCGGGTTTTCTCCGTACCGCATGGCTTTGGGAATATTTACGGATTGTAGAAAATAAGAACCATTGTTGCCGTTAAAATAATTGGATATCACCACGTCGTAATGCGCCACAATCTCAAAAGCCTTTGCAGCAAAGGATTTGCGCTGCTCAATGCTGGTGGTGCCTTCCTGCGTTTTTAATAATTCTTCCAGGGCAGTGTAGTCTTTTTTTGCTGCCACCACTACTACATCTTTAAAATTCTTAGCGGCAGCGCGGATCATAGAAGGGCCGCCGATATCGATCTTTTCGATGATCAGTTTTTCTTCCGTCGTATTGGCCAGGGTTTCTTCAAAAGGGTACAGGTCTACAATTACCAGGTCGATCTCAGGTATTTTGTATTCTGCCATCTCCTGTACATCCGATTCCAGCTCCCTTCTTCCCAAAATACCTCCGAACACGGATGGATGCAGCGTTTTTACGCGCCCGCCCAATATGGAAGGGTAGGTGGTTAATTGTTCCACCGGAACAACATTGATGCCCAGGTCTTCAATAAATTTTTGGGTACCGCCGGTAGAATAAATGATAATGCCCAACCGGGATAGTTCTTTTACAATGGGTTCCAGTCCGTCCTTGTAAAAAACGGAGATCAGTGCAGATTGTATCTTTTTGTTCATAAAATTGAATTGGAGCCGCAAAGGTAAGCCTTCAAAGATTCATTACAAAAGCTCCTTTAAGTGCTACATTATGGCAGGGTATGAGCAGGCTATCGCAATCTTTTTGCCAGTAGCGGGCTTTCCAGGCCGGCACCGACCCGTCAATCACAATTTGTGTGGGCTGTACCCGCTGGATCAGGTCTGCAACGTAGAGCCGCGAATTGCCCGAAAGTATGGCCAGTGCTATCTTTCCGCGTGCATCAATTGTTTCCACGGGTCCGTCGACCAACAAAACGGGTTGCCGCTGAAATATAAACAAACGATTGTTTTTGTCGGCGCTCGGGATGCGGCGCACCTGGCGCAGGCGGTATAAGACGGCGGCGGGCTGAAAGATGTTTTTTTGTATAACCGGATCTGTTACCGTCAAAGAATCACTAAGCAAATAGTGCTCCCTTCCCTCAATAAAATCAACCGCGCGGCCCCCGGGGATATTATAAATAATTAATTGCTTCTGTTTTTCCGCATGATTGAAGGAAAGGACCCTGGCCGTCATTATCATGCATAAACTTATCATTCCCACCCACAGAGCATATCGTTTTTGCAATAGCAGCCAGGTGGCAATTCCTGTTATAATAACGTACAACAGTACTACTTGAAAGGTGCTGATCCGGATGCCTTCCCATAGCGCAAAAGGACACTGGCTGAGGTTTTCAATAATCGAATTCATCCACCAGATCCCTTTATCTAAAATAATGCCTATGAAAGCGGCAACTTTCGAAACAGGAGCTACGATCACTAATAGGAGCGCTCCGATCAGTACCAGGCTTGAAAGGGGAACCACCAAAATATTGGTAATTAAAAAATAAACGGGAAACTGGTGAAACTGGTAAGCAGCGATGGGTGTGGTTAATACCTGTGCTGCGATGCTTACCGCGCAAAGCTGCCAAACGGCATTTAATAGTTTATTGCGGATGAAAACAAGATGGTAAATGGGTTTGTAGAAAATAACAATGCCTAATACGGCAGTATAAGACAATTGAAATCCTATGTCCCAAAGCCAGTAAGGGTTGTAGCAAAGCAATATAAAAGCTGATGCTGCCAGGGTATTGTAAATGGATGCATTTCTGCTGATCTGCTTGCCCAGCAACATACAGGTGAACATAACCGCGGCTCTTACAATGGAAGCTGCCCCTCCGGTCAATAAGGTAAAAAGCCATAAGACTCCCAGAATAACAATCGTGTACAAACCTTTTGTTTTGCGGTATTTTAATAAGGGGCCTGCAGCGAGGGTCAACAACCAGTACACCAAGCCCAGGTGCATGCCGGAAACCGCAATTACATGCACCACACCGGTATCACTGTAAGATTGCAACAACTGTTTGTCAAGATCATCCCGGTAGCCGATCAGCAAGGCTTCGGCAAGTCCCAGTTCCCTGGGGCCGTGGATATATTTTTTAAGAATGCTGAGGATTGTATTTCGGGTGTTGTATAGCCAAAGGGCCAGACTAAATTTTTGGTCAGGTGGTAATTGAACGAAATCATTACCGGTAAGATATACCTGGTGGGTTATTCCGTTGAACAGGGCATAGCGTTTATAGTCGAAACTGCCGGGGTTCCCGCTGTTGCTGATCTCCTGCGGTGCTTTATTGAATAACAATCGGTCTCCTGCGTGCAATTGTTTAATAGCGGAGTCTTTTTTAAAATATAAGATCAACTGACCGCTGGTGCTGGTGGCAATGTTATCAGAAATAAGATGATCTGTTGCAGCAGCAGCTTTATAAGAGCGATTTTTTTCCACTGGGTTTTCCAATAAAGTTACTTCCACATACATCCCCTGCTTATACGCACGTCCGACCCGGTCTGGTTTAAAACGAACGTCATTTACCGTTGTCAGGGTCATTCCAATAAAAAAAAGACCCAGAGCAATCAGCAGGGCTTGCAGCCCTTTCAGCCGGAAACGCAGGTATGCCGGTAAAAAGCGAAATAAAAAAGAAGCAATTAATGCAATACCCAATCCTGTTATACTGAAATGTAAAGACAGGGGGCAATACCATTGTAAGATAACCCCTGCTATTAAAGGTGGGAGTAATTTCAGAAAAGGCGCTTTTCCCAAAAATATGGAAGCAGGTGTGTGCATAGGCGCTGGGCTTGCAATAAAGTTAGGAAAAATAAAGGATAGTTTCCCGCTGACTTCGCAGACTTACGCAGAAGAAAAAGCGCCATCCGTGCCTTGCCATCGGAGGGTATCTGAAAACACCGTGTCTTAACGTAACCCTTTGCGCCCTTGCTCCTTTTGCGTCTTTGCGAGAAACCCCAACCGCTGCGCTCTTGCTCCACTGTATCACTGCGGGAAATCTAGTGCTCACAGATTCCCCGGATTTACACAGATTTGAAACCAATCCGCTGCGTCCTTGGGTGAAACAACACTGTGACGCTTTATTTCTTCAGTGTGCGCTCAAATAATTTAAAAATGCGTTTGTATTCGTCCGTCCAACTGCTGGGCTCTACAAAACCGTGGTCCTCCATGGGGTAGGGGGCCAGTTGCCAGTTGTCTTTTCCCAGTTCGATCAATCGCTGTGTGAGTTTTACAGCATCCTGGAAATGCACATTCACATCTACCATACCATGACAGATCAACAGGTTGCCTTTAAGTCCGTTTGCAAAATAGATTGGTGAACTTCTGCGGTAGGCTATGCTATCGGTAAACGGCTCATTCAAAATATTAGCCGTATAACCATGATTATAATTTGCCCAGTCCGTCACCGGCCGTAAGGCGGCCCCGCTCTTAAAAACATCGGGTGTGGTAAAAAGGGCCATCAGGGTCATAAAGCCACCGTAGGATCCGCCGTACATCCCCAGGTTGGCGGTATCGATCTTATAAGTAGCCGCCAGGTATTTTACCGCATCTACCTGGTCGGTCAGATCCTTGCCGCCCATATGCCGGTAAATGCCCGTACGCCAGTCACGGCCATAGCCGGCGCTTCCGCGGTAATCGATGTCCATTACATAATAGCCGTTGTCGGCTAATAAATTATTAAACATATATTCCCGGAAATACAAGCTCCACCATTTGTGCGCGTTTTGCAGATAGCCGGCCCCGTGCACAAACAGGACGGCCGGCATACCGGGCTTTGGATTTTCAGGTTTGTATACTCTTGCGTAAACGGCCGCTCCATCCCTGGCAGGAAAGGTGATCACCTCTGGTGTGCGCCAATGGTATTGTTTAAACGAATCGCTCTGCGCTTTATCCGTTATCTGAATGGGTTTTGCGCCGGCCCTGTTTTCCTGGAGGTACAGCTCCCAGGGTTTGTTGCTATAAGAATTTCTTATCGCGATGTATTTTTCATCTGGTGAAATGCTCACTTCGTTGGCCCCTTCCAGGGTAGTTATGCGCCGGGCTGTTTTCGATTGTAAGTCCAGTTTATAAAATTGCTTTTCCCCCGGGTGTACTTCGTTTGTGGTGATGTAGAAGGACTTTTTGTCGTTGGATAAGCTTGCTTCCTGTACCTCGTATTTGCCGCTGGTAAGGGCTGTTTTTGTTTGGGTGGCCAATGCATACGTATACAGGTGCGAATAACCCGTTGCTTCGCTTTGGAACCAGATGGTCTGGTCATCGATCCAGCCTATGGAGCGCGGGCCAATGCCGGGGCCACCGATCCAGGCATCGTCGTGCTGCCGGTCTACCAATTTTAAGCGGCGCGTTGCAGTGTCAAGCAGCAATAACCAGCGGTCCTTATTGTCGTCCGCATACACATCCAGTAACGCATAAGCACCGCGCGGCGACCATTCCTCCCCGTAAAAGTTTATATCGCGCAATGCTGTATCCTTTTGCATTTTTGCCAGTTCCTCCGGATAATCATTTATATAAGCCGGGATATCCCGGATGCCCGGAATGGGTTCGGTTTTTATTTTGTAGGCAGTGTCTTTTGTATGGTCATACATATAAAAAGCAGCGGATCCCTGCTGGCTACCCACCTTGGTTCGCCCGTTAATATCAGTAGTAAAACCACTCTCCGTAATATAATTGGGAACGATGGTTCTTTTGCCATTGCCCGACGTGTAGATACGATAGGTGATAAAACGCCCATCCGGACTAATAGAGATACCGGACAACTGGCCCCCGTTAAGGTGAATCGGTCGCAATGGTTTTTCTTCGAGCCGTTTTTCATAGTCTTCGTTTGCGACCCTTTTTTCCTTCCGTTCTTTTAACACCTGCATAAGTGCCAATTGATCATGCTGCAACCATTCTTCCTGTTGACTGGCTTTTTTGCCAGCAGGGGGCGGGTCGGCTGTAAAATTGGTCAGTTGGCGGGTGGCGCCGTTGGTTATATCCCAGGCGTAAAGGTTTTGCGATCGTGTGTAAACGATGCTGGTTTCATTAAAACTGAACACCGGATTGTATTCGGCATCCCGGGTTTGAGTAATGCGGATTAATTTTCCCGGAAAATGCTGATAAAAAATATCGCCGTCTTTAGCCCAGGTGGCGGCAGTGCGGCTCTTATTATATTTTAGCTGGTCCTCCGGAATAAATTGTTTCCGCTCTTCCAGCGAAACCTTTTGCGGTGTTTTATTGGTTGCGGTTATTTTATAAAGAGAATCATCTGTCGCATTATCCGGGTTCCAGGAAAAATAAATCGTTTTCCGATCGTTGCCCCATTCAATATCCGATGGCGAGCTCCCGATCCATTTGGGATCGCGCATGATCTTTTGCACCGTTAAAACGCCGGGGGCATTTTGGGCCGTTACGTTGAAAGCCACGGCCATAGCGGGTACTATAAGTGTTTTAAGAAAGTCTTTATTTATCATAACCAAGCAGCAGCATTATTAATCGGGTTCTCCATTGACTATTCACGATTCACTATTATTTCCGTTCAGCAGCCGTCTTGTCCCGTTCTGCCTTAAACTCCGATCCCTGCTTCCAGCCGGGCCAGGTATGCGAATAGGCCAGTCGTTTGCCGATAAGAAACATCAGTTGCAGGTCATCAATAGCACCGCTTAAATCCCAGGAGGCATTGTATTGATCTGAGGGGGCGTGGTAATGCTGGGCATTGAATGCTTCCTGCATCTTCCGGCCATAGTCTTTTCCTTTGCCTATAACGTCAATGCCAAGCCCCTGGCCTGATGCGGGGATACCGGCTTTGGCAAAACTAAAATGATCCGACCGGAAATAGTGGCCGGCTTCCGGACTTGCATCATAGGAAATATAGCGCCCGCGTTTTTCGGCTTCTTCCTTTAAAATGTCGTCCATATCCGATTGTCCGTTGCCGATCAGCATTACATCCTTTGTTTTACCATAATTATTTACCTCATCCACGTTAAGAACCGTAACCGTTGTCGCAACCGGGTAAACCGGGTGTTGCGCATAATAAGCAGAGCCCAGCAGCCCCTGTTCTTCGCCGGTAACGGCCAGAAAAACAATCGTGCGCTCCGGGGGTGTTTTTAAACTTTTCCAGGCACGGGCAAATTCAAGCAACCCGGCAGTACCGCTGGCGTTATCCAGGGCGCCGTTATAAATAGAGTCGCCGGTTGCATCTGGCTTGCCGATGCCTAAATGGTCCCAGTGCGCGGTGTAAAGAATATATTCATTGGGATATTTAGTGCCGGTTATTTTACCTATAACGTTGTGTGATTTATTATAAGTAACTTTTGTTCGAATATGGGTGGAAACCGTTGCATTCAGCGGCGCCGGTTTAAAGCCCCGGATATCTGCTTTAGCAATAATGCTGGTGTCCTGACCGCCGGCAACAAGAAGTTTCTTTGCGGCGTCCATAGTGATCCAGCCTTCCGCATCCAGCAAGGATTCATTTTTATTATCCAGCCGCAGGGCGGAAGTATTCCAGCCGTTCTGCAACACGCTGAACGGGTAGCTTGCCGCTGCCGTACTGTGGATCACCAGGCAGCCGCGGGCCCCCTGACGCGCGGCTTCTTCAAATTTATAGGTCCAGCGGCCATAATAGGTCATCGTTTTGCCCTTAAACAACGTAGTATCGCCATTATTAAAGCCCGGGTCATTAACCAACACCATTACGATTTTGCCTTTTACATCCAGCCCCGCATAATCATTCCAGTTATATTCAGGGGCTACCACGCCGTAGCCGGCAAAAACAACGGGAACTTTATCCAGACTGATAACGGGATCTGTTTTTGGAGTGGAAAGCACATACTCGTCAAAGCCCTTTAGTTGCAGCGTCCCTTTTGGAGACTGTACCTGCATTACAGGGTCCGGCTGGGACAGGATATCGATCATCGGCACATCCTGCAGGTAGCTGTTGCCATTACCTGGCTCCAGACCGGCAGCTTTAAACTGGTCCTGCAGGTAGGCGATCGTTCTTACCTCTCCTTCTGTAAACGGCTTGCGTCCCTGGAACGAGTCTGAAGCCAGTACTTTAATATGCTTTACCAGGCTATCTGCATTGAAAACGGACAAGCCTTCATCATCAGCTCCTGTTTTTTCATGGGGGGTACAGGATGCCAGCATAAGTACCGCTGTTATTGCAGTAAATAGTTTAGTATACACGCTTTGGGGTTTTAAATTAATAAGATGGTAGTTAACAGAACCGGTATAATTTTCCGGCATTTTTTTATTTTTTTCCAATACGATACAAGCGGCCTTTCTCTCCGTCGGTAATCGCATACAATGCGCCGTCGCTACCCTGCACCACATCACGGAAACGATGCTGCTGATCTGCCAGCAACCGTTCTTCACCCACTACCTTATTATTTTCAATAGCCAGACGTACAATATGCATACCGCTTAATGCACCAATAAACAGGTTGTTTTTCCATTCAGGGATCAGGTCGCCTGTATAGAAGATACTGCCGCTGGGGGACACCACCGGGTCCCAATAATAAACCGGTTGCTCTAATCCTGGTTTCTGGGTAAGACTATCGCCTACTTTTTTACCGCTATACTCAAGCCCATAAGTAATGGTGGGCCAGCCATAATTTTTTCCAGGTAAGATGCGGTTTACCTCATCGCCGCCCCGGGGCCCGAATTCATCTTCCCACAACTCACCGGTTACGGGGTTGATCGCCAGTCCCTGTACATTCCGGTGTCCGTAAGAATATATTTCCGGTCTTGCGTCAGGCGTGTTAATAAATGGGTTGCCTGCAACAGGTTTTCCCTCTTTTGTAATGTGCAGGACCTTACCCAATGCGGAATTTAAATGCTGGGCCTGCGGGCGGGAAACGGTATCTGAACGCTCGCCTGTACTTACAAATAAATTACCTTCTTTATCCCAAATCAATCGCCCGCCATAGTGCAACTTGCTGGGAAACGCAGGCAGGGCCTGATAAATAACGGAGGCCCCTTCTATCATTTTCTCATCTGCAGAGAGTTTGCCCTTGCCTACCGCAGTAAGGGTACCCGGCGGCACATCCTGTGAGAAGGTGAAGTAGATCATCCTGTTTTTTGAAAAGTCCGGGTCTACTGCCACATCCAGCAGGCCTCCCTGGCCGGCAGCATCAACTTTTGGCAGGCCGGTAATGGGGGCGCTCACCTGGCCGGCAGGGGTAACAATGCGCATCGTTCCCTCCCGTTCGGTGATCAGGAAACGGCCATCCGGAAGCGTTGTAATACCCCAGGGATAGCGGAGACCGTCTGCAATTACTTTAACGTCCAACGGCGTTTGGGTATGTATCCCTTTAATGCGTGTTTGTCCCTCAAAAGCAGGTTTATAATTGCTATTGGGGGCCTTGGTTTCTACCGGCTTGGATAACGTATCTTTGGTGGAAACATCCGGAGTCCCGTTTTTATTTGTGTTGCAGGCTGTAATCAGCATTGTTGCTATTGCTACACCAGTCAGAAGGCTTTTTGTATTCATTGTTTATTGTTTAGAAGCTTTAAAAATAACACAAATACTTTAACGAATAGCCGCATTACCCGCTGCCGGGGGAATAAAAAATATATTCCGGCGCTTTAAAAGCTTTTCACGAATTTTGCACCTTCATAATACTTTTGATTTGAACAAAACAGCAATCTACGGCATATTACTGGCTATTATTTTACCGGTAGCCTGTTATTTTATTGTTGATCATTATAGCAAGACGGCGGTAATATTACCTCCGCGGTTCTTTCCTGATTCGATAAACTCCCGGTTAAAGGATGGCAAAAAAGTAAGCGACACCATCTGGCATCAGCTTAGTAATTTTAAACTGACGAACCAGATGGGTGACACCGTGACCCTTGACAAGTACCGGGGTAAAACGATTATAGCCGATTTTTTCTTTACGCATTGTCCTACCATTTGTCCCCGGTTAACGATGAATATGCGGCGGCTACAACAATCGGTCACGAACCTGCAACGGGTGGGCGACCGGATGAATAAAGACGTACAGTTTCTTTCTTTCAGCATCGATCCTGAGCGGGACTCGGTACCACAACTAAAGGCCTGGGCCGACCGGTTCCAGGTAGATCCCGATCAATGGGACCTGTTAACCGGTGATAAAAAAACAATTTATGACCTGGCGTTGAATGATATGAAGATCGGGCTGGTGGATGGCAAGGGCATTGATACCAGCTTTATACATACCGATCATTTTGTGCTGATCGACAGCAGCAGGGTGATCAGAGGGTTTTATCACGGATTGGATAGTGCGTCGCTGGCCAAATTATCGCAAGACCTTATCCTGCTAACCCTGGAAAAGAAGCCCAATGAAAAAGGACCTTTATCGGGGCAAATGAATTTCCTGGCGGCTGTTTTTTTGTTTGCAGCGTTGCTGATCGGGCTGTTCCTTATCGTATTTAAAAAGAAGCAAAATGTTAACTCCGTCCTGGACCAAGAATGATAAAAAGGCGAAAATCCTTATCTACACTTTTTCCATTATCGTATTTGCTGTAGTAGTGGCCCTGGGCCGGGTACAACTGAAAACCGACATCGGCTTTGATGTGCATATTTTTGCACGGATCAATGCAGTCATTAATTCAATAGTGGCCGTGTTGTTGCTGGTAGCATTGTTTGCCGCAAAAAACGGGAAATACGAGCGGCACAAGCGACTGATGCTGACGGCTATGGTGCTTTCCATCCTGTTCCTGCTGAGTTATATCGCCCATCATTTACTGGCAGGGGACACTAAATTCGGTGGCCAGGGCGCCATCCGGTATATCTATTTCTTTATCCTGGCCACGCATATCCCGCTGGCGGGCATCATTCTCCCCTTTATTTTATTTACCGCCTACCGCGGTTTGATCGGGGAATACCCCCGGCACCGTAAAATAGCAAAGCTCACCTGGCCGATCTGGTTTTATGTGGCGGTTACCGGGCCGATTATTTATGTGTTAATTAGCCCGTATTATTAAGCAGTACAGTTTTCTGTTTGCAACTTATTCATTAACAGATAATTATTAGTTTTACTGGTTAAGTTTTATAAAATAATTTAAACTTATAAGTTTAAATTATGGATAAATATTTAAACCAATTAGTTTAAATTTGCCGAAAAAATGAAAAATCCCGACACCAGACTGATTATCCGGCAACTTGACAAAAAATTGCAGGTGCTGCAGCCATTCATAGATGTTAAGCCACCTTCAAAAGGATGGCTGAATCTTATTCGCAAAACGCTCAGGATGTCTTTGAGGCAATTAGGTAATCGACTTTCCATCACACCGCAGGGCGTAATGAAAATAGAAAAAAGCGAAGCAGAAGGGAGCGCCACGATCAACTCATTAAGGGAAACCGCCGACGCATTGGGGTTGCAGTTGGTGTATGGCTTTTTACCCAAAGGAGGTTCACTGGAAAAAATAATTGAAAAGCGGGCCACAGAAATGGCAAATGAGATTGTTATGCGAACTTCCGTTACTATGCAACTGGAGAAGCAAGGGAACTCGAATCGGCGTATTAAAGAAGCGATTGCAGAAATGGCGGAGGCGCTCAAAAGAGAAATGCCAAAGGCATTATGGGACTAAGTGCAATCTTAAGTTTTTATGGCATCAATAAATGATCCAGTTGCTCCCAAACCTCCTCTGTCACATCTTTGAAGATCATTAAAATTTTACCTTCGGGATCAAGTAAATATTTAGTGGGATAAACCTGAACAACAAAGCGTTCAGATAATTTTGGAATGTCCTGATCCAAAATCTGGACCCAGTTATAGTTCTTTTTATCAAGAAAAGCCTTCCAGCGCACATAATCGTCGCTTGCGATACTTACCAGGTTTAATTTGTGGCTGAATTTATCACAATAGGATTTTAGCTTAGGTAGCTCTTTTACGCATGGAATACACCAGGTGCCCCAGAAGTCAATTAAGGTGTATTTCCCAAGTGTTTGCTTCAAATTAAAGCTCGAATTTTTATAAACGAATTTTGTTTTAAAATCGGGGAACAACTGACCGACTGACAACTCCGTTATCGTTTTATTGCGATTCTGTTGTGCCAATAGCATTAGTTGTTTGTAAATGTCCTTATCGATAGGGTGGATCAGTTGAAACAGGCTGTCAGCCTTATCAGGGTTTTTTTTATTGAGCAGTTCAAATTGCTTCCAGATCAAAAAAGAAGAAACAATAGAAGAGGGGTTGTTTTTCACAAAATCAGATTGGATAGCTGTAGCTGCTGTAGTAAGCCGATCTTCAGCTTTTAAAACAGAATCGCGTATTTTTCTGTCGCTATAATCCAGATCACTGAGCTGGTCGATCAATGGATAAAATTTTTTCCGGAGCGCAGCCAGTTGCTCATTTTCAGCGGAACCAGACGGGTAGGCGGTTAAGGATCTCCCTGCTGTTCCGTTAATTGTAATATTCAATCCAGGGGCTGCCACTACTTCCATACATTTAAGCTGCCCATCAGCAAAATCCACAGCCACACTGTCTCCATTCTTTATCACTTTGCGGTATCGGGCAAACCGGTCGTCTATTGGTTCATATTTTATCACCTGTGGCGCTTCCACACAGGTGGTATGATTTAGAGAGTCATGTTTTACTTCAATAGTATCCAGTCTTATGGAATCGTTTCCGAACGCCCTTATAGTTCCGATCAAAATTCCTGTTCCAAAGTTTTTAATCCGGCCGCTGACGCGGAAAACGGTAGTATCCTGTTGCTGCCCCACCGCAAAAGTGCAATATAGAATAAAAGGTATCAGTAAACCTATTTGCTTTAATTGACGGACAATGGTTTTTGCAGAGATAAATTGGATAGGCATAGGCATCAAATTGGATTTAAATATACGAATATTATCGTATGTTGATGCTGGTATCTCTACGAAAGCGGATTACGTGTAAGTTTACTCGTTTTTTAAATCCATCAGCTTAAATTTTTAAGAGCCAAAAAAATTATCTTCGCTGCATAAACAGCTATCAATAATATGAACGTATTTGAAGTGCGGGGCGGTAATCGCCTGAAAGGCGAAATTCAGCCGCAAGGGGCCAAGAATGAAGCATTACAGATCATCAGCGCCGTGCTGCTGACGCCTGAAACCGTCACCATCCATAATATCCCGGATATCCTGGATGTAAACCTCCTGATAGAATTGCTGGGGGAAATGAATGTAAAAGTGCGGCGGACCGATCGTCATACCTGTACCTTCCAGGCCGACGATGTGAATGTGGATTACCTGCACAGCGCCGATTTTAAAAAGAAAAGCGGGCGCTTGCGCGGCTCTGTAATGCTGGCGGGCGCTATGCTGGCGCGGTTTAAAAAAGCGTTTATTCCCAAGCCCGGCGGCGATAAAATAGGCCGCAGAAGACTGGATACCCATGTGATTGGATTTGAAAAATTAGGCACCCGGTTCGATTATAATCAGGAGGACGGTTTTTTTCATCTGACAGCAGATAAATTGCAAGGCACATATATGTTGTTGGACGAACCATCGGTAACCGGAACCGCAAATATTGTTATGGCGGCTTCCATGGCCAGCGGTACCACCACCATTTATAATGCGGCTTGCGAGCCTTACCTGCAGCAGCTTTGCAAAATGCTGAACCGGATGGGGGCGAAGATCAGCGGCATTGGTAGTAACCTGTTAACCGTTGAGGGGGTGGATTACCTGGGAGGCACCACTCATACGATGTTGCCCGATATGATAGAAGTGGGCTCCTTTATTGGCCTTGCTGCCATGACGCAAAGCGAGATCACCATAAAAAATGCCGGTATTAACGATCTGGGCATTATTCCGGATAAGTTCAGACAACTGGGCATTCAAATGGAATTTAAAGGGGATGATATTTTTATCCCGGAGCAGGAAAGTTATACCATACAACGTTATTTTGACGGCGGTGTATTAACCATCTACGACCACCCCTGGCCGGGCTTTACGCCGGATCTGCTGAGCATTGTGCTGGTGACGGCCATACAGGCGCATGGAAGCGTATTGATCCATCAGAAAATGTTCGAAAGCCGGTTGTTCTTTGTAGATAAACTGATAGAAATGGGCGCGCAGATCATCTTATGCGATCCGCACCGGGCCGTAGTGATAGGGTTAGAACGGGAACAGCGGCTGCGGGGTATTACCATGAGCAGTCCGGATATCCGTGCGGGGGTGGCCTTGCTGATCGCGGCCTTAAGCGCCGAAGGAAAAAGTATTATTCAGAATATCGAACAAATAGACCGGGGCTACCAGCAGATCGACACCCGGCTACAGGCACTGGGAGCAGATATTAAGAGAAGTCAGAAATGAGTAATCAGAAATCAGAAATCAGAAATAGCGGAGCGCCCATCGGCGTTTTTGATTCCGGCTACGGCGGATTAACCGTGCTGAAGGAGTTGGTTAATATATTGCCGCAATATGATTATCTCTATTTAGGTGATAATGCCCGGGCACCTTACGGAAACCGCTCCTTTGAAACGGTTTATGAATACACGCTGCAATGTGTGGAATGGTTTTTCAGCCAGGGCTGTTCGCTGGTGATCCTTGCCTGCAATACAGCATCAGCAAAAGCATTACGCACCATTCAGCAAAATGATCTGTCAAGGATCGCTCCTGAAAAAAGGGTGCTGGGGGTTATTCGCCCTACCACGGAAGTAATTGGCAATTATTCAGAAATGGGCGAGATCGGCATCCTGGCAACAAAGGGCACGGTAAACTCCGAATCGTATCCCATCGAGATCCATAAATTTTTTCCGGATATAAAAGTATACCAGGAAGCCTGCCCCATGTGGGTGCCTATTGTTGAGAATGATGAAATCGATACGCATGGAGCTGATTTCTTTATTAAAAAGAACCTGCATTCCTTATTTCATAAAGGCCCGCATATTGATGTGGTGCTATTGGCTTGTACCCATTATCCGTTGTTAAAAAATAAAATACAGGAAGACCTGCCCATTGATGTGAAATTAGTTTCACAGGGAGAACTGGTTGCCAAAAGCCTGGCGGATTACCTGCAACGCCATCCGGAAATAGAACAGCAATGCAGCAAAAACGGCGGGCGCCTGTTTTTTACAACGGATTCCGCGGAAGATTTTGATAATCACGGTTCCGCTTTTTTTGGTGCGCCGGTCAGCAGCAAACAAATTACTTTATAACTTTCACCCGAAGCACTGACCATATCTTAACACGTCATTTCGATGAGTCCCGCTTCGCGGGATGAAGAGAAATCTCGTTGTTTGCATTTTGATCAATATCTGCTAACTTCAGGGAGCAATTTTTTTATTTACAAAAACGGAAAGTCAATGAAAAGAGCCGATTTTTTAAAAACCCTGGGCCTGGGAGCAGCAGGTTTATATACAACGAATGTATTTGCAGCAAACGCTAAGAAAAAGTACATGGCCCTGCAACTGTATTCGGTACGGGATGCCGTTGCAAAAGATTTGGAAGGTACCTTGGAAAAACTGGTGTCAATCGGTTATAATGAACTGGAGATTTATGGCTACAATGGCAGTTTTTTTGGGAAAACGCCGGGCGAGTTTAAAACTATTTTGAAAAATACCGGCATGAAGGTGACCAGCTCCCACCATACCACCGGGTTGATGGTAAAATCAAAAGGAACCCTAACAGATGGTTGGGAAAAAGCGGTAGAGGATGTTCATGCCATCGGAGCTCGGTACATGGTGTGCGCGTTTCTGTTCCCTAATGAACGTACTAAAGAAGTGTATGCTAAATTACCCGGTTTACTAACGAAGTCGGCAGAAAAAGCAGCTCCTGCAGGAATGGGGTTTGCCTACCACAACCACGACTTTGAATTTGAAAAGTATAACGATACATTGGTGTATGATTATCTGATCAAAAACACGCCGGCTTCATTGGTAAATATGGAGATGGATTTGTACTGGATATCCAAAGCCGGTCATGATCCGGTGGCGTATTTTAATAAATATCCCGGGCGTTTCCCTTTATGGCATGTGAAAGACATGGCCGCCGGATCAAAGGATATTACGGAGGTGGGACATGGGACTATTGATTTTGCCCGGATTTTTGCTGCAAGAAAAAAGGCCGGGTTGAAAAAATGGTTCGTAGAGCAGGATACCAGCAAGGGCGATATGTTTGAAAGCATCAAGTTCAGTCATGATTACCTGGCGAAGCAATCATTCATCTAGCGCTGTTTTTATCTCACAGCAGTGGCTTAAAATTATGTGGCTGCTCCTGATTTTAGCTGCTCAAACCAGATATTTTTCCTATCTTCGCGGTCCTTTCACAAACCAACCGGGGTGGTGCCTGGTTGAAAAGTATTGAAAATCAGCATGTTCTCCCATGCGCATTCAAAAAAAAGTGAAAATTTTAAAATAGTATGAAACGTACATTTCAACCCCATCGTCGCCGCCGTAAAACAGTTCACGGCTTTCGTAAGCGTATGCAAACTGCCAACGGTCGCAAAGTATTAGCTTCGCGCCGTGCAAAAGGCCGTAAAAAATTAACGGTTTCTGACGAAAGGAAATTGAAATAAGCAACTCAGCTTATTAAAAGAATTAGCAGCCCCTTTTTGGGGCTGTTTTATTTTAGAGATTATCTCAAAAGTTCAGAAACATAACCACAGTGGACACAGCGGTTTAAAACTACTTTTGATAAAGCCCCTTTATTTTAACGCCAGTGTTACCTGCACTAGCTGCTGATTCCGGATCGCCTCCATTTTTACGGATCCTTTCCACCGGCTGGTCTGGCAGCGTTTTTCCAGGTCATCGGTATTAAGGATATCGGCGCCATCCATTTTCCGGATCACATCATTTTCCTGCAGGCCCGCCGTCTTCAATGGACTGTTGCTGCTTAATGTTACAATAATTACTCCCCGTTCATCGGGTAATCCATACGCCGAACGATCTCCCGGTCCCTGAACCGATTTTAAAACCGCCCCCAGCAAGCGGAGGGGCGCTGCATTTTCCCCAATAACAGCACTGCGCATCAACACGGGTAATACCGGGGTTGCCGACAGTTTTTTTAAAGCCGGATCCTGAACGCCAAAGGAATCCATCGGGAAGTTTTCAAATCCCGTTTTCAATGCCGCAGACTGTGGGGTTACGTTATAATCTCCCAGGGAGGGATTAACAAAAAGCGCGTCGCCAAAAAGACTGTGCACATCCGTTTGACGGGCTTGCGCTCTTTCCAGATCAGCTTTGGAATTAAAAAAGTTGGAATCAATTTCCCTGCCCCAATGTTTCATCCCGATAGGAGCGTAAGGGGTCATAATAATATTATGACGGAAAATATCCCCGCTGCTTTGAAACCATACATGAGGGTGAAACGTATTATTCACCATTATATTATTCTCAACAGTGCGGTAAAAACCTTCGCGCAGTTTTAGCCCGCCATTTAAACAAAGATTGTTATAAATATGGTAGTGGGAGGAGCCATCATCCAGGTCAATATCCCAGCCATGATCACAACGGAAGCGATTGTTCCGGATGGTAGAGGTTTGTTGCGCATCCAATAAGATCAGTTCCGGGTGCAGGGCCACCAGGCTATCCATATATTTCCGGTTAGCATTCCAGTACCGGTCGCGCCCCCAGGAATTAAAAGCGCCGTGATCGCCCGTTTCCAATACCGTGTTGAACACATCATTATATTCGATAAGATGCCCTCCGAAACAGCCGTCACCAATATTAATACCTGCGCGCGGTGTGTTGTAAATGCTGTTGTTTTTTACAGTGACGCGGGCCGCCATTTCGATCTCAACACCCGTAGCCTGTTTTTCAATGCGCCCGATATCATGTACAAGATTATTAACGGCGATACAATCCTGCGGATAGTTGTTCGATTTTGGCCCCGGCGTTTTATCGATCTTGTCATAAGAAATAAAATCAGCATACCGGAAAAGGGGCGAACGCACGGCGTCCGGTTTACCCACGAAGGCAATTGCGGAAGCGCCGGCATTACTGATATGATTATTGCTGATCGTATCCTGTTTATTATACCCACTTAGCAAGATGGCGTTACCTCCGATGTCAAAAAAGCGGCAGTCGGTTATTTTACAGTTTTCCGTGTTTTCCAGCAGCAGCGCACCGCCGCGGTAAATGGTCCAGTCGCTACGAAGCAAAGGCTCCTTTGTTTCCATAAAACTGCGTTCATTATGTAAGAAGGTAATGCCGCTGATCACAATATTTTTAAGTGGATTTGCAGAGGTGCCGGTTAGTTCAATACTGTTCCTGAACCGGGATACTTCTATTGTTGCCGAACGAAGATCAACGCCCTTATTGGGCAGATAGTAGAGGGTCGCGGTTTTTTTGTCGAGGAACCATTCGCTGGGTGCATCTAATTCTTCGAATATATTTTCAACAAAGCGATATTGTTTGTGCATTGCTGCGGGGCGATTATTTTGCCAACCGCCCTCCAGTTGCAGGTTGCCGGCCCCGTCCACATTGGTAATGCGATAGTGGAACCCGCCCCATTCTCCCGCATGCAAGGCATGCACATAGCCTCCAACCGGGTCTTTCCATCTTTTTACCCGTTGCGGGCTGATGGCATCGGCGCTGGTACCGTTAAATACTTTTGCGGTGCTGTCGTAATTGGGGTAGCGGGCCAGTACCTGCAGGGATCCGTTTACGTATAAGCGCTCAAAATTCACCCCCGCGGGAACTTTGGCCTTGTAAATCCCCTGTCGGTAAGGTTCCCAGCTCAGGCGCAGCGGGCGCCCTGCACTGATGACGACGTTTTCATCATGGAATGCAGCAAGGGTAAGGGACCGCGTTTTGAGCCTGTTATTTATACTGAGCGGATGCGCTAAATAATACTTTCCTTTACGAAGGAATATCGTTACCTGCTTTCGGGGAAATTGTTCCGCCTGGTGCAGCGCCCGCTCCGGTGTTTTGAAGGGTTTGGAAAGTGTGCCGTCATTGGTATCCTGCCCATTGGGTGCAACAAAAAGGTTTACCTGGGCGGTTGCCACGGTGGTGCAGGTAAATGCTGTAAACCAGAACAGGATAATTGCAATCGTTTTAATCATAACTTTAGTGCCTGCGAAAATGCGCGGTCAAATTTTTATTTTTGCAATTTAAACAGCAGCACTATTAACACAAAAAATACATTTCCCCGGCAAGACCGGTTAAAGAGCCGGAAAAAGCTACAGGCGGTTTTTAAAACCGGGAAACGGGTTTACTCGGGTCCGATAAAGTTTCTTTTTACTGAGGAACCAAATGAACAGGGAACAGTGCAATGCGGTGTGGGCGCCAATAGCCGTTATTTTAAAAAGGCCGTGGATCGCAATCGTATCAAGCGCCTGTTACGGGAGGCCTACCGCCTGCAGCAGCATGAATTGAAAGCTGCAGTGCTGCAGCGGCAATCAAACCTTTGTCTGTTTTTATTGTTTACAGGGAAAGAATTGCCGGTTTTTGACGAAATATATAAACAAGTTGGGAAAGGGTTACAAAAAATAATTACCACCACCAGTGAAAGGATTTCTTAAAATATTAAGTCTGCCATTTGTGCTGCTGATCCGTTTTTATCAATTGGTGATCTCTCCCTGGATGGGTCCCAAATGCCGTTATACGCCTACCTGCAGTCATTATGCGCTGGAAGCTTTTAAAAAATACGGGCCGTTTAAGGGGTTGTGGTTATCGATAAAAAGGATTTCCCGTTGCCATCCCTGGGGTGGAAGCGGATACGATCCGGTGCCCTAGGCCCGTAGGGCCGGTTCAAGGTTTCATGTTTAACGTTTGAAAGAAACCTGGAACTTTGAACCTGAAACCTGAAACAAAAAATATGATCACTGGTATCGGATTAGACGTAATAGAAACAGAACGCATTGCGGAAAAAATTCAAAAGGAGCAGGGATTTCGGGAGTTGATCTTTGCTCCGGAAGAAGTTGATTACTGTGAGCCCAAGACCCATAAATACGAGCATTATGCGGCCCGCTTTGCTGCAAAAGAGGCCTTCTTTAAAGCGCTGGGCACCGGCTGGACCACTGGCACGGCATTTAATGAAATAATCGTCCTTGGGGATGAAAATGGTAAACCGGAACTGAAACTCACCGGACAAACGGCGGCAACCTTGCAATATCTTTCACTGGATAAAGTGAAAATCTCTCTAAGTCATTTAAAAAATATTGCGGCGGCAGTGGTGGTTATAGAGGATTAATAAATCCTACTTTTGATTCAATGAACGAGTTACCTTCTTTATCCTTTCAATCTGCGCAGCAGATCAAAACCTACCAGGAAAATAAACTGGCAAACCTGCTGGCTTACCTTAATTTAAATTCGCCGTTTTACAAACGGCTATTTAAGGAAAATAGAATAGAGCCGGGCGCGATCCGTCATATCGAAGACCTTGTAAAGATCCCGCCTACCGAAAAAGAACATCTGCAACAGTACAACAGCGATTTTTTATGCGTACCCCGGTACCAGGTGGTGGAATACATGGCCACTTCCGGTACGGTGGGCAGCCCGGTTACGATAGCGCTTACTGAAAATGACCTGCAACGCCTTGCCTACAATGAGTACAGCTCTTTTGTATGTGCGGATGGCAGTGCTTCGGATATTTATCAGTTGATGCTGACCCTTGACCGGCAATTTATGGCGGGCATTGCCTATTATTTAGGCATCCGGAAATTAGGGGCGGGGCTGGTGCGCGTGGGGCCTGGCGTTCCTTCTTTGCAATGGGAAGTAATTGAACGCCTGAAACCCACTTCCATAGTTGCTGTGCCCTCCTTTATTGTAAAACTGATCCAATATGCAAAAGAGAACGGTATTGACCCCAATAAGTCTTCCGTAAAAAAAGCGATCTGCATTGGTGAAAATCTCCGTCACGAAGACCTGTCATTAAATATACTAGGGACGAAAATTACGGAGGACTGGAAGATCCGGCTTTATTCAACCTATGCCTCTACAGAAATGCAAACAGCTTTTACGGAGTGCAGCGCCGGCAGGGGAGGGCATCTGAACCCTGAGCTGGTTATCCTGGAATTAATCGATGATGAAGGCCAGCCTGTGCCTCCGGGCGAAATTGGCGAAGTAACGGTCACCACGCTGGGCGTGGAAGGTATGCCCCTGCTGCGTTATAAAACCGGTGATCTTTGCCGCGCTTATTATGAGCCTTGTAGTTGTGGCCGCCATACTACCCGCCTGTCGCCGGTTATCGGACGTAAAAAACAAATGATCAAATTTAAAGGCACCACGCTTTTTGCGCCGGCTCTTTTTGAGATCATTCATAAAATAGACGCCATTAAAGAATATGTGGCCGAAGTGTACAGCAATGAGATTGGTACCGATGAAGTGTTGTTATACCTTGTACCGGTCAACACTTCCGAGGACACCTCCAACCGCATCAAATCCTATTTACAGGCGCGCCTGCGGGTGATGCCGCATATAAAATACCTTACCAGAGAGGAAATGCAGCAACTGCAATTTCCGGACGGCGCCCGAAAGCCGGTACGGTTTATTGACAAGAGGGTATAACCATACCAATGTCGTTTTTTAAGCGGCGGACTCCGGAGAATGTAGCATAAGAAATATTGAATAAGGAATGCAGGAGGACATTATTTAGTGTCATGCAGTGTTCGATTTTTTTTGATGTTTTTTAGTTGGGGAAGAAAGCATCTGAAGATACACAGTCGTTGCATATTTTATATTGATAGTCATATTGTGCTTTTTTCTGCGCAGCAGTATGAATTCTCTCGTAGCGTTCGCAGCTTTTCGCCTTTGGCGAAGCGTTGGTAAGCGGCGTGGTGCCAGTAGTGCAACAGTTGAAGAGTGCGACGCAACCAAATTTCATAGCAGCACTGCAGCCGGGCGCGTAATAATTGCTACAGCGCAATTTCAAGCGGCAATGCCTGTTTTCCCGGTAAGGAAAAATAAAAAGGGGCGCCGTCGCCGGTGTGCCTTCGACCATTTATCTAATAAGCAAAATTTTGCGTAGATTAGTGTATGAGAACAATTGCCTTCCGATATTTTTTGCTTGTATGCTGTTTCCTCTGTTTATTTTTTGCCAGATCCGGCGCCCAAAACAATCCGGATAGCCTGTTGCCTGTCCGCGGGTTCTGTATTGAAGCGCCACGCCCCTCAGGAGTAGACTCGTTTGTTACGTTTATAAATAATGAGCTGGCGCCGAGAAAAGTAAATACATTGGTTTTACGGATCGATTTCAACTACCAGTTTAAGAGCCATCCCGAGCTGCGGGACACTATCGCTTTATCGCTGCAGGATGTAAAAAAAATGGTAGCGGCCTGTAGCAATAATCATATTAAAATAATACCGCAGATCAATCTCCTGGGGCACCAGTCCTGGGCTAACAAAACGTATAACCTGCTGAAACAGTATCCTGAATTTGATGAAACGCCCTGGGTGAAAATGCCTGAAAAATATGCCTGGCCGAATGCCGATGGCCTGTATTGCAAAAGCTACTGCTCGCGGCATCCACGGGTGCATAAAATAGTATTTGCACTGGTCGATGAAATATGCGATGCTTTTGAAACCGATGCCTTTCATGCGGGAATGGATGAAGTGTTTTACATTGGTGAATCAGGGTGCCGGCGTTGCCGCAAAAAGGATAAAGCGGTTCTATTTGCTGATGAGGTAAGGCGGGTCAGGGACCATCTGGCGCTGTCAAAAAGAACGCTCTGGATATGGGGCGACCGGATGCTGGATGCCACTACCACCGGTTTGGGAATCTGGGAGGCCAGCCAGAATCATACACAGGCGGCGATAGATCTGGTACCTAAGGATATTGTCGTTTGCGACTGGCATTATGATCGTGCAGATAAGACGCCCGTGTATTTTGCCATGAAAGGGTTTAAGGTCGTTACCTGCCCCTGGCGCAATCCGGATGTTGCCGTGCAGCAACTGAACGATATGGTCAATTTCAGGAATACGGCCACTCAACAGCTAAAACCCCTTTTTTATGGCATGATGCAAACGATCTGGTCGCACAACGCCGATTTTTTGAAGGAGTTCTACAATAAAACGCCGGATGCTTCCGGCCAGAATAAGACCCAATGGGCCTGTTTTACAAAACTGTATGATGGAATTCAAAACCTTGGGGAGCGGGTAAAATGATTTTTGAAAATGCTTTTCTGGATGTTAGGAAGGGAGCAATGGAGCATAAACAACTGTGCCCCGGCCTGAACAATTATTTTGATACCCGCGAGATATTTCGTTTTTTTGCCGCTTGTTTAACCAATTTTTAAATAGAAAATGATCAAAGTAGGAGGAGAACGGCTTTCATTGCAGGATTTTAATGCTGTTATTATAGAAGGCCAGCCTATTACATTGGATACGGAAGCCTTACAACGCGTAAACACCAGTTTTGAATTTTTAAAACAATTTTCCAGCAACAAATTGATCTACGGCATCAATACTGGTTTTGGACCTATGGCGCAGTATAAGATCAGCGAGGAAAACATTCTGGAACTGCAATATAACCTGATCCGCAGTCATAGCAGCGGCGGTGGAAATGTTTTGAAACCCCTGTTGGGCAAAGCGGTACTATTGGCCAGGTTAAACAATTTAATGCAGGGCTATTCCGGCATTGATCCCAAATTGCCGCAACTGATAGCGGCCATGATCAACAGCAACCTGATCCCCTGCATCTTTGAGCATGGGGGCGTGGGCGCCAGCGGCGATCTGGTGCAACTGGCCCATCTGGCGTTGGGTATTATCGGTGAGGGAGAGGTTTGGTTTGAAGAAACGATACAACCGGCGGCGGCGGCGTTTCAAAAAGCAGGGCTGGAACCGTTAAAAGTACAGGTGCGCGAAGGTCTGGCGCTGATCAACGGCACGTCGGCCATGACCGGTGTTGGCCTGCTTAATTTGTTGCAGGCGCAGCAATTGCTGAACTGGGCGGTGATGCTCTCCGCCATGACCAACGAGCTCATGGAAGTATATGACGACCACTACTCGCACGAACTGAATAGTGTAAAACATCATACGGGGCAGCAGCATATTGCACGGATGATGCGTGCCCTGCTTAGCGATAGCAAACTGATCCGCAGCCGCTCCGAACATTTATACAACCCTGATAATATTCAGCACGATGTATTTGAAGACAAAGTACAGGAGTATTATTCGCTGCGCTGTATTACACAGGTCTTGGGGCCGGTGTATGATACACTGGCGCATACAGAAGAAACGGTGGTAAATGAGCTCAATTCTGTTAATGATAACCCCGTGGTGGATGTGGCCAGTCATAATATTTTCCATGGTGGTAATTTTCACGGCGATTATGTCTCCTTCGAGATGGATAAATTAAAGATCGCCATTACTAAATTAACCATGCTGAGCGAGCGGCAGTTGAATTATTTATTGAATGCACGGCTGAATCAGAAATTTCCGCCGTTTGTGAACCTTGGAGTACTGGGGCTTAATTTTGGTATGCAGGGTATCCAGTTTACGGCAACTTCCACAACAGCGGAAAATCAGACCCTGTCGTTTCCCATGTATGTGCATAGTATTCCCAATAATAACGACAACCAGGATATTGTAAGCATGGGATACAACAGTGCAGAACTGGCTAAAAAAGTTATTAGCAACGGGTACGAAGTGTTGGCAATACAGGCCATGACCGTGCTGCAGGCGATTGACTTCCTTGACAAAAAGGAGCTGATGGCAGCAAAAACAAAAAAGGTGTATGAAACACTGCGCACGATCTTCCCCGAGTATGTATCGGACCGGCCGCTTTATAAAGACCTGGCAAATGTGCGTGATTTTATGAAAACGCAGCAGCCGTTTTAAAATTGTTAGTTTCTGGTTTTTCGTTTATTGTTTAAACCATAAACCAGGAACGATAAATTAAAAATTATGAACTGGGCATTAGTTACCGGAGGATCCCGTGGCATTGGCAGGGCTGTTTGTATACATCTGGCCCGGCAGGGATTCAATATTCTTATCAATTATAAAGGCAATAAAGAAAAAGCGGAAGAGACCCTGGCCGAAGTAAAAAAAGCAGGGGTTGCAAGCGAGCTGCTGGCTTTTGATGTTGCGGATCGCGGCGCGGTTCAAAAAATACTGGGCGGCTGGATGGAAGCCAATACGGACAAGACGATTGAAGTACTGGTGAACAACGCCGGCATCAAGGATGATGTATTACTGATGTGGATGAAAGATGAACAATGGGATGATGTGCTGAACACCAGCCTGGGTGGCTTTTTTAATGTTACGCGGCTTGTGGTTAACAGCATGCTGCGCCAGCGCTACGGCCGTATTATTAACGTGGTATCGCTTTCGGGGCTGAAAGGCCTGGCGGGTCAAACGAATTATTCTGCTGCTAAAGGCGGCGTTATTGCGGCCACTAAGGCATTGGCGCAGGAAGTGGGCAAAAGAAGTATTACGGTAAACGCAGTAGCTCCGGGGTTTATAAAAACAGATATGACCGGTGATATCGATGAAAACCAGATGAAGCAACTGATCCCGGCCAACCGCTTTGGAACACCGGAAGAAGTGGCGCATGCCGTTGGTTTTTTTGCAACTAAAGAAGCCGCCTATATTACGGGACAGGTGCTTTCTATTAATGGAGGGCTATACACATAATGACGCAATGTATCGCCAAAGGCGATAGAAAAGTTGCTCGAGGCTGCAAGCCTCGCACAGCAGGGTAGAAACTAACCAGGAGCCGCACAATGAAAGTTTTTTTAACATTAAGCTACTACGTTTATTAAGAAAACGGCTTAATGAGCATCTTAACCCTTAATGGTTTTGCATCCGCCACTTTGCTTTTATAGCCAGCCTCAGCCCATCATTGATCAAAATACAGACATTATAACTGTTACTGAAGGCGCTCTTTAGTCAGATTTACCTTTTTTAACAACGGTACGGCCATCATGCCCGGCGCATCCCTGTAATCGACCTTCAATACCTGATCAGGATGACTGAAATAATAACGTTTCCGGGTAATGCTGCCGGTAACGGTAAGCGCTGTTTTACCGATGTATTCAAAGGTGACATCCTGTACTTTTTTTTCTACAGCATTTTCTGCAGGCTGGTCGTAATGCCGCGCCACCACCTGTTGTTGAAATTGCTGCCGTCTATTTCCGCAATTGCACATAGTTAATCTTCTTTATAGTCCGGTAGTTCCGGAGGTGTATTATTTGAATGCGTTGTTGCCTGTTCCAACAGGCAGGCCGCTCCTGATAAGCTTAACCAATACAGGATCTTTTCAAACCAGCCATTGCCGGCGTAAAGGCCGAAGGGCGCCGCCACCCAAATACTCACACAGTAAAAGCAGTCGAGCAGGCTTCCGAAAAAACCTGCTCCTGCTGCTTTTCTGATGCGATAAATGATATCAAAAGGTCCGTCTTCTTTTGAAATCAAATGCGTCAACCGCCATACCGCCAGGCATAATAAAATAAAAACCATTTATTTTCTTTCAATATAAAAAGATGCGCTCACAGGCGAAGGGTTATCTACCCCGGAATTATACCCGTTGGTTTTCCGGATGGATGCCGACAGTCCGACGGAGATCACTCCAAACTGTTCCGTAGCCCGCAGCCAGCCGCCCATTGTTGCCGCGGGTTGCAAGGTTACGGTTACCAGCCCGCTGGTTCCGAAATCATCGGAAGTGCCGGTGTAACCCGGGCATCCGGCGGTATCGTTGATCGTCATGTCATCAATATTGGAAGCATTTGTTCCATCCTTCAGCACACCGTTTGTTACGGTTCCTGCAAGGATCGATGGTGCGGTAATATCCACTTCTATAGGGGATGGACATTTGCCTATGGATAACCCGTATGCATTTACAAAGCCCCAATCGTCTTTTGCAATGAATTGAATATTGAGCGGAGTATTCATTTCTGCGTCGGTCATTTTATATAACCCGCAGGGAAGATTTTCTATAGGAGCGGTAAACTGGACGCTGTTGATTCCATAATCCATAGCCCGGTTATGGATGTATAAGGCGATGAGATCCCTTGCGCCCGAAACCACATTATCGGCGGCATCATATCCCTCCACTAAAAAATAAACCGTGCCCGGCGTATTATTGCTGCCATCATAAAGCCCCGTATTCAGTTGCATATAACGATCCAGGTTGCTGAACTCCCAGTCGATGCCATCAAAATATACCTGCTTTTGAATATTAATATAAGTAGGCACATTCTGCGCACTGCTACCCGCGCCGCCTACATTAGGCACATTCACGGTATGGAAGAAAGGCCCTACCGGATCACCGCTGTAGTTCGGGAGGAATCGTTTGGAAAACCTTGGATGGGAATAATCCTGCTGCACAAACTGCCAGTTAACGCCGTCGCTAGAGTAGCGGATCGTATAGCGTTCAATTAAAGGATCGGAATTTGATCTTTTCAGATTGTACATACATCCTTTTACATCCACCAGTCCTGCCCATGCCGCGCAATCCACACCAAAGCCGGCCTGGTTATTATGCACGGTTATTTTCCCATCGGGACGGAGATGATTGTTGTAGCCCAGCCGCTCGAGCTGCGCAAAACTGGCATTGCTGTTTTGTGCACCGCCAATAAATACATTGCCCAGGCTGCCAATAAGATTGCCGTTGAAGCAAAGTGAAGTGGGCGGTACTTTTTCTTTGGGCAGGCAAATGTCAATTTGTTTGAGGTGCTGGATATTAAAATAAGGAGCGCTTTCAAAAACAGTATCGGATGGGTGCAGGCTGTCGGTTATTTTTACAATAACATCGGGTAAGGCCTGAACGAGGTAGTTTTCGCCGGGGGCCACATCGTGTAATATTTCATTGACCAGCTCACTCAGGGTTTGCTTAAACCGGAAAATATAATTTCCATTTATGTCGGTGATGGCGCTGCCCAAATTAGTGTGCGGTCCGTTGCCGGTATAACTTCCCCCTGCCAGTTCTGACGGGGTGCGATCGTATTCTGCAAAACTGAGCGTGAAATGCTGCGCCGCTTCAATATGACAGGTAGGCCGGATGCCATCTATAATTTTGGAGAGCGCCGCTCTTTCCTGGCTGGTAATAGCGGCACTACCTGCCGGGCTTTTTGAATAAGTAACCCGTTTTACAAAACTGGTATCGGCAAGTGCCGTTTCAGTAACCGCAGCCCTGGCGCGGGAGTTTTCTTTCAGGTTGGTGGTTTGCCGGAAAAGATTTGCAGCTTTTTCAGGGATCTGTTCTTCTCCGAGCACATTAATAACCATCGGCGTAAAATAGGGAGGTGGATCAGGTGGATTGGGTAATTTGATGTGCGGTATTCTTTCCGGGTAGTATTTGGTCAGGATAGCCCGCAGCCGGTCGTTTTCCAATGCTTTTAATAATTGGGAATACGTATCGATGACGAGGTAGCGCGGCCGGCAGGGATTGAACCGGCACAAGCCGCTATAGAGCGAAACATTGCCATAAATAATAAAATCATCAGTGGCAGCGGGTGTGGTGCAGGTAAGCACCAGGTCGTTGAAGTCACCATCGCCACCGGCATCATTGGATTCAATATCAAAAGAATAATTGGTCCCGGCCATCGTCGGAAATTTTATCCGGGTATCCGAGAGCTGAAAACCGCTTCCCGGGTCATTTTGAATGGCTATGGACCAAAGGGCCCCGGTTACATAAACTGCAGGGGTCGACGGGTCTCCCGTATAAACGCCATTTCCTGAAATGGCTCCCGTTATAATAAAACGCTGCGGGAAGGATGCAAACTTTTCTTTTACGGCCACGGTCCAGTTGCCTTGCATGGAAATAATCATAATGGTATGTTTTAGTATTTTAAAATAATTTGGAAAAACAATCGTTGTTGCAGAAGAAAATGCCGGCCGCTCTTGTTCCGGTCATCCGGCGTATATCATGCAATCATACCAGTTCAGCTAACAAACAGAGACATATTCATCCCGTTCGCGTCTTTTCCTGACGGTTTTAAAGAGAGGCGCCGGCCATCATTCCGGTAGTTCAGAGAAACAAAGTCCATTCAATATATACTGCTCTTTTAAATCGTTGCTGATACAAAGCTAATTCCCTGCAAAGGCAAAGTCAATCGCCAAATAGAGGGATGATGCGGATGTTTTGTTGATAGTAAAAGGGTGTATAGTATCGACAGCGATGAAACCTGCCCGAATGAGGTCAGGCGGGTGATAAATATGAGCTTCCCATGCTTATCGTTTGGCTGTTGACGTTTGGCATAACAATAGTTGCATTTTGAAATAATGAAAGTGACAGGGATAATTTTTGAAACCGCGTTACAATAAAAGATCGGGGTTCTGCAACATGGTTTTAATAATACAAAGGGTTACAGGCCATTCCCTTTCAGGGTTGTTATAATTTTGTGTTATGGAAATTGAAGAAAAAGTAAAATGGAAAGTAGCAGGAATGGACTGTCCTACCTGTGCACTTACCATCAATAAATATTTGGAAAAGGAAGGCATGGAAAATGTTAAAGTGAACTTCGCCACGGGCGATGTCAGCTTTGATCTGAAAGGCCAGAAGAATGAAACGGCTTTATCCAAAGGCTTGTCTGGTTTGGGGTATAGTATCGTTGAAGATCAGGAGGCCCATATGCATGACCATGCCCACGATCACGGTAAACAAGGCGGCTGGTTAAAAACCAATATGCAGCGTTTCTGGTTCTGTCTCCCGTTCACTCTGGTGCTGATGCTGCATATGCTGCCTGCCCTGCAGCATTCATGGCTGATGCAGCCCTGGATACAATTTGCCTTAACCCTGCCGGTACTAATGGTGGGTATATCTTATTTCGGTGTAAGTGCTTTCAAAAGCATCCGCAACCACATGCCCAATATGAACGTATTGGTAACCATTGGTGCATTGGCCGCGTTTGTATATAGTTTGTATGGAACGCTGACCAACCAGCACGAATATATTTTTTATGAAACCGCTGCTACCGTCATTACATTGGTGTTCCTAGGCAATTATATGGAAGAGCATACCGTTTCCTCTACACAGGCACAATTAAAAAAACTGGCACAAACGCAGCTCATTATGGCCAATATGATCGCCTATGATCATGACCATAATGAAAATATTTTCCCAGTGGAAAGTAGCGCCTTAAGAACCGGGGACCTGATATTAATTAAAAACGGGGAGCAGGTGCCTGCCGACTGTAAAATATTATGGGGCGATGCCCAGGTGAACGAAGCCATTATCACGGGTGAAAGTGTTCCCGTGGCCAAACGATCAAAAGACAAACTGATCGGCGGCAGTATTATGGTGGATGGTACCGTGAAGGCTCAGGTAACGGCTGTTGGTAAAGACAGTGTGCTGGCCGGTATCATCAATATGGTAAATGAAGCCCAGGGAGAAAAACCGCCGGTACAGCAAATGGCTGATAAGATCAGCGCTGTTTTTGTTCCGCTTGTTTTGCTGATTGCGCTGGCGGCGTTAGTGGTCAACTGGGCGATCCTGAAAGATTTTACGCCTTCCTTAATGCGTGCGATCGCGGTACTGGTCATTGCCTGCCCCTGCGCTATGGGGCTGGCCACACCTGCTGCCATAGCCGTGGGTTTGGGCCGCGGGGCGCGAAATGGCGTCCTGTTCCGCAATGCCACTACACTGGAGAATTTTAAAGACATTAAACAGATTGTTTTTGATAAAACAGGAACCTTAACCACAGGGAATTTTACCATTGCTGGTTTCAAGATCCTGGATGCTTCTATCAATGAAGAAACATTCAAAACCCTGGTGTATTCGCTCGAAAAATATTCGAATCACCCCATTGCCAAAAGTCTGGCCGGTACATGGAAAATGAATAAAGAAACCCGTTGGAAAACGATCCGGGAAGAAAAAGGGAAAGGCCTTTTTGCCACCGATAAAGCAGGGGTTGAATATGCAGCGGGTTCGTATGCTATTGTTAGCGATCCAACCATTCCGGCAGATCACAATATCTACATCACAAAAAATAGTCAGCTTATTGGTACCATTGATCTGAAAGATGAACTACGCCCGGAAGCGCGAAGCGTTGTCAACTATTTCCACAGCAAGAACATTAAAACGATTTTACTCAGTGGCGACCGGCGGTTGAAGGCGCAACAAATCGCCGATGAGCTGGGTATTGACGAAGTGATCGCTGAAAAAAAGCCGGAAGAAAAACTGACCATCATTGCTGAAAAAAATGCACAGGCTCCTACGGCCATGGTGGGGGACGGTATTAATGATGCGCCGGCGCTGGCGAAAGCCACCATTGGGATCAGCATGAGCGACGCGTCACAGATAGCCATGCAAACGGCCCAGGTGGTGCTCACCAATCATGGGTTAAAAAATCTGCCGCTGGCGATGGGTTTGGGAAAACACACTTATAAAACTATTAAAGAGAATCTTTTCTGGGCATTTGCCTATAATATTGTGGCCCTCCCTATTGCCGCTTTCGGTTTATTAACCCCAATGTTTGGCGCCCTGGTTATGGCCTTCAGCGATGTGGTGCTAGCGCTGAACAGCGGTCGTTTGGTGGTAAAGAAAGTGGTTTAATTGCCCTTAGATTTCCACAGGTTTTTTCACTGATTGCAGGAAGCGCGTTTTTCTGGGTTAATCTGTGCGATCTGCCGGGCATCGTTTCTCAGGGTGCTGCCTCCCCCTGTTTTATTGAGCGGACGTTAAAATATGGTCCCCGGTTTGCCCGGGAACAAAATCCGCATTAATTTTGAGTTATAAATAACAAACGCTTGATCAGTAGTTTAAACATAGGAAAGTATCTCAACAGCAATCATTTTAAACGAAAGCGAAACGTATAGTTTTTTATGGAACAGGCGCTGCAGGAAACGTTAAAAAATTATTTTGGTTTTGACCAATTCCGTCCATTGCAGCTTGATATTATCCGCGCCGCAATGGAGGGGAAAGATGTATTGGCTTTGATGCCTACCGGTGGTGGCAAATCGCTCTGTTATCAGGTTCCCGGGTTATTTAAAGAGGGCCTGTGCCTCGTTATTTCCCCGCTGATCGCCCTGATGAACGACCAGGTTCAGAACCTGCGCAAAAAGAATATCACTGCCTTTGCCATACATACCGGCATGGCCCGCAAGGAAGTGGTCAATGTACTCAAAACAGCCGCGCACAGCAACTGTAAGTTTTTGTATGTTTCGCCCGAGCGGCTGGAAACAAATCTTTTTAAAGAATACCTTCCTGCATTGCAGGTGAATTTCATTGCGGTAGATGAAGCACACTGCATTTCCCAATGGGGCTATGATTTTCGTCCGCCTTATCTGCGTATTGCCCGCCTGCGCGAAGAGCTGCCCGGTGTACCGGTGATTGCGCTTACCGCGTCGGCTACGCTAAAAGTGCAGGAAGACATTTGTTTGAAATTATCCCCCGAGGGAGAAAATAAATTTCTTGTTTTCAGGCAATCATTTGAGCGGCCTAATCTTTCCTTCAGCGTTTTTAAAGTCGCCAGTCGCATTCATAAGATCATTGAGGTGTTGAAAAATGTTCCGGGTTCAGCGATTATTTATTGTAAAACCCGCAAGCATACCAAGGAGATCAAAGACCTGCTGTTGCTGGAAGGGATTGCGGCCGATTACTACAATGCGGGCCTGCCGGCTGAAGAACGAACCCAAAAACAACGGGACTGGGTTCAGAACAAGACGCGTGTGATCGTTTGTACCAATGCCTTCGGAATGGGTATCGATAAGCCGGATGTGCGTACGGTGATCCATGCCGATGTGCCGGATTGCCTGGAAAATTATTACCAGGAAGCGGGCCGGGCCGGGCGGGATGGGCAAAAATCCTACGCCGTGTTGCTATACAATGAGGCCGATATGGATGCTTTACAGCAACTGCCGGAGCAGCGTTTCCCGTCAATGGAAACCATTCGTAATGTGTATGGTGGTGTGGTTAGTTACCTGCAATTGCCCGAAGGAGAGGCCCCGGGCGAGTTTTATGACTTTGACCTGAAGGATTTTATAAAAAAATTCGGACTGGACATAACTTCCGCTATTTACAGTTTAAAAGCCCTGGAGCAGGATGGCTGGCTGACCTTTAATGAACAGGTTTTTATACCGGCTACCGTGCGCTTTACGGCTTACAAGGAAAGCCTCTACGAATATGAAGCTACGCATGCAGACCTGGAGCCGCTGATTAAAACGCTTTTACGAACCTATGAAGGGATCTACGATTACCCGATCGGTATTTCTGAAAGTTATATTGCCTACCTCATGAAAACAGATGCTTCAATGGTGAAGGAGCAATTGTTCCGGATCCATGCGGATGGGATTATTGATTACCAGCCCCGCAAGGAAGATCCGCAGCTCATGCTGACCCGCACGCGCATAAAAATAGCGGAGTTACAGATCAACACAAAGAATTATACCGCCCGGAAACGGCTGTTTGCGGAACGCGTAATCCAAATGAGCGATTATACAGTTGCCGAAAAAGAATGTCGCAGCAAAATAATCGGTAATTATTTTGGCGATGCCGACATCAAAGATTGTGGTGTCTGCGATAATTGTTTAAAACGAAGAAATAACCAATTGACCCGTGAGGTTTTTGAATCCATCCAAACTACGATAAGGGAAACACTTACAGAACCTTGCACGATACCGCAGCTTATGGCACAATTACAGGGTACCGATAAAGACCACATTTGGACGGTGATCAACTTTCTTACACGTGAAGAAAAAATACAAATGCTGGAAGATGGGAAGATCAGTTGGAGGAAATAACGATCCCGTTGCAGGAGGCTTTTCAAACGCCCCTACTGCACACCTGACAGATAAAATTTCGTATTAAAAATTTTTATACGAAATTCCATCCTGCAAAACTAAAAATTATAAGATGAAAAGAGTTGTTATTACCGGATTGGGGGCGTTAACGCCTATAGGGAACAATGTTCCTGATCTTTGGCAATCGATGATCAACGGTGTCAGTGGAGCGGCGCCCATTACCCGGTTTGATGCTTCTAAGTTTAAAACCCGGTTTGCCTGCGAGGTAAAAAATTTTGACCCGCTCCATCATATTGAAAAGGCAGAGGCCCGGCGCTATGATGTTTATACGCAATACGCGCTGATTACCGTGGCCGAGGCCGTAAAAAATGCAGGCATTAGCTTTGAGCAACTGAACCGGGACCGCATTGGTGTGATCTGGGGATCGGGCAATGGCGGTATACAAACGTTTCAGCAACAGGTGATGGAGTTTGCCCATGGAGATGGTACCCCCCGGTTCAACCCGTTTTTTATTCCGAAGATGATCGTGGACATCGCCTCCGGAGTGATCTCTATAAAATACGGACTGCGCGGGATCAATTTTACCACCGTTTCTGCTTGCGCCACTTCCAATACCGCGCTTATTGATGCCTTCAACTATATCCGCTGGGGAAAGGCAGATATGATCATTTCCGGTGGTTCCGAAGCGGCGATCAATGAATGTGGCATCGGCGGTTTTAATGCGGCAAAAGCATTATCTACCAATAATGAACAGGCGGCTACCGCCTCCCGGCCCTTTGATGTATCGCGCGATGGTTTTGTAATGGGTGAGGGAGCCGGAGCCTTAATACTGGAAGAACTGGAACATGCCAAAAAGCGTGGGGCGCCAATCATTGCCGAGATCGTCGGCGGCGGCATGGCGGCCGACGCCTATCATCTTACCGGTACCCACCCCGAAGGAGAAGGCGCGCGGCTGGGTATGCTGGCTGCGCTGGATGACGCGGGCCTTACCCCAAAAGATATTGATTATTTAAATGCACATGCCACCTCCACGCATCAGGGTGATTTAAGTGAACTGAAAGCAGCAGAACGGGTATTTGGACGGGAGAGCGCTATCAACATCAGCGCTACCAAATCCATGACGGGGCATTTATTAGGGGCTGCGGGCGCTGTGGAAGCCATCGCCTGTATTAAGGCCGTGGCGACTAACATCGTGCCGCCTACCATCAATGCTGTAGATATTGAACCGGAGTACAAAGATGTGTTTAACCTTACCCTGCATCATGCGCAACACAGGGAAATACGATATGCCATGAGTAATACCTTCGGTTTTGGCGGACATATTGCAACGGCTGTTTTCCGGAAATATGAGGACTAACGCATGAATAATACGGAAACAAGAAGCCGCGGGCAGGTGGTAAGGGGGCGTGGCGTTGGCACGCTGGTTGGCGCGCGCATCGGTTTTTTTTGGATGTGCTACGGATTAGTCCGGTTGCCGAAAACTGCCGGCGCGCTACTTGCTGTTATCAGTGTGGTGATCTGTTTTGGTATTATAAGATACGCAACCGGGCTTATTAAGATCAGCAAAACAATGCCCCCGCCCGTTGCCCCGGAAAGCAGGGCCAATCGCAAAGTGCGACTGCTTTTCTGGCTCAATTTCATTATTGAAATTATTTTGCTGAATATTGTTTTTCAGTTGCTGACGAACGGCTCTTTAGAGGACTACCTGATCCCTGCAATTTCTATTATTGTGGGCATTCATTTTGTGCCAATGGCCTTCTTTATGAAAGTGCGGCCCTACTTTTTTTGCGCCGCTGCATTGGTTGTTTGTGCTGTAATCACAATGGTGCTGCTACAATTAAAAGTAGCTTCAGTCGATTTTTTGGCGGCAATAGAAGCCATCGCAAACGCCATTATATTGTGGGCAACGGCTGCACAAAAAATGCTATATAAACAAGCGTATTAACGTTCAGTAAATCTGTCCATACCTGTTAGGTTTTATAAACCTAACAGGTATTTTTTTGTTATAATGTGCTGACTATAAAATAGGAAAATTATGGGAAAGGGGCGGGGAAATGCTTCAATTCTGAAGGTAAAATATTTCCACAGGCTGTGTATAACAACTTTATATTGTCTGGATTTTATATGATTAATTTGTAGTCGGCTTTTTTGATAAACCGGCGCGCTGGTTTACTGCCAAAGAGCCTTTCCAGTATCTCGTTTGTGATGCTTTCAGGGTGAAAAGCAGTAGGTTGTCCCGGAGGGGGGTGAGGTTTCTCCGGCGGCATATCGTTGCCTCTATAACCCTTTAAAAAACTGATTTTTAAAGAACAATATATTATGGGCTTATTTGATAAACGTATTAATTATAAACCCTTCGAGTATCCGGAGGTCTTGAAATTTACCGAAGCGATCAACAAATCGTTCTGGGTACATTCTGAAGTGGATTTTACAGCCGATGTGCAGGATTTTCACAGCCATTTGAACGTAGCGCAGCGTAATGCCATTAAGAACAGTCTGCTGGCCATTGCGCAGATCGAAGTGGCGGTAAAATCGTTCTGGGGCAATTTGTACAACCACATGCCAAAGCCGGAGTTGAACGGGCTGGGCAGTACGTTTGCCGAATGCGAGTTTCGTCATTCAGAGGCTTATTCCCGTCTGTTGGAAGTGCTGGGATATAATGATGAGTTCTCAAAACTGATCCATGAGCCGGTGATCGCAGAGCGGATCCAATATCTCTCGGAAGCGTTAAAAGATGCCAAATCTTCCGATCCCCGGGAATATACCCTGTCGCTGATCCTGTTCTCGATCCTGATCGAAAACGTTTCCCTTTTCAGCCAGTTTGCTATCATCCTTTCCTTTACCCGTTTCCGCGGGCTGATGAAGAATGTGAGCAATATCATTGCCTGGACCTCTGTTGATGAACAAATACATGCCAATGCCGGTGTGTACCTGATCAATAAAATAAAAGAAGAATACCCGGAACTGATCGATGAAGCCATGCAATACCGCATTATGGCCCTGGTACGGGATTCTATTGCCGTGGAAAGCAAAATTATCGACTGGATCTTTAGCGAAGGCGAAATTGATACCATCAATAAAACCGACCTGCTGAACTTTATGAAGTTCCGCGTGGATGAAAGTTTTGAAAAACTGGGTTTCCCCAAACAGTTCAATGTGACGTTGGAGCAATACCGCCCGATGCAGTGGTTTGAAGAAGAAGTGTTTGCCAACAGCCTGGACGACTTTTTTGCCAAACGCCCGGTAGAATACACCAAGCACGACAAGAGCATTACCTACAACGATCTTTTTTAAGATGCAGTGGGTTTGATGCCCCGTGACCGGAACGATGAAGAGTGCGACGCAACCGGGATGCCCTCTGCATTACAGCTGGGGAAAAAATAAAAGTGTAGGGCAACAAGAAACAATAAACCTCAAACAAGAAATTTATATATGGAAAGGCTTTGGTGGAAAAACGAAGAAAGTGAGCAGATACTGAACAGGGGCTACCTGTTGAACGGAGAAACCGTAGAGAAAGCGATCGACCGGGTATGCAGCGCGGCGGCGCAGCGCCTGTATAAGCCGGAACTGAAGGACGCCTTTAAAGAAATGGTGGAGAATGGCTGGATGAGCTTCAGCTCCCCCATCTGGGCCAATATGGGAACGGAAAGAGGATTGCCCATTTCCTGTTTTAACGTGCATATGCCGGATCATATCGAAGGCATTACACATAAACTGGGCGAAGTGATCATGCAAACCAAGATCGGTGGGGGCACTTCTGCCTATTTTGGTTCCCTGCGCGGGCGGGGCAGTGCGGTTACCGATAATGGTAAAAGCAGCGGTGCGGTAAGCTTTATGCGCCTGTTTGATACCGCAATGGATACGATTTCACAGGGTGGAGTGCGCCGCGGGGCATTTGCCGCTTACCTGGATATTGACCATCCGGATATTTCTGAGTTTTTAAATATTAAAGATATCGGGCATCCCATACAGAACCTGTTTACCGGCGTTTGTGTGTCGGATTACTGGATGCAGGAAATGATCGATGGAGATATTGCCAAGCGCGAAATATGGGCGCGGGTATTGGAAAGCCGCCAGCAAAAGGGATTGCCGTATATTTTTTATACGGATAATGTGAATCGCAATAAACCCCAGGTATATAAAGACCAGAACCTTACGGTGCACGGAAGCAACCTGTGCTCGGAGATCATGCTGCCTTCTACAGAGGACGAATCGTTTATCTGTTGTTTGTCTTCTCTTAACCTGGAATTGTATGATGAGTGGAAAGATACCGATGCCATCAAGCTGGCCGTGTTCTTTTTAGATGCAGTACTGCAGGAATTTATTGCCAAAACAGAAGGCAACCACTATCTGGCTAATGCCAACCGTTTTGCAAAACGGCACCGGGCGCTTGGGCTGGGTGTTTTGGGCTGGCACTCTTATTTGCAGCGCAACATGATCGCCTTTGAAAGTATGAAGGCGAAGCAATTGACGCACTCGATCTTTGCTGAATTGCAGGAAAAAACAGAAAAAGCAACCATAGAGCTGGCCCGCATTTATGGGGAACCGGACCTGCTTAAAGGTTATGGCCGCCGCAATACTACGGTTATGGCCATTGCGCCCACTACTTCTTCCTCCGCAATTCTGGGACAATCTTCTCCGGGAATTGAGCCCTTTGTAAGCAATTATTACAAAGCGGGTTTGTCAAAAGGAAACTTCATCCGTAAAAACAAATACCTGAAAGCGTTGCTGGAAGAAAAAGGATTGGATACAGAAGATGTGTGGCGCAGTATTATGCTGAACCACGGCAGCGTGCAGCACGTAGAGGGTTTAACCGAGCATGAAAAAGATGTGTTCAAGACCTTCCGTGAGATCAGCCAGTTGGAGATCATTCAGCAGGCTTCTATCCGCCAGAAGTTTGTAGACCAGGGCCAGAGCCTGAACCTGAACATTCCTCCGGGATTGCCGGTGAAAGAAGTGAACAAGCTGCTGATTGAGGCCTGGAAGCTGGGCGTAAAAACCCTGTATTACCAGCGCAGCCAGTCGGTTTCCAAAGAGCTGGTGAACACACTTACCGTGTGTAGCAGTTGTGAATCGTAAAGAGAAGACGTATATGGGTTACTTGTAAAGTGGCGTATAGTATCGTGAAACGATAAACATCAGAAGCTCACGTTTCACTTTTGACATTTCACGATTAAGTAACCGTTGGATATAAAAATTGAAAGTGCAGGATCAGGGTTCTGCACTTTTTTTGTGCGGGCTGCGGGACTGTAATAGAAAGAAGCATCATCTCGACGAGGAAGACTTTGCCTGACGAGGAGAGATCTCCTACTTAAAAAAAAAGTATTGCAACTTACTTTGCTGATATAAGAATGGGATTCCTCTCTTCGCTTCGTTCGGAATGACGGTTTCAGAGGGCAGGAGGCAAATTTCTATGTGTCGCTATTGTCCCAGTGTCCCGCCCAGGTAACTTGTGGGACAAGGAGACCTGTGCGACGGTAAGGAAGAGTTCCTTCACTTCGCTTTGCTTCGTTCAGGATGACGTTTTACATTCCTTATTTTACGTTTCTCATTTCTTATTCTTCTCCTTCCATTGTTCGTTGAACGACTCTTTGGGAAATTTCAGCTTGCTGTGGTTCCTGGTCCAGGCGCCGGCAACGGCGTTAATAAAGGAAGTTTTCATATTGCCATTGGCTATATTCATCATGCCGCGCTTTAGCATGGCGGTCTTCCAGAGTTTCCAGGATATTTTTTCTACTACGGGTGCATAGCCTTCTTCTACTGCTTCGTGCCGGTTTTCCAGCAGCAGTTCGTGCAGGTTGATCTTCACCGCGCACACTTCGGTGCAATTACCACAAAGAGAGGAGGCATGGCTCAGGTGTTTCCACTCCTTCATATCTTTTAAATGCGGGGTGATCACCGAACCAATAGGGCCGCTGTAAGTGGTGTTATACGTATGTCCGCCAATATTTTTATACACGGGGCAGGCATTTAAGCAGGCGCCGCAGCGGATGCAGTACAAGGCCTCGCGCGCTTTTTCATTGGCCAGCATTTTGGTGCGGCCATTATCTAAAAGGATAATATACATTTCATCAGGGCCATCGGTTTCGCCTTCCTGCCGGGGGCCGGTAACAACGGTGCTGTAGGAGGTAATACGCTGGCCCGTTCCAAAACTGCTGAGCAGCGGCCAGAACAGCGCCAGGTCGGTTAGGGAAGGGATCACTTTTTCAATACCTGCTACTACGATATGTGTTTTGGGCATCGAGCAGCTCAGGCGGGCATTGCCTTCGTTTTCGGTGATAGCGATGCCTCCGATATCGGCAATTAAAAAATTAGCACCGGTAACGCCTACTTCGGCATCCATATATTTTTGCCGCAGTTTTTCTCGCGCCGTAAGCGTTAACTGCTCAGCGCTGTCATTGGGGTCGGTGCCCAGTTTTTCAGCAAAAAGCTGTGCAATCTGTTCCCGGCTTTTGTGCATGGCCGGAGTTACAATATGGTAAGGTGGTTCGCCGTCCAGTTGCTGAATATATTCACCCAGGTCGGTTTCCACACTTTCAATATTATGTTTAGCCAGGTGATCGTTCAGGTGTAGTTCCTCGGTAACCATGCTTTTGCTTTTTACCAGGGTCTTGCAGTTTTTTTCTTTACAGATCTCCAGGATCGCTTCGTTAGCCTGTCTGGCATCTTCGCACCAGATCACTTTAGCGCCGCGTTTGGTAATATTAGCTTCGAAGTTTTCCAGTGTCTGGTCCAGCACTTCAATGGCCTTCCATTTTAAATTTTTGGCCCGTTCGCGCGCCAGGTTAAGGTCTGCAAACTGCTCCTGCCCGCCGGGAACAGCGGCATTATATTTAGCGATGTTAAAATTGATCACTTTGCGGTGATCCCGGTCAAACGCTTTTTCTTTGCTTTTCTTCTGAAAGATGGAGGATGATTGCGACATAGTATTTGAATGCAGCAAATTTAATCCAAAAGAGACTAATGCGGGAATGTGAAAGCGTTAAATTCTGTTCCCGGTTACAGGTTGCTGGTTACAGGTAGGGCCCATTCGGACAACGGGCTTTTCGCCTTGAATGCTTAACGCGGAATGCTTGATGCTTAATGCCGGCGCTAACTTGTAACCTGAAACCTGCAACTTCACTTCGCTTTTTTGATCAGTGCTTTCAATTGCTGAAAGGCCTGTTTTTCCAGCGCCGAAATTTCGATCAGGCGATCACCCATATTGTCATAATCAGCCTGTGTGGTTAACCGGCCTTTATAAATACCCGACGCCTGTATGGCCGCATCGCGCCATTTATCACCGGCAGCGGTAAATTGTTTCGACAGATCCAGCAATTCATCCATATGCAGGTACTGCCTTGCCTGCTGCAGAAAAGCGCCATAGATAAAACGGAAACCGCCGCCGCCGGTACCAATTTCTTCCTGCATGCGTACTAATTGTGCCAGGTAGCTGCGGGCCTTTTGGTCCCCCAGTTTTTCTTTCCATTTTTTTATCTGTTTCCCGGTATAAGCAATGCCGCTGACACCCCCAAAATTCCCCGGAATATGCAGCATGTCCCGGCAATTGCGCTTAATGCCGGTAATGATCGCCTGGCGGAGTTGCTCATCCGTGGCTTCTTTCAGATTGTCGCCGGGGTAATACATTTGTCCACGTGGGGCAAAAGCGCCTTTAGCAAAACGAACACGCTCCAGTTCATAACTGTTCAATGATACCAGTCCTTCCATAATAGGGTCGCTGATGATATAGTTGTCATCCCGTTTGTCCACCACGATCAGGTTATGCGCATTAAAATGAAAGCGGTATTCTTTGGGGAAGTAGGTCAGGTAAAAAACCCCTACCTGGCAGGCGGTAGGTTTGCCGGCACGCAACCGCTCGTCCAGTTCTGCCATTGCTTTTTCGTGGGAGCGGTATTTCTTACGGGTCACCGGAATGCCTAAGGATTTACAGGTGCGTTTAAAAATTAATCCCGGCATAGTGCGGAAGGAAATCGCGGGTCCGCCATTTACTTTCATAAAGGGCAATTGAATATAAAACAGTCCCGAGCCGATGCCGAAAACAAGCGGCTCGGTTAATTTATGCACGCCATAATGGGCCAATAAAGCAGTGGTGACGCCATTTTCACAATGAGCAGCCTGGAGGTGGTTGAAATTTGCTGTTTGAGATTCCAAGTTATATCGTTTATGGTTTATAGTTCATAGTCCATAGTTCATAGCAGCACCATGAACTATGAGCCATTAGTCATGACCTATTTGTTAAAAGGATTTTTCAGTTCTTCAACGGACACTTCAAAAAGTGCTGCGTATTTTTTTAAATTTTCTTCTGAAAGTTTTTGAAAGCCGGATGGTTTTAAATGTTTTTTTATGGTCCATTTCCAATGGCCCATATAGGAGGCCAAAATGCCGGGATCCATGATCTTTTTCTCCATAAAATAAAGCAGGGGGCTGGCTTCGCCGCTTAATACTTTTTGTTTGGCTGTTTCGATCTTTTCTTCCACATCATGCCAGGCCACATTCAGCGCTTCGGTTTTCACCTCCCAGCCGGTACTTTGCGCGGTGGCATAGTTGCCCTGCTCGTCCACTATATAGGTCACTTCTTTGGCAATTTTGCCCAAGGCACCCTCATCCTGCGGAATTTCTTCTTTTTTCATTTTTATTTTTGATCGGGCTTTTGAATTACTATCAGCGCCTGTTGTGTCACTCCCTGCATCGTCCGGCAATCCTACTCAATTTTTCGCGTTTTAATGCTGTTGTCACAAAAACTGATTCCCTACAAATTTAAGCAATTTTGAAAAGGTATTTAGTGTGTCAAAATAGAGAGTGTAAGGCTCACAGATGGCGCAGATTTAAAAAGCCTCGCGTCCTGGCGCCTTCGCGGTTAAATAGTTTCAGAAACAAACAGCTATAATCGGGAACAAAAAAAGTGAAAAACTGTTTATGCTTTTCACTTTTCATCATTGCCTATTCGCATCCTACACCGCCGTCAGCAGCGCATACATATAGCTGAAACGGGAGCTTTCCGGCACCAGTAAAAATATTTTATCGCCTTTTTTCAACTTGCCGCTGTTATACAGCTCGTCCACCATAAAATAAACGGAGGCGGCGCCTACATTGCCCACGCTGCTGAGGTTTACAAACCATTTTTCGTAGGGAATGTGGTGCCCCAGTTTTATATGTTCGTCGTATATTTTGTCTTTAAAGAAATTACTGCTCATATGGGGCAGGTACCAGGTGATATCATCCGGGTTCAGACCGCGGCGCTCAAATAATTCCGGCAAAATTTTACCACCCAGCGGCACAATATTCGGACTTAGCAGCTTCACATCCTGCTTAATGCTGAGGATGGAATGCTCATTCTGTTCCTCATGATCAAATTCCAGCCAGCTTTTAAGATGGCCATCCTGCTGCTTTTCGGCGCCCATATACATACAGGCCTCCATATGGTCGGCATAAGAAATGCCTTCCATCCATTCAATTTTCAGGCTAAGGCCTTCCTCATTTTTCTTATCGGATAATAAAAAGGCTGCTGCTCCGTCGGATAGCATCCAGCGTAAAAACTCTTTATCAAAACTGATGTAAGGGTTTTCTTCCAGGGCCTCCAGTTTATGCACTTCGTCTTCAAACTGGTTGGCCACCAATGAGGCTGAAAAACGTTCGGACCCGGTAGCGATCGCCGTATGGGCGTCACCGCCTTTTATGGTCATATATGCATATTTCAACGCGTGCATACCGGCGCAGCAAACCCCCGCAGGCGACACTACTTCAATGGAGCCCAGCTCCGGCAGCCAGCCATGTACCATACAGCCATGGGAAGGCATCATTTGGTCGGGCGACGAGGTGCCGCAGGACAATACATCTATATGTTTAATGCCTTCCGGGTCATTTTTGAAAAGCTCTTTGACGGCCTCCGCGGTTAGTTGCGCATTGGTATGCGTTATTTTTCCGCCTTTTTCCAGGGCATAATAGCGATTAGTTATAGCGTTATTTCTTAATACAATTCTTCTTGATTTTGATGGTTTTCCATTGATATAGCCCAGGTATTCCTCCATTTCATCATTGGAAACCGGGTTGTTAGGGAAATAATGCGAGGTACGGTTAATAAAAACGTCGTTCATATATTCGGGTTATAATCTACACTTGAATAATAGTCTAATTGCTGTTTTATCTTTTTTTGGTTAAACGGCCGGATCAATATCAAATCTACTAATAATATTATAGGAGAGGCCAATAACAGTGCCACCGCAAGATAATATTTATATGCAACAAGAATGTTTTTCCTTTTCTGTGGGTGTTGGTTAATGATATTCACCCATTTCTGGAAAATTTTCCCTGCTTTTCGTTCAATAAACATCAGGGAATATTTAACATTCACGGCTTGCTGCTTCCGCAATGCGGGCTGCAGATTTTCCCAATTTCCGGCTGCCAGGGAGTCGTTCACGGTAGTGCCAAAAACGGCTGCGCCGGCAATATCTTTGTCGGACACACCGGGCAGCGGGAAGATGCCCCATTTCCGGTCTTTTTTCCCGGTACCCAGCCAGTGAAAAATAGTAATATAGCTAAGGTGGTTCAGGTGCCGGTCTGCCAGGGCGATGTTGCCCACGTGTTTTGTTCCCGCAACTGCAAACAATTTTTTGTTTTTCTCCATGGCGTTGATCCACATATTCCGGCAGCCACAGATGCTTACAAGCGCCGTATCTTTTATGATCGCTTTAAACCGATCGTCCTGTAAAATGGAGTTTATTGGAATACTGGGCGATAAATTCCAGGGCTGCCATGCCAGCACGATCAGGTCGTACCGGTCATATTTTGTGGTCCAGGGCTGTAGGGGAGTCGGGATTACTTCCACCGATTCCGGAACCGTATCAAAAAAAACAGGAGTGCTCCAGGGAAACGGAAACACGTGTTGGGTGCGCACCTGAAGGTAATCGATCTCCACATCCTGCGCAATCATTGGCTGCAAAAAAGAGTCTAGAATTTGCTTTGTTTGCCCGGATTGTGTGTAGTAAACCGCTAATATCCTTTTATTCATGTTTAATTAAGTCCAGCTAGTGATTTTGATATTTTACTATAATTCCTGAGGCTTTGCCGGGCAGCCGGTGGCAGGGAGGTATATTGTTCCTTTACCATTTTGCTGTCTTCTGTGATATTTTTGGAATAGCCCAGGTTTTTCGGGGCGTTTTCCTGTATCATAAGACGCAACAACCGGAATTCCCCGTTTTGCGGGCTGGCAGCAACAGCGGCTTCCAGTTTTTTATGCCCCTGTTTAAAAAGCGCCAATTTTTTTGCAGGCACGTTCAGCAACCCGGCCTTACGCATCTCCAGCGCACCGGCAAATGCCTGCTTTTCAGCGCCGCCGGCGTAATTCCCTAACTGGCGGAGCTGGGCATCAATAGCAGTAGTTGATTTGCCGGCAAATGCCTCATAAAATGCTGTTCTCGACTGCGCTGCTGACCTGCTGGGCGTCAATAAAATAGCAAGGATACTTATAAGGGTTAAAAATCGGGTCATGCTAAAAATAAGTTTGCGAAAATAATGGATTATTTTATGGTAATGATTAACTTTTCTGATGGAAGATACCAGCGGTGCCCCATTCCTGTAATGATGTTTTCCATGCGGCAGGGGTTGTTTCTTTTTTAATAAAATCTGTTAAAAAGTTCTGGTGCGGCACTATATTTTAAAGACTCATTGCTGCCGGTGTTTCGTTTTTCCTGAAGAGATATTTTACAGACCAGGCTGCTAAGGCTTGCGCCATCGGTAACAGGTCTATGGCTTTTTGTGTAGGCTGGTAGTAGTAAACGAGCCGGTTGGTGGTGCTTTGTTTGCGGGTTACCAGTTTTTCCTTTGTAAGTTTTTCCAGCCGGTCCGCCAGAATATTGGAAGCGATGCCCTCTTTCATTTGCGCTATTTCTTTAAAAGTAGTGCGCCGGAAAGCCACAATTTCCCGTAACACCAATAAGGTCCACTTGTCTCCCACAATATCAAGCGAGCGGGCGAGTGGACAATTTGACCTGTACTTGCTCATTATACCAAATATACTTAAATATGAAGCTACCCTTCAAAAAAGTTACACATATCCATTCATGAAATAAAGGTAAAAGAATCGCTGCCGGCAGGCGCTCCGGCGCTGCAGGCACAAAAAGTAAAATCGTTTTAAGCAAGTATAATAAATACTATTAAATTTGATTTGAATTATTGATAAAAAGAAGACCGTATGTTTGAAAATTTGATCCCAAAGGAAGAGATTGAACATTATCAGATAATCCATTCGGAAGAAGACCGCAGCGCTCACTGGAGAGAACGGCTGGAATACGCTGTTCGACTGGGCAATGAGTTTAAAAGCAAAACGACCATAACCTTTAATACTACGGAAGGACCAAAATCTATTGAAACGACTGTTTGGTCACTAGCGGAAAGGTATCTTTCCATTAAAGGGGGGGTGCTGATCCCGTTAAGCAGTATCATTGATGTGCACTTCTAAGGGCCGGGGTACAGCTAAAATTCAGCTTTCATTCAATTTTATTATTCACCTTTGCCGGTGATGAAGATCCTTATTGTAGAAGATGAAGCCGCGCTCAGTAAAAGTATTGCTACTTACCTGAAACAGGAAAACTATTCCTGCGAAGTTGCTACTACCTACTCAGAGGCTATTGAAAAAACGGAGACATTTGATTATGATTGCATCCTGCTGGATATTATGCTGCCGGACGGGAACGGGTTGGATGTTTTAAAGGCTCTGAAGCAGGATAAGCGTACGGACGGCGTTATCGTGATCTCTGCCAAGGACTCAATGACTGATAAAATATCCGGGCTGCAACTAGGCGCAGACGATTACCTGGCCAAGCCCTTTTACCTGCCTGAGCTAAGCGCCCGTGTGGCGGCGGTGATCCGGCGCAGGAGATTTGAAGGCAGTAGTGAATTAGTGTTGAATGAAATAAAGGTGGATACTTCGTCCCGCATTGTTACGATTAATAGTGAAGCAGTAGAGCTTACGAAAAAGGAATTTGACCTGCTGGTTTATTTTATTGTGAACAAAAACCGGGTACTTTCCAAAACGGCTATAGCAGAGCATTTGTCGGGCGCTGATGCAGATCTGTTTGATAATTTCGATTTCATTTATGCGCATATAAAAAACCTGAAAAAAAAGCTGGCGGCAGCGGGATGTGATAATTATTTTAAATCGGTTTATGGTATGGGGTATAAACTGGAAATCCTGTGAAGCTGATTTATTATATATCGTCCCGGTATGCACTGTTTACTTTTTTATTGACCTTGTTATCGGTGCCCTTATTTTATTTGCTGGTAAAGCATATCATGTTCAATAACCTGGATGAGTCGCTTACCTATCAGAAATACTGGGTGGCCCAAACGATGAACCGGGACACAACGATCAATTTTACCTCCTACAATAACAGTGTAATAATAAAACCAACAACACTGACAACCGGAGCCGACAGTTTTTATAGCAAAAAAGTGTACATACCGGAAGATGATGAACGGGTGAAGCACCGCATCCTGCACACCGTTATTAATGTGCATGGCCGGAACTATGAGCTGGAGATACAAAAATCAATGCTTGAAGATGATGATCTCTTTGCAAGTGTGTTTACGATACAATTGCTTGTAATTATGTTACTATTCACCGGCCTCTTTTATATGAACCGCTGGTTCTCAAAAAAGATGCTGCAGCCATTTCAGGATACGCTGCTGAAGCTGACGCATTACCGTATTGATAAACATGCTACCCCTGTTTTTGCCAGCACACGCATAACAGAATTCAGCAATCTTAATGAGGCATTGCGGCAATTATTACTACGCAACGTGTCGCTTTATAAGGCGCAAAAAGAATTTACGGAAAATGCCTCGCATGAAATGCAGACACCCCTGGCGGTAATACAAAGCAAGCTGGACCTGTTATTACAAACTTCCGTAAACCAGGAGCAGGCGGGGCTGGTAGAAGAATTGACCACAGCCGTGCGGAAGCTGCAACGGCTGAACCGGAGCCTGCTGCTGCTTACCAAAATTGAAAACAATCAGTTCCCCGAAACGGAATCGATAGCGCTGCAAAAGGTCATTGAAAACCAAATGGAACAATTTACGGAGATGGCGCAGGAAAAAAATATCCCGCTGCATCGGGAAACTATCAATGCACTGACCATTCGCGGCAACAGTTCTTTGATCGATATTCTTATCGGTAATCTTTTTTCCAATGCATTGCGCCATACGGTACGGGAAGGTGCTATATATATCAGTCTTAAAGAAAAAGTATTTACTATTTCAAACACAGCCGGGGACGGGCCGCTGGATCCTGCACACATTTTTCACCGGTTTAGCAAACAATCAGCCAACGTAAAAAGCATGGGCCTTGGGCTGGAGATCTGCAAACAGATCACGGCATTATATGGATACAAACTTACTTATGATTTTGCCGATAATAAACATTGTTTTTCTGTAGTGTTCCGGTAGTGTGCCTGGCCTTCCCGCTGATTCCGCAGATTGATTTTCTGCGATCCCGATAGCTATCTGGGATCTGCGCAAAAAATCGGCTTCCGATTTATCGGAATGCGGGAAATGCAATGAAGCCTGAAAGTCTAAACAACTTCTTAGACTTTTTCGAATTCTGAATTTATTACCATTTCGAACAGGATTGCTAATCGGATATATTTTCTTTCTATCTGCATTGTGGCCTTTGAAAATTCCGTTTTTCTTCAACATCGCCTCCCATTTTTACATCGTTATTTTTTATTGCTTTATTCTAATTAAAAAAACAATGAAAACAGTTATCGTAATGACCAGCCTTTTCCTGGGAATAGCCGCAACCGGCTTCGCACAGGATAAACCAGTGAAAGCCCCTCCCGCTTCTGTTAAGGAAGCCTTTCAAAAACAATACCCGGGTGTAAAAGCCAAATGGGAACTGGAAGACGGAAATTATGAAGCTTCCTTTACCAGCAAAAATGTAAAGACCAGTGCCTTATATGATGAGAAGGGCAAGCTGCAGGAAACCGAAACCGCCATATCCCAGGAAGAATTTCCCAGGGCTGCAAAAGAATTTATCGCACAGAAGAAACTGGGCCCCATAAAAGAAACGGCCAAGATTGTAAAGCCAGACGGAACCATTCAGTATGAAGCTGAAATAAAAAAGACGGATTATTTGTTTGATGCAAAAGGTGCTTTCCTGCGCGCGCAAAAAGATTAAACGTAGTGGAAGAGATGTATAAGGTTTTAGTTTTGTTGATGAGTTGTTGTGCGGTTGCTGGCGTGCAGGCCCAATCACGGGTGCAGTTTCAATTTCAAAATCCTGTTTCACACAAAGCGGTTCCGGGTGTTACCGTATCAGAAAATGCAAAGACCGTTGCTGTTGCTGATTCCAGCGGCGCCGCTTCCTTATCGCTACAGGCGGGCATTCACAGCTTTTCTTTTTCCGCAGTAGGATATGAACGGGAAAAATTGCTGATCAATATCACCGGCGATACAATTCTTCCGGTAAAAATGGATGCCGACGAAAAGGAACTGGAGGAAGTGGTGGTGTCTACCACACGGAATAATCAGCCGATAGAAAATGCGCCCATAAAAGTTGAAGTACTAGGCAAAGAGGAGATGGGTGAAGAGAATACCATCCGGCCGTCCAATATTGCCAGTGTTCTTGGCGACATAAGCGGGGTGCAAATTCAGCAAACGAGCGCGGTGTCGGGTAACTCGAATGTACGCATCCAGGGACTGGATGGCCGGTATACTCAAATACTTCGTGACGGAATGCCTTTGTATGATGGCTTCAGCGGAGGCTTTGGTATTTTAACCATTCCGCCATTGGATCTGCAGCAGATTGAATTGGTAAAAGGCTCTGCCTCTACTCTGTATGGTGGCGGGGCCATCGGCGGGCTGGTGAATATTATTTCACGACGCCCCACTACAGAACAGGAAGGAGTGTTAACACTGAACCAGACCACCTTAAAAGAAAGCGATGCGAACCTGTACCTGGCCAAACGTTACAAGGGCATGGGGTATACATTCTTTGGGGGGTACACGCATCAAAATCCTGTGGACGTGAATAAGGACGGTTTTTCCGATGTGCCGCGTCTGGACAATTACAATGTTCATCCCCGCTTGTTTTTCTATCCGAAGAATACCACCATTATTTTTGGGTATAGTGCCAGCGCCAATAATTCAAAAGGGGGCGACATGCAGGTGCTGGATGGACATGCCGATACTTTCCATCAATATTTTGAGCAGAATAATACCCTGCGGCAAACCGGGGAATTCGTCGTGGAGCATCACCTGAACGATGGTAAGAACCTGTATTTTAAAAATACCGTAAGCAACTTTACCAATAATTATTCGGACGCGCAACTGAATTACAGGGGCAACCAATTGAGCTATTACAGCGAGCTGTCGACACTGATTCCCTATGGTAATAAGAACAGTTTTGTGGCCGGGGTGAATGTGACCGGTGACCAGTTCAAAGCCAGTCATCAAAATTTATTTATACCCATTGCTGCGTTGAACAACAATACCGTTGGCGCTTTTGCCCAGAACACCTGGAACATTAAAGAGGTTGCCACGTTAGAGTTGGGCCTGCGGGATGATATTCACCAGCAATACGGCAACTTCTTTTTACCACGATTGGCATTTTTCAGCAAGCTCGGGGAACATTGGGCCACACGCCTGGGAATAGGATGGGGCTATAAAGCACCGAATCCATTTACGCCCTGGTATATGGATTATACCCCGGACAGAATTGCAGCACTCTCGGATAATATTATGCCTGAAAAATCGATCGGCTATAATGCGGAAGTGAATTATAAAAAGCGATGGGAAAACGGTAACCGGATCTTTATTAACCAGGCATTCTTTTTAACGCAGATTGCCGACCCTATTTACGGTACGGTGGATGCTACTAATTATCTTCATTACCAGAATGGCGATAAAAAAGTGGTGAGCCGCGGTTTTGATACTTATATAAAAGCGGTTATTCATGAATGGGAGCTGTATGCAGGATATACGTACACAGTGGTTACGCGCAATTATTTGGCGCAAAATCAATTTATGCCGCTAACGCCCAGGAACCGGATGGCCTTTACGCTCGTGCGCGATTTTGATGAAGACGGCTGGATGGTAGGGTTGGAGGGCTCTTATACTGGAAGCCAGAAACGATTGGATGCTACCAACACACCGGACTATATGTTTATGGCGGCTATGGTGCGAAAAGATATCGGGAAACATGTAAGTTTGGTAGTGAATTGCGAGAACCTGTTAAATTATCGTCAGAGCAAGGCAGAGTCTCTGTATACCGGTTCCATAACAGATCCGCAGTTTCAACCCTTGTGGGCTTCGATTGAGGGACGTGTAATAAATTTATCCGTCCGGCTACATTTATAAGCAGGAAGAGAGGTTGCTTGTTAAGAAAATATTTGCTGAAAAGCGATCAACAAAGAATAGGCTGATGAAGAAAATTGTGCTGATCATTCTGTTGTTTTCCGGAAGTGCAGGAGTGTTTGCACAGGATGCTGCCGTTGCAGGAGGCCAACCTCCCGCGGCACCTGCAGATTCAATAGAAGCCACAGCACCCGCCTCGGGCAATGAGATCAAAATAAAGCAATTTATTGCACCCGCTGCATTAATTGCGGCAGGTTCGCTTATTGATGGTACCGGTTTAAAGCGTTGGAATGTAACCTTGCAGGATAAAATTACACAGAGCCACCCGGGCTTCAAAACCCGCGTGGATAACGTCTTACAATTTGCACCAGGTGCGGCGGTTTTTGGTTTACAGGCACTGGGGATAAAGGGAAAAAATACGGCTCCCCACGAATTGATCCTTTACGGAATGGCCCTTGGGATCAACGCAGCCCTTGTTACGCCGCTGAAACATCTTACCAAAGAAGAGCGGCCTGACGGCAGCAATAATTTGTCCTATCCCTCCGGGCACACTTCAACAGCATTTGCTTCCGCCGAATTTTTACGACGGGAATATAAGGATGTATCGCCCTGGTACGGCATTGGTGGTTATGTTGCCGCAACAGCAACGGGGGCGTTGCGTATGTATAAAAACCGGCACTGGCTGGGCGATATTGTTGCCGGCGCTGGTTTTGGTATTGCGTCTACCAACCTCTCTTATCTCCTCTATAACAAATTGCAGATCGGAAATAAAAAGAACAAGGAAAATAAAACCGTCTATTTTTACCCGCAGGTGGCAGCTCACTCCTATGGATTAGGCTTCGTTAAACTATTACCCTAAATTTTTATTATGTGGTGGTACTATGCATTGTTATCCGCTTTCTTCGCAGCCCTTACCGCTATTTTTTCAAAAATAGGTGTTGAAAATGTTAACTCCAACCTGGCCACCGCCATCAGAACAGTAGTAATATTGGTCATTGCCTGGGCTATTGTTTTTGTAAAACAGAAGCAGAAGGGGCTGGCCACAATATCGAAACACTCGCTTATTTTTTTAATAATATCCGCCGTAGCTACCGGCCTTTCCTGGCTATGTTATTTTCGTGCGCTGCAACTGGGCCGGGCGGCACAGGTAGCGGCAGTGGACAAATTAAGCGTTCCGTTTGTTTTTATTTTATCGCTTCTTTTTCTAAGTGAATCTTTTAACTGGAAAATTTTGTTGGGCGTGGTGCTGATCGCCGCTGGTTCCATTTTGATGATCAAGGCCTGATCAGGTTGCAGGTTTCAGGTTGCAGGTTCAGTTTGCAGGTTCAGTTTGCGTTCTTCGGTTATCGCCTGGCGTTTGACGTTGGTCATCTATCCCAGAATACAGATTCCCGGCTCCTGATCTTGCATTCAGCATTTTGCGTTCTGCATTCAGCATCCCCGTTTGAAATATTGTCGCTTTTCGATAATTTCACACAATGGCAATAGGCAGAAAACGCGATATGGGCAAAACCGTTGATAATACGGGATTAAACACAGCCGTCAGTTCTAAATTCGCCCGTTTTATTAATAAGGACGGGTCTGCAAATGTTATTAATAAGACCGGTTCTGTTTTTGATAAATACAGTATCTATAACTATCTGATCAACCTCGGGAACGTTAAATTTGTATTGCTGATCCTTGGCTTTTATACCACCATCAACTTTTTATTTGCAACGGTTTATTATTTTTTCTGTATCCCTCATTTGCAGGGATTAGTGAGGGGAACGCCCCTCGAGACTTTTGAGGAAGCCTATTTTTTTTCGTCTCAAACACTTACTACGGTTGGTTATGGACGTATCAGCCCTGTGGGATTTATTACTAATACGATTGCCTCTATTGAGGCGTTGGTGGGCATATTGACGCTGGCCATCATCACCGGCCTGCTGTACGGCCGGTTTGTAAAACCCAGAGCCTATATCCGGTTTAGTAAACATGCCGTTATCGCTCCTTTTCGGGGCGGCAAGTCGATCATGTTCCGGCTGGCGCCTATAAAAAATGCAACGCTGAGCGAAGTGTCGATACAGGTAACAATAAGTATGCTGGTTAATACGAACGGGGACACCAATTATAAATATTATTCACTACCCCTGCAATTCAATACGATTAATACCTTGCATATTACCTGGACGGTAGTGCATCCGATTAACGAAGACAGTCCTGTCTATAATATGACGATGGAAGAGCTGGCGGCGGCCGATTTTGAAATGATGGTGTATCTGAAGGCATTTGATGAAGATTTTTCCAATACCGTTATAGCCCGCACCAGCTACACCTTTGATGAGTTTGTGAATGGCGCAAAATTTGTTCCGGTATACTATGAATCCCCGGAAGGAAAAGGTACTGTAGTAGAGCTTTCCAAGCTGAATGAGTACACCCACTTCGGGGACGCGGCTATTTAGGAATAGGGTTGGCTATTGGTGTGGTGAGCGGTACGCCGCCGGTTACGGGGCTTTTGTCTATATTCGCATCGATCCGGTAAATTGAATAGTATCCGGCATATCTTTAAAACCAGTAAATGACAACAAGAATTATTTCAGGTGCATTGCTTTCTGCACTACTGACAATAGCCGCCTGTAAAAGCGGGGCGGATAAAAAAACGGCGGAAGCGGCAGGTACTGTTGCAGCGCCGGTGCAAAACGATACCGTGCATCAGCCTGCTGCAGATAGCAGTCATACTGCAGGTCTTCCCCATTTTAAAATGATGGATGAACAGGGACGGGCCGTGGCGCTTGATTCATTAAAAGGTAAAAAGGTATTTGTAAATATATGGGCTTCCTGGTGCCCGCCCTGCCGTGCAGAAATGCCTTCCATTCAGAAATTATCTAAAAAAACAGATAAAAATAAAGTAACGTTTGTTTTATTATCGGTCGACGACGATCCCGCTGCCGGCATCGGATTTAAAAAAGCTCAGCAAATTGAGTTGCCCGTCTTCTTCCCTGGAGAGCAGCTACCGTCCTTATTTAATGTGGAAGGCATCCCCGCTACTTTTATTTTTGACGAGAAGGGCGCGTTAATAAAAAGTATGGTGGGCATGGAAAACTATGATACGCAGGAATATGTTGATCTGCTGGAGCATTAACATCAGGTATCATCATTGAATGAAATCCTGGTAAAGAAGATTTATCGCATCATACAGCAAGGCTACTACCGAATTTTTATATTGAAGAAGACAACCGTTAGTGATGACTACAAACCCGAATTTTTCTTCGGGTTGGAAGAACATACTGCTGTACAAACCGTAGGCATCTCCCGTATGCCCTACCATTCGTTTCCCTGCGATCAGGCTATCAGTATAGTATAAGGCCAACCCGTAATGCTCTTTATCAGAAAGCTTGGTTTGCATCGTCTTACTGCTTTGTTCCGAAATGATCCGCACGCCATTGCCGGTGCCGTAATTCATGTGCAGCATCATGTACTTTGCCAGGTCCAGTGCAGATATTTTCATACCGCCGGTAGGTGAGAAAACAGGCGTGCTGTAGCCCATTGTATAGTGCGCCAGGGTTGCTTTGGGCGATGCATAAGCGCGGGGCGCTACCGCAAAGCTTTTGGTTGAATCGTTATATTCATACAGCGGCACCAGGCGGTTCCTGTCGAGCGAATCAACATTATACCCGCCGTAAAGATGCAGGGGCAGCAGGATGTGTTGTTGTACGTATTGGTCAAAGCGCACGCCTGTTATCTTTTCAAGAATACTTCCGGCAAGATTAAAGTTCAGGTTGCAGTATTCATAACCGGTTCCGGGTTTATAATCATTGTAACACCGGGCCCAATCGGGGTTTTTACCCGGGTTGATCACATCCAGGTTGAAGTAACCGTTTTGGTCATTCAGGCTGGAGGTGTGCGACAGCAGCATGCGCAAGGTGATCGGGACATCGGGAAATTTTGGGTTATTGATTTTAAAGCCGATCAGTTTGGATGCTTCATCATCTAAACTGATCTTTCCTGCGTCAACCAGTTGCATCAGCGAGGTTGCGGTAAAAGATTTGGAGATCGATGCAATACGGAACAGATCGGTATTTTGAATCAGGGTTTTATCTTCCCTGTTTTTATAGCCATAAGATTTGTTATAAATGATTTTATTGTTCTTTACAACGGCAACAGACAGCCCGATTGCGTTATATTGATCCATCAATTTCAGGATAGCTGCATCAGCAACATGCTGTGCGCTGGTGGGCAACATTGCACTGCAGGCCAGCAACCAAACAAAAAGACAATATTTCATTAGCGAACAATTCTTGTAAGGAAGATACGATAATTACAGAATATGGGTCAAACATTGTTTTTTGAACGTTGCGAAACTATAGCGTAATTTTAATGGTGTAAAAGAGTTTGTCCTTCACCACAAAAACAAAAAACAATGGCTACACAAATGCTGCAGGAGCGATTGAAGAATTGGTGGTTGCTCCTGGTTTCGGGTATCTTATTTATTTTATTGGGATTTTATATTTTGAATCAGCCGCTGGCTTCTTACCTTGCCTTGTCCGTTTTTTTTGCCGCGGCTTTTTTGGTCTCCGGTATTTTTGAAGTATTGTATGCCGTAAGTAGTAAGAGGCATGATGCGGGCTGGGGCTGGGCGCTTTTTGGCGGCATTGTGGACACCGTGTTTGGGATCTTCCTGATTGCATCGCCTGTGCTTACCATGGCGGTGTTGCCGATGTATATCGGGTTTGTGATCCTGTTCCGGGCTGTGCTGGGGATTATGCACGCATTTGCGTTGAAAAAACTGGGCATATCGGGCTGGGGCTGGGCGTTGATGGCGGCCATATTAGGTATTGTTTTTGCCCTGATGATGATCTCGAACCCTGTATTTGGTGGGCTTACCATCGTAGTTTACACTGCTGTAGCGGTATTGATGCTGGGCGTTGCCCAGGTAGCGCTTTCCCTGCGGTTAAAAAGTATTAAGAACCGGCTACAGGCTTTGTAGTGGTTGCAAAAAAAGACAGCCACGGGGTTGCACTTTGATCAGCGGCCCTTAAACAAGTTGCTGATAAGGGAGTAAGAATGCAATTTTTTTTGCTGATCAAAAACCTGTGAAATAAGCATTAATTCTTTAACGCCGGTTGCGGTAACGAAATCAGTAAGTTCCTCTTTGATCTTTTCTTTGGTGCCAATAAAACTTTCCGATAGCATATGCATTACCCCATATTTTTGTTCCGGCGTCCATAACTGCTCCATTTCTTCATAAGGGATCGGCGGTTGCAAGGGTGAGCGGCTGTTGGTAAAAATGCCCAGGAACATGCGGTATAAGGAGGTTGAAAGGGATGCCGCTTCTGCAGTACTGTCTGCAGCAATAACATTAACACAGGCCATCGCATACGGTTCTTTTAAAACAGCGGACGGCTGAAAACGGCTGTGATAAATTTCCAGGGCGGCTTTTAGCTGCTGCGGTGCAAAATGGGCGGCAAATGCGTACGGCAACCCCATTTCGGCAGCAAGGAAGGCGCTGTCTGTGCTGGAGCCTAAGATCCATATCGGAAGGGCAACGCCTTCCCCGGGCAATGCCCGCACTTTTGCCGTTTTATTTTCTTTCCTGAAATATTGTTGCAAGGATTCAATGGCTTCCTTAAAATCGTAAGGCATATTAATAGGAGCCTGCCGGATGGTCATGGCCGTTAGCGCATCCGTGCCCGGGGCGCGGCCCAACCCAAGGTCGATACGGTGCGGGTATAGGGTGCCCAGCGTTCCAAATTGTTCCGCAACGATCAGCGGTGAATGATTGGGCAGCATGATACCGCCGGAACCCACGCGGATCGTTTGGGTGCCCCCGGCCACATACCCGATCAGCAGGGAAGTAGCGGCGCTGGCCACGCTTTCCATATTATGATGTTCGGAGAACCAATAACGCGTATAGCCCAAGGTTTCTGCGTGCTGTGCGGTGTGCAGACTGCGTTCAAAGGTTTGGTGAACAGTGTCGCCTTTGCAAACCGTTGCAAGATCCAGTATGGAGTAGCGGACGCCGGTTAACGGATTTCCTGTCATGGTGCGATGTTTTAATTGCCTTTAACTGTCAATTATTTAATAGCGGTAATGGATAGAACAAGGAATAATGTAAAAAGTTGCTGCGGCAACCGGAAATGTTGTAAATAATGGAAGGAATGCTGTAACAACCATAGTATCGGTTCTTAGGAACTTTGTATAAATAAATCTCAAAAAAATGGACATAGTAAAATTTAAAACAAACCTGAAATGCGAAGGATGCATAAGTAAAGTAACTCCGGCGCTGAACAGCATCAACGGAGTAAAAGACTGGGCCGTTGACCTGAAGGATACAGATAGAATATTAACGATCACCGGCAGTGCTATTGCCGAAAAAGCCGTTGTTCAGGCGCTCCTGCAGAACGGTTATAAGGCCGAAAAAGCCGGTTAATTTAAAAAATTGTACCTTTGCACCCGCGGCGCTTCCCATTGAGGTGCCGTATTTTTTTAATTGGTTAAAAATGTGTACTTTATACACATTAAATAAATTTGAATGAATAGAAAACTATTTCCATTGGCGTTGGGGGGCTTAGGCATCGGTACTACAGAATTTGTGATCATGGGTTTGTTGCCGGATGTGGCCGCTTCGCTGAATATATCCATACCGGCAGCGGGCTACCTTATTTCAGCCTATGCACTGGGAGTGGTGGTAGGCGCCCCGGTGCTGGTGGCGCTATCGGCTAAATATCCGCCTAAAAGAATCCTGATCGGGTTAATGGCGCTGTTTACCTTATTTAACGGGTTATCGGCGTTGGCCCCCGGCTTCTATACCTTATTTTTAGCGCGCTTTTTTTCAGGTTTACCACACGGCGCTTTTTTTGGTGTAGGATCGATCGTTGCCTCACGCCTGGCAAAAGAAGGCAAACAGGCGCAGGCGATTTCAATGATGTTTGCAGGGTTAACTGTTGCCAACCTGGCCATGGTGCCCCTGGTTACGTTTGTCGGGCATCACCTAAACTGGAGGTATGCGTTTGGTGTGGTGTCATCAATAGGGCTGCTGACTATTCTGTTTCTGCATTTCTGGCTTCCGGCGCTTCCCAGCCAGAAAGTGACCAGTCTTAAAGAAGATATGCAGTTCCTGATGACAAAAAGATCCTGGCTGATCATTGCCATTACAGGGATTGGGTTTGGAGGCCTGTTTGCCTGGTTTAGTTATATAGCGCCGCTGATGACACAGGTTACCGGGTTTAGTGAGAACACCATGTCTTCGATTATGATCCTTGCGGGAGCCGGCATGGTGGTCGGAAACCTTATAGGCGGCTATATGGCAGACCATATGCCTCCTGCAAAGGCATCCGCCATCTTATTGGGCCTGATGGTGGCAGGATTGGTTTGTGTATTCTTCTTTTCAGGAAATCAGCCGGTAGCTTTGGCGTTAACCTTTATTTGCGGCGCCCTATCCATGTCGTTGGGTACGCCCGTAAATATTATGATGATCCGTTCTGCGAAAAAATCAGAAATGATGGCGGCTGCAATCATGCAGGCGGCTTTTAATATTGCCAATTCCCTGGGGGCCTTTTTGGGTGGCGTTCCGCTAAAAAACGGGTATGGATATAATTATCCCTCGTTGGTAGGGGCACTGTTGGCCCTTTCAGGATTGGGATTGTGTATTGTTTTTATTGTGCGTTATAAAACCGTACCGAAGATCGAAACAAAACAAAAAACAGGTTCTTCCAAAATAATACTCACCGTTCCAGAAAATTGCGAAGTGACGTGTTCATAATGGTATTCCAACCCTGTTCGTAATTTTCTTTTGCAAAAGCGGGGCCGCCATCAGCCAACTGCTCTAAGCCGGAATGGGTGAGGTGTACGCGGGTTTGATCGCCTTTGGGAAACAGCTCCCAGGTGAGCAAAGAAGTGCCCTTGCTTTGATCCGGGTGGGCCCAGGTATGCTGTAATTTTTGCAAAGGGATCAATGCGGTAATGGTAGCCCGGTGACGGTATTTTTTTTTCGGACCTTCATAAAAATCAAAACGGCTTCCTGGCGCTGTATTAAAATCAGGAATGTCAAAATACCATTGTTTCATCTGGTCTTTGTCGGTAAGCGCCTGCCACACTTTTTCAACAGGAGCATTGTAAATAACTTCCTGTACTACTGTTTGCGATTCCATACTAATAGGATCTTTCGCTTTAAAATTAAGTTATATCTGCGCCGTTCGCGCAGTCCGCGGGAGATTTATCTATCATTTAATAGTTGATACAATATCAGGAGATAGCGGCAAGATACATACCTCCTCCCTGGTAAATCGATTTTCTGGTGTTAAGCAAGCTGAAATTTGTAAACCCTGCATCAATTGCCAGTCTCCTTGCTTTTTCCGGTGGTACAGGGTAGAGCACCCAGGGATTGGCTTCCCGTGTGTCGTATTCTATTATTGCGAGCATACCTTGCGGTCGTAATTGGGTTTTCAGCCGGGTGATCAACTCTAACTGGTTGCTGATATAATGCAACGAATTGGCCATTAAAATACCGGACAATAGTGGCACCGGAAGCGCCTGTTTTTCAAAATCAAGCCGGGAGAATTGTATGCCTGGTTCGTTGAAAGCCTGCGGACTTTTGTCAAACGCGTAAACAGTGCCGGCTGGAGGAAGCAGACTGAGCAACGCACGGGTAAATAAGCCGCTGCCGCAACCCAGATCTGCCCATAGCTGGGGGACCGTGCCGGAGAGTGGCAGTGCCCGGATCATATTTTTTGCTTCCCCGATTTCCATTAATGACTTTTAAACACCAAATTGCCGGAGATGATGATCCAGGTGTTTGGCAAAAAGATTATTCCATTCCGGTTCCGTTAGCGGCCCGAAAGAATGCGATTCCTTCCCATTGAAATAAGCGCCGCCCAACTCCTGGGTTTGCCGGATGTACCCGATCAGGCGTGCCTGTTCTTTTTCAAAATCACGCGCGCCGGTGATCAGGAAAAAAGGCGCCGTTCTTATGTTGTGCTTATAAGGAACTTCATTAACCACTGTTTTCTTGACGAAGGTTTTTAAGATCCATTTCACAAATCCTTTCGGTCGGGGATGTTTATCGGTGTATACCAGCTCGTACATCACACATAAATGCGCTAACATCTGATCTACGCTCATTTTACCCCATTGCGGCTGACTTTTGGGCGTTAATAAGTCGATACGCTTTATAAAAGATTGAGCTCCCTCCGGTGAAAAAATATTTGTCATATAAATGCGGTTTGGTTTTGGTTGCAATATAAAAGTAAAAATTTTTCTAATAACTAATCGGGCGCTATTATTTTTGGATATATAACAAATTCCCCTTTAATAAAGAAGCGTTGAATTCAGACGAAATGGCTATGGCTCCATAGGAGCCCTGTGTTTGCAACATCATAGTGATGAAGCGCACCGGCTCCGTTAGGATGCCGCGTACACACGGAGCCCAATCCTCACTCGTATATTTTCTATAAACACGCTGCTCCTGCCGGAGCGGAAAAGGTAAATTGGTCACTCATCCTTATTTTTTACGAGCCGTCAACTACAGGTCCGGGTCCTCGTCTACGTCTTCCAGGTGGGTATAAAGCTGGTTGTCTTTCACAAAATTGCACCAATGGCAATCTTCTTTTCCGCAACCTTTATAAAACTCCCGGTTTTGAATATGTTGCCAGGTGGTGGTTATCTGTTGTTTTACTATTTCAGCATGCTCGGGCAACAATAGGATTTTATGTTTAACGAATTGTTTCTTTTCGTCAGGCTCAATAAAATCGAATTCGGCGCTGGCTACTTTCCAGTTTTTTAGTTCATAGTGATCTACCAGCAATTTATAAAATACCGCCTGGCGCCAGTAATCACCTCCCAGGGGCTCTTTCTCATTCGGCGCTTTTAATTTTGTCTGGGCATAGGTTACACTGCCGGTTTTATAATCCACCACAGTTACATCGCGACCATTAAATTCCAGTTTGTCCAGTTTCCCTTTTAGCGGCACGCCATCCAATACAACGTTTTTGATGTTTAGCTCCACCACTACCACTTTGTTCCAGGCGTCAATATAATTGTTATAATATTCAGGAAGGATAATAGCGCCCTGCTCCATCCTGCGGGCAAAAGCTTCTTTGGTAAAGTTCTGCCGGTGGCGTTGCATATACCATTTAAAATCTTCGTATAAGGTGGCTACCTCCGGAAAATTACTCTCTTTGTCTTCCTTCATTTTTTTGAAAAAGCGCTCCAATGCAAAGTGGATGGCACTTCCAAATTCCGTATTCTCGTTTTTACCCGATGGGATGCGCAGCAGATTCTGATAATAAAATTTCAACGGACAATCAAGGTAATTATTCAGCGCTGTTACGTTCATTACAAATTTATCGAGGAGGGGCGTGATAAAATCATCTTCGTTCGCAACAATGGTGGGAGCCTGGGCGGTGAATTGCAATTGGCGGAAAGCGGTCATTGTATCGCTGTCGATTTCACGATAGTTTATTACGATCTCGTGCTGTTCCTGTATCTCCGCAATAAACCGGGAGGGCTCTAATTCCTTTCCTGCGTTATTCATTTTGGACCAGGAGAGGTACAGATATTTTTCTGCACGTGTAATGGCCACATAAAACACCCGCCGCAGTTCTTCAAGGGTATCTCCGTCGGGTTGCGAACTAAACAGCGTATCAGGCAATTTGAAGATCACCGGCATCGACCGTTTCTTTTCCCAATAGCTGGCATTGGTTCCGGCGAGGAATACATATTCAAACTCCAAACCCTTGCTCCCGTGGGCCGTTAGCAGGTTTACGCCTTTGTCGTTGCCAATAGTGCGCATTAATGAAAGCGGGATCTTTTCTTTCTCCATGGTGTTGATGATGCTGATCAGCGCTTCCAGGTCCAGGGCAGGGTTCCGGCTGTTCTCTTCTTTAATAAAATCAAAAAAAGAAGATAACATCTGCATTAATAGTGCTTTTTCCGCATGATGCAGTGTATAGGGCAATACGCCTGCATAGCGGATGATGTTCTCTGTTAGTTGTTGCAAGGTAACATTGGATACATCGGCGATCAGTTGTTCATAAACGGCATTGAAGTTTTTTAGTCCTTCATGAAGGCCGGCATCAAACAAATCGATTGCGGGCGCCTTTGCTTTTTCGGATAACAATTGCCGCAGCGATGTTGCTTCACCTTTATATTGCCGCCGGCTGACCTCTGTATTCAATTTCGCAATTTCTATCGGTGGGATCTTATAAAAATCATAGTGCAGTATTTCGAATAATAATTCATCGCCTCCATAAGGGATGTCATGTTCTTCCTCAAGATATCTTAAAATGGTGATGATCTTTTTTATAAAAGGGTGTTGCAGCAGGTTGATGGGCCGCTTGCTGAAAACGGGTATGCCCATCAGCCGGAAATAATTGGCTAATTCCTCCCCGTATTTATTCTCTTTATAAATTACAGCGATGCGTCCCGGGGCGATACCTTGTTTTACCAGTTGTTCCACGCTCAAGCAAATACCCGCCATTTCTTCCTTTTCGCTATTATATTCGGTTAATTCCGGAGGGTTGGTAAGCTGATTGATGGTGTTGTTGGCGGCGATCAGTTCCTTGCTGAGGCCCGGAAGCTGGGTTACCAGCCGCTCGGTATTTTTTGAGATCACCGACTTTGATACGTCTAAAATGGGCTGGATGCTACGGTAGTTATTGGTGAGTACCACGGTTTTCAGATCCTGCTGATACTGGTGTGCAAAGTCCAGCATATTCTGCACATTCGCCCCCTGGAAGCGATAGATACTTTGGTCGTCATCGCCCACAACAAACACATTGGGGCGCTCCCAGAAGTTGATCAATAACTGTACGATCCGGTTCTGCGTACCGCTGGTATCCTGGAATTCATCTACCAGAATGTAATGATACCGTTCCTGGTAGTCGCGCAGTAAAGATTCATTTTCTTCAAGGGCGCGGATGACCCAATTGATCATGTCGTCAAAATCATAGCGCCGTTCTTCATTCATCAGTTTTTGAAACCGGTTGAATTCATTTACCGCAGCGCGCACCCGTTCGATCTTTTCCGTTGCCTCCGCAATCTGGTCCGTGCGCAGGTCGCCTTTTTTAAATTCTTTTACCGCCCGTTTGGCGATGTATTCTTCCCGGTTGGGAAGATCATTGATATAGGCATCAATCTTTTGGTTGATGAATTCAGGCGTCCAGCCCTCGCGTTTCATGGCGGAGAACAGGTTTTGGAGGTGCAGCGCATCAAAATATACATCTCCCCGGTACCGTTTTAAAGGATGATTTTTGGGGAAGCCATCGATCAGCCGTTTAAAATACTCAATGCGTTCCAGTTCAGAAACAGGATCCAGCGCAGTTTTTTCAAAAAGGGATAGGTTGTCCTGGATCACATCATTGCAAAAAGCATGAAAGGTGTAAATATTAACCTTGTAGGCGTCCGCACCAATAAATTGCTGCAGGCGTTTGCGCATGGCTACCACGCCCGCGTCTGTATAGGTAAGACAAAGAATGTTTTCCGGCAGCGCGTCCGTTTCGAGCAGGATCTTCCCGATGCGGGCCGCCAGGATCTGGGTTTTGCCCGTGCCGGGGCCGGCAATAACCATTACCGGTCCTTCCAGGGTATCCACTGCCATCCGCTGCTGTTCGTTCAGGCGCTGGTAGGTTTCTTTAAATTTTTCTTCTATTTTTTGTTTGGGAAACGACATGCGTATAATAGTTAACAGTTTAAACCCGTAATGGGCGAACAAGTTAACAAATTCCGGATTATTTAGCTCCGAGAAGCCACGAATTCCATCGTTCTACATTGCAGCATGATTTAGGGATACAACGGAATATAAAGATAAACCACAGAGAATAATGCAGAGAAGGTGCAGAGATGACAGAGGAGGCCCATTGATTAGCAGGGCGCTGCGTTCTCTGTGTTAACGCTCTCTTTCCCCTGTGGTTAAAACAATTAAGTGCTATGTCAAATACATTTTATTAGGCCACAAAGGCACAAGGCCACTAAGTCATTATTCTTTGCGCCTTCGTGTCTTAGTGGCAACAGATATTATTGACTTGACTTAACATTAGTTGTACAGAATGCACAAATGAATTGTTTTGCATAACTTAAAAAATGGCTCACAGAAAACACAGATTTTCACAGAAAAGATCAGAGATTGAACTGAAAATGCAAATAGTTCTGTGTAAATCTGTGCAATCTGCGAGAATAAAAATGTTGTTCTGCTTATAATTCTATCTTGTGTATTTTTAATTTTGCTTTCTTTGTTAAAACAAATTACGTGACGGACGAATATTTTATGCAACTGGCTTTAAAGGAAGCTGCGCGGGCATTTGAGGAGGAAGAAATTCCCATCGGGGCCGTTGTAGTAGCACAGCAAAAGGTAATTGCACGCGGCTATAATATGACCGAAAAGTTGAATGATCCTACCGCTCATGCGGAAATGATCGCGTTGACTTCTGCTTTTAATCACCTGGGCGCAAAATACCTTCCGGACGCGACGCTTTACGTTACGGTGGAGCCCTGCGTTATGTGCGCCGGCGCTTTGTACTGGAGCAAGATCAGCCGGGTGGTTTGGGGCGCTTCAGACAGCAAGAACGGTTTTAGTCGCGTACAACCCGGCGTCTCGCCTTTTCATCCCAAAACACAACTCACTACAGGTATCCTCGAAACAGAATGTGCTGCATTGATGAAGGAATTTTTCAGAAATAAGCGGTAACCGCCTGCCATTGAAAATATGCCAAAAACATTCTTTGGCCGCGGCAAACCCCATTGAAAAACAAGACCTTCAGGCCTTCCGGCGGCCTTTGATTGACGGCCTCCTGTTCCCATTATCACTATTCTTTATAAAATTCCGGCGTAGTTTTTATGCTATCTATAAAATCGATCGGAGAAGTTCGGTACTTTATTTAAATATATTGAATTATCAATATATTAATTATTTCATTTGTTTACTGGTATTTACTAATTATTTTGTATATTGTTTATGTCATTTTTTAATTATAAAAGATAAAAAAATCGTTTTAATATTATAATAAAATATACTTAAAATATTAAATATGAATAAGACGCAGCTTGTAAAAAAGGTATACGATTATTACCCGAAGGGTTTGACCCCGGCTGCGGACCAGGTGGGGTATGACAGGGCTTATGCAAGAAGGAAGCGTTCGGCCCGGATCATGAAGGAAAGGCTTAGCCCGCAATGGGAGGCGTTTATGCGCGCTTTAAAGGAACGGTTTCCGCCGCATCAGTTAAAAGATCAGACGGAATTGTATCTTAATAAATTTTGTTTTTACCTGGATTATGCGTCCAACGAAAACCGTGGGTTGTTTAAAGTGCACATCCTCTTAAGTGTTTTAATGCCCTGGCATAGTATAGTGGTGACGGATTTTATGGAATATAATGGGGCAATGTTATTGGATCATGATCAGTTTTGTCTTAATAATGAGGCCGGTTACCGGCGGTACCAGGAAGAAATAGCTCTTATAGATCAATTATTAAAATCGCATTTTAAAACAGAACTGGTTCTTTACCGGGATCTCAATAAAATAATGATGCCGGGTGCTTATTTAAAAACTAAAAAAGCAAACGTTAATATGTTCGACCTGGTTTTTGCTAATTATTTTACTAACTTTTAAATAATACTTTTGAATCTGCTATGGCTGAATTTTTGTTGTATTTGTTTGTGTTACACAACTATAATAGGCTACTTTTGTTATAGTTACAAAGCAAATGATTTAATCACAACTAAAAAATAATAAGATCATGGCATTTACACTACCAGCCCTCCCTTATGCATTTGATGCACTGGAGCCGCACATTGACAAGGAAACAATGGAAATCCATCACGACAGGCACCACAAAGCGTATGTTGATAATTTAAATAAGGCGGTTGAAGGAACGGAGAACGCAACTAAATCGTTGGATGAATTAGTAAAAAATGCGGGGAGTATTTCTGCGGCGGTTCGGAACAATGGTGGTGGCCATTGGAACCACTCTTTTTTCTGGGAGATTCTTGGTCCCAATGGCGGTGGCGCTCCTTCCGGTAAATTAGCGGATGCCATCAATGCAACCTTTGGTTCACTGGACGGATTAAAAGAAAAAGTGAATACTGCCGGCGCTACCCGTTTTGGAAGCGGCTGGGCCTGGCTGATCGTTAAGGATGGCAAGCTGGAAGTAACTTCAACCCCCAACCAGGATAACCCGCTTATGGATGTGGCTGAAGTAAAAGGTACGCCCATTTTAGGAGTAGATGTGTGGGAACACGCGTACTACTTAAAATACCAGAACAAACGCCCGGATTATTTAAAAGCCTTCTGGAACGCGGTGAACTGGAAGAAGGTGGAGGAACTCTTTGAAGCCGCTTAATAACCATCAGGGTCTGTTAACGACTTAATGATTTTAGAAATTGTACGGCAATAATTAAAAAAGCCCGGAGTAAAACCGGGCTTTTCTTTTTAAAGTACCTGAGTTAATTCTTACGAAAAATATTTCGTTTTGCCCGGCATGGCAACGGGGTAAAAACCGTCTGCATTAGGCAATACGGGAGGCGTTGCTGTAAAGCTGTATTCTTTGGGCATAATATCAATGCCGGAGTTGATTGCCTTATCCCATTCAATCACCTGGCCGCTATAGGTTGCCATCCGACCCATAATGGAAGTCATGGTGCTGGTGGCGCCGTAATCTGCATTCGAAAATTTATACTCGCCTTTAGCTACCGCTTCGAACAGCTCGTCATGTTCCGTTTGATAAGGATTGCGTTCGCCTCCCTTTTTGTCGAAGCTGAACAGCACTTTTCCCGAGCGGTCTTTGATCACAGACGCATCGCCAAATATCGAGCCCTTTGTGCCAACGATCAATTCATCCACCTTGCTCATGGTGCCCGGAATATGACGGCACTGGCTGTTCAGGATCGTTCCGTCGGCATAATGGAACTCTACATAATGGTGGTCGTAAATTTCGCCGTATTGTTTCCCGGTTCTTACCTGGCGGCCACCCATGCCCTGTGCTTTAACGGGATGCCCTTCCATAAACCAGTTCATTACATCAATATTGTGGATGTGCTGTTCGTTGATATGATCGCCGCAAAGCCAGTTAAAATAATACCAGTTGCGCATCTGGTATTCCATTTCCGTTTGTTGGGGTTCGCGTTGTTTTACCCAAACGCCGGAGTTGTTCCACCACACCTGCCCGGAAATGATGTCACCGATCATGTCTTTGCGCTTAAATAATTCGCGGTAAGAATCCTGGTAGCGGCGTTGCAGTCCTACCACCACATTCAGTTTTTTCTGCTTGGCAATTGCTGCCGCATCCAGCACTTTTTTTATACCTGCGGGATCGGTTGCCATCGGTTTTTCCGAGAAAATATGTTTATTCTGTTTTACAGCTTCTTCAAAATGGATGGGCCGAAAGCCCGGCGGTGTAGTAAGAATAACCACATCGGCCAATGCTATTGCTTTTTTATACGCATCGAATCCGACAAATTTATTTTCTTCGGGCACATTGATCTTGCTGAGCAGGTTTCCCTTCAAACCACTGTCCGACATATCTTTTGCGGTGATGGTCTTATAACATCCATCCAGGCGATCCCTGAACGCATCGGCCATAGCCACTAACTTCACATTCTGCTTTGTTGATAAAGCCTGTGTTACCGCTCCGGTACCCCGGCCACCGCAGCCGATAAGGGCTATCTTTATTTCTCCTTTGGCTCCGGAAAAAAAGTTGATGTTACCCAGGGATGGGGCAACCAAAAGACCGCCGGCGATCAGCGATCCGTTTTTTACAAAATCTCTTCTTGTTGTTTTGTTGCTCATGTTATATGGTATTTAATCGCTAAAAATTAAACTTGTTTACACTTTTTAAACTTAACCCTGTCCGAACGGAGTTCATCCGGGCGGGCACATAGGTACATAGAATTATGATAGCAGAAAAAAGGAACATAAAAACACATCAGCTATGTTCCCCGTCGCGGCGGGGAATCTATACCGCTTTGAGCGCTATGACTTCTACTGTATCTATGTGGTTTGAACAATTTCATTACAAAATGTAGGTTGAGAAGAACTTTTCAATAGTTTCTTTATCGGGTTGTTTGGCCGGGCGTACCAGCCGGAAGCCTACAAAAGGCGCATCAGCATTCCACCATTTGCTTTTAGGTATCTGGGGGTCGCGGCGGTTCCAGATGGGATCCGATTGGGTTCGTTTGGCGCTGCGCAGCTCCGGGGCATCGTCTTTATAACTGCCACCCCGTACAATGCGCGGGTGGCGGGTTTCGGGAATACGCACCGGGTTGGTAGCTTCCTTGCCCAATGTTGTATAATAATCAGCCTGGTATTGATCCAGCACCCATTCAGCAACATTACCATAAATATCATACAGTCCCCAGGGGTTGGGCTTTTTCAGACCGGCTTTGTGGTATTTGCCATCACTGTTTTTTTCGTACCAGGCATAATCGCCCAGTTGTTTTTCATCTGCTCCAAAAAACCAGGGACCTTCGGCACCCGCGCGTGCAGCGTATTCCCATTCCGCTTCTGTAGGTAACCGGTAAAAGACGCCTGTTTTTGCATAAAGCCATTTGCAGTACATAATTGCCGCGCGTTGCTGCATGCTGTTGGCGGGAAAGCCACCTTCTTTTCCCATACCCAGGGTCAGATCGATATAAGGCGTGGTAGGCCGGGTAACGGCATCCGCATCTACATTCTGACCGAGGCTTTCATCATTAAGGTACAATACATATTCGTCGAAGGTGACCTCTTTTTCGCCCATATAAAAGGCATCCAGTTTTACGGTTACCGGTGGCAATTCGTCGGCATCCTTGCCGGGATCTTTGGCATTACGGCCCATTTTAAAACTCCCTGCGGGGATGGGCACCATGGTGAATTTTACATCAGACCCGGAGATCGTTTGCTCATATTTCTGAAAAGGGGCGTCTTTCTTGTCCTGGGCATTAAGGAGGGCAGTACTGAGGCACAAAACTGCGGCAATCATCTGTTTCATTGATCCGAAGATAGTTAAATTTTTATTTTGACAATTATTATGGTAATAAAATACAACAATTTAAAAATATATACTTTTCCTTTTTTATAAATATCAAAGTTTACTATATTTAATTCGAAAATAAATATTGCCATTATGAATCGCAGAAGCTTTGTAAAGAATAATGTTTTAACGGCAACCGCGCTGGGTATGGGCACGGGCCTGTGGGCGCGGTCTTCCGGAACTACGGCTGCCGCCGATAAACCCTTTAACCTGGACTATGCTCCCCATGATGGGATGTTTGCCAATAGCGCCGGTAAGGATTTTCTGGATCAGATAAAATATATGTACGAAAGGGGGTTCCGCTCCATTGAGGATAATGGCATGACCAGCCGCACGCCCGAAATGCAAACAAAAATAGGCGAAGCGCTGGCGAAGCTGGGGATGCATATGGGTGTTTTTGTTTTGCCCAAGGGAGGGAACGGCGCTAATACGTTGGCCACCAAAAAGCAGGAGCATATTGATATATTTCTTGACGGTTGCCGCAAATCCGTGGAAACGGCCAAGCGTTGCGGGGGTAAATTAACTACGGTGGTTCCCGGGGATTTTGACCGCAGGTTACCACTGGATATTCAAACGGCGAATGTGGTGGAAGCATTGCGCAAAGGCGCTGCGATCCTGGAGCCGCATGGTATTGTAATGGTCCTGGAACCGTTGAGCGATACGCCCGATCTTTTTTTAAGAACATCGGCGCAAACTTATGCGATCTGCAAAGCGGTGAACAGTCCTTCCTGCAAGATCCTGTATGATATTTATCACATGCAGAAAAACGAAGGCAACCTGATCACCAATATGGGCCTGGCCTGGGAGGAGATCGGTTATGTCCAGATCGGTGATAACCCCGGAAGAAAAGAACCCACTACCGGGGAGATCAATTATAAGAATGTGTTTAAATGGTTACACGAAAAAGGGTATAAAGGTATCCTGGGTATGGAACATGGTATCTCTCAACCCGGAAAAGCCGGTGAAGACAGGCTAATTGCGGCTTACCGGGAAAGTGATGCGTTTATGTAAATAAGCAATAGCCGGGAAGGCGCAGCGGCGGGAAGTATTTATTTTTTTCGTCGTTTCTGCGTTGCCGTCTTACCGCTTTCCCGGCCAAAAATATTTTACCGGCTCCCTCAAAATGGTTTTAAGCTGATCCGGCTTCGTTCTTCTGAAATCTGATAAATAAATTTCATGATGCAGGCCGTTGCGGGTGAGCCGCCGTTCTTCTGTAAAGGCAATAATTTTTTTTAATGATCCGGGTTCTGTAGTAAAAGGCCCCTGGTGCAGTACCTGCACGCAAAGTCCTTCATTCATTTCAAATAATTCAAGATACTGAGCTTCGATCAACCGCTTTTTTAGTAGCACAACTTCCTGGGCGTTCTGTACTTCCTTTTTTGTGATAAACTCCGGCAGCCGTATCAGCAGGCGGTATTCCCATTCGCTGCGCGGAATAGCTAACGGCGTTTCCGAAGCGGCGGGTGTTCCAAACCGGCTTTCGTCAAACCACCAGAGTCCCTCCAGCTTTGAAACCACAAAATCTTTTCCTTGTGTTTTAAATGCAAATTTGATCGTATAGACGGTAGAATACAATGCTTCGATATGTTTTTTAAAACTGTCGCCCGAAGGGTCGCCTTTACCAATAATGGAAAGAAATTGAGCGGGCGCTATTGTAACAAGTTCCGGCTGTGTTTTTGCGGTGAAATAGGAACGGTAGATTTTGGTGAGATCTGATTTTTCCATCTGTAGTATTTAACTACACAAAGGAAACAACCGGTGCTGACAACTGACTGTCAGCAGCAAAAATAGGCGGGAATTTTTGTTTTTTACTTCAGACTTATCGCACGGTTGCTTCCCCGGCTAAAAAGTTTCAGGCAATTTTTAGGAACCACCCAAAATATACATTACATCTTCACTTCAGCCTGCCTGACGCCAGCCTCAATTAGCAGTAGTTGTGAATTAGTCGACCAAAAAGTACCTCGTCAAGTTTGAATGATGATTATTTGAACCTGTTTTCATATTCTTTTCTTCTCTTTCTGTGAATATATACCTGAAATACAAAATATATAGCTCCTATGTATGAAGCGGCAAGATAAAAATAACTACTTGTACTAGTTGTTCCTTTGTGAGGTAGTATGAACAACATTATTGGGAATCCAACAATCATTATTGCAGCCAAAATGGCTACTAATAACCCCAATGTCGTCTCGTAAATTGTTTTCCCAAGCCTGATATCATTACACTTATTGTCGTCAGCATTGTTTAACTGCTCTACTTTTTCAATAAAGTCCGAAAAGAATTTTCTAAAATCATCCTTATCGTCGTGGTCGTTATTATGGTAGAATTTAAACTTTGTGCCGTCCGTTAAATTTAATTTGAATTGGTCGAATTGCCGGTCAGGCTGAAATGCATAATCCTTTATGTCTGCCCATTTTATTGCTATCGCCTGTCTGTTGTGCAGGAGAAACTGGCTCAACCATCTTCTTTTTATACCCTCATTATCTATTTCAATTTCTATGTTTGCGATTGCCGTATATCTTGGTAAATAAAAAGCAAGCCCCAAAATTGGGGCGAAGGATAATATAAATGACCAGAGTCCACCTTTGGGCAGTATTTGATTTTTATCTAAAAAAATTAAAAATGCTATTCCCGAAAAAATCACTGTCAGCAATGTCAGAACGTATAACCAGGGGGATGATTGTTTTATATTGTAAGTCATATTTTAAGCAGTTAAATTTTATCTCAAAAACATAACAGCATACTTGTAAATAGCAGCAGATTAAATGATGCTATTTGAATGTGAATCTGCCCAATCAATAGAAAATCCCGTATACAAAAAACTCTGGGCTCGCGTTAGGGCTGACTAAAAAATCCAGTCAAGCTTCTAAGCTGTTACTCTTTATTCTTTGATAAACCTACGCGGTAAAGCACAAAGGCCATTGTTGCGAAGGCCAGTGTTCCCAAAATATAATAACCGTCTTCGTGCAAGACCCGGGTGAGCCCGTGCTCTGCATTGACCTTAGCTAATGCGGCTGCAGGCCCGTCAAATCCGGACAGGATCGCGATGATCACTCCGGCAACGGCGCCTCCGGCTACGAGCCCGGTTGCAAAAAGATTGCCGCGGCCCAGTTCTTCTTCTTCAGCACTTGCGGCCTTGCCGGCTTTTTTGTCTACAGCGCCTCTTATTAACCCTCCGATAAAAATAGGGAGCGTGGTAGAAAGCGGCAGGTACGCACCTACAGCAAAGCTCAGCGACTTTACGCCACAAAGCTCCAGCACTATTGAAATAAAAACACCTACCAGTACAAACTGCCAGTCCAAATTGAACGACAAAATTCCGCGGGCTAACGTTGCCATAAGGGTTCCCTGCGGGGCCGGATAAGCTTCTGACCCGATAGCGTGGCCGGTAATGCCTTTTGCCACCATGGCAGCAGTAGGCTTATCCAGGAAGTTTACGGTAAATCCTATCACAATGGAAGCCACAACAACCCCTACAAATAACGCTATTTGCTGATATTTTGGCGTGGCCCCAATGATGTAGCCGGTCTTCAGATCCTGAGAAGTCGCCCCTGCGTTGGCGGCGGCAATACAGATGAGGCCACCAACCACCAGTGCCATCGGCTCATAGGCTTTCCCGCTCCATCCTACCGCAATAAAAATAAGACAGGTGCCCATTAACGTGGCGATGGTCATGCCGCTTACCGGGTTATTGGATGATCCGATGAGCCCCACGATCCTTGAGGAAACCGTAACGAAGAAGGCTCCGAAAATAACCACCAAGATGCCGATCAGCAGTTTTTGAAAAATGGTATTTCCGGGTATCTGGGGCAATAAAGCGATCAACAGTACCAGGGCCAGGCTGCCAAAGCCGACAACTTTCATGCTCAGGTCGCGCTCGGTTCTTTTCACCGTTGTTTCCGCTGCGGCACCCCCTTTGATGGAGCCCAGGCTTCCTTTAAATGAAGCGATGATAGTGGGTATCGTTTTTAACAAGGTAATAAAACCTCCTGCCGCCACGGCGCCCGCGCCGATCTGCCGGATATAGGCGTAATAAATAGCCGATGAAAAATCGCCAAATGTTTTTGCTGCCGGATCCCAGCCCCCTTTACCGCCTGCAGCACCTATATTGGTGAGATACCCCAGTTTTACCTGTTGTGCTGCGATGAGTTCCGGTGAAACAACAGAAGATAACAGCGGAATCAGCACAAGCCATGCCAGCACGCCTCCTGCTACCAGTACCCCCGCAATCCTGGGTCCGATAATATATCCGACACCGAGGTATTCGGGTGTGATCTCGCCGCTTACCCTGGCTGAAGGAAAGAATTTGTTGGTCTGTTTAGTTATAAACGACGGCGTTTCGGCAATAACGTGTACGATCTTTTGCAACACGGCATATACAAAGGCAAAGCCCAGGCCCCAGAAAGCGGTCTTGGCAAAATCGCCGCCTTTTTCTCCGGCCTTCAGTACATCTGCGCAGGCAGTTCCTTCGGGATAGGGCAGGGTTTTATGTTCATTAACGATCAAAGACCGGCGCAGGGGGATCATCATCAGGGTGCCGAGGATGCCCCCAATGATCGCCAACGTTAAGATGGTCATATAATTAAAGAATTGGGCGCCACTTCCATCACTCAAAAATAAAAATCCCGGAAGGGTAAACACCACGCCCGAGGCGATACTTTCGCCTGCTGACCCTGTCGTTTGTATGATGTTATTCTCCAGGATAGTGGTTTTTAAAAACTTTCGTCCTAATGTAATGGCGATCACTGCTATGGGGATGGAGGCTGAAACGGTCAATCCGGCCTTCAGGGCCAGGTAAACCGTAGCGGCGCCAAAGATGATCCCAAAAGCAGCGCCGGTTAACACCGATTTTAATGTGAATTCAGCCATACGTGCCTCATCCGGCACAAAGGGTTTGAATGATGATTTTTCTGACATACTTGTTTTGATTGAAAGACGAAAGATTGCGAATGATAGTGATAAATTTCAATACGGCATTTCTGCTCCGGGGCCGGTGCAATTCTCCGGAAAAAGAACGCACGGCCAATGCTTATGCACCTTCCATTAACTTACTCAGTTTCCTGGAGATTAAAAATAAAATCAGTGAAGCGACGCCGGCCATAATAACAAATAACATGAAAAAGTCATACATGTCGCTCATATGATAGCCCAGAAAATTAGTAATTCTCCCATTATCCGGGTATAAGGAACTTAGTACACCGGCAAGTTTATTGGCCGCTGCATTTGCTAAAAACCAAACGGCCATCAACAATGAGGCAAATTTGAGCGGCGCCAGTTTGTTTACAAGGGATAAGCCAATTGGGGAAAGGAAAAGTTCTCCAACGGTATGCAGTGCGTACATCCCGGTTAGCCAGATCATACTTACTTTTATTCCGGGCGCAACACCTTTTACGCCAAAGGCGATCCACAAATATCCTAACGCAAGAAAGAACAGGCCCCCGGCCATTTTTGCCGGAGAGGAAGGCTCCCGCTTGCCCAGTTTTATCCACAGCCAGGCCAGGACAGGCGCAAAACATATAATAAAAATGGAGTTCAGGGATTGAAAAAGGCTTGCCGGAACCGTCCAGAACCCCAGGTTACGCTGGGTTTGCTCTTCGGCAAAAAAGGTTAAGGAAGCGCCTGCCTGTTCGTAAGCGCTCCAGAAAAAGATAACAAAAAAGGATACAATAAATATTACACCAATGCGCTGCTTTTCAATTTTGTTAAGCGTTTTATCAGAGAAGACAATAAAAGCAATAAACAAAGCGGCGGCGGCCAGCAGGTAGGTAAGATAGCTGAAAACTTTGGCATCGGCGTATAAAGCGCCGGTTGTGATAACCGCAAAGGCAACCATGCCCAGAATAATAAACAGGGGGGCGATAACCCTGCGGGGAGTATTCTCGGGCGTAAGCCCCAGTACTTTGCCCGAGTCAGGGGCTACTACATATTTATGATGAAATGCCTTTTGAATCGCTACGCTGATCAACATGCCGATGCCTGCACACAGGAACGACCATTTAAAGTCAGCCGGATTACCCGTATCCCCAACCATGCCACAAACAAATGGCCCGAGGGCTCCCCCTACGTTAATGCCCATATAAAATATGGTATAGGCCGCATCAATCCGCCGGTCTCCTTTGGGGTATAACTGACCTACCAGCGAAGAAATATTTGGTTTAAAAAATCCGTTTCCGGCGATCATAACGCCCAGCCCGGTAAAAAATAAAAATGTTGATAGCTGGGGTTGTGTGGAATATACAGACGCACAGATAAATAATATAAACTCTCCAATGGCCATCACAAGGCCGCCGGTAATAATGGAGCGGCGGTTTCCCCAATACCGGTCTGCTATATAGCCGCCGATCAGGGGCGTCAGGTAAGAAAGGCTGGTATAGCTTCCGTATAGATTTGAGGCGAAGGCCTTATCAAAGAACAGCGCCTTGGTCATATATAATACCAGGATGGCACGCATGCCATAGTAGTTAAACCGTTCCCACATTTCAGTTGCAAATAATACAGCAAGCCCCTTTGGGTGCTTTGGGGAGGAAGGAACGGTCACGTTGTTATTCATTTAACAAATGTTTGTGTGAAGTTTGCCGGGCAAAATACATAAAAATGCGGAATCACCATTTATTTTCATTTTATAGCTATCTTTCCCGCATAAAATTGATTTAAAGCAAAAATGAAGATATTAGTTTTAGGAAGCGGCGGCAGGGAGCATGCATTGGTGTGGAATATGAAAAACCGTGGCAATCATGAATTGTTTATTGCTCCGGGCAACCCGGGCACAGCAGCCCTGGGCGTTAACGTTGATCTTGGGATCAATGATTTTGAAGGGATCGGCGCCTTTTGCCGGCAAAACCAGATCGAAATGGTGGTAGCAGGTCCCGAGGAACCCCTTGTAAAAGGCATCTGGGACTTCTTTAAAAAGGATGCTGCTTTAAAAGATATATTATTTATTGGCCCCTCGCAATTCGGTGCGCAACTGGAAGGGAGCAAGGCATTTGCCAAGGGCTTTATGGAACGGAACCAGATACCAACGGCTGCCTACCGGGAGTTTACGGCAATCAATTTTGAAGAAGGAAAAGCCTATGTTGGTAACCACGCGCTACCTGTAGTATTAAAGGCTGATGGATTAGCGGCCGGGAAAGGGGTGGTGATCTGTCAGACCAATGAAGAAGCGGTTGCCGAGTTTGAAGCCATGATACAGGAGGCGAAATTTGGCGAAGCCAGCCGTAAAGTAGTGGTGGAGGAATTTCTTTCCGGTATTGAGATGAGCGTGTTCATTGTTACAGATGGCAACGAATACGTGTTACTGCCACAGGCAAAAGATTATAAACGCATTGGAGAAAAAGACAGTGGTCTGAATACAGGGGGCATGGGGGCCGTTAGTCCGGTGCCTTTTGCGGATGCCATGTTTATGCAAAAAGTCACAGACCGTATTATTAAGCCTACTGTGGAGGGGCTGAAAAAAGAAGGAATCGATTATACGGGATTCGTATTTATCGGATTGATAAAAGTGGGAGATGATCCTTTTGTGATTGAATATAATTGCCGTATGGGCGACCCCGAAACAGAAGTGGTAATGCCGCGTTTGAAAACGGATCTGGCGCTTATCTGTAAAGCGGCTGCTGAAAACCGGCTTGCTGAAATTACAGTTGAAGAAGATCCGCGTACTGCTGTTACGGTAATGGCCGTAAGCGGCGGGTATCCCGGCGATTATGAAAAGGGATTTAAGATCACCGGGTTGGATCAGCCGATGGGTGCATCCATTTTGTTTCATGCCGGCACGAAAACACATGCCGGACAGGTGGTTACCAACGGTGGCCGTGTGCTTTGCGTTACTTCTTTTGGGGACACCGTTGCAGATGCGGTGCGTAATTCAAAAGCCATTCTTTCTGATATTCATTTTGATGATATGTATTACCGAAGAGATATCGGGTTTGAATTTATGTAGGGGCATTTTAAAAAGTGCGTTTTTATAAATGCTGTAATGTAGCGATATAGGGCCTTTTGTAGGAAATGAAGGCGTGTGTATTAAAATAGATAACCATGAAAATTGAAAATCATATTTTTAAATTTCATGGTTATATAAATGTGTTTTAATAAAATATTGCTATTTGTACATAGGTGATCAGCTAGTCTTTTACATATTCAAGAATATCCCCCGGTTGGCAATCCAATGCCCGGCAAATAGATTCCAGGGTTTCGATACGAATGGCTTTTGCTTTTCCATTCTTCAGAATAGAAAGGTTGGACAGGGTAATGCTTACTTTTTCACTGAGCTCATTCAGCGACATTTTGCGCCGCGCCATCATCACGTCCAGGTTTATAATAATCGGCATTGTTATACAGTTAAATCGTTTTCCTGTTGCAGTTCAACGCCCCTTTTGAAAACCTGGGCAATTGCAAAAAGTATAACGCCCATTAGAATCCATACTTCAGCGCCATCCAGTTTCAGCGCTGCTGCATCCGGCATAGAGATGCCCTTTGCTGACAGCCATTGGGCATACTCGAATCCATATTTTGAAAAAAGACCAATAAATAATGCACAAACGGATCCCCATGAAATCAACCGGTTGACTTCTGCGCTAAAGGGCTGGGAGAACTTAAGGTTTTTGTTGCTCATCAATTTAATAATAAGATAAAAAAGATACGCTTTAAGTATGGTTACAATACTTACTACGATTATTATAGCAGCAAAATGTCCTTTATCGTATCCGAACAGTGCTGATAGCGCTTTCCACTTAAATAAATGATAGGAACTATTAGGCATGACCAGCCATACCAAACTGCTTATCAGGATGGAGCCTGCTTCTACGCACAGCGCAACAAATATGATCCACACGAGAATATTCAAAAGTAAAATAACTTGCTTTGTTTTCATTTGTTTTTAATTTAAACAGTTAAATCGTTTTCTTCTTTTAATTCCACCCCTTTTTTAAAAGTATAGCCAACGGTAAGCAACACTAAACCTAACAGGAAGGGCCAAAAGGGGAACTCTGTTTTATAAATAACGGCTGCGGGCTGAGGTACAGGTGTACCTTTTGTGTAAACGAGAAGATAATTAATCAGGTAAGTAATAATGCCAATCAATATGGCCAACCATCCCATGGACGTGACACGTTTAATATTGATTGACTCGAAAATTTTATTTCGACTTGCAGATTTTATAAAATGATATAATTTGGATAAAAAAGCGATGCCGATACCTATATATGTGAAAAGCAAAAGATACGAGCATCCTTTCAAGATCCAGAAGCTACGGCCCGGATCGGGACTGGTACCGGTAATGATCTTTCTGCTTTCTTCGCAAGTGCTGCAATCAACACTGTTCCATCCCTCCTTAAAATGCTGGATGCCCCCTTCAAAAAACAGGGTATAAAACAACGTAAAGAGTAGCAATAACACATAGCTGATTTTAATCTTTATCATGGTGCCAGTTTGTTTTTTCATATAGCAAATTTTGCTATAAAGGAAAATGATTTTTTTTGAATATCAAAATAAATTTATTGTAAATCAATAAATAATTATTCCAAATCAAAATGTATAAAATGCAACACCTTTTCATTTAATGCATTGGCGCGCAGCAATAGTTATTTAAAAATCGCCGCAGGCGATAAAATAAAAATGCGAAGCTGCAAGTTTCGCATAGCGTCATTAATGAGAAACAATACCTATTGCATAGCAGCTATTGGTCAATAACACCCAGTTTTTTCATGAGATAAGAGGCGCTTAGTTTGGTACATACGCCATTTTTCAGTTTATAGTCGAACAACAACTCATCATTCACAATTTCTGATTCAAAGGCTTTATTGGCGATGTAGGAAGGGTATTCCTTTATCAGGTCGGCCACCATAACATCATGCGTTGCAATAATGCCAAAAGTGTCAAAGGCCGCCAGCTTGCGGATCAATCCGATAGTTCCATTGCGTTTGTCATTGCTGTTGGTGCCCCGTAAAATTTCATCCAAAATGACAAAAGTTTTGTTTCCCTGTTCCAGGTGTTGCACTATTGTTTGTAACCGTTTTAGCTCTGCATAAAAAAAGGACTCGCTTTCCTGTAACGAATCGGTAATGCGCATACTCACAAATACATCGAAAGGATAAAACACCAATCGGGAGGCGGTTACGGCTGACCCGCTTTTGGCCAGCGCCAGGTTCATGCCTACGGTACGCAGGAAAGTGCTTTTGCCACTCATATTGGAGCCGGTAAGAATGATGAATTGCTGTTCATGAAAACGGATGTCGTTGCACACTCTTTTTTCTTTTTTAATAAGCGGATGCCCCAGCGCCATAGCCTGAAGATCAGGACCGGTGCTGATCTCAGGGAAACAGTTCTCCGGGTTGTTAAAAGAAAAATTGCCCAGGCTGCCCAGTGCTTCCAGTTTTCCGATCACTTCCAGCCATCCGGGGATCTGCGCTGCATGTTTTTGCTTCCAGTTGCCCAGGCGGTATAAAATGTGAATATGAAAAAGGAAGAGCCCGTTCAATAAAATGCTTACTATCAAATTAATGATCGATTCCAGGTATTCAAAAAGCGATGCTAACTGGTGCAATCGCATGGATGCTGTTTGCGTATTGTCTTTTAACTGTTGCTGGTATTGCTGCAGGAGCGGCGCCTGGAATTGCTGTTCTTCTATCGATCGCAGTTGATCCCTGTAGGCCGCTAATATCTTATTTACGGATGTGGAAACGCTTAATTGCTGTGCAATTTTTTTGCCAAATGAAAAGGCGATCGCCAGGTTGAGGATAAACGTCAGGTAAATGAGTCTGAATACTTCGTTATTGTCGGACACGAACATATAATATAATAGGCTCCCAATAGTGACCAGGGGCATTATTAAAAGTGCAAAATATAGGGGCTTGCTGATCCCGGTTTTTGGGGAATGGATCCAGTCCGTGAGTTGTTTCAAATCTTTCTCCCGGTTCTCCTGCAGGCTTCCTTTAGCATATAATTGCTGACGAAAATCAGTTAACCCCGCCAGTTCCCGAATCGCCTCCTGTCGCCGGGCAATTGTGTTTGTTTCCGGATTTAACAATAGGTCCGCCAGTTCCTTTTTCCCAAATGAAGTACTGCAGCGGTTCAGATGGGCATATAATCCGCCGGCTCCAAAAAAATCAAGGTCATAAGAATAGGGATGGTGCGGGTCTTCGTATTCTTTGCCATTTGAGTAGGTTGACCGGTTCGTTTCAAGAAAGGTGGTCTCGTCTGCGTTATATTTAACCAGCGCTTTGTAATAACTAACTTGTTGTTGCAGCCGGTCGTACCATTTCACTATCATGATAAAGACGACAAAAACAGCAATAGCTGCTACGATAGCAACGGCTGTACCGGTTTGAGTGGAGCGATAAAGCAAATAAATGAAACCGGCAAAAAGCACCAGCCGGGAAAAACTGAGCCATCCCAGCTTTTGCTGCAATTGATTTGCTTTAATAGAATATTGTTCTGCTTTTTCCTTATAAACTGTTGTATGCATACAGCCGTAAAAATAAAGAAGATGTGCCAATAGCTACACAACAGTCAATCAGGAACAATTTACTTAAATACTTCGCTCACTTTAAATTTCAGATCCGGGAACAGGGAGGGGTTGATTTCATCGTTTTCTGTAAACGGTTTTAACCCGGAGTATTTGCCGTCTTTTAACAGGTATACAAGAATAACCCTGTCCTGCGGCTCCACCAGCCAATATTCTTTTACGCCGCTTTCTTCATACAGGTCAAATTTTATTCCCATTTCTTTTTGGGGATTGCCTGGTAAAAGAATTTCTATTACAAGGTCAGGCGCTCCAATACAACCGCGGTCATCAATTTTTCCGGCATCACAAACCACGCAAATATCCGGTTGTACTACTGTAAAAACCGCCGCATCGTTCTTTCGTTTTTTTGAATCGGGCAGGTGTACGTCAAAAGGGGCGGAAAAAACGCTACAGGGTTTCTCTTTGAAAAAATTATAAAAAACGCTTGAGAGAGAAATAGACACTGATTAATGCCTGGGACTTGGTGCGGGACCCATTTTGTAGATCCAGCCTCTTAAGAGTTCCACCCGCTCCTGAAATTTCCATTGGAAATAATCGGCATAGGAGTAGCGTTTGGCTAAGTTGAGCTGATCTAAGGAGGTGATTGGTCCGTACGGGACAATGGGTTCTTCTAATTTATTTTCCGGATCCATTGTAATGCGATTCATGGTTCCTGTAAAGATAACCATTTTAAAATGAGGCCTGTTTGGAGGGATCAGTTCACCGGGCAGTTTTCGTGATAATTTACCAGTTCAATAGGTGCGGCTTCAATCTCAAAAGCGGAATATTTTTCAATGATTTCGTCCAATACTTCGCGAATGGCGTTTTCTTCCGAAAGACGTACGAGCTTGCTCCGGTACTCTTTGATATTCGGCAGCCCTTTTAGATAGTTGGCATAATGGCGGCGCATTTCATTGATGCCCACAATGGGTCCTTTCCATTCCACACTTTTCTGCAGATGCTTGCGCACCACGCTCACTCGTTCTTCAACAGTAGGCGGGGCCAGCGTTTCGCCTGTTTTCATAAAGTGCTTTATTTCACGGAAGATCCAGGGATAGCCAATAGCAGCCCTGCCAATCATAATACCATCCACGCCGTAGCGATTCTTATATTCCAGTGCTTTTTGCGGACTGTCGATATCGCCATTGCCAAAAATGGGGATATTGATACGGGGGTTATTCTTTACTTTTCCAATAAGGGCCCAGTCGGCTTCACCTTTATACATCTGGCAGCGGGTGCGCCCATGGATCGCCAATGCTTTTATGCCCACATCCTGTAGCCTTTCTGCTACTTCTTCTATATTCAGCGTATTTTCATCCCAGCCCAGTCTGGTTTTTACAGTCACCGGCAGCGTTGTTGATTTTACAACGGCCTCGGTCAGGCGTACCATAAGGTCTACATCTTTTAACACGCCGGCTCCGGCTCCTTTTAATGCTACTTTTTTTACCGGGCAGCCGAAGTTAATATCCAGCAGGTCGGGTTGGGTTACGTCCACGATCTTTGCCGCCAGCGAAAGGCTTTCCTCGTCGCCACCGAAGATCTGGATGCCCACAGGCCGTTCATAATCGAATATGTCCAGTTTCCGGCGGCTTTTGATCGCATCGCGGATCAGTCCTTCACTGCTGATGAACTCCGTATACATTAAATCGGCTCCGTTATCCTTACATACAGCGCGGAATGGCGGATCGCTTACGTCCTCCATGGGCGCCAGGAGTAACGGGAAATCGGGTAATGTTATGTTGCCTATTTTGATCATTATCAGGGTTTCGGGTTACCGGTTCCGGGTCCCAAGTTGCAGAAAACTGCTATTTTTGCCCCGATCACCATCGGGGTGCGAAGGTACAATTTATTTTTATGATGATAGCTGAAGATCCGTACAGGAAACCCATTACCTATTCCGCAGGCTTTTTTATGCTGATTGCTTTTGGGGTTGGCGGGATGATTTTGGGTGGCCTTTTAGGAGGTATTGCCTGGTCCCTGAGCACGGGCCGAAACTTTCTGGAGCTGGCTGATGCAATCGGCAACCCTGCATATCTCAGGCAAATGCAGTTGGTGCAAACGATCACTGCTGTTTTTGGTTTTTTTGTTCCGGCTGTAGCCACGGCTGCTTTTTTGAGTCGTAAGCCATTGAGAATGATGGGATTTGAAGAGAAGTCTACTGGCCGGCAGCTTATATTCTCCGTTTTGATCATTTTCGCAGGCCTGGGCGTCAGCAGCGGATTGGGGTATCTAAGCTACCAACTGCCGCTGCCCCAAAATATTATAACGCTTTTTGATAAATGGGAAAGCCAATACGCGGTGCAGGCGGCCGGCCTGGTCAGTTTTAAGAATATACCGGATCTGCTCATCTCCATCCTGGTGCTGGCCCTGGTCCCCGCTGTTTGTGAAGAAACATTCTTTAGAGGCGGATTGCAAAATTTTTTGTACCGCAGCAAAAAGAATCTTTGGTTCCCTGTTATTGTGGTCAGCCTTATTTTCAGCGTGGTGCATCTGTCCGGATACGGTTTTCTTTCCCGGTTTGCTTTAGGGATAATCCTCGGGCTGTTATATCAATTTACCGGCAATATCTGGCTGAACATCCTGGCGCATTTTATAAATAACGCCTTGGCAATGATTGTATTGTACACACAGGTACATGCGGGAAAATCAGTGATCGGTGCCATGAGTGACCGCGGCGGGAGTTACCTGGGGTTGCTTGCTGTTCCTGTGGTGGTGCTGCTTTTTATTTTGCTGAAAAAGAAAACACAACAAACCCTGACTGATGGCATTTAACTGGAAAACCTTCTGGACAAGAGCATTTACCGCACTTATTTTTGTTGCCGTGATGATGGGCGGACTCCTGTATAATGAATGGAGTTTTTTCCTGTTGATAGCGGTCATTCATTTTGGATGCTGGTGGGAGTATCTAAAACTGGTGGAACAAATATATAAAGTTCCGTTTCATCCTTATATCAAATTCGGATTTTGTTTAACCGGGTTTCATATGCTTTTATTCTTCTGTAATCGCCTGCAGGTGCAGGGATACAATATCGTAAATAGTTTTTCGTTGCCTTTTTTGATTGCAGGGTTGGTGTTGCTGGCTGCCGGTATTTTTAAACAACGGGTGCATCTGAAGGCAACGGGTGTCGCCGCCTTTGGCCTTATCTATATTTCCTTAAGCTGGGGATTGTTATTGCAACTGCGCTATTCCACCGCTATTCCAATAATGAAAGATACTGCACAATCAGCTTCCGGATTTTTTATCCCTGTTTTGTTAATCGTAGCGATCTGGATCAATGATACCTGTGCTTACCTGGTGGGTTCTATGATCGGGAAAACTCCTTTCTCTAAAATATCACCAAAAAAAACACTGGAGGGGACCATCGGCGGTATGCTGCTTTGCGTGGCCGCCATCACGTTTATATTGCAATATTGGTTTCAATGGCCGGTACTGTTGGGTATTGCGGTTATTGCGGCTATTGCGGGAACAGCGGGCGATCTGCTGGAATCAAAGATCAAACGTATGGCAGGCGTAAAGGACAGCGGACATATTATGCCAGGGCATGGCGGTTTTTTGGACCGGTTTGATTCGCTGCTGGTGGCGATTCCCTTTGTGTGGGTGTTTTTGCTATTGTAGAAATAGGTCGCCGCAGGCGACAAAATAAAAGTGCGCGGCTGCAAGCCACGCACAGCCGGCAGGATACTGGGGATAAATGCCAAACGACAGACCTGATCAGCCTATGGCGCCGCCCATTCTTGTCATCAGGATCACCATCAGCAAAAGCCCCAGAAAGGAAATCGCCAGGATGGCCACGATCCTGAAATAAGCCCCCAATGCAATAAGCCCCCTGATCAACAGGGTGCGGTTGTCCTGCTCTATTCCTTTTTTTGCATACCGCGAAAAAGTGAACAGTGTATAAAAAAGTAACCCGCTTATAATAAGTGAAAGGAGCAACATAAAAATGTTGCCGGTGGCTGCAAGTTTGGCTGTACTGTCATTAAACCCCTCTTTAGCCGGCTGCGGAGCGGCTGTAGATTTCAGAAAAAAAGCCGCAACGCTTACCAATGTTCCGGCAATCGACAATAAAGCAGCCACGCCCGCTGTTTTTGAAGTAGTGATAATTTTGCTTTTGGTATAAAAGTCCAACGGTATTTCGGACGGTATATTGTCATGCAGCTCCTGACCCGTATTCATGAGAATAGTGTTAAAAGATTTACTAAAAGACTGATCGTGGAAAAGATCGCCATAACGATAAAAAAACGGTTGAGGTTCACGAATGCCTCACTTATCAAAGCGGTGTCTTTTTGAAGCACTCCTGTTTTTAAGGAAGTAGCCGCCTTGTATAAAAAGTATAAAACAGCCGCTGCAATAAAAAAGATAATTAAAAAGCCCGTAACAAGCGCGCCATACATTCCCGTCATCCTTACAGGTGCAGCGGCCTCCATTTCACGGAAGATAGCAGCCCCGTTAAACAGCATTCCTACAACAATAAAAGCGCCGATACCGAACCCGATGGTGGTGATCAGGCGCACCCACCGGCTGATGTTGCTAAATTGCTGGTCAAAAACCGGATCGGTCTCATTATTTTGAGAAATTGACGGATCTTCTTGTTCTGTCATGCGTAAGTATGTTTTGAGGACGTAAATATAGTTAAACCCGAAAGAACTCAAACTATTGAGGTAATTCAAATTTCGCCTGAGCTAGCCATCATTTTAACGCATCATCCGATAGCTATCGGATTTGAACCCTCCGCTCTAAGCGGATTCGTCGAAACGACGATGACATTAGTGATTGGTCTTCATAACTTTAAAATGTATGTCGCTGGCAGTGCAAATGAGAAGCCTTCGCTGCCTTAATAAGATGCCTTTCATACGCCTGCCTGGCTGCCGTCAGGCAGGATGGTAGCGAAATTTGAATGAGGCCTCATTATTTCCATCCTCCTCCCAATGCTTCGTAAAGCTGCACAATGGCATTCAAACGGCCATATTTGGCGTCAACATAATTGAGCTCCGCCTGCAATTCGTTTGTCATTGCAGTGATCACATCCAGATAATTCCCTAAACCGTTATTGACCAATTCCTGGGAGTATTTGGAAGCCGTATCATATTGCCGGAATTCCTGTTGCTTCAGGTCCATCAGTTTTGCCTGTGCATCGTACGTAAACAGGGCGTCCGATACATCTTTACTTGCGTTGAGGATCGTTTTCTTATAATTATTATAAGCGATCTGCTGGTTGGCCCGGGTCACTTCGTATTGCGTGCGGATCTGGCGTTTGTTAAGGACCGGCTGTAACAATGAACCGGTTAGCGAGGTAAAAAGAGAACTGGCGCTAAACAGCCTGTCGAACACAACGCTTTGTAGTCCGCCGGTAGCGCTGATCGTCAATGACGGATAGAAAGCGGCCTTTGCTGCATTGGTCGAATAAAAAGCACTCATATAGGAAAATTCAGCAGCTTTTACATCGGGCCGGTTGGCGAGCAGTTGAACCGGTACTCCAATAGCCAATGATGAGGTGATCTGCTGCTGGTCGAGCGTATTCCTGTCGATCGGCTGCGGCGGAATGCTGAGCAGGGTGCAGAAATAGTTTTCCAGCAGTTTGATACTCTTGTCCAGGTTCACCAGGATACCTTTTGAATTGAGCAACAGTGCCTCGCTTTGGCGCACCGCAACGGCTGTAACCGTTCCTGCCTGTTGCAATGCCTTTGTGGTTTCCAGGTAACTTGCGCGATACGTCACTGTTTCTTCCGTTACCTTTTTTTGTTCATCGAGCGCCAGCAGTTGGTAATACGTATCGGCAATGGCGGCGATCAGGGTTGATTTTACTGCCTGATGCGCTGCTTTTGACTGCAGCAGGCTTGCCAGCGCTGCATCTTTGTTGCTTTTGATCTTGCCCCAGATATCGGCCTCCCAGTTAAGCGTGCCGGAAAGCGTGTATTGGTCTAAAAACAGGCGCTTACCCCCGGATAATTGCCCCAGTTGGGTATTGAGCGAATTGCTGGACAGGTTGTAAGAAGGGCCGGCAGAAAGCGTGGGGAAAAAGCCAGCTTTTCCCTGCTTCAGATAAGCTTCTGCCGCGGTAATTTGCTGGATGGCGTTACGAATATCGAGGTTCTGGTCCAGCGCCTGGTTAATATAACCCCTGAGCTTTTCATCGGTAAACAGTTCTTTCCATGAAACGCTTGCCAGGGTAGTAGTGTCCGTTGTTAACTGGTCTGTGCGATACCGGGCGTCGTTTTCCAATGCTTTGGGCTGCTGGTAGGGTTTTGCAACAAAACAGGCCTGCAGCGCCACCACCATTCCGATAACCGGAATTAACTTCAAACGCCCCGTTTTTTTTGTATAACTATCAAATTTCATGATCAAAGTTTTTCTCAAATTTTAGAGGTTTTATTTTCTCCTGTAACCATTGGAACAATACGAAGAGCACGGGAATTACCAATAATCCCAGAATGGTGCCTATTAAAAGACCCGAAGCCGCACCCGTTGCGATGGACCGGTTACCGATGGATCCGATGCCGGTGGCGTAAACCAGGGGCATCATACCGGCGATGAAGGCAAAGGAAGTCATAAGAATGGGGCGCAAACGGGCTTTGGCCGCATTGATCGCCGCCATGGCAATGCTTTCGCCTTTTTGCCTGCGTTGTACGCCGAACTCAACAATAAGGATCGCATTTTTTGCGAGCAACCCCACCAGCATGATCAATGCGATCTGGAAATAGATATTATTTTCCAAACCGAAAAGCCATTGCCCGAAATAAGCGCCCATTACCCCCATGGGGAGCGATATGATAACGGAGAGCGGAATGATATAACTTTCGTATTGCGCACTAAGGATAAAATAAACAAACACCAGGCTTAATGCAAAGATGATAAGGGTTTGCGACCCGGAATTGATCTCCTCCCGCGTCAATCCGGAATAGTCGATCCCGTAACTGGTGGATAGCGTGCTTTGCGCCACCTGCTGCACGGCTTTAATGGCGTCCCCTGTGCTGAAGCCGGGGTTAGATGCCCCCGTAATGTCAACAGACGAAAACAGGTTGAAACGGGTTACAAACTGCGGACCGTACGATCGTTCCAGGGTTAAAAACTGTGATACCGGCGCCATCTGCCCGCTTCCTGTTCTTACAAAAAATGAATTCAGGTCGCCGGGGTTTATCCTGCTCCCGGGCAGGGACTGCACCATTACGCGGTATTGTTTACCATATTTTGCAAAGTCGGCCGCATAAATTCCTCCGATATATCCCTGCATGGTAGAAAGCAGGCTGCTTACAGAAACACCGGCTTCGCTGGCCTTGGGCACATTGATCACCATTTCATATTGTGGGTACCGGGTGTTAAAAGAAGTTTGCGCATACTGTACTTCAGGACGTTTCATCAGTTCGCCGATAAAACGTTGTGCCGTTCCATCCAGTTCAGAAATCGGTTGTCCGCCTTTGCCCAACAGGGAAAACTGGAAACCGGCGCTGTTACCAAAACCGGGCACACTTGGCGGGCTAAAGAAGATCATTTTTGAGTCTGGTATGCTGGCGCCTACTCCGAAAAGTTTTTTTGTAATAACGTCTACCGACTGATCTTTTGCATCATTTCTTTCCGCAAAGGGTTTTAGCTTAACGAAAGCCAGGCCAAAATTACTTCCTGCCCCGGATATGAGGCTGCGCCCGGTGCTAAAGGTAACGCCTTCGATTCCCGGTATTTTGGAAGCTTTTTGCGTCAGTTCTTTCATCGCCTGGTAGGTGCGGTCCATAGAGGCACTGGGAGGAAGCTCTACGTTTGCAAAGATGATCCCCCTGTCTTCCGCCGGCACAAATCCCGTAGGCGTTTTTTTGCTGATGAAAAAGATCAATCCCATTGAAGCTGCCAGGATAATTAATGTTACCCACTTATGACGGATAAGGAAGATGAAGGCTTTCCCATAGCGTTTGGTCATAGTGTTAAACGCAACATTAAAACCATCAAAAAAACGACGGGCGAAATTTTTCTTTTTATGTTCATGCGCTTCGTCATGCGGTCGTAACAGCAAGGCACAAAGCGCCGGGCTCAGCGATAACGCATTCACTGCTGAAATGAGAATAGCCACGATCAGCGTAATCCCAAACTGTTTATAAAACACACCTGTTGGTCCCTTGATAAAGGTAACGGGAATGAATACGGCGGCCATTACAAGGGTTATTGAAATAATGGCGCCGGTAATCTCGTGCATGGCATCCATAGTGGCCTTTTTGGGATCTTTTTCCCCATGGTCCATTTTTGCATGGACGGCTTCTACTACTACGATGGCGTCATCTACCACAATTCCGATGGCTAACACCAATGCGAAGAGCGTTAAAAGATTTAATGAAAAGCCCATCAGGTTAAGAAAGAAAAAGGTGCCTATGATGGATACCGGAACGGCAATGGCCGGAATTAAAGTTGAACGGAAATCCTGCAAAAAGATGAACACCACAATGAATACCAGTACAAAGGCTTCCACAAGTGTGTGGATTACTTTATCGATTGAAGCTTCTAGGAACTCATTCGTATCATAGTTGATCACATAGCTGATCCCTTTGGGTAATGATTTTTCCGCTTCTTTCAGGTATTTTTTTATGTCGATGATAATCTGTTGTGCATTCGATCCCGGTGTTTGAAAGATACCCATACTGATGCCCGGGTAGCCGGAGCTTTCCCCAACGCCCGAATAAGCCAATGCATCCAGTTTAATGGAAGCTACATCTTTCAGGCGCAGGAACTGGCCCTGCCCCAGCGATTTTATGATGATGTTTTCATACTGGCTTTCCTCGTTGAACTTTCCTTTATAGGTGATCACATATTCAAACGAACCACCGGCATTCTGCCCCAGGGAGCCGGCTGCGGCTTCAAGGCTCTGGCTGTTAATAGCGCTCACCACATCTGCAGGCACGATGCCATAGGAGGCCAGTTTTTGCGGATCGAGCCAAACACGCATGGCGTAGGTCTTCCCACCGAATACCTGTGCATCACCCACACCAAAGATCCGCTTGATACCGGGGATTACATTAATATCAAGATAGTTCTGAAGGAATACATCATTCAGGTTTTTATTGGTTGAATAATAGGTAAGAAACATAAGGGCGCTGGTCTGCTGTTTTTGTGTTACCACACCTGCCCTGGTTACTTCGGAAGGCAACAGCGGCGCGGCACGAGCTACGCGGTTCTGTACGTTTACCGCGGCGATATCGGGATCGATACCCTGCTTAAAGAAAACGTTGATAGTAGCGCTACCGTCATTGCCCGCAGTGGAAGTAATATAATCCATTCCTTCCACCCCGTTCACCTGCTCTTCGATCGGAATAATTACGCTTTTCTGTACGGTTTGTGCATTGGCCCCGGTATAGGTTGCTCTGACGTTTACCGTTGGCGGAGCGATGTCGGGGTATTGTGTTACCGGCAGGGAAATGATTCCCAGTATTCCCAATAACACCAGGATAATGGAGATTACCGTGGAGAGTATGGGCCGGTTGATGAATGTTTTAATCATGATGCTTAGAATACAGGTTTAATGGCTTTTATGATACTGTCGAAATTTGCGGGACGCGGAATAATAGCCGCGCCGTTTCTGAGGCTGCCCACGCCGGAGGCGATAATAGTATCGCCCTGTTTTATACCACCGCCCAGCAGGGCCATGTTGTCAATACGGTCTAAAACGCCCACCGGCACCGAGCTTATGGTGTCTTTGTCCACTTTATAAACATATACCATGCCTTGTTGCTCAAAGGTGGCCGCTTCCGGAACCGCCAATACGTTGTTGTAGGGTTTGGGGATCATTACCGTGCCACTGTTGCCATTGGCGAGCAGGTGCCCCTGGTTGGGAAAGGATACGCGGAAAAGAATAGTTCCTGTTTGGGGATCAATCTGGCCGGTAACTGCTTTTACGGCTCCTTTTTGCTCATAGAGATGACCGTTGGCCAATTGGAGGGAAACCGGCGGAATGTTTTTAAGTTTTTCTGCTACGGTGCTCCCCGGGGTTTGTTTTAAAAAGTCGAGGTATTCTTTTTCATTCATTGAAAAATAAGCGTAGATCTCGCTTACATCCGAAACAGTTGTTATCGGGGTTGGGTCTGTTGGCCCTACCAGGCTGCCGACCCGTAGCGGCAACTTGCCTACAATACCATTGATCGGGCTCCGGATCACCGAGTAATCAACGTTGGCTGCGGCGCTGAGATAATTGGCCTGGGCCTGGTTACGGCTTGCTTTGGCCTGCTGCAACTGGCTTTGTGCCGAACGTAATTGCGCTTTGGCCGTTTCCAGTTGTACATTACTGATGATCTTTTTTTCAACCAATGGCACCAGTCTGTCTACGTCAACCTGCGCTGCATTTACAGCAGCTTCAGCAGCGCTGATATTGGCTTGGGCCGCGCCCACACCGCTTTTGGCGGCGGCGGCCGTTTCCGAAAGCGTGTTGGTTTCCAGGCGAAATAACACCTGCCCTTTGTGCACGGGCTGCCCCTCGTCAACCAACACCTGTTTTATATAACCGGAAATTTTTGCGCGCACGTCATTGTTTACGCGACCCTGTATGCTGGCCGGGAACGTATAATAGCCGGTTACCGATTTTACCGGTACGGCAATAACCGGGTAAGGGCGTGCGGCGTTTGGGTTAGGCGCCTGTTGTTTTCCTCCGCAGGCCAGCAGGATCAATGCGGGAATGCAGCTTGCGATTACTTGTAGTTTTATATTCATAAATCCAGATTTCAATTTTTTTTCTGTAAATTTTTTATCGTACTGTCAATGGTTTTGATATGCTTACTTAGTATTTCACCGTACTGATCCAACGATTTAATAAAAGGGGCATTGGGCGCTTTGTCTTTTTTATAGCACTGGGCCATGCGTGCCATTAATTCTTTTTCCTTTTTCAGTTTATTAAGGATGTTGCCAAACCGGATGCCCATATACTGTGGGTTGATGCGGTACTGCCGCTTACGCGAATCGATCGGGGTGATGTATTCGATGAACCGGTTCTGTAAGAGCATTTGCAAGGCGTTAGACAGTGAACTTTTACTCACATTAAATTTTAACAGCAATGCATCAAAAGTATATCCCGCGCCGCCGGGATCGAACATCATATATACATATACTTTCGCGTTTAAAGGGGGCAGGCGGTACAGATCACCATAAAAGGTTACCATATCCTGGTAGAGTTCTTTTTTTGCTGTTGAAGTCATGTTGTATAAATAACAGCCGCAAAGCTATGGTTAGTTCGGTAAAAAACGAACTAACTGGTATTAATTTTTTTTAATTGTACCCTGCTTTCGGGGAATAATCAGAAACAATCTGCTGCCAATAAAGTTGGCGGACGGTTAGTTTTTTTCTTTTTCTTTTATCGCAGAAAGTATAAGCGGTACTATTTGAGGCCGGGCGGCGTTCAGCCAGTATAAGTCCTGCTGTTTCTTAAACCAGGTCAGTTGCCGTTTGGCATAATGCCTGGTATTTTGCTGAATGAGTGCTACAGCGGCCGTCTGGGTGAGCATCCCGTCGAAGTATTGAAATAACTCCTGGTAGCCCACGGTTTGGAGGGCATTAACCGTTCTGAGGGGCAACAGGCTTTTGGCCTCTTTTTCAAGGCCCTCGTTCATCATAGCTAACACCCGTTCATTGATGCGCTCGTAAAGAACAGCGCGCGGCAATTCTAAGCCAATGCAAAGCGCATCAAAGAACCGCGCCTTTTTATTTTTTTTCTGATATTCGAGTATCGATTGGCCGGTGCCCTCCATAATTTCAAGGGCGCGCATCATGCGCTGCGGGTTCTGCATTTCGCCTTTGGCAAAAAACAACGGATCTTTTTTTTCAAGCTCCGCCTTCAGCCAGTCAATGCCTTTGGTATTGTAGGCGGCAACGATCGTTTGCCTGATTGTTTCCGGTATGGGGGGAATCGGGTCCATGCCTTCCAGTAATGCTTTTAGATATAAGCCCGTTCCGCCAACGGCCACTATTACGGGGTGTTGTACAAAAAGCTGCCGCAACAAGCCGAGTGCGTATGTTTCATACAATGCAGCATTCATAGTGTCATGAACACTATGTGAAGCAATAAAGTAATGGGGCGCGGCCTTAAGCTCCTGAGCGGAGGGACGTGCTACGCCAATATTCAGTTCTTTATAACATTGCCGGCTATCTGCCGAAAGAATAACGGTATTAAAATAGTTTGCCGCCTCAATGGCCGTTGCGGTTTTGCCTACGGCCGTAGGTCCCGCAATAACGATCAGCAGCGGCTTTTTACCCGTTGTCATTAGAGGTCCTGTTCGTCAGCATATTCACTCCCTCCCTCATCATAATTCACATCTTCTCCGTCTTCGCCCTTTTCGCCAAAGCCTTCGGCGCTTTTGGAGAGATCATATTTTTCTTCAATATCGGCAAACTTTTCTCCCAATAGCCCTTTTGTTCCGTATTGTTTGGGGCTGATGCCTTCCGTGCGGGTAATTTTTGGATATTCGGTACCGGCATCGCCATCTTTGGAAACATTGATCAGCTCGATCAGAAAATCCCAGTGTTTTTGAAAATCGTACGTATAGGTAAAACGCTGATTTGTGTTCTTTATTTCTGATCCGATGGAAGTGTCTTTCATTAAAAGCGGTGCCATTTTGTACGAATGATCCGCATAAACCTCCAGGGATATTTCACGCCCTTTTTGCCAATGATCGTTGCTTCTGAAAAAAGTAGCCTGATGTTTATTATCAAACTCAAATGCTTTGAGTATGGTTTCGTGGAAATCCAAAAAAGACTGGATATGCTTTATTATTATATCCCTGTAGATGCTGTCGTCCTCCTCAAAATATACCCTGAATTTTAAAATTGCCATAGACCGAAGGTACAAAGAATCTGCTAATAGTAGCTATCCCGGACAGCAGGTATTCGTTGCGTCCGGGACAAGATCAGGACACTGATAAAATCAAATAATCCTTATTGCCCAGGTGAAGTTCATCGCCTTTCTTTTTACCCTCCAATGCTGTATAAGCCGGGGCTTCGGGGGTAATGCCTACTACTTTTTTGCCGTTTACTTTCAATGGAGGAAGGGAGGCGCCTACAATAAGGTAATGCGCATCGGTTTCGATCAGGGCGCCGGAAGCAAATTGGCTGCATGGGATGGCTCCAAATGTTTTAATAATGCCGATGCTATCTTCCAGCTCCTGTTGGGGTGGTTGCAGCAGGTTACCCATTGTTGCTGCTTCATCCTGTTGGGAGTTTTCGTCCAGGTCGGTCGTTGCTGCCGCATCTACGTCCGCACTGGTTTCTAATGTACCTATCCGTTGCTGGTAGCTGCTCAGCAACTGTTGCAATTCCAGGATAATGGCGTCAAGAATTTGTTGCTTCATTGCTTAAAGGTAGCGAGTTTTTTTTAACTGTTTTTGTCATCATCGCCGCAATAAAAGAATAAAAAAACAGGAAAACTGACAGGGGCAAAAAGTGAGAAATAATAAGCCCGCCCTGGAAAAGGCGGGCGTTGCTAACCTATGAAAAACACCATCGTAAAGATACAAAATATAATCATATTAAAAAAAATAGAATTATTAGGCCATTCAAATTTTAGTCTCGGCTAGCCTACTGTATCATCGTTTCAATGATTTGGTACCGCAAATCCTTAATCCGGCATGATGATCACGTTAATTTGGAACTAAATTCCTGGGCCAGCAGGGATTGTAAGCGGTCGAAAACGGCCGCGGGGTCAATTGTATCCATATCTTTTGTTACCGGCGTATAGTGCCAAAAAATTTTCTGTTCCCGGGTTTCGAGCACTTTTAAAAAAGGTCTTGCATAAATGGTAAAAACCTTGGGGATCCCGGTCTCGGCATAAGTGGTGAAGCGTGGGTAATTATTCCCGTTGGATACAATGATGGCCGGAGTGCCACAGGATACGGCCAGGTGCGCAGCCATACTGTCGTTACAAATTGCAACGGCGGCGTGTTGCATCCAGTTAATGATCTCGGGGAGGGTGGTGGAGCCGGTTATATTCTGGGCGCCGGTAGCCGCTGCTATCGTTGCAGCTGCTGCGGTTTCAGCTTTGCTTCCGCAAAGTACCGGCCGGACTGTACCGCTTGTTGTTACCTGTTGTATAAAGGTGACCCACCGGGCCAGGGGCCAGCGCCGGCTTTTATGCGCCGCGCCGATGCAACATAATACATAAGGTTGTTTTAAAGGTGCTTCGGAGGGGGTAGCGGCAATAGTGGGTCTGTTTATTGGTATTGTTGTGCCGGTGCACCAGGCTGCAAAGGCTTTATTGTATTCAAATTCGTGCAAGTGCTCAGGGTTTGGAAAAAGACGTTGGTACTGTTGATCCGATGCCTCGTTCAGCTTCTTTGTTCTGAAGCTGTTGGCCGCGGCGGTATTTTCAGGCGCTGCCGCAGCCAATGCGCACAAATCATCTAATAATAAGGGGCGCGTTCGGGAAGGATTGATTATCTGGCTAAAGCCTGCTGCGCGCAATTGTTTCCATAGGTTCATCCTATAGTCTTCGCTGCTGTGATATTGCGCTTTGTTCACCCAGATGGTGGCATCAGCATTTGCGGCATCCAGCAGGTTAAAGATACTTTTGGTGGCGTTGTTGCCCAGGTAGGTTAGGGTGCAGCCCTGTTGCTTTGCAAACTGATAATAAGCGGGTAAAAAGTTACGGAACAGCAAATAGTCGCCAATATCGTCCAGCCTTATCAGCAATATTTTTTTGCCGGTAACAGCATTCGGCACCGGCACCTGCTGAAGGAGCGCTTTCCAGCGGGCAAATCCGGCAAGCAGTTTCCTGCTTTTCCGGTGTTCCTGCCAGCCGCGGAGCGCTATTGAAAGATAACGGATCATTATGCCAGAATTGTTGGCCGAATATCGGTCATAAAGCAATAGCGGCCAATTCCCGTTTATAATTGAGGGCCGGGGTTCGATGTAACGAAAACGTTATCATAAAAAGGTAGGCGCAGCAACCCGATTTTTTAATAAATTTAACGTCACTAAAATCTAATTAAAGGATATGAAACGGATTGCATTGTGTTTTTTACTGGTATCTGGTTTGAGCTGGAATCATTGTTTTGCGCAGAAAGTTCCAACGGCGCCGCCGCCCGAGACCGGTGAGCGGTTTAAACTGGGGATGGCGGGCTATACCTTCGCAAAATTTGGTATTGATACTACATTGGAAACGATGCAACGGGAAGAGATCCATTATCTCTGTATAAAGGATTTTCATCTGCCGCTGAACAGCACAGACGAGCAGATCGCGGCGTTTCATCAAAAATTGAAAGCAAAAGGGGTGGAAGGTTATGGTGTAGGCCCTATTTACATGAAATCAGAAGCGGAGGTGGACAGGGCGTTTGAATATGCAAAAAGAGTGGGAGTAAAGCTGATCGTTGGGGTACCTAATTATGAGCTGCTGCCTTATGTAAACAAAAAAGTGAAGGAATACGATATGAAGTATGCTATTCACCTGCACGGGCCGGATATTAAGATTTATCAGGATGCAGATGATGTATGGAATCATGTGAAAGACCTGGACCCCCGCATGGGGATGTGCCTGGATATTGGCCATGATACGCGCAATGGCAAGGACGCCGTGGCTGATTTGAAAAAGTACAAGGCCCGCGTTTTTGATATCCATTTAAAAGATGTAACCGCCCCAACAAAAGACGGCGCTTCCGTAGAAGTAGGCCGCGGCATTATTAACTTCCCTGCTTTTGTAAAAATGCTGCGCCAGGTGGGGTACACCGGCAAAGTAAGCCTGGAGTACGAGCGTTTTATGAACAACCCCTTTATGGGCATTGCGGAATCATTGGGCTATTTCAGGGGGATTATTGTGGCTACAAAGGCGAAATAGTTAAATGCTGAATGCTGAACGCTTAAAGCTAAACGCTGAATACTGAGTACTGATATCTGAATACTGGGATTTACCTGCTTCAACTTTTCTTCAAAACTGCACATTAATTTTGCAGGAGATGAAGATCTTAATTATCGAAGACAATTGTGCTCTGTCTGCAAGTATTAAAGAATATTTGCAGACAGAGCATTTTATTTGTGAATGTGCCTTTGGTGTTGACGAAGCCCAGCAAAAGCTATCGGTATTTACCTATGATTTTATTTTATTGGATATGATGCTTCCTGACGGCGACGGCCTGGAAGTGCTCCGCTTTATCAAAGGAGAAAGGATCGGTAGCAAGGTATTGATCATTTCTGCACGTAATGCGCTGGATGATAAGATCAACGGACTGGAAGGCGGCGCCGATGATTATATTACCAAACCCTTCCATCTGCCTGAATTGCATGCCCGCCTGCGCGCCATGTACCGCCGGAGCAACCTGAATGGCAGCAATATTGTTTTGGCCAACGAAATAGAACTGAATACGGACACCATAGAAGCACGGGTGCATACGCAAATACTGGATATTACGCCTAAAGAATTTGACCTGTTGTTGTATTTTGTTGTCAACAAAGGGCGGGTGCTTTCGCGCCAGGCCATTGCCACGCATCTTTGGGGCGATTACACAGATAACCTTGCCAATTTTGATTTTATTTATCAGCATATAAAAAATCTCCGGAAAAAAATAGCGGCAGCCAATGGCAACGACTATATAGAAACGGTGTATGGCCTGGGGTACCGGTTTAAATTATGAAGCTTATTAATAAAATATCCATCTGGTTCCTTTGCATCATACTGGTGATAACCCCGGTTACTATTTTTATTTCGCATTCCAGCATAAAGCGAAAAATAACCGATTTTGAAATAAAACGGCTGCGTTCTGTAAACGATCATGTCATAAGCCTGCTGCGCAGCGGACAACCGGCCGATGCATTTTTAAAAGACCGGGAAGTAGTCGTAGCCCCATACGCCGGGGCTATTCCCCCGGAAAATCCGCAGATCACCAAACGGGTGGAAAAGGTGGAAGGGATGGATCAAAAAGAACTGGCTTTGTTTGTGACGAGTTATCACGCTGTTAATGGTAAAAATTATAAGATAACAACGCATAGTTATTTCATTAACCCCAATGAATTTTTCAGTAGCATGTTTATAGCCATGCTCTGGAAAATGTTGCTTATTTCCGCAACAGTCTTTATTTCCGCAAGAATTTTTTCCAAAACACTGTTTCGCCCCTTTAAATCAACGCTGGAAGCGATCCGCCATTTTAATGTACGTCAAAAGAAAAAACTGGAGCTGGAACGTTCGTCTACAACTGAGTTCAATGAACTGAATGGCTTTATTGAGAAAATGACCAGCCGGATCCTGGAAGAATATGCAACGGCGAGGGAGTTTAGTGAAAATGCTTCGCATGAATTACAAACTCCGCTGGCAGTGTTGCGCACAAAAAATGAATTGCTGACACAAACAGAACTGAACGGTCAGCAGGCTGCATTGATTGAGCAGATGCAACTGGAGATCAACAAGCTTTCCAATATCACCAAGTCGCTGGTATTGCTGGCGCGACTCGAAAATCATGAGTTCAATACCGGCGAAGATGTCAAGTTCTGCAAAGTGGTAAAGAATGTGATCCAGACCTACGAGTATTGGGCAGATCTGAAAAATATTTCCATTACCCGGAATGTCGACAGCAAAGTATATATCAAAACGAACCCTACTCTGGCGGATATCCTGGTGGCCAACCTGATGCGTAATGCCATCCGGTACAATGAAGAGGGGGGATCGATCCACATTGAACTGACTTCGGATTATTTTCGCATGACCAACACGGGGCAGCCGGTTGACATACCCCATAAAGACATTTTTCGCCGGTTTAAAAAAGGAAATCAAAAAAATGAAGGTGTGGGGCTTGGGCTGGCAATTGTAAAACAAATTTGTGAAGTATGTAATTTCAGGGTCTCCTATGCCTTCGTGGAAGACCGTCATGTTTTTTGTGTTTATTTTAATGATCAGTATCTGGCGGCAACGGATGCGATACCTTCCCGGCCTGATGCTCAACGGATGGTTTTTCCCGGGGACCATGTCTGAACTTTTAAATTAAAACTTAAATTATGCAGCTTCAAATTTGCTTCAAAAAGATTTTTTTGGTTTGCATATCCCTAAAATAACTCTTGTTCCTACCATGCAGCTTAGATTGATTTTACTTATAGTTGTTTTTGCTTCAGTAACAGCGGCAGCTCAAACTACCGTAACATTAAAGGATGCTATCCAGACGGCCGTTGTTAATTATCCCTCAATTAAAGCAAAAAAAGCTTACATGCGGGCCGCAGGGGAACTGGTGACTGCAGCAAAACGGGAACAGCTACCCAATGTAAACCTGGCGGTGCAGCAGGATTATGGAACCATTAACGGAACTAACGGACCGTTGTACGGATTCGGCGGGCTGGCGGCTGCCTCAGCGGGCCCGTCGCTTGCAACTCAAAACTGGAATGCCGCGTTTGGTGCTTTATACCTCACTAATGTAAACTGGGAATTCTTTGCGTTTGGCAAGTATAAAGAGCGGGTGAAGGTAGCGCAACGGGCACAGGAAACCAATACAAGGGATCTGGAGCAGGAATTATTTGAACATAAAGTAAAAGTGGCTGCGGCCTATTTAAACCTGGTGGCGGGAAGACAGATCGCTAGATCTTACGAAAAAAACCTGAACCGGGCTGATTCGATCCGGACCTTTGTAATAGCGCGTGTAAAGAACGGGTTAGTGGCGGGAGTGGATTCTTCGCTCGCTAACGCCGAATATTCCAGCGCCCGTATATTGCTCACCAATGCCAGAGATAAAGAGCAGGAACAAAAAAATATTCTGGCGCAGTTGATGGGTACCAATAATAATGAGTTTGATATTGATACTTCTTTTATATCCGCTTTGCCCGGCGTATACCTGGATACCACCAGTGAAGCAACTTTGCATCCGTTGCTGCAATATTATAAAAGTCGTATTGCTGTTAGCGATGAGCAAACGCGGTATATAAGAACGCAGTATTACCCCGGCTTTTCATTGGTGGGCCTGCTGCAATCAAGAGCTTCTGGTTTTAAGAGCGATTATGCCTCCAATCAAAACAGCTTTTCCACTGATTACTGGAGCGGTATTAACCCCAACCGGACCAACTATTTATTTGGAGTAGGTGTTACCTGGAACATCATGCAGCCGGTACGTTTATCCAAACAGGTGAGTGCGCAACGCCTCATCAGCAAAGGATTGCAGGAAGAATATAATTTGGCGGACGTAGCCATAAAGCAACAGTTGCAAACCTCAAAAAGCAAAATGAGCAATGCGCTGGCCAATTTTAAGGAAGCACCGGTGCAGGTAAAAGCGGCTTCCGACGCCTATCATCAAAAATCGGTGCTCTATAGAAACGGGCTTACCAATATGGTAGACGTTACCCAGGCAAATTATACGTTGATACGGGCGGAAACGGACAGGGATATTGCCAGTAATAACGTATGGCAGGCTTTGTTGTTGCGGGCTGCCGCACTGGGTGATTTTAATTTATTTGAAGAGCAGTTGCGTTAAAAGGAAGTGAATAGGCAGTGGTGAATTGTGAATGGGGAGGGAGAACATAACTGTAATTCAGATTTTATAGAAGAGAGCAGAAATAATTGTTTTAAAACAGGAAAATACAGATGAATTTAATTCGTTTTGCATTAAGAAAGCCCATTACCATACTGGTGTTGGTTGTTGCACTTTTTTTCTTTGGGATGAAGGCGGTGAACTCCATTAAGGTAGATATTTTCCCAAAACTGGATCTGCCGGCCATTTATTTGTCGCACCCCTTTGGCGGTTATACGGCGGAGCAGATGGAGGCTTTTTTTGGTAAACAATACATCAATATTCTGTTGTATGTGAACGGGGTAAAAAGTATTGAAACAAAAAATATACAGAGTCTTACACTAATAAAGATCAATTTTTATCCGGGTACCAATATGGCCCAGGCGGCGGCAGAAGTAAGTGCGTTTTCCAACCGGATCCAGGCTATATTCCCGCAAGGGTCCAATCCGCCATTTATTATTCGTTTTGATGTGTCCACTCTTCCCGTGGGGCAATTGGTATTGAGCAGTGATAAACGCAGCAATAACCAGTTGCTGGATATGGCCAATGTTTATGTGCGATCCTCTTTTACCTCCATCCCGGGACTGGTGGGGTCCGTGCCATTTGGCGGTAATGTGCGAACGGTGGTGATCAAAGTAAACCCGGAATTATTGCGCGCGCATAATATGACGGCCGATCAGTTGGTAGGCGCGCTGCGCGTCAACAACCTTCCTTCTCCGGCAGGTAATGTGCGCATCGGCGATAAAAACTATGTAACGCCTGCCAATACTACCATCAAACAGATAAAGGATTTTGAAAATATGCCGTTGTTTATAAATGGTAAGGCTTCCAATCTTTATCTGCGGGATGTGGCAACCGTTGAAGATGGCGCGGACGTGAGCGCTGGTTATGCCCTTATAAATGGCAAGCGTTCCGTTTATATTAATATCGCGAAAGCCGCAGATGCCTCCACCTGGGAAGTAGTGCAGAACCTGAAAAAAACGATGCCTAAAATACAATCGCAGTTGCCCGAAGATGTAAAACTGAGCTATGAGTTTGATCAGTCCTCCTATGTAATGAACTCGGTAAAAAGCCTGATGAGCGAAGGCGTTATCGGGGCGATATTAACGGGTTTAATGGTAATGCTGTTCCTGGGCGATCTGCGTGGGGCGCTGATCGTGATTCTTACCATTCCCACTTCCATCATTACGGGCGTTTTGTTCCTGAATATGTTTGGTCAAACCATTAATATTATGACGCTGAGCGGACTGGCCCTGGCAATCGGTATCCTGGTGGATGAAAGCACGGTGACGATCGAAAACATTCACCAGCACCTCGATATGGGTAAGCCGAAAGCCCTTGCCATATGGGATGCCTGCAAGGAAATTGCTTTTCCCAAATTACTGATCCTGTTCTGCATTCTGGCCGTGTTTGCCCCGGCGTTTACCATGGGAGGTATCCCAGGCTCTTTATTTCTGCCATTGGCGCTGGCGATCGGTTTCAGTATGATCGCCTCTTATTTCCTGGCACAAACCTTTGTGCCGGTAATGGCCAACTGGATCATGAAGATCAAACATCACAAGGGCAAAGACGGCAGGGAGCTGACGGAGGAAGAAGAATATGCTAATGCGGGTCTTGCAGAAGGAGAAGAAGATACCTGGTCGCAGAAAGAACGGCTGTTAAAGGGGGCTGATTCCGGTGAAAAAATGAGCCGTTTTGATAAATTTAGGGCAAGATATATGCGCTTCCTGGACCGGATGATGCCCTACCGCAAGCTCATCGTAACGCTATATATTTTGATCATCGGGCTGGCATCCGTTTTCTTCCTGCGTATTATTGGGCGGGATGTGTTGCCAAAGGTAAATGGCCGTCAATTCCAGGTGCGTTTAAGAGAGCCGGACGGTACGCGCATTGAAAAAACGGAATTAAAAGCGATTGATCTTTTGAATGTGATCAATAATGTGGTGGGTAAAAAGAATGTGTCGATCACCTCCACCTTTGTGGGGATGCACCCGCAGTTATTTTCCACCGCGCCCATATTTCTCTGGATGGCCGGACCGCATGAGGCGGTGTTGCAGGTAGCGCTTAAAGAAGATTACAAAGTAAACCTGGATGAATTGAAGGATAAGATCCGGAAACGTGCTGCGGAAATAGCGCCCGAAATGAAGTTATCCTTTGAGCCGATAGAGCTGACGGATAAAATTTTAAGCCAGGGCTCGCCCACACCTATTGAAGTACGTTTTTCGGGAAGGGATAAAAAGCTGAATGAAAAATACGCAGCGCAGATGGTCGATAAGCTAAAAAAGATCGATTATCTCCGTGATGTGCAGATCGGCCAGTCGATTCATTACCCGGCGTTAAAAATTGACATTGACCGGATACGGGCAGCACAACTGGGAACGGATATGAGCAGCATTTCCCGTTCACTGATTGCCTCCACTTCCTCTTCGCGTTTAACGGAAAAGAATACCTGGGTAGATACGAAATCCAACCTCACCTACAGTGTGCAGGTGGAAGTGCCGGAGAGCGAGATGCAAAGCCAGAATGATATCCGGGAGATACCGCTTAGCCCCAATAGCGCCCGACCTTTGCTGGGGGATGTGGCCACAATTAAACCGGATACCACTTACGGCGAGGCGGATAACCTGGGATCGGTGCCCATGCTAACCGTCACTGCCAATTTGAATAATAAAGACCTGGGCGCGGCGGCTAAGGACGTGCAAGCGGCGATTCATTCTCTGGGTAAACTTCCCCGCGGCTTGAATGTGGACCTGATCGGGTTAAGTGAAACACTTACCGATACACTGGATAGTTTGCAGAGCGGGCTGCTGGTGGCCATTGTGGTGATCTTTTTGATGCTGGCGGCTAACTTCCAATCCTTTAAAGTATCGATCATTGTACTGGCTACGGTTCCGGCGGTATTATTTGGGTCAATGGTGTTGCTGATGCTATGCGGTTCTACGCTGAACCTGCAGTCGTATATGGGGATGATCATGTCTGTAGGGGTATCTATTTCAAACGCTGTACTTTTGATCACCAATGCCGAGCAGATCCGCAAGCATAACGGGGATGCACTGAAATCGGCAAGAGAAGCTGCAGCACTGCGTATGAGGCCGATCCTGATGACGGCACTGGCAATGGTGGTGGGTATGATACCGATGGCCTCCGGGCTGGGCGAAGCGGGTGATCAGTCTTCTCCTTTAGGACGTGCGGTGATCGGAGGATTGATCGCTTCTACCTTTGCGGCGCTGTTTATTTTACCGCTGGCCTTTGCATGGGGGCTGGGTAAAACCAGTACGCAAAGTGTATCACTGGATCCCGAGGATAAGGAAAGTATCCATTATATTCCCGGGCTCCATCATTAGTGTTAGGTTTATTGCAAGGCGTATGGCATCGGGAGGAGCCGTGAGATCTGCCCGTCCGGTCAGGCGGGCCATAAATGTGAGATGCTCACGTTTCACTCTTAACGTTTCACTACCAGTGTAACACAGGTAAAAAAATATTTATTTCTAATAGTACTCGATCATGATAAAAAATAAAAGAACAGGGATCTTGTTATTGGCCGGCGTTTTTACCGCCCTGCTGATCCCGGGCTGCAAATCATCTAACGCAGAGGAAGAAAAAAATGCTGAGAAGCCCGCCGTTACTACGGTGCCGGCATTTTTATTATCGGAAGGAAGCCTCTCGGATACGTTATCCCTGCCGGGAGAGCTGGTGGCGTTTCAGAATGTAGATCTGTTTGCCAAGGTGAGCAGTTTTGTGAAAAAGCTGTATGTGGATGTGGGTAGTGAGGTGCGCCAGGGGCAATTATTAGCGGTAATGGAGGCGCCCGAAATGAACGCGCAGCACGACGGGGCACAATCCAAAGTGAAATCACAGGAGGCTATTTACCTGGCAAGCAAGGCAACGTATGACCGCCTGTTTGAAACGAGCAAAACGCCGGGTACTGTTTCGCAGAACGACCTGGATATGGCCAATGCCCGCCAGAAATCAGATTACGCGCAATATATGGCAGCCAAGTCAGCGGTGAAGGAAATTACGGATACCCGAAATTATCTGGAAATACGTGCCCCGTTTTCGGGGGTGATCACTGCACGTAATGTGAGTGCAGGAGCTTATGTAGGCCCCGGGGCGGGCGCGGTACCGATGTTTACCCTGCAGGAGCAAAAGAAATTAAGACTGGTGGTGAACCTCCCTGAGAGTAACGCGGGGGTATTGAACCAAAATGGCTCGGTGAAGTTTGCGGTAAAGTCTTTGCCCGGCCGCTATTTTGAAGCCAGAACATCGCGCGTATCAGGGGCATTAGACAACAGGTTGCGGGCGCAACGCGTGGAAATGGATGTTCATAATGATAATAAAGTCCTGTTGCCCGGTATGATCCCCGAAGTAAAGATCCCGCTGCATTCCGGCAATACCCAGGTATTTGTGATCCCGAACAGCGCGCTGCTGAATTCCAGTATGGGGGTGTTTGTAATAAAAGTGATCAATGGAAAAACAGTGTGGGTACCGGTGTCCACAGGTGTTAAAACCGACGATAAAATATCGGTATATGGCAATCTCAGTAAGAATGATACATTGATCACGGCCGTTACAGAGGAAGTACGGAACGGGGCGGTTGTAGACGGAAAGATCGCTTTGCAAAAAGATTAGAGCAACTAACAATGGTTATATCGGATTGCCCGATATCCGGAGTTGAGTGCCGCGAATGAACGAATGATTTGCTATTCGTGCATTCTGTACAACAAAGCCGTTCAAACTAATTTTTGGCCCGCAGATTTATGCATCCCGATAGCTATCGGGACCGCTATCGACGCAGCGCGGATTACACTTCTTTCTTCTGCGAAAATCTGCTTCCGATAAATCGGAATGCGGGAGGCCTCTCCCGTTGATCTGCCGGGATAAGTTTCGCTGTATCCTTAAATCATGCTGCAACGCAGAACAATCGAATTCGTGGCATTTTTTTAATCTTCGTGGCTCCTAGGCTTTGCGCCAGCCCGAAAGATTCATTCTGGCGGGGTTATGCTCTCTCGCTTATCATTCTGCAAACATTCCTCAAATCCTTACCTTCGTGCAACAAAAAATAGTACTATGTCAGCAATATGGAAACAATACCAGGAAGAAAACCAGGAGCGTTTTTTAAATGAAATGATGGACCTGCTGCGCATCCCTTCCATCAGCGCTAAAAGCGAGAATAAAGAAGATATGCAAAAATGTGCGGAGGCAGTAAAAGCAGCCTTATTGACTTCCGGCTGCGATAAGGCGGAGGTGATGGAAACCGGCGGTCACCCCGTTGTGTATGGCGAAAAAATAATTGATCCTTCCAAACCTACGGTATTGGTTTACGGGCACTATGATGTGCAGCCGGTGGAACCGCTGGAACTGTGGCATACGCCCCCCTTCGAACCTACCATTAAAGATGGAAAAGTGTTTGCCCGTGGCAGTGCGGACGACAAAGGTCAGTTTTACATGCACGTGAAAGCGCTGGAAACCATGGTGAAAACCAATACCATGGCCACTAATATCAAATTCATTATTGAAGGGGAAGAAGAAGTGGGCTCGCCCAACCTGGGCAGTTTTGTAGCGCAACATAAAGACCTGCTGAAAGCCGATGTGATTTTGATCAGTGATAGCTCATTGTTAAGTATGGAAAATCCTTCGCTGGATACGGGCGTGCGGGGGCTGAGTTATATTGAAGTGGAACTGACTGCAGCCGGAAGGGACCTGCACAGCGGCACCTATGGCGGTGCGGTGGCTAACCCGATCGTGATCCTGTCTAAAATGATCGCCGGGTGCCATGATGAAAATAACCACATTACCATCCCGGGATTTTATGATGATGTGATGGAAGTGTCAGCGGAAGAACGCGCGTTGATTAATAAAGCGCCGTTTGACGAACAGGAATACAAGGATGAAATCGGCATTAAAGAGTTATATGGTGAAAAAGGGTTCAGCACGTATGAGCGCACCGGTATCCGGCCCACACTGGAATTAAATGGTATCTGGGGCGGCTATACGGGAGAAGGCGCGAAGACGGTATTACCTGCAAAAGCCACCGCCAAAATATCGGCCCGGCTAGTGCCCAATCAGTCCAGCGAAAAGATCACCAAACTATTATTGGATCATTTCCGGAAAATTGCGCCCTCCTGCGTTACGGTAAATGCATTTGAGCACCATGGGGGAGAACCTTATGGCACGCCGATTGACAGTAAGGGTTACCAGGCGGCATCCAAAGCGCTGGAAACGACTTTTGGCAAAACGCCCATCCCGGTGAAAGGCGGGGGTAGTATTCCTATTTGCTCCGTGCTGGAAAAAGAGCTGGGCATCAAAATTATTTTTATGGGCTTTGGGTTGGATAATGATGGCCTCCACAGCCCCAACGAAAAATATAACCTGGAGAATTATTATAAAGGCATTGAGACCATTCCATACTTCCATAAATATTTCGGGGAATAGTCAATAGCTAATAGTCAATAGTCAATAGTATCTTGCAGGGCAAGTTTTATGGGCCCGGCTGTAATGCTACTATGAAATTTGGTTGCGTCGCACGCTTGTGCTGCAGTGCAGGCATCAACTTATAAACCTGTGAGGTTTATCAAATTGTTTTCATGGAGAAAGAAAAATTACGTGTTGATAAATACCTCTGGTCCATCCGCCTGTTTAAAACCCGGCGGCTGGCCACTGATGCCTGTAATGACGGCAAGGTGAAATATGAGGGGGAAAATACCAAGCCCGGTAAGAACGTGCACCTGGGCGATATTTATGAAGTACGCACCGAAGGGCGCAAATGGGTGGTGAAGGCGACAGGATTGTTACATACACGGGTGAAATATGAGGAGGCCATAAAGTACTACACAGATCTTACTCCTCCCGAAGAGCTGGAAAAAGCCAAAAACCAGGCAGCCTCTTTCTTCAGCGGCAAGCGCCTGAGCAAAATTGGACGGCCCACCAAAAAAGAGCGCCGGGATCTGGATGAGTTTATGGATGGAGAGGAGTGAAAATAATAAATTAAAAATATCGACTAAGAGATGAAAAAGGGTTGGAGGCTCTGGAAGCCTGAATCCCAAATCAAAAATTTCAAATTAGAAATTGCTCATGCACATTGATATCCTTACCGTTTTACCCGAATTATTAGCCAGCCCCCTCGAACACAGCATTATGAAACGTGCGCAGGATAAGGGTTTGCTGACAGTCGCCGTTCATCATCTGCGAAACTGGGCGGTGAATGAATACGGCCAGGTAGACGATTACCAGTATGGCGGTGGTGCAGGTATGGTGATGCTATGCGAACCACTTGCTAAAGCAATAGAAGCGCTTTCTGCCAATAAAAAATTTGATGAAATTATTTATGTAACGCCAGATGGAAGGACATTGAATCAACGTATGGCCAACACCCTCTCTTTAAAAGGCAACCTGCTGATCATTTGCGGGCATTATAAGGGTATTGACGAACGCATCCGGGAGAAATACGTTACGCTGGAAATTTCTATAGGCGATTATGTGCTGAGTGGTGGGGAGCTGGCTGCCGCCGTGTTGGTGGACTCCATTGGCCGCCTGTTGCCAGGGGTGTTAAATGATGAAACTTCTGCGCTCACGGATTCTTTTCAGGATAATCTGTTGGCACCACCTGTGTACACCCGACCTGTCGATTTTGAAGGTATGAAGGTTCCGGATATTTTAATGAGCGGGAACCATACAAAGATCGAAGAATGGCGGTACGAGCAGGCCCTGCAGCGCACCAGGGACCGGCGCCCCGACCTGTTGGAGGAATAATTGTATTCTATAGCATCAGCCCGCTATTCGGCCGTGGTGGGGTCAATGATCGTTACCACCTCACTTACGGAATTAGCCGGAAAGCCGCCCTGTTGCGCATGTTCAAACACCATTTCCTTGTTGGGGGCGATATAAACGCAATAAACTTTATTACCGGTAACATAGCTCTGCACCCATTGGATAGTGGGTCCCATATTGCGCAATACCCCGCAGGAAGTATTCGAAATGTCTTTTAGCTGCTCCCGGGTAAGATCGCCGGCTCCGGAGATTTCCCTTTCGATTACATATTTAGGCATAGTTTACGGTTTATAAATAAAGAACAGACGATACCAATAGTAAAGGTAGGAAACAGGGATGCCCAAAAGAAATATTCAGCATAACCAAATCAGGCGATTTAGCTACGAGTGGGCCACTCATTCATTATTGCCTGTTAACATTGTTTGAATGCTGACTCAGGCCCCGTTCTTCCGTACCAACTTCCGGCTCATGATTTCCATCGCCAATTGTAGCGCTGCCGCCTGATCTTGTAATGCCTTGATCGTTTGTTTCTGGGAATCGATGATCTCATCTCGCAGGGCGCATTCTTTGCATGGGGCAGGGGCCTCCGGTTCCTGTATCGTAAGATCCGCGCCGGGTAGATACATTTCATTCTTGTTTGAAACTAGCCAGTTCAGGTCAACATGCGGAAACCGGTTCTTGATGTCTTCAATAATTTCAGCAGAGGGCTTGTTGTTGCCAGTTTTAAGACGGTTCAGCTTTTGAGAGGATCGGTATTTTAAACCATTGAGGGCAAGATCGTTAATCGTCTTAAATCCTTCCGCTTTGCGGAGCTCTTCAAGACGATCAAAAAAGGTTGAATTTTTATTCATTTTTGTTTGTTTGTATCAAATGAATTTGTACATTTGGTGTGCTAACATGAAAACAATCCGGTTATGTCAAACAAAAATAACAAGATTCTTTTTAAGGGTCAACAATTGCCCGGGAATGCCCCCGAGAGCAAAAATCATCCGGTTGAACCCGAAGAAAAGACCTTCGCTTTACAAAAGCGTTTTTTGCGCTATGTAAAATCAAGACCGCTTCATGGTCTTTGGCTAGTTTTTGATGCATCAACGTTGGGAGAATTGTGGAATATATGGAACAACTGGGTGCAATGCGCTTTGTGTGCCCCTTACAGTGCCTTCAGCGAAAACCGCGACCGCCGCTTTCTGTTGCGGTTCGATGGAAATTTCAAGGTGCTGATAGAAGCGTTACATGAAGTAACAGTTCAACAAACAATGAAAGCAGGAAAACAATTGTTTTATACGGATCCGGACCTGCGGTATAGATATTTGAAGGATAAAGATAGCGCACACGAAAAAATAAAGCACTTCACTTTGCAGTATTCACAAAAAAGAGCACAAGCCTATTTGTGGTTCGTTTTTGAATGTGCACTGGAGGAAGGAGAGACTTTTATGATTGACAGGAAAAACCTGCTTTTTGACTTTGAATGCCTGCTATGTATTGCAAGAACCTCCTACCGGTTATCCAAACCTTATAAAGCACCGTTTGAGATGAGCTGACCCGCGGTCAGTAGTGTATAGCCCTTGTGGAAGGGCATTGATTTGTTTATTTTTTAAATCTAACCGATGAAAAGCAATGCCAAATGTGCGGCACGAATCGCAACTGTCCAAACAATTTTATTTCCCGAAACTGATGCTGCCCGTCCCTTCCGAAATAATATACGACGGAAGCCATTTGCCGGTGCGCCGGGGTATCGCAGCGTATCTCAAAAGGAGCTCGTGATCTCCTGGATCCGGGGGTTATGTAATGCTGTTGCGATATTTGAGCTGGATTATAATGCTGCAAAATACCAACTGGACCTATATATAATCCTTGCTCAGCAGGAAGCAAATGGTTTTAAAGACCTGGAGCCTTTTATACGAACTGCCACACTGGGCCAATGGACGGTACAGTTTTCTTTTTGCCAGTTAACGGTGTTTAACGAAAGGAGAAAACAGGGCAGCTTTTTTCATATGATTAAATGTAATGAAACGGCCTTGCTGTACCGGGCGGCAGCTATACAGTGGGAGTATGTTGGCACATCGGCGCTCGCTGCATTAATGGCTGCACGCGAAACGGATTTCAGAAAAGGGTGCAGGAGGGGGCGGCTTTTTTTTGACAGCGCACTGGTTTTTGAGGATTGTAACGAAAATGCCATCGCCTGTTTTGCTTTACATCAGGCCATCGAAATAACCTTACGCAGTTTTGTTGCTGCTTTTTCCGGGATCAGTCCGCGGCTCCATAGTTTAAAACAACTATTCCTGTTGTGCAATCGCATCTGCGGGGGATTTACTTCCTTTTTTCAATCTGCTTCGGAGCTCAACGCGCTGGCCTGTCTGCAGGAGGCCTATACCGGCGGCCGCTATAATAATGATTTTGTTATAGCGGATGCCATGTTGGAGTTGCTCAAAAGCAAGGCAGACCGCATTCTGGCTTTTGCGGACTGTATTTGCAAAGAGTTGCTCGGGAAATATGTGCTGTTGTTGCGGAGCAATTAGCATCGATGTCCCTACTCCTTTAACACAACATTTCCGGTTCTTTTAAGGCTGCCCCAACCCTGGCCTTCGCCTTTAATGGCACGGCGTAAGGACCGGAATAATACCACGTACATTAATTGGCGATACACAAAACGTTGGGGGATAAGCCACAAAAGCTGCCAGTAATTTTTTTCCTTTTCAATGCTGAAGGCAAAAAGGGCTACGCCCACATCTACCAAAAGAAAGAGGCCGTAGAACAGTGCGATCCGGTCAATATCTCCCCAACTGGTATGCTGCTCATTGGGCCAGTTGTAATAAATGGAAAAGAAAAAGAGCAGATCGGCAACAGGAGCAATGATGGGTAGTATGATCTGGAACAACAGGATATTGGGCAACGCTACCATGCCCAGGCCTTTATAACGTGCCCTGAAGCAGGCGTCTTTGTTTTTCCAGAAACTTTGCATCACCCCATAGCTCCAGCGGAACCGCTGTTTTAAAAACTGTCTTACGGTTTCCGGCGCTTCAGTAATAGCGATGGCTTCATTGCAGTTGCGGATCACGTATCCTTTTCTTAAAATACGAATGGTAAGGTCACAATCCTCCGCCAATGAATCGGTGGTAAAGCCGCCGGCTTCTACAATAGCTTTTTTGCTGAAGGCGCCAATAGCGCCCGGTACTACGGTAATTCCATTGATGTAATCAAAAGCCCGCCGGTCAAAATTCTGGGCGGTAATGTATTCGATCGATTGCCAGCGGGTAAGCACATTGGTGATGTTCCCTACTTTTACATTACCGGCAACGGCCCCAATAGTATCGTCTACAAAATAGCGCATCAGTTGGCTTACCGCGTCTTTTTTAAGTTGGGTGTCTGCATCAATGCATATCAGGTATTCCGCACTCGAATGGGCAATGCCATAATTGAGCGCAGAGGCCTTGCCACCGTTGGGTTTGGAGAGTATTTTCACCCGGGGATTATCGCCGAAGGCTGCGGTAATATTTTTCAGTGTATCGTCTTTGGAGCCATCGTCTACAAAAAGCACTTCCAGGTTGGCATAATCCTGGTTGAGCAGGCTTTGAACGGTGCGGGCACTATTTACCTCTTCGTTATAGGCCGGTACAATAACGTTTACTTTTTGATTAAAGACACCCAGCGGGGACAATCGCTCCTTTTTCTGCCGCCGGTAATTGATGAGCGCAAGAGCCCCCAGCGTCACAGTACGCCCCAGGCCCAGGAAAACGGCCAGCCAGAATGCGGTGCTGAGGAATTTGAATACCCAGAAGACGATCGTGACGCCGTATTTATCTGCCCGCAAAATGTCGCTTTTTACAGGAGGCATTACCTGGTTTTTTTTAAGATTGAGCAATTGGGCCACCGTAATAAATTGTATGTTCCGGTCTTTAAAATATTTGATGATACGGGGCAGCGCATCTACGGTGCCCTGGCGATTACCGCCGGCATCGTGCAATAAAATGATTCCCTTATCCCTGAGGGGACGTGCTTCATATTGCCGCACAATACGATTGTAGATACTGTCGGCATTTACGTGAGCGCTGTCGGTATCCCAGTCTTCGGGATCGATACTTTCCCCTACGTCGTAGTAGTTCAGTGTTTTACTCAACCCAACAGGTAATAATTCCTGTGCGGATGTTGGTTCTGCATCAGCGTTAAAGGGCGGGCGGAACAGGATTGTACTATGCCCGGTTACCGCTTCTATTAAAAGCCGGGTAGCATCAATTTCGGTCTGCGCCCTTTTAGAACCCACGCTGGCAATATTAGGATGGGAGAAAGTATGATTACCGATCTCAAAGCCGCCCTTGTAAACCTGTTCAAATGTGGGAAGATGATTTTGTATGTTAACGCCTACTACAAAGAACGCCGCCGGTACATTTTCCTTTTTTAATATTTTCAGGATCTGGGGCGTATATTCCGGATCGGGACCATCATCAAAAGTCAATAGCACCTGTTTGCCCGGCTCCACCTGACCAAACCGCCTTATTACGTATTTAGTGGGCAGTTTCAGGTATTCTTCCTCCTGTATCAGGTAATCATTGGTAGTATCAGCGGTGATCTTCATTTCCCCGTTCTGGGGCTGCGATATTACGTCCAAAACCTCGCCATCACCAATGTAATCGGGCTTCTCAAAGGAGACGGGTACGTTTTCTAATTTCGTAAACAATTTCTTTTGTTCCGACATGGCTTCCGTAGTGAGGGCGTTTTTATAAAAGGCCCAGAGCCGCTGATCCTCGGCGCCCAATCGCCAGATGGCCACACCCGCCGTTCCGTAATCGTCTGCAAAACGCATGGTGTTAAAATTACTGGCGGCGTCATTAAAATACACCTCGTGCTTAACCCCATTGTTTTCGGTATAGGTAAAATGGCAGTTATAGGTATCGTTGTCAAAATCTATTGTAGCATTATATTCCCTTGCAAGGTATACCGCCTGAGCATAGGTCAGGGTGATCCCTTTCTGGCCTTCCGGCCAGTCATATCCGTAAGTGGCCATGCAGAGTACAATTTTTTCAGAAGGCACACTCTTTGCGGCAGCGTCCAGCACTTTTTCAATCCACTGCTGATCGCTTACCCAGCCGGGAGTGCTCGTATCATAGTGGTGATCATAGGCCATCAGGAAAATATAGTCCGTCATTTTCGATATTTCCGAAATATTATAGCTGTCATCGTTGGGCAATATGTCCTGTGTAACCAGCAACCCTTTGGCATGCAGGATCCGGTACAATTCTTCATGAAATTGTTTTAGTAAGGGCAGGCTGTTTTCCGTCAGTTCTTCAAAATCCAGGTTAACACCACTTAGTTTATTTTTTTCGATGGTATTTACAATGTCCTGTAGAAATTTATTTCTTTTCCGCGGATCGCTCAGTATCCTGTACAGCAGCTTGCCATCAAAGTCGCTGCTGACCACATTGGTAAGGATGGGTACTATGGCAACCCTGGCTTTTCGCATCAATTGCAGGGCATCATTGTCAATAGTTGCTTTTAACGAATCGCCTGTAGGATCAATAAAGAACCATTCGGGCAGCACCATGTTCAGCTTGTCAATGTTGGCTTTCAGCGAAATAAAAGATTGCGGATCCCAGTCTACAAAGAACGCTGCCCGGATGTTCGCATTTTTGGGCCGTTTCCGCTCCCTGTCTATAAAAGCATTGTTTTGCGCACGCGTATCAATAAAGGCCTGCATGCCTTTATATTTCTTCTTGTCTTTTTCGCTAAGATTCTTGGGGATTACAGCATGAATTAATTTGCCGGTATCCGTTTTAGAAAGCCCGGGGAGTATAGGGATGTTTTTCTTTAACAAAGAAAGGACACCCAGGGGGATCAGGGCGATCGCAAAAAAGATCAATACCCGGCTCACCCATTTAAAAGTGTACCACCTTGCCTTATTATCCGTTTGAAAAACCTGTCTTTCGTCAGACATATAAAATTTTATATAGTCAAAATTGGTTTACAAAAAATACTATTGGCCGGAATTTTCTTAAACATGTGATACATTTACCCAAACAAATAGTATGCACAAAAGTAATATAAAAGGGAACATTGTAGATGTGCTGCAACAAAGGATCTACTCGGGATTTGTGGAAACAGCCAACGGGAAAATAATCAGGATGGGGTTGGTGCAAAATGAACCGGATGTCACCTTGCCTTTTATCCTCCCTGGGTTTATCGACAGCCACGTACATATTGAAAGTAGCATGCTGATCCCCTCGGAATTTGCGCGGCTGGCGGTGGTACATGGAACGGTTGCCACGGTAAGCGATCCCCATGAAATAGCCAATGTATGCGGGGTGGAAGGCGTATGGTACATGATTGAAAATGGGAAAAAAGTCCCCTTTAAATTTAATTTTGGCGCCCCCAGTTGCGTGCCGGCGACCGTTTTTGAAACAGCAGGTGCTACTTTGGGCGTAACCGAGGTTGCCGGTTTGCTGCAACACCCTGAAATAAAGTACCTGAGCGAAATGATGAATTTTCCCGGGGTGCTGATGAATGACCCCGAAGTAATGCAGAAAATAAAAACAGCGCATGACCTCGGCAAGCCGGTAGACGGTCATGCCCCGGGACTGCGGGGGGATGATGCGGAAAAATATGCAAAGGGTATAGCAGCCCCCAACCTGCCGGGAACCGATCATGAATGTTTTACAAAAGAAGAGGCGCTGGATAAATTGAAAGCGGGCATGAAAATTCTCATCCGCGAAGGAAGCGCCGCAAAAAACTTCGAAGCTTTGATCGGTTTGCTTTCTGATTACCCGGATGATATCATGTTTTGCAGCGATGATAAACACCCGGACAGCCTGGCATCGGGGCATATCAATGAGCTTTGCGCCCGGGCGGTGGCAAAGGGCATTTCGGTTTTCAAAATATTGAAGGCAGCCTGCATCAATCCCGTGCTGCATTACAAACTGGATGTTGGATTGTTGACCGAAGGGGCCGCAGCCGATTTTATTGTGGTAAAAGATCTGAAGGATTTTGAAGTGCTGCAAACTTTTATAAACGGCATCCTGGTGGCGGAGCAGGGAACCACACTAATAGAACCGGTTGTTGCTCCTGCCATTAATAACTTTAATTGTACGCCTAAAAATGTTGCTTCTTTTGTCCAGCCATCAAATGGTAGTAAAACCATTCCGGTTATTGAGGCCCTGGACGGGCAATTGATCACCCGTAAGCTGCTTTTGGAACCTAAAACTATCAACGGATATTATGTGAGCGATGTAGAACGGGATATTTTGAAGATGGTGGTGGTGAACCGGTATGCGGATGCAAAAGTAGCCGTTGCGTTTGTGCGGAATTTTGGATTAAAAAAGGGAGCAATCGCCTCTTCAGTAGCGCATGACAGTCACAATATTATCGCTGTTGGCGTGGATGACGAAAGCATTAGCAGGGCGGTAAATAAAGTTATTGCAGCCAAAGGCGGGGTGAGTGCCATTGCCGGGAGCGAAGAGCAATTGATACCGCTGCCGGTTGCAGGTTTGATGAGTAATGCGGACGGGTATAGGATTGCGGAGGCCTATACTCAAGCCGATGCATTGGCAAAAAAGATGGGTTCCACTTTGGGGGCGCCCTTTATGACCCTGTCCTTTATGGCGTTATTGGTGATCCCGGATCTGAAGCTGAGTGATAAAGGCCTTTTTGACGGGCAACGCTTTGAGTTGATGGTCCCGCGGGATGGATCATAGGGTTCATTCGCCGGTATAGCAGTTTACCGGGAAAAAAGGGGGTGTTATTCACCGTGCGGTTCCCGGCGTTTACCGATATCTGGTGTTTACAGGCGAAAAATCTATTGTAAGCCCTATCTTAGGGGGGTATTTTTACAGAAAATATTGAATAATGAGTGAAAATAATCCGTATAACACAGACTTTTATAATAAAGGGGAGAAGCCGGTACCTCCGGCAGGTCCCCCGCCGGTGGAAGAGCCAAACTACCGGCCGCGCAGTTCCCAATCCCATATCTGGATCGGGTTGATGATGGTGTTGGTAGGGGTGGTATACCTGCTTAGGAGAATGGGGATCGATTTCCCCGATTTTGTATTCTCCTGGCAAATGTTCCTGATTGTGTTGGGAATATTCATCGGTTTCCGTAAAAATTTCCAGGGGCCGGGTTGGCTGATCCTTATCCTGATCGGATCGCTTTCGCTGGTGGATAGTTATTTTCTGTTTAATTCACTAAAACCCTATATATGGCCTATTATACTGATCGGGGCGGGTTTGTTTTTTATTCTGCGGCCCAAGAGATCATATGAATTTGTTACCAAAGACCCCAACACCGGTTTGCCCAACGGTACCAATGTGTACAGGGGCAATATTAGCGGCGATGATTTGATAGAAGCCACTTCTATTTTTGGCGGGACCAAAAAGAAAGTTCTGTCGAAAAATTTCAGGGGAGGTGAGATGGTGAATATCTTTGGCGGAAGCGAAATCGATTTGCTGCAGGCAGATATTGAGGGAACAGCCGTGTTGGAAGTAACGGCGGTGTTTGGAGGGGCCACCCTGCTGATCCCCTCTCACTGGAATGTGATCTCTTCAGAAGCTACCGCTATCCTGGGAGAAATAAAGGACCGCAGGGTTTCAATGGGTAACGTCGACCAGTCAAAGACCCTCATCTTAAAAGGTACCGTAATTTTTGGTGGTATCGATATCAAAAGTTTTTAACCAAATATCAAACCCGTAATTGCAGTGCCAGCATCACCGTTAGCTACAAAAAAATTTTTATTCTCTCTTATTCTGGGGTGGATAACCCTAATGCTGGTGCAGGGTTTTTTTCTTTCATCTTATTTCCACTTTCCACTGAAAATAGTGGTGAGCGACAGCCTGCTGAGCAATTCACTGTTATTGCTGGCAAGCCTGTTAATATTAAATATGACCCGCTATTACCTGCCGTCCACCTATCAGTACACCAACGTGATCGGCTCCTGTTTGGTAATAACCGGTTTGTGGCTGTTTGTCAGCAATTCATTGTTAAAACTCTTTTTAGGCGACAACGAAGCCTACGCCTCTTTCCTCAATACCTCACTGGTGGTTCGGGCGGGCATTGCTTTCCTGGTTTTAACGATCGTTACCATTGCTGCAATTTTGTGGTATAACTGGGTAGAAAAACAAAAAGTAGAACAACGGAGAACGGATGCCGACCGCTTATCCCGCGACGCGGAACTGTTTAAACTGCGGCAGCAATTGCAGCCGCATTTTTTGTTTAACAGTCTGAACTCCATTAATGCCCTGATTGGCCTGAACCCCCAACAGGCGCGGAAGATGGTACAGCAGCTATCTGACTTCTTAAGAGGTACGCTGAAAAAGGAAGAATCACAACTGATTTCGCTAACAGAAGAAATTAACTACCTGAACCTTTATCTGGAAATAGAAAAAGTGCGGTTTGGCAACCGGCTGATGACGGCTATTATTGTGGGCGATGATACAAAGGAAATGAAATTACCTACCCTGCTTTTGCAGCCGATAGTGGAAAATGCGATTAAATTTGGATTATACGATACCATCGGCGAAACACTTATAAAAATGGAATGTATGGTGGATCAGGGCGATCTTTGTATTTTGGTAAGTAACCCGTTTGACCCGGAAACCTCGCTGCCTAAAACAGGAACGGGCTTTGGGCTTACCTCTATAAGACGGCGCCTGTATCTTTTATATGGCAGGAACGACCTCCTGACGACAAAAACAAAAGAGAATATTTTTTTTACAATAGTTAAAATACCGCAACAGCATGAGCAAAGTAGTAATAATTGACGATGAGTTCCTGGCAAGAAGTATGGTGAAGGAATACCTGCAGAAATTTCCTCAACTGGAGCTGGCAGCCGAGTGCGGCGATGGATTTGAAGGGATAAAAGCGATCCAGGAGCATAAGCCTGACCTCATTTTCCTGGATATTCAGATGCCAAAAATAAGCGGCTTTGAAATGCTGGAGCTGATTGAAGAGCCTCCTGCAGTGATTTTTGCTACTGCGTTTGATGAATATGCTATTAAAGCTTTTGAGGCGCATGCTGTTGATTATTTATTAAAACCGTTTGACCAGGAGCGTTTTGATAAAGCGGTGAATAAGTTCCTGGTACAGCAAAAAGGTAATCAAACCAATACACAGGAATTGCTGAATGATGTGCAGTTGCCCAACTCTAACAGTCGTATTGTTGTAAAAAATGGAAGTAAAATAAAGATCATCCCGGTGCACGAAGTGCTGTACCTGGAGGCGGCTGACGATTTTGTAAAGATCTTTACCAAAGACGGGTATTATCTGAAAAATAAAACCATGTCCTTTTTTGAAAACTTCCTTTCGCAGGATCTTTTTGTGCGATGCCATAGGTCCTATATTGTTAATGTACAGGAAATTACGCGCATTGACCCCTATGAAAAAGATGGGCATGTGGCCATACTTAAAAACGGCACCAAGATCAACGTAAGCCGTAATGGTTACGGTAAGCTGAAAGCCGTGCTGGGACTGTGATTGTGCTAAATGCGTAACGCTTAACGCTTAAAGCTGTTAGTGATTGTCCGTTTGCATTTGGCGTTCTGCGTTTAGCATTCTGCCCTAGTCAGAATCAGGTAGCCAGCAATAAAAACTATTATAAATTTGCCCGGATATTATTAATTCACCATCTTTAAGGACAAAAAAATTTTAATCTATGGGCAAATTTGTAATTACCACAAGAAAAAACGGGGAATTCCAGTTTAAACTGAATGCTGCAAACGGACAAACCATTCTTGCCAGCGAAGGGTACACAACACGCGCCGCCTGCGATAACGGCATTGAATCCGTTAAGAAAAATGCATCGGATGACAAGCATTATGAACGCAAAACATCTTCTAACAACAAACCCTTTTTTAACCTGAAAGCCGGTAACGGGCAGGTGATCGGGACGAGTGAATTGTATGAATCAGAAGCAGCGAGGGAAAATGGTATTGAATCAGTAAAAAAGAATGCGCCCGAAGCAGCGGTCGCTGATGAAACACAGGCGTAGGTAAACTGCGGCAAAAAATAGTATATCCACCCGGGTCCAGGCAGACCCGGGTGTTTTATTACCGCGCACAGCAAACGTTAAGCGGGCGAAACGTACTTCAACCCTATAATACTTGCGATAAGTGTAACAATGAAGAACAGGCGCCAAAAAGTGGCCGGTTCTTTAAATACGACAATTCCTACAATTACGGTTGTAACGGCGCCAATGCCCGTCCACACGGCATAAGCAGTGCCTATAGGCAGCTTTTGCGTGGCAAGGTACAGGAGCACCATACTTATGATCAGCGCAACAATAAAACCTGCAAACCATAAAAGAGAAGTTTGCCCTTTGGTTTGATTGGCCATGCCCAGGCAGGTTGCAAAACCCGCTTCAAATAGCCCGGCTATGATTAATAAGATCCAATGCATTTGGAGTGAGATTTCGTGCAAATATATCAGGTTAATATTTCTGGACCCTTAAGTTGAATTATAGGGCCTTAATTTTACCGTTTTTTATTTCTGATTAACCGGCGTTTCAATTATTAAAAATTCGCTTTCCGTATTACAGGTAATCATAATCCGGTCGGTATCCCAGATGCCAATCGCGTCCCGCTCGGGAACAGCAATGTCATTGATGATAACGTTTCCCGTAATCACGAAAATAAAAAGACACATATTTTCCGGGGGGAAGGTATAGTTGATTGTTTCGTTTTTATCAAAATAGCCCAGTGATAATTTTGAATTCTGGTTGATCCAGCAATGGCCGAAACCTTCTTCATGCGAAACGATGGTGACCAGTTTGTTTTTGCGTTCCTCTTTTGGAAAATTACGGAACTGGTAGCGGGGAGTAATGTTCTGTAGCTTGGGGTAGATCCAGATCTGCAAAAAATTCACATCGTTTGCTCCAATATTATATTCCTCGTGTCGCAGACCGCTGCCGGCGCTCATGATCTGCACGCCGCCCGCTTCAAATTTAGTACTGTACCCCAGGGTGTCAATATGATTCATGTTGCCTTTCAGCAATACGGAAATGATTTCCATATTCACATGGGGGTGAATCCCAAAACCTTTCCCCGGCTGCACATAGTCATCGTTAAAGGCAAACAAAGTACCAAATGCGCTTCGCATGGGATGATAATGGTTGCTGAAGCTGAAAACAAAATTGCTTTTCAGCCAGCCGATATCTTTTTTACCACGCTCAGATGCAGGAAAGAGTTGTGTTTGCATATTATTCCATTTATTAGAACCCGTAAAACAGGATGTTGCAAAGGTATAAAATAAGGTAATAGTTGTGTTACCGGTGCTTCCAATGGGTGCATAACATTTTTTTCAAGATGATGGTTTTTTTAAGGCTGGGCATTAAAAACAAACCCGGTGTTAGTTTGGTTTTCTAGTGAGACAGAGAAGACTGGGGCGGCGCACAGCAGCATTGTACTATTGCTGTTACACAAGTCTCCCGGTCGCCAGAAAACCGACAAAGAAGTAAAGGGATAGAATGACCCAGGTAGAAAAATGTTATGCACCTGTCTAATTTCAATAGTATTCTGAAGGGGATAGTGCTGTCATTTATCGTGCACTCCTTTGGTCACAAAAGTAAGGACACTCCCGTTCGTCGCTGGAGCGGTATTTTTTGTTAGCCTTCAAATAATTCACAGGGTGAAATATGAAGCGTTTCGGCTATTTTAATAATATTGAGAAGCGATGTATTTATCACACCTCGTTCTATTCTGCTTATTTGCGAAATTTCCATCTCCATCGTAAAGGCCAATTTTTCCTGGGTAAACTTTCTCTTTAAACGAATGCCCCTCAGTCGTTTACCGAAATCTTTTAATATTTGTGCCTCTTCTTTGGTCACAAAAATAAAAGTCGCTAAATAGGCAAATAAACCTATGAGCATATTTGCCTATATTTGGCCGTACTCACTACAAAATAGCCGTTTGCTCGCGATACCTTCCTATGGCATCGGCAAAATTGAACGATTGTGTATGGACTTTAATGAAAACAGGAGTAAAACATTAGCCAGGATCTATCAAAGGTACCCGGAGGCGCAGAGTGCTGACCTGGGCGCCTTAAAAGGAGATGTTGGTTTTTGGGTTATTTTGAAAGACGGGGCAACAATTTTTTTTAGGTTAGTTGAACCCGTTGCATTCGATGCTCCGGATGGGAGTCCTTTTTGGATTTTTGGTGAATAATGTAGAAGAAAAAATGAATATATGCCGGCCGGGAGCGCTCATGGTTTTCAGCCGTTGTTATATTCAGAAGTTCTAAGGGAATAAAAAAAGCAGCTACACATTCGTAACTGCTTAATTATGTGGTCCCACCTGGGCTCGAACCAGGGACCACCTGATTATGAGTCAGGTGCTCTAACCAACTGAGCTATAGGACCTTATGCAATAAATCGCATAAATAATATATTTCTATCTAAAAAGAACTGTTTACCTTTTTCACGAGATCCGAACTCCTGATAACATCTGCCCCCAAAGCCTAGCAAAAATATTTTCCGGCTTGGGGAGTGCAAAACTAAAGGAAATAGTTATTCTGGCAATGTAAAATCAATATTTAATAAAGAAAAAGTGCAACTTCTTCAAAAGAACAAGGGCGTATTAACCTAATTTTAACCCAAAGACAAATATATTTGCGCCAACTTAAATGAATTATGAAGAAAATAGTCTTATTCCTTATCGCCGCTTTCTTGCTAGGCCAGGCGTCCTTTGCACAGGTTGACACATCTGCTAACAGCATTCCCCCGCCAACAAAAACTACAACAGAAACGCCGGTCAAGCATAAAAAGAAATACGATCTTACTAAAAGAGCCAACGATCATTTTCTTTTGCAGTTGGGGTATACCCAATGGTTAAACACGCCGGATAGTATTAAAACCGGAGGCTTACCTAAAACGATCAACGCCTATTTTATGCTGGACTTTCCTTTCAAAACAACGCCCCAGTTAAGTGCGGCGATTGGATTGGGTATCGGATCAGATAATATTTCGCTCGATAAAAAACAGAATTTTGTTAATGTAAAAGCAACCTCTGCACGATTGCCCTTTCTTTATGATTCTACACGGATGACCATAAAAAAGACAAAATTGGCAACTACCTACCTTGAGCTGCCGGTAGAATTACGCTTTGTGGCAGATCCGGAACATAGCGACCGCAGCTTCAAATTTGCGCTGGGTGTAAAGGTGGGAACGATGATCAAAGCGGATACCCGCACCCGTTTGCAGGAAGTAGGAACACAGCAGTTTATTTTAAAAGAATCCAGCAAATATTATTTTAATACTACCCGGGTTGCGGGGACCGCCCGGATCGGGGTGGGGCATTTTACCCTGTTTGGTTCTTATCAATTTACCAAGTTGCTGAAGGAGGGGGTAGGGCCTGATCTGCGCCCTGTAACGGTTGGTTTAAGCTTCGGCGGGCTATAACGTTTTCGCAATTAATTGTGAGAGGCGGGTCAATTTTGATCCGCCTCTTTGTTTTCGATTCTAAATAGTATTGCTAACTTCACTGGCTGAAGCAGACGATCATTGTCTGCCCAAAATTTAATAATGTTTCTATATGAAAAAAGTAAAGCTGTTTGCAGCATTATTATTGCTGGGAACTTCAATGCAGTTAAAAGCACAGCTACCGGCGCTGACAAAAAAAGAAAAAAAACAAGGCTGGGTTTTATTGTTCAACGGAAAAACGTTTGATGGCTGGAAAAAAGCCAGCGGGCAGCCGTTCACAGCAAAAGGCTGGCAGATTGATGACGGTGTGCTGAGTGTAAACCCTGCCGATGGCCATGGCGGCGATATCGTTACGGATCGGAAATTTTCCGATTTTGAATTATCTGTTGAATTTAAAGTGGAAAAAGGGGCTAACAGCGGTATTAAATATTATCTGTTGCCGAATACTTCGCTGGGCTGCGAATACCAGATCATTGATGATGAAAATCACCCCGATGCTAAATTGGGAATAGCCGGCAACCGCCGCCTGGCATCCTTTTATGATGTTATCCCGGCCCCGTTGAAAAAACCGGTTAAGCCGGTGGGGCAGTGGAATAAAGCCGTGATCATTGCAAAAAACAATCACGTGGAGCATTGGTTAAACGGAGTAAAAATGCTGGAATACGACCGGGGCAGCGCTGCTTTTAATGCTGGTATTGCCAAAAGTAAATTTAAAAACGAAAAAGGGTTTGGACTGGTAAAGGAATCTCCTATCCTGTTGCAGGAGCACGGGGATACCGTGCATTTCAGGAATATTAAGATCCGGCCATTAACAAAATAAGTTATGCTGATCTCCATTAGGTGATCTTTTTGTTGCTATTTTCATTTGTTATACCTTCATGGCGCTATAAGGCTTGTTATGAAGGATAAGGCACATCTTGTATATCTGCAGAACCGGGTGGCGTATGCCCGTGACCAGGTGGCATACAAAGAATTGTTCCTGCATTTTTATCCAATGCTCCGCAAGCTGGCTGTTCTGATCATTCAACAGGAACATCTGGCCGAAGAGATCGTCTCTGACGTAATGACGCGGCTATGGACAATGGAAACGAAGCTGGCGTATATAGATCATTTGAAAATGTACCTGCTGACTGCCACAAGGAATACAGCGATCACCTATTTGAAAAAGTATCGGCGTGAAGCCTGCCTGCCGGAAATGATGGTTGGTGACGAGCCGGTTCCAGGCAATGAACCGGATCAGCATTTGGCAACCAAGGAACTCTCCCTGCTGATTGAACGGGCTGTAAAAACGTTGCCGCACCAATGTCAGTTGGTTTTCCGGTTAATAAAAGAAGAAGGACTTTCCTATAAGGAAGCCGGGAGTGTACTGGAATTATCGCAAAATACCCTTGAAACACACATGCGCACTGCTTTAAAACGCCTGAAAGGCGCATTGGATACCTATCTTTTGAAAAAAAAATCCTGATCCCTTCACGGCAACGTTATTTTTAATAGTCTTATAATATTGTAATGGACAAAAAACTGGAAAATAAGTTTTACAGGTTGTTTGCCCTGAAATTATCCGGAGAAGCATCTGTCGAAGAATTGGAGCGCCTGGAAGCGATCCTGGGTGAAAATCCGGAGTTGCGCTTTTTTTATGACCAGTTGGTTATTAAAAAGGCAGAAGAAAAAGAGGACGCTGGTTTGGCAGAACAGGCATATGCGGCGCATTTTACGAAACTGCATTTGCAGGGATTGTTTGATGATGAAAAGAAATTAGCTCCTGTTCCCCGGCCTACGGGTTTCAGAAGGAAAATTGCCCGTTATGCCGCAGCGGCAGTGATATTGTCGCTTGCAGGTTTTTTGATCAGTATACTGAAGGGAAAACAGGAGAGTGGCTCATTGAAAAATGAAATGGCAACTACGAAAAAATCAAAATCCACTATTACGTTGCCGGATGGTACAGTGGTAATGTTGAACGCAAACAGCCGGATCAGCTATAATGAAAAATTTAAAGGCGATACGCGCGAAGTAACATTATCGGGGGAGGCCTATTTTGATGTGGTGCATGATGCGGCGCATCCGTTTATTGTACACACAAAAGCGGGTGATATAAAAGTACTGGGTACCGCCTTTAATGTAAGGGCTTTTGACGATGGTGTTTTTGAAACGGCGCTGATACGGGGCAAAGTAGCGATTTACCTAAAGCAGCATAAAGAAGAAAATTTTGTACTGAGCCCGGGGCAGAAACTGGTGACGAATACGGAAGAAAGCCGTAGCGACTCGATCGATATTATTCCGATTACAACCGTTAAAGATACGCTGGTAGCGGAAACCTCCTGGACCAAAGGACAGTTGGTTTTTGGGAACAAACCCCTGGCGGAAATAGCAGTGGAATTGGAACGAACATATGGGATAACGATAATTTTTAAGTCAGACGAAACCAAACAATACAGGTATACAGGGGTATTTGATATTGACAACAGCAGTCCTGATCAGATACTGGAGATCCTAAAACTCTCCAAACCAATTAATTATCAACGCGATAAAAACCAGATCACTATTGAATAATGATTGCAAACCCTTAAAATCAGATTGCATGTAAAAGAAAAGAAATAACACATTTATGTAAAAAGGAGAACGTTGGCGCGTTCTCCCTAAGTAATTGCACATTAAAGTTGACGCTCTGATGTGATTAATAATTAACTCAAAACAAATATATGCAAAAATGTACTTGCCATGAAGCGGGCAACCGGCCGCGCTTCAGGACAATTGTATTGACTATGAAGTTATCTGCGATTTTTTTAATTCTTGCTTTACAAGTGTCTGCCAATAATTATGGACAGAAAGTGCTGAATTTGAAGGAAGAGAACATCACGCTCTCCGAGATCTTTAAAAAAATTGAACGAAAATCCCCCTACCGTTTTTATTTCAGCAATGATGTGGTGCCCGAAAAGAATTTTACTTCTATACAGGCGGTAAATGCCACCCTGGATGAGGTGATGACCAAACTGCTGGCAGGCTCCGGCCTGCACTGGCGGCTGTTACAGGGCACCCAGGTGGTTATTGCTGCCAATGTACCTGATGCAGGCGCGGGCGCTGTAAAACGTATTATCACAGGTCTTGTAAAAGATAGTAAAGGGTTGCCGCTGCAAAATGTATCGGTTGTCATAAAAGGCACGGCAAACGGAGTAACCACTTCGGAGAACGGGCGTTTTTCCATTAATGCTAATAAGGGAGATGTGCTGGTGTTTTCAAGCATTGGCTACCTGGCCGAGGAAGTTACAGTGGGCGATCAGGAAACGATAGAAGTAACCTTGCAAACCGTAGACAACAGTTTAAGCGAGGTGATTGTGGTAGGGTATGGTACACAGAAAAAAGGAGATGTTTCTGCAGCTATTACCCAGGTGTCCGGGAAAGTGCTGGAAAACAGGCCGATCACCAATTTAGGCGCCGGCTTGCAGGGGATGGTGCCCAACCTGCAAATCACCCCGCAGGGCGGTGCGCCGGGGCAGGGCTCTAACTTCAATATAAGAGGGTTTACTTCACTTACAAATGGCGGTCCATTGATTTTAGTGGATGGAGTGGTACAGGACCCCAACCTGGTGAATCCCGCTGATGTGGCCAGTGTTACTGTTTTGAAAGATGGTGCCTCGGCGGCCATTTATGGCGCCAGGGCCGCTTACGGAGTTATTTTAATTACTACAAAATCCGGCAGGAAGGAGCAATCACCTACTATCAGCCTTACCAGTTCTTATGCGATCAATGATATTACCGTAAGGCCAAAATACCTGAACTCCCTTGCTTATGTCAATTACATGGATTCCGCCAGTATTAATGCAGGTAGCGGCCTCTATTTTTCCCAACGGATCCGGGACGGCGTAACAGCCTATTTCAATGACCCGGCGCATAATCCTTATGTATTGTATGACCCGGCTATTGATAAAACAGGCTACTATACTTATGTAGGAAATACAGACTGGACAGATGCTTTATACAAAAGCGGCAGCATTCTCAACAATGGTGTTTCGTTGAATGGCGGTTCAAAAAATACGACTTATTATATGTCGTATGGCAATATGCGGCAAAACGGCTTTCTGGCTTCCTACAATGATTATTACCAGCGGCACAATATCAGCCTGAATGTTGTATCAGATATAACCAAATGGCTGAAACTATCCGGCAAAATACGCTACACCTATTCATTTGAGGATCATCCATCCGGTGGTACCGGTGGTAACTCAGGTCTTTCAGCTACCAGCGGCTCACTTAAAGGGGATCTGCGGCCAATAATGCCGGTAAGACATCCCGACGGCAATTTTGCCGGCCAGGGCAGCTTTACCAATCCCTTTGCAGTAGGCGCTTTGGGCGGACATAGCCAAACCAAAAAGAATGATCTGTGGGCAACGGCGGCGGCAACACTTACACCAATAAAAGACCTCAAACTGGATATAGATTATTCATTTAATCCGTATTCATCCAATACCGAATTTACCTCAAAACTGTTCCGGGAATATCATGCGGATGGTACGTATAACATCTATCCCTGGACCAACCCCAACCTGGTGAACCTGAATAATAATAATGACTATTATCATGCACTTAATGCATACGGTACTTATTCAAAGCACCTCGGGTCCCATAACCTTAGTTTAATGGCAGGATATAATGAGGAAGTAAAACTGTTGAAATTCTATTCTGCTCAAAGAACCAACCTCATCGACAATAACCTGCCGGTATTGAACCAGGCTACAGGAACGATGACGGTTAATGAGCAACTGCGCAGCTGGGCGGTGCAGGGTTATTTTGGCAGGTTCAATTATGATTATGACAGCCGGTATTATTTAAGCCTGATCGGCAGGTATGATGGTACCAGCATTTTCGCTCCCGGTCACCGGTATGTGTTCAACCCTTCTATATCGGGCGCATGGCGGGTCAGCAATGAAAAGTTCTGGAAGAACAATGCTGCCCTTTCCGATCTTTTTAATGAATTTAAATTAAAGGCCTCCTACGGAAAGGCGGGTAACCAGGCGCTAAATCCAACGGATTTTGGTTACTTCCCTTATATCTCCAATTATGCCACTAACACCGCGTATTCGTACATATTAGGAAGTAACACTACTTTGCCCGTATCGGTTGCTCCTGGTAGCCTGGTGAACCCTGGCTTTACCTGGGAAAATGTAAGCCAGTGGAATATTGGTACCGAAATGGAGCTGTTGCAGCACCGGTTAAGCCTGTCTTACGATTACTACACCCGGTATACAACGGGGATGTTTGTTACAGCCCAGGCCATGCCTGCTGTATTAGGGGCAACACCGCCCAGGCTTAATGCTGCAGATCTGAAAACCAAAGGCTGGGAATTTTCCGCCAACTGGCAGGATAATATTGGCAAAAATGCCAGCTACCGGGTAGGTATTGTGCTGTCTAATTCTGACGCCTACATTACTAAATATAACAACAACCCCACTAAATTAATAAATGACCCGTATTATGTAGGTTACCGGTTAGGCCAGATCTGGGGATTAAAATCCAATGGATTGTTCCAGTCAGAAGCCGAGGCGGCATCTTATCCAATTGACCAGTCGCAGTTATTCGGTGGCAAATGGCATGCGGGGGATGTAAAATATCTTGATCTGGATGGCGATAATAAAATAACCCGCGGCAAAAACACAGCCGATTCCAGTGGCGATCTGCGTATTATAGGGAATACCACACCCCGCTATCAATATGGGGTTACAGGAGGTTTTTCCTGGAAGGGGCTGGACCTGGATCTTTTTGTACAGGGGGTAGCCAAAAGAGACTGGATGCCGGACGGGCGCTATTATGGTATTGCCAGCCAGTGGGATGTGCCGATGGAAGCGGCGTTGAACTACTGGTCTTATGGAAACCCCGGCGGATTCCTTCCCCGCCCTTATATTGATGGCGCCCATGGAAACCGGGGTGGCTTCGGATACGGCACAGACCGTTATATGCAGAATGCGGCTTACCTGCGTCTGAAACAGGTAACCCTGGGATACAATATTGTACAACCCTGGTTGGAGCGGGCAAGGATCAGTACAGTAAAAGTTTATGTAACGGGTCAGAATGTGCTTACTATTACGAAACTTTCCAAATTGTATGATCCGGAGAATCTTAACCTGCTGGGTTACCCTATTACCAAGTCCTGGGCAGTTGGCCTAAATATCACCTTCAGATAACTGCCATTTCTTAACCCATCCATTTGAGTTGGACTTCTAAAAATTTGAACATGAAAACAAGACAATTAATATACATCATCCTATTGCTGGCATTGGGCAGCTCCTGTAAAAAGGTTTTGGACAGAACGCCACAGGATGCCATTACCGATCTTAATTTCTGGAGCAGTGTAGATAATCTTAAATTATTTTGCAATAATTTTTATAGTAGGTTATCCGTACCCGGCAGCACTTCTGATAACCAAAGTGATAATGCCATACCCAATTCCCCTAACAGTTTTCTTTACAGCCAAACGGTGGTTCCCGCCAGCGGCGGCGGCTGGGCATACGGCGACTGGTCCTATATTAAGAACGCCAATTATTTTTTAGCCCGTTACCAGCAGGTAATGGACGATCCGGCGCTGATCAACCGGTATGTAGGCGAAATAAAGTTCTTCAGGGCGTATGAATACTTCAATAAGGTGAAGGCCTTTGGTGATGTGCCCTGGATCAATAAAGACCTTAACATCAATGACAGCGCTTTTCTTTACAAGACCAGAACACCCCGTCAAACAGTAATTGACAGTGTTATTGCCGATCTTAATTTTGCCGCTGCCAATCTGCCGGTGCCGGCCAGCACAGAACTGGGAAGGCTGAATAAATATGCCGCCTTTCAAATGCTTGCCAGGGTTGCTTTGTACCAGGGTACCTGGATGAAATACCGTAATATAAGTGGCTGGCAGAACTACCTGACCGCGGCGGTAAATGCAGCCAAACAGGTGATGCAAAGCGGGCTTTATTCCATCCCCAGGCCTGCCGCTTTATATTACTATAAGAACGGCGACCTGGTAGATGCAAAAACAGGCACCTATGCTACAAGAGATTACCCCCTGTATTACCGGGAACAATTTATTACGGAAGACCTTACCGGTAATAAAGAATGTGTGATGCCCAAAATATATGTTGTTAATGTATTGACCAGTGGTTTGTCGAGATCGGTAAATGAGGCCAATGTAGGGGTGAGCAAAGATCTTATCGAAGACTTTTTATGCGATGACGGACTGCCTATTGCGCTTAGCCCGAGATATAAAGGCGATGATTCTGCAAGTATAGAATTTCAAAACCGGGATCCCCGCTTACGTAATATGATCGACAACAGGTTTTTGCCGAACAATATGAATAACAACAGCCTTGTTTCCAACTATCTGTCACCGGTTGCATCCAGTACACCTACAGGATACATGGCTTCAAAATTCAGAAGCCCCATTACCAAGCAAAATGAAGCCAATCAAACTACTTACGACATGTTTGTATTCCGCTATGCAGAGGTTTTGCTAACGTATGCAGAGGCACTGGCTGAGTTGGGGACCATCTCACAAACGGATTTGGATAACTCAATCAACTTATTAAGGGCCCGTTTAGATGAACCTTCACTTCCGGGAGGCATTATGCCGCGGTTAACGTTAAACCCGCCTGCAGATCCTAATGCAACCACTATCGCCGGTAAGTCAAGGTACGGTTATGCCGTTTCCCCGCTTATTTATGAGATCAGGAGGGAACGCAGGATTGAACTGGCATTTGAAGGGTTCAGGTGGGATGATATTGTAAGATGGAATGCCGGTAAATTAATTGAGAACCCCAAAACGGTGTATGGAATAGTAGCCAGCCAGAATGTAAGAAACGAGTATAACAGCTATTACAACAGCAATGTATTTACCGGCGTAAATCTTACTACCATTAATGACTGGGATGGTAAAAGCAAACAGGTAATAGCGCCCTATACGATACCCATGCGGGTGTGGAACGATAAGTTATACCTGAACCCCATCCCCACAGATCAGATCAACCTGGGAAAAGGTTCGCTTACACAAAATCCGGGATGGCAGTAACAGGATTATTGATAAAGCATGGTTTTGACCACCCGTGGTTAACGGACGCGTATTAAAATAACATACTAAAAACCGAAACGCAATGGAAAGAGCAACTCCATTGTGTTTCTTATTTTTGAACGAAAATGCAAGGGCGAAAGATCTTTCACCTTACGCTCCAACAATAAATTCAAGCATGATTAAACAATTACTTATTCTTACAGCGCTTATCAGCGTCGCTGGCGCCAACGCCCAGAAACAAAATTATGTTTCCATTAAAACTGGAGAAACGGAAAAGCAGATCATTCAACAGGCTGCCAATATAGTGCCCACGCCCCGGCAACTGCGATGGCAGCAACTGGAGCTGACTGCCTTTTTTCATTTTGGTATGAATACTTTTACCGGAAGGGAATGGGGCGATGGCAAGGAAAACCCCACGCTGTTTAATCCCACTGCATTAGATGCGGTACAATGGGTAAAAACCATGAAGGATGCGGGTTTCAAACAAGTGATCATCACGGCCAAACACCATGATGGTTTTTGTTTGTGGCCTACCAGCACTACAGAACATTCGGTAAAAAACAGTCCCTGGAAAAACGGAAAGGGAGATGTGGTAAGGGAAGTGGCGGAGGCCTGTAAAAAGCTGAATATGGGCTTTGGCGTTTATCTTTCGCCCTGGGATCGTAATTCCCCGGTATACGGATCGGATGCCTACAACGATTTTTTTGTGCGACAGCTTACTGAGCTGCTTACGCAATACGGCCGGGTAGATGAAGTTTGGTTCGATGGCGCCAATGGCGAAGGCCCCAATGGTAAAAAGCAGGTGTATGATTTTAACCGCTGGTATCAATTAATTAGAAAATTACAACCACAGGCGGTAATTGCTATTATGGGGCCCGATGTAAGATGGGTAGGTACCGAGACTGGAAAAGGCCGCCGGATGGAATGGAGCGTGGTGACCACCAATAACCTGGATCAGCAGGCGGTAGCGGCGAATTCGCAACAGGGAATGTTATTTAAACCTATCAGCGATCTTAAAGGAGATGACCTCGGCAGTCGGGAAAAAATCCTGAATGCCAAAGGCCTGGTTTGGTACCCTGCAGAAACCGATGTATCCATCCGCCCGGGCTGGTTCTACCATACAGACCAGGACCAAAAAGTAAAGACCCCGGAACAACTGATGAATATTTATTTTACTTCTGTGGGAATGAACAGTGTGCTGCTGCTGAATGTACCGCCGGATAAACGGGGACGTGTCAGCGATGCGGATGTAAAAACCCTGCAGGAATGGGCCCGGATGCGCAAGGAACTGTTTAAAACCAATTTGCTGAAAGGAGCGGCCATTACCTGTAAAAACGGAACGAATATGCCGGCCTTGCTGGATGGTAATAATGCCACTCATTTTACCACGAAAGGAGCGGATACTGCTGCCACCATTATTTTCAAATTAAAACAACCCAAAACCTTTAATGTATTTTCCGTGCAGGAGAATATACGGGTAGGCCAGCGGGTAGAACAGTTTACGGTATCGTATAAAGACGGCGCGGAATGGAAGCCGTTCATACAGGAAACCACTATCGGGTACAAACGACTGTTGCACTTTGCTCCCATTACCGCAAGCGAGATCAGGCTGGAGGTAAAATCCCGGCTGAACCCGGCTATTGCGGAAGCGGGACTCTATTTTTCTTCAGCTTTTCCGGAGAAGGGAGGCAATTGATGCCTGATGCTCGTTTCTGGATACTTGATGTCAAGTATTTAGTATCGAGCATCCAGTATCTTTTCTACAACCCGTTTTGATCAAAGTACAGCAGCACATGGTCCTTTAAGAACTGTTCCTGTTCTATCGGGTTCATTACGGGCATTTGTTTTAGTTGTTTAAAGTGAGGCCACCCGTCTTTATCACGGCCCTCAAGTTCATAGTAGCCGCTCGGGACCAGGAGGCTGCAAACGGCTACATGCATCAACTCCTGCTTTTGCTCTTTTGAAAATTTGGGATTTATAGCCCCAAGTTCCTGTACGCCAATTAAAAAAAGGATCGTTTCCAGGTCAGGCTTTTTGCCGAAACGTTCCACCAATTTTGCCTCCAGGTTCCACCAGCGCGCCTGTAAATCATCACTTGCTATCATCGGGCAAAAATACAACTTATCAAATAGGGATAAGAGTTTTTACGCTCATCGTCAACCCTTATCTTTGCAGCCCAATTATTGTAAAACAGGGAAATCTGGGTTACGAACTAAAATAGAAAGAATGAAAGCGTATAATTTTATAATAAAGCACCGGTTGCTGATCAGCATCATCTTAATTCTAACCGGCGTATATGTAAACTATGCAGGTAGTTTCTGGCCGGCCTTTCCGCTGTACCTGGTCGGAGTGATCCTTCTGTTCAGCCATTTTTTCTTTGGCCCCTTGCGCCTGATCCAGGAATATATGGAAAACGGGGATCTGGAAGGCGCCGAAAAGGTATTGGATTCCATCAGATTTCCCAACCTTTTGTACAAGCCCATCCGCTCTGTGTATTATACCCTGAAGGGAAATATTGCTATGAGCAAACAGGACTTTGACAATGCGGAAACCATGATGAAAAAAGGGCTGGACCTGGGTATGCCGATGAAAGAAGCCGAAGGAGCCAGTATGCTGCAGATGGGAATGCTTGCCATGCAAAAAGGAAATACCAAACAGGGGGAAAGCTACATCCGCCAGGCCATCCGCAAAGGACTGCCCGATAAGGAGAACGAAGCGGCTGCTTATTTACAGATGTGCAGCATTATGATGAATAAAAGGGAGTTCCGGGCCGCGAAAGATTTCTTCAGAAAGGCAAAAGCCTGCAAACCCACCACCCCTCAGATCGTGAGCCAGATCAAAGAAATTGAAAAATACATTTCCCGGATGCCGGGGTAGGGAAAAGTGAATAGTCAATAGTGAAGAGGAAATAGCTAATTTATTCGGGATGCGCGTCAGGCATTCAGCTTTGAGCGTGTTTGTTCGCGTCCCGAAACGAATAACAAACGTCAAACCTCAGACGTCAAACGATAGACAATAAACCCGATGGCGTTATCCGGATATACAAGCAACCTTCCTACTGAACGAACTTTGAAACCTTAGACGTTGAACTTTGAACATTTGATGCTAACGTCAAACTTTCAATAAAAAAAGCTAATCAGCTTTGAACGGAAATAACTTGAAACCAGAAACTTGTAACCAACTAGCGTGTCGGTGGCGGTTTCAGATTGATTTCCGGCTGTAACGGCCAGTTGGCCTTAAAGGTTAATTTGCGGTCGAGCGGAATAATAAATTCCGGCTGAATATGCTTTTTAAAATCGCCCGGATCCCATTTGCCATTGTTATTGCGATCGTATAGAATCTGGGCCTCATAATCTCCTGGATTGTATAAATCAATTTTAAGAATATTGGTTTTTAGCGGGAACGAATTTTTCAATGTTCCGCCCTGCGAAAGCAACAGTACCGGATGGTAGGAGGTATCCAGGTTATTAAAAGTGATCTCGGCCTGGCCATAATCCTTTTGTTCTTTTGTTGTAAACCGGATCGTGTCGGGTTTTAAAAGACCCCGGTTCAAACTATCGGAGGCAAAATCTTTTGGTAATACCAGGTTGTAACGAACGCCCTCTTTCCATTGGATATTCATGGTTATGATATGTCGCGTACTATCGAGCGTAAACTTATGCGTTGTTTCAGGAGTAAAAGTGCTGTCTGTAGAAAGCTCCATCTTCTCCGGGAAATAATTTTTCAATGGGTTGGGAAACGTCATCGTAAACGCATCCAGCAGGTCCTGTTTATTGCCCTGCAGGTTGGTTTGAAACTTTATACGTTTCTCTTTTTTATCCAGTTCCGGTTCTTCCAACGCGTTCTTTTTCGCTTCCTCTTCCTCCGCATAAGCATAAAGCCGCACGGGCGCGGGTGGTGTGGGGCCTATCGTTATTGCACTGTCTGCAAAAGCAAAAACCTGTTGCGGGCTGGTGTACAGGTAAGAGCCGCCTTCGTCTTTAAGTGCGTATAACCGGTAAGTTCCGGGTTTTAAAAAACGGAAAAGAAAATTGCCCATACTATCCACTTTTGCTATGTACTCTGGGCGTTGCCGGGTAACAGCGCTATCTGCCAGATTGGAATGCAGCATAATGGTAAGGGTCGAATCGGGTTTATAGGTCTTTGCTATTTTTACATTACCGCTCAGTTGGCAGGAGTCAAAATAATCGCCGGTGGTAACCACGTACAGCATGTCTTTTGCTTTATTGCCCTCATTAACGTCTTTAATAACATTGGTAAAATTTAATACATAAGTTGTATTGGCTTTTAACGAATCTTTAAATTTAACGGTAACCGTACGCAGTTTTCTGTCGATCTGCGGTAATGTTTTTGGCAAGGGGGAAACGATCAGGTTTTTATAAACGTCGTTTAGCTCCACGTATTCATCAAACTGAAAGGTAATTTTTTGCGAATGGAAATGTTTAGTCTCGCTGGGCGGATCCACTCCTACAATTTTAGGAGGCAAAGAATCCCTCGGGCCGCCGGATGGCGGTACAATACTGGCGCAGCCGCTGCCGGAATAAATAAGCAGGAAGACCACAAAAACAGTGAGCAATAAACCTATGATGCCTTTTGAACGCATATGTTCTGCAAACATAATCGCTTTTGGGCTATTCCCCGCAGGGAGTGGGTGTTAATAAATACAAATTTCTTATTTCAATTGTATCTTTGCAGGATGCAATTTTCTTCCGGTTTATTAGAAGCAGCAGTAAATGAATTTGCAAAATTACCCGGCATCGGCAAAAAAACTGCCCTGCGCCTGGCCCTGCATTTGCTGCGTCAAAATCCGGAAACGGTGCAGCAGTTTAGCGAAACGATCGACCGCATGCGCCGGGAGATCCGTTTCTGCAAACGCTGCTTTAATGTAGCCGACGGGGATTTTTGTTCTGTTTGCGCCAATTCGCACCGGCAGCAGCGCACCATTTGTGTGGTGGAAACCATCCGGGACGTAATTGCCATTGAAAATACCCAGCAGTATAACGGCACTTATCATGTGCTGGGCGGGGTGATTTCTCCGCTGGATGGAATCGGCCCTGATCAACTGAACATCGGATCCTTACTGCATCGTATTGAACATGAAAGAACAGATGAACTGATCTTTGCACTGAACCCTACTATTCAGGGAGACACTACTATCTATTATATTCAAAAGAAACTACAGGGGCAGCCGGTTCAGATCACCACTATTGCCCGGGGCATCGCCTTTGGCGGCGAGCTGGAATATGCCGATGAACTAACGTTGGGACGTAGCCTCCAGAACCGTCTCCCTGTGGAGCGGTATATGAACCGGTAGGTTTATAGGTTGAAAAGTTTACAAGTTGACTAGGGGGGTTACAGCAACGGACGCCTGGTCAACCCATCAACCTGTCAACATTTCAACTAATCTACGTACCTTTGCACCCGCAGGCGGATTTGTTTATTGTTCAGCCTGTTTAAAAAATTCTGAACTAATAAACGTAAAAATTCTACAAAAAGATTTTCCACGTTTACTTTCAGGTTTGTTGATCAGGGCGCTATAAGTGGCCTGCTTTAAATTTTGTGCTATGAGCAAAATCAAAAAATTATTACAACAAAGAATACTGGTATTGGATGGCGCGATGGGTACGATGATCCAGCGGTATAAATTGACGGAGGCCGATTACCGGGGAGCGCGTTTTGCCAACTGGCACAGCGATGTAAAGGGGAACAATGACTTATTGAGCCTTACAAAACCGGAAGTTATTAAAAGCATCCATAAAGAATACCTGGCGGCGGGGTCTGATATTATTGAAACCAATACTTTCAGTTCTACCTCCATTGCGCAGGCAGATTATGACATGCAATCACTGGCCTATGAATTAAATGTGGCCAGCGTAAAATGCGCCCGTGAAGCGATTGATGAATTCAGCGCAGCAAACCCGGGCGCCGGTCCTAAGTTTATTGCCGGGGCGATCGGGCCACTCAATAAAACCCTGTCGCTGTCTCCGGATGTAAATAACCCAGGCTACCGCGCAGTGACTTTTGACGAGGTGGTAGCGGCTTATACAGAGCAGATCCACGGATTGGTGGACGGCGGAGCCGATCTGTTACTGATCGAGACCATTTTTGATACCTTAAATGCAAAAGCAGCCATTTTTGCCGCCAAAAAGTTTTTCAGGGAACATCCGGAAAAAGCAAAACGATTTGATAACGGCGCGGAAGGCGCCCCAATTATGATCAGCGGCACCATTACCGATGCGTCGGGCAGAACGCTGAGTGGACAAACATTGGAAGCCTTTTACATTTCTGTAGAACATGCCAGTCCATTGAGTGTGGGACTGAACTGCGCCCTGGGAGCAAAAGAAATGCGCCCGCATGTGGCAGAACTGGCACACCTGGCCGGCTGTTATGTTTCCGCATACCCCAATGCCGGCCTGCCCAATGCAATGGGGGAATATGACGAGCAACCAACAGAAACGGCTGCCTTTTTGGAAGATTGGGCAAAGGAGGGATTTGTAAATATTGTAGGCGGCTGTTGCGGTACCACGCCGGCACATATCGCGGCCATTGCAAAAGCAGTAAAAGGGGTTACACCGCGGGTGTTGCCGGTTGTTGAAACTATTGAATAGCGTGCAGAAAAAAGCTACCATATTATCTCTTTATTCATCTGTAAAATCGCTGGTACAGCACTCGAAGACCGACCTGTACCAAGTGATCAATACTACTCTTGCAGAAACATGTTTTCATGTAGGGCGCCTTATTGTAGAATACGAGCAGAATGGCAGTCAGCGTGCGGGGTATGCGGCGAAAACCTTAAACGGATTATCAACAAGGCTTACCAAAGAGTTTGGTAAAGGGTTTTCAGTGGATAACCTGGAAAATATGCCCAGGTTCTACAATGTGTACAAAGAAGAATATAATCAATTTATAAAGAAGTTTCAAAAATCCGAGACAGTGTCCCGGAAATCAACAACAGATGCTGTTCAAAAATCCGAGACACTGTCTCGGAAATCTCTGTTTAATCTTTCATGGTCGCACTACCTTGTGCTTATGCGTATTGAAGACAATTATGAAAGAAGATTTTATACAATTGAATCTTTCAATGAAAAATGGAGCGTGCCGGAACTGCAACGGCAATATAACAGCGCTTTATATGAACGGTTGGTGCTTAGCAGAAATAAAAAAGGCGTAAAGGAACTGAGTGTGAGGGGGCATGTGGTGGCAACACCATCAGATGCAGTAAAGGATCCCTATATACTGGAATTTTTAAATCTTCAGGAAAAAGATCTTTATACTGAAACCGATCTGGAAGAAGCAATCTTAACCAAAATAAAAGATTTTTTGAAAGAACTGGGGAAGGGATTCTTGTTTGTAGACCGGCAGAAAAGAATACAAATAGACGGAGAAGATTATTATGTCGACCTGGTTTTTTATCACAGGATCTTGCGCTGTTTTGTTTTGATCGATCTAAAGATCGGGGCATTGAAACATCAATACCTTGGACAGTTACAGATGTATGTGAATTATTATGATGAAGAGATGAAGACGACGGAAGAGAATAAAACAATTGGGATAGTACTTTGTAAGAACAAAAAGGAAAATTTAATACGTTATACATTAGGAAAGGAGAATAAGCAAATTTTTGCAAGCAAGTATAAAATATTCTTTCCGGAAAAGCAGGTGCTAAAACTACTGCAACAAAACATAAAATAATAACGAGGAGTATATTCATGTCAGCAAATACAACAATTCATTCTTATTTAAGTCTCTCGGGGCTGGAACCATTGGTGGTGCGGCCGGAGACAAATTTTATAAACATCGGGGAACGAACCAACGTGACCGGCTCAAAAAAGTTTGCCCGGTTAATACGGGAGAACAAATACGAAGAGGCCCTTAGCGTGGCACGTCAGCAGGTAGAGAACGGGGCACAGGTGATCGATATTAATATGGATGACGCGCTGCTGGACGGCGTGCAGGCGATGACCATTTTTGTTAACCTGGTGCAGAGTGAGCCTGATATAGCCAAAGTGCCGCTGATGATCGATTCGTCCAAGTTCGAGATCATTCAGGCAGGGTTAAAATGCGTTCAGGGAAAATGTATCGTTAACTCTATCTCCATGAAAGAAGGAGTGGAGAAGTTTATTGAACAGGCGATCATCTGTAAAAGCTTTGGAGCGGCCGTGGTGGTGATGGCGTTTGATGAACAGGGACAAGCCGATACAAAAGAACGTAAAGTGTCGATCTGCCATCGGGCCTATAAAATATTAACGGAGCAGGTTGGGTTTCATCCTCAGGATATTATTTTTGACCCGAATGTTTTTGCCATTGCCACCGGTCTGGAAGAGCATAATAATTATGGGGTAGATTTTATACAGGCCACCAAAGAGATCAAGCAACTGATGCCGGAAGTAAGCATCAGCGGCGGGGTCAGCAACCTTTCCTTCTCCTTCAGGGGAAATGAGCCGGTTCGGGAAGCGATGCACGCCGTGTTTTTATATTATGCTATTAAACAGGGTATGAACATGGGCATCGTGAATGCCGGCCAGTTGGCGGTGTACGATGAAATTGAACCGCAGCTCCGCCAGCTTTGTGAAGACGTGATCTTAAACCGGAACAACGATAATAATGAAGCTACCGAAAAACTGCTGGCCTTTGCAGAGACCGTAAAATCTGCCGGAAAGACCGAGAAAAAAGATCTGGCCTGGCGCAGCACTTCTGTGGAAGAACGGCTGAAACACGCATTGGTGAACGGTATTACCGATTATATTGATGAAGATACCGAGGAAGCCCGTCAAAAATACCCGCGTCCGCTGGAAGTGATTGAAGGGCCGTTGATGGCCGGAATGGACGTAGTGGGCGACCTGTTTGGCGCCGGTAAAATGTTTTTGCCGCAGGTAGTGAAAAGTGCGCGGGTGATGAAAAAGAGCGTGGCCTGGCTGACGCCTTTTATAGAAGAAGAAAAGAAAGCCAACCCGGATATTGATGAAGAATCAGCACCTAAAATATTACTGGCAACCGTTAAGGGTGATGTACATGATATCGGGAAAAATATAGTGGGCGTGGTGCTGGCCTGCAACGGTTACAAGATCATCGACCTGGGTGTAATGGTGCCCACCGATAAAATACTGGACACTGCCGAAAAGGAAAAAGCAGATATCATTGGGGTGAGCGGGTTGATCACTCCCTCGTTGGATGAGATGGTAAACGTAGCGCATGAGATGCAGCGCCGGCAAATGAAACAGCCCCTGCTGATTGGCGGAGCCACCACTTCCCGGATGCATACTGCGGTAAAAATTGCCCCTCAGTTTGATAATGGGGTGGTGCATGTGCTGGATGCTTCGCGTAGTGTAACCGTTGCGGGGTCTTTATTAAATCCGGAACAAAAGCCGGCATTCCTTGAAGGCATTAAGAAAGAATATGTGAAACTGGCGGCAGATTTTGCCAGCAAGAAAAAAGTGAAGGAGTTCCTGCCTTTTGACGGGGCGCAGGAGAACAAAGCGGCTATTGACTGGAATGGCTTCCAGCCCAAACAGCCAACGTTTACAGGAACTAAAACGTTCGAAGACTATGACCTTGCGGAAATAAGGACTTTTTTCGACTGGCAGCCCTTCTTTATTTCATGGGAGTTGCATGGTAAATTCCCACAGATACTGGAAGACCCGATAGTAGGTAAGGAAGCTACAAAGCTCTACAACGACGCTAATAAACTGCTGGACCAGATCATCACAGAAAAATGGCTAACGGCCCAGGGAACCGTGGGTTTCTGGCCAGTGCGTAAAACCGGGGATGATACGATTGAAGTGCAGCCGGCGGCTGATACAACTATTGCGTTACAGTTTTTACGGCAACAAATCAAAAAAGCTGCGGGACAACCGAACCTGAGCCTTTCGGATTTTATAAATCCGGGTAAGGAAGGCGATTTTTTAGGCGCTTTTGCGGTAACCATACATGGCATTGAGCCACACCTGGAGCGTTTTATTGCTCAGAATGACGATTACAGTAAGATCAACCTGCAGGCCCTGTCGGACCGTTTTGCAGAAGCGTTTGCGGAATTGTTGCATCAGAAAGTGCGGAAGGAATTATGGGGCTATGTTCAGGAGGAAACCCTCTCAAACGAAGAATTGATCCAGGAAAAATACCTGGGTATCCGGCCGGCGCCGGGCTACCCTGCCTGTCCGGATCATACGGAAAAATATAAATTATTTGAGTTGCTGGGCGGCGAACCGGTTACAGGGGTGCATCTTACAGAAGCATTGGCAATGTATCCCGCCTCTTCCGTTTGCGGATGGTATTTCAGTCATCCCGAAAGCAAATATTTTGGCGTGGGGAAAATCCAGGAGGATCAGTTCCTCGATTATATGCAACGTAAAGAAATGCCGGAAGAAGACCTGCGGCGCTGGTTGCGGCCGGTGCTGGAGTAGTGTTTTATTCGTGAGACGGGAAACCTGCCCGAATGAGGTCAGGCGGGAAACGATAAACGTGAGCCTTTCACGTTTATCGTTTAACATTTCACGTTAAGAAATAAGCCTATTTTTACAGGGTTATTTTTTCTTGTATTTGACCTTTACAGGAACTACCCCGTCGTTTAACATCCCGATTTTCCGGGCTGCTTTTCTGCTGAGGTCAATGATCCGGCCTTCAACAAAAGGACCCCTGTCGTTGATATGCACTTTTACTTTTCGCCCGTTTTTTAAATTGATGACCGTCACCTTGGTGCCCAGCGGTAATGTTTTATGTGCCGCCGTTTTTTTGCTTTGTCTGAAAGTAGCGCCACTGGCGGTTTTCCTGCCTTTAAAACTATTAGAATAATAAGAGGCATTTCCCGTCTCAGTTATTTTTCGGCTGCAGGACGAAAATAATATAATCCCCAGCAGCAGTATCGCTCCATACCGGATCATACGTTTGCTTTTTTACGGGCGTAGGCAATTTTGAGATAGATCATTGTTAGCGACAGGCAAAGGATAACGGCGTTGGTGAGAATGATCACCCAATCATTTTTTAATGCGCCGTATACGATCCACATAGCCTCATTTACAGCCGCAATCACAAACATCATTAAGGAGATATCCTTAACCGATTTATCCTTTATGGTTTTAATTACCTGTGGCAGAAAGGTAAGGGTGGTAATAACGCCAGCTACGGCACCTAAGAGATCAACTCCGTTCATATCTTTTATTTTGGTGCGGTGAAATTATTTCTTTTTTTCATAATAAGGGCTCAGGTCAATGATCTCTACTTTTCTGAATTCCACGGGGTGCCCCTCGCTTTGCAGTGAAATGTATCCCGATTGTAGCAATTGCCCATCCTTTTTAACCGAGGGGTCAAAGTCTGTAACATTGCCGCCGCCCAATTGGGGCTTTTCATAAACAAGAACCGTATCCCCATTCACAATTTGTTTGATGATGGAATCGCCCAGTACCAGTACTTCAGCCCTTACCCACACATCATTCCGGAAGGTTTTGGAGGTGGAATTAATACAGTGTTTTGTTTCCAGCTTTCCGTCCATTTCGATATTTGTTCCCGGGGTACAAACATTACAGGTACTGCGCTCGCCGGTAGTATCGCCTCCCAATAATTGATCTTCAATGGAAATAGGAAAATCCTGGTTTTTCAGCATGGTTTGCGGCGGCTGGCAGTGGAGCATAATCCCGCTGTTTTTATAGGCCCAACCGGGAGCGCCGGGCGTTTGCTTGCCAACAAAACGGTATTCCACTGCCAACAGGTAGTAAGAAAAAGGGGTCTTGTAAAAAAGATGGCCAAAGCGATCGTCAAAGGTTTTATAATGGTCATAATTTACCTGTATGGCGCCATTTACTACCCTGAAGGTATTTCCGAAATTATCGCCCAGGTCGTATCCCCTTATTTTGGGCGTCCAGCCTTTCAGGTCCTTTCCGTTAAAAAGCTGCACCCATTTACGGGCAAAATGCGGCTGGGCATTTAATTGGGACGATAAACATAACAACAGGAACAGGTGAGGCAATTTCATATTCAAGGATATTTTATGATAGTAATTAATTTTAACAGAGCGCACGCCAGGCAATCATCAGCTTTTGTCGATCATCCAGGGTATCTTCCAGCGTTTTTTGATCTTATAATTGGCGATAATATACTGGCGGATATGCTCCATAGCTTCATCTACATCATCCGTAAGTAAAACCAGGTTCATGTCCTCCTTGGATATGGTCCCCTGTTCGGCCATGCCTTCAATTGTAATCATCAGCTCTTTATAAAATTCTTTGCCAAAAAGTACGATAGGGAATTGCGTGATGGTCTTGGTCTGAATTAAGGTAATGGTTTCAAAAAATTCATCCATGGTACCAAAACCTCCGGGCATAATGATAAATGCATAGCTGTATTTTACCAGCAATACTTTGCGCACAAAGAAGTGATCAAACGTTACGGCATCGGTCAGGTACTTGTTGTAATGCTGCTCAAACGGCAATTTGATATTACAGCCTACAGATTCACCCCCCGCTTCAAAAGCACCTTTATTAGCAGCTTCCATAATGCCCGGTCCGCCACCGGTTAAGGTAGTAAAACCCAGATCGGCAATTCTCCGGCCAAATGCTTCGGCTTTTTTATAATAGATATGGTCTTCTTTAAAACGGGCGGAACCAAATACAGTAATACAAGGCCCCACAAAGTGAAGGGTCCGGAACCCCTTTAAAAACTGCCACAATACATGAACGGCAAATCCAAGTTCATAGGTTCTGCTTTTTGGGCCTTCCAGGTAAATATGCTCTTTTGCGGGAATGATCCGTTCCTGGGGTTTTAGTTGTTCCTTTTCATTCATTTTATTAACAATGGATAAGATTTAAGAACGAATATAAATCATAAAATTTTTAATAAGTAAATCCTGTTATTTTTGTGCCGATTAATTGATGTAGCCTTTATGCGTATTATAAGTTACAATGTTAACGGCATCAGAGCCGCTATTAAAAAGGGGTTTATCGACTGGCTGAAAACGGATCCTGCGGATATTATTTGCCTGCAGGAAACCAAAGCTTCGGTCGAAAACGTTGATAAAGAGTTGTTTGAAAGTTTAGGTTATACCGGCTACTGGTTCTCTGCTCAAAAAAAAGGATACAGCGGTGTTTCAGTGTTTACTAAAATACCACCGGATAATATAATTTACGGTACCGGCCATCAGGTTAGCGACGAAGAGGGAAGGGTGATACAGTTGGATTTTGGAGCCGTTCGCTTGATCAACGCTTATTTCCCAAGCGGCACCAGTGGTGAAGTGCGCCAGGGGTTTAAGTATATATGGCTGGATGAATTTTATACCTATTTGCAGGAATTGAAAAATAAACACCCGCGCCTGGTGCTTTGCGGCGACTATAATATTGCCCATGAAGCGATAGATATCCACGACCCGAAGGGCAATAAAAACTCATCCGGATTTTTACCGGAAGAGCGGGAATGGATGACAAAATTTTTAAAAAATGGGTTTAATGATACATTTCGGTTGTTACATCCGGAGGAGGCGCACCGCTACAGTTGGTGGAGCCAACGGTTTCCCTCCGTGCGTTTGAATAATAAGGGGTGGCGTATTGATTATATAACCGTAACGGACGCTTTAAAAAATAAGGTAGTGGAAGCCGATATTTACCCGGATGTTAAACATAGTGATCATTGCCCTGTATACCTTAAATTAGAAATTTGATGAAACCGGCTTTTATATGGAATGTTACGACGAAAGTGGCTCCCGAAATTCATGAAAACTGGCTCGATTGGTTAAGGAAAGTACATATACCTGCTTATTTGGCCACAGGTTGTTTTTATGATGCGCTTATTTTAAAGCTATTTGAGCAGGACGGCGACGATGGATTTACCTATGCCGTGCAATTTTATGCCCGGTCGATTGAAGATTATAAGACTTTTGCAAGCCGGCATTATTCGGCCTTACACCGGGAAATGATGACCACCTGGGGAACGGATTGTTATGGATTTGAGTCGGCATTGGAGGTTGTGAATTGAATGTGCATAACATTTTTATGGGCTTGCTATGTATCTGAAATAAGTTGTATATTCCTTAAAACCCACGTGCCGCGCGGTTTTCAGCCTATAAACCCGCGTAATGCTTTACTGGAGCGGGTTTCAGGCTTTTTTTAAATGTATGCTTCATAGGATCTTGGGAGCGGTCGCTTTCTGTAACTCTTATCAGCAGCGGGTTTTAAGGGTATTGGCCAAACAGGAAATGGACAAAGTTTTTTGTTGCAATCATGAAAAACCATATAAATTTGTTTTGTTATAAAAAACACTCATTAAATAATTAATTATGAACAAAGCAGAATTAATCGACAAGATATCCGGCGACGCTGGTATCACGAAAACACAGGCGAATGCAGCCTTAGATTCTTTTGTTGAAGCAGTAACAAAAACTTTGAAAAAAGGAGATAAAGTTACTTTGGTTGGTTTTGGTACTTTTTCCGTTACAAAAAGAGCTGCCCGTAACGGTCGCAACCCTCAAACAGGCGCTGTAATTAAGATTAAAGCCAAAAAAGTTGCCCGCTTTAAAGCCGGGAAAGAGCTTTCTTCAAAAATCTAACAAACTTGCTTTAAAAGAAAGTATTATGCTCCGTAATGATAAATTACGGGGCATTTTTGTTTGGTAAGCCTTACATTTGCAAAAATTTCAAACTATGGGAAGAGGCGATAAAAAATCAGCAAAAGGAAAACGCTTTAAAGGATCATTTGGTAAAAGCCGCCCGGCCAATCCAAAAAAAGCAACTCCTGCAAAGAAAAAAGCAGAAGCGTAATGTAATGGGTTCCCGCCCGTATGATCCATACCCGTATGGCGTACGGGGCGGGGTTCATAGCCCTTTCAACGATTGCCCTGCAGCTTGTTTAAGGCAAGCACTACGGAGCTAAACGCTCAATTTTCCACGCTTCTTTATCCTGTAACGTATAAAGCAGCCGGTCGTGCAAACGATTAGGCCGCCCCTGCCAGAATTCTGCGGAAAAAGGCGTTACCAGGTAGCCCCCCCAATAATCGGGCTTTACAATTGACGCGCCCGCTGCAACACGATTGGTGAGCTCTTTTGTTCGCTCATCGAGAAAAGAACGGTTAGGGATCACCGCGCTTTGGGGAGAAACAATGGCACCGATCTGGCTGCCCACGGGTCTTGAGTAGAAATAGTGCTCACTTTCTTCCTGTGACACTTTTGTTACGCTTCCGGTAATACGTACCTGGCGTTCCAGCTCCTTCCAGAAAAATACAAGACAGGCACGTGGATTCTGCTCGAGTTCCAATCCTTTTTTACTTGAATAATTTGTAAAAAAAACGAATCCCTTCTCTGTAATCCCTTTCAGCAGCACGATGCGCGCATCGGGCAAACCATTGGCATCGGCAGTAGCCAGTGTCATTGCATTTACTTCCGATAGCTGGCTGTCCGTTGCTTCCTGCCACCAGCGGTTGAACTGGGTAAGGGGATCCGGAGCTACCTCTGTTTCCGATAAACTTTTTTTTGAATAATTGATGCGTATGTCTGCAATATTGTGTTCCATGTCGTTGTTGTTTTGATGTTCTTTCGCCCGCGGATACATTTAACCTCCCGGTGCTTTATCAACTGTGCCTGTCAGAGCGCTTAGCGGGGGATGTACGGTCCAGTGGCCCTCTTGGGAAGTATCGTAGCCCGGCTTAATCCAGTCCTCGTGTCTGTAACAGGGGTCTCCCTGCTGGCGGTACTGCTGCTTCCTGAGGTCGATATGATCATTGAAAAGCGCATTAAAAACCGTCGGGCTTTTATTCTCATTTTGATGATGCAGATATAACCCGGTTATTTCTTGTTCATTGATCCAGTAAGGAACAAACTTATAGTTTTCAAATGCCGCTTCAACAGCTTGCTCTACCGTATTGAATAATGCGGCAAATTCATCATGCGGTGAAGCTACCAGGTAATTGGTTGAGCAATACCTGGAAGGAACTTTGTCCTTCTGTGGCATTACCAATTCATTTTGGCTTTCGCCAATAATTGAATAAAAAGGCCCCAGGAAACTTACAAAAAAGTGCAGTAGCTTTCTATGTGTAAAATTGTTATGGGTCTCCGTATCGACTATCAGCGATGCACTGTAGCAAAAATCCTGCCCGTAAGTAGTACCAATAATTTCTTTACCGGTGCTTTGTTTCAGCTTATTTTCCACACTTCTCCAGAGGGACGTAAAATTTTCGTCATTGTGGACTCTGTCGATCACAATATTTGCTAACGCAATCTGCCCGGGATAGGAATGATAGAGTTTCGGCGCAGCCTCCACTCCAATGGGGTAGTACTTTTTTATAGCCTCATAAACGGGCCAGAAATCAAACTTATCAGTATTGAATTGGAACCCATTCATAAAGTAGCTGTTAACGGATCAATGTCCCGATCTTTTCCCCTTCAACCAGTTTTTTCAGGTTCCCTTCCTGGTTCATATCAAAAACGATAATCGGCAGGTTGTTCTCCATGCAAAGGGTAAAAGCTGTCATGTCCATAATGCGCAGGTTTTTTGTCAGGCATTCCTGGTAGGTGACTTCATCATATTTTGTAGCGGTAGGGTCTTTTTCGGGATCTGCGGTGTAAACACCATCTACACGGGTGCCTTTCAGGATCACATCCGCATTGATCTCGATCGCACGTAAAGAACCTGCTGTATCGGTTGTGAAATAGGGGTTGCCCGTGCCGGCACCAAAAATAACCACCCGTCCTTTTTCCAGGTGGCGTATGGCGCGGCGCCGGATATAGGGTTCGGCGATCTGTTCCATTTTAATAGCGCTTTGCAAACGGGTAAACAGGCCGATCTTTTCCAGTCCTGCCTGTAGGGCCATTCCGTTAATAACGGTAGCCAGCATGCCCATATAGTCGCCATGGGCGCGTTCTATCCCTGTTTCCACCTCGTTCATCCCCCGGTAAATATTACCACCGCCGATCACTAAGGCCACTTCAATACCTAAGTCGGTAACTGCTTTTATCTCCCGGGCATATTGGGAAATAACTTCAGAATCCATTCCGAAATTTTTATTTCCCATCAACGATTCGCCTGAAAGTTTTAACAAAACCCGTTTGTACTTATGCATGGTGTAGTGATTTTATTTTCGCAGCGAAGATACTGTTTCGGCAGCTAAAATTGATAATCGGGTATCCGGAATTCAAACAGCGGAGTTTTTTGCTTAACCGCCAGCACCGAAAGCCGCGAAGACCTGTGAGGTTTAACTTTTCCATCATGACAAAAACCTCACAGGCCCTTGCGTATTGCGTTGTAGCAATTGCATCGCTTTCGACAGTTTATACGTCTTATATATTCCCGTTAACCGGGAGATGATTTTCATAAAAATGGTTGTACCTTCCGTCAGTTCATTTATAATAGTATTAAGATGAGAAATAAACTGGGAACAAGCACACTTGCTATAACACCCATAACACTGGGCGCTTGGGCCATAGGCGGCGCCATGTGGGGCGGTAATGAAGAAGCCGATTCGCTGGCCGCCATAAAAGCTTCAATTGATAATGGCATTACTTCTATTGATACCGCGCCTGTTTACGGCATGGGCTATAGCGAAGAGCTGGTAGGAAAAGCAATAAAAGGCTACGACCGGAGCTCGCTGCAAATACTAACCAAATTTGGTATGGTATGGGATCAAGTAAGAGGTGATTTTGCCTTTGAACGTAAGGATAATGACGGTGTGGTAAGAAGCATTTATCGCTATGGGGGTTATGACAATGCAATAAAGGAAGTGGAACTGAGCTTGAAACGCCTGCAGACGGACTATATAGACCTGATCCAGTTGCACTGGCCCGACAGTACCACGCCGATCAGTGAAACGATGGAAGCGATGCAGCGCATGCTGGAAGAAGGAAAAGTAAAAGCCATCGGTGTTTGTAATTATAACGGAGCGCAACTGGAAGAAGCAGAAAAAACAGTACGGCTGGCATCAGACCAGGTGCCCTACAGCATGCTTAAAAGAAAAATAGAACAGGAGGTAGTGCCTTATGCGCAGCAGCATGAGCTTTCAATAATTGCCTATAGCCCCATGGAGCGCGGACTGCTGACAGGTAAATACAATAGCGCGTATCAACTACATGAGGATGATCACCGGAATAACTACTTTAAGCAATTTGATCTGAAAAAGGTAGCACAATTAACGGATCATCTAACTGAAATGGCTGCAGGTTATAATGCAACAATTGCACAACTAGCATTGGCCTGGGTAGTGCGTCAGCCAACAGTTGCGGCAGCGCTGGCTGGCGCCCGGAATGCCCGGCAGGCGGCAGAAAACGCCGGGGCCATGCAATTGAAATTATCTGCAGCAGACCTGCGGCAGATCGAAAAATGGTTGGCGGAATAAGCCTTGTTGCTATAGAAAATGTATTGCTTTATGACAAAAATGAATAGATTTTTTTTGTTGTTTGCTGTATGCACTTTTTGGTGTTACAGGGTAGGGGCACAGGAAGAAGGCGTGCACCAACAGTCGACCGTTTATGAGTGGCCAACAGATCCCCTGGTAAAACAGAAGCTGGATCACTGGCAGGATCAGAAATTCGGGATGATCATTCACTGGGGACTGTATGCGGTACCGGGGATCGTGGAGTCCTGGTCCATTTGCTCCGAAGACTGGATCGGGCGCGATAGCACCATCGCTTATCCTGATTATAAAAAATGGTATTGGGGGCTTAAAAAAGATTTCAATCCCGTGCATTTCGATCCGGATCAATGGGCCGGCGCAGCAAAAGCAGCAGGGATGCGCTATGTGGTATTTACGACCAAGCACCACGACGGTTTTAATATGTTCGACACCAAACAATCTGATTTTAAAATATCTAATGGCCCCTTCGCCGCAAATCCAAAGGCAGATGTGGCAAAATATGTTTTTGATGCCTTCCGCAAACAGGGGTTTATGATCGGCGCTTATTTTTCCAAACCCGACTGGCATAATGAAAATTACTGGTGGCCCATGTATGCCACGCCCGACCGGAACGTGAATTACAATATTAAAAAATTCCCCTGGCGCTGGCAAAAGTTCAAAGATTTTGTATACAACCAGATCAGCGAGTTGATGCATAATTATGGCAGCATGGATATTCTTTGGCTGGATGGCGGCTGGGTGCGTCCTATTGAAACCGTGAATGCAGAAGTGCGTTCCTGGGGCGCCAAGATCCCCGAAACCGGTCAGGACATTGATATGCCCCGGATCGCTAAAATGGCGCGTGAAGCGCAACCGGGGATCCTGATGGTAGACCGTACCGTGCATGGTCCCTATGAGAACTATCAAACACCTGAGCAACGGGTGCCGGATCATAAACTCAACAACCCCTGGGAAAGTTGTATGACGCTGGGGAATGCCTGGGGCTATGTTCCCGGCGATAAGCTGAAGCCAGCGGCAAAAGTGATCCACACGCTGGTGGAAGTGGTGGCCAAGGGCGGAAGTTTATTATTGGGTGTTGGCCCCCAGCCGGATGGCATGCTTACAAAAGAATCTGTGGCACGTTTGCAGGAAATAGGAAAATGGGTCAATGCAAACGGCGCCGCAATTTATAACACGCGCGCTATTGATAATTACAAAAGCGGGGATACTTATTTTGTGCAATCAAAAGAAGGCAAAACGGAATTTGCTATTCATCTGGTTAAGAATAACGCCGTTCCGGACGTTGTTGAGTGGGAGGGGAATATACCTGCAAAAGGATCGGTTGTAAAAGCTGTTGCCACCGGTGAAAAGGCAAAATGGTCTGTAGCGGGGGGCAAGGTAACCATACAGGTTCCATCCAAATTGAAAAACAACAAAGAAAATCCCGCACTGGCATTTTCATTTGTGAAAGGTTAATAAAAATAAAATAATGAGAAAATTATTACTAAGTTCCCTTTTAGGGATCGCCATAACGGCCGGGGCGCAAAATGTAAAACCGCCGGCGCCCGTGTATCCGGTGCCAACGGCGAACCAGTTGGCCTGGCATAAACTGGAAACCTATGCTTTCATTCATTTTACGACCAATACTTTTACGGATAAAGAGTGGGGCTATGGCGATGAAGATCCCAAAGTGTTTAATCCCACAAAAGTAGATGCAACGCAATGGGCTACCGTACTGAAACAGACGGGTTTTAAAGCCATGATCCTTACTACCAAACACCACGACGGGTTTACATTGTGGCCGAGCAAATACACAGATCATTCAGTGAAAAACAGTCCCTGGAAAAACGGAAAGGGTGATATTGTAAAAGAGGCAAGTGATGCAGCGAGGAAAGCGGGATTGAAATTTGGAGTGTACTTATCGCCTTGGGATCGTAACCGGGCTGATTATGGCACTCCCTCCTATATTACCTACTACCGTAACCAGTTGAAAGAGCTGTTTACCAATTACGGACCGATTTTTGAAATGTGGTTTGACGGGGCAAATGGTGGTGACGGCTACTATGGGGGAAAAAGAGAAAAACGAAAGATCAACGGCGCTACATATTATGATTGGCCCACAACCTTGAAAATGGTGCGTAGCATACAACCTAATGTACTGTTTTTTAGTGATGCAGGGCCTGATATCCGTTGGGTAGGCAACGAAAGAGGGCAGGCCGGTAGAACCAACTGGAACACAATTACGCCGGATACACTGTATGCAGGCAAAGCGGGGATTGAAAAATTATTGAATACAGGATCGGCAGACGGCACCAAATGGATCCCTGCGGAAGTGGATGTTTCTATTCGTCCGGGTTGGTTTTATCACGCTTCGGAAGACAGTAAAGTAAAAACACCCGAACAGCTATTCGATGTATATCTTACCTCTGTAGGACGTGGATCTAATTTGTTGCTGAATATTCCCCCCGACCGGAACGGGGCATTTCATCCGGAAGATGTGCAGTCGCTTTACGGGTTTAAGAAATTGCTCGATGAACGGCTAACCCACAACCTTGCAAAAGGTGCTAAGATCACCACAAGTAATACAAGGGGAAATGCTGCCGCGTATAACGGCGCAAAAATGATCGACGGCAATGAAAAGACTTATTGGGCTACGGATGATGGTATTACCGGCGCCAGCTTTGAAGCAGTATTGCCGGTACCCAAAGAAATTAAATATGTAGTCTTGCAGGAATACATTCCCCTGGGGCAACGGGTGAAAAGTTTTACCGTAGAAGTTTTTGATAAGGGCAACTGGAAGCAGGTGGCCGATGAAACAACGATCGGGTATAAACGTATTTTAAAAATTGACCCGGTAACGACTGGTAAAGTGCGGGTAACGATTAAAGCTTCCAAGGCTGCACCGGTAATGGCAGCTTTTGGGCTATACTAGTGCTATATCAAATACATTTTATCAGGCCACAAAAACACAAAGCCACTAGGCAATTATTCTTTGCGCCTTCGTGTCTTCGTGGCAACAGACATTATACGATATTTTTCAATTAATATAACACTGGCTTTTTCTGAATTTTAAAAATACATAGCATGACACAACATACAGCTATTTGTTTCGGAGAGATCCTTTGGGATGTATTGCCAGATGGAGCTGTGCCCGGAGGTGCTCCCATGAATGTGGCCTATCATCTGAATAAACTGGGTTTGTCTGCGGGTGTTATTTCAAAAAGAGGCGCAGATAAAGAGGGAGAGGGGCTGATCCGGTTTTTGAAAGAACATCAGGTAGATACGGCATTTATTCAGACCGATGTGGCCTATTCTACCGGTAAAGTATTGGCTACACCCGGCGCCAATTATGAAATGCAGTATGATATTGTATTTCCTGTTGCCTGGGACTTTATAGATGCCACGGCATCAGTCCTTGAAATTGTTGAACAAACCAATTTATTGATATTTGGAAGTCTGGCCGTACGGAACGGACACTCCCGCAAAACCTTATTTGAATTATTGCCGCTGGCCAAAACAAAGGTGCTGGATATTAATCTGCGGCCACCCCATTTTGACCAGCATACAATAGAAGCCTTATTAAACGAGGCGACGATTTTAAAGCTCAACGAAAATGAATTGGAACTGGTTTGCGGATGGTATGGTTTTACAGGAACGATGTGGGAGCAGGCTGCTGCCTTGAGCGAAAAATTTTCGATAAAAGATACTGTTGTTACACGTGGCGCAGCAGGAGCAGCCTATTTTGCAAACGGGAGCTATTATGAACATCCGGGATTTAAAGTAGAAGTGGTAGATACGGTAGGCAGTGGCGATGCCTTCCTGGCAGGGTTCTTATCCCAACTGCAAAAACAAAACAGCCCGGAAGCAGCATTAGCATTTGCCTGCAGGCTGGGGTCTTTTATAGCGACCCAAAAAGGCGCTTGTCCGGAATATGATCCTTCAGCATTAAATAATCTCAATGATCAGGGTTTTATTATTGATTGATCATTCCAGTAAATTCAGCCGGCGTCTGCTTCGGGGACTGGTACAATACTCCAAAGATCATGGCCCGTGGTTGTTTTACCGGCTGCCTTCCTATTATAAAACCCTTAACGGAGAAGAAGGGATATTGAAATGGGCCCGGGAGTGGAAGGCGGATGCCATTATCGCGCAGGGCGATCATGAAGAGACTGGTTTTCTTAAATGTCTCGGTATTCCTGTAATGACGCAAAACTATAAAAAACGTAGTCAGGATTTTTCAAATCTCACCGGTGATTACAGGGGGACAGGCCGTATGGCCGCGCAATTCTTCCTGCAGCGGCGCTATTGCAATTTTGCTTTTTATGGAAACAAAGGAGTCGTATGGTCTATGGAGCGCGCCGAGGGATATAAAAAGGAAGTGGAAAAGAATAAGGGGAACTACTTTTACTTTGAAACGGAAACGCTGAACGGCGAAGAATGGAGCAGCAGTCATGAAAAATTGGATCAGTGGTTACTTTCATTGCCCAAACCTGTGGCGTTGTTTGCTTGTGATGACCATTTCGCCCTGCAGGTTTCGCTGGCCTGTAAACTGAACAATATTGCTGTTCCGAATGAATTGGCATTGCTTGGAGTAGATAATGATGACCTGATCTGTAATCTATCCGATCCTCCTATTTCTTCGATAGCTTTAGATGTGGAATGGGGCGGGTACGAAACCGGGCGGGTTTTGCATCAGTTGGTAACAAAAGAGCGCACATTGCCTCATAATATTATTATAAACCCTGTCAGGTTTGAGTTAAGAAAGTCCACAGAAAAATACAATGTGGCAAATGAACATATCCGCGAAGTCCTGCAGTATATTGAAGCCTCATTTACCACACCCATTCCTATTGCGACGCTTACGCGCAGAGTGCCATTGTCGAGAAGGAACCTTGAAACCAAATTTAAAAATGAAATGGGCGTTTCGCTTTATCAATTTATATTAAGGCGAAGGATTGAATATTTTGCCGATCTTCTGTTCGCCCGGCCAGGGGTGCCATTACTGGATCTGGCCATTCAGTCTGGTTTTAACGATGCACGCAATCTTTCGCGTATTTTTAAGAAGGCTAAGGGATACACGCCAACGGCATATCAGAAAAAATTTGCACGGATTTAATGAATCCTGCGTTTTTTGAAACAAAGATTGCGCGATTCGTTTGCGATATTGGAAAGATCATATCTAATTTTAACCGGGATTGATCCGGTGATACAACGATTGCTGTTGCCATCAGGCCTTTTTGCCGGCTATGATCCCTTGCTGCCGCGGCTCATTCATTTTTTCGAAACCGGTATTCCACAAGGCTATTAAAATAGTTAATCAAAGAAGAACGGTTCCTGAAGCAAACGATATAAAAAAAATATTTATGGATCAGCAAAAAAATCAATCGAGACGGGACTTTATAAAGAAGGCTGTTTTAAGTTCCGCAGCCGTAAGCATGGGCGGCGTACTTCCCGGCTTTAGTGCCCGGAGTTATAAAAGCATTTGGGGGGCTAATGAACGATTTGCGATTGGGGTAATGGGGGTAAACAGCCGGGGTCTTGCACTGGCAAGCAACTTTGCCAAACAACCTAATGCAGCGGTGCGCTATATTTCAGACGTGGATACGCGTGCCGCGGATAAATGTATCAGCCGCGTGGAAGCCATTCAGCAGTTGAAGCCTGTCGCGAAACCCGATTTCAGAAGGGCTTTGGAAGCCAGGGATCTGGATATAATGGTAGTGGCTACGCCGGATCATTGGCATGCGCCGGCCGCCCTGCTGGCGATGCAGGCGGGGAAGCATGTATACCTGGAAAAACCCTGCAGTCATAACCCCCATGAAGGAGAACTGTTGGTTGCCGCTCAAAAAAAATACAAAAAGGTACTTCAAATGGGCAACCAGCGCCGGTCCTGGCCCAATGTTGCGCAGGCCATTAAAGAAATTCATGACGGTATTATCGGGCGGCCCTATTATGCAAAAACATGGTATGCGAATAGCCGTAAGCCTATTGGCACGGGGAAAGTGGTTGCGGTGCCTAACTGGCTGAACTATGATCTGTGGCAGGGGCCGGCTCCGAGGATGCCTTATAAGGACAATTTGCTTCATTACAACTGGCATTGGTTCTGGCATTGGGGTACCGGTGAAGCGCTGAATAATGGTACCCACATGGTAGACCTTGCCCGCTGGGGATTGCAGGTGGATTACCCTGTTAAAGTGCAGTCCTCAGGTGGACGGCTGGTATTTACCGATGATTGGCAGACCCCCGATACACAAATGATCACCCTGGAATTTGCTAATAAAACGATGATCACATGGGAAGGCCGCAGCGCCAACGGCAGAGAAAGCGAAGGCAGTTCGGTGGGAGTCGTGTTTTACGGAGAAAAAGGCTCTTTGCAAATAGATGCAGGGAACAGCTATCATGTTTATGGATTGGATAACAAATTAATTAAAGAAGTAAAAGGCGATGCAACTGTAAAAGCAACTGATCTTTCCAATCCCGCGGAAACGCTGGATGCCTTCCATTTTCAAAATATGTTTGATGCCATAAAAGGAGGCGCGGCACTGCATTCCGATATCGAGGGAGGGTTTAAAAGTACGTTGTTGGTGCAATTGGGTAATATTGCGCAACGCACCACAGGGTTGTTACACACTGATTCGAAGAATGGCCATATCCTATCTGATCCCGGGGCGATGAAACTTTGGAGCCGTACGTATGAAAAGGGATGGGAACCGAAAGTATAATAATAATAATCAGTGCTGTATCATGCCTGACATACCTTTTGATTGTCTCCCGTTGAATACGAAGAATAGCACCGGCTTAAAGTCTTTTCTCTGCGTGGGTTCGCCACCGGGGACCGATCTGCGTAGCCTGTGGGAGTTCTCATTCAACTTTTTATAGATGATGGACACGGCTGTTTTATAAGCCATGAGGTAAACGATAATGTAAAAATTAGCTGAAAAATGACGGATACGCAAATAATAGCACCGGGTGGTTTAAGTAGACGGGAAACGATGGTGTCGCTGATAATTATCGGCCTCCTGTTTTTTATTTTCGGGTTTGTGTCCTGGGTAAATGCTATTCTGATACCTTATTTCAAGATCGCCTGCGAATTGACCCATTTCCAATCGTACTTTGTGACGCTGGCATTTTATATTTCTTATTTGCTTATTGCTGTGCCGGCGTCTTTTCTTTTAAAACGTACCGGGTTCAAAAAAGGGATGATGTTGGGGCTATGGATCATGGCTGCCGGCGCTTTTATGTTTATACCGGCAGCGCTTGCGCGTACGTACGCGTTATTTTTAACCGGGCTATTTTTATTAGGTACCGGCCTGGCGATCATGCAGACGGCAGTCAACCCTTATATAACAATATTAGGTCCGAAAGAGCAGGCTGCCCAGCGGATCAGCATCATGGGTATTTGCAACAAAGGCGCCGGTATCCTGGCGCCGCTGATATTTGCGGCAGTAATCCTGCGCACTACGGATGCGGAACTATTCCGGCAGATCCCGCTTATGAATCCTTTACAAAAAGCAACCGCATTGGATGAGCTGATCCGGCGTGTAATAGTGCCTTATAGTGTCGTGGGACTGGGACTGTTTGTATTTGGCGTTTTTGTACGTTATTCTTCGTTACCTGAAATAGACACTGAGCATGAGCCTCCTGCAGTTGCCACGGCTAATTCGGGCAAGCATACCATTTTCCAGTTTCCCCACCTGGTATTGGGCGCCCTGGCTATTTTCATACATGTAGGCACCCAGATTGTGGCTATTGATACCATTATCAATTACGCCGGAAGTATGGGTATGAATTTGCTGGAAGCAAAAGCTTTTCCTTCTTATACGTTAACGGCTACTATTATCGGGTATATAACAGGGATTATTTGTATACCAAAATTTTTTAGTCAGGTTACGGCGTTAAAAGTATGCACCCTTCTGGGGTTGCTTTTTTCAATAGTGATCCTTTTGGCAAAAGGCAATGTATCCCTGTTCGGGCATCAGGCAGACCTGTCGATCTGGTTCCTCGTTTTGCTGGGATTAGCCAATTCATTGGTATGGGCGGGCATCTGGCCACTGGCACTGGACGGGTTAGGCCGTTTTACCAAACTGGGCGCATCTATCATGATCATGGGGCTTTGTGGCAATGCTATTATGCCGTTACTTTATGGGTGGCTTGCAGATGTGTGGAATCCGCGGGCGGCATATGTGGTGCTCCTTCCCTGTTATGGATACCTGATTATTTATGCAGTGTACGGGCATAAGATCCGGAACTGGAAATCTAATAAAAAGAAAAATAATTGAATGCGCTTAAGATCATAAACGGCAAGCTGGTATTACCCGATGGGGTTGTGGAAGGGAAGTCTTTGTATGTCCTTGATGGGAAGATACAGGCCATTACCGGCGAAATGCTTGATTTTCCTGATCTGCAGGAGATGGATGTTCATGGAAACTATGTGGCACCGGGGTTTATCGACATGCATGTTCATGGCGGAGCCGATCATGATTTTATGGATAACGATCCTCTGGGATTTGTTGCCATTGCCCAAATGCATGCACAACATGGTACTACTTCTATGAACCCGACGACATTGAGTTGCGGTAAAGAAGATTTGCTGGAAACAATAAGATTATATGATGCTGCAGAGCCTGTGAGATATGATGGCGCACAGTTCATCGGCCTGCACATAGAAGGCCCTTATTTTGCCATGGAACAGAGGGGTGCACAAGACCCTCGTTTTATAAGGGATCCGGATCCCGAAGAATACGGGGAAGTGCTTGCTGCTGCAAAACACATAGCGCGGTGGAGTGCAGCGCCCGAGTTACCGGGGGCTCTTGAATTTGGGAAGTATATGGTGCAACACAAAGTGATGCCGGCCATTGCACATACCAATGCCAGTTATGAAGATGTGGTGCAAGCATTTGATGCCGGCTATACGCATGTTACCCATTTCTATTCTGCGATGTCTGGCGTCTTCCGCAGGAACGCTTTTCGTTATGCCGGAGTGGTGGAAAGCGCTTATTTGATTGATGAAATGACGGTGGAAATAATCGCCGACGGCGTGCACCTGCCGCCACCGCTGTTGCAACTCGTGTATAAACTAAAAGGTGCTGATAAAATTGCATTGATCACGGACGCCATGCGCGGCGCAGGTACACAGGGCAGCGGGAGTATTTTGGGCAGCCGCAAAAATGGTTTGCCTGTTTTATTGGAAGATGGCGTGGCCAAATTGCCCGACCGGTCTGCATTTGCAGGCAGTATCGCTACGATGGACCGGTTGGTGCGGAATATGATCACATTGGCGGGGGTATCCCTCATGGATGCAGTAAAAATGGCTACTGCTACTCCGGCCAAATTAATGGGTGTTCATGAATGGACCGGCAGTCTGGAAGAAGGAAAGCAGGCAGACATTGTTGTCTTTGATCCGTCTGTTGCAATACTTAAAACGATTATAGGAGGGCGGCTGGTGCACGATGCAGGGAAGCTGGAATTGCCTGAAGCAGACTAATCGACAAAGGAATAATTATTTAGTCCAAATTATTCCAATATAATTGAGTGGCTAACAAAAAGAGAATAATGAGCGTAGAGAACAATGCATTGATCATTAAAAGGTATATAACAAGGGATGCAATGGGTGCGGCGGCGGCTGGTGCGGTGGCGGATAGAATACATGAGCTTCTTTCCGAAAAAGATACGGTAAATATGATTTTTGCGGCCGCCCCTTCGCAGAATGAATTCCTGGCGCACCTGCTTGGGCAGCCTATCCCCTGGGAGCGTATTGTGGCTTTGCACATGGATGAATATGTAGACCTGCCGGCTGACGCGCCGCAGGGGTTTGGGAATTTTTTAAAGGAGCGGCTGTTTGATAAGGCACCGTTCCAGTCGGTTCATTATTTAAATGGGAATGCGGCTGATCTGATTATAGAATGCGATCGATATGCACAGTTACTGACAGCACACCCGCCGGATATTGTATGCCTGGGAATTGGAGAAAATGGACATATCGCTTTTAATGACCCGCCTGTAGCGGATTTTAATGATCCCCGGCTGGTAAAAGTGGTGGACCTGGATGCTGCCTGTTTGCAGCAGCAGGTGAACGACGGATGCTTTGCGGTTTTGGAAGCAGTTCCGCGACGGGCCTTAACCCTTACCATTCCCGCATTAATGAGGGGGAAATACCTGTATTGTATGGTGCCGGCGGCCTCAAAAGCCCGTGCCGTTTATAATACACTTCATGCAGCAATCGATCCGCTTTATCCTTCAACTATTCTGAGAAGCCACGCTAATGTCGTTCTGTTTTTGGATGAAGAGAGCAGTGCGTTGCTAGATAGTTAATCATAAACAAAGTTTGAATATAATGGGTACGGGCTTCCGTGTTTTGTTCCATAGGAACAACCGATTGGTAGCTGGGTGACGACCGCGTATCATTTGGTGTGCCGTAGGTACACCCCTTAAAATCAATTTTAATGCTCGTTTATTATCTGACCCGAAACGATTGAAAACAAGTCCTTCCCGTCTCTACGCCTTCCCGGCGAATCATTTCCTAGCAGCGTCTTATTTTTGTTGCACCTATTTTAATACTTATTATGACAGATATCGAATTTAAACGATCACTCCAATTGAAGGTGCCCCCGGCAACATTTAGTGAACTGCAATGCGGCCTGTGGTATGCCGCCAAAGGCGATTGGGAGGCGGCGCACAATATTGCGCAGGATCATGAAGGAACAAAAGATTTTGATCGGTTGCACGCCTACCTGCATCGGGTGGAAGGCGATGAATGGAATGCAAACTATTGGTACCGGCGGGCAGGTACATCGATGCCATCGGGAACTATTGAAGAGGAGCTGAAGATGCTGATACAACAATGGAGTTAATCCGTCCTGACTTCATTTAAGATTTGCCCGCAAATAGCGCAGATCTTACGCAGAATAAAACGAATCAGCGCCCGTCAGCGAAAATAATCAGCGCAAATCTGCGGGAGCATTTTTTATTGACGCTAACCGATCCCTATTTCCTTTGCTTTAACCGTCAAAAACTCCAGCGCAGCTTCTCTCGTATTCAGAATGGCTCCATCCAGGATGGCATCTTTTAAAGAATCTTTTAAAATGCCTACCGGCTTTGAAGGTTGCAGGTTGAATAGCCGCATGATCTCCAGCCCGTCAACGGGAGGCTGCCAGTTGCGGATATGATCTTTTTCTTCCACCTCTTTGCTTCGTTCCCGTACCAGTTTAAAGTTCTCCAGGAAACGTTGCACCTTCTTTTTATTCTTACTGGTGATGTCCGCTTCGCAGAGCAGCATCAGCGCATCAAAATCTTCGCCGGCATCAAACAGCAGGCGACGGATAGCAGAATCCGTGATGTCTTCCTTTGACAGGCAGATCGGGCGTAAATGCAGTTCCACCAGTTTTTTTACAAAACGCATTTTTTCATTTTGCGGCAGTTTCATCTGTGCAAAAATTTTGGGAACCATACGGCCGCCCACTACTTCGTGCCCGTGAAAGGTCCACCCCGCGCCTTCTTCAAATCGTTTGGTAGCCGGCTTGGCAATATCATGCAAAATAGCCGCCCAGCGCAACCACAGGTCGTTGCTGGTGCTGGCCACATTATCCAGAACCTGTAAGGTGTGATAAAAATTATCTTTATGCCCGATGCCTTCTTTGAATTCGGCGCCGGATAGGTCCGTCATTTTCGGGAAAATAATTTTCAGCAAACCGGTTTTATAAAGCAGGTCAAATCCAATAGAGGGCTTGTCCGATAAAATAATTTTGTTCAGTTCATCGGTGATGCGTTCCTGCGAAATGATCCGGATGCGGTCTTTGTTTTTGGCGATGGAAGCCAAGGTGTTTTCCTCAATCACAAAATTTAGCTGAGAAGCAAAACGAATCGCCCGCATCATGCGCAGGGGGTCGTCGCTGAAGGTCTGATCGGGCTCCAATGGAGTAATGATCTTTTTTTCTTCCAGGTGTTGCTGCCCGTAAAAGGGATCCACCAATTTGCCAAAATCATGTTTATTCAGACTGATGGCCATCGCGTTGATGGTAAAATCTCTGCGGTTCTGGTCGTCTTCCAGGGTGCCGGGGCTCACTTCCGGTTTGCGGCTGTTATGCCGGTAACTTTCTTTGCGGGCGCCTACAAATTCGATATCAAAGAAGTTGTCTTTTTTTTCCGGTGAGGGTGCCGCAACCCTTATATGTGCCGTACCAAAATTTTTGAAATAGTTCACTTCCGGCCTGGGCTGAAATAATGCTGCTACTGCATGGGCCAGTTCAATACCATCTCCAATGGTGACAATATCCGCGTCTTTGGTAGCACGGCCTAATAACTTATCCCGCACAAAACCGCCCACGAGGTAGCTTTCCTGGTTGAGTTGCTGCGCTGCTGCTGCTACTTTATTTATAATAGTGCGTTCGGTATCGTCTAATTGAATATCCATGTAGCGGGCAAAGATAACGCTCGTTTTTTGTTTGTGGTTTATTGTTTGATGTTACAATTTACCAAAAACGTTTTTTGATAGTGCAGTTTTAAATTCCTTATTCAATATTTTACATTCTTCATTTTTATCGGATTATTTCCACTTTCCCATCTTTCCAGCGAATGATCGAAGAAGGCTGCTGCGGTGTAGTATCGTCCTGCCGGTATTGTACGATATAATCCACCTGGTTTTTAATATCCGTTGAAATTGCATCAAAACTAGCCGGGGTGGGTTCCCCGGAAATATTTGCAGACGTGGAAACGATGGGCTTGCCAAAGCGTTTGATCAGCGACCGGCAAAATTCGTCTTTACAAAGCCGTATGGCGATACTGCCGTCTTCGGCGGTGAGGTTTTCTGCAAAACCGATGCCGTGCTCATAGATCACCGTTGTGGGACGTTCTGTGGTTTCCAGATAGTCAAAAAGGCTGAGGTCAACTGCAGCGGTGTACTGCATAATATCCCGTTCGGTTGCCGCCAGCACGATCAGTGCCTTACTATCGTCTCTTTTTTTTATGGAATAAATTTTTGCCACGGCTGCGGCATTGGTAGCATCACAACCCAGGCCCCATACGGTATCTGTTGGGTAAAGGATGATGCCGCCTTTTCGTAAGGTTTCAACGGAATCTTTAAGGTCTTGTTCAAAATTGATCATGGATGAATTACTATTTACTGGAATGAAAGCTGTTGAAGTGTATTGTGCAGTACAAGGGAGTGACACAACAAAGAGCATAGAAGCACCGACGATGACTACAAAACTGAAAGATACAGATCCATTACATCGTTTACGAATACCTCCGGTAAAAAACGCTTTGCGTTTTCAAATCCTTTTTGTCGCATTCCTTCAGCAAAAGCGGTATCCGTATAAATTTTCCGGAATCCTGCGGCCATCTCTTCCGGCGCGTCCGGGTTTACCAGCCAGCCCGCATTCCCGGCTATTTCCGGCAGACAGGACGTGTTCGAAGTGATCACGGGAACGCCGCCCGACATCGCTTCTACAATTGGAATACCAAAACCCTCGAAATACGAAGGGTAGATCATCGCTGTTGCTGATTGGTACAATGCCGGCAGGTCTTCCGCGGCTATAAAAGGCTTCTTGCCGGCAAGGGCTAATTGCTCCGATAAAAAAATGACCCGGTCTTCCAGGTCCGCTTCTTTCAGATAAGCTTTTACCTTTTCCTTAAAGCCCCCATCGTTACCCACCACTATCAAGGGAACGGGAATTTCACTTCGGATCAACTGCAGGGCCTTGCAGATATTCAACAGGTTCTTGCGCTCAATGATGGTGCCCACATGTAGAAAAAATTGCGCCGGCAAATTATATTGCTGCCGGACCGCTGCTTTGCGTTCTTCCGTTTCGAGGACGCCGAATGCCGGCGGGCAACTTTGATAAATAACACTGATCTTTTCAGCGGGGATGCCATAGATCCGGATGATATGGCTCTTGGTCTCCTCGCTGATCGCCATGATCCTTGTGGCATGGGTGCAGGCGTACCGCGACTTTGCCCGGTAGATCTTTGTATCGATGGGTTTATATTGATGGGGGTAGAGTTCCGGGAAAAGATCATGGATGGTCACAATAGAAGGAATGCCTGTTTTTGCGATCCCTACCGGTATTTCATGGCTCAGGCCGTGATACAGATCCAGCTTGTATTTCACCAGGTCTTTAGTGATCCACCGGCTGCGCCAGAAGGAGCGTAAGAGCTTATGCAGCGACGCCGTTGGCAATACTTCGTGCATATTTTTTTGAACAGGGTGGAACGATTTTCCTGGTTTGGGATTGAACAGGTAATAGTTGTTTTGCGGAAAATGCTCCGCCAACAGATTGATCAATACCCGGCTGAAAACGCCCAATCCGGTATTATTATGGTAGGCCCTTTTGGCATCAAACCCAATATTCATAGTGACAAAGTTGGGGTAAATGGGGGAATTGACAAACAGCGGTCAGCACTCCCTACTTGCTACTCGCTATTCCCTATTTCTGCTCGTCAATCAGCGACCATGTAAAATGCAGTATTCGTCATGTATCCATAACACCTTATCCGCTTTTATTCATCGTATTCTGTTACCTTTGGCCACAAAGTAAAATATTCATGGAAGAACTGATAAAAGCAGCCTGGAGCGACCGGGAATTGCTGAAAACCAAAAAGTATGAGCAGACGGTACATGAAGTTATTGCCGCATTGGACAAAGGAGCGTTACGGGTAGCGGAACCTCACGGAAAGAAGTGGGTCGTAAACGAATGGGTAAAGCAGGCCATCCTGATGTACTTTGGCATTCAGCAAATGCAAACCTGGGACGTGCCGCCCTTTGAGTTCTATGATAAAATGTTGCTGAAGAAAAATTATAAGGATATTGGCGTTCGTGCTGTGCCGCATGCTGTGGCGCGTTATGGGGCTTACCTGGCCCCTAATGTGGTGCTGATGCCTTCTTATGTAAATATCGGCGCCTATGTGGGCGAAGGTACCATGGTGGATACCTGGGCTACTGTAGGAAGCTGTGCGCAGATCGGTAAAAACGTGCACCTGAGTGGTGGTGTAGGTATTGGTGGGGTGTTGGAGCCCTTGCAGGCCAGCCCGGTAATTATTGAGGATGGATGTTTTTTAGGCAGCCGTTCTATTGTGGTAGAAGGGGTTATTGTAGAAAAAGAAGCGGTGTTAGGCGCCAATGTGGTATTAACGCAGAGCACCAAGATCATTGATGTAAGTGGCACGATACCCATCGAGGGTAAAGGACGTGTTCCGGCAAGAAGCGTGGTGATCCCCGGCTCTTATGCAAAAAAATTCCCTGCGGGTGAATACCATGTAAACTGTGCTTTGATCATTGGAAAACGCAAACCTAGCACGGATCTGAAAACCAGTCTGAATGATGCGTTGCGCGATTTTAAAGTAAGCGTATAATTTTGTTTGAGGTTTGAGGTGTGTCTTTAAACCTTGAACCTGAGACCTTGAACTTTAAACCTTGAAGGCTTTAGTCTATAAATCTACCGGGAGCTGGTACACCGTTAAAGACGAAGCGGGGCAGTTTCATAATGCCCGGATGAAAGGGGTATTTAAAATTGACGATATTACCAGTACGAACCCGTTAGCCGTTGGTGACTGGGTGGGGATTGAACTGGAAGCAAGCGGGGAAGGAACCGCCTTGATCACCGAAATTTTTCCCAGGAATAATTACATCAACCGGCAGTCGCCGCGTGTAAAATACCAGCAGCATATTATTGCGGCCAACCTCGATCAATCAGTATTGATCGCTACCTTAAAGGAGCCGCGTACTTCCCAGGGATTTATCGACCGGTTTTTAGTGGTATGTGAAATGTATCATGTGCCGGCGATCGTGCTGTTTAACAAGACGGATATTTACCGGGAAAAGGAATGGAAGAAGTATGAGGAACTAGCCAAAATGTATGAAGCTTTAGGCTACGCCGTACATGCGGTTAGTGTTGAAAAAGCGGAAGGACTGGAAGTACTGCACCAATTGCTGCAAAATAAAACAACGCTCGTCAGCGGACATAGTGGCGTAGGGAAATCTACCCTTGTCAATGCCCTGCTCCCGGGCGAGCGGATTAAAACCCAGGATGTGAGCGGCTGGAGCGGGAAGGGAATGCATACCACCACCTTTGCTAATATGTATGACCTGCCGGATGGAGGTAGAATTATTGACACCCCGGGTATCCGCGAGCTGGCCATCACCAACCTGAAAAAAGAAGAGCTGTCCCATTATTTTCCCGAAATGCGGGAGCGGCTGCACCAATGCCAATATAATAACTGCATACATGTAAATGAGCCCCATTGCGCCATTAAGCAGGCGGTAACCGACGGCGCGATCTATGAAGAGCGGTATATCAGTTATCTGAATATATTGGAGAGCCTGGAGAATAAGAGTTATTAGATTAGCTATAGGTCTTTTGTTATAGCAATCAAATATTGTTTGTTGCCGGCAAAAGATATTGTTTGATAGTAACGAAAGATATTGGTTTGATTTTTTTTCTACAGATACTATTAAATAGTTGGCGCTGCCTGGCTGTAGGAGAATGCAGCAGGCCAAAAATCCGCAAGCAGATTATGAGCCGGGAAATCGAAAAGGCGGGAAGGGTTGTTCTTCGATCTTTTAAAACTTGCCGTCTCGCCGCCTTACCGGCAAAAAATCACTTCTATTTCTTCGAATACTGATCGGCTTCATTGGCCTCCTCAAACCAGCTCGCATACTTTATATAGTTGTTTGCAATGCGGTTGATTTCTCCATTCAACAAATCAGAAGAAATTTCCTTTACCCTTTTGGCCGGCACACCGGCATAAACACCGCCGGCATTACAAACCGTACCTTCCAGGATGAGCGCGCCGGCCGCAATAATACAATCGCTTTGCACTATTGCGTTATCCATAATAATAGCGCCCATGCCTACCAATACATTGTCGTGGATGGTGCAGCCATGCACAATCGCATTATGACCAATTGAAACATTGTTGCCAATGGTGGTAGTTGTCTTTTGATACGTACAATGAATAACCACCCCGTCCTGTATATTTACTTTGTTGCCGATCCGTATGGAATTCACATCTCCGCGCACCACGGTGTTGAACCAGAAACTGCAGGCATCACCTGCTATTACGTCCCCCACAATGGTTGCATTCGGCGCAACAAAGCAATCGGCGCCAATTTGCGGGTGTTTTCCTTCTACCGGTAAAATTACTGCCATAAAAAATCGTTTAGGCTAAGGTACAAAAAATAGACCGCGCTTTTGTTAAATGGGCGCATTGATATTAACTTTAAGGCGACCATCATACCAGACCGATTTGGAAAAGCAAAAACACATGCGCTCAATGAATACAACAAATAAAGCTAACCGGCTCCATTTTTTACGCAATCTCTTTATCCTGCTGTTTGTTTTTTCAAACATCGGGAGCGTAGCTGCCCAGGATGTAATAAAGATCAGCACCCGCACTACCGATTTGACCAACACCTTATCCGATACGGAAAAGAAAAGTCTGGATGATCAGTTGTATGCCATCGAACAAAACACGGGACGCCAGGTGGTCATCGTAATGCTTCCCACTACCGGAAGCCAGTCGGTTGAGGAGTATGCCACGGTGCTGTTCCGGGAAAATAAGATCGGGTCAAAAGAACAGAACGATGGTGTTTTGATCCTGGTGGCTAAAGAGGATCATAAAATGCGGATCGAAGTGGGGTATGGCCTGGAAGGCACTATAACGGATTTAATGGCGGATGGTATTATCAACCGCGATATGAAACCCTATTTTAAAGACGATGCTTTTTACGATGGATTGAACGCGGCTGTCGGGTCCATCCGTTCCTTGCTGGATGGGTCGGCTTCGGAAGCTATGAAGCAAAACCTGAAGACAGCAGATGAAGCGCAGCCTGCCCGGCATGTTACCCGGGACGGGCGCGTATTTATTTTTTTGATCCTGCTTTCCGTCATATGCGGCGTGCTTTATGGCCGGGAACTTATAGGTTTTAAAACTCTGGCATTGCTGTTGGTGGCAGGGCTTGTCCTTGGGGCACTTATGGGAAAAAATCCGGTACTCCTGGCCTTGTTTATGATGGTGCCTTTTCCCACTTTTGGGGGCTATGCAGTGGCACGTTACAGAAAAGCACGAATTGCCGCATTAGTGCTGGTGGCCATCGCTTTACTTCTGATAGCAATCGGAAAAATATTTGGAGCAGATGTTGTGGCGTTCGGGGTCTTTGGCCTCTTCGGGCTCTTCTTTGCGGGCATTTTTATTTTTGCCATTATCAGCGGCATCAAAAACGGGTTTAGCGGCGGTTCAACCGGCAGCAGCAGCGGATGGAGCTCTTCAGATTCCAGCTCCTGGTCTTCATCCTCCTCCTCGTCCAGCAGTAGCAGCAGTTTTTCCGGCGGCGGGGGTAGCAGTGGCGGTGGTGGCGCCAGCGGCAGTTGGTAATGGTTTATTTTATTGACCCGGCTGCAGCATAAATGGCGTCTTTCTTGTGTCACACTCTTGAGCTCCTGAATATATTGCAGCCAGCAGATGACACAAAAAAGAAACTTCAGCGCAAATCAGCGCGAAAAATCTGCGAACATCAGCGGGAAACTTATGTTGGATGAGTTCGATTTGGTTATTTTTGTCCGATGCAGGATAAACTCGATCAAATTACAGACCTATTCATAAAATGGTGCGGCCAGGCCCCCGATGAAATTGATATTTTACAACAGGCAGGCAGTGAACGCCGGTATTTCCGCATCTGGAAAAACGGTAAATCGACCATCGGCACCTATGGCGCTAACATTAAAGAGAACGAATCGTTTTTTTATTTTTCTGAGGAATTTCAGAAGAAAAACCTTCCTGTTGCTAATATCCTGGCCATCAGCGCGGATCGCGCTTATTATTTACAGGAAGATTTTGGCACCATATCCCTGATCAATCATTTGGAGCAAGGGGGAGAAACGGATGCCGTGTACCAGCTCTATAAAAAAAGTTTGCATGAACTAGCCCGCGTGCAGGTGCTGGGCGACAAAGGACTCGATTATGACAAGTGCCTTACCAATAAAGAATTTGGCAAGCAGGCCATCATGGCGGACCTGCTGTATTTTAAATATTATTTTTTAGATGCCTTAAGAAGACCTTATAATAAACAGGACCTGATCGATGATTTTGAAGCGCTGAGCACTTACTTAACGCATACAGACTATAAGTTCTTTATGATGCGCGACTATCAAAGTCGCAATATACAGGTGATGGAGGACGGCTCTGTGCATTTTATAGATTACCAGGGTGGCATGAAAGGAGCGCCTCAATACGATGTGGCCTCTTTGCTGTGGCAGGCCCGGGCAAATTTATCTAATGACTGGAAAGAAAATCTTTTGGCAGATTATATAGCGGCGTTAGAACCCTTGCTGGACCGGCCTTTGAACAAGAGTGTTTTTGTAAGTCAGTATAACGGGTATGTGTTAATTCGTTTGCTGCAGGTATTGGGCGCCTATGGTTTCCGCGGATTGTTTGAACGCAAGGCTCAATTTCTTACCAGCATTCCGCTAGCGCTGCGGAATTTAAAGTCTTTTATTACAAAAAATGAAATGGGCATTTCTGTTCCGGAATTTACAAAAGTGCTGCAGCTTTGCATTTCGGACGAAATTATAAACGAGTTTACACCGGTGCAGGCAACCGCCGAAACCCCGCTGGTGGTAAAGATCTCCAGCTTCTCTTTCAAAAAAGGATTACCGGCTACAGATAGTGAAAACGGCGGCGGCTTTGTTTTTGATTGCCGGGGCATTTTGAACCCTGGCAGAATCGAAAGCATGAAAACAAAAACCGGCCGGGATAAGGAAGTAATCCAATACCTGGAACAGCAAACAAAAATGCCGGAGTTTATCAATAGTGTTTTTGATGTGGTGGATATAACGGTGGAGGATTTTATAAAGCGCAATTTCAGCAGCCTGATGGTCAGCTTTGGCTGTACCGGCGGCCAGCACCGGAGCGTATACGCCGCTGATGCGTTAGCACGACATTTGAAGAATAAGTTTAAAGTGCAGGTTGAGTTGAATCATTGGGTACAGGATACGAAGAATTGGGTCAATTAGAGTCGATAGCTCATGGTCGATGGCCCATGGTTTTACGTCCTGAAAAATGCGGTATAATCCGATAAAACTTATGATATGGCATTCAAATTTGAGAGCTTGAATGTGTGGCAGATTGCAGTAATGAGTGATTTATTTGCATCAAATAAGGGTATGTCAGGCTGTTAATGCCAAGTGCTGCAAATTATTGAAAATGAATCTGTATAAGGAACGTCATTCCGACCGAAGTTTTGGCCCTAAAGCAAAACGAGCGGAGGAATCTCTGCAAAAGCTAGAGACCTCTCGGTTCCGTCCCGAATGCTTTCGGGACTCCACTCGAGGTGACGGCGCAAATAATAATTTGTCATTCCAAAGAACTTAATTTCCTCTATTTGTCAGGCTGACAGTGTTCTTTTAATGCCTAATTGATATAACAAAACGAATGATAACTATGAACAATGAACTATCAACTATAAACAGCCGGCCTTCCCCTTCGGGGGCCGGGGGCCTGCGTGGCATGATCTTTTGCGCCGGCCTGGGCACCCGCTTCAAACCCTGGACGGATCAGCATCCCAAGGCCTTGGCGGTGATCAACGGGAAGAGTTTATTGCAGCGGAATGTGGAATATTTACAGCAATACGGCATTAAGCACCTGGTGGTGAATGTGCATCATTTTGCGGATCAGATTATTGAAGCCATTAAAGAGCATAAAGGCTGGGGCAGTGAAATTACTATCAGTGATGAAACCGATGCGGTGCTAGAAACCGGTGGCGGGTTATTAAAAGCAAAGCATTTATTTACACCCGGAGAAAAATTCATTACCTGTAATGCCGATATTCTTACAGACCTGGATATTAGTCAGCTGATTGCTTTTCATGAGGCCAACAAACCTTTAATTTCCTTGGCAGTGGGGGATCGTAAAACCTCCCGCTATTTGTTGTTCGACGAAAACAATACTTTATGCGGCTGGCGAAATATCTCAACAGGAGAAGAAAAAATTGCGCGACCGGCGAATACGCTCATTCAAAAATCGTACGATTGTGTAGTGGTTTTTGAATACGAGGTGTTCGATCATATTCCGTTTACCGGCAAGTTTTCGTTGATAGACCTGTATCTGCATTTGGCGAAAACGCATACTATAAAAGGGTTTCAGCACCATGCCGATCGCTGGATTGATGTGGGCAAGCCCGAAAGTGTAGCGCCTGCGGAGCAGCTTTTTCGAGACCTGTGAGGTTTCCGCCACGGCGAACAGGTTCAAAACCTCACAGGTCTTGGCGCGCTTCCAGGTGCGCCGCCTCCATCAGCCGGATTAGATGCAAATATATTTTTAACAGATCAAGCGCACAATCCTTTGTATCGTGCGATAGCGCATAATCCAGTACCTGATCTATAGTCCTCTTCCATTCTAAAATATTTTGGTATTTAAAAAAACGCCGGAACACCCAAAGCGGATTTTCATATTCTTTTACAGCCAAGGTCTTGGGTGTGCGCTGCCATTCTGCGCAATGAGCGCCGGGCGGGGCGTACAGCGGCCCATCCAGGGATTGCTCTGGCGTAATTTTTAAGAGGCTGTGTTTCTTTTGCCGGTATAATTCATGCGCTGCAAGCATTACGGACCTAATGGCTTTAAACATATTCAGCATAAAGGCAGGCTCCTCCTTGTTATATACTTTGTTACTGCGGGCGGCAAACAACACCTGCGGGATCGTTTTTCGGGACCGGCAACCCAATAATCATATTTATTTGAATTGCGTAACTTCGTCTCATGAACAAAACGGAAACAGTTAGTGATTTTTATAAACGCATCAACCGCAATACCCCGCCGCTTTCGCTGCATAATGTGGGTTTGGGCCTGGGGCATTTTAATATTTTTACGAGGGATCATTGCTCCCTGGTAACGAATTATACGCGGCGCGATTTTTATAAGGTATCTTATATTATCGGAACCGGCAAATTGCATTATGCGAATGAATGGATCTATATCGATCGCCCGGCATTAATGTTCTCCAATCCTATGATCCCGTATTCCTGGGAGGCGGAATCTGTTGTGCAAAAAGGATGGTTTTGCCTGTTTACGGAAGATTTTATTTTGCCCGATAAGCGGACTTCCAGCCTGCAGGATACGCCACTTTTTAAAACCGGTGCGCGCCCAGTTTATTTTTTAAACGACGAGCAGCAGCAGGAAATAAGCGCCATCTTTCGCAAGATGGAACAGGAGATGCAGTCGGACTACGTGCATAAATTCAGCATGCTGCGCAATTACCTGCATCTCATCATTCACGAGGCAATGAAATGGTGCGCGGCCGATAAATTTGAACAGCAGTCGAACGCTGGCGCGCGCATTACCAACCTGTTCCTGGAGCTGCTGGAACGGCAGTTTCCTATTGATGAACCGGATCGCACCGTGCAGCTACGGGCGCCGCAGGATTATGCACACCAGTTGTCGGTGCACGTGAACCACCTGAACCGATCGGTAAAAGAAGCTACGGGTAAAACGACTTCCACGCTTATTTCTGATCGTATTTTAAAAGAAGCGCAGGCGCTGCTGGTACATTCAGATTGGAATGTTTCGGAAATAGCCTACAGCCTTGGGTTTGAGTATCCGGCCCATTTTACTAATTTTTATAAGAAAAAAACCGGACAAAGCCCGGCTGCCCTTCGAAAATCAATTGTTTGATTTTTGTAAGTATTGGTTTGGCCGGGGTAACTGTAAAACAGAAACATTGCTCTATTTTTGCTGTCGCAAATGAAGGAACAAATGCAGGCAGACACCATTACAGGAATACAAATGACAGGAGTAAAGCGGTTAGCAACAGGAAATAAAAAAGCGGCTACCATCATCGCATTTTTGCTGATCCCCTTATCGGGGTTGATCACGGATATTTATATCCCTTCCATGCCGCATATGGCGCAGGACCTGCACCAGTCGCAGGCCAGCATCCAGTTAACCTTATCACTTTTTTTAATCAGCTATGGGCTTTCACAATTTATTACGGGCAGCCTTATCGATAGCTTCGGACGGTTCCGGCTAACGCTTTTTTCACTGGCTGTATTTATTATAAGTAACCTTGTTATTGTTTCCACGCATCAGATCGAATGGATCTATGCCATGAGGGTGGTACAGGGGATCACCGCAGGCTTTATCATAGTGGCCAAGCGCGCTTTTTTTGTAGACGTGTATGAGGGAGCCGAGCGTAAGCACTACCTCAGCCTGATGTCGATCGTATGGTCCGCAGCGCCGGTGATGGCGCCTTTTATCGGTGGTTACCTGCAACAGTTTTTTAACTGGCAGGCAAATTTTTATATGCTGGCGGTGTATGCCGCGGTGATGCTGGTGCTGGAATGGGTGTTTGCCGGCGAAACGGTACCGGAATACCGCCCCTTCCGGTTGTCTGCAATGTTGCGGGATTATAAGATCATGCTTAAGGATCGTATGTTTGTTTGCGGCCTGTTGATTTCCGGGCTTTGCTATGGCACTACGATGGTTTTTGGCCTTTCCGGCGCTTTTATTATTGAGCATGAAATGCAGTATTCTTCAGTGGTGGCGGGCTATAGCGCGTTGTTTATGGGCCTTGCCTGGATGGCCGGGGGCTTTATCGGCAAAGCCAGTCTGCATAAGGCTTTCCTCCCAAAGATCCGGCTGAGCAATGCTATTCAGATCGCCGTTACCGTTGCCATGATCACATCAGCTTTCCTGTTGCACAATCTTTATTCGTTGTTATTTTTTGCTTTCTTTATTCATGTTTGTGTAGGGCTCATTTTCAATAATTATTTCGCGTATTGTTTGGGTGCCTTTCCTCAAATGGCCGGGCTCACCAGCGGACTTACCGGCGGCTCCACCTATATTATTACCGCGGTGGCCAGTTATACGGTGGTGGGCGTCCTGCATCCCCGCTCGCAGGAGGGTATCGGCTATGCGTACCTGGTGATGGGCTTCCTGGCGTTTTTTATTTTACAATTCTTACTAAAGCGGCATTTGGAGCGGCGATAGTTTTTTGACTTTTTTTATTGGGTCGGCTGCAGTACTACTATCAGCAATCTTGCGTCGCACTCTTGTGCTATGTTGCAAGGGGTGGCCATTAGTTCATAGTTTATAGTTAATGGTTCATAGTTAGAGACGCCTATGAACTATGAACCATGATCTATTATCTTTTCAAAAAATAAATTTTATGCAATACAGAACACTTGGAAAAACAGGAGAACAATTATCCGCCATCGGCCTGGGCTGCATGGGCATGAGTTTTGCCTATGGCCCTACTGACGATGCGGAAAGCATTGCAACATTGCACAAAGCCTTAGACCTGGGCATTAACTTTTGGGACACGGCAGATATGTATGCCAACGGTGCCAACGAAGAGCTGATTTCAAAAGTGCTGGTGCCCAACCGGGATAAGGTTTTTATCGCCACCAAATTTGGCTTCCGGTTCAGGGACGGGATTGCGGGCTCTAGCACCAGCCCCGGGACTTATTTTGATGGCCGGCCGGAATGGCTGAAACAGGCCGTGGACAAGAGTTTGCAGCGCCTGAAAATTGATACCATTGATTTGTACTATGCGCATCGTATCGACCCTAACGTACCGGTGGAGGAAATGGTAGGTGCTATGGCAGACCTGGTGAAGCAAGGCAAAGTACGCTACCTGGGCCTGAGCGAGGCCTCTGCTGCCTCTATTCGTAAAGCTCAAGCGGTGCACCCCATTGCGGCGTTGCAAAGTGAATATTCTTTATTGAGCCGGGATGTAGAGGGTGAAATACTCGATACGGTGCGGGAACTGGGTATTGCATTAGTGCCATACTCGCCATTGGCGCGCGGACTGGTTACCAACACGCTTAATACACAAGCACTGGCGGCGGACGACTTCAGGCGCACCTTACCACGCTACCAGCAGGCTGCTGCTGAAAATAACAACCAATTGGTAAGCGGCTTTGCAGCCCTGGCAAAAGACAAGCAATGTACGCCGGCACAGTTAGCATTGGCCTGGGTGTTGGCGCAGGGGCAGGACATCATTCCTATTCCCGGTACTAAAAAAAGAAAATACCTGGAAGAGAACGCCGCCGCAGTGGACCTGCTATTGACGCAAAGCGATCTGGATGCTATTGACACCCTGCTTAAAAAATACCCCAATACCGGCGCGCGTTACAGCGAAGGTTCTATGAAACTGGTGAATCGGTAGGCTTGTTCATCCCGCCGCTTATCCCTTTTTGTGCTCAAAACGCGCAAAACAGGAGTTAATTTGCTATTTTCACAGGCTTAAAATTTGTAATATGAAGAAGATCAGCCTGTTGGCAATTTCGGCTATCGTGTCGTTCAGTGCTTTTGCTCAATCCAAATACAGCAACACCGAGGCTTTTGCACCTTTTTTTTACCCTTCGGCAGGAAATGAATACCGGAGTGCTTCTGGCGAACCGGGTCCTAAATACTGGCAAAACCGGGCGGACTATAACATCACTAGTAAACTGGATACAACAAACCATACCGTTACAGCAAAGGTAGAAATTATGTACACCAATAATAGTCCGGATAACCTGAAGTTTTTGTGGCTGCAAACGGATCAGAACATTTATCGCAAAGATTCCCGAGCTACAGCCACTACAACGGCTGCCGGCGGCCGTTGGGCCAATGCATCATTTACCGATGGGGACGTAATTACATCTATGTCGGTAGAAGAAGGCGGTAAAAAATATACACCAAAGTATAATACTGCCGACACCCGTACACAGGTTTGGCTGAGTAATGCGTTAAAATCAAGCGGAGGAAGGCTAAAGCTAACGATAGAGTATTCATTTAAAGTGCCTGAATATGGAAGCGACCGTATGGGGCGGCTGAATACAAAGAACGGATGGATCTACGAGATTGCACAGTGGTTTCCCCGCATGGCCGTGTATGATGATGTACAGGGCTGGAACCTGTTGCCGTATTTAGGCCAAGGTGAATTTTACCTGGAATATGGGGACATTAATTTTAATGTAACCGCACCGGCAAATATGATCATTGTCGGGTCCGGTGAATTATTAAATCCCGCAGAATGTTTTACGGCTGAAGAAGCAAAACGCTATGCAGAATCAAAGAACAGTGATAAAACGGTGATGATCCGCAGCGCGGACGAGATCGGCAAGGGCGGCATCAGTGCGAAAAAAGGTACTACCACCTGGCGTTTTAAAATACAGAATGCACGGGATGTAGCCTGGGGCGCTTCAAGGGCCTTCGTGCTGGACGGCGCCAAAATTAATTTGCCCAGCGGAAAAAAATCATTGGCGTTAAGTGCTTATCCTGTTGAAAGCATCAGTAATAATGGCTGGCAGCGCAGTACCGAAATGGTGAAAGGCGCTATCGAATTTTATTCAAAAGCATTGTTTGAATTTCCTTATCCTGCAGCAACAAATGTGGCCGGTATCGTGGGCGGAATGGAATATCCGGGTATTGTTTTTTGCAGCTACAAATCAACAGGTACAGACCTTTGGGGCGTAACGGACCATGAGTTCGGACATACCTGGTTCCCGATGATCGTCGGCAGCAATGAACGTAAATATGCCTGGATGGATGAAGGCTTCAATACCTATATTAATGATCTGTCTACTGCTAATTTTCATAACGGCGAATTTAAAGAGCAAAGCTTTTTTGGCGATCCTACGAATCAGCAAATGGTACGCATGGTCTTTAATGATAAAATGGATGTGCTGTTAACAGAACCCGATGTGATCCAGCAGCGCAACCTTGGCGTGGCGGCTTATTTAAAGCCTTCCTTAATGTTGCATGCCTTGCGTAACACCGTTTTGGGTGAAAAGCGCTTTGATGCTGCGTTTCGCGAATATATCAACCGCTGGGCGTTTAAACATCCTACTCCCTGGGATTTCTTCCGTACGATGGAAAATGTAGGCGGAGAAGATCTGTCCTGGTTCTGGCGGGGTTGGGTATTTAACAACTGGAAGATCGACCAGGCAGTACAAAGTGTAAAGTATAAGGACGGCATACCGGCAAATGGGGCTACCATCACCATTGAGAACCTGCAACAAATGCCCATGCCTGTTACCGTTTTGGTGAAAGAGAACAACGGTACGCAACAAACCATAACCCTGCCGGTTGAAATATGGCAGCGGGGCAGCACCTATCATTTTGACGTATCTACGACGAACCCTATCAGTGAGGTAACAATTGATCCTGATAAAAAAATGTACGACTGGGATCGTTCTAATAATACCTGGACGGGAAAATAAAAATACCCTAACAAATTAAAAAAGGCCAGCGATCATTCCTGGTCTTTTTTATTGCGGCCAACTGTCGCCCATGTCTCTCTTGTCCCACCAATAATTAAAGCATGTAGCCAACATCTAATCAATCCTAATATCATATTTATCCAGCAACCCGCTCACCGCCGGAAAAGAAAAACTTGCTTTTTTTATCTTGTTTCCTTCAGGGTCTATTGAATAATTAAAAGCCGTATGCAGATCGGCTTTCTTCAGGTTGGTATTTTCAAATTTGGCATGAAGAAAGTCACAGTTGTTGAAAACAATGCCGCTGCAGTTTGCATCGGTAAAGTCCGCTTCATGGCAAATGCAATTCGTAAAGCCGGCGTTTTTTAGGGTTACACCATAAAAAGAGCAAAGCGTTAATGCGCAATCCCCGAATTGAGGTGTAAACAAAAAAGTATTAGCATCTTCAAAGTGCAACCCCAGCATTTTGCAATTGCTGAAAACCGTTTCCTGGAAGCTGGTCTTTACAATAACCGCCCCGCTTAAATTACAATTTTCAAACCGGCAGTCGATAAAATTGGTACCGGACAGGTTGGCTTTTGAAAGATCACAATTCTTAAAACTACAGCCTTCATAATCGCCGGTTTTAATAAAACCCTGTTGCTCAAAAATTTCATCTTCGAAGTAAGCACTCATTTTTTTGACAAAGGTAGTTTTTTGAACGTCATCCGATAACTATCGAATCGAAGCTGCCGAGGAATCTCGTTGTCATTAGGGCAAAATTCCTCGCTCCCTTTCAGTCTGCTCGGAATGACGATTATTGCGGTTGCTATTTTTTAAGCCACTGAATATTTAATGGACACAATTTTTTTTAAACTTTTATGGAAAAATAGAGGAGCCGTATCTAATAGGGAAACACACCAGCTATGGACAGCATAGAAACGGTTGCACGGCCAGTCAGCAGCAAACGCAACAGGAGAAAGGCTTTCAGGAGCCCGAGTCTGAGAATCGATATGACGCCAATGGTGGATTTGGGTTTTCTGCTGATCACATTCTTTATTTATACATCAACCATGAGTGAACCGGCCACAACGGATCTGTTCATGCCAAAAGACGGACCACCCATCACTACGGCTGCTTCGGGTGCATTTACCATCCTTGTTGGAGATAACGGGGCCGTTGCCTACTATGAAGAAACCCTGAAGCCGGATGCATCTAACCTGCATCGCGGCTCACTTACGGAGTTGCGCAGCGCACTGATCCGTAAGAAAAAAGAAGTAATGGCTGCCTATATCCCGGATGCCGCCTGCGAGGCAAAGGCAGCGGCGGAAAAACGATCGCCGGACGACTGCAGACAAAGCAAATTAATGGTCCTGATCAAGCCTGGTAAGAATGCTAACTACAAAACAATTGTAAATGTGCTGGATGAAATGACGATTAACCGGATTGGACGATACGCGCTAATAACACCGACCGCGGATGAAGCGAAACGGATCCCTTAAATAATTTTTTGCATCTATTAATAATTCTGAAAACGGTTTTTCAGAAAACGGATCCCCCATGCCTTTTAATAATTAAAAAATATCAATTATGGAACAAACAAAAATTCTTTCTTCCAGTCTGCTGGATATTCTTTTTGACGGAAGAAATAAAGTCTACGGCGCGTATGAGCTTCGGGCTACTTATCCTAAGCGCCTGTTAAAAGCGCTGCTCGCAACGGGTGTATTATTGGGACTAGCTGTAAGTGTTGCTTTAATAAAGCCTGAGGAGAAAAAGATTGCTGCTCGGCCTATTATTAGCCCCGATCTTACTATAGAAAAAATTGAGGAGCCTAAAAAAGTGGAACCGCCACCACCAACGCTTCCAAAACAAATGGAACCCAAAAAAATTGAGACGAAGATATTTGTGATTCCAAAAATTACGCCCGATAAACTGGTTACAGATCCTCCTCCTGCACAAACGGAACTGGTGGATGTAAAAATCGGAACGGAGAATATTAAAGGCGATAAGGCCGGAAATATTGCGATGCCGCCGGGAGACCTGGATGGTAAGGCCATTCTTGATATAAAACCAAAGGAAAAGGAGGCAAATCGGTTTGAACGAATTGAGAAGGAAGCAGAATACCCCGGGGACTGGCAACGCTATTTATCTACCAATCTGCGCGCGGACGGAGCGGTTGACAACGGCGCTACTCCCGGAAATTACCAGGTGATCGTGCAGTTTGTAGTTGCTGCAGACGGAACGGTAAGCGATATTAAAGTATTGAAAGACCCTGGTTTCGGAATGGGGGAGGAGGCAACCCGTGTGATCAAAAAATCGGGGAAATGGAAACCAGCTATTCAGAATGGCTATCCGGTAAAGGCCTACCGGAAACAGCCGATTACATTCCAGGTTTTGGAGCAATAATAACACAAACCTATGAGGTCTCGCAAGACCTCATAGGTTTGTGCCCCGTTTGTCGTAGTTTCGCAGCCTAAAAGCAAATAAATGACGTTACATAAAGAGGGGAAAGCTACTATCGCGATCAGCACGGTTCTTTTTTTGATCCTGAGTTTTGTGCTGTATTATTTTTTGTTTCAGCAAGTACCGGCAATTTTCTGGATCCTTGAATTGGCACTGATTGTAGTATACGGACTGATTATTTCCTTTTTTCGCATTCCTGCACGGAACTATACGGTTGATGCAAATGCGGTTATAGCGCCCTGCGATGGAAAAGTGGTGGTTATTGAAGAGGTCGAGGCAGATGAATATTTTAAAGACCGGCGTATTCAGGTGTCTATCTTTATGAGCCCGCTGAATGTACACGTTAACCGCAACCCTGTAGACGGGGAAATTGTGTACGATCAATATCATAAGGGAAAGTATCTTGTAGCCTGGCATCCGAAATCCTCCACCGAAAATGAACGGCATTCCAATGTATACCGGCATAGCAGCGGTAGGGAAGTGCTGACCAAACAGATTGCAGGCGCCCTGGCCAAACGGATTGTGAACTACAACAAAGTTGGGGCTACCGTAAAACAAAATGAAGAAATGGGGTTTATTAAGTTTGGGTCAAGAGTGGACCTGCTATTACCACTAGATGCGCAGATCAATGTTAAGATCGGGGATGTCGCCGTTGGAGGTGTTACCGTAATTGCACGATGGTAAACTCTTTTAGGTTTAAAAAAATTACGAACCCGGTTAGCGCCGGGTTTTTTCTTATTGAAAATGTTGGGCTGACAAAAAGTGTCTTTTGGCTGATAAAGTATGAAAGCGGTAAAGCGCTGAGATTAAAAAAATAAAGCTTTTCCATATTTCCAGTCCATTGTCAATTATTGGCCCGCGGAATAGCAGATCTCCCAATGGCGAAGCGCAGATGAGCTTTGTTCTTCTGCGGCAATCCGCGCGATCTGCGGGAATTTTATATCGAATATATGCTAGGCCAAAAACCTGGCGGCTCCAGGCTAATCATCAGTTGGCGTTTTTCTCATCAACCCTTTACCAGATTATTCTTTTATAATATTCGTGCATTAGTGGCTGATCTGCCAATAATCTATGATAATTTTTATCATATAGATTTTATCTATTGCCTATAGAAACTATCACTTGCTCCACCTTTTATTTTGTGGTAGCTTTGCGGCGCAATAAGCAATGTAAATCTAAATTATAAATCAAAAAAATAAAAGTGTTATGGCATTAGTAGGAAAGAAGTTCCCCAGTGTAGCAATTGATGCAATGTCCGATATGGGCGACAATTTAAAGATTGATGTATACAAAGAGGCAGTAGAAAATAAAAAGAAAGTGTTGCTGTTCTGGTATCCAAAGGATTTTACCTTTGTTTGCCCAACAGAATTACACGCTTTTCAGGAAGCGCTTCCTGAGTTTGAAAAAAGAAACACAATAATTATCGGTGCTTCCTGCGATACAGCGGAAGTGCATTTTGCATGGCTGAACACCCCCAAAGATAACGGCGGTATTGAAGGTGTTACCTATCCCATCCTTGCGGATACGCACCGGTATCTTGCCGGTGAGTTGGATATCCTGGACGCAGACTATGTTATTGATGAAGCAACGGATGAAGTAAAATTGAGCGGTTCTAATGTGAGCTATCGCGCTACTTACCTCATCGATGAAGAAGGTAAAGTATTTCATGAAAGCGTAAACGATATGCCGCTCGGCCGGAATGTACAGGAATACCTGCGTTTGATCGACGCTTATACACATGTTCAGCAATACGGCGAAGTATGCCCCGCAAACTGGGAAGAGGGTAAAAAAGCAATGAATGCCGATCGCGAAGGCGTTGCCGCTTATTTTAGCGAAAATTAAAAAAGAAAAGAATGTATACAGAAATAAACGAAGATAATTTAGAACAGTTGGTGGCCGATAATCAAACGGTAATGGTACAATACGGTGCAGGCTGGTGCGGCAATTGCCGGATCATGAAGCCGAAATTTAAAAAACTGGCAAGCGAAAATGAAGCTACCGCTTTCTTTTATGTAGATGCCGAAAAATTTCCTGAATCAAGAAAACTGGCAAAGGTTGATAACCTGCCCACTTTTGCGGCATTTAAAAACGGCCAATTAATAAACCAGGTGCAAACCAACCAGGCTGCATCTTTAAATGAATTGTTTAATGAAACGTTCATATAAAAATTTTCAGCAGTTTTAAAGAAACTGAAAATTTTTATTCTGATAATCCCGATGGCTATCGGGACCATTCGGCCATTAAAAGAAAAATAAAAAATATTCGAATGAAATTACCAATAATTAGAAAATTATACCAGGCGGCACCAGCCGAAAAATTACAGGCTACGGTGGAGGTACTGGAAGCATTTTGTGAGATGAATGTAAAGGATGAGGAGATTGATGTGGCCGGAGAACTGATCACCAATCTCTGCGGTGCTATTGAAGTGCACGAACTGGTGAACAGCGGCATGAAGGAATCGGATGCTTTAAACACGTTCTCGAAAAAAGTATTAGGATCTATTGATCGTTAATGACAATGTGCCTTTTTCTAAAAGCCCCGTTTTTCGGGGCTTTTTTATTCCAACACACGGATCACTTTTACAAAATGTTTTTCAAAATAACCGGACAGGGGCGTGATCGTTACCCGGGTGCCGCTGCCCGGAGCATGTATAAATTTCAAAATGTCTTTATTCTCTGTTACGATGCCCATATGGCCGATCCGGCGGCTGTTTTCACCGGAGAATAGAATGATATCCCCGGGTAATGCTTTCCTGAGCGATATAGTTGTGCCCACGTTTGCATAATCATAGGAGGAGCGCGGCGACTTAACGCGGTAATGCTGAAAAATATGATATAAGAGACCAGAACAATCGAGCCCGTTGGCCGGATTCGATGATCCGTATTTATAAGGAGTGCCTAAAAAAGTCTTTGCATAATTTACAAAGGCTTTCCGGTCAATATCCAAAGGCACATCTAAAGAACGCACAGGTCCGGAGTAATTATTGTTTTCCGGTGGTGTTTTAGATTCAGTTGCTGGAATCGTTTCAACGGTACTGCCCGTGAGCACATTTGTTCGCCGGCTTTTTCTCGCAGAGGAACAGGAAAACAATAGTGCCAATAGTGGGATCAATAATAGATACCGGAATGATTGCATTTGTCAAAAATAGCATATCCCATGAAAACAGTGGCTCACAGATTTTTGAAAGTCATCCGCCGCGTCATTGCTCCTTTGTCCCGATGGCTCTATCGGGACTGCGAGAAACTCGTTGCGTCTTTGCGTCGTTGCAGGGAATGACGCAGTTTGGCAGGTGAGAGAAAATAAAATCTGATATACCCAGGAGCTGTTTGAATGATTAAAGAATATATTTGTAGCTAAAATGAATTTTATGCGGTTACGATTTTTTTCTTTTTTATTTTTAGCACTGGTCCTGCCAGCAGGATCGCTATTCGCACAAACCAGGGGACAACAGGAAGTGGAGGCGGCAGTTAAAAAATTAACCAGGGCAATGCTGGATAGCGATGTTCCGGTTCTGAGCGCTTTGGCTTCATCAAAATTAACCTACGGCCATTCCAGCGGGAAAGTGCAGAATAAAGCGGAGTTCCTGGAGTCATTTAAAACAGGAGCATCCGACTTTACAAAAATCGATATCAAAGATCAAACGATCTATTTAGTGAATAACACGGCTATTGTGCGTCATTTGTTGGACGCTGATACTGATGATAATAAACAGCCCGGGCATACCACTTTAAAGATCATGACGGTTTGGGAAAAAGTAAGCGGAAAGTGGTTGCTGATCGCAAGGCAAGCCGTAAAAGCACAATAAGCATTTTATTTATGAGGAAATTGTTTATACTGATTTTTGTTGCGAGTAGTCTGAATGCTTTTGCGCAGGGTAAAACCATAAGCATTACCAATCCTTCATCCATTGAACGTAAGGATGAATTAGTTGTTTTAAAACGCAGCGAACTAAAAAGAAAGCTGCCCGCTTTAAATAGCCGGCAATATGTGCTGATTAATAACGGGAAGGTTCCGCAGTTGGTACAATACGACGATCTAAACCGCGATGGTATCTGGGATGAAGCCGTGTTGCTGCTTGATTTGAAGCCTGACGAAAAAAAGACGCTGACTATAGCCGTTGGCGACAAACCTGCTGCAATAAAAGCTGTGGTGCGCTCGTATGTGCGGCAGCAACATAAGCTTGCTAATGGACACTTCGGCGCTAACGTGCTAACGGATACTATGCCGTTCAATAATAAACCCACCGATTTTTCTAAACAAAAGCTGCCGCCCTACTTAACAGAAGGCCCGGCCTGGGAAAATGATAAAGTGGGGTTCCGGAAATATTTCGACACCAGGAATGCAAATGATATCTGGGGGAAGCGAACTGCAAAAATGGTATTGAATGAGGTAGGAGCCGATCCTTCCAAAAGTTATCATAACCTGTCCGACTGGGGCATGGATATTCTTAAAGTAGGCAGCTCGCTTGGTGCCGGTGCACTGGCGCTGAAAGTAAAAACGAATGGGAAGGACACCCTGATCCGCTTTGGCCGGAATGCACAGGTTATTTACAAACAAATAACGACGGGCCCGGTACGTTCGATTTTTGAAATAAGCTATAAAAACTGGCAATACCTCCCGGATGCCCGTCCGGTAACGGTTACAGAACAGATCTGCATCTGGGGCGGCCAGTATTTTTTTGAAAATAAGGTAACGGTGGACACATTGCCCAAAAACGCATGGCTGGTAACCGGAACTATCGATTTCTTCAGCAAAACCGATTATAAAATTCATGAGAACGGTGTTGCCGGCCTATACACATATGACCGGCAGAGTGAGAACAAAGACATGCTGGGGCTTGGAATCCTTACCAAAATAAAAAACTTTAAAGGGTACGATCATATCACCGCTTTTAATACAGATATTACCAATGCTTTTACGCTGGAAATGGCTCCTGTAGCGGCGCAGCCGGTCATCTATCGGTATTATGTCGGCTGGGAATTAACGGACCCGGCTTTTGCAAGCAAACAGGGATTTGAAAGCTTCATGTATAGCGAAGCAGAGAAGTTCGGAAAGCCCGTGGTTGTTCAATAGAGAATTCAATTTGAGGTAATTACCAATCCTTCTCATTACTGGTGCCATATTGCGATTTGTTTTCGGAAATACGCTGTTGGGTATTCCGCTCTTTTTCTTCCAGTTTATCCAGTTTGTTTTGGGATTGAGATTGACTCAGTTTGGACTTTTGCTGCTGCGACTGATCATTTTTATCTTTTCCGCCGCCGCCACCGCCGCCGCTTTGTTTCTTTTTTTCCAGCAGTGCTTTTTGTAAATTTTCCCGGGCGTTCACATCATTACTGTTTAGACGCAACGCGTTCTTATAAGCTTCAATGCTTTCATTCAATTTATTTTGATTGGAGTAAACAACACCGGCATTATAAAAAGCGCCGGAACGGAGATTAGCATCCGTATTTCCTGCTTCGTTGGCCTGCTGGTAACTTTTTAGTGCTTCATCATATTTCTTCAAGCGAAATAAGGCATCCCCTTTATTTACTAGCGCCACATATTTGTTCGCACCGGTAGCAGCTTTGTTATATTCAGCAATGGCCTCCGGTAGCGCCCCTTTTTTAAAAAGATCGTTCCCTTTTTTTATATGCTGCGCCCCATTGTCCTGCGCAAAAACAGGAACAGCAATACCTATCGCTAAACAAATAAAACAGGCCTTCATTCTTCTTTTTTTATTTTTCTGCCATCGGGCAACAATTGTTCGGCCACCAGACAAAGCGCCATGATGGTGGCAAAGATCCAGAAGTAATAGGAAAAGCTCATCAGGCTTACATCACCTGATACTTTTTTATCGATCTGCGCTAATTGGTTATTAATGGTTTTAATAGCCGCATTGATGTCTGTTAAATGTATGTAGACGCCGTGCGAGTTAGCTGCGATCTGTTGCAGCTCTTTTTCATTCAGTTTGGAGATGACAGGTTTCCCGGTGGCCGGATCCAGTTTGTTGCCTCCGGTGGAATCATCCGGGATAAAAGTGCCTTCGGGAGAACCAATGCCCACGGTATTGACCATCAAACCACGCGATGCCATTTCTTTTGAAATTTCCATTGCTTTTTCATCATGGTCTTCTCCGTCGGAAATGAGTATGACAGCCTTGTATTTCGCCTCGCGCTCGCCAAAGGCTTTCAGACTCTGTTCCAGCGCGTCTCCGATCACAGTACCCTTTACCGGCACCACATCCGGCGACGCATCATCCACATACATCTGCGCCGAACCATGATCGGCACTGATCGGCATTTGAATAAATGCTTTTCCTGCAAACCATACCAGCCCTATGCGGTTATCCGGCATGGCATCCATCAGTTTGCCTATGAATTGTTTTGCCAGCAGTAGCCGGCTGGGTTTTACATCCTGTGCCAGCATGCTTTTGCTTAGGTCCAGCGCAAAAACCACATCAATTCCCGAGCGTTTTATGCCATCATCACCACCTGGCTTCCGGAGGCTCATGACGCTTAATACGCCCATTAAAAATGCAATGCATAATAAAAAGAATTTGAAATTGAAGCGAACAGGACTATACCCCCGGATCATGGATTTTACCAACGCCGGTTCTCCTATCCGCTTTATGGTGCGACGCTTCCATCGTTTTACAACTGAAAACAGGAACAGGAAAAGCAATACTGCAGTTGCCAGCCAAATGAAATAGATATATTGAAATTCGAAACTCATTTGATGATAAAGTTAACAAGTAGATCCGTTTAAAAATTGAAAAGGGGCTTCCTTATAAACTTGTTAACATTTCATCCTGCCAGGCGCTACATTTTCCCCTCAAAAAAGCCCAGTTGTTTCAAAATGTCTTTTAACATTTTTAGCCGCACGTTGGTCATGTTATAATTAGGGTCAGCCGATTCAACATTCAGCACAAAAAAATAGGGGTGTTTATTTTCTTCGACCCAGCCGGTGATCCAGCCCAGAGCATGATTCTTATCTGTAGTGCCCCAGCCGGTTTTATAAGCAAGCCGGTAATTGGCATTGTCTTCAAAAAGCATGGCGTGTTTTACTTTTTCCTGGTATAATTTAAAGAAAGGCAATTCATTAAAATAAAGCCTTTTTACAAGGCCCAGGTTTTCATCCGGGGTTATTTTTACTGAGTTATCCAGCCAGAAAGTGTCAATCGTTGATTTTATTTTGTAAAGCGTATCTTTTTTGCCCGCGCCATAGTGTAAGGAATCCAGCCAATATTCCATCTTTTCTTTTCCTATCCTGCGGGCTACTTCCTGGTAATAAGGCACTGCTGAAACCCGAAAGGCCTGGTACATGGTTAAGTCTTTATCCCATTCAGGGCGCCGTACCACGCCATCCCAGGGAATGATCATGCTATCGCTGGAAATAACCCCCGTTTGTAATCCAATTAACGAATTTACAATCTTAAACGTGCTTGCCGGGAGATAAGCACTATCGCGATAACGGGCAAGATTGTATACTGTAAAGTCGCCGGTACCATTATCAAGCAAAGCGAAGCAACCGGTTAAATGGTTCTCGTCGAAGTATTTTTTAAGTGAATCGTCCTTCTTTACGTTATCCTGGGCGCAGGATGCAATTAAAAAGGGTATGATGACCGATACTAAAAAATAGCTAAAATGATTCCTGTTCCTGTTGCGGGCCTCCACTGCTTTCATTATTGTTTTATTAATGCCCGCAAAAATACGCAGCTTTTGGTTAGGGGGTTTTAATAATTTCCCTACCCGGGATCCTTATACTTTAATATAGATCTTCCTTTTATCGAGCCACCAGGCGATGGCCCACATAAAAATGATCACACAGATGGCAAAAAGCAACGAGCCATTTTCCTTAGCGCCGGGCGTATGCACCAGCACTTTCATATAAAGCCAGTTCCAGGGAGTGACGCCGCTCTTGGTCTTAAACAGGGCTGCCAGTCGGGGTAAAAAGCCGCTCAGGGCAAAGATAAACAGGGGGTTTTTGCCAAAAACCTCGAAGAAAGTGGCTAAAAAGCTCTTGCTTCCCTTTATTTCAATAAAAAAGATCATCACGCAAAGCGTAATAATCGCCAGCCCGGTGGTATAAACCGTGTAGGAGCTGGTCCATATTTTTTTATTGATCGGGAATACCATGTCCCAGCAGAACCCCGTCACCAGCAAGCCTACGCCGGCAACAAAAAGAACGGTAAGCATTTTGAACATGGGGTTGCGCGGATCCTGTTTATCCGTGAGATCCTTAGGGATTTGCGCGCTGCTGTTTTTAATATACATGCCTACAAAATACCCGAAAACAATTTGCACAATGGCTCCTAACGAGCTCGCGAATCCTTCGGGATCAAAGGGAACACCCTCGCCTTTGTACATATGGGGAATATGAAGAATTGCTTTATCTATATTGGTACCAAACCAGCCTTTCAGACTGTAAGGATCGGCGGGATTGCCCAAAATACAAAGCCCCCAATAAGCCAACAATAAGACCAATGATAAAAAATAAGCTGTTTTGGGCTTTAGGTAATAAACGATAATGGAGGCAAAAAAATAGCAGAAGGCGATCCGCTGCAATACCCCAAAAATACGGATGCCAATGTTTTTTGCGGGGTCAGTGACCCATGTTACAGCCTGCAGGGTATCTCCGTTCCATCTCACAAAAGGAGACCAGTTTAAGAAAATTCCGATACCAAATATGATCAGGGTGCGTTTGGTTATCTTCTTCCAGAATTCGGCGGGGCCTGCTTCCTGTAATCGTGGAATTACAAAGGACATGGCATTGCCCACGGCAAACAGGAAAAAAGGAAAAACGAGGTCGGTAGGGGTCAAACCATGCCAGGGAGCATGATCCAGCGGAGCATAAATATGCGCCCAACTGCCTGGATTATTCACCAGGATCATCAGGCAGACGGTGGCTCCTCTGAAAACATCAAGCGATCGGTATCGGATCTTCATTTTCTTGAAATATGTGGTTAAAGTACAAATTATATTTCTAAAGTAAATAATTATGTTTTGGTAATATTGCTGCTGTAGTTACTTTATTTAAAACGAATGAAATCATGAGGCCTGCAATAATATATGGTGGTGCACACAACGATGTAAGAGGTGCTTTGTTATTTAATAATAGTTTTGATGCAGGTCCGGTTAAACGCATTTATACGATTGCGCATAATGATGAAACTTTTGTCCGGGGATGGATCGGTCATGAAATTGAACATCGTTGGTTTACGGTATTATCTGGCAGTTTTCGCATTACAGTGCTTCCTGTAACAGACTGGCATCAGCCCGATCTGAATCCTAGCCAGGCACTGTCTTTTGATCTGGATGCTGTGCAACTGGATGTTTTACATATTCCCCCGGGTCATCTCTTTAGCTTACAGGCTACTGCTGTAGATGCGCGGATACTGGTTATGGCAGACCGGGCGATGGGGGCGGAAAGTGACGAGCACCGGTTTCCGGTCGGTTAAGAATTAGATGATGATATTTCAATAGATATTCTTGCATAACTGCGAAATTGTTATAAATTCGTTTTTATAAACCATAGATAATTGCCCTGCATTTATGAGAATATATCATGGGTTGAAAAGAGTAATAGCATTATAATGAAAAAAAGAGTTTTAATAACCGGAGCGGCCGGTTTCCTGGGTTCGCATCTTTGTGATAAATTTATTAATGAAGGCTATAAGGTAATAGGGATGGATAACCTTATTACCGGAGATCTGAAGAACCTGGAACATCTTTTTCCCAATCCTGATTTCGAGTTTTATCATCACGATATAACCAAATACATTCACATTTCCGGTCAACTGGATTATATCTTACATTTTGCGTCTCCGGCAAGTCCTATCGATTATTTAAAGATCCCCATCCAGACCCTGAAAGTGGGGGCGATGGGCACCCACAACTGTCTGGGGCTGGCTAAAGATAAAAAGGCACGAATGCTGGTGGCTTCCACAAGCGAGGTATATGGAGACCCTCTGGTGCACCCGCAAACGGAAGAATATTGGGGTAACGTAAATCCTGTGGGGCCAAGAGGCGTCTATGATGAGGCGAAACGGTATATGGAATCCATTACCATGGCCTACCACAGTTTTCACCAGGTGGATACACGGATCGTGCGCATTTTCAATACCTACGGGCCGCGCATGCGCCTGAATGATGGTCGTGCATTGCCGGCATTTATCGGGCAGGCACTGAGAGGTGAAGATATTACCGTTTTCGGCGACGGATCGCAAACCCGGAGTTTCTGTTTTGTTGCCGACCTGATCGAGGGGATCTACAGATTATTGCTGAGCGACTACCCATTACCTGTCAATATTGGTAATCCCAACGAAATATCATTAAAAGATTTTGCAGAGGAAGTGCTGGCGCTGACCGGCAATAGGGTAAAAATAATCTATAAGCCTTTACCGGTAGACGATCCCAAACAACGTCAGCCGGACATCACAAAAGCCAAGAACCTGTTGGATTGGGAGCCTAAAGTTTCCCGGAAGGAGGGTCTTGCAATAACCTACGATTATTTTAAGAATCTTCCTCCGGAGGAATGGCATAAACAACCCAAGGAATTTATCAGCAACAAATAATGCTCCGGCCACTGTTTTCATCTGAACCCGGCCCATTGCCGGCCGTCAGGACCATCGTTTGGCAGCCTTCTGTCGGCTTGCCTGTCAAAATGTACGTCGTTGGGTAGTGTTGGGCGCTGCCGGGATGGCAGTTGTTGCCAAACGGTAAACTTTTTGTAATAATTGAGCAGCGGCTTTGTGCTATTTGGGCAAAGTTGTAATTTAGACAAATTTCAAAAGAAGGAGGGATATGGCAAATAAAGAATTCAATGAACTGTTGGTGGACAATGCTGATTTTCTGAAGCCTTTTGCTGTGAATCTTACAAAAAATTCAGAGTCGGCCAATGACCTTTACCAGGAAACGCTTTATAAGGCGCTGGCCAACTCAGAAAAATATAATACCGGCACCAATATAAAAGCCTGGCTGTTTACGATTATGCGGAACATTTTTATAAACGATTACCGCAGAAACGCCAAGCGTAAAACGATACTGGACAGTACCCCCGAAGATTATCTTATTAACCTGAAACAGGTTTCCGTTGCAAATACGGCAGAAAGTTCGCTGCGCGAGAAAGAGATCCAGACCGCAATTGAAAATCTTCCGGAAACCTTTAAAGTTCCTTTCCGCCTTTATTTCGAAGGTTATAAATACCAGGAAATTGCAGAATACCTGCAAGAGCCGCTTGGAACTATTAAAAGCCGCATCCACTTTGCCCGTAAATTGCTGAAAGAGCAGATCCGGAGGTACTAAAAACAGTTGCAGGTTACAAAGTTCCAGGTTATATAACTTGAAACCTGTAACTCAATTCTCCTGCACAAACGGGTTATTCCTTTTTTCATAACCGATACTAGTTCCCTGGCCGTGCCCGCTGTACACTTTAGTATTGTCTGGCAGCGTGTAAAGTTGTGTCCGGATGGCTGTTTCCAGGGTGTCAAAATCTCCGCCCGGCAGATCCGTCCTTCCGATGCTCCCGCTAAATAGCGTATCGCCGCTGATCAGCAAGCCGTTTTCTTTATTATAGAAAGAAAGACTGGCGGGTGAATGCCCGGGAGTAAATAGGATCGTAAACTCGTCGTTATCCAGGTTAAGCTTATCTTTTTCGCTTATAAATAACACATTACCAGTGTAAGGTTTAAAATCAAAACCATACTTTTCCGCAATTTTTGGACCAGCCTGTAAAAGCGGCAGTTCCCCCTGGTGTATGTGCAGGGGCAGATTCCACTTGTCGGATACGAGTTGATTTCCTAAAATATGATCGATATGACAATGGGTGTTGAGCAAATAAACCGGTTCCAGCTTATTTTCGTCTATAAAGCGCACCAGTTGCTCCCGCTCTTCGTCAGTATAACATCCGGGATCGACAATCATGCATTTATTTGATTCATTATAAATGATATAGGTATTCTCCTGGAAAGGGTTAAAAACAAAACGGTGAATATATAACATAACAATATTTATTTTTAGATGACGAACCCGGGTAAAAAAACGTCTATTCAAATTAATCAGCAGACCCTGTGTCTCTGTTGAACATAAAAAATGCGGGTGAAAATAATTGAATTTTTTGGAAATTAAGTGCAACGAATGAGGAAGACAGGTTTATTGTTGGGGATATTATTGTGGCAGCTTTCGGCATTTGCCCAAAAAACACTTGTTGGCGCTATAAGAGATAATCACAGCGATGAGCCCATACCTTTCGCCTCTCTTCAATTTAAACACACCAATAACGGTTTTGTTGCGGATTCCGCCGGTGGTTTTCATTTTGCTGCGGAAACATGGCCTTCAGATACCTTAGTAGTTTCCAATGTGGGCTACGCAACAAAAGAAATTGCGGTTGGCGCCATAAAAGATTCGCTGATCGTTTTGCTGGATCCCAAAGATTACGGCGATGTGGTGGTGAAAGCCAAAATAGATATGGGATTATACGTTTGGAAAAATGTTGTAAAACATAAACCTTATAACGATCGCTTCCGGCATTTTGAGAATTTTTACTATGAAATTTATAATAAGCTGGAGCTGGATCTGACCCATTTGAAAACCATTGAAAAAGTAACGCGGATAAAGCCTTTTCGACCGATGAATGACCTCATCAATAAAAACATCGACACATCGGAAGGGGTTAAATTTCTGCCGGCGTATTTAACAGAGTCCATTTCTGATTATTATTATCAGAAAGATCCGCTGCGGCGAAGGGAAGAGATAAAAGCCTACAATACCAACGGCATCAAAAATGCAAGCATGGTGAAATTCCTGGGCGGGATGGACCAGGTGATCAATGTTTATAATGATTTTATAAACGTGTTCAACCGGCTTTTTGTGAGCCCGTTAAGTCGCAATGGCACCGCTTATTATCGATATGCATTAAGTGATACCCAGCGCATCGATAACCAGAAATTCTATCATTTGGTGTTTACGCCAAAAAATAAGGGCACCAATACTTTTGAAGGCGATTGTTGGGTGGCCGCCGGAAGTTTTGCTATTCAGAAAATGAGCCTGCGGCTGGATAAATCGGCGGACGTAAATTTCCTGGACCGGTTGAGCCTGATACAGGAGTATAAGAAAATTAACGACAGTACCTGGTTCATCGCAAAAGATAAATTTGTGGCAAGCTTTTCCCCCATCGGGAAACAGGTGCCGGGCTTTATTGCGCGTAAAACGACTACTTATCAGGATGCGCGTACCAATGACAGCAGCGTCACCAACATCTTAAAACAAAATAAAAAAATAGAAGAGATCGTTGTAAAAACGGGTTCGGGAGATAAGAACCAAAATTACTGGGACAGTGCCCGGCAGGAAGGGCTCAGCACCAATGAAATGAACATCATGAACATGATGGATACCGTGCTCAATTCGCCGCGGTATAAAAAAATAACGAAGCAGATCGCTTTTTTAGGTTCCGGTTTGTTTAATGTGGGCAATGTGCAATTAGGATCTGCCTATAACTGGTTTACCGGTAATAGCTGGGAGGGGTTCCGTACCCGTTTCGACGTGGCCAGCAATATTCATTTTGATAAAAAGCTCTGGTGGCACACCTATCTGGCCTACGGTTTTGGCGATAAAAAATTTAAAGGCGAAGCGGAGGTTTTTTATCTGCCCAAAAAAGAACCCAGACGGCAATACTGGTACCTTGGGTATAAAAATGACCTGGATTACGGACAAACCTATTTTGGTGAGATCTCCAATGATAATATTTTTGCGCTGGCCATTCGCAAACCCAATATTCCCTTTAAATATATTAACCTGGAGCAGGCACAGTTCGAATTTTTTAATGAACTGGGAAAGGGATTTTCGGTGTTAACGAATCTCTCCAAAAAGACCTACAGGCCTTTACAGAACCTGATTCCGGCGGATTCATTCAGTGTTGATAAAAATAGTTTAACGGGAACAGATATTACTTTGAAATTCCGATATGCCTTCCAGGAGAAATTTATTGAATCTAATTTTTTCAGAAGCAGCCTGGGCAGTAAATATCCTATTGTTGAAGCATCCTTTATAAAAGGAGTTTCCGGGTTTTTGGGTGGCGATTATAACTACACAAAACTCCAGGGGAGTGTATCTGAGGTGTTGCGGATCCCGCCATTGGGGGTGATCAACTACCAGGTATATGCGGGGAAAACATTTGGTACCGTTCCTTACATGTTTTTAGATGTGGCGCCGGGTAATGAATTGTATTATTATAACCGGTATGCCTTTAATATGATGAACCGGTATGAGTTTATTAATGACCGTTATGCGGGGGTCAACTTCGAGCACAATATCGGCAACGGTATTTTTAAGTTGATACCTAAACTGAAGTTCCGGCAGTTTTATACGGTTAAAGCCTTGTGGGGCGCGCTTTCCGACGAAAATAAAGCGCTTAATTTTAAGGAAGGGCACAACTTTCAGTCGCTGGACGGCAGGACGTACATGGAGATAGGAACGGGTATTGACAATATTCTTCGCTTTTTTCGTGTAGATTGCATCTGGCGCGTATTACCCAACAGCAACATTAAACAAAGCACGGCCCGCTTCGGGGTGTTCGGAAGTGTGCGGTTGACTTTTTGATGGGTTCGGCAAACCTATAAGGTTTTTAAAACCTTATAGGTTTCTGTTTTCTCCCCCTGCCCGCAAATTACCATTGAAGCCAGGTCTATAAACAGCCCATGTTCCACAACGCCGGTAATATGATCTAATGCTTTTGCCAGTGCCGCAGGCTCATCGATCAATCCGAAATCAACATCAAGGATATAGTTTTGCTGATCCGTTAGGTAAACGGTATTATTCTTTGTTCGCAGAATGGCGGCTCCATTTAATGATTTTAGTTTATGAGCCACGGCAGTGGCTGCAAAAGGAATTACTTCAACCGGCACTTTAAAGGCACCTAATTTTTCAACTTTTTTTGATGAATCGGCAATAATGATCTGTTGCTTCGTAATGGAGGCCACGATCTTCTCCCGCAGTAACGCGCCGCCGCCGCCTTTTATCAACTGGAGCCCGGCGGTAAATTCGTCCGCTCCGTCAATAGTAATATCAATTGTAGTCACTTCATTAATATCAATTAAAGGGATGCTCAGTTCCATGGCCAGACGCTTTGTTTCTTCTGAAGTAGGGATCGCTTTTATCGTTAGTCCTTCTTTTATCAATTCACCAACCCTTTGTATCGCAAAATAGGCTGTGGAACCTGTTCCCAGGCCAACGACCTGTCCGCTCTTTATATAGGTTACGGCTTCAAGGGCCGCGTTCTTTTTCTCTTGATCCTTCATGTATCGTACTTGTTTATAAATTATTTAAAGCGTTAATGATAATGCTGCAGGCTTCCCGGATCTCAGCTTCTGAAATCGTTAACGGCGGGCAAATTCTGAAGGAAGAAGCCGCAAAAAGAAACCAGTCGGTAAATACACCCATGGTCTCATTTTCAAGAATGGTATCGATCAGTTTTTTATTGAGCTCAAATGTCCCCATATCCACCGCCATCCACAAGCCAAAAGAATTAATGTTTTTTATGAGTGGATGGGTAAGCAATGATTTGAATAATTCTTCTTTTAAGGCAACGGTCTCTGCAAGTTGTTCATCCAATACTACTTTTAGAGCAGCTAAGCCCGCAGCACAGGAAACAGGATGCCCGCCAAAAGTGGTAATATGCCCCAATACCGGGTTTTCGGTCAGTGCCATCATTATATTGCGGTCGCTTACAAAGGCGCCCAGCGGCATTCCTCCTCCCAGTGCTTTCCCCAATAACAATATATCAGGTACTACATTAAAATGCTCAAATCCCCAGAGTTTCCCGGTACGGCCAAATCCCGCCTGTATTTCGTCCAGCACCAGCAATGCTCCGGTCTCCGAACATTTTTTTCTGACGGTTTGCAACCAATCCGCTTGCGGTGCAATAATGCCGCCTTCCGCCTGAACGGTTTCCAGTATGACGCAGGCGGTCGATTCATTGATCTCGTGCAGCCATTCATAACTGTTATAATCTATGTGCAGAATATCCGGCAATAAAGGACGATAAGCATTCCGCCAGTATTCATCGCCCAAAATGCTTAAAGCACCTTGTGTAGAACCATGGTAAGAATTTTTTGCAGCAATGATCCGGGTACGGTTGGTGTACCGCTTAGCGAGTTTCATTGCGCCCTCTACTGCCTCAGCACCGGAGTTGGTGAAATAAACCGAGTTCAGTTGTGCCGGTAAATAATCAGCAAGCAGCTTGGCATATTGCACCTGCGGGCTCTGCACCACTTCGCCATACACCATTACATGCAGGTATTGATCCAATTGTTTTTTAACAGCTTCAATAATTGCCGGGTGCCGGTGCCCGGTATTGGCCACGCTGATGCCGCCGATCAGGTCAATATATTCCTTGCCCGCTGTATCAAAAAGCCTGCAGCCTGTTGCTTTTGCGATTTCAAGTGAGAGTGGGGCTGCCGATGTTTGCCCCACATGCCGTAAAAAAAGTTCCCGTTGATTCATCATCTGCAAAAGTAGTTGATAAGTTGACAGGTTGATATGTTGATAAGGAGCCCCGTCAACTTTTAAACTTGTTAACTTTTTAACCTGAAACCGTACATTTGCTAACAATTGTTCGGAGATGAAAAAGGTTACTTTACGTATCGTTACGGCGGCATCCCTGTTTGACGGGCATGATGCTGCCATAAATATTATGCGACGGATCCTGCAGTCGAAAGGCGTGGAAATCATTCACCTGGGGCATAACCGCGGCGTGCAGGAAATTGTGGAATGCGCTATTGAGGAAGATGCACATGCTATTGCTATTACCAGCTACCAGGGCGGCCACCTTGAATTTTTTAAGTATATGAAAGACCTGCTCAACGAGGCGGGCTGCGGGCATATAAAGATCTTCGGCGGTGGGGGAGGTACGATTTTGCCACAGGAAATAGAAGAGCTGGAGGGTTATGGTATTGACCGGATCTATAGTCCGGATGACGGAAGAAAGTTAGGGTTAGAAGGAATGATCGAAGACCTGATCCGCCATGCCGGGTCCGATGCGGCGCTGAACGCCTATGCCCGGGCGCCGGATCACTGGAAGGGCGCTTCTCCACTGCAGGAGGCGAAAGACATTCGCTTTATTGCACGGGCCATCACCCAGGTGGAATCCGGCAACAACAACCCCGTAAAGATACCCGGGCAAAAACAAGATACAACGATCCCGGTGTTAGGCATAACCGGAACCGGGGGCGCTGGTAAATCATCTGTTACTGATGAATTGGTGCGCCGCTTCTTAAACCACTATCCGGATAAGACCATCGCTGTTGTTTCCGTGGATCCTTCCCGGAAAAAAACAGGAGGTGCTTTGCTGGGCGATCGCATCCGGATGAATGCCATTGCACATCCCAGGGCGTATATGCGCTCGATGGCCACAAGGGATGATCATGTGGCATTGAGTGGCGCCATTCAAAAAGCAATCGATGTTTGCAAAGATGCCGCCTTTGATCTGATCGTCCTGGAAAGCGCCGGAGTGGGCCAAAGCGATGCTTCTATCATTGATCACGTAGACGCAAGTATGTATGTGATGACCCCTGAATATGGCGCGGCTTCCCAGTTGGAAAAAATCAATATGCTCGATTATGCCGATATCATCTGCATTAATAAATTTGATAAAGCGGGCGCTTTAGATGCACTGATGGAAGTACGCAAACAATATAAAAGAAATCACCAGTTATGGCAGGAGCCGGATGAGGCATTACCCGTTATTGGAACCATTGCTGCGAAATTTAATGACCGGGGCGTCAATGAGCTGTTTCTAAAGGTTATCCGGGTATTGAATGCAAAATGTGCGGCTGGTTTTGAGGAAAGCATTTCATTCCAGGGAGCCGCACCAACAGAGCAGGCCATTATTCCCGGCAAAAGAGTGCGCTATCTTTCCGACATTTCAGAATCCATCCGGCAGTATAATCAATGGGTAGATGAAAGAGCGGCCATTGCTACGAAGTTGTATCAGTTGGACGGAGTGATAAAGAATTTCAATTTATAATGGCAATAATCCGATCATATAAAAAATGGCTGGGAACCTTAAAGGAGCAGATCGCGCAAAGCCGCCTGCAATCATCGTTGGCAGTTAATACCAACATGTTGCTGTTGTATTGGTTTATCGGAAAGCAGATCGTTCAAAAGGTTGATGTGGAAGATTGGGGGGCAAAAGTGATTGAACAACTGTCTGATGATCTGCAAACGTCTTTTCCGGATGTACGGGGCTTTTCCGTACGCAACCTGCTCTATATGAAACAATTTGCTGTTACCTACCCTGATCTGCTAATTACGCAACAGCCTGTTGCGCAATTACGAAATGGTCGTAATTCCGGGGCTTCCAAAACTAAAACAACGATAAAAAAGTCATCAACTGCTGCATTTACGCAACAACCTGTTGCGCAATTTGAAGCGACAGACTATTTTCTGTCAAACCCTTTATTGACAGGCATTCCGTGGGGACATCACACGTACCTGATCGATAAAATAAATGATGATGCAGAACGTTTATGGTATATTCAAAAAACAATAGAAAACAACTGGAGTCGTGCGGTGTTACAATACCAGGTAGCAACCGATTTATACCTGCGACAACATAAAACAAAGAAGATCTCTAACTTTCATTTAACCCTGCCAAAGCCGCAGGCGGATCTTGCTAACCAGATTTTAAAAGATCCCTATGTTTTCCGTTTTCCCCAAATTGGTGAATTTACTACAGAGCGCGAGTTGGAACAACATTTGATACATCACCTCCGTGATTTTATTTTGGAGCTCGGGGCCGGCTTTGCTTATGTAGGACGGCAGGTGAAATTTAAAGTAGGAAAAAAAGATTATTATATTGATTTGCTGTTTTATCATTTATTTCTGCGCTGCTTTATCGTGATCGAATTAAAAATGGAAGCATTTGAAATGGCTCATTCAGGACAAATGAATGGCTATTTGAATATGGTGAACAAGCAGTTGAAACAGGAGCAGGATCAGCCTTCAATCGGAATTATTTTATGTGCTGCAAAAGATGCTGTTGAAGTTGATTTTGCGTTGATGAATATTAACCATCCAATAGGTGTAAGCGAATATACCTTTAGCAAAGAGCTACCCCGAAAATTAAAAAACAAACTGCCTACTGCAAAGCAATTGCGGGATGAAGTGAAAACGTTTTACAAAAAATTAAAAAACCGGAAATAATGCAATCGGATCAGCATATAAAGGAGCGATTAGAGCAAAATTACCAGGCGCTGGAAAAGCAACTGGAACCGGAGTTGCAGGAACTGTTGAAAAACTGGCCACGGTTACAGGAACAATATGAAAAGGACGTTTTTGAATTTACGGTGCGTGATAGAACCATCAACCTGCCTTTAACGGCAACCTCTTTGAGCGGAACGGTCATAAAAAAGATATTGCTCCCCAAATACAAAGACTGGGGCGATTTGTTGAAATGGCAGTTGCAGGAAAATGTGCCCGGGAAATTTCCCTTTACCGCCGGCGTATTTGATCTGAAGCGGGAGGGGGAAGACCCTACCCGGATGTTTGCGGGGGAGGGTTGCCCGGAGCGGACCAATAAACGCTTTCATTATGTAAGTGCCGATAGCGCCGCCAAGCGCCTGAGCACTGCTTTTGATAGTGTAACGCTTTACGGGGAGGACCCGGGCCACCGACCGGATATTTATGGAAAGATCGGGAACAGCGGCGTTAGTATTGCTACGGTTGATGATGCAAAAAAATTGTACAGTGGTTTTGATCTTTGTCATCCGGCGACCTCTGTTTCCATGACCATTAACGGACCGGCGCCGATGATCCTTGCTTTTTTTCTCAACGCTGCCATCGACCAGGAATGCGAAAAATACATTGAGGAACATCACCTGTGGGATCAGGTTGCGGCGCTCCGTAAGGAAAAATTTGCACATTTTCCTGAACCTAAATACAATAATCCATTATCACCAGAAGGGCTTCCGCATTCCAATAACGGTCTGGGCCTGGGTTTGCTGGGATTGAGCGGTGATGAGGTGTTAGAGAAAGCCACCTATGATAAAATAAAAGCTGCTACCTTAACAAAAGTACGCGGCACCGTACAGGCGGATATTTTAAAGGAAGACCAGGCGCAGAATACCTGCATTTTTTCTACCGAGTTTGCCCTGAAGCTAATGGGCGATGTGCAGGAATACTTTATAAAAAACAAGGTGAGAAATTTCTACAGCGTCAGCATCAGTGGTTATCACATAGCCGAAGCTGGTGCCAACCCCATAACCCAATTGGCCTTTACATTGTCTAATGGGTTTACCTATGTAGAGTATTACCTCAGCCGCGGCATGCATATTGATGATTTTGCGCCCAACCTTTCTTTTTTCTTCAGTAATGGTATGGATCCTGAGTACAGCGTCATCGGTCGTGTGGCGCGCCGGATCTGGGCCAAGGCGATTAAAAATGTGTACAAAGGCAATGAGCGTTCTCAAAAATTAAAATATCATATCCAGACATCGGGTCGCAGCCTGCATGCCCAGGAAATCGATTTTAATGATATCCGCACCACACTTCAGGCGCTGTATGCCATTTATGATAACTGTAATTCCTTACATACCAACGCCTATGATGAGGCGATCACTACACCAACAGAAGAAAGTGTACGCAGGGCAATGGCGATACAACTGATCATTAACCGGGAGCTGGGCACTGTAGCGTCGGAAAATTTTATACAGGGGAGTTTCGCCATTGAGGAGCTGACCAATCTCGTGGAAGAAGCGGTATTGTCGGAATTTGACCGCATTAATGAACGGGGCGGTGTTTTAGGCGCCATGGAACGCATGTACCAGCGCAATAAGATCCAGGAGGAAAGCCTGTATTATGAGATGAAAAAGAACGACGGCAGTTTGCCCTTAATTGGAGTAAATACTTTTTTAAACAAACAGGGAAGCCCTACCGTTTTACCCAATGAAGTGATCCGCAGCATCCCCGCCGAAAAAGAGCAACAAATAACCAATCTCAAAAACTTCCGGGAACGCAATAACGAAAAAAACGCTGCGGCCATTACTGCTTTAAAACAGGCCGCTATTGAAGGCACCAATTTATTTGAGGTGCTCATGGATTGTGTAAAAACCTGTTCTTTAGGGCAGATCACCCATGCATTATATGAGGTTGGAGGGCAATATCGGCGCAGTATGTAATATATTTGCTTAATTTCGCCAGATTCTATTACAAAATAAATAATTATGGAAACGGGGCTGCTACACTTGCATAGTTTTTTACGCTGGATAATTTTATTATTATTAGTGATTGCAATACTCAGAAGTATTGGCGCGGGCAACAAGCCTTTTACAATCGGACAGCGCCGTATCGGGTCGTTTTTAACCATCGTTGTGGATATTGAGTTGCTGATTGGTTTGATACAATGGTTTACCGGTCCCTGGGGATATAAACAGCTTACTTCAAGACCAATGGCAGAAATCATGGCCGACCCCGTCGCCCGTTTTTTTACCGTGGAGCATATCACGATGATGATCATTGCCGTGGCGTTGATCCATATTGGCAAATCAGCAGGGAAAAAGAACATTTCTGACAGGAAAAAGCATCGTAAAACAGCACTTTTTTACGTGCTGGCTTTAATTATTATCCTTGCCGCAGTTCCCTGGCCGTTCAGGGCGGTAGGAGCTGGCAGAGGGTGGTTCTGATCCGGCGCTGATATAATCTTTTAAACATTTTGCAGCCTTTGCCGGCTGCTTTCTTTTTTCTAAAAACCAGTATGGGCAATACGCTGTTTATAGCAAATACTGAAATCGCTGCTTTATTAGCAAATGGTGTATAATGAGAACGAAATAATAGTATTAATGCGCGCATCAGATCCGAAGGCATTTGAGACTTTATTTCGTATCCACTATCAGCCGCTTTGCTTATTTGCCAATCGTTTTTTGAATGATCTGGAGCTATCGAAAGAAACTGTGTCCGATGTTTTTTCTTATTTATGGGAGCACCGGACAACTATTGTGATCAGCGTCTCGTTAAAAGCGTATTTACACAAAATAGTCCAAAACAAATGCCTGAATATCATCAAAAGAAAAAAAATCGAGAACCGGTATGTTGATTATATGTTGCGAACAGGCCTTGTGAACGACAATACCTATTTCGATAAGATAACAGATGCTTATTACAGTAAACAGCTTGGGGAGGAGATCAATGGAGCGATCAACAAGCTGCCCGAACGTTGCCGGGAAATATTCCGGCTCAGCCGTTTTGAAGAAATGAGCTACAAAGAAATAGCAGAAAGGCTTTCCATCAGCCCCAAAACAGTTGAAAATCAAATGGGCATAGCGCTTGCCAAACTAAAAGCAGCGCTTAATAAATTTTTAACATTTTTTTTCTGATCCTTTGGGGGTAGCGGAATAGTTGATTGTCTTGTAGAGTATATGACAGACCAAATCAACATTTTGCTGGCTAAATATGTAAGCGGCGAGGCAAACGAGATGGAAAAGAAACAGGTGGAACATTGGATTGCCGAAACCCCTGAAAATGAGCAATATTATATCCAGATCTATGATCTCTGGCATCTTTCTGTAGCGCAACACACCATAAATTTTGTGGATAGTGGCCTGGCGTATCAACAGTTTTTAACACAAAACAATTTATTGCACCAGCACCGCAGTTTTTGGAGCGGGCGGGGCAACGGGCTGCTATTAAAAGTGGCCGCCCTGGTATTGCTTACTGCGGGCCTGGCTTACCTGGCTTTTTTCAGCCGGAAGACCGGGGTTGCATCGCGCTATTATGTTAGCGCCAAAAATATAAGCAAACGGGTGGTTTTACCCGACAGCACCGTCGTTTGGATCAATGAAAACAGTTCTGTAAGCTGGGATAAAGATTTTGGCAGCAGTAACCGGAATGTGTATTTAGAGGGAGAGGGCAATTTTGAAATAAATAACCACCATAGCAGGATCCCTTTTATTGTAAATACCCCGGGTTTTACCATTCGCGATATCGGCACGGTATTCGACATTAAGGCGTTTTCAAAAGACTCCGCATTTGAGGCATTCGTGGTTAATGGTAAGATCAGCATTGAGGACAGGCATCAGTCTGGCAGCCAACCGGTTTATTTATCTAAAAATGAGCTGATAAAGATTGCGCCTGCATTAAACCGGAAGGAGGATGACTTCCAGCAGCGCAGGTCATCCATATCCAGCCGGGATATTCAGCAGGTAAGCGATGTGCAGCCCTATTTGCAATGGAAAGAAGCCTCGCTCAGCTTTGAAGCCAAAGGGCTTCCGGAATTATTGCGCTTGCTCAGTGAAAAGTATAATGTGGAGATTGTATTTAACGAAAACGAACTTGAAAACTATAAATATACCGGGAAGTTCAACAGCCAGATGAGCATTGAAACACTCCTGGAGATCATTAAAGAAACCACTCCGATCCATTATGAGAAAAGCGGCCAGAAAATTCTTATAAAAGCAAAATAAAAAACCGGGGATGCGCCAACATCTCCCGGCTGAATTGTTGCTTCGATTGTCAAATTTTAATTCTAAAACAACAGATCAAAAGTATGAAAAAAAGGGTTCCTTGGCTTTATGCGATTAGCCATCGTGAAAAATTATTCCGGATTATGAAATTAAGTGCACTGCTGCTTTTTGTTAGTATTACCCAGGTTTATGCCACCGGTTACGGGCAGGAACGGTTTTCACTTAATAAGCATAATATAAGTGTACAGGAGGCAATTAAAGAAATTGAGCATATCACTAATTACTCCATTTTTTATCGGGTGGATCAGATCGATCTGAATAAGAAAGTGGATATTGCGGTTACCAATGTGCCCATTGCTGTTATTATGGAAAAGTTGCTGAACGGGCAATCTTTGACCAGCAGGGTGATTAACAATACCATTGTGATCCGTTCCCAGCAACATGTGGTAACAGGCGTGGTAACCGATTCCGCAACAGGAAAGCCTTTGGTGGGCGTTACGGTTCAGGAAAAGCAAACGGTTAATACTGCTGTTACGGACGGGAGTGGGCAATATTCGATCCAGGTTGCCAGTGACAATGCCGTTTTGGAGTTTACGAGCATTGGCTATAAATCCTATTCCGTTGTAGTAGGTAGTAAAGAAAAGATCGATGTGGTATTGAGCTCGATTCCGCAAGCTCTTGACGAAGTGGTTGTGGTGGGTTATGGTACACAACGCAAAGCTAATTTGACCGGGTCTGTATACCAGGTTGGATCCAAGGAACTGGCTAACCGGCCCGTAAATAATATCGGCCAGGCCTTACAGGGATTGGTGCCCAATTTGAATGTAACCAATAATGACGGCGCCCCCAATTCAATGCCCGCGTTTAACATAAGAGGCGGAACTTCTTACGCAAAAGATCCTAACGACGGTAAATGGAAAGTATCCAATGGAAGCCCTTATATATTGGTGGATGGGGTAGAAATGGATATTAACCTGTTGAACCCCGAGGATATAGAGAGTATTTCTGTTTTGAGCGATGCCTCTTCCTCGGCTATTTACGGGGCACGCGCCGCCTTTGGTGTGATACTGGTTACCACTAAGAAAGGTAAGTTTAATCAAAAAGCCAATGTTACCTATTCCAATATGTTCCAATGGAACAGCCCCACTGCCCGGCCTGACATGTTAAATTCAACACAGGTGCAGCAGGCCCTTATCAATGCATATGGCCTGGTGGGGCAGTCGGCGCCCGCTAAAGAACTGCAGCGCCTCGATAGTATTAAAGCCTATGCAGCGGATCCCGCCCACCATAATCCTTATTATATGGATGGCAATTCCATCATCTGGAATGGGAATGTTAACCCTTACCAGTTAGGCGTGCGTAACTCAACACCTTCGCAAAAGCATAATCTGACTATTTCGGGTGGAGGGGAAAAGAACTCTTATTACGCATCGCTGGGCGTGCTGGATCAGAATGGCGTATATGCGTTCAATACCGATAAGTTCAGGAGGTATAATTTTATGCTGAATGTTTCCTCAAAAGTGACCGATTGGTTCCGGGTTGATTTTAAATCAAATTACACCAGGGAAACGTATTCACGGCCGGTGAACCCCGGTGGTAAAGGCGGCTGGTGGCGCGCCATGTCGCAGGAACCGGCGCGCAATGTATTTATGCCGCTCACCACTCCAGGCAATGCGCCCATCCCCAATAATTACACGGGCAATATATTGTCTTATATGGCTTATGGGTCCAACAACCGCGATGATAATTCTATTTTGCTGTTGACGGCATCTCCAACGCTTACTCCTTTAAAAAACTGGAATATTAAGGCCGACATTTCATACAGGGCAGAGTTTGATCAGAACAAGACGGTTGTTCCATTGCTGCAAAAAGTGGAAACCGACTGGAATCCTGCTGATATGACTACGGATTATACCAATCCGAGTTATATTTCCAAGGATGCAGCGAACGGGTATCATTATACCATTAATGCATATACGGATTATACGCTGAAGCTCAATAATCATAACCTTTACGGGCTGGTGGGCTTTAACCAGGAACAGGATAAATCGGCAGATCTGAACGCTACCGGAAATGGTATTGTTAATAATAATGTGCCGGTTATTAATCTTACTTCCGGACAAAAAGTGCCGGCCGATGCGGAATCGGCGTGGGCAACACAAGGCCTGTTTTATCGCTTCACTTATGATTATAAGGGAAAATATCTGTTGCAGTCGAATGGCCGTTATGATATGTCTTCAAAATTTCCTTCGGACAGGAGAGGTAAGTTATTTCCGGGTGTTTCCGTTGGATGGAGGGTATCGCAGGAGGATTTCATGAACGGCATCAGCAATGTGCTTACGGATTTTAAACTGAGGGCAAGTTATGCCAGTCTGGGAAACCAAAATGTGCGGAACTATTTATACATTCCTACTTACGTAACCCAAACCCAGGTGAACCAATTATTTGGCGGGATAAGGCCTGTAGGTATTACGCCGCCCGGCCTGATAGATCCCAATATTACCTGGGAAACAGCCACCACTGCTGATATAGGTTTTGATGCAACATTTATAAAAAAGCTTACGGTTAACTTTTCCTGGTATAACCGCAAAACAACAGATATTCTTTCCGATGGGGCAAAATATCCTGCAGTATTAGGCGCTGCGGCTCCTACACAAAATTCCGGAACGCTGCAATCGAGGGGTTTCGATCTGAAGGTGGACTGGCATGATGTAAGCTCGTACGGGCTTACGTACAATCTCTCCCTGGCCTTGTCAAATTATAAGACAACCGTTCTGAATTACAAAGGGAATCCGAACCTGCTGTTGAGCACATTATATAATGGAATGGTAGCAGGAGATATCTGGGGATATCAAACGGTAGGGATCTACCAAAACCAGGCGGAGATTGATCAGGGACCGAATCAAAGGTTGATAACGCCCGGCATTATCCGCCCCGGGGATGTGCATTTTAAAGACCTGGATGGCAATGATACGATCAGTAATGGCCAGAATACCTTGCTGAATCACGGAGATCAGAAAGTGATTGGGAATTCCACTCCGAAATATGCGTTCAGCCTGAACAGCTTTCTTAGTTACAAAAATTTTGACCTGAATATTTACCTGCAGGGTGTTGGTAAACGGGATTATTATATTGGCGATAACTTATTCTGGGGCGCTATCGCCAATGGCAGCATCACCACTGCATCGGGAGGTATTGGAACCGAGCAGGTGTATAACAATTCCTGGACGCCCGACCGGCCCAATGCCTTGTACCCGGCATATAAAGGCGGACAAATCGGCAACATAACCACCCAGACAAGATTTTTGTTTAACGCTGCCTATCTGCGTTTAAAGAACCTGTCCATAGGGTACACGCTGCCGCGGGCATGGGCGCAGCGTATCGCCATGCAGAAACTGCGGATCAGCGCATCGGGTTATAACCTGCTTACGTTTAGCGGGATCCCCAAGTACTTTGATCCGGAAACGCTTTCAGCAAACTATCCTATTCAAAAATCAGTAGCGTTAAGTCTACAGGTTACGTTTTAACTATTTAAAGGAATTAGTCATGTTAAAAAATATATCGATATACCTTTTTTTACTTACTGTGGCATTTGGTGCCAGCAATTGCAGTAAGAAATCGCTGGACCAGTTTCCACTGGACCAGATCAGCGGACAAACCTATTGGAATACAGAGCAGGATTTACAATTGTATAATAATGCGGTTTACCCGTTATATATAGTGGGATTTGGAACCGGCTTTGGGGATGCTACCCTACAGCCCTGGGGCGTAACGCAGGCGCAGATCGTATACGGCGACCAGATAACCGATAACGCCGCTCCGCTTAATTATTCCACCGTTGCAGCCAACCAATTTATCGGGTATACAAAAGATGGGAGCGGCTCCGACGGATGGAATTTTAGCAACATCAGGACGCTGAATTACTTTTTGGATAACTATCAAAAAGCGCAGCTCACAGACAGCATCAAACACATCTATGCCGGTGAGATCTATTTCTTTAAAGCGTGGGATTATTTTGAAAAAGTAAAATTGTTTGGTGATGTGCCGTGGATTACGCACGTATTGAGCACCAATTCACCGGAATTGCAAGCCCCACGCACGCCACGTGCCCAGGTAATGGATTCCGTAACGGCGCTGCTGGATAAAGCCATAGCGTGGTTACCCGCGAAAGGCACCACGGGGTGGACCGATCGGCTTAATAAAGATGCTGCCCTTCATTTAAAAGCGCGGATCGGGTTGCATGAAGGCACGTTTAGAAAATACCATGGTATTGCCGACTACCAGAAATTTTTAACCATGGCGGTTCAGGCCTGTGAGACATTAATGAGCAGCGGGCATTATTCCATCTATAAATACCCTTCCGTTGCCGATCCGTATAACCAGCAATTTGGACAATATACGTATGCTAATAACCCCGAAATTATTCTATGGAAACAATATTCAGCCGACGTGCAGTTGGGGGTGGCCTTCAGCAGGTATTTTGCACAGAACCTTCGTGCCCAGTTTGGTGTAACCCGGAACCTGGTGGATGAATATTTGTGCACCGATGGCAACCCCATAAGCACCAGCCCGCTGTACAATAGCGCCAATCGCGGTTTGATCACAAAAGAATTTGCGAACCGGGATCCCCGGCTGGCGCAGACCGTTGCGCAATACGGCACTTATGAATTGGCAAATACCTCTATCCAGGGAGCTAATAATGCACCCTATCCGAATCTTCCCGGCTTATCCGGAAATAAATGTCCGACTGGTTACCGGTTAGCAAAATGGTTTTTAAATGACCCTGCGGACTGGAACCGGATCACCAATGGCATGCAGGCCTGCCCCATCTTCCGTTATGCAGAAACATTATTGATCTATGCGGAAGCGAAGGCAGAATTAAACCAATGCGACCAGGGGGTGCTGGATAATACCATTAATAAATTAAGGGACCGGGTAGGCATGCCGCATTTGATGATCGGCACCCTACCTGCCGATCCGGAATTGGACGCCGCTTATACTCAATACTGCGATTATACACCATCGCCCCTGCTGCGGGAAATAAGAAGAGAGCGCCGGGTGGAACTGGCTTTTGAAAACACCCGCTGGGATGACCTGATGCGGTGGAAGGCCGGCAAATTTTTGAATATTCCTGTGCTGGGAATGAAATTTGTGCAGACAGAATATCCGAAATTAACGCCTGGTAAGGATCTGTATGTAAATGAAACCGGTTATATAGAACCCTATCAGAAAACAATGCCCGGCCGTAACAGGGTTTTTGACGACCGGCAGTATTATTTCCCCATCCCGATAGAAGACCTTACGCTGAACCCGAACCTGGTACAAAACCCCGGTTGGTTAAGTAAGTAGCGGCAAGCAATCAGTAGTGAATAGTGAGTAGTCAATAGTTAATGGAGTTCCATTAACCATTGACTACTCATTTTTTTTGTTTTCTTCCCCATCCTGCTTCGCCCCTGAGAACGCCCTATGAAAACTCCTGAATAAAATCAGAAAGTGATTGGTTGGCTGCAAGACTGAACTTTTTCCTCAGCCGGTAACGGGCAATTTCCACTCCCTTGAGTGTAATATTTAGCAGTTGCGCAATTTCCTTTGATGATAGATTCATTTTCACATAGGCGCAGATCTTCATATCACTGGGTGTTAGTGTGGGGTAGGCAGCTTTTATATTGTGCAGGAAATTGTTATGCACCTGGTCAAAATGAATGGAAAAGTGGTTCCAGTCATCCTCGCTCTTTTCCTCCTCAACAATCAGTTTTATCAGGCGGTTAAACGCTTTCTTTTCCGTCGTATTACTGATCTGCTTAACCCCCTCGGCTACTTCTTCTTTTATCTTACCCAGTAAGCGCCCCCGCTTATACAGGTGCATAGTGGTGGTAGCCAGTTCTTTGTTTTTATACTGCACTTTCGTTTCCAACTGCTCTTTTTGCAGTTGAATGATTTTCATTCCGCTTCGTTCGTTCTCCAGTTCAAAGATGTATTTTAACTGGGCCTGCTCTTTTTCATATTTCGCTTTCTGTTTTTGCAGTCTTCTGCGTTGCATCCGGTGCAGCAAATAAACCAGCCACCCCGCCAACAACAGGTATCCCAGCCAGGCCGGTATAGTCTGATACCAACGCGGAAGTATCTCAAACGCATAACTGATGGGAGCGGTTTCCTGTCCCCACCGGTCTTTTGCTTTTATAAGAAAACGGTATTTGCCATAGGGTAAATTGGTATAATCTTTAACTGTTTTGGCAGACCAGGCGGACCAGTCAGGGTCAAAACCTTTCAACTGGTAGCTATATTGTATCTTGTCTGCATACATGATATCGTCGGCTGTAAATTCAAAATGAAAAGAGTTGAATACAGCAGGCAGCCTTATTTCTTCCCTGTTAAAGGGCGGCGGGGAATTACCCGTTTGGCCGGGGATTGAATAGCCATTAAACAGCAAGGAATCTCTTGTGCCAATCGCCTGTATTTTATTAAACGAGACGCGGATGGCAATTTTACTGTGTTTATAGCTGTCAAAATTAAAATGGTAAATTCCTTTTGAGGAGTTGATCAATATGTTCTGATCATCAAATGGATAAATTTGTTCGAAACCGGCAATGAGCTGCCCGTCCAGCTCGGGAATATATTGAATATGCCCCCCGTCCAGTACACCCATGTTTTTTTCTGTTGCAAACCAGATGCGGCCTTTTGCGTCTTCCGTCATGAACTTAACAGACAGGTTGCCAAATAAAGGCCCATAGGTGGTTGACTTTTTGAACCTGTGTAGATGCTCCTCCCATTCATAAATGCCTTGCTCGGTGGCAAAAACTATTTTTCCGCCGATCTTAAAAACAAAATTATTATTGTTAGTGGGGAGCCCCTGCTTCGTGGTCAGCCATTCTACAGCTAGTTCCCGGTCAAAATTGGGGGTCATTTGTATCCGGTATATGCCCCGGTAGGGGTGCGAGGCCCATACCGTATGGCTGGAAGTGTCTACTTCTATAAAACGCAATGACTCCCGAAGATTATTATCCGGCATGCGGACCGGGACCAGGGTATTATTTTTAGTATCATATATCTGGATACCGGAGTACGTGCCGGAAATGATTTTTGAGCGCCCGGGTACAGCACGGTACAACCAGGTGCCTCCCAAACGGCGCTCCAGTAATTGAGCGCTGCCTGTGTTGATGATAAAGGCGCCGTCATTCATGCCGGTTAAAAGCAGGTTCCCGATGATGGCGATGCTCCAAACCTGCCCGGAAGTATTGGCCAGCTTTTTAAAAGCACCCTGCGAAAAACTGATGTCCCGGTGGACGCCTTGTTCCAGCGGGGCATAATAAATACCGTCGGAGGTGCCAATATACAGGTGGTTTTTGAATATGCCTGCCGTATAACCCGCCAGGCGGGTACGGGGCACCGGGGCAATCAATTGCAGGGGTGCCATATAATTAATGAGGTCAATGCCATTATCCAGTCCTGCCCAAAGGCTCTGCCGGTGATCTTTGTAAAGAGATAGAACATTGTTATTCTGAAGCCCGTTTTCCATGGAAAGATGGCGGATAAGTTTACCCGAACGATGGAGTAAAAAAATACCTGCAGAAACAGTGCCCACGGCAAAACGTTCCTCATCTGTTTTTAAAGCGGTGTAGATCTGAGCGGATTGCAGAGCGGCAGCCACCGGTAATTTGCTGAGGTGGTTTTCCGTGATAATATAAATGCCGTTCCGGAGCGTGGTAAGCAGAAGGCTGTCTTTTCCAAACGCCATTAATGCAGTAGGTATCGCTTCTTTTGGTATTTGACCGGGCAGGGGTGTCCAGCGGCCATTTTTAAAACTGACAAGTCCCTGCTCTTCATTACAAGCCAAAAGCCGGTGCCCGGCTATTTCAAGAAAGTCCCATTTCGCGTTCCGGGTGGTGGCGTAGGTGGTAACCTGGTGATTGGAAAGGTCTATTTCATAAATTTTCCGGTAGGTCCGGAAAAAAAGATGCTGTCCCTGTAATACAATTTTCCAGACATCGCCAAAATTCCGGTCGGCAGGCTCAATATGACCCATCAGGGAAGTATATACCAGGTTGCCCACCCGGTCCGGGAAAAAGTATCCGATCTCCCCCTGAGCCCCCACATATATTTTCCCATCCGCCGTCAGCAGCAATGACCTTACAATTGTTTTATTAGGAACCTTAAATGTTTTCCACTCCAGGCCATTATAGGTAACCAGCCCCGCGTTATTGGCAAAATAAACAGTGCCGGAACCACTTTCTGCCATTTGCCATGTTTGGGAGCCGGTTTTTGTAAATTCCGGGGTGAAGTTCATGACCTCAGGAAGGGCAATACTGTTTTGCGCACGGGCAAAAAAACAGGGAAATAAGGCCAAAAGCAGGGTTGCAATTTTCACTGGGTAAATGAATGTTCGTTTGAATGCAAATATCCGGGTTATTATTTGAAATACTTATTGAGAATTGCTATGTATTGATTATCAATATTATTTTTTAGATATGTAGTGTTAATGTAGGGGCGCATTTTTTTTAAAACTCTGTTTTGTAAAGCAATTTTGTGGCCGGAAAACGAATACTGCGCATTTTGAGAATGCTTTGCCGGTTCGAATAAATTATTAATTAACGCTATAAGTGTATGAAAAAAATTACAGGCTTGCTCGTACTATGTTTATTTATGTCGCATATTGCTGTCTGCCAAAGAACTACCATAAGGGGGTTGGTGTACAACGAAGCGGAAAAGCCGCTGGAGGGAGCTACCGTTGAGGTATTGCCCTCGGGGAATAGTACGGTAACCGACGCAAACGGAGCATTCAGCATTGCAGTTGCGCCGGGTGGTCAGTTGCGGGTTTCATTTGTGGGGTATAAAACACAGGTGACTGCTATCACTGACAGTATCTTTTATAAAATAGTACTGCCCTCTGGTGGGCCGGAACAATTGGAAACGGTTGTGGTGACGGCCCTCGGGTTAAAACGCCAGCAGCGGGAACTGGGCTATGCCACCCAGGAGGTAAAAGGCAATACCCTTCAAACGGTAAAAGGGGTTGATGTGGCCACTTCGCTTACAGGCAAGGTTTCGGGCCTGATGGTAAAAAACAGTGCTGAATTTGCTGCTGAGCCCGAAATGACCATCCGTGGGGAAAAGCCGATCCTGGTAATTGATGGTATTCCCTATGCCAATATGACCCTTCGGGACGTGCCAGCGGATGATATTGAATCCATTAACTTTCTGAAAGGTGCCACTGCAGCGGCGCTTTATGGCGCCCGGGGCGGAAGTGGCGCGGTAATGGTTACAACCAAACGCGGAGTAGGAAAAAAAGGGCTGAACATAAGTCTTAACAGCAGCAGCATGTTTGATGCAGGTTACCTGGCCATACCCGAGATGCAGAGCAAATATGGCCGGGTAGTAAATACGGCCACTAATACCTATGTACGTTCGGGCGATGGTTCCTGGGGGCCTCCGCTGGAAGGACAGAGCGTTATTCAGTGGGATCCCGCCAGCAAAACCATGAAAGCCATGCCTTTTTCGCCTGTTGGAAAGGATAATTTTAAAAACTTTTTAAATCAGGGCTATATCTTAAATAATAACCTCAGCATTACCCAAACCGGTGAACTAGGAGGTATACGGGCCTCCGCATCCTGGCTGGGGAACCGTGGCACCTATCCTAATTCAAAATTTGACAAAGTCACCTACAGCGTGGGAGGGGATCTTAAACTCAAACGTTTTTCGCTTTCCACTACCATGTCTTATAATAATCAAAGTTCTCCCAATATCGGGTTTAATGGGTACACGGCGTATGACCCAATGTATAGTATGCTGATATGGGGTTCTCCCGACTGGGATATCCGGCAATACAAAGACTATTGGGTGATACCCAACCAGGTGCAGAACAGCAGCTATACCGCTGGTAATAATAATCCTTATTTTGATCGTTATGAGCGTCTTCATACGTACAAAAAAGATATTTTCAGCGGGCAACTGACCATGAATTATGAGTTTACCGACTGGCTGAAACTTATGGTAAGAACCGGCTATGATAACTATAGTAATAAGCAGGAGGTACGAATTTCACAAGGCTCTTTCCAGGGCGGCGGCAACAGCACTGTTATAACCGGCGGTACTGAAATATGGGGCGAATCTCAGAAAGGCTCTTATAACATCGGAATTGGAAGAGGGTTTAGCAGCAATACAGACGCCATCCTGTCGGCCAATAAGAAAATAAAGGATTTTGCCATTGACGGGTTTTGGGGCGGTTCGGTGTTCTATAGCCAGGATGAGGGAATGGAAGCAAGGACGCAAAGCGGGCTTTCCGTGCCGGGGTATTATTCTTTAAAAGCATCTGTTACGGCAGCCAGTGTGGCCTCTCTTATTTATAAAAAACAAATCAACAGCACTTATGGAAAGTTAGGGTTTGGCTGGCGCAATATGGCGTTTGTGGAAGGTACTTTTCGGAACGACTGGGCCTCAACACTTGCTAAGGCCACCCGCTCTTATTTTTATCCTTCCGCTTCGGCAAGTTTTGTTGCCAGCGAGCTGATCCCCAAAAACGACTGGTTATCGTTTTGGAAACTGCGTGGCTCCTGGGCGCAATATAAAAGCCCTGCGGGTATTTATTCCATTAACCGGGTGTTTAGCATTGCTACCAACCAGTGGGGCGGTTTAAGCAGCGCGGCCAACCCAACAAGCATCCGCCCGGACGATATATTTGCCGAGGGCTCTACCACTACCGAGTTGGGAACGAATATGAGTTTTTTACGCAACCGGATCGTGCTGGATGTAACGGGTTACCACAAGCGGATGTATGATTTTATCGTGAATGCGCCTATCAGTCCTTCTGCCGGGTTTACCAATGTATATACCAACAGTAAAGAAGAAAGGACCCGTAAGGGAGTGGAGGTTACACTGAATGCTACAGCAATAAAAATGGCTGATTTTTCCTGGAATGTAGGACTGAACTGGTCAAAATATGCCACTTATTTTACAAAGCTGGATCCCAACTATTCTGTAATGAACCGGGATTGGGTAAAGGTTGGCAAACGGGCCGATTACTATACCATTATCGAGTACCAAACAGATAACCAGGGAAACATAGTATTTAATAACGGCGTACCCACTTATAAGCCTATCTTATCGTTAGCCGGATATTCTGACCCCGACTGGATCTGGGGATTTAACACCGGGTTCAGTTATAAAGAGTTCACACTGTCTGCATCGTTAGATGGAAGAGTGGGAGGGCTGGCGCAGTCTGTTACAGAAATGTATATGTGGGTTTCGGGGAATCATCCCAACTCGCTTACTGAAGAGCGTTATCTGGATGCCACACAGCCCGGCACCAAAAATTATTTGGGTAAAGGAGTAAAAGTGGTGTCCGGCGCCATTACCTATGATGCCAATTATAATGTGGTCAGCGATACCCGCACGTTTGCGCCTAATGATGTTTATACCACCTATAAATCTTATGTGACGGCCTTGCACAAAGGAACTGCCTGGGGCGGCGTGCCTTCGTCAGTTGATTTATACAGCACTACCTTTCTGAAACTCAGAGAAGTTGCGTTGACCTGGCGTTTACCGCGGAACTGGGCTCAAAAGATCAATGCAAAAGGAATTGCCGTTTCAGCAATAGGGCAGAATCTTATTTACTGGGCCAAGCAATTCAAGTATTCTGATATAGATGGCGGCACGGAAAACTTTACCGATCCATCCCTCCGTTACATCGGGTTGAATGTAAAGCTGGATTTTTAATGATTAAGAACAACACAAAAATTTGAAAAAATGAATAAATTATTTAGAACCTGCTGTGTGATGGCGCTGCCCGTTCTGGTGCTCCTGAGCTCCTGCAGTAAGTTTGACGAGATTAATGCCAACCCCGACGCTACAGAAAAAGTAAGCGCCTCTTTGCTCGCCACCAATATCATTTTGCAAAACCTGAAGTTCCAGGGCCGCGATGCCAAAGCCTATTTGTCGGACAATGGGTTGTCAAAATATATTGCTTATGGTAATGAAACCATTTTGGGTACCCAGTATAATGCCATCGGATCATCCGATTTTTCACCGATGATCCTGGTTACTAACGCAGCAAGTATGGTGGACTACGCCACGGGAACAAGCATGGAAAATTCGTATAAAGGACTGGCGGCTTTTTCGAGAGCATTTATGTTTTACCGGCTTACCATGCAGGTAGGCGATATTCCTTATAGTCAAACAGGGCAAGGGGCAACAGGCAATATCCGGGCCAGCTATGATACGCAGGAAGATGTGCTTAAAGGAATTTTGGATGAGCTGAAAAGTGCGGATCAGTATTTTGCCCAGGGAACTAAGTTTGATGGAGACCCTACGCCTTATAGCGGAGATCCGAATAAATGGCGGAGAGCTGTAAATGCCTTCGCTTTAAAAGTGTTACTGTCATTGAGTACAAAAGCAGATGCAGCCTCATTGAATGTGAAGGGCCGTTTTGCTGACATTGTGAACGGCGGTATACTACTGCAGAATAATACCGGGTTTTTAGGACTCAACTATTCCTCCGTAAATGTGCATCCTTTGTCGGGCACTAATGATCTGTTTACCAGTCGTACCATTATAAGTTCATTGGTGACCGACGCATTAAAAAGTCTTAACGACAGAAGACTTTATTATTTTGCCGATCCTTCAAAGGCACAGTTGTCCTCCGGTGTTCCTGAAAATGATCCCGCTGCCTATGTGGGAGCAAATGTGGGCGACGATTACAACCTGATCACGACCAATTTAATTGCCAATAAATATGCGTTGATCAATTCCCGCTATTTAAAAGAAGTTGCCGGTGATCCGCGCATGATGGTCACCTATGCAGAGCAGCAATTGGTATTGGCGGAAGCGCGGGTACTTGGCTGGATCACTACTGGAACTGCCAGGGATTACTATGAATCCGGTGTAAAAGATGCACTCGCTTCTTTTTTGCCCGTTAAAACCGGCTATGTACATGGAATGCCTATTACCCAAACATATATCGATGGCTATTTTACGGGAGAGGCGGCATTTAAGACAACGGCCGCAGACCAGTTAAAACAGATAGGGCAGCAGCGCTATTTGCTTAATTTTATGCAGGACCCCGTTACCGCATTCTTCGAGTATCGCAGGAATAAGTACCCTGTATTCCCTGTTAATCCGGCTACTTCATTAAATGAAAATGATAAAAATGCGATCCCTGTCCGCTGGTTATATCCTGCGTCAGAAAATAATTACAACAGGGATAATCTCATTGCTGCATTGACCCGCCAGTATGGTGGTGTTGACGATATAAATAAATTGATGTGGTTGCTGAAATAGGCCCGTTTTTATTTTCCTTTTAGTTCAATCACTTCACAATCTTTAATAGCTGTTCCGTCAATGGAAAAACGGATCAGCGTCCTTACTTTATGCCAGCCCTGCTTGCCCGCCGCGCCGGGGTTCATATGGAGGCACTGCCGGCGGTCGTCATACATGATTTTTAAAATATGGGAATGACCGCTGATAAAAAGTTGCGGTTGTTCCGTCCGGAGCAGGGGCCTGGTATCTTTATTATAATTAGGCGGATAACCACCAATATGTTTCATCAATACTTTTACGCCCTCGCATCTAAAAACAAGCGTTTCCGGAAACAGGCTGCGGAGCTCCTGTCCATCAATATTGCCATATACACCGCGCAGGGGTTTAAATGCCCCGAGCTGTTCGGCCAATTCCTTATTGCCAAAATCACCGGCATGCCAGATGGCATCACAATCTTTAAAATAAGTAAATACGGCTTCGTCTAAAAAGCCATGGGTGTCTGATAAAAGGCCGATCCGCGTCACGTTTTTTGTATAAAAGTAGTAAGTTCAGCGAAAGAATTATTGCAATGCGGCAATTGCGAGCAGATTTGTTCTCACAGACGCCTACAGATTCTAAAACTCTTCTGTATAAATCCGTCATAGGTTATCTTTAGTTCTCACGGATTTCGCAGAATACACAGATTTAAAAGTTCTGTGAAAATCCGTGCAATCCGAGAATACTTTTACTTTTCCAGAGCGCAACCCGTTGCGCCGTTGCTCCTCTGCGTCTTTGCGAGAAATACCAGGGCTTTCGTCCGCGTAAATCGGCGCAATCCGCGCGCCGCCAACACATAAAAAAACAGCCCCGCAAAAACGGAGCTGCATAAGAAGTATTCTAAACTTAATTAGAAGTTCTTGGATAGACCAATTCCTACAGAACGGCCAAAAGTCACATTAAAGTTGTTTACTTTATCCTGGCTTTGTTTGTATTTCATGGATGCATACTCAATACCGCCAACATTGAAGTTCAAGCCAAATCCGTTTTTCACATTAATGAATACGGCGGGGTAGAAGCCTACATTAAAACCATTCTTTTCTTGAGAATTAGCATTCTGGCCATTAACTTTTACCTTGGAGGACATGTATTGACCTTGCAATTGACCATAAACGGCGAAAATGTCGCTTAATGGAGCCGTATAACGTACAAATGGACCAACGCCCCATGCAGTGGTCTTTACGTTATTATCATACTGGATACCGCTGATACCTATTAGGTCATCGCTTCCAAAAACACTGGCGTTTTTAGTGGTGCTAACAGATCCAACAACACCAACAGTCCAGTTGTCATTAAACTGGTAACCAACAGTTGGGGAGATTTGAAAATAATTCATGTTGTCTTTGTTGCCGGCGCTGTCCTTAAAAGAGCGGGAGTTAAAATCAACATTACCACCAACTAATACAGTTCCGCTTTGCGCGTTTGCGCCTGCTATAACAGCAAGAGAAAAAAGGCTTAATACGATTTTTTTCATTAGATAAAATTTTAATTAGCCCTTGGGTCCAACAAACGTGCCAAACTCTAACAAAAAATTTATATTTAATTAATGATTTATTAACGCCCAAGGCAAAAAAAAGCTATATTTATGCTTGTAATTCATTGGTTTAAATAAATTTTAGCTATGCTGTTAAACGAATTGAAACCAGGCGACTGGGTTATCGTAAAGGATGACGGGGTGTCGCGTGAAGGCTCCGTTGTACGGGTTAGTACCGAAGAAGGCGAGGTTTGCGTAGATAATGGAGTACAGGAGTTCTGGTACCGGCCCGATCAAGTTAAGGGCATTCCACTCACTGAAGCACAGTTGATGCGCCTGGGATTTGAAAAAATGGACAATGAGTCAGGGCGGGGTGTCAAATATGGTAAGGGACCCTTCAGAGTGCTGGTGGCGGCGGCTGATAATTTTTCCAGGAGTGAAATATGGTACCGGGAGGATCGCCGGCAATACGATCGTCAGATAATGGTAAATGAGTTGCAAAACATTCATTTACAGATGACTAAGGTGCCTTTGGTGCACTAGTTTTTGGCAAAGCGATACCCTTATAAAGGAAGATATACCAGCTTTATTCTGAAATTAAGCAGAATAAGGCTTTTTTATTATACAGAATATACCTATCTTTGCAGCCCTAAAATTTGTATGTCAAAACAACCATTAATAAAACAAGACGGAGTGATCGTGGAAGCCTTGTCCAACGCGATGTTCAGGGTGAAGTTAGAGAACGGGCATGAGGTTTTGGCAACAATTTCCGGAAAAATGCGTATGCACTATATCCGCATTCTTCCGGGGGATAAAGTGGGATTGGAAATGTCGCCTTATGATCTAACAAGGGGGCGGATCAATTTCCGGTACCGGAATTAAAATGGTTCAAGGGTTTGAAGTTTAAAGCCCGCCTGACCGGACGGGCAGGTTTGAGGTGTTCTCTGGTTTAAACGTCAAGCATAAACGTCAAATATCAAACATTAAATAAAATGAGAGTAAGAGCGTCCATAAAAAAGCGTAGCGCCGACTGCAAAATTGTACGTCGCAAAGGGAAGCTTTATATTATTAACAAAAAGAATCCCCGCTTTAAGCAAAGACAAGGGTAATTATTTATAGTCCATGGTTTATAGTTTGTTGTTGAACCGTTAACCAGAAACTAAGAACTAAAAACAATAAATTTAAAATATGGCACGTATTGCCGGAGTAGACTTACCAAAAAACAAAAGAGGCGAAATCGGCCTTACCTATATCTATGGTATCGGCCCTTCTACCGCAAAATATATTCTGGATAAGAATAGTATCGACCGTAACAAAAAAGTAACGGAGTGGAATGATGCTGATCTGAATGCGATCCGTTCTACGATCACTGAAGAGTTGAAGGTAGAAGGTCAATTGAGAAGCGAGGTTCAGATGAACATCAAACGCCTGCTGGATATCGCTTGTTACCGTGGGCTGCGCCACAGAAAAGGATTGCCGGTTCGTGGTCAGCGTACAAAAACCAACAGCCGTACACGTAAGGGTAAACGTAAGACCGTTGCGGGTAAGAAAAAGGCAGCTAAGAAGTAATTAAGTCATCAGCTTTCAGTTGTTAGTTATCAGTATTTACTGATAACTGATGTCTGACGGCTGATCACTTTTATTATATGCACCATAACAACTGGTTTAATTACGGATACGGCGGTGCAACGTGGAGGATTAAACCGGGATTTGCCCCAGGGCGGATTATTTTTTTAAACAGGAATACCTCAGTTTTTCAATTATGGCAAAAGCACAAAACAGCGGAAAAGCCGCTGCAAAGAAAAGAGTGGTGAAAGTGGACGCTTATGGCGATGCACACATTTCTGCCACCTTCAACAACATTATTATCAGTCTTACCAACAAAACCGGCCAGGTAATTTCCTGGAGCAGTGCCGGTAAAATGGGCTTCCGCGGTTCTAAAAAGAACACGCCGTATGCCGCTCAGATGGCATCTGCTGATGCTGCTAAAGTAGCGCTGGACGCGGGTTTGAAAAGAGTAGACGTATACGTAAAGGGACCCGGCGCCGGAAGAGAAGGAGCGATCCGCTCACTGTCTCAGTCTGGTATTGAAATTGTGATGATCAAAGACGTTACGCCTTTGCCGCACAATGGCTGCCGTCCTCCCAAGAAGAGAAGAGTATAAGAATGGTTCATAGTGAATGGCTCATGGTTTATGGCTATAAACTGTTGAACAGTGTTACCGGACGATGAAGTGTGCGACGCAAGACCGCTGCTAGTAGTACAACAGTTGGTAACAAAAAAATAGAAAGTTCTTTAAATTTTTGCTGAGCGTTATAAAGTTGACAGGCTATATGTAAGTAAGCATTGCGCCTGTAGCATTAAGCGTTAAGCATAATTGATAGCCAATTGGCCTTCATTTTAATAAAGGGTACACAATTAATTTTTTCCAAAGCTTTTTACTGATTGCTGTACCGGTTTCTAAAAAAGCTTAAATGAAAGTATAATTATGGCACGTTACAATGGTCCTAAGACCAAAATCTCCCGTATTTTCGGAGAACCTATTTTAGGTAATGGTAAATGGTTGGGTAAAAACAGCAACCCTCCCGGTATGCACGGCGAAAAGCGTAAGCGTAAAACCCTGGGTGAATACGCCTTACAGCTGCGCGAAAAACAAAAAGCAAAATACACTTACGGTGTGCTGGAAAAACAATTCCGCAAAACTTTTGAGGAAGCGAACCGTCGCAAGGGTATTACCGGTGAAAACCTTATTAAATTACTGGAAGCTCGTTTAGACAACACTGTATTCCGCATGGGCATTGCCCCCAGCCGCCCTGCTGCCCGCCAATTGGTAAGCCACAAGCACATTGAAGTAAATGGTGAAGTGGTAAACATTCCTTCTTATCAATTAAAAGCCGGTGATATCATCACTTTGAAAGAAAGCAGCAAGGAGCGTTCGTCTATCACAAGCGTTATCCGTCCAAAAAATCCAAAATTCGGATGGATCGATTTCAACGAAACTGAAGTGAAAGGTACTTTCATTACGTATCCTGAAAGGGAAAATGTTCCTGAGAACATTAAGGAGCAGTTGATTGTTGAATTGTACTCTAAATAAGCTTAACGCAGAATGCATAATGCTAAACGCGTTAGGCGTTCTGCGTTACGCGTTTCGCATTTAGTTCAGTAATTGAAAAAAACTAAAATACAAATCCAAAATATGGCAATTTTAAATTTCCACCAGCCTGACAAAATTATCCTGCAAAAGGCTTCAGATTTTGAAGCTCAGTTTGAGTTTCGTCCTTTAGAGCCTGGTTATGGTGTTACCATCGGTAATGCTTTACGCCGTGTTTTATTGAATTCTTTGGAAGGATATGCTATTGTAGGCATTAAGATAGAAGGCGTAGATCACGAATTCGCCACTATGAAAGGTATCAGCGAAGATGTGGTTGAAATTATCCTGAATTTAAAACAGGTACGCTTTAAAAAGATCGTCGACCATGAAGTGGCCAATGAAAAGATCTCTATCTCTGTAAAAAACCAGACCGAGTTTACTGCGGGCCTGATTGCAGAAGGTACACAATCTTTCCAGATCATGAATCCTGATCTGCTGATCTGCACTATGGATTCTTCTTCCAAAATGGATATTGAATTAACTATTGGCAAAGGCCGTGGTTATGTTCCTGCAGAAGACAACAAAGTAAAAGATGCTCCTGTTGGATACATTGCTATCGATTCTATTTTTACTCCCATTAAAAATGTAAAATACAGCATTGAAAATACCCGTGTGGAACAACGTACGGACTATGAGAAGCTGTTGATGGAAGTAAATACGGACGGTACCATTCATCCGGAAGAAGCGGTAAAACAAGCCAGCCGTATCTTAATTCAACACCTGATGATCATTACAGATGAAAACATCACGTTTGATAATAAGGAAGAGAAGAAAGAAGACATGGTAGATGAGCAGACACTGCAGTTGCGTAAAGTATTGAAGACCCCGTTAGAGGATCTGGATCTTTCCGTACGTGCCTTTAACTGTTTGAAAGCCGCTAAAATCAACTCCCTGAGCGAACTGGTTCAGTACGAACAGGAAGACCTGATGAAGTTCCGCAACTTTGGCCAGAAATCACTTTCTGAAATTGAGCAGGTGCTCAACGAAAGAGGCCTGGGCTTTGGAATGGACCTTCAAAAATTAGGGATCGATAAAGACGATTATTAGAATGTGAAAATGTGAGAATATGGGAGTGTGAAAATTTCCACATTCTCACATTCCCAAATTTCCACATTAAACAGTAGGTTACAATTCCTTGACACGGTGTAACCGAATATTTTCAAATTTTCAAATTAAAAGTCATGCGTCACGGAGACAAAATCAAAAATTTAAGTCGCACTAAAGCTCACAGAGAAGCTTTATTAAGCAATCTTTCCTGCCAGTTAATTACGCACAAGCGTATTGTAACAACCCTTGCTAAGGCAAAAGCGCTGCGGGTATATGTTGAGCCTTTGATCACTAAAAGCAAAGACAACACCACACATCAGCGTCGTATCGTGTTTAGCCACTTACAGGATAAAGAAGCGGTAAAAGAATTGTTTGATGCAGTAGCAGCAAAAGTAGGTGGCCGCCCCGGTGGTTATACCCGCATCATTAAACTCGGTATTCGTCCGGGTGATGCTGCTGAAAAAGCAATGATCGAGCTGGTAGATTATAATGAAATTTATGGAAAAGGTGGCGAAGAGAAGGCGGCAGCAAAACGCACGCGTCGCAGAGGCGGCAGCGGCAAGAAAAAAGCCGATGAAGCTACTGTAGCGCCTGAGGCAGTTACCGCGCCGGTGGAAGAAGCTCCAAAAGCTGAAGCAGCACCGGAAACAGCCGCGCCCGAAGAAAATAAAGAAGAAGCTTAATTCTTTTTGATACGATCTTTATAACCTCACCCGGTTTAAACGGGTGAGGTTTTTTTGTGACCGGTAGTTTGCCTAGTAAAAATGCAATAGTCCGGTGTTCCAGCCGGGCCTGCTTCCTGTTTAGACAATTTATAACAGATGGAAATAGTTATTGAATTTTATATAAATAAATTATTAAATGATTAATAACTACCCTTTCAATTCGGGAAAATCTTGTATCTTCAACGCTGTTCTTTTCCCGGATATATAAAGAAGCTGGATTTTATCCAATTGCTTTATTCTGGTATTTAATTACTAAAATCAAATATAATTGATATGGATGTGGTAGCGAGTCAGTCCGTTCAGCGCTTTAAGAACGATGTTGGCGTACGATTCCAATTATATAATAGTTTATTTACTTCTTTGCCCTTTCACAAAATTGAGAAGACAGGAATTTTATTGTCGCTATTGTCCAGTATGTGTGAGGAAGGGTATGAAAAAGGATCGAGCCCTGTAACAATTATAGAAGATTTTTTTAGCCGCCACACATCCTTAACCGTGCCCAGGGAACAACTGGATCTCCTGTTCCGGTTCGTGCAATATGTAGAGCGCCAGGTGGTTTTGTTTGATGCACTGGAAGACGCTTCTTATAAAAAGATAAACGATGTTAACGGTCCGGGTACGTTAAAACAATTGATGGCTGCTGTGGTTCAAAACAACAGGGAGCAGCAGTTTGATAAGGTGCTGGAAGATTTTTGTGTACGGCTGGTATTAACCGCTCACCCTACCCAGTTTTATCCGGGTTCCGTGTTGGGAATTATCCGGGACCTGAGCAATGCATTGGTTAAAAATGACGCCAGTGAAATAAATACACTGCTGCAACAGTTGGGTAAAACACCCTTCTTTAAAAAGATTAAACCTACTCCTTTTGATGAAGCAGTAAGCCTCATCTGGTATCTTGAAAATGTTTTTTATCCGGCGGCGGGCCGTATACTCAACGAACTGAAAAACCAGTTCCCCGCTATTGCCGCGGATAAACATGCGCTTATAAAAATGGGCTTTTGGCCCGGTGGCGACCGCGATGGGAATCCCTTCGTAACTACAGATACCACCCTGCAGGTGGCCGCCGCATTGCGGGGGGCTATTTTAAAATGTTATTATTTTGATGTGCGCAGACTGCGGCGCCGGCTAACCTTTCATGATGTGGAAGATATTATGAGCGATCTGGAGCGTCGCTTATATGAAGAAGTCTTCATCCCGGGAAAGGATGCCAAAATAACCGACAAAGAAATTATTTCCATTCTCAAGGGCGTAAAGCAAATTGTTATTGAAAGAGCAAACGGATTATTTGTATCCCGGATACAGGATCTGATCAGCAAGATAGAAATATTCGGACTGCACTTTGCATCACTGGATATAAGACAGGACAGTTCCATTCATGAAAAAGTCTTTTCACAGATAGCGGCCTCACCTGCCGGCCTGCTGCCAAAGGATTACGATAGCCTGGAGGAAAACGAAAAAGTGAAACTGCTGCTGAATCTTAAACAAATTGATACGGCATCAATATTCGGCGACAGTGTTGTCAGGGATACGGTTGAAGTAGTGAACGCTATCTGTGCCATACAAAATTCAAATGGAGAGCAGGGCTGCAACCGGTATATTATCAGCCATGCTACCAGTGTGCTGAGCATTATTGAAGTAATAGGCCTGTTTAAACTGAACGGCATTGACAACGACGAAATCAATGTAGACATTGTTCCGCTTTTTGAAACAATTGAAGACTTGCAAAATGCGGGAGAGGTTATGAAAACCCTTTATTCCCTCCCGGAATATAAGGCGCTTTTAGAGCGCCGGGGTAAAACACAAACCATCATGCTGGGCTTTTCTGATGGTACAAAGGACGGTGGCTACCTGATGGCCAACTGGAGCATTTACCGCGCCAAGGAAGAGCTGACGCGTATTACAAGACAATACGGGTTTGATGTTATTTTCTTTGATGGCCGTGGCGGCCCTCCCTCCCGTGGCGGCGGAAAAACCCATAAGTTCTATGCATCTATGGGGCGCAATATTTCCAATAAAGAGATCCAACTGACAATACAGGGCCAAACAGTGAGCGCCAATTTTGGTATTATTGATTCGGCGCAGTTTAATATTGAACAACTGATTAATGCGGGGGTCTCCAGCTCCCTTTTTGCTGACCGGTATCCTCCGTTAAACGGAAAGCAGGAGCAATTGTTGCAAGAGCTTTCTTCCTATGGTTTTGATGCTTACGTACAGTTGAAAAACCATCCGCAACTGGCCAATTACTTATATGAAATGAGCCCTCTGCGCTTTTATAGCGAAACGAATATCGGAAGCCGGCCGGCTAAAAGAGGCCAGCAACAAACTACCATTTCATTGGGCGATTTACGCGCCATCCCTTTCTCCGGCGCCTGGAGCCAGTTGAAGCAAAATGTACCCGGCTTTTTTGGCGTAGGCACCGCGTTAAAACGAATGGAATATATCGGGCGCTTTGATGAGCTGAAGCAATTGTACAACGAATCGTTGTACTTTAAAACGCTGCTGGATAATTGCGAAATGGCCATGAGCAAATCCTATTTCCCGATAACGGCCTACATCGCAAACGATGAGCAGTTTGGCGATATCTGGCAAATGATTTATGATGAGTTTGCTTTAACGAAACAATACATTTACAAACTAACCGGGCATGATACATTAATGGCTTCCTACCCGGTAGATAAATTGTCTATCCGTATGCGGGAGCGGATCGTAATGCCGTTGGTTACCATTCAGCAATATGCACTGGTAAAACTGCGCGATGGAAACAGCGAGCTGGAAGATTCGTTGCGTGAGGCCTACGAAAAGCTGGTAATGCGTTGTTCTTTCGGTATCATCAACGCAGGAAGAAATTCGGCGTAGTTACACACATTCTACCATTGAGGTATTAATGGTGATTAAGGAACGAGTTGAATGGAGTTCTTAACCCTTAATGTTTAATATTCTACTATTCGCTTTATTTTGTTTTTCTCAGCGATAATGAATAAGTTCCTGATGGCAGTGCATAGCTGCCATCTTTTTTTTGCGTGCCGGGGTCTTTCTTATTGTTCAGTTCCCATCCCGACGGAATAAAAAAAGAAGCCGTGCTGTTGGCGGGGATGCTGATTTTGTAACCAACATTATTACCGGCCTTTTCCCAGGAAGACGTAATAAGACCGCGGCTTGCCTGATAGGTTGCGGTAAACCGGTCCAGTCCCGCAACAAAGTTGGGGCGCAACAACACATTTTTGAAGCCCGGTTGTTCAGGATCGGGGAAGATGCCGCCCAGCGCTTTATAGAACCAGGCGCCGATATCACCGAACATGATATGGTTTAATGAAGCATCATTCTTAGCATCTACTTTCCAGTTCTCATAAAGGGTGGTGGCTCCGTTTTCGATCCACCAGCCCCAGGAAGGATAAGTCTTTTTAGAGGCCAGTTGAAAGGCAAGATCGGCATAGCCGTTCTCACTCAAAACATTCAGCACCGCTTTGGCGCCCAATATGCCTACATCTAACTGTACCCCGTCCTGCTTTACCTTTTCTGCGAGATTAGCGATTACTTTGGCTTTGCTTTTTTCCGGAACAATGCCCCAGTACACAGGGGTGCTCAATTCCGTTTGCAGCCCACTGCCATAGATTCCGCTTGCAGTGTTCAGGTATTTTTTATTGAAGGCGGTTTTTATTTTTTCTGCTAAAGCAGTGTATCTGTTATAATCTTCTTTTTTATCCAGGAGTTTTGCGGCTTTGGCAAGTATGGTTGCATCCGCATAATAGTAAAGGGTAGAGGTCAGTTCCACCGGCGATTTTGATTTCACCGGTACCCAATCACCCAGCCCCCAGGTGGTCAGCCCGTTCGGGTACAGGTCATTGATGTGATTTACATAGGATCTTATATTTTCATAGTTATCCGTCAGCGGTTTCAGATCTCCGTAGAATGTATATAATGTCCAGGGGATAATGGCTATCGTGCTGGTCCAATCCGGGCCATTGGCCCATTGGTAGCCCCAGCCACTGGTGGGGATAATAGCCGGAAGCACGCCATTGGGTTGCTGCTCGTCCCGGTGGTCGGCCAGCCATTTTTCATAGATGGTAAAGCCGTCAAAATTGTAGAGCCCGGTTTGCAAGGCAATAACCGCGTCCCCGGTCCAGCCGTTTTTCTCGCGTTGCGGGCAATCAGTAGGATAACCAAATAGATTGGATAAATAGGAATTATTTGTAGCGCGCCATATTTTATTAATAAGCGGATCGCTGGTTTGGATGGTCCCGGCTGGTGGAACAGCGCTGTGCATAAAATAAGCATTGAGACTGGTAGCGGTGAGCTGCACGGGCTGGTCGCTTTTTACTTCCACAAACTGAAAACCTTTGTAATTAAAACGGGGCTTAAACGTTTCGATGCCGCCTTTCAAAATAAAAATATCGGTCTGAAAAGGATCGCTATCATCCATGGGGCGGTAATGCACATTAATATTAGAAAGATCGGCATGCCCTGCTGCATCAATTTTTTCCGCATGAATCAGGCGGATGATCGTTCCGGGTTTACCGGAAACAGTCAGTTCGCTGACACCGGAGATATTCCTCCCCAGGTTAAAAACATAGTCGGTATCACTAAACCTTTTTACAGCCTGCACCGGAATTTTTTCCACGTCCCTGATGGGATACAGCACCTGCGCCGTGATGTTTTGAGAGGGCGCGGCCCGTTCCACGGCGGGCGACCATTTGGCGTCATCAAAACCCGGCAGATCCCAACCCGGCAGTTCCAGCCGGGCATCATGGTGCTCGCCGGTATAAATGCTGTTAAAAATAACCGGGCTTAAAGCGGTTTTCCAGCTTCTGTCGGTACTGATCGTTTCGGTACTGCCATCGGAATAGGTGATCCGCAGGTCCAAACAAAAGGCGGGCCGGTTACGCCAGGGTGCCCTGTCGAAGTACCATACTGCTGTTGACTGGTGATTGTACCACCCATTCCCAAGCAATACCCCGATCGCATTTTGCCCCGCTTTCAGTTGGTTGGTCACATCGTAAGTAAGGTACAGGTTGCGGCGGTCAAAACGGGTGTACATGGGGTCCAGGCGGTGATCGCCCATTTTACTGCCATTCAGGGTTAACTCGTACAAACCTGCAACGGCAATATAAACTCTTGCGGTTTTTACCGGTTTATGGAGGCGAAATGTCTTTCTGAAATAAGGTGCGGGTTTCAGGTGAATATCTGTTCCATCGCTGATCCAGTTCCCTTTCCAGTGCTGTTGCCCCAACATGCCCGTTTCAAAAAATGCAGCGGCTGTTTTATAGGTAACATTATTTTTCCCGGTCAGCGTCAGGCTCCATTTATAACGGGTAAACGGCTCCAGTGGTTTCCCGCTATAAGTAATCAGGTTATCGTCTTTATTTACTTTTCCTGTGTTCCATACCACCGTTCCGGCCTCCCTTGTTACCACAAGCTGATAGCTGTTTTGCCGGGCCCCGTTTGCGGGGTCGTTTATGATCCAGGAAAACCGGGGATGCGGATTATCGATACCGAGCGGATCTTTTAAATGTTCGCATTGAAGAGCCGCCGGACCCTTACTAACCTGTGCAGTTGCAAGCAGCGAAAGCAGCAGGCTCCCGGCTAATAATAGAATAGGGGATCGATTCATTTTGTCGGTATGATTTTACAGCAAGATTGTTAATGAGTACTACAATAATAATCTATTTGCCTTGATAATATCATTTTCAGGATTGTACAGGATTGTTGCCCCGGTAAAATGAGTTATCTTACTTCCGCCAGGCATTTTGCGGCGTTTTTTATAGTTGCCCCGGAATTCGTATTTTGTAAACAGATTGTTTGCCGCTTTTGATCCTGAAACTAAGAGTATCAAAGGACGTTTTGTAAAAAATAAAGGAGTATGCCATTTGCTTTTACCAGGCCTGTGCGAATCAGGATATTTTTAACGGGCACGTTAATTGCCCTCTGGATGCTTCCGGCGCAGGCGCAAAAAACGGATGCTTTTGAATTGCCTGTTTTAAATGATATAAAGCTGGAGGGATATGCCGGCGGTAAAATAGAAGGGTGTATTGTAAACGATGTTTTGAAAACCGACGCAGGTTACCTGGTGCGCCCTTTTACCGTGCGTAATGAAAAAAACTTATGGCAGAGTGAGTTCTGGGGCAAGTGGATCACTTCGGCGATCGATGCCTACAATTATACAAAAGACAACCGCTTGCTAAAAGCGATTCAGAAAGGCGTGGAGGGCCTTATAGCCACGCAGACCCCGGATGGTTATATTGGCAATTATGCCCCCCAATACCGCCTGCAACAGTGGGATATATGGGGAATGAAGTATTGCCTGCTGGGCCTGCTAGGGTATTATAATTGTACGAAAGACAACCGGTCACTCGCAGCGGCAAAAAAATTGGCAGACTATGTTATCAGCGCTGTCTATGCGTCCGGCAAACCCTTTAATGAAATGGGCAATCACCGTGGAATGGCCGCGGCGTCTATATTAGAGCCGGTTGTACTATTGTATAATATTACACATCAGGCGTCCTATTTAAAATTTGCGGATTTTATTGTCGCCTCCTGGTCCAACCCCAATGCTTCGGAGCTTATAAAAAAAGGATTGCAGCAAATACCCGTGGGTGACCGCTTTCCTACCCCCGCTGTATGGTACGGGCCGATGAATGGCCGTAAAGCCTATGAAATGATGTCTTGTTACGAGGGATTGATGGAGTTATACCGGGTAGAAAAAAGACCGGAGTACCTGGAAGCGATCGTAAATACGGCAGAAAGCATACGGAAGGATGAGATCTTTGTAACCGGCTCCGGCTCTTCTATGGAAAGCTGGATCAACGGTGCGAAAATACAGGCGACCCCGCTCCGTCATTCCAATGAAACCTGTGTTACCGCCACCTGGATGAAGCTTTGTCTGCAGTTGTTGCGTACTACCGGCGATGCCAAATGGGCGAATGAAATAGAGAGAACTTTCTATAATGCATTGCTGGGGGCTATGATGCCCGATGGGCATACCTGGAATAAATATACCGACCTGAGAGGAGTAAAATATCTGGGCGAGAATCAATGCGGTATGGATATCAACTGTTGCATAGCGAATGGCCCAAGAGGCCTGATGGTACTGCCTAAAGAGGCATTTATGATCAATGCCGCCGGTATTGCTGTCAATTTTTACGGAACGGCTTCTGCTACCCTGTCGGTTGGGCAAAACAAGGTAACGCTAAATACGGTTACCGAATATCCAAAGAACGGTGCGGTAACGATCATCGTCAACCCCGGCAAACCACTCGATTTTAACCTGCAGTTGCGGATACCGGAATGGAGCGCCCACACGAACATCTCAATAAACGGGGTAGCGGTAGATAACGCAGTTCCCGGAAAATATACCGCAATAAAAAGAACCTGGAAACAGGGTGATATAGTGAAGTTGCAATTTCAAATGGATGTCCGGCAGTATTTTGTTCCGGGCGACAGTACCCGGTACTGCCTTCAATATGGTCCGCTGGTATTGGCTTCAGATAAGCGTTTCCAGGAAACGCCGTTTTATAATTATTATCGACCAGCGGCTGATAAGGGGAAGATCCCGTATGAGATAGTAGCTGACAGCACCGCTAATGTATTCCTGAAAATGAAGATTCCCTTCTTAAAGGAGATTATCGGCGGCGGCTATGAAAAAGAATACCTGACCCTTACGGATTTTGCCTCCGCCGGAAATACCTGGGACGCTGCGTCCGCCTATTTAACCTGGTTCAGTATTCCTAAAGACCCCTCAAAAGACAAATGACCATCTTAAGCAAAAAGTATATCCGGTTGGCAGAACAACTGCTTCTTTTTATTTTATCAGCCTTTTGTTCCTGTAAAAACGATGCTGTTGATTATACGAAATGGGAAAATTACGCCGGCACCAAAGATGGGATGCGCTATAGCGCGTTGGATCAGATCGATACGGTGAATGTGACCCGCCTTCAGGAAGTGTGGCGATTTAGCACTTACGATAAAGATACGATGGATAAAAGCCAGATACAATGTAACCCGATCGTTGTGAACGGCATATTATACGGCGTTTCACCTGCTTCAAAACTATTTGCGTTGGACGCGGCTACCGGCAGGCCCCGCTGGATATTTGACCCCGCGGGAAAAGACTCCGGCGGTGGGCAAAAACCAGGAAGTTTTAACATCAGCCGGGGGGTAACCTGGTGGACGGATGGCGGCGATAGCAGGATCTTTTACAATGCAGGGAAAAAAATATTTGCCGTTGCAGCCGGTACCGGTGCATTGATCAAAAGCTTTGGCCACAACGGCTGGATCGATCTTTCGGAACAACTGGGGCGGGATGCCGGCGCTAATCCCTATGTTGTGGGTACCACTCCGGGCATTATTTATAAAAACCTGCTGATCGTTGGCTCAAGAGTGGCAGAAACAGCGGATGCCGCTCCCGGCGATATACGCGCCTACGATGTGCGAACTGGCGGCCTTCGCTGGAGCTTTCATACGATCCCCCACCCTGGAGAAAAGGGCTATGAAACCTGGCCCGATACAAGCGCCTGGAAAAAGCTGGGCGGCGCTAATTGCTGGGCGGGTATGTCGGTTGACGAACAACGTGGCATTGTGTATGTGCCAACAGGGTCGGTAGCGGGCGATTTCTATGGCGGGATCAGGAAGGGTACCAATCTTTTTGCAAACAGCATTGTGGCCCTGGATGCAGCAACAGGAAATTATCTGTGGCATTATCAAACCGTGCACCATGATCTTTGGGACAGGGATCTGCCCGCAAATCCCAACCTGGTAACCGTCACCGTAAATGGTAAAAAAACAGAAGCATTGGCGCAGATCACCAAACAAGGCTATATTTTTCTGTTGGACAGAACAAATGGTAAGCCTGTTTTTGAAATAAAAGAAATGCCCGTTTCCACAAATGGATTACCGGGGGAGGAACCCTGGCCTACGCAGCCGGTGCCGGTATTACCTGAGCCCTTCGCCCGGCAACAGTTTGCGGCAGCAGATGTTTTTAGTATTGATACCGCCGGCAAAGCCGAATTGATGGAGCGGTTCAACAAGATTAAGTACCATCAACTATTCGATCCGCCTTCAAAGGAAGGAGGCTGGATCTTTCCGGGTTTTGATGGTGGGGGAGAATGGGGCGGGGCTGCTGCTGATCCTCAGTCGTCCATACTATATGTATTCAGCAGCGAGCTTCCCTGGTCGCTTACGATGGTGGATGTGCCGCGGCGAAACGCTTCTGCCGGTCAGCGATTGTACAACCAGTACTGCGCTTCCTGTCACCAACCCGATCTGCGGGGAGCGGGCACTTCATTTCCCTCGCTGGTAAATATTGCAGACCGTCTGGCGCCTGCAGCAATAAAAGGCGTGATACAACAGGGTCGTAACCGGATGCCTTCTTTTGCAGGGCTGGCCCCTGAAGCAATAAACTCATTGGTTGCATACATTACGCATCAACAGGAAAAAGAACGGCCTGCCGGTGATTCAGGTACGATCCTGGATCAGGTACCCTATATGATGACAGGCTATAACCGGTTTCTCGACAAAAACGGCTATCCCGGTATCCGGCCGCCCTGGGGCACTTTAAATGCGGTAAATCTAAATACGGGGAAATTGCTTTGGAAAGTACCGGTAGGCGAATATCCGGAGCTAACCCGTAAAGGGATACCTGTTACCGGAACCGAAGGATATGGAGGTCCTATTGTTACAAAAGGCGGCCTGGTATTTATTGCGGCCTCCAGGGATAAAAAAATACGCGCCTTTGATAAATACACGGGCAAACAACTCTGGTCGGCGGATCTGCCGGCCGCGGGCTTTGCCACGCCTGCATCTTATATGGTCCGCGGAGTTCAGTATATCGTTATTGCCTGCGGTGGTGGAAAAATTGGTTCCGCTTCCGGCGACGAATATGTTGCATTTGCATTAAAAAAGTAAAAACAACTGCGGGTCCTGAAAAAAGAAAGTTCCGCCAGGCCCTTTTTATTTCTTCTATTTTTGCAGCCATAAATTATAAGCATGAAAATTATTCCGTTATCGGAAGGAAGTTTTACTGTTGATGTAACAAAAAAATTTATTCCCTTTCGCCTTTCAGAAGATGAAATGATCGCCCGCCCGCAAGGAAGCCTGTTAGTGCAGGTACAGCCCTTCCTGGTTGTTACTTCAAAAGATATACTATTGCTGGACACGGGGCTTGGCTTCGATCATCCTGCCGGCGGCCGGTTGCAACTGGTGCAACACTTGGCTGAAAACGGTTTTCAAACCGGGGATATAACAAAAGTGCTGATGAGCCACCTGCATAAGGATCATACCGGAGGAATGGTGAACCCGGCTGCGGGCAAACCTACTTTTGAAAACGCAACATACTATATCCAGGAACGGGAAGTAGCTTATGCAAAAGAACGCGGTGCGCCTTCTTACGATCTTTCAAAAATTGACCCGGTTTTTTCCGGTAAAGTGGAATTACTGAAAGAAGATGCCGGCACCATCGACGGGTATATAAATTATGAAGTTACCGGCGCCCATTCCAAATATCACCAGGTGTTCTGGATCAGGGAAAATGATGAAACCATCTTTTTTGGCGCAGATGATGCGCCGCAGTACCAGCAAATGAAACACCGGTTTGCGGCAAAATATGATTTTGATGGCAAAAAAGCAATGGAACTAAGGGCAAAATGGTGGGAGCAGGGGAAGCGGGAACAATGGCAACTCCTGTTTTATCATGATACGCATCAACCAACCGTTATCCCCGACACTGCAGCATAAGAAGGCCTCTAAAGAAAAAAAGGCCTGCCCTAAAAAGAGCTGGCCGTTGCTAACCTATGAAAAACACCAAGGCAAATATAGCAACAGTTTTCTATTCCAAACAAATATTTTTTTAAAATAATTGTTTAAACATCATTTATTCGGTAAATTTTTAGTTTTCTTTAACATTTCTGTTTTTCAGTACTTCTCTTATTTTCTTCCTGAAGAGCTGTTCTTCGCTGAAAAACTGGGTGGCCCGTTCGGGGCCGAGGATGGGTGTAAAAGATTTCCGGTAGCTTATTTTAAGGGAGGCGCGGTCCTGGTCCCGCTGGAGGGGGTCGGAGGTTGTAGCGCTGATTCTTTTTGTTTCTGCAAAATAACTTACGATCAACGGGCGCATTCTTTTTCGCTCCTGTGGAATCAGGTGCAGTTTCTCTGTGAGAAAATCAAGAAAGGCGTCTACTACTTTTGGTTGCGGATTGGAGGGTTTTGGTCGCTGAACTGCAGGCTGCTGGGCCATTCCTGTTCCACAGCAAAGAAATAAAAAAATAAAAAAACCAGCTATGCGCTTCATCCTTTTGTTTTATTTATATGCCGGGCAAAGATATTACATCTATGTTGCGCAGCTATACTGAATTTTGTTCCTGACAGGAATGATCCCGAAAGAATCGCAGCGTCTGACCGGGAATTGCAGTCCTGATTTTAGCCGGCCGCTCCATTTAATAGGGTTGCGATTGCTCTACCGTTTCAGTGGTATCATCTAAAAAATCGCTCAGATCCTCACTGGGAACATCTTTGAGCAATGTTGCAGCGTTTATTGTAGTAAGTCCCACCTGATCGGGGGTACTATTCTCAAAAGGAACCGCCCGGCCAATAAAGCGTTCCAGTTGCTCATTGGTTAATTCATTAATACTTACCGCAGAAGGCTGGTACCGGCCTTCTCTTAAGGGTTTCCTGGTGGTAAGGAGCATGCCGGTTGTGGCGATAATTATAAAACTGGCAGCGATAGAAACTCCTTTTTTAAAGGGAATTATGGCCGCCGGCCTGGGACGGTAATCCCGTATTTCATCAAAATAATAATCGGGAACGGTAAACGGCATTTTGCGGGAAACCGAAGCCAGTATTGGAAAATCAGCGGCTTCTGTTACCATAGAGGCATCCGTGTTGATGCGCTTCATCAGTTTTTCTGAAAATGCATCAAAATAACCCTTAGGTACGCTCAGCGTATTTTCCAGGGCGCTCCTGTTGTGCGCTTTCAGGTTTTCTAAAATGGGTCCTATGTCATCTTTGTCTTCCATTTCTACTTAATCAGACGAATATTGCGTTCACTTGGTTTAATTGTTCAATAAATATTTCTCTACCTTTTTCGCTGCGTGATGATAACTTGCTTTTAGCGATCCCTCTGTAACGCCCAGCAACTGGCTCATTTTCTGGTAGGGCATTTCATCAAAATAACGCAGGTTGAATATGAGTTTTTGCTGTTCAGGTAATTGCTGGATCGCCAATTGTAATTTCCACTCAATTTTTCTTTCGTCAAACTGTGGCTCGGCTTTTATTTGAGCAATCAGCTCATTTTCTTCGTGGCCGGAACTGATCGCCCTTCTTCTTTTTTTGCTTTGCAGAAAGGTTAAACTTTCATTGGTACTGATGCGATACAGCCAGGTATAAAGACTGCTGTCTTCCCTGAAGTTTTCTAACCCTTTCCAGCTTTTGATAAAAACATTTTGTAAAACATCGTCCGCGTCTTCATGCACCACTACCAGCCGCCGCACGTGCCAATAGAGCCGTTCCCGATATTTTTTTACAATAGCAGAAAAAGCCATTTCTTTCGTAACCGGGTTACGAAAGGCAGCCATTATTTCTTCGTCGTTCAGAACCTGTTCCATGCGCTGGTGGCGTGTTTTTGACCGGTTTACTGGTTAAAGGTTTAATGAGCCGGCCCCATGCAGCACAAAGCCGTCTCAAAAAGTCTGACACCATTCCATTCAGCTTATATGCATCAGGAATTATGTTTTCAACCTTTAGGGGGACGGCTTCTTTTAATATTTTATAAATTACCCGTTTTTCCGGGCGATAACTTTTTCAACTGCTGCCACAATATCCGGAACATCCAGGTGGTATTTCTTTAACAACTGATCCGGGGTGCCGCTTTCTCCAAAAGTATCCAGGGTGCCCACATATTCGATGGGGATGGGGAAATGTTTGGCCGCAACCTGGGCAATAGCATCGCCCAGCCCGCCGATCACATTGTGCTCTTCCGCGGTAACCGCACATTTTGTTTTTTGAATGGATGCCAATACGGCTTCGACATCTAGTGGCTTAACAGTATGAATATTAATCACTTCAACACTCAGTCCTTTTTCTTCAAGGAGAACGCCCGCCTGGATCGCATTCCAAACCAGGTGCCCGCAGGCGAAAATGGTTACATCAGTTCCCTCTGAGAATTTTTGCGCTTTTCCAAACACAAAATCTTCTTCTTTGGTAAAAATAGGCCAGGAGGGACGCCCGAAGCGCAGGTACACAGGGCCTTCAAAATTGGCAATGGCTTTTGTTGCGGCTTTTGTTTGAGTATAATCGCAGGGAACCACAACCGACATGCCGGGCAGCATTTTCATCATGCCGATATCTTCCAGTATCTGGTGGGTAGCGCCGTCTTCACCCAGCGTTACGCCGGCATGGGAAGCGCAGATCTTTACGTTTTTACCGCTATAAGCGATAGATTGACGGATCTGGTCGTATACACGGCCGGTGCTGAAGTTGGCAAAAGTGGTTGTGAAAGGGATATGGCCGCCAATAGTTAAACCGGAAGCAATGCCCATCATATTGGCCTCTCCGATACCGCACTGGATAAAACGTTCAGGAAATTCTTTAATAAACTGGTTCAGCTTCATAGAGCCCAGCAGGTCGGCGGTAAGCGCTACAATTTTATCATTAGAGCGCGCTGCTTCCACAATGCCGTCTCCGAATCCGCTGCGGGTGTCTTTTTTACCTGTTGACTGAATATCCTTTAAAGCCATATTTTAATTTTAAGGCTACAAAAGTAATGTTTCTGATAAAGAATTCAACATAAGTTTTTGCCGTATTAAAATACGAATAATCCGGTTTGTGATTGATTTTAAAGCCCTTCGCTCCGGCATGTTGTTCCGGTTAATGGCCGCCGCCGTGAACCTGTTCAAAAATCCTTTATATACTTATGTTTTACTTTGTTAATTTGAATTATTTACTTCACCTTTGCTCCTCACGAAAACACAAGAAATTTATTTACTAAAGAATGGGACTTTTTAACTGGTTTACGCAAGAGATAGCAATGGATCTGGGTACTGCGAATACCCTAATAATACATAACGATGAAGTGGCTGTAAATGAGCCCAGTATCGTTGCGTTGAATCGTAACAATCCAAAAGAAGTGCTTGCTGTAGGGAAACGTGCCTTAATGATGCACGAAAAAACCCATGAAAGTATTCGCACCGTTCGGCCATTAAAGGATGGCGTTATTGCCGATTTTAATGCTGCGGAACTGATGATCAGGGAGTTGATCAAACTCGTGTATCCTAAAAAGCCCCTGTTTCCCCCTAGTTGGCGGATGATGATCTGCATTCCTTCCTCAATTACCGAGGTAGAAAAAAGAGCGGTAAGAGATAGCGCCGAGCAGGCAGGAGCGAAGGAAGTATACCTGATTCATGAGCCGATGGCGGCAGCCTTGGGTATCGGTATTGATGTGGAAGAGCCTGTGGGGAATATGATCATCGATATTGGCGGGGGCACCACCGGAATTACAGTGATTGCATTGGCCGGTATTGTTTGTGACCAAAGTATCCGCATTGCGGGCGATGAATTTACAGCCGATATTATGGAAGCATTGCGCCGGTACCACAGTTTATTGATTGGTGAGCGTACAGCAGAACAGATAAAGATACAGGTAGGAGCGGCAATGAAAGACCTTGAAAATCCGCCGGACGATATCCCGGTTAATGGTCGCGACCTGGTTACCGGTATTCCCAAACAAATTATGGTAAGCTACCAGGAGATTGCTGAAGCGCTGGACAAAAGCATTTTTAAAATAGAAGAGGCGATCTTAAAGGCCCTGGAACAAACACCTCCGGAACTGGCGGGCGATATTTATCGCAGGGGTTTGTATCTCACAGGTGGTGGCGCATTGCTGCGGGGGCTTGATAAAAGGCTTAGCCAGAAAATAAAATTACCGGTTCATATTGCGGATGATCCGTTGAAAAGTGTTGTAAGAGGCACGGGGATAGCACTGAAGAATTATGATCGCTATCCTTTTGTAATGCGTTAATCAATCAAACCCATTGTTTCGCTTCTGCGGAGCAAGCAACAAATTTTAACACCCGGTGCGTAATATTTTTTTGTTCATCAGGCGGTTCTCAGTTTTTATAGGCTTTCTCGTTTTGCAGGGAATATGCCTATACAACCTGTTCACCTACAATCGCATACACCGGGTCAAAGGATTGAATGCAGCAGGGAAGGTCACCAGCTATTTTAATGCAAAATATAATGCCCTGGAAGATTTCTTTCGCATGCAGGCAGAGAATCAGCGCGTGCACCAGATGAACGATTCGTTGATGGGGCTGCTTAAACAAAACTTTGTATCGATAGAAAATAACGCCATATTGGTGCATGATACGGCATCGGTAGACACTACAGGTAAAGCCAGACTGTACACCTGGAGAACGGCGCAGGTATTATATGCCACCGTTAACGGCGATAAGAATTATTTGCAGATCAACAGGGGCAGCAATTCCGGTATTAATGATGACATGGGCGTTTTCAGCTCCAACGGCGGGTTGGTGGGTAAAGTGGTGAATACCGGTAAAAATTTCAGCGAAGTAATGACGATGTTGCATGTAATGTTCAAACTCAGTGTGCAACTGAAGAAAACGGGAAACCCCGGCATCATTTCCTGGGACGGAAAAAGCCCTTCGGAGCTTACGCTGAACGGCATTCCAAAAACAGATTCCGTTCATGTGGGCGATACGATCCTTACCGGTAATTATTCGTTGAGTTTTCCGCCGGGAAAAATGGTGGGTACCGTTTCAAGGGTAACAAAAGATGAAGCCACCAATTTCTTTATCCTGAAAGTAAAACCGACGGCCAATTTCGGAAGCCTGCAACAGGTCTTTGTTGTAGAGAATATGAACTATGCGGAGCAGCAACATTTGTCGGAAGCCACCAGTAAAAAAATAGAAGCAAAACCTGAAAATAAGTGAGTGACTTAGTAAAAAATATCATCCGGTTTGCCTTATTTGTTTTTGTGCAGGTATATGTATTGAATATAATGCCGCATTTGCATGAATTGGTGGTGCCCTACCTTTACTTCCTGTTTATTTTATGGCTGCCTTTTTCTATCAGGAGAGGTTGGTTGCTGTTATTAGGATTTTTATTGGGGATGACGGTTGATTATTTTACCATGACCCCCGGTTTGCACGCTGCGGCCTGCGTATTAGTAGCTTACCTACGGCCATTGGTTATTTACCTGTTCGCTCCTAAAGACGCAGATGAATATACTTACGAAGAACCTTCGCCCAAGTCGATGGGATGGACGGCCTACAGCCTCTATGCGCTGATTCTTTCATTTGCTCATAATTGCTACCTGTTGTTCCTGGAATGGATGTCCTTTGGGTCTTTTATTCATTTTCTCCTCAAAACCATTATATCCACAGCAGTAAGTATGTTGCTGATCCTTATTACGGAACTGCTCTTTTACCGGAAACAGCGCTACCGTACGAATACGGCGTAGGAGGGAGCTGCCCGATTCTGGATACATGATTCTGGATTTTCGATGCTAGTGCTATGTCAAGCACACTTTATTAGGCCACAAAGGCACTAAGCCACTAAGTTATTATTCTTGGAGCCTTCGTGTCTTCGTGGCATCAGACATTATATACCTGACTTAACACCAGATTTGATGATTCAATTTTGACATTTAGGATCCAGCGACCAGCATCTGGTATCAAGCATCCGGTAATCAAAATCCGGCTTTTCAAGATTGAACGTCTCGAAGTAATTATTATATCGCTTTTAGCGATAAATTAGTTAGCTGCTTTAAAGTTTTATATTATTTTTGGTTTTTCTTAAAAAGCCCCCGGAAATTAAGCATGTCGGTGTTCAACAAGTCGAGAAGTTATATAATACGGATAATTTTTTTAGCTGTATTTATAATAATAATCGCCCAACTGGCCAATTTGCAGTTGGTCAGCAATAAATATCTGGAGCTGGCAAAGAATAATGCCATCTTTCAGAAAATTGTATACCCCGAAAGGGGGATCATTTATGACCGGAAGGGAAGGCCCATTCTTAATAACACCATTATGTTTGATCTGATGGTGACCCCCGCAGAAATCAAAAAGAATTTTGATACAACGTCCTTCTGTAGTCTGCTGGGGATCGATACAGCGGAGTTCCGGAGCCGGATCGTAAATGCGATCGTCAAAAATTCCCGGGTGCGCCCGTCTATATTCCATTCACTGCTAACGCCGGAGATGCAGGCCCGTTTTGAAGAGAACAGTTGGCGTTTTCCTGGGTTTGTGTTGCAGCAGCGCCCCATACGTACCTATCCGTATAATGTGGGAGCGCATTTTCTCGGTTATATCAGTGAAGTGGATGCCAAAGATATTGAGCATTCCGGCAACTTTTATAAGATGGGTGATTATGTGGGTAAGAACGGACTGGAGTACAGTTATGAAAAAATACTGATGGGCCAGCGGGGGGTACAATACATGATCAAGGATAATAAGAACCGGCTGGTGGGGCATTATGAAAACGGGGAATTTGATACCACGGCGGTGGCCGGCAGGGGGCTGAAAACCTATCTGGATGTGGATCTGCAGGTGCTGGCCGAAAAACTGCTGGCTAATAAGGTCGGTTCGGTAGTAGCCATCGATCCCAAAACCGGCGGTATCCTTGCTATGGCATCCGGCCCCGTGTTTAATCCGAATGATCTTACAGGGCCGTCAAAAAATGCCAACTACGCAAGCATGGTGTTAAATGTAACGGCGCCTTTATTAAACCGGGGCATCAAAGGGATGTATCCCCCGGGGTCCACTTTTAAACCGCTGGGCGGATTAGTAGGATTGGATGAAGGCGTTATTACTCCGGCATCCGGCTATCCCTGCCGGGGCGGCTACTATGCCTGCGGAAGGCGTGTGGGTTGCCTGGAATCCTGGGCGGGCCACGCCGCCAACCTGCGATTGGCCATTGCACATTCCTGTAACTCCTTTTTTGTAAATACCTACCGGCTTACGGTGGATAACCCCAGCATCGGGAATGTTAAAAAAGGATTTGAAAAATGGCAGGAATATATGAATAAACTGGGGCTGGGCGTACGTCTGGGTGTTGATCTGCCCAGTGAGGATAAAGGAAATATACCTACCGTTGCTGCTTATGATAAAGAATACCGCGGCTCCTGGTCTTCCTGTACCAACCTTACTCTGGGCATCGGGCAGGATAAAATGCTGGTAACCCCGTTACAATTGGCAAATGCCGCCTGTATCATTGCCAACAGGGGCTATTATTATACTCCTCATTTTGTGGACAGCATTGAAGGGGAACGGGCTTCCGACGCCCCTATCCTGGCAAAGTACCGGAAGAAACACGAACCCCTGACGCATATTTCAGACGAAGCTTATGATGCAGTAATTAACGGAATGCAGGATGTGGTAACCGAAGGAACGGCCCGCGTGGCTATGATCCCGGGCATCAACGTTTGCGCAAAAACCGGTACTGCGGAAAACGCCCGGGTGATCGACGGACGAAAAGTAAAGCTGAAAGATAATTCCATGTTTGTATGTTTTGCTCCAAAAGAAAACCCGAAAATTGCAGTGGCCGTGGCGGTGGAAAATGCGGGATTTGGGGCTACATGGGCAGGACCCATTGCACGCATACTGCTGGAAAAATATTTGTTAGATAGCCTGACCAATACCAGCAAAGCAGACCTCGAGCGGATTTCAAAAACCAACCTGATGCCTTCTTATTATACCCGGCTTCAATATATAGCCGATTCTACCCGGGCCGAATATTGGGCAAAACTGAGAAACGACAGCACCAATTTGCGCAAATATTTAAGAAAAGGCATTCCCAGAGTTGTAGAACCAAAGAAGGATTCTGCAACAAACAACAATAATAAAAGCCAGGGTAAGAAGCCCAAACAAGCCTCGAACCTTATCGTTTTCATAACAGAAGATAAAAAGTATCACAGACCGGCTACAATCACAGGTGCATTTATATGAGTCAGAAAAAGGCTGAAATATCAAAGGGGATCGATTATATTTTGCTTATCGTATACTTCCTGCTAGTTACCATTGGCCTGATGGCGATCTTTGGTGTGACTTATACAGAGGGGGACCCGGTTTTGCAGAGCTTTATCGGCTTTAAAACCGATTACAGCAAACAATTTTATTTTGCCGTTGTATCACTGATCCTTGGGTTGTTTATTCTTTTGACGGATAGCAAATTTTTTCCAGCTACGGCCAATTTATGGTATGCCGGCGGAATCCTGTTGTTATTGCTGGTGTTTCCGTTTCACTCCTCCGTAAAAGGAACGGAGTCTATCATCCGCTTTGGTGGGTTTAATTTTCAGCCGGCCGAGTTCTGTAAAGTAACGGTTGCGCTGGCCCTGGCAAAATATCTTTCGGACCCGGAACTGGATTTTACCAAAATGCGCTCCCAACTTATTGCCACAGCCATCGTGTTATTGCCTGCGGGCCTCACTATTATGCAAAATGAAACCGGGCTGGCCCTGGTGTTTTTTTCGTTCTTTTTAGTTATGTACCGGGAAGGGTTGCCGGGTATTATCCTGGTTATTGGTTTTGCCGCCGCTGCACTGGTGGTGGCTACCTTGCTTATGGATAAAAATATACTCGCCATTATACTAACGCTGATTACTGCCGCCGTGATTTTTTTCAGCCGCAGGCAAATAAAAAAGGATCGCGGATTACTGGTAAAAATCATCCTCATATGGGTGGTTTGTGTGGGTATACAACGGTTTGGGGTGCCCTTTGCCTTTACCCATGTGCTGGAAAAACATCAGGTAGAGCGGATTTTCAGTACCATCGGCAGGGAGATCCCGCAGGAATACCTGAAGGGAAATATGGGAGAAGTGAATGCCAAAACGGGCAAACAAAGCAATACGGCAGATTATAATGTAAAACAATCGAAGATCGCTATTGGAAGCGGCGGGCTCACTGGCAAAGGCTTGCTGAGCGGTACGCAAACGCGCTACGGTTTCGTTCCCGAGCAACGAACCGATTTTATTTTTGATACTATTGGGGAAGGCTTCGGTTTTGCCGGCGCTGTTGCCCTGCTGGGATTATATTTGTTGCTGCTTTTCCGCATTGTAATCGTAGCGGAACGGCAGCGCAGCACTTTTAGCCGGTGCTATGCTTATGGGGTGGCTTCCGTGCTGTTTTTTCACATGGCGGTAAATGTGGCCATGACTATCGGGTTGGCCCCGGTAATAGGAATCCCGTTGCCTTTTATCAGTTATGGGGGAACTTCATTGCTGACCTTTACCATATTACTGTTTATTTTGATCCGTCTGGATGCTGACCGCCAGATGGTGTTGCGATAACCAGTGAGCTGTTGAAGAAGGCCCCTGCAGATTTTCACAGATTTTTTTTCGACCATCGACTTGCCGCCTCCACGCCTTACCGGCTGAAAAATACTTTTAAAAAACTGTAACTTTTAGCCGGCGACCACGTACTACTTATAAACCGGTTAAAAAGCAGTTTACTGAAGGATGGCTTTGGACCGGTCACTAACCGATTTATGACGGAAAAGGAATACAACGAATGTGTAAACAGGTATGCTGACAATGTGTACAGGTTCATTTTAAAGAACCTGAAACATACGGCCAATGCCGAAGATGTGGTGCAGTCTGCTTTCCAGGCGCTGTGGGAACAACGCACCACTGTTCAGGAAGCAACCGCCAAAGCATTGTTATTTACTATTGCCTACAGGAAAATGATCGATCATATCCGGAAGCAGCGCAGAGTAACCTACGAAGCATCAATGAATAGTTACGAAAAGGGAACCGAGCAAAAAAACCGGAACCTGAAAGAAGTGCTGGATCGTGCATTGGAGCGGCTGGATGAAATAAAGAGATCGCTGGTATTGCTGAAAGATTATGAAGGGTACAGCTATGAAGAGATCGGGAACATTACAGGGCTTTCTGCCAGCCAGGTGAAAGTGTACCTGCACCGGGCGCGGTTACAGCTGAAAGAATACCTGGTAACAATCGAAAATATTATCTAATTGGGTCTTTATGACCGGTATAAAACAAAAATCCTCGAATGAAAGAAATAATTAACCATAGCAATTATGAAGATTACTTTCTTTTGTATGTTGACGATGAATTGGACTCCGGCGAGCGAAAATCGGTAGAACTTTTTGTGACGCAATACCCCGACTTAAAACCAGAACTTGACTTGTTGTTGCAAACAAGAATCAAACCCGATGCTGCAATCGTCTTTCCAAATAAAGGAGGGCTATTGCAGAAGCAATCTTTCATATCAGACGAAGCGATCTTGTTATACCTGGACGGGGCGCCCGTGGAGGATCATATAAGAACGGCGCTTCAGCATCCCACGCCAGCCATTCAGCAACGGATGGATCTCTTCCGGAAGACGATTGCAACTCCGGATACGACCCTGGTCTTTCCCGACAAAAACGCTTTATATAAGCGGGCAAAAGTGGTACGATTCTATAACTGGAAGATCGCTGCAGCAGCAGCAATACTACTCCTGGTTGCCGGATATGGACTTTTACATCAACGAAAAGAACAGGCGATGAGCACTACAGACCTTGCTGGTCTGTACCCTGGGAAAACCGGCATAAACACCCCGGATATTGATAACCGGGTTGCTGCATTGCCCCAGGCCTCTCCCGGAGCGGCTATCGAAACAGCACCGGTACAAGAGACGGTGGCTTTGAAACAAAAGCCGGTTAAAAAAAACTCCCTGGGAGCTAATGAACAACAGGCGCCGGGGGCATTGCGGACGAAGCGGGCAACACCACCTATAGCACCAGCGCCAGGGCAGGTCCATCAGGAACGCCTTCCCGCTGATGTTCCCGCTGTTGCGTCGACACCGGAGGTTGGAACAAGATCTGTACAGCCGGAAGGGAATACAAATAACCCGGCGGAAGCGGGTTTGGTGAAGGTCGCTGTAGCACAGGAACCCTCCGTAAAAGAAAAAAGATCATTATTTAAGAAACTAATAAAACGCATTGAGGATAAGGTAGCCGATTCTTTTGATGAAGGAGCTGACCAGGTGACCGTTGCCGGATTTGCGTTTAATGTAAAACAAAGAAAATGAAGACAGGAAGAAACATACTAATACTGATTGCTTTAATGGCGCCCCTATGGTCGCAGGCGCAGGGTAGAAAAGAGAAAAGCCCGGTAGATACCAGCGAAATAACGGTAAAAGTGATCACAGAGAAAAATAAAGACTCCGTAATTGTTACGGAAAACGGGCAGGCCTGGGTAAAGGCATCAAAAAAACGAAATGTTGCAACCAGTTGGTTGGGTATCGACCTGGGCTTTGCCAATTTTGCTGACAATACCAATTATACCGGCGCGGCCGCCCAGGCTTATGCCCCGGGCGCAAATGCCAATTGGTTCGATCTGCGCTTCGGCAAGTCAATAAATGTGAACATCTGGATAGTGACCCAGAAAATAAACCTGGTGCAGCATACTTTAAATTTGAAATATGCCCTGGGGCTGGAATTGAACAACTACCGGTTTAAGAACCCGGTGCGGTTCAACCCGGATCCTGCCACCAATGTTCCCGATCCTGCAGTTGTTTACATGGATAATGAGCCAAACCGGAATTACAGTAAAAATAAACTGGCCGCAGATTATCTCACCGTTCCGTTAATGCTGAACGTAGCCTTCCCTTCTAAAAACCGGAAAATAGCGGAGGTTGGTAATAAAACGGTCAAAATAAAAGCAAGCCGTGAGTTTGGGTTTAGCTTTGGGGTAAGCGCAGGATACCTGTATGCCTCCCGCAACAAAACGATTACTTCGGATAATGGTAAACAAAAAGCAAAAGACAATTTTGATTTAAATCCCTGGAAATTATCCTATGTGGGAGAGCTGAACCTGGGCTATCTGAGCCTCTATGGCTCTTATGCAATAAAGAGCATGTTTAAGCGCGGACTGGAGGTAACACCCTATACCGTTGGCATAAGATTGGGATTATGAGGATATGACCGGGCACTTTCTTATCTTTATTAAGCGTAGGATTGTTAATGAAATTGTTGTCAGGAATGATGAAAAAGATACGCTTCTTATTACTGATGGGTATGATTGCCCCATTGTTTGTTGAAGGGCAGGATACCAGGCCTGATACTTTGGTGATCAATGGCATAACGGTTATAAGGGACAACCGGCCCCCAAAAAATGAACCGAAGAAAGGCTTTTTTAAAAATATCAATTCCAGAAGAACACTGAAAAAGATTACTACCGAATGGGGAATGGTGGATATCGGTATGTCGAGCTTTGTTGACCGCACCGACTACCCCGGGGTAGCCGCACAGGCCTATGCTCCGGGAAGTAATAATCAGTGGTTCGAAACAAAAGGATTTAAATCCAGGAACATTAACCTGTGGGTGGTAACGCAACGCTATAGCCTGGTGCATCATGTGCTGAACCTGCAATACGGGGTGGGGCTGGAATTGAATAACTATTTTTATACACAGCCGGTTCGCTATGATCCGAATCCGCCGGCTACACAAGATCCGCCGGTGGTTTCAATAGATGCCAGGGCCCAATCGGTTCCTCCTGAAAGAATTTATAAGAAAGACAAATTGGCGGCTGATTATGTTACGGTTCCGCTAATGCTTAATTTTAATTTTACCCCGGACCGGATCTATCCTTTTGAATTGAGCGCTGGTGTGAGTATCGGCTATCTGTACGCCTCCCGTAATAAAACCATTACTTCGGATGAAGGAAAACAAAAAGCGAAAGACGCTTTTGGGTTAAAGCCCTGGAAACTTTCTTATGTAGGGGATCTGACATTGGGGGTGGTTACTTTTTATGGATCATATGCGTTTAAAGGCATGTACAAAAGAGGGCTGGATATGACTCCTTACACGTTTGGAATCCGCCTGCGACCAGGAGATCTTTTTAATAAGATTGAAAACAGGTAGCTATTGCATATTGACATAAACAATCCGGTTCTTTTTTGAGATGCGGTTAATGGATTTGAAACGCTGGCTCATGTAATACCCCAGGCCAAAAGCACCTGTAGCGATGAGCAAATTCCTACCATTGCTACCCGCAAAAGGGGCCTCATGCGTCCGCAAACTGTTTACCGTGTTGATCACTGCATATCCGGCGCCTCCTATTTTAAGCATGAACCCCAGTGTATTCAGATATCCCCGCCGTTTTATCGTACGGTTGGCGATGATATTTTTTATATCCCTGTAATAAAAGGGTACCGTATAGGTCTTTACGGTATCCACGAGGTAGTTGCCCCAAATAGTAGGTTGTTTCACGATCTGAAAGAACTGAACGAAAATGCTGTCGTTTTTTATCTGTGCGATCGGGCCTTCGTACGCTATGTTGTCCGTTGTAACAAAATTGATGGACATACCGGGTAAGTAATTTTGGATGGTTCTTCCATTCTTCTTTTTTATGGATATATAATCGCTCATGTGATGATAGCCCGGTTGTGCCAACAGGGCCAGCGAAAAAAACAGAAAGCAGAGGGCGGTAAGCAGTTTTGCCATTGAGGCTAAGATACAATCAAATGAAATAGGATCTTGTTAAAGGGTTGTATATATTATTTGTCAATGCACCTGATGAAGTTAGCGTTATAATTCAACTCACAGATTCCACGGATTCTCACAGAAGGTTTTCAAAGATCTGAGCAAATCTGCGGCATCTGTGAGAAATTTCTTACAACCTACAGTGTTTAAATGCCCATTCTTTGTATAAATCCAGGCGTCAGGTAGGGCTTTAGCCCGGTATACGGAAGCCAGATATTTATCGGGCCAACGGCATAAGCGGCAATTTCATAAGGCTGGTATAAAAAGCCGATGCCTTTGGATGTGAAGTAGAAATTTTGGGTCAGCGCAATCCGGTTGTCAAAAAGAAGTTCCGTCAGGGGCTTGTCTGCAGGAATATTATATTGCTCCCGCAGTTGTTTTTCCAAAATGGATTCGAGCTGTGTGGAATCCATCACCAACACATCCGAAAGCCGCAATGCTTTCTTTTGTGGTATATCAAAGCAAAGAAACCGCTGTGTAAACATTCCATGAGCGCCACCGGTATACATATACTTACTGACACTCATTACCGCATAGCCATTATTGTTATGCACCAAATTGGAATGCACCTGTTGGTTATAGTGCATCAGGGAGTAGGGAACAGGATCGTTACCGGAGTTGGAGGCTTTCAACGTGTCAATATCGTCGTTAAAATCCTGGAGGAAATTCTTTCCGTAATGAACAATACTGTTTTGCAATGTAGTAGCGGAATCGGTCACCAATTCCTCCAATACCTCTTTTTTTATAACGCTGTTAAACCAGTTTCCGCCGGATGCTGCGCCGGAGGGGTGCAATACCACCAGCGAAACATGCGCTGTCGGAGTATCTTTTTTAAAGCCATCGGATCTTAGGGAATCAATATAGACCAGGGGACCAAAATCGATAGAATGGTTGTCGCGTTTCAGTAAAACCGGAAGGTTGGTTTTCTTGTCGCCGCTGATCCGGCTGCCCGTAATGGTTGCAGCGTTTAATAACAAATGGAAGTGGATTTCGTTTTCCGGTCCGTACAGGCCCCTTCTTAAATCGCCGGGCGCCGTAAAAAAAAGACTGTCGTTTTTTAACAACGAATCCTTTTGGTAACGGAGTTCCACAATACTTCCCTTGTCCGCAGCTACATAGTTGATGGAGTAGCCTTCCCCGAACTTTACCAGGTTCAGGGTTACGGGTATATTGCCGATGGTACCTGTGTATTGCGCGTAATAATTGACTGAATCTGCTTCGGCGGCAGTAGGTTCGCCTTTTTTTGTATCATTGTTTTTACAACTATGAATAATAAAAGCGAATACTGCAAAAAAAAGCAAAGCTCTTTTCATGGGTTGTTTAAATTTAGCTGCTGTATCGCAAAATTAAAGCAAGAACCATATTTTATGCTGTAGCTACAGGAAAAAGTTGCATTTTTATGGCATGCGCTATTTCATTTTTTTGTTTTGTATTCTTTATTCCGGATTTATTTACGGGCAGGATACTGATTCTGTAAAAACAATTGAAGCCATAACGGTTCATGCTTTTGGCCAGAACGAGAACAGAGCCACCGCTATTGTTCGCAACCTGGCTTCGGATGTTCCGGCCAATAAACTCTCGCTGGTAACGGCTTTAAATACCATTTCCGGGGTGCGGATGGAGGAGCGTTCGCCCGGCAGTTATCGTATTAATATAAGGGGCAGTTCCCTCCGCGCTCCTTTTGGAGTACGCAATGTGAAAGTGTATTGGGGCGACATCCCGCTTACCGACCCGGGGGGCAATACTTATTTTAACCAACTGGCCTATAATAATTTTAAATCGATCACTGTTTTTAAAGGACCTGCTTCAAGTATGTACGGGGCCGGAACGGGAGGATTGATTTTGCTGGAACCGCCCCGCAACAGCAAGAGCGGTATTAATGTAGAATATGCTGCGGGTTCTTATCATACCCAAAGTATTTTTGCAGAGGCTACCTGGCAAAAAGAGAATCTTACTAATACGATCACTTATGCGCATAACCAGTCAGATGGTTACCGGGCGCAATCGGCTATGCAACGTAACAACCTGAGCTGGCATACCAATATTAAATGGAAGGATCAGGAGCTTTCCGCGCTGCTTCTTTTCTCTGATCTTTACTACCAAACTCCGGGGGCACTTACGCTGAAGGAATTCAATGCGAACCCGGCGGCGGCGCGCCCGGCAGCGGGAGCCTTTCCTTCTGCCGCAGCGGTTAATGCTGCCATCTGGCAAAAGACAATTACTGCCGGTATTACACACACACAGCATTTTGGCGAAGCCTGGAGCAACGCTACAACGCTCTACTCTTCTTTTGCGCAGGTTAAGAACAGCGCGATAAGAAATTACGAGAACCGTAATGAACCGCAATTCGGGGGCCGTAGCGTTTTTGTATATAATAAAAAATGGAGCGGTAATAATACGTTGCAGTGGAATACGGGTATTGAGGCGCAACAAGGCTATTCCACGATCCGCGTTTCTGGCAATAACCAGGGCCGGCCGGACACCCTGCAAACGGATGATGACGTCAATATCGGGACCTATAGTATATTTACTCAGGCATCGGTTTCCCTGCGGGATCATTGGGTGTATACTGCTGGTGTGAGTTATAATAAGAGCAAACTGGCCTTTACGCGAATGAATGCCTACCCCGTTACGGAACAGGTATTTCATTATAATAATGAACTGGCGCCGCGCTTCACGGTGCTGCGTAAGCTTGGGTCTACCGATGTATTAGCTACGGTATCCAGGGGGTTTTCACCGCCCGCTGTTGCGGAAATTCTTCCTTCTACAACGATCCTTAACAAGGACCTGAAAGCGGAGCACGGCTGGAATTATGAGTTGACGGGAAGAAAGCATTTTAATTTTAATAGCTCGAGCCTGCATTTTGAACTGACGGGTTTTTATTTTGATCTTACGGACGCAATCACCCAACGGCGTGATGCTTCGGGAGCTGATTATTTTACGAATGCAGGTGCGGTTAAGGAGCGCGGTGTTGAGGGTTACGGCAATTATTTCCGGGCCTTTCGTTTTAATAGTTTTTTTGACTATCTGAATGCAAGCGTCAACTACACCTATAATCATTTCAGGTATGGCAATTTTATAAAAGATACGATCACTTATTCGGGCAACCGTATACCCGGCGTGCCGGCCAGCACACTAAATGCTCGGGTAGCCGTGGCTGCGCGAATGGGGCTTTATATTGACGCGAACTATTATGGCGCCTCACCGGTTTTTTTGACTGATGCCAACGCAGCGCAGGCAAATGCCTATCACCTGTTGGGCGCAAAGATCGGGTACCGGAAAAAATGGAATAAAATAAATGTTACCCTTTATGCCGGTGCGGATAACCTGCTAAATGAAACCTATAGTCTGGGTAATGATATTAATGCCGCGGCGGGCCGGTATTATAACGCAGCGCCAAAAAGAAATTTCTTTACCGGTGCTGCATTTGAATGGAGATAAGCACTAAGAGCGCTGGTTGGGCATATTGTAAATAGCAGCGATCAGCCCGGCAGTTTCCAAAGCCTGCTTCTGGTTGTACTCCTGTGTAAGCGAATTAACCTTTATAAGATCAATAATGGTTCCTACCAGGCAAAGGCCGCCGGTGAGTAAATAAACGATGCCCAGGGCGATATCGCCGATCACCAGTCGCTGGATGCCGGCAACGCCCACAAATCCGATCAGGGTCAAAAGCAGCATTTCATTGCGGCTTTTTCTTTTGCGCTGGTAAGTAATCAGGAATTGTTGCTGCTGTTGTTCATTCATGTCTTTTGTAATATGCAGTACCGTTACCAGTTCGTCATATTCAATATCCGGTATAATACGCAATACGTGTTGCTGATCCATTGTTATAGTTTTTATTGGTAAAATGTAAAGATTTTATTATCTGGTATATCAGCACGATGGTGGCGGGTATCCCCAGGATATGCGCCTTCCAGGCGGCTGCAAAATTCAAGTGCAGGGTGTAATGGATCGAATGACCGATGCCGCAGCCGGGGCACCAGTGTACACCCAGCGCTTTCAAAGGACATAGCGATACCGCGTTATGGTCAACATTCATAAAAAACAGCGCAACCAGCGCCCCCGTCCAGAGGAGCGCCTCGTTGTAGTTTTTAAAGAATGCTTTCACTTTCATAGAACAAATCTAATCATTAAAGCAGCCAAAAATAAACAGGAAGTCGGTAAAAGGATATTGGGCAACGGCGAGCTGTCAGAAAAAGCAGGGGATAAGTTGAATGGTTGACAGGTTTGCCAGTTGAAAGGGAGCTTCTTTCAATCACCCCTTGTTACCTTTTCAGCTTGTAAACTTACTTCCTAAAAGCCCACCGGATCATTTCCTTCCAGGTTGGTTTTTTGCCGTACATTAAAATTCCGGTACGGTAGATCTTGCCTGCAAACCAGGACAGGAAAAGAAAGGAGGCCACCAAAAGGGCCATGCTGAGCGCCAGTTGCCAATAAGGCACTGTTCCGGGCATACCATAGGGGATGCGCGCCATCATCACCAGCGGGGAAGAAAAAGGAATAATGCTGCCCCAAACGGCAACAGGGCTGGCGGGATCCTTTGCGGCAGTGGTCATAAGGAAAAAGGAAAATACGATGATCATAGTTATGGGAAAGCTGAGCGACTGTGCTTCGCGCATGTCCTCATTTACCGTACTGCCCACCGCGGCATAGATGGATGCGTAAAAGAAAAAGCCTCCCAAAAAATAAAAGACAAAAAGGAAAAGGATCAAAGGCACGTCCACACTGGTAAATATTTTCTGAATGTCGCCGATAACGCCGGCCACAGCATTTTTATCGCCCATGCCTGCTTTTGATACATTGTAAATAAGGGTAATAAACAGGATCCATAAAACGAATTGCGTCAGCGCCACCAACGCGATGCCTATGATTTTACCGATCATCATCTGGAATGGTTTTACGGAGGATACCATAATTTCAGCAATGCGATTGGTTTTTTCTTCCATAACGCCCATCATTACCTGTGTTCCATATAACAGCACAATAAAATAGATCAGCAAACCGCAGGCAAACCCGATGCCGTAGGCCAGCGATGCATCTGTTGTTTTATTAACGGTGTTCTCCGCCTTTACGTTTAATTTACTTTCATTGAGCACATTTTGTTTCAGGGTATCGATGCCAAGGCGCTCATATTTGATGCCATTCCAGATGGTATTTAATTTTGCCTGTACCTCAGCAACGGTTCCCAGTGTTTTTTTAGACTTAATGATAAGATTGTCCGGGGCATTGGAGACCATAGTGTTGGCGGGGATCACCACATAGCCGTCGTATCCTTTGGTGTCAAAATCTTTTCCAAGATCAGCCGGGGCATCTTTTACCAGCGTTAGGGTACTGCCGGGATAATCTTTGTTGGCCTTATCAATACGCTGCTGGGTAAAGCTTCCGGAGGAATCAATAATAGCAATTTTCAGATTGGCACCCGCTTTTTCAGAAATATAGGAAGTGCCAAAGATCAATCCTAAGTAAGCCAGGGGCAGGAGCAAAGTAGTTATTATAAAACTTTTTTTACGTACCCTGCTTAAATATTCCCGTTGTATGATTAATAAGATCTTGTTCATTGTTGTTGGAGTCTTTATAAATGAAGCAGAACGATCGTCTCAATGGATCATTGCTGTAGTTGGTGCCGTTTTAATTTTGAATCGCCTGAAACCTGCGTGCCAGCGGCGTTCCTTCCACTTTGCGTATAAAAATATCATTCAGGCTGGGTAGTATTTCATTAAAGGAATCGATTGGGTAGCCCTTGCTTAAAAGAAAAGATAAGACCTGGTTGTTGCTTACCTCCGGTTGTTTCTGGATAATGAGGCCGGTGCTATCTGCCTGCTCAACGGAGAATAAATTGTTTTCCTCCACAACCGCACCTGGTACGGTAAAGGTTATTCTATATAGCTGTTCTTTAAACTCCTGTTTTATACCCTGTACCGTTCCATCAAGAATTTTCTGCCCTTTATTTACTAAGACAATATGATCGCAAATTTCCTCAACCTGCTCCATGCGGTGCGTGCTGAAAATAATGGTGGAGCCGTTTTGCGCCAGATTGAAAATTTCGTCTTTGATCAAATTGGCGTTCACCGGGTCCAGGCCGCTAAAGGGTTCGTCCAGGATAATGAGCTTGGGTTTATGCAAAACGGTAATAACGAACTGTAATTTTTGCTGCATTCCTTTTGAGAGGTCTTCTACTTTTTTGTTCCACCAGGAATCCATTTCAAATTTTTCAAACCAGTTTTTTAAGCTTTCAACGGCCTCGTGTTTACTCAATCCTTTCAGCCGGGCCAGGTATAAGGCTTGTTCCCCGATCTTCATCTTTTTATACAGGCCCCGCTCTTCGGGCATATAGCCGATTTTCCCAATATCACTTACCGGGTCAAAGACTTTTCCGTCCAGGAAAATGGTGCCGGCGTCAGGGTAAAAAATACCGGTGATCATCCGGATCAGGGTGGTCTTTCCTGCGCCGTTAGGGCCCAGCAAACCGAAGATCTGTCCTTTCTCAATAGTAAGACTGATGTCATCAACAGCCTTCTGGGTAGCAAAGTATTTTTTCAGATGAGCAACCTCCAGCAGGTTCATAGTTATAATTTGTAGTAAATATAATAAACCCGGCTGTATGCTTCCGAAATATTTAAAGAAGTGGCGCCTCTCAAATGAAAAATAAGAAATGATTTCGTTGTGGTTTAGAAACCTTCGTTCCTGAAACCAAATCCATCGTTACATTCCCCCGAATCCCACGGTTAAGGAAACGGTATTGATTTGCAAATAATGAACAAGCCCTTATTTCAAAGAATTTACCGCACCTTTGCAGCATTATGAAGAAAAGAGGAAGACTAATTGTTGTTTTGGCTGTTTTGTTACTGGGAACAGCCGGTTGGGGATTTTTAATCCATCGTACTGTAAATCAGTTGGCCATTTATGCATTGCCAAAAAAAATGCAGGGCTTTTTCTTTACCAATAAAGACAGTCTGGTTTACAACGCGCCCAGACCCGACCAACGCCGGAATGTTGATCCAACAGAAGGTAATAAACATTTTCTTGATTTTGAGTATTATGGCGCCGACGCAACCACCGCCCTCCCTCATAGCTGGAATGCTGCCATTGCGAAATACAACGCCGACACACTGAGAAAATATGGCACCCTGCCTTATGTAGTGCTGGAAACCCAGCGGAAACTGACCGACGCAATGCGCAGGAAGGACCGGGATAGTATCATTTTTTATGCAACTGACCTGGGGCATTATATTGGCGATGCGCATGTGCCGCTGCATACCTCTATGAATTATGACGGGCAGTTAACGGGGCAACGAGGGATACATGATCTTTGGGAAACATCCGTACCGGAGGCAGAGCTGACCAATTTTACTATCAGGAGCCGGCATAAAGCAAAATATTTGAAATCACCGGAAGATGCCATCTGGGATATTTTAAAACATACCCATTCTTTATTGCCTGCTATGTTCGCTGCGGAAACCGAGGTCTCCAGGAGTTTTACGGACACCGCAAGAAAATACCGCTGGGAGTTTCGCTGGGGGAAGAACCGCCGCTTTTATTCAAAGGAATTTGCCATTGCTTTTAATAAAGCATTGAAGGGCTCTATTAATGCCCAGATGATCCTTTCGGCAAACGCCCTGGCCGATTTCTGGTACACCGCGTGGGTTGACGCCGGCAAACCTGATCTGAACAGTTTAATAGCAAAACCCTACAGAAAAAAAGATTTCAAAAACGAACGTAAAGCCTATCGTAAAGGGCAGCTCATTCAAAAGGGGCTGCTGATCAGTAATAATTTCAGAACGAGGGATTAGAAAGGGTTTCAAGTTACAGGTTCCTGGTTTAAGGTGTTGCGTTCAGCATTGAGCGCGTTTGGCATTTTAGAGAACGACTTGCAACCTGTAACCTGTAACTAATAAGGAGTGCCGGTTATTCCGGACTATCATAAACCTGCTCCGCGATTACCCATTTTTAAACAAATTGCAGTCGCAACCCGCGCGCCGTCCATGGCCGCGCTAACAATACCACCGGCATAGCCCGCGCCTTCTCCACAAGGGTACAGGTTCTTTAGTTGGGGATGCTGCAAATCGTCATTGTTCCTGGGAATGCGTACGGGAGAGGAGGTTCTGGATTCCGTGGCTACAATCACCGCCTCGTTGGAATAATATCCTTTTATTTTATTGCCAAATAATTGAAATCCTTTTTGCAAGGCTGTTGTTACAAACGGCGGCAATACTTCCCAAAGGGGAGCGGCATGAATGCCGGGTAAATAAGAACAGGCGGGTAGCGACTGCGAAAGCCTATTCGTACAAAAATCAACCATGCGCATGGCCGGCGCCACCAGTTTGCCACCACCGGCTTTAAAGGCAAGTGTTTCCACCCACTGTTGAAAATAAAGCATAAACAGCGGACTGTTCAACTGTTGGCCATAGACCTTTTTTAGTTCCGGCAGCGCCCGTACGTCTTTTTCTTCTACCTGTACCACGATACCGGAATTGGCATGGGGGTTGTTTCGTTTGGAGGGCGACCAGCCATTCACCACTATTTCATTTACGCCCGTAGCGGCGGGTGCAATAATGCCGCCGGGGCACATGCAAAACGAAAATACGCCGCGGTTATTTACCTGTTGCACCAGGCTGTAAGCCGCCGGTGGCAGCCATTCCCCGCGGGCGGCGCATTTATATTGGGATTGATCGATAAGGGATTGCGGATGCTCCGCGCGAACGCCCAATGCAAAGGGTTTTGCTTCTATTAAGATATTTTTGTTATGCAATAAATGGAAAATATCGCGGGCAGAATGGCCGGTGGCCAATATGACCGCATCAGCAGTAAATTCGTCATTGTCACTGGTCCTCAGTGCTTTTAATGCCCCATTTTTTATGATGAAGTCGGTTACTTTTTTATTAAAATGCACTTCGCCGCCACGGGCGATGATCTGTTCGCGCATAGCCGAAATTATCTGGGGCAATTTATTGGTGCCGATATGCGGATGTGCCTGGTACAGGATCTTTTCATCTGCTCCAAAGCGAACAAATGTGTTTAGTATTTTATTAATATCGCCACGTTTATTGCTGCGGGTATATAATTTTCCATCGCTGTAGGTTCCGGCGCCGCCTTCACCAAAACAATAATTGCTTTCTGGGTTCATCACGCCCTGTTTATTGATGGCAGCCAGATCGCGCCTGCGCTCCCGCACATTTTTTCCCCGCTCCAGGATCACGGGTTTTATTCCCTGCTCCAATAGTTCCAATGCTGCAAAAAGCCCTGCAGGACCGGCTCCCACAATGAGCACCTTTTGCGCCGGGTGGTGCACGTCCTTATAATTAATGTCGGGAATGATTCGTTCCTGCGCCGGCTCGTTGATATAAGCCAATAATGAAAGTTGAATAAGCGGCTGCTTTCCCCGCGCATCAATGGAACTTTTCAAGATCGTATAGCCCTTAATTGAACCGGGACCAATATTAAAATAAGCAGCAATATGCTGTTGAATAACGGAGCCGTTTTCTGCCTCCTCTGGTTTTATACGAAGGGTAAGGGTTTGCTGCATATGTCCGATTTTTATCCGGAAAATTTTATGCAAAGAAATGAAAAATTCAGGGCAGAAGCAGGAACTTTATCTTTAAAAAAGTTTAAATCAGGTCTTTATGAAGAAGCAAGCAGCAATATCTTTTTCAACCACATTGCTCCAATTTGCTGAGCACGGAGAAAAATCGGGCTGGACTTATGTTGAAGTGCCTGCGGCGCTTGCTCAGGAATTACTACCCGGTAATAAAAAAATGTTCCAGGTAAAAGGGCAGATAGATGATCATAAGATAGCCGGAGCGTGGTTGTTACCGATGGGCGGGGGCGATTTTATTTTACCCGTGAATGCGCCGATGCGAAAAGCGATCCATAAGAGGACCGGAGCGATGGTGGCAGTGCAATTGGCACTGGACACCCATAAATATAAATTGAATGAGGAGTTGATGGATTGTCTGGCAGAAGAGCCCGAGGCCCTGCACTTTTTCAAATCCCTGCCTCCCTCCCGTCAGAACTATTTCAGCAAATGGGTAGATGCCGCAAAGACGGACGAAACAAAAGCCACTCGTATTGCCCGTTGTATTTACGGGTTACAGCGTAAATGGGATTATGGCCAGATGATCCGGTTTTATAAGGGGAAGGTATAAATATTTTCTTTGATTGCTGCCCCGATTGTCTTTATTTTGATCCTATGATAACTAGCTTGGAAACAATAAGGCGCCCTTTCTTTATAGGCGTGGCCGGAGCGGGAATGAGCGCTATTGCGCAGTATTTACAGGGAACCGGTATGCAGGTTTCGGGGAGCGATCGTTTTTTTAACGAGGGGAAAGCGGGCGATATAAAAACAAAGCTGGAAGCGGAAGGTATTCACTGTTTTTTGCAGGACGGATCCGGCATTACTGCTGATACAGATTTGGTAGTGGTATCCACAGCCATTGAAGATACCGTTGTTGAAGTAAAAAAAGCCAAAGAGCTCAATGTTCCCATTATCCGGAGATCAGAACTGCTGGCGTTAATTGCGGCAAGTAAAAAAACGATAGCGGTGGGCGGCACCAGTGGCAAAAGTACCACAACAGGGATGTTGTTTGATATCCTTTACCAGGCAGGACTGCAACCTTCGGTGATTAGTGGCGCGGGCCTGGTAAGCCTGATAAAAAAGGGCAGGATCGGCAATGCCTTTGTTGGCGTAGGGGACTGGCTGATCATTGAGGCAGATGAAAGCGATGGATCCATTGTTCAGTATCATCCGGAGATCGGACTGCTGCTGAATATAGAAAAAGACCATAAGGAAATGGAGGAGCTGTTGAAAGTATTTGCCATTTTTAAGCAGAACAGCAAACTGTTTACGGTGAACCAGTCAAACGAACATGCACGACAACTGTCCGCAAATGCGGTGAATGATTTTTGTACAAACGGGGCCTGCGCCGCTGCCGGGATCCAGGCTACGGGATTTAAGCAGGACGGATTTGTTATTTCTTTTAGCATCAACGGGCAACCGTTTCAAATGAATATACTCGGGCGGCATAATATGGAGAATGCGGTTGCTGCAACGGCTGCGGCTGCATTGGCCGGCGTATCGCCCGCAACCGCGGCCGGTGCTTTAAAACATTATGAAGGCATTTACCGGCGTGCCCAGATTTTGGGAGAAAAGAACGGTGTTTGGGTGATTGATGATTTTGCACATAACCCGGTAAAATGTGCCGCCGCCATCCGGTCCTGCCAACCGGTGGCGGATAAAGTCGTGGCCTGGTTTCAGCCGCATGGGTACACACCCACGAAATTCCTCCGGAAAGAATTTGTTGCGGAAATAGCCGGCGCCCTGCGGCCGCAGGATGAAATATGGATGAGTGAAATATTTTACGCAGGAGGCACTACTACAAAAGATATTTCTGCCGCCGAGCTGATCGACGAGATACGGTCCCTGGGGAAGAATGCCTGGTTTGTTGAAGACCGTAATCAGTTGCTGGGGAAAATAAAAAGTCATTTACAACCCGGCACCGCGTTGTTGCTTATGGGAGCCCGGGACCCATCGCTGGAACAATTTTCAAAAGATATCTACAACCAGCTTTGAAATTACGGTAAGTGTGAAGCCTGGATAAATTAGAAAAACAGATCAGGCCAGGTTAAGCTTGCCCGCATGCGCGCGAAACAAATAAAAGCACATGACCATTAGCAAACTGTAATTGGTAAGATCATTAGAGTTTGCAGCCTCCACAGAACAAACCGCAACGGGTTGATGCTTTAGGGAATCGATGATCTCAATTTCGTTGGTACCATTATTTTTAAGGCTCAGATAGAATTTCTTGTCGTCTATTTCGATGTATTTTTCTTTACCTTCTTTTATGATCTTCCCTAACTCCGCGCCATATTCGTTTTGCAGTATCAGTTTGTTTTTAAAAAGCCCCTTTCTTTTATAGTGAAATTGTCTTTTTTCCCCGTCCGCAGCTTCCAGGTATAAGGCGTTTGATGTAGGCTTATAAGCCAGGGTTAGCATTTTCTGACCATTATTCCACAAACCGAATGCAGTGTTACCGATGCCGGAGGTAATAGTCTTCCATTGCATAACAATAAATTTTGTTTTATTGGTTAAAGGTAGTTTATAACCCCCGGTCCTGCTGCTGTTAACCTAAAATTAATATAAACTTAATAATAAAGTATTTTTTGCACATAAAATGCACAGGACGTTCAGGAGGTGTTTTTTTATTTATTGATTATCAGGTTATTGCGTGTTTGTGGATTACCAGGTATACCAACACTATCAGGATCAATAAAATAATAATAGAGAAGTAAAGCCCCCATTGCGGCTTCAGTTGTCTTTTGGTAATGGCCGTTCTTTTCTTTTGGGTACGCTTTTTCAGGTCGCGGTTAAGGGCTTCGGCAATAAGTGTAAGGCGCATGGGGTTGTCGATGCGCTGCAAACCTTCTACCGCATCATTATTAAACGCATCTTCCAGTAACTGCTTTTCCACCTCGTGCTGTTCTTCCTTAGTCAGTTGCTCGTTCAGGTATTTCAACAAGGTATCCTGGTCGATGTTTTTATTTAAATGGGACAATATGTTTTTTAAATTGTCAGTCATTTTCTTTTTTTGACTCCCTTGCGATTTTTTGTATCAGCAGCTTTAAATTTCTTTTTCCATTCTGGATAAAACTTTTTACCTGCATTAAACTGTATCCCTGCGATTCACTTATATCCTGATAGCTTTTTTTTTCAAGATAGAACAAAGTTACTGATTGACGCTGCTCAGGGCTCAAAGCATTTAATGCATTTTGTAAAATCTCGGGGGTAACCTCAGCGGTTTCTTCCGGCGCCGGTTCTACCTGATCCTCTAAATCATTTTCATTGAGCTCCACTGGGATCTTGCCTTTCCGGTCTCTTAAAACGGACAGGCAGTGATTTTTAGCAACGGTGTAGAGCCAGGATTTAAAATAGTCGATCTTGTATTTATGCACCTCCTGGATCACCTTTAAAAAGATTTGTTGTACCGCATCCTGAGCTTCCGTTTCATCTTTTAAATATTTCATGCAAACGCCAAACAGCAGCAGGGTATAGCGTTGCAGCAAAATACCCAACCAGAAACGATCCTGCTCCCGCCGGTACTGCTGCAATAGTTGCTGGTCGCTCATATGGTTTAGTTCCTCTCGGTTCACTCGTATAAAGATATTTAAAACTAAAGATAAGACGCGGTAGCTGCGATTTTCCACAGAATGGGCCGGTACCTCAGACATTTATTCGTCCATTGCTGGCGAAATATTTATATAACGGAGCCCTTTCCCTTTTTGATACCGCAAGAGTTTTATCTTTACGAAAGTGTTTAAAAGATCAGTTTTATGAAGTATGGGATCATTACCGTTCCGGCTGCACCGGTGCGCAAAAGGGCAAATCACAGAAAGGAGATGGTTAATCAACTGCTTTTTGGTGAACAGGTGGCCATTCTGGATGTTAAACATAAGGAATGGTTTAAAGTAAAAAGCCTCTATGATGGCTATAAAGGATGGATTACCTGGCATATGCTGCAGGAGATCGGGGAACAAGCTGTGGGTGCAGTCATGCCGCCTTTTGTAGCAGAAGATCTATTAAATGAGATCGTGATCAACGGCACCCGGATGCATATACCCATGGGCTCATTTTTATGGAACCTCGAAAAGGGGAAGGGAACTGTTGGAAATCTGAACTATACTTATAAAGGGGGGCAAACCCCGCCCCCGGGAAGTTTTAAAGAACTGCAGGCCGCGGTAGAGAAATATGCCAGACAATGGATTAACGCGCCCTATTTATGGGGTGGAAAAACCATATTGGGTGTGGATTGCAGCGGTTTTGTACAAACAATTTTTAAACGCGTAGGCGTTCCCCTGCAACGGGATGCCTGGCAACAAGCGGAACAAGGTGTCGAGATTCAACGGTTACAGGATGCGCAAGCCGGTGACCTGGCATTCTTTAACGATAAGGAAGAGATCGTTCATGTGGGATTATTACTGGGGCCTGATAAAATTATCCATTCTTCCGGCCGGGTGCGTATTGATCCGATCGACAAAAAAGGAATTACAAACAGTGACACGGGAAGGCGTACGCATCAGTTACAATTAATAAAAAGAGTACTGCCTCAATAAGACTGCTTAAGGTAAAAATAATCCATCAGCCTGCCGCCGGGATAGGCCCTGTTATTAGCGTATTTCATTCTTAATACAACTAACAGGGCAAGCTCGTTTTTCTTTGTGAGATACCATGCAACCGAAATGGGTGCAGCTAAAGAGTTGTTTACTGCATGGTTGGTGATCTGCCCGTCTTTTAAATCTTTTAACTGGCCCAAACCGGATGTGCGGTTTACAGGTAAGTCCTTTTTGATTTTTGCATTAATTTTTTTGTACTCTTTTTGAACCATTTGCAGCGTTTCCCTGGTACTGTCAAAGAAGCCGGTAACCATGTAAAGCATGAGCGTGTCAAAGGTTTCCGGCGTAGTATTTACCGGGAATTTTTTTTCAGCAAGCGCCATTGTCACTCTGCGGGCCTTCAGGGTGAAGGGGTTGAAAGTCTTATAGTCTGCTTCTATAGAAAACAGGCTGGTGTCGGTTTTAGGTGAGCTTTCTGTTTCTTTAAGCTCCGGATCAGTTTTTACTGCATCTACAAAATCTGAAAACCGCCCGGTAAACGGGTCTACCCTAAAATAGTCTTTTACTATTTTAAAGAATCGGTACTGCCCGTGCACTTGGGTCAGTGTTAGCAGTGAGCATAAGATTAATACCAGGCGCTTCATTACAATGACGAGACTATTTGACCAGGGTGCTCAATTTTTCTTTATAATATTGAATGGCCTCCGAAATAATTGAAAGGGCGGTTTCTTTATCCTGGAAAGTATCTATTTCCACTTTTTTACTTTCCAGTACTTTATATTGTTCAAAGAAATTGCGCATTTCCAGTAGAAAATGATGCGGCAGCTCGTCAATATTTTCATAGTGATTTACCGAAGGATCATCAATGGCAACTGCAATAATTTTATCATCGCGCTCACCACTGTCAATCATCTGCATGTTGCCAATTACCTTTGCCCTTACCAGGCAAAACGAGCGGATGGTTTGGGAACAAAGTACCAATATATCCAATGGGTCATGGTCCTGCCCCAGTGTTTGCGGAATAAAGCCATAGTTGACCGGGTAATGGAACGATGAATAAATAACGCGGTCCAGTTTTAGCAAGCCCGTTTCTTTGTCAATTTCATATTTTGCGCGTGAACCTTCAGGGATCTCGATGATTGTGTTCACCACTTCAGGTGCTCCGGCTCCATAGCTAACGCCATGCCAGGGGTGGGTAATAGTAGCCATTTGTTTTTGTTTTAATTCAGAACTGTGTTAGGTTGTATCAAAAAGTAGCAAGTTCGCAATCTATTTGGCGGGGGCAGCTACGGGGTCGTCATGTTTAAAAAGATATTTAAAATCTACCAGCCAGTTGCCGTCGTGTTTTATAACTTTTAAAGTATCCCTGTTGTTTTTATAATAGGAATTTGAATAAACGATAATGCTGGTAGAGTCGTTGAGCAGTTTGCGTTCATGAATATTTATACTGGCATCCCAGAGCCCTTGTTTTTCGTCAGGCGTGCGCTGTATGCGGGATGCGGCATCCAGCTTTTCCACATTTTCCGTATCATTCAGCATGAATTTTTTCGCATCATTGAAATTGCCTTTTAATGCGGCCTGTATAAAATTACGTGCAGCATCAATATCGGAATCACTGGTGCTTTCTTTGTCGCTGTTGCGGGGTCCGCAGGAGGCTGCTGAAAACAACAGGAACAAAGCGTATAAATAAATCCTTTTCATTCCTGCAAGATAAAGAACTTTAGCTGGGGAAATGCAGCGGTCTTAAAAATAAAAAAGGGGGTCCGCGGACCTCCCTTTTAAGGTAAAATGGTAGTTTTACCTGTGGCTCTTTGTAAATTCTTTTTGATCCCGGCGTTCCTGGCCCTGTTCGTGTTCTTTATGATATGCTTTTATGATTGCTTTCACCAGCCGGTGCCGTACCACGTCTTCCTCATCCAGCTCAATATGACTGATGCCGGGAATGTTCTGTAAGATACGCACGGCGGTCTGTAAGCCGCTGGTTTGGTTACGCGGCAGGTCTACCTGCGTCATATCCCCCGTAATAATCGCTTTAGCATTAGCGCCGATACGCGTTAAAAACATTTTGAGCTGCAGATCGGTAGCGTTCTGTGCCTCATCCAGGATAATAAAGGCATTATCTAAGGTCCGTCCCCGCATATAGGCCAAAGGAGCAATCTCGATGGTGCGCGTTGTCATATAATAACCCAGTTTGTCTGCCGGGATCATATCATCCAGCGCATCATACAAGGGTCGCAGGTAAGGGTCAATTTTTTCCTTTAAATCGCCGGGCAAAAAACCCAGGCTTTCGCCCGCTTCCACCGCAGGGCGGGTAAGGATGATCTTTTTTACCTGTTTATTCTTTAATGCCCGTACTGCCAGGGCTACCGCGGTATAGGTTTTACCGGTGCCCGCTGGCCCGATGGCAAAAAGAATATCATTTTTCTCCGCTTCCTGAACCAGCCGCTTTTGATTGGCGGTGCGTGCCCTTACTGATTTCCCGTTGGGGCCGAATACTAAAACTTCATTAGGGTTCCGCTCCTGGAAATGGTCGATGGTCTCTGCATCGTCTCCACCCAGTATTTGGTCAAAATAATTTTCACTCAACGGACCATTCCGCTCAATATAAGAAACAAGGAGATTTATTTTTTCTGTTGCTTCTGCAATTTGCTCGGGCGCGCCGCTCAGTTTTAATTGAGTGCCTCTCGACAAAATTTTAAGTAGCGGAAATTTTTTCTTTAGTAGGTCCAGTTTGTTGTTGTTGACCCCGAAAAAGTCGATGGGGTTTACGGTTTCCAGGTTAATAATTGTTTCTGTCAAAGCTTTCTCGTTTTAATTAAAAAAATAAGATTTAGTGGCCATCCGCTTTAAGCTCTTCTCAAATTTATAGAACACCTGTCAAAAACACGAAATTATTTTATTAACAATATGTGCATTTTGTTAAAGCTTTTTTAATAGGATATTTTAAGATTTTTTTAATAAGGGTAAAAGGCATTTTTGCATTTACGCTGTATAAAAAAGTTTATGAGAAACCTGCTATTTCCACTGCTGATAATTATAAATACCGGAGGATTTTCATTGTGTGCACAGGAATATATGGTGTCCGGTAAGGTACTGGACGCAAAACTGCAGCCTGTAGCTTTTGCCACAGTACGGTTAAAGGGGCAACCAACAGGACAGTTTACAAAAGAGGATGGAAGTTATGCGCTTTCCTTGCCTAAGGGGATTTATGAACTGGTGGTAACCATGCTGGGCTACCAGGCCCAGGTGGTAAAAATTGTAGTGGATAAAGACAATGTACAACGGCATATTATTTTAACAGACGCCGTAAAGTTGCTGGATGATGTAACGGTGTCTTCACGATTTAAAGACCATGCCGCAGATTATATCCGGGAGGTGATCCGCCGGAAAGACGCTATTGAGGCGGCGCATGGCGCTTATTCGGTGATGCTTTACATTAAAGCGGTACAGATAGATTCGTTGCGACAGCGGGCAAAGAAAAATAAACCAGACAAGGATACGGTGCGTAATACTATCGATCCATTGCTGAAGCAAATGGCCATGGCCGAGCTTTCGGTAAAGCTGGACTATGAATCTATGAATCGTTTCAAAGAAGAGCGATTGGGCGTGGCAAAGCGTGGGAATGTGGGGCGGTTGTTTCGGCTGACCATAACGGATGGTACATTTAACCTGTATGATAACCTTATGAAAGTGCCATCGGTTGCGGTAACACCTTTTCTGTCGCCGGTAAGCTACAGCGGGATGATCGCGTATCGGTTTAAAACCTTAAAAACAGAGGCCTATGGGAATCACCGCAAATATACAATAGCCGTTATACCCGGCAAACTCAGCAATGCTACTATTTCCGGTAAAATTGTGATCGATGACAGTTTATGGGTTATTCATGAAGCGCATTTTACATTGCCAAAGTATCACCTGGCGGACTATGATTATTTTGAGGTTGATCAACGTTATGGCTTTACTGATAGCGCCTGGATGTTGCAGCGGGAAACATTTACTTATTATTCAAAACGCAACAAGGGAACCATATCCGGCACTACAACGGTTGCTTATAAAGATTACCAGTTGCGAAAAAAATTTGAAAGGAATTATTTCGGGACGGAGCTCAGTGCAGCCACTGTTGAAGCTTACCGGCGCGACAGTAATTTCTGGAAGCAGGCAAGAACGGAGCCCCTGACCTCAAAGGAGCTGGAGTTTATAAAATACAGGGACAGTATTTATACGGTTACCCATAGCAAGGCCTACCTGGATTCCGTTGACAGGGCATTGAATAAGGTCACCCTGGGAAAGCTCCTCTATAAAGGGCAGCCATTAAGTGATCATGAGAAAGGAACAATAGTTAGCTTCCCCGCACTTAGTATGATGATCAACCCTTTTGCAGTTGGTGGCCTGCGGTTGATGCTGCCCGTACGCTATAATAAGGTGGATCCGGTTACACGAAAAACATGGAATATTTATGGTGATGTCAACTATGGCTTCCTGAATAAGGATGTAAACGGACGTTTGCAACTGAGCCACAAATACAATCCTTTTACGCAGGCAAATTATACCGTTTCACTGGTACGCGATTTTGCCAGTTTTTTTGAAGGCGATGCATGGATCAATCAATTGAAAAGAGTTAATTATTACCTGGATAATTCGATCAATATAGGCTGGGGAAGGGAACTGGTGAACGGGCTGCACCTGAATGCGAAAATGGGAATATCTTTACGAAGAAGCCTTGCAGGGTATAAAACCTACAGCTTTATCGACAGTCTTTCCAAAGATGTGGGAGAAGGGGATAATAAGGTCAAAAACTTTGATCCTTATAATGCTTTTTACAGCGATCTTTCGCTGCGATACACTCCGTTTCAGCCCTATATCCGGGAGCCAAATGAAAAGATCATCCTGAATTCAAAGTGGCCCACCGCATTTATAAACTGGCGTAAGGGGGTTCCCGGTCTGTTCAACAGTAAAGTGCACTTTGATTACCTCGAATTTGGGTTCGATCAAACGCTGAAGCTGGGCCTGGCGGGCGTTTCTTCGTATACCATTAAAACGGGCTCTTTTCTGAATGCAAAAGAGTTGAGTGTGGTGGACTATAAATACCAACGCCGGGGCGACCCCATACTGTTCATGAACCCTTCAAATGCCTTCCAGTCGCTGGATTCAACGTTCCCGGTTTTTAAGCGCTTTTACGAAGCGCATTACCTGCATGAGTTTAACGGGGCTATTCTGAATAAGATTCCTTTATTAAAAAAGATCGGTTTGCGGGAAGTGATCGGCGGCGGATTCCTGGTGGCGCCGGAGAAAAACCTGCGGTACGGAGAAGCCTACGCGGGTATAGAACGTGTTATAAAAGTGCCGCTGCTGAATATTGGGAAAGTAAAGCTGGGGATTTATACGGTTGGTTCTCTATCCAACCAGTTCAGGCATCCGGTTCAGTTTAAGGTGGGGCTTACTACCTGGGATCTTTTCAATAACCGCTGGCGCTGATTTGCTGTAGAAAATAATCGTATTTTGCGGCAAAATATTTTTTATGGCGATTATTGCACCCTCACTGCTGGCGGCAAATTTTCTTAAGTTACAGGAAGCAGTGGAAATGGTCAACAGCAGCGAAGCGGAATGGCTGCACCTGGACGTGATGGATGGCCAGTTCGTACCCAATATCAGCTTTGGGCCGATGGTGATTGAGTTTGTAAAAAAAGTAACCACTAAGGTTTGCGATGTGCACCTGATGATTGAAGAACCTTCGCGGTATTTTGAACAATTTAAAAAAACGGGGGCCGACCATATTAATATTCATATTGAGACCTGCCCACGGCTGCACCAGGATATTCAACAGATAAAAGCAATGGGTTTAAAAGCCGGTGTAGCTATTAATCCGCATAGCCCGGCATGGTTACTGAGTGATATTATCCGCGACGTGGATATTGTTTTAGTGATGAGCGTAAATCCGGGGTTTGGCGGGCAGCGCTTTATTCCACATACGATCGATAAAATAAAAGAGATTAAACAATTGATCGTGGAAAAAGACGCGCATGCGCTCATCAATATTGATGGGGGCGTTACACTGGAAAACGCCGCTGAGATTGTAGCCGCCGGAGCCGATGCATTAGTGGCGGGGAGTACCGTGTTTGGCGCGAAAGACCCGGTTGCCGCCATACATAAGCTTAAAAACGCCTGATACTGTCTTACCCTTTTTATGGGCCATAAATTAAATTTTAATATTGGGCGAAACGAAACCCAAAATGACCAGTTTTTAGCCCTTATCAACCTGTTGTTGTTTTTTCAATTGATGTAGTTTCCTGAAAACTGCAGTGTGTAAAAATAAAATAGTTGCCGGGGCAAAAGCAGGAAACCACACAAACGGAAATACCGTCATTTCCCGGAGATTTCCATTTGCGCCGGTAATAGCTGCAATCACCATCAGGTCAATAATATCCAGTATGCCAAAAATACTCCAGGCATAAACGGCCCACTTCCATGACTTACCGTTGGAAACCATCCTTGCTACCGGCAATGCCAGCACTGCAGTAATGATGTCTCCCAGACCGGCAGAGAAAGCAAATTCCGCAGGAAGAAGATGATAGCAATAAAGTATAATAAAAAATACACCAAGGAGCCGGAACAAATGAACGGCGATCAGCGATTCTAATGTAATTGCCCCGAGTAATTGCTTAAATAACGGGGTATTTCCGATAAACCCGAATAAGATAATCATTAACGGCATACCGGCCCAGATCATAACTTTAGGAGGCATGGAATTAACGTCAAATATACCTTTTAACGAAAGCACTGAAACGTAAGCCAGGTACACCAGGTAGAAGACAAATATGCCCGCCTGAATAGTTCCCGCCCGCTGCTGCGTCATACCTGCGTGCAGCGCAGCCCGCCTTACCGGTTTGGTGATAAACACAATGGAATAAAGAAAACTTACAATTAATAATACGATGCCCCAGGAAGGCATGTCTGATACATGATTTGTCATTTGATAGGTTGTTTTAATAAAAAAACAAAGGACGCTCAAATGACAGCATTTGCACTTAGCAAATGGCAAGAAATCAGCAGCGGACTATTTCTTTGCAAATTCTTTTCTTATTCTGCTTAACGAAGTGTCTGTGATGCCCAAGTAGGAGGCAATATATTTTAAAGGGACGTTTTGAAAGAGCTCCGGACTCGAATGGAGCAAATTGCTGTAGCGCTGCTCTGCCGTTTCCTGCAACATCGACAACATTCTGTTCTTTAAATCACCGTAGTAGCTAATAATATTCAATCGTCCAAATTCACGAAATTCAGGGAGGGCATGAAAGGCTGCCTGCATATTTTCATAAGTAATATACCAGGTTTCACAATCGGTAATTGCCTGAAGGTATTCTTTTGCCGGACTTCTTTTAAAAAAGGAAAGCTGGTCGCTCGCAAAATCGTTTTTCAAATAAAATGCAGTTGTTACTTCATTACCCTCAAAGTCATAAGTGTAAGATCGGATAATACCCTTTTCAATGAAATGAGAGGTATTGCAAACTTTGCCCGCTTTCAGAATATGCCCGTTTCTTTCAATTTGCATAGGCCTGAAATTTTCCACCAACTGCTCCACTTTTACCGGGCTCATTGGCAATACCTGTTGTATGAACTGAATTAAACTATCCTTATTCATTAGTTGTTTTTACAAAACCAATGTTCAATGCTGCAACAAATATAGCACACCTGGAAATAGAGCACGGTAGGCTTGTGCTGGTGTTTCATCAATAAAAAAACGTATCATCGGAATGATGATACGTTTGCTGCAGCGCTTAAGCACCCAGGCTAAAGCCCCAGGGCGATTTGCAGCACCTCTTCCATTTTGTTTACGTAATGGAATTTAAGTCCTTTAATAAAACCGGCTTCCACTTCGGAAACATCCTTGCTGTTTTGAGCGCAAACAATAATTTCTTTTAAGCCGGCTCTTTTTGCGGCAAGAATTTTTTCTTTGATACCGCCCACCGGCAATACCTGTCCGCGCAACGTGATCTCGCCCGTCATAGCCAGGTAAGGTTTTACTTTTCTTCCCAATAAAGCCGAGGCTATAGACGTCATCATGGTGATACCCGCGCTGGGCCCGTCTTTGGGCGTAGCGCCTTCGGGAACATGTATGTGCAGGTTTTTCTTTTGAAATAAAGAAGGATCTATCTTATATTTTTCTGCGTTTGATTTCAGGTAGGTTAATGCAGTGGTGGCGCTTTCCTTCATTACATTGCCCAGGTTGCCGGTAAGGTGTAATTCGCCTTTTCCATCGCTGAGACTGGACTCAATAAAAAGAATATCTCCCCCAACATACGTCCAGGCCAAACCCACGGCCACGCCCGGCAGGTTTACCGTTTTATACAGATCATTGTTGTATTTGGCTTTGCCCAATATTTCCTCGAGGGCTTCGGCGGTCAAAGGCGATTTTAAGGGTTCTTCCATCGCTACTTTTTTCGCCTGGTTGCGCATCACGCTTGCCAGCACACGATCCAGCTCCCGCACGCCGCTTTCGCGGGTATAATCGGCGATAAGCTGCGCCAGCACTTTGTCGGAAAAACGGATATTGTTTTTCGCAAGCCCGTGCAATTCCTTTTGCTTGGGGATTAAATGCCGCTTGGCAATTTCAATTTTTTCTTCAATAGCATATCCGCTCAGGTCAATGATCTCCAAACGGTCGCGCAGCGCGGGTTGTATAGTTTGGATATTATTGGCCGTAGCGATGAACAGCACCTTGCTGAGGTCATATTCCAGCTCCAGGTAATTATCGTAAAAAGTGTTGTTTTGTTCCGGGTCCAATACTTCCAGCAGGGCGCTGCTGGGATCGCCACGCATATCATTGCCTACTTTATCGATCTCGTCCAGCACAATTACAGGATTACTGCTTTTTACTTTTCTGAGCGATTGCAGGATGCGGCCGGGCATGGCACCGATATAAGTTTTACGATGACCGCGGATCTCACTTTCATCGTGCAGCCCACCCAGGCTTAAACGGATATACTTACGTCCCAACGCGCCGGCAATACTTTTGCCCAATGAAGTTTTTCCGATCCCCGGAGGGCCCAGGAAACAAAGTATCGGGCTTTTCATATCTCCCTTTAATTTCAATACGGCCAGGTATTCCAGGATGCGCTCTTTGATCCTGGCCATGCCGTAATGATCGTGATCCAGTGTCTGTTTCGCATTTTTCAGATCGTAATGATCTTCGGTATATTCCTCCCAGGGCAGGTCCAGCAAAAAATCCACATGGTTGTAGATCACTGAATAATCCGGCGTGCTGGGGTGCATCCGCTCCAGTTTTTCAATATCTTTTTTGAAGGCTTCTTTGGCAGTTTCCGGCCATTTTTTTGTTTCGGCCTTTTTTTGCATTTCCTTTATTTCCTGGCTGTTGGTATCACCACCCAGCTCTTCTTTAATACTTTTTAGTTGTTGTTGTAAAAAGTATTCCCGCTGCTGTTTATCCAGCTCCGTACGGGTTTTGTTGGTTACTTTGTTTTTGAGCTCTACAAACTGTAGTTCCTTTTGCAATAACTGCATCAGGTTGGCGGCGCGCTCCCGTATATCCGTGATCTCCAGCAAACGCTGTTTTTCCTCCATTGTGGTATTCAGGTTACTGCTTACAAAATGGATCAGGAAAGAAGGCTTTTCAATATTTTTCAGGATGATCGATGCTTCAGAAGGGATATTGGGCGATTGCTGAATGATATTGGTGGCCAGGTCTTTAATATTGGCGATATGGGCTTCAAAATCTGCATCAACCGGCGCTTCCGCGTCAACGATGCGTTTGATGGTTGCCTTGAAATAGGGGTCGCTGGTGGTAATACTTTCAATCGCGAATTTGCTGCGGCCTTGTATAATAACGGTGGTGCCGCCGTCCGGCATTTTGATTAATTTGATCACTTTTGCAACGGTCCCTACCGGCTCCAGATCGGCGGGCTCCGGATTTTCCTGGTTGCTGTCTTTTTGGGCCACTACGCCAATGAATTTATTGCCTTTATAAGCCTCATTTACGGCCAGAATGCTTTTATCTCTTCCCACGGTAATGGGTAAAACAACGCCGGGGAATAAAACAGTATTTCTTAAGGGTAATAATGCTATCTCGTCCGGCAACTCATCCAGGTGCTCATCTCCCTCACTTTCGTTCAGCGGAATAATTGGCATGAAATCCATTTCGTCTTCCGGCTTCAGGTTTATTTCAAATTTCATAATTGTATATAACAGGACAAACTGACACTGCCCGCGGGCAACGCCAGTGATTTATTTTCGAATGACAGAATAGGACAATAGTGGTGCCACAATGTAAATGGGTGCAAGATTGTCAATTTTCACCGGCGAAAATAAAAAAACCGGGGAAGATACTGTGCTTCCCCGGCCGGATTTATTTGAGAAAAATGTCAAATGCTAAAGGCTCAATGTGTAACGCATAACGCGTAATGCTCAATACAAGGACATCCAACCAGAAAATGCAAACTGAACACTGAAACGGGCTAACGTCAAACGCGAAACATCAAACAGAATATGTACCTGTTGCAGCAACGTTAGCCGCAAATCAGAAATTTCAAATTGAAAATAGGAAATGAGGAGATCCGTTTAAAAGATCGCGAAGCCCACTGCTACCTGTATGGCCTGGCTTTTCCATTTTTCCGACTTGTTAATATCATTGATATTGCTCATGCCCGCTACATACCGCCCGGAGACGCGGAACTTCATTACTTTTAGCTGAATCCCGGCTACAAAGGAAAAATCGCCGCTTGTAAAAGCGTCCCCGCCTTCCTGCAACAGGGTTTTATCCTTGCTGGTGGCGATGCTGAACTGCGGCCCGGCCTGGAGGTGCAGGGGGCCGGCTAATTTGTAATCCAGCAGGATGGGGATCGATAAATAATTCAGCTTGGCCTTGGTCTGGCTGGTGCTGAACGGGTGCAGCGGGTCATTATAATTATCAGATACAGTGGCTGTGGTCTGACTAAAAAGCAACTCCGGATTAACACTGAATTTTTTGCCTGCGCCAATTTCAGCAAAAGCGCCTGCCAGGTAATTAAACTTAAATTCTTCATTAAATGACTTACCGTCTATCTTGGTAAGATTGGTTCCCACTTTTACACCGAGGTGAAACTGGGCGTTACTGATACAATAGCAGGCCAGGAGGGCGAAGACGAAGAGGATCTTTTTTGAATGGTTCATTATCAATTCTTTAAGTAAATTTTGAGACTAAAAGTAGTATGAAATTTTTTATAAGGGGGATTAATTTTTGACATACTCCCGCAGATAATCGCAGCTTTTTTCGCTGATTGGCGCAGAAAAACTAATCTGCGGTGTATGCTGATCTGCGAAAATCTGCCGGAACTTTACGTTATGTAAGCTCAAATACCGTGATCTCCGGCAGGATACCCACCCTGCCCGGGTATCCAATAAAGCCATAACCCCGGTTTACATATAGTTTTTGATGCCCTTTTTCATATAAACCGGCCCATTGTTTATAAACGTATTGTACGGGGCTCCAGCGTAAGCCGGGTATTTCTACTCCAAACTGCATACCATGGGTATGGCCGCTCAGCATCAGGTCTACATCGGGATATTTTTTATTGACCTCACTATCCCAGTGTGACGGATCGTGGCTCATCAGGATCTTAAAAGGATAATTCTCCGCCCCCTTCATGGCTTCCGCCATATTTCCATAAGAATGAAACCGGGCTTTCCCGCTGATATTCTGCACCCCGATCAACCCTATCTGCGCCCCGTTTTTTTCCAGGGGCAGGTGCTCATCCAGCAATAAGCGCCAGCCCATTTGCCCGTGAACGGCTTTCAGATGGTCCAGGTTGGCCTTTTTTTCTTCGGCGCTGCTCCAGGAATGATAGTCGCCATAGTCATGATTCCCTAACGTGGAATACACACCCATTGGGGCTTTCAGCCTGCTAAAGGTATCGATGTACTCCTTCATCTCAACAGCCATATTGTTCACCAGGTCGCCGGTAAAGAGGATCAGATCGGCATTTTCCTTCAGGATCATATCAATGCCCCGGTTAACGGCCGCCTTATTGGTAAAACTTCCGCTGTGAATATCCGAGAGCTGGATCATTTTAAATCCCTTAAAGGCCTCCGGCAGATTGGGAAAGGAAAGCGCCACCTTTTTTATTTTATAATTGTATTTATTACTGAATCCATAAATAAGACTAGAGAACAGCGTGCCACCGGCCGCTATGCCCAGCCAGGTCAGAAAGCCCGAGCGGGAAATGGTGTCGCTGTCGGCACCCGAAACCTCGCTCACTTCGTTATTGGCAGAAAATAATTTGCCTGCCGCCCATTGTGCAACCCTGCGCAGGTCATCTACCAGAAAAAACACCGCGGCCAGTAGTTTAGCCAGGAACAGGGCGAAAACAATGGTAAAAAGCACGCTTCGGCCCAATTGGCCGGCGCCGGAGGCCGGTAAACGGGGAACAACCAGGATAACGCTAAAGGATAACGCCGTCACCAGCCAATAAATGCCGGCAAAAATGACCCGGTTGCGATGCGTGGAATAGCCAAACAAAGAGGAACGTACCGCTATAAATATATACAGGTCAATCAAAAGCATTATCAAGATCATGACCCACCACATTGAAGCATTGCGCATAAAAGCAATTTTTTAATAAACCAAAGCTAAATAAATGTGGATAAAATGATTGAAATGGCTTTTTATGGAATTTAAGAATGCAAATACTTTACATTTGCTTAATTGGAATATTCAGCACTCATTTGGATACAGAATCAATAGAACTATGGCAAAAGTAATCGGCGTAGCAAATCAGAAAGGCGGTGTGGGTAAAACAACAACAGCTATTAACCTGGCAGCAAGTTTTGCGGTGCTGGAATATAAAACCCTGTTGGTGGATGCAGACCCGCAGGCGAACAGCACCACTGGCGTAGGATTTGAATTGCAGAATATTACCCATAGCCTTTACGACTGTATGGCCAACCAGGCGCCTGCAAAGGAGGTGACGCTAAAAAGCGAGATTCCCAACCTGGACCTGATCCCTTCGCACATTGACCTGGTAGGGGCGGAGATCGAAATGATCAATTACCCTAACCGGGAAGCAGTATTAAAAGGTATTTTGGAGGCTGTCAGAGATGAATATGACTTTATTGTGATCGACTGTTCGCCCTCTTTGGGTTTGATTACGGTAAATGCCCTTACCGCGGCCGATTCGGTTGTAGTGCCTGTGCAATGCGAATTTTTTGCCCTGGAGGGACTGGGTAAATTGTTGAACACCATCAAGATCGTGCAAAGCCGGTTAAATACAGAATTGGTAATTGAAGGTATTTTGATGACGATGTACGACAGTCGCCTGCGTCTTTGTAACCAGGTGGTGAGCGAAGTGCGCCGTCATTTTGAAGATAAAGTGTTTGACACGATCATTCATCGCAATTCCAAACTGAGTGAGGCCCCCAGCTTTGGCAAACCGGCGATCCTTTATGATGCTGCCAGTAAAGGCGCATTGAATTATCTGAACCTGGCAAAAGAAATTTTGCAGAAAAATGATATGACCAAGATCGCGAACGAAGACAAAATAATTGAATAGAAGATTGTTTAAAGTTCAATGTTCAAGGTTAAAACAGCAACATTGAACCTTAAACCTTGAACTTTAAACGTTGAACCTTAAACAAACCATGGCAACAGTTAAACCCAATAAAGATGCACTAGGGAAGGGGATCCGCTCCCTGCTGGGAAGTATTGACGCAGAACTAAAAAGCAGTACACCTGCAGGGGAACAGTTGAAGAAAACTGTTGTGGAAACCGCAACGAATATTTTAAGGATCCCGGTAACTGATATTGAGGTAAACCCCAAACAGCCCCGACGCGATTTTGATGTGCAGGCGCTGAAAGAACTGTCTGAATCCATAAAGCTCCACGACATTATTCAGCCATTGACGGTTTCCAAAATGGCAACGGGCAAATACCGGTTGATTGCCGGGGAACGCCGTTTGCGGGCATCTAAAATGGCCGGACTGGTGGATGTGCCGGCATATGTGCGGCAGGCCAATGATGCGCAGTTGCTGGAACTGGCGTTGCTGGAAAACCTGCAGCGGGAAGACCTGAATGCAGTGGAGGTGGCGTTGAGCTATAAACGCATGATGGATGAGCTGGATTATTCCCAGGACCAGGTTGCAGAACGTATGGGCAAGGACCGCAGCACCGTGGCCAATTTTATCCGTTTATTAAAGTTGCCGCCGGATATTCAGCTTGCCGTGCGCAGTGGCGAATTATCCATGGGACATGCCCGTGCCATTATTAACGTGGATACGGTTGAAAAACAATTATTCATTTTCCGTGAAATAAAAGATAAAGGGCTCTCCGTTCGTCAGACTGAAGCCCTGGTGCGCAACCTGTACAAACAGGCCGGAACGGCCAAAAAGCCTGTCAGCAGGGGAGGTCTTTCGGCTTCTTTTCAGCGGATCGAGGATAAGCTGGCCTCGCAGTTTGAAACCCGTGTAAAGCTCAAACACAGTAATAACGGCAGCGGGCAGGTTACTTTTGATTATTATTCGGTTGAGGAATTAAATAAGCTGCTGCACAACTTTAACGTATCGGTAGATTAAATAACGTTTTATTTGCAGGATGCAATTGCTGAACAAGATAGTACTACTGCTGTTTTTCTTTGCTGGTCTGGGTTTAGGCCTTGCTGCCCAAACAACAGACTCCATTGCCGTATTGCATAAAACCCCGGAGGTAAAAGATAGCATCCCTCAAAAAAAAGCCAGGGTAAAACCCCCAAAGGATACTTATGTGGATACGGTTGCCAGAAAAGACCCGCGGTACCGGAACCCGGGAAAAGCTGCTTTTCGTTCAGCGGTTTTACCGGGGTGGGGCCAGATATATAACCGCAGGGTATGGAAGGTACCGATTGTTTACGCAGGGCTGGGCATAACCGCTGGTTTTTTTATTGATAATCTTGTGTGGTATAAACGTTTCCGCAATGGGGTGATCGTTGGGTATAATATCATACAAAAAAATGACAGCACGGGGTACCATAACCTCAACAGCCAGATACAAAGAGTATTTTTTCAGGGCACAGATGTGAATCAAAGTATAAACGTAATGCGCAATAACCGGGATCAATACCGGCGCAACGTGGATTATTCTGCGGTATTTTTTGTTATAGCCTGGGCGTTAAATGTGGTGGATGCAACGGTGGATGCGCATTTGAGCACTTTTGATATTTCGCCCAAGCTGGCATTAAAACTGAGCCCGCCACCGCCGGATATTAATACCCGGATGGGTTTCGCGGTGGCGCTGCAGTTTAAGTGAGCAATTTAGTTCTTGAAGGTTTAATGGTGTTTTTTGCCGGTAAGGCGGTAAGACGGTAAATCAAAAGTACTTGAATGTATATGCCTCCCGTCTTTCCGACTTCCCGGCTATATGGTTTTTATTTATATACATCGTAAATAATAAGATTATGAAGATCGCATTGATCGGATACGGAAAAATGGGCAAAGCAATTGAAGCGATCGCTTTGGAGCGCCAGCATGAAATAGTGCTAAAGATTGACGCGCACAACACAGACGAGCTTACGGCCGACAATTTAAAGAAAGCGGATGTGGCGATCGAGTTTACCGGTCCGCACACTGCGTTTGATAATTTAATCAAGCTGATCCGGTTTGGCGTGCCCGTTGTAAGCGGTTCCACCGGATGGCTGGAGCGTATGCCGGAACTGCAGCAGGAGATCAAAGCGCATAACGGGAGTTTTTTATATGCCAGTAATTTCAGTATCGGCGTGAACCTGTTTTTTGAGCTCAATAAAAAACTGGCGGCGTTAATGCATCCGCACTCCGATTATAAAGTGAGCCTTGAAGAAATTCACCATACAGAAAAGCGGGATGCACCCAGCGGTACCGCTATTACCTTAGCAGAACAAGTGCAGGAAGTGTATCCTGAAAAGAAAAAATGGGTAAATGATGTGCTGCCTGCGGCAGATGAATTATTGATCGTTAGTAAACGGATCGGCACCGTACCGGGAACCCATACTACCACCTATTCCTCCGAGATCGACGACATATCCATAACCCATACGGCGCATAACCGCAAAGGATTTGCCCTGGGAGCCGCGCTGGCTGCTGAATACATAAAAGATAAAAAGGGTGTGTTTACGATGAAGGATGTGCTGGGTCTTTGAGCGTAAAAGCATTTTAGAGAGATCGACCCTTTCCCGCCCAACGGAGCGAAACGGATTGTTTTTAGAATAGGCAAAAACTTTTCGGATGAGTAAATACATGTACCTGTTCTTAACGCAGCTCACCGTAGTTTTTCATCTGTTATTTATTTTATTTGTTATTATAGGTGGTTTTTTTGCGCATAAAAATCGCTGGGTTGCAATAGTACATTTTGGAGCACTTGCTTGGGCTATATATGCGGAACTGTCGCCTGGTGTGGTATGCCCTCTTACAACGCTTGAAAATTATTTTGGGCAACACGCGGGATTGTCAACTTATAAAGAAGATTTTATTACCAGGCATCTTATACCGGTTATTTATCAGGAAAACGTTACCTATAGCTTTCAAGTCTTCCTGGTGGTACTTGTAATCTGTATTAACGTAATTGCATACAGAATAAGATGGAATCAAAAAGATCGAAATTCATAATAACAAAACTTTCGGGTGCCATCTGCATAAATGCACACAATGAATAGGACTACGAGCCTTCATTGTGTGCGCGCTAATTTTTCCTGAATAAATAGTAAATAATAGTTGCTATTCCTATCACAATCATGGCAACGCCCGCATTTCGGGACAGATCGTTAAATAGTTTTGCGAGTGTCAGTAGTCCCAATAACAGGAATCCGGCACCTACGATCAGTGCTGCATATTTTTTAAGAAGCAATGCAATATTCATAAATGGATATCCTGAAATTAAACAAGAAACAGATCACCTGAATAGTTTATCTTTTTGAAGCGTTCTTTTCCGAAAAATGCACCACCTGTCTGGCAAAGGCTTTAAATGCCGCTTTGGTAACTTCATCGTCGCTCATCATTACCGGAATGCCCTGGTCGCCGCCTTCGCGGATGCCTTGTACTAACGGGATCTCTCCCAGGAAGGGAAGGTCGTATTCGCTTGCCAGTCGCCTACCACCTTCTTTTCCAAAAATGTAATATTTATTTTCGGGTAATTCTGTAGGAGTAAAATAGCTCATATTCTCCACCAGGCCAATGATCGGTGCATTGAGTTGTGCCTGGCCAAACATGGCGATTCCCTTTTTTGCATCAGCCAGCGCCACGTCCTGCGGGGTGCTTACAATAACAACACCGCTAACATTGGCGATCTGCATCAGTGTTAAATGAATGTCCCCGGTGCCGGGGGGCATGTCCACAATCAGGTAATCCAGATTGCCCCAGTCTACATCGGTAACAAATTGTTTGATGGCACTGCTGGCCATCGGTCCCCGCCATACCACCGCCTTGCTTTCGTCCACCAGCAAACCGATGCTTAATAATTTTATACCGAAACGTTCCAGCGGAACGATCATGCCTTTTCCATTTACATCGCGCATCATGGGCCGTTCGCCTCTTACTCCAAACATGATAGGCACACTGGGACCGTAGATGTCGGCATCCATCAGTCCAACAGCCGCGCCCGTTTGGGCCAGCGCCAGCGCCAGGTTGGCGGCCACGGTACTTTTCCCAACACCCCCTTTCCCACTCACTACTGCAATTACATGTTTAACGCCCGGCAAGGCCCTGGGGGGCGGTGCTGCCTGGGCTTGCGCTTTTATTGTTGCAGCGCCAAATCCTACTTTTACAATGGCTTTTTCATTCACCTGCGATTTGATGGCATGCAAACAATCTTCTTTTACTTTATCCCTGAGCTGCGGATTATCTGAAGGCAACTGTATATTAAACGAGATATAATATTTTTCAATTATCAAATCCCGGATCATATCCAACGATACGATGTCCTTGTTTGATCCTGGAATAAATACGCTGGCCAAGGCCTTTAAAACTAATTCTTTTGTCATTTATTTGCTAAAGCTTATGTTAAATTCAATTTAATCCCCAAAGTTAAACATACTGGGGGGCATTTTGTTGTCTTTATTAACATTCAGCTGCTTATTTTTGAATGGTGAAAAAACTTGTAGTCGTTTTTATTATAGCTGTCTTCCTACTGCCATCAACTGCACACGCCCAGTTTGAGAAAGCCCGCGATTCCGTGATCCAGTTATTTGGTATTATCATGACCTCCGACAGTCTGTATGGTGTTCCTTCCGTAAGTGTAACGGTAAAAGGCACCAACAGGGGCACCATAAGCAATGGTGATGGTGTTTTTTCAATAGCTGCTCTAAAGGGAGATGTGATCGAGTTCTCTCATGTGAGTTATAAACCGCTTGTAAAGCAGATCCCCAAAGATCTTAAGGGGGACCAATATAATATGGTGGTTTTGTTGACAGGGGATACCAGCTACCTGCCCGCTGTAATAATAAGGCCCCGGCCAACGCCAGAGCAGTTTGCGCGCGACTTTGTAAATGTAAAAGTGGCGGAGGATGAAATGGAGATTCTCCGGAAAAATAATACAAAGGAAATGCAACGGAAACTGGTGCGAAGGACCCCGTTTGATGGACGTGAAGCAAGCAACCAGCAGTTGAATATGATCTCCCAAAAAGCGCGGTACCAGGGGCAGTTGCCACCGATGAATATCTTTAACCCGGCGGCCTGGTCCGAATTTATTAAGGCATGGAAACGCGGAGATTTTAAGAATAACAATTAGTGAAACGTGAAGCGTCCTTGCTTTACGGCTTCTTCAGATAATATTCGAAACTGAAATCATCGCCCAATTCATCCTGCGCATCTTCAAAGACCTGGATAAGAGCACCAAATTTATCCAGTTGTCCAAGGGTCAAATTTATAAACCGGACTGCTACCGGTAGTTGGATAGCGCCGGTCAATACATCCCACAATGCATCCAGGTTATCGCCAAAATGGTCTGGGAGGCCTAGTGAGTGGGCCGCCGTTTTGTAGAAATCCGCTTCGGTGCCGATCCGGTCAAAGTCGAACGATACTTCTTTCATATAATTTTATTTTTGCTGGAAGGTTTGGTAATGATCTTTTGTTACAAACACCAGGCGGTCATTGGAGAATAGCAGCCGGTCCGCGTTGCGTCTGCCACAACTGAAATTGATATCCGCTTCAAACCATTTCCTTCCTTCTTTTTCCGGAAGCGCACGCTCCCGGTTGGAAAAGCGATCGCCGCCAATAGCCCTCCCTGGCAACACGTTGCACAAGTTCCCGGACGACGGTTCCCAGCCCTGATTACGCGCTTCTCTTTTTGTAATGTAGTAATCGGGCAAATGCCCTGTTTGTTTTACATAAGGTACCACTACCGCTTCTTTTGTAAGGGCCTCAATAGATTGAGCCCCCTGATCTGTATGCGCCGGAGTAACGGCCGGCGGACTTTCGTTCACCCTTTGCGGGACTACAGGTTGTGGCCTGCTATTGCCCGTGTTTTTACCAGCATACCAATAATAAACAAGAACTGCAATGGCCAGAAGTAGTATTAGCGAGAGTAACCTGTTTAGCTTTTGCATATTGTTTTTTTATCGAATTTGTTTAAACTTTCATTTTATTGGATTTCCCGCAGATAAGCGCTGAGTTTATTCGCAGACAGTCGCTGAACCCCAATCTGAGAATAGCCGCGCAATATTTCAATTTGCGCCTATCAGCGGGAATTAAAAAGTCCGAACGATTCCATTATCTGAATTACATCCACAAACCTACATAAATTGATCCTAACGAATGTATGTGGGGTAAGGAAAATCATGTAGGTTTGCTTTTTTTGAAATCTTTTTTATGATCAAAAATGTTGCTGTAATCGGTGCCGGAACGATGGGTAATGGTATTGCCCATGTATTTGCCCAAAACGGGTATACCGTGGTGTTGGTTGATGTTGCTGCGGCACAACTGGAGCGGGCAGTACAAACAATTGAAAAAAACCTGGACCGCCAGTTGGCAAAAGCCATCATAACCCCACAGCAAAAGGAAGAGGCCTTACGGAATATTACAACGGCAACATCTGTTGAAACAGGCGTTGCTGCCGCCAACCTGGTTGTGGAAGCCGCTACCGAAAACGAGTCTGTGAAACTGGAGCTCTTTAAAAAAATAGATGCTGTAGCCCCGCAGGGATGCATCCTGGCAACCAACACTTCGTCCATATCCATTACAAAAATTGCATCGGTGACCCAACGGCAGGAAAGGGTAATAGGAATGCATTTTATGAACCCCGTACCGGTGATGCAACTGGTAGAGGTTATTAACGGCTATGCTACCAGTGACGCCGTTTCAGAAACGATCGTGGCGCTTAGTAAGAAGCTGGGCAAGATACCGGCGCTCGCCAACGACTACCCTGGTTTTGTAGCCAACCGGATCCTGATGCCTATGATCAACGAGGCGATCTATAGTTTGTATGAAGGTGTGGCAAAGGTGGATGCTATCGATACTATTATGAAGCTGGGTATGGCACATCCAATGGGCCCTTTGCAACTGGCAGATTTTATTGGATTGGATGTATGCCTGTCGATCCTTACGGTATTGCATAACGGGTTTGGCAATCCGAAATATGCGCCCTGCCCCTTATTGGTAAATATGGTGGCTTCGGGAAAGCGGGGTGTTAAATCGGGAGAAGGCTTTTATTCTTACTCCCATGGAACGAAAGAATTAGTGGTCAGCGAAAAATTCAGGTAAAAGTTCAATTTCCCTGAGTTGGTTGTTTTCCTTTTCCCAGCCCATCGTTGCGTTGCCATTCGTAATGATGAGATACCGGGCCGGCAGGGTGATGTGATAACGTAGCACCTGGCTAAACACAGCGTCGCTTAAAGGCACCTGGGGCGCCTTGCATTCGATGAGCATCCAGGGTTGATGTTGCGGGTCAAACACCAAAATATCGAAACGTTTCCTGAGCGGTCCCAGTTTTATTTCTTTTTCAAGAGCAATAAGATCCCGGGGATAATGCATTTCCTTTAACAGGTATTGGATAAAATTCTGTCGGATCCATTCCTCTTCCTGCAGTACCAGCCATTTTTTTCTGAGCGGGTCAAAAATACAGGGCTGTCCGTTCCGCGTCTCAATACGAAAATCAGGTGGGGGATATCGGACAGGAATCATAGAACCAAAAATAAAGGTTAATTTAGCTCTGAAATGTAAAATATTGAATATTTAATTGTGAAGTGCGGATGAAAACAAAAGAGGAAATTGTAAAGAACTGGCTGCCCCGTTATACCGGAGAGAATCTGAAAAATTTTGGGGAGTATATTCTGCTGACCAATTTCAGCAACTATGTAAACCTGTTTGCAGAGTGGAATAAAGTAGAAGTAATAGGAAAAGACAAGCCCATGCAATGCGCTACAGCCGGCGATATCACCATTATTAATTTTGGGATGGGCAGCCCCACGGCGGCTACGATCATGGACCTCCTTACGGCGATAGCGCCCAAGGCAGTTTTGTTCCTGGGGAAATGCGGCGGCCTGAAGAAACGCAATAATGTGGGCGATCTTATTTTACCCATAGCGGCGATACGGGGAGAAGGGACCTCCGATGATTATTTCCCGGGGGAAGTGCCTGCGTTGCCGGCCTTTGCGTTACAGAAGGCCGTGAGTACCACTATTCGCGAAGCAAAAACGGATTATTGGACGGGCACGGTTTATACCACCAACCGACGGGTTTGGGAGCATGATGAGGAATTTAAAGCCTACCTGCAAAAAATAAGAGCCTACGCGGTTGATATGGAAACGGCGACTATATTTACTGTAGGATTTTATAATAAGATCCCTACAGGAGCATTATTGCTGGTGAGCGATCAACCCATGATCCCCGACGGGGTAAAAACAGCGGAAAGCGATAAAAAAGTGACGGCCAAATATGTGGAAAATCATCTTAAGATCGGGATTGATTCTTTAAAGCAACTGATCAATAACGGGCAAACCGTACGGCATTTGCGGTTTTAAGCAAACATAAATAATTGAAGTCATGCAGCGCTCAATGATAAAGAAACATTCAAAGGCTCCGTCATTTTGACGAATTCCGCAAAGCGGAATGAGGGAAAATCTAATTATTCTGGGACAAGATCCCCTCTGCTTCCCGCTTCGCGGGATTCGTTCGGGACGAGGGTGAAGATAATAGCACCTACTTTTAACCAAAAATCAAACAAATGAAAAAGAAACCAGGGATTTTTATTGCTTTAGTAATTGCCATTGCAGCATATAGCTCTTGCTCGCCAAAAATGTCTGGCGGTGCCGGCCATCGCTACAAAGCGCGTTTTGAAGTAGCAGGTCTTTGCTCCAATTATACTTTTTCTGTTATTGAAGGGGCCATTGATCCGGCACTGGTAGCCGCCACCTGGACCAACCCACAAACCAAAAAAACTTATAAGAAAGCATTTGCGATCACCAACCCCTGTAATTTCCCATCGACCCTGAAACAGGGCGATACTTTTTATTTTGAAATAATCCCGGAAGAAAAAGGGCAAAACTGTGCGGTGTGTATGGCCTATTATCCAACCCCCGAAAAACGGTTAACGATTAAAGTTATTCAATAATGCAGCGGGTTTTACTGGATATTCAGCATCTTTCGGTAGACTTTGTATCGGATGAACGCACCAATCATGCATTAAAAGACATCTCTGTCGAAATAAAAAAAGGAGAGATCGTAGCATTAGTGGGGGAATCGGGTTCCGGGAAATCGGTTACTTCCCTTTCCATCCTGCGATTGATTCCCACGCCTCCGGCCAAATACGTAAGTGGTTCAATTCTCTACCACAGGGAAAATGGTTCACCCATTGATCTTTTAAAAGCAACGTCGGAACAGTTGCAGGAAATAAGGGGGAATGCCATTTCCATGATCTTCCAGGAGCCCATGACTTCGCTAAACCCGGTTTATACCTGTGGCAACCAGGTGGCAGAAGCCATCCGCGCGCATCACCAGGTGTCCAAAGAAACTGCTAAAACGCAGGCCATCCAATGGTTTGAACGGGTGCAGCTACCGGATCCGGAGGGGATTTATCAACGATACCCCCATCAGTTGAGCGGCGGGCAAAAGCAGCGGGTGATGATCGCCATGGCGATGTGTTGCAAACCGGAATTGCTGATCTGCGATGAGCCCACAACAGCCCTGGATGTAACAGTGCAGAAAACGGTATTGCAACTGATTAAAACATTGCAAAAAGAAACGGGAATGGGGGTCATTTTTATTACTCATGACCTGGGGGTGGTGGCTGAAATAGCTGACCGTGCCGTGGTATTATATAAAGGGGCAATAATGGAAGAAGGCCCCGTGGCAACAATTTTTCAGCACCCGCAGCATCCCTATACAAAAGCCTTGTTGGCTTGCCGGCCGGTAAATCATAGGCGGGGAGACCGGCTGCCTGTGGTCAGCGATTTTATGGACGAAAAGCAGCCGCAGGGAAAAATGATCCGTCAGGAAAAAGAAAAGTTGCTAAAAATTGATGCAGACGCTGTTTTATTAAAAGTTGAAAACCTGGAAGTGTGGTTCCCTAAGGAAAAAACCTGGTTGGGCAAACCGGTTAGCTATACAAAGGCAGTGAACGATGTTAGCTTTGAAGTGTATGAAAATGAAACCCTGGGCCTGGTGGGAGAAAGCGGTTGCGGAAAAACATCGTTGGGAAGGGCTTTGCTGCGCTTAATACCGGCAACGGCTGGTAGTATCGTATACCAGGGCAACAATATGCTGCTGTTCAAAAAAGAAGAACTGCGCGAATTACGGAAACAATTACAGATCGTTTTCCAGGATCCCTATTCATCATTAAACCCAAGAGAAAAGATTGGAGATGCTATAGAAGAGCCCCTAAAAGTTTATGGAATTGAAAAGAATGGGGCGCAACGAAGAAAACGGGTGGAAGAACTGTTGTTGAAAGTGGGACTGCTGCCGGAGCATTATGAACGCTATCCGCATGAATTTAGCGGGGGGCAGCGCCAGCGGATCGTGATTGCGCGGGCACTAGCGGTGAAGCCTTCTTTTATTATTTGCGATGAATCCGTTTCCGCGCTGGATGTGAGCGTACAGGCGCAGGTGCTGAACCTGCTGAATGATCTTAAGAAGGAGTTGGGCTTTACCATCATTTTTATCAGTCACGACCTGGCGGTGGTGCGTTATTTCAGCGACCGTATCCTGGTGATGAATAAGGGTAAAATTGAAGAAAGCGGACCTGCAGATGTTATTTATGAGCATCCGCAAAGCGCTTATACGCAAAAATTGATCGCCTCAATACCCAAAGGGAGGCCCACCCTGTCAGCTCTTTAAGAGCTCCTAACAGGTTTACACCAATGAACGGAGCTTAAAATCTGTACCCCAATGATACTCCAAAACTCCTGTTTTTTAAAACGCTTTGTTTTTCCTGGCCCTTATAGGGCGCGGCAACATTTTTTAAGCCTATCTGGCTGTTTAGCTGGATCCTGTAATTGCGATGTAACTCAAATCCTAACAAAGTGCTGATACCAACGTCCAGGGGTTGGCTGTAAATAATATCCGACGCGTTGTAAGAATAGGTTGCGGCAGCACTATATAAATAATTTTCCATAGGTTGACCCAGGTCGTGTTTAAATTTTAATTTGGCCGAACTATTGTCCACCTGCGTGCCGTCAGTATAATAGGAATAATTTTTCCCTGTGCCTCCTATCCCATATGCAAAATAAGGTCCTGCTCCGATAAGCAATGCATTTTGCCCTATACGAGGCTTATACACGAAATGGAGCGGCAACTGAAGAAAAGAGGGCCTTATATCCTGTTCCCTGATATATTCTATGGGCGCGGTATTGGCTGTGCCGGTAAGAGGTACCCGGGTATTATAATGATAGCCTTTTGTAATATACTCCAATCCAGGTTCAAAACTAAAGAGCGTGCCAACAGGAATTGCCACAACTGTTCCGGCATGGAAACCGGTTTTTGCCGGCTGAGATGCGGTCTCTGGGTAGTACATATTCTTTATTTTGGCACCGGAAAAATTGATACCTCCGGTAATCCAGATTTTTGTTTGAGCTTTTAGTTGAAACATGGTTGTTAACGCGAGCAGGCATAGGGCCAACGATTTTATTGCAGGCATATGGCAATGTTTTTGGTACAAAATAAGAAACGGTGGTTTTTGTAAAACCGCAACACTAGTAACATAAGTTTTTTTTGTTATTCGGCAGGGGCCGAGGTCTAAAAAAAACTAACAGCTTACACCGGGCATTTCAACGAAATATTGCTGCGCTTTGCACTACGTTGAACTGAGCGTAGCAAGACCGCCGCTACGGGCACTATAGCTGGTTATATAAAAATAAACCGGAAATTCCTGTAAATTTAGTACCTTTGCACCCACAAATCGAAAACCGGTGCCGTAAGACCGGGGATCGAAAGCTAAAATATGCTGATAATCAGCCTATTCAAAACTTCTTCCCCGCTTCACTTGTTTTAGATAAGGGCATTTAAAACTATTAATACGTATAATGAAGCTTTCACAATTTCAATTCGACCTTCCCTTAAACCTTATTGCACAACATCCAGCCAAAAAAAGAGAAGACGCCCGTATGATGGTGGTTCACCGCCAGACCGGGCAAATGGAGAACAAGCATTTTCGCGACATTCTGGACTATTTTGATGATAAGGATGTATTTGTTGTAAATAATACGAAGGTATTCCCGGCGCGCATGTATGGCCGCAAGGAGAAAACAGGAGCTAAAATTGAAGTTTTTCTTTTAAGGGAATTAAATAAACAGAACCGTCTTTGGGACGTTATTGTGGATCCTGCCCGCAAAATACGCGTGGGCAACAAGTTATATTTTGGCGATAATGAAGAGTTGGTGGCCGAGGTGATCGATAATACGACCAGTCGCGGTCGTACCATCCGCTTTTTGTGGGAAGGAAGCGAGGAAGAATTTAAAGCGCAACTGGAGGCGCTGGGCGAAACACCATTGCCTAAATATATTAAGCGGAAGCCGGATGAGGACGATAAAGAGCGTTACCAGACGGTTTACGCCAAACATGAAGGAGCTGTGGCTGCGCCAACTGCCGGTTTGCACTTCAGCCGCGAACTGATCAAGCGTTTGGAAATACAGGGGATCCGTTTTGCGGAAGTAACATTACATACCGGTTTGGGAACGTTCCGCCCTATTGAAGTAGAAGATCTGAGCAAGCATAAAATGGATGCGGAATATTATCATATTGATGAAGCAGCCTGCCGGGTTGTAAATAAAGCCAAGGAAACCAACCATCGCATTTGTTCTATTGGCACTACTACCATGCGGGCGATGGAGTCCTCGTTTACCGCGCAAAAATTATTGAAACCATCGGAGGGCTGGACGAATATGTTTATTCATCCCCCGTATGATTTCCATATTGCCAATGCCCTGGTGACCAATTTCCATTTGCCTAAAACAAGCCTCATGATCATGACGAGCGCCTTTGCGGGCTATGAATTAACCACGGAGGCCTATAAAAAAGCTATTAAGGATAAGTATCGTTTCTTCAGTTATGGAGATGCGTTGCTGATTATTTGATAAGAACGCAGTACTGAAAAGGGCGTCTCCGATTAAGAGACGCCCTTTTTTATAGCGTGAATATTTTGATTCTCTCTTAATGTACAAACCATGCCTGGGGGTCCAGGTTCTTATCATCAAACATTAAAATAAAGTCCAGCTTGCCATAACCGGTTTCGTCGTCGCGCCCTACGGTGCCAATAACCTGACCGGCTTTTACCCTGGATCCTTTTGTTACCGTGGAACTGGCCAGATTACTATAGGCTGTAAAATAACGGCCGTGGCGTACTACGATGTAAAAAGTGCTGCCCATTTTTGAAATGCTGATCACATCGCCCTCGAAAACGGCTTTCACTGCAGAATTTACAGGGGCGGAAAAAGTGCAGCCGGGGTTATCGCCCATGATCTCCGGACCCGATCCTTCTATTTTAAAACGGCCAAAACCCTGGATCACAGTTCCTTTTTCGAGCGGATAAGGGATCTGTCCGCGGTACAGGCCAAAGTCGCCGGTTAATGCAGCATTGCTTACCGGGAAAGTGGCATGCTGTTGTGGAGGCAGAACGGGATAGGTTCTGGCCGGGGGAGTGTAGGCGGGGGCTGGAGCAGCCGGCCGGGCTGCGGCAGTATTCTTGTCTTTGGGGATGCTTTCCGGATGATAATAATAGTTTCTGAGCGTTTCAACAGTTCGTTTAATACGGGTTATTTCCCTTGTGGCATCCTGCATTTCTTCGGTTGTGAAAACAGGAGGCTCCTGTCGCGACATGCTTGTTACATAACGTTCCTGGCCCTCGATCTTCCGGTTCAGGTCGGTCAATTCCATCATAGCCTCACGGGAAATTTTTTTGGTGGTTTTGAACGTGCGCTCAATCTGGTTCATTTCATTGATCATCATGGCGCGGTCCTTTTTCAATGTTATTTTCGCATCATTTTGCGCAAATACGTTTCCGGTCAGTACCAAAAGGATTGCCAAAAGTCCATTTTTTGTTTTAGTCATAAAGCATTCAAAGTTTTAAGCTGCGTTGCTACCGGTCTATCTTTTTATAGCCTTTCGGAACGGAAAAGGGCGTGCTTATTGCTTCGTTGAAATTAAACGATTTATAATTTAATGTTATCTGGATGTCTGTTTTATATGTCACTTTTATCTGACGCGCTTTCGGGAACTGAAAGTTGTTTACTTTTTCATAATTTTCGTAATGCAGCAGCGCAGACCGGTTCCTCCCCGCGTCTACATCCTCCAGCTTACTGTCGGAGGGCAGATAATCGGGAAGCAGTACCGTTAACAGGTTCCTGAAAAATCTTGTTGTACTTGTTATTTGAATATTATTGTCTTTTTTGGTATAACTGCTGTTATTGCTATCAATAAAAACAGGATTACCCACCAGCAGATCCTGAAGCGTTGATAAATCAGCAGGTAGTCCCAGCCTTTCCTGTAAATAAACGTAACTTGATGAAATATATTGTTTATTGAGCCTGTTTATTATACGTACGGAGTCTTTGGTGATCAGGGCTCTTGCGCCTTCAATACCTAAAGGCCCGGTAACGGAAGCCCATATCAGGCTGTCTTTTTTCATTTCCACTTTAACGTCAAAACTTTTAGTATCGCCTTTGGCGGAATAAGAGGCTTCTGCCTTTCCTGAAAAAGTAGTGTAATTGATATGATTCATCTTTTCCAGAACGGAATGGATCGATTCGGTGATAAGGGCGGTATCCTTGTGTTTTAATTTATCCGTTTCGTTAGTAGAAGACGTCTCTACTTTTACCGATGAGTCGGCCGTAACGGGAGGGGGCATGCGCTGTACTTTTTTTGCCGTATGGCAGGAAACTAAAACAACAAGCACTGATAAAATACCTGAAATGTATTTCATTAGTTAAATTTTTTAATCAATAAAAGTTTGTTTATGAAAAGCAGGGCTATTGCTTCCCTGTATGACCAAACCCACCCCCTGCACGAGCGGTTTCTCCCAGGGATGCGGTTTCCAGCCATTGGGCCTGTTCCACTTTTTGCACCACCAGTTGTGCAACACGATCTCCATCATGTATGACCTGTTCCTCGTTGGAAAGGTTTATCAGGATCACTTTTACCTCACCGCGATAATCGGCGTCAATGGTTCCAGGGGTATTCAGGCAGGTTAACCCGTGTTTTATAGCCAACCCGCTGCGTGGACGCACCTGTACTTCATAACCTTCGGGTATTTCCATATAAATGCCGGTGGGCACTAATACCCGTTCTAACGACTGTAAGGCGATTGGGGCTTCCAGCGCCGCGCGAATGTCCATCCCGGATGCACCTGATGTGGCGTATTCCGGTAACGGATTGGCGGACTTGTTAATGATTTTTATTTCAATAGCTGCCATTGCAACAAAGATAACGGCTTAGTACGAATATCACACTACTTTAACATTTGGAAAGAAGTGGTGCGCATGACCCGCCGGGAAGTGGGAAACGCGGGAAAATTTTGTTTTACAATTGCGATATGTGAGGTTTGAAACAACCGCATTCAGAACAATTAATTATAACCATTTAGGAATTAAGCGGATTAAGGAATCGCTTAATGCTACTTAACTTCATAATGTTTTTTATATTTTCTGCAGCAGAACGGTAGCCATTGCCATCAACCCTTCTTCGCGGCCGATGGCGCCCATTTCCTCGGTGGTAGTGGCTTTAATGGAAACGTCTTCCGTTGTTATGTTGAGCACTTTGGCAATTACCTCCTGCATCGCGGGAACATATTTTTTTATTTTAGGCTCTTGCAAACAGAGGGTGCTGTCTATATTGACTACTTTATAGCCCTTACCCGAAACAAGGTCCATTGATTCCTTCAGCAGGATCTTGCTGTCTATGTTTTTATAGCGCTCGTCTGTGTTGGGAAAGTGAACGCCGATATCACCCAGGCTCAAGGCGCCCAGCAGCGCATCACAAACAGCATGTAATAATACATCTGCATCGCTATGGCCCAGGGCACCTTTATGGTGCGGGATTTTAATGCCGCCGATCCAAAGTTCCCGCCCTTCGGCGAATTGGTGAAAGTCGATCCCTGATCCTATCCGGTAAGACATGGTTTTAATTTTAGGGGGTCAAGATAGTTAAAATAATGCTTAACGCGTAACGCTCAACGCGGAATGCTTAATGAATGACATCGAATATGATCAGTGATTATTAATTGTATAAAGCATTATGCGTTCTGCATTATGCATGCAGCAGTTTTTATTTATTTTTGTTTGATGACTACAGCAGCATTATACGAAGTATACAAGCAGTACCCCAACGTGCAGACGGATACGCGGAAAATAAAAGAGGGTGAGCTTTTTTTTGCGTTAAAGGGCCCCAATTTTAACGGGAACAGTTTTGCGCAACAGGCAATTGACGCCGGTGCTGCAAAAGTTATTATTGATGAAGCTGACTATGAAATTCCGGGTAAAACCATCCTGGTGGAGGATGTGCTTACCACCCTGCAGCAACTGGCAGCTTACCACCGGGAACAATTTCGGTTTCCTGTGATTGCCGTAACCGGAAGCAACGGCAAAACCACTACAAAAGAACTGATCCATGCCGTATTGAGCACTGCCTATAAAACCTATACTACTGCGGGAAACCTGAATAACCATATAGGCGTACCGCTGACCTTACTTAAAATAAGGAGCGATGCGCAAATGGCCGTAATTGAAATGGGGGCGAACCATTTACTGGAGATAGAGGGGTATTGTAAAATAGCCCGGCCGACCCACGGACTAATTACCAATGCAGGAAAAGCCCACCTGGAAGGCTTTGGCAGCCTGGAGGGCGTAAAAAAAGGCAAGGGGGAATTATTTGATTTTTTGAGGGAGCGGGGCGATGGTGCTGCTTTTGTTATGTGGGATTATGATTACCTGCGCACGATGAGCGCCGGCATTTCAACCATTATCCGGTATGGAACTGCCGATGCCGATATTGTGGGAACGGCCAGGGGTGGAACTGGTTTTTTGGAGGTGGCAATGGAACGACCAATTGCAGTAGCGATACCTACGCAGTTAGTAGGTGACTATAACCTGCCGAATGTATTGGCTGCAATCGCGATAGGGCTGCATTTTAATATTCCGATGGAGCAGATAAAAGCTGCTCTTGAAAATTATGCACCTTCCAACAGTCGCAGCCAATTGCTTGAAAAAGGAACGAATAAAATTATACTGGACGCTTATAATGCCAACCCCAGCAGCATGCGGCTGGCGATTGAGAACCTGGTTGGCATGGCCGGCGATAAAAAAATGTTGCTATTGGGCGCCATGGCGGAAATGGGGCCTGAAACAGCAGCGGAACATGCAAGCATTATACAGTTGATACGGAGCTACGATTGGGATAACGTGGTGCTTGTGGGAAAACCTTTTGAACCTTATGCCGGCGAATTCCACTATTTTGACGATTCTGCAAAGGCAGCAGCCTGGATCAAAGATCACCAACCGGAAAATACATTGTTGCTGATAAAAGGAAGCCGGAGCACGCAGATGGAACGGATCTTGGAGGCGTTGGATGCTTGATGCTTGATGCTGGTTTCTGGTTTCTGGTTTCTGGTTTCTGGTTTCTGGTTTCTGGTTTCTGGTTTCTGGTTTCTGGTTTCTGGTTTCTGGTTTCTGGTTTCTGGTTTCTGGTTTCTGGTTTCGCAAACCTATAAAGTTACTGCATATCCGGTAACTTGTAACATTCTCTGTTGAGATTATGTACTGCAGTTAAACTGAGCGTAGCAAGGATGCTGCCATTGGTACTACAGCCGGGCCAAAAATACTTGCCTTCGCTTTTTTTAGTTTGTACCTTTGGTAGTTAAAATCGATGTGTTATGGAAGCGGAGAAAAGCAGCAGGGGGTATGCGGCTACGGTGCTGGGTTGTTATTGTCCGCGCTGCAGGGAAGGAAAGCTGTTTGAGAAAAAATTTGCCTTTCGTTTAAAAAGTGTTTTGAAGATGAACAAATACTGCCCTGTTTGCGGGCAACCCACGGAGATAGAGGTGGGGTTTTACTATGGAACGGGCTATGTAAGCTATTTTATTGCTGTACTGTTGACGGTGATCAGCGCTTTGCTGTGGTGGCTGGTCATTGGGTTTTCAACGGATGACAACCGCTTTATTTACTGGCTTATTTTTAATTCGGTGGCATTGGTATGCCTGCAGCCCTGGCTGATGCGTTTTGCCCGCAGCCTTTGGCTGTCGTGGTTTGTATCTTACGACCCCTATTGGAGAGATACAAAGCCGGAGGATGTTTCGGAACGGATGAACGACGAGCAGGGGAATAACTGGTAAAGTATCCGGCGGTAGTTTCTGTTTTTTATTGCTTCGTTTGTCGCTAAAAGCGACAGCATGGATAACATTATAGCTCACAGAAGCCACAGATTTGCACAGAAGGCCTGGCGGTTTAGCAGAAAATTCAAAGGAAATCTGTGCAAATCTGAGTAATCCGTGAGAACAAAATAATAACCACTATATGTAGTTGAACTTACCGTTTTCCCTCCCGTCTTCCCGGCTATTTTTAAAATTAGTCGTTCAGAATTTCGTATTTTACATTTTATGTTTTCCAGCACATCGGCCATTATAGAATTACTGGGTACTATTTCCTTTGCCATATCGGGCACTTTTTCTGCCATGCAACGGCGTTTGGATGCGTTTGGTGTGCTGATCATCGCATTTGTAACATCAGTGGGCGGCGGTACTATTCGTGATCTGCTGATCGGCGACCTGCCGGTGGCCTGGATGCGGGATGTGCAGGTATGCCTGGTGATCCTGGCAACATCAGTACTTACCATTTTTTTTAAAACCCATATAAAAAAATTAAAAGTAACGCTGTTCCTGTTCGACAGTCTGGGGCTGGGTTTGTTTACGGTAGTAGGGCTGCAAAAAGGGCTCAATTTTGGTCTGAATCCCGGCATCTGCATTGCGTTGGGGACCATTACCGGCTGCTTTGGGGGTATTACCCGGGACACCTTATTGAATACCATACCGCTTATTTTTCAAAAGGAAATCTACGCTACGGTTTGCATTTTAGGGGGAGCCGTTTATTTGCTGTTATTACATTTCCAGGTCAATACAGATGTAAGCAAGTTTATTGTGATCGCGCTCATTTTTGTTACCCGGATTATTGTGGTGCAGCATAAATTGTCCTTTCCAAGGATCAATTATTAATGAAAGAGGTTGTTTTGAAAACTCCCAACCATTACAGCCTTAAAACCAGGGGGTATTAATTGTTAGGCGGCAAAAACGCGAAATAAGAATGCATCAAAGAATAGCACATATTGCCTTAGTGGTTGATAACTATGATGACGCTATTGGGTTCTATACCCAAAAACTTGACTTTCAGTTATTAGAAGACACGAAGCTGAGCGATGAAAAGCGGTGGGTAATGGTAGCTCCACAAGGAGCGAAAGAATGTTGCTTATTATTAGCGAAAGCTGCGGATGAACGACAAACGACATTTGTTGGTAATCAAACCGGAGGAAGAGTTTTCTTATTTCTTTTCACTGATGACTTTTGGCGGGATTACGAAAAACTGAAAAGCAGGGAAATAAAATTTGTCAGGCCACCGCAGGAATCTGAATATGGTACGGTTGCTGTTTTTGAAGATTTATATGGAAACCTGTGGGATCTGATTGAGCCAAACGAGCGGAACAAAGGACTGATTAACGGGTAAATAAAAAAGAGAAATATTAAACAACGAACCGCTAATACATGATTGTTACAAATTGGGCGGACGAAAGCCGTGTTTCAGCAGTTTGCGTTGTACTCGTATAAAAACAATTTAGAGTAATTACGTATTATATCAAAGAACAAATTGAAAATGATTTTATAAATCGGAAAAATGAAGCTTCTTTTAACTTCTTCAGGTATTACTAATAAAACCATTCACAATGCATTGGTTGAACTTATGGGCAAGCCGGTTGCCGAAGCAAACGCCCTTTTTGTTCCGACAGGTGTATATCCGTTTCAATACGGTCAGCGTTACGCCTGGAATCCCATCGGTGGAGAGGCTGCATCACGCATGTGCCAACTGGGCTGGAAGTCCATAGGAATACTTGAGCCGAGTATACTTCCCAGCATTGATAAGAACAACTGGCTGCCAGCCCTTAAGGAAGCAGACGCCTTGCTCGTGTGGGGCGGCGACCCCATTTTTATTAACTATTGGATGAAGGAATCGGGGCTTACCGACCTCCTGCCCACCTTACCAAATTTGGTGTACGTAGGTACCAGTGCCGGTAGCATAACCACTGCCTCCACCTTTGCTGAGACATACGCTGCAGACCGCTCCTGCGCCGGCATTCCTTTAAGATCTGAGGAAATTGTTCTTTCATCGGTCAACGGGGAAACCAGCCGGACTCTCCTTGTTGCAAACGGGATGGGATTTACCGAGTTTGCTATTATCCCTCACTTTGAGAATAAGGACCACTTCGACGCATCTGCGACCAACGCAGAAAAGTGGGCATCCAGGGTGCCCGTGCCTGTTTACGCTATTGATGAGGATACTGCCATTAAAGTTGATGGTAATACTGTCGAAGTCGTCTCTGAAGGACAGTGGAAGTTATTTAATCCGGGCAAAACAACGAACCGCTGACAAACGATTTTAAACGTTTTGAACCAGGAAAAATTTAACCGTTTAAAAAAATACTATGACAACGACTGAAATCCAAATAGAGGAAAAAAATAAAACCCTGAAAGGGCTTGAAAAGGTCTACGAAAAGCTAATTGAATTTAAAAAAGCCAGGAATAGTGAGTTTGTCGTAATCCGTAACGATAAAGTAGTAAAAATAAAGCCCTAATAATGTCAAAATTCTTCGACACTTTAGGTTGCGAACGGCATCATACAGGTTCACAACCCACTTTTACCCGTTCCGGAATCATATAGATCTATCAGCAAATCAAATTAAGGCGCAAGCAACTTGTGTCACAAGGTGCTGCATCGTTCCAAAGCGGTTGTTTAACCCGATGAAAGCTGTTCTCTACGGCAAAATACTGGTTCCCCAATGCTCCGTTTGGGTAAGAATACCTGTACAAATGATTTCAATACAGGTTGATATGATTGGCAGACCACTTCGGACAGCTTCTGAACGTATAATTTTGGCATAAAAGGCAAGAAGCTGCCTCAAAGTCAACATCCGTCATTTCGACGGAACGTAACGCAGTGGAGTGAACGGAGAAATCTGGTTCTTTAATAATGAGATTTCTCTTCACCCTCCTCCGTCGGGCTCATCGAAATGACGATGTTTGAGAAGGCCTCTTGCGATGTTGATAATGCCACCTTTTATTTAAGCAGGCACTTTTTCTGCCACAGGCGGTTCTTTGTCCGCACGAGGTTTTGCAAAAAATTGTTTCAGGTCGTTCAGCTTTACCTCAAAGCCAGGAGCAGATGAGCCGGCTTTATAACTGGTGTAGGCATAATCAATAAGCGCCGCCTGATAATTGTCGTAATCATACAGGGTTTTAGCATCATCAAGCCGGTTTACCAGGTTGTTTAATTTAGCAATCAGGGTTTCAAGTTCTACACGGCTTTGATGGTCTTTGGTAAATTCGTCCCAATCTACTTCAGCGGATCGAAGGGCGGGCTGCGTGCCGGCATAATCGGCCACTTTGTTTACAAACAGCTTGTTTTGCTCGTTAATGCTGCCATACTTGCGGCGGTCCGTTGGGGTAAGATTTACGGCAAGGCTGGCAATAGCGGTTTCTAACTGGCTGATGGCTTCCCGGGCGGTTTGGATGTTTTCAGCAGGCAGGTGCACACTGAGGAGGTTTGTGATAGGCATGGTACATTGTTTAGGGGTTTAACAAAATAAGTTATGTAGCGAATATACCGATATTTATTTGCTTTTTGAAGCTTTAAGTTTTGCCGGGTGCCTCTTTTTAACATAGTTTTCCAACATATCCAATAGCTCACCTACGGCTAAAATATCCTTCACCAGGTTGCTATTTACAGTATCGCCGGGGCAGCGGTCAATATAGCTGGATAGCATAATGCGCAGTTGCGCGTTTATGTAAATGGCGGGGCGTTTTTTCAGCCAGTCTTTTAGCATCAGTTGTGTTTTTGCATTCATGTTTTTAAGGTTTTGCGGTGTGTTATTTAAAATACAAAGCAAGGCCGTGCCGGTGCTGTAACCTACATAGCCCGTATGTAGCGTACAAATAAAAACACGTATTTTACAGCAGAAGCATATTCTGCTAATAACCTACATTTGCAATAACAAAATATAATGCTATGCCAACACACAAAATACACGAAGGCCGAAACATAAAACGCTTCCGCGAAATGCTGGGTATTAAGCAGGATGCACTGGCGGCAGATCTGGGGGATGACTGGAACCAGCAAAAAGTATCCCTGCTGGAGCAGAAAGAAAGCATTGACGCATCCCTGCTGCAACAGGTAGCCGCTATTTTAAAAATACCGGCAGCGGCTATAGAAAATTTTGATGAAGAACAGGCTATTACTGTTATATCCAGCACTTTTAATGACAATGCTGCTGTAGTTTACAATAATCCCACAATAAACCCAATTGATAAAATCGTTCAACTGCACGAAGAAAAAATTGCCTTGTACGAGCGCATGATGAAGGAAAAGGATGAAATGATGGCAAGGTTGGAGAAATTGATTAGCAAATAAAGATAGCCGGGATTAAGCGTTTACAAACGATTAATTAGGGGTAGGTTGCGTATATTTGAGAGTAAGCAACAAGGCTATTTGACACACCCTACTAAAGAAATTAACTGACCTTATAAAGCAATGGACAATATTTCAGTTTGCGTTTCCTTTATTGCGGCAATTTTAGGCATTGCTTATCCAATTTTATTAGAGGTGATTTCACGACTCGACGAAAAGTACTCTTCACAAATAATTGTTGACCTATTTAGTAAAGAAAGGGAAAACAAGTTTTTTACTTTTTCATTAAGGGTTTCACTGGTCTCCTTGTTAGTTTGGATGCTTAAACTTCCACCCCATATTAAAATTGATGGGTTAAATATTTTGATTGGAAAATCATCAGAGTACATTCTTATTATTTCGACTATTTTATTAATTGTAAGTTTCTTTTACTTTGTAAAAAAGGTGTTAGTTTATTATACCCCGACAAAGTATTTGCCATATATAATTGAAAGACATTTACTGCTGCATACAAATAAAATAATTGAAAAGCATAATAAAAAATCTGAAGACAATGAATTTGAGTTTTTTCGCGCAATAGCTGATGTCTTATACTTTTCAATAAAGAATCAGAACGAAAAAATTTCACAAACGGTTTCTGATTTTATGTATGGAGCGTTCAAAAAGGTTCGTGACAATATTCAGAATAAGGAGGTAGTTTATCCTTCAACTTATTATGACCTAGTATATAAAACAATTGAGGACCTAGCGTTTCAAAAAAATAAACGATTGACTTTTCTGGAGCATCGAACAGCAGGAAGTGTTTGGCTTCTTGGAGAATTCGGGAATACAAAAGTTTCCGAAGAAACTTATGTTTGGATTTGGAGAAATATTCTGCTTGCAATAAAATACGAAAGAGAAGATTATATAATATATCATTGGGAAACGGCTTATCAATATATCCGCCAATCCTTAGATTACATTTATCCAAATTATTCCAATGAAACTTTTGAAATAACCAATCAAGGCGAAATAGACATAAGATTATCAGATAGAAAAAGATTTCTTGAATTTCACTATGCTTTAGGAGGATTGCTTTTATACAAAAAGCACTATAACTGTCTGCAAAGAGCTTTCAGTTACACTCAAAGTATTCCTCCACAATATGAGCTTTTACCTGACACAATGGATGAAGTCTTTGGCTTATACTTCAATTTTAGAGACCCCTATGAAATGAAACACCCTTGGATATCTTCTAGATACGGGTTCCCAGATTTAGGAGGATTAAATTCAGACGGAATTATAAAGCAGTGGATTTGCAAATACATCGCTCTATTATTTATAAGACAATATTCTATAGTGCCTCATTTAATTACAATGAAGCCTTTAAACTATCCCAGAATACCCACTACTCAAGGAGAAAAAAGACAATGGATAGACAATCTAGATTATTTCAAGAAGCTAGTTGAAGAAGTCCTAAATAACAAAGAATTATTAATCACTACAGGATTAGATTTTGTGGCAGATGAATGGTGTGAAAAATATAATCAGCCTAAGCCAATTGAGTTTATAGAAAAGGTCAAACAAAATGTAATTGATTCTTTTGAAGGAACAGAGATTGAACAACCAGTTTCGCCTACAAAAGTTCAAAGGTTTAGGAATACTACCGCCTCGATATTAAAACCAATTTTCGAAGAATATCAAATAATTGATAATGAATTTGAACTTAATGGAGATTTAAATAAATGGTATGTAAACGGTCGGTCGAATATAATCGATAAAAGCGGTTTTGCCGAGAATCAAGATGCAGAGCACTCAAACTTTGATTCTTTTTTGCCAGAAAGTTTTTCAAACAAATATAAAGATGCGATATCAGCAATATTTGTACTTGCTTCTTCTGCAAGTTATTTGCTTAACTCACAAGATATTGTTCCGGGAATTAGCCGTCTTGGCATTGTCTCTAATGACTATGCGATAGTATCTTTTGGAATTAATATTCAAGAGTTAATAAAAAATGCTAATAATGACTCATTAAAAGACTTTAAAATAATAAATTTCAATCACAGAAATTATCATTTAGTCGGAGACTCCTTGTTTGTGCTAAAACTAAAAGACCTACCCAAATTAAATTATAAAGAACCAAAGTCCGAAGAGATTGAAAAGTACTCGTTAGTCAAAACTATTGACGAATATAATTTATATACAACAGTCGTCGATTTAAATCTTTCTCCCGATTTAAGAGAAGAATTTGCAGAGAACTCAAATGGAAAGGACTTGCGTAAATCTATATATATGGCAATATCTATGAGTTTAGAAGTGCAATGGAAAAAAAGCATACACTGTATTCAAATTAAACAAGCATCCGCATATAGAGAAAGAGGCATAATAAATAATTTGAGCGACATTAAGGCAATAGTGGAAAAGCCCAGCCGCTAACAGTGCATTGGCAATATGGCGGGGCGATGAATATATACGTCTGTTCTTCGAAACTTCAAGGCGAACGCATAGATTGGTAAAGTCTTTTGCCGTGAAGACACAAAAAGCCCCGGCGACTACCAGGGCTTTAAAAATATCAAAATTGAAGACTATTAGTGGCCTTTAGTATCAGTAGCCAAACCCGCAGAAAGGTACTCCCTGTTTAATCGCGCGATATTGGTGATCTCAATTTCTTTTGGACAAACCGCCTCGCAAGCGCCGGTATTGGTGCAGGAGCCAAAGCCTTCTTTGTCCATCTGGGCCACCATATCCAGGGCTCTTTGTTTTCTTTCGGTATCTCCCTGGGGCAATAAAGCCAGGTGAGAAACTTTTGCAGAGAGAAACAACAGTGCCGATGAGTTTTTACAAGCCGCCACACAGGCACCGCAACCGATACAGGCTGCAGCAGCAAATGATTTGTCGGCATCGTCCTTTGGAATCGGGATGTTATTACCGTCCTGCGCATTACCGGTATTTACAGAAATATATCCCCCGGCCTGGATGATCCGGTCGAAGGCACCGCGATCCACAATAAGGTCTTTCACCACGGGGAACGCCTTAGCCCGCCAGGGTTCTACCACAATGGTATCGCCATCTTTAAAGGCGCGCATATGTAGCTGGCAGGTAGTGGTGCCGTGCCAGGGCCCGTGCGGACGCCCGTTAATGTACATGGAGCACATGCCGCAAATACCTTCCCGGCAATCGTGGTCAAACGCTACGGGTTCTTTCCCTTCACGAACCAGTTGTTCATTCAATACATCAAACATTTCCAGAAAGGACATTTCTGATGAAATATTGGATACTTTGTAGGACTCAAACTTACCGCTGGTATCAGCATTTTTTTGTTTCCACACCTTCAGGGTCAAATTCATTGAATAATGCTCCATAAACAAATTATAATGTGTAAATGTGACAGGTGTGAAAATGTGAAAATTGAAATCACGCCCCTGTCTAAACCATTCTTATTTTAAAAAATACAGTTGAGAGAGCAATTAAACTTAGCATTAATCTTCCTCTTATACTGCCTTTGCTTGATATAATAATTTTTGATACAATCCGTATCAATTCTTCGCACATCTCTTTTAAAGAACTACTAACCGGATAATTTTCACTTCGCTCACAAATAAACAGCCAATACAATGTTTCGTTTGCCTCTTTTACGGCTATTTTCATTTTGTGAACAAAATCCGATCTGCTTTCTGCATGTTGTGCCTCAAAAATATTTGCGCCGATTGATGTTCCGCAACGCAATATTTGTTTTGCCACTACATATTTTTTTGCTCCTTCTAACAACTCCGAAAACCTTACTATTGCTACGCCAAAGGTTAAGGATTTTTCTACAATGATGTTTTTCGTTTCCATAATGTGAAATTTATAGGTGAACAATACATCAAATGTACCCATTCTCCCTAATTCTCACATTCTCAAATCTTCACATTCTCACATTTTCACATTACTTATAGTTCCGTTGCGTTGGCTTAATCACCTCATACTCCAGCGGCTCTTTGTCCAGTTGCCATGTGTTCTCGCCGGTTTGTTTCCAGGCAGAAACGTGCATGAAGCCTTCATCATTACGCAATGCTTCGCCCTCAGAGGTCTGGCTTTCTTCACGGAAGTGGCCGCCGCAGCTCTCTTTGCGATCCAGAGCGTCTATGCACATCAGCTCTCCCAGTTCAAGAAAATCGGCTACGCGACCGGCCTTATCCAGTTCCGGATTCATTTCATAAATACCACCTGGTATGCGCACATTTTTCCAAAAATCTGCCCGGAGGTCTCTTATTTCCTGGATGGCTTCTTTCAATCCCTGCTCATTGCGGGCCATACCACATTTTTCCCACATGATCTTGCCCAGGCGTTTGTGAAAACTTTCTACGGTTTGGGTGCCCTGTATGGTCATCAGCCGGTTGATGCGGTCATTAACCTGCGCTTCTGCTTCAACAAAAGTCCTGTCGGAAGTGGGAATGGGTTTTACCCCAATCTCCCCTGCCAGATAATTACCCATCGTATAAGGAATTACAAAATAGCCATCGGCCAGGCCCTGCATCAGCGCCGATGCGCCCAAACGATTGGCGCCGTGGTCGCTGAAGTTGGCTTCACCCAGGCAAAACAGTCCTGTTACGCTGGTCATCAGTTCATAATCTACCCAAAGACCACCCATGGTGTAGTGCACCGCAGGATAAATGCGCATCGGCACTTCGTAAGGGTTTTCCCCGGTGATCTTTTCATACATATCAAACAGGTTACCATACTCTTCTTTCACCACTTCTTTACCCAGGCGCACCAGGGTTTCTGTATCGGGGTTCTGTATGCCGTGCTTATTAGCTTCAGCTCTGCCATATTTATTGATCAGGTTATACCGGAAATCCAGGTATACCGCCTGCCGGGTGGTGCCTACGCCGTAACCTGCATCACAACGCTCTTTTGCGGCACGGGAGGCCACGTCGCGCGGTACCAGATTCCCGAAAGCGGGATATCTTCTTTCCAGGTAATAATCTCTTTCTTCTTCCGGAATATCATTGGGTTTACGGGTATCGTTCTGTTTTTTAGGCACCCAGATACGACCGTCGTTCCTTAATGATTCCGACATCAGCGTCAGCTTGCTTTGGTGATCGCCGGATACAGGAATACAAGTGGGGTGGATCTGTGTAAAGCAAGGGTTGGCAAAATGCGCTCCTTTTTTATGCGCCCGCCATGCAGCGGTAACGTTGCTGCCCATGGCGTTGGTAGAAAGATAGAAAACATTGCCATATCCGCCGGAAGCCAGCACTACGGCATGCCCGAAAAAGCGCTCCAACTGACCGTTGATCAGGTTGCGGGTAATGATGCCTCTTGCTTTGCCATCGATAACCACAATGTCCTGCATTTCATGGCGGCTGTACATTTTTACATTACCCAAAGCTACCTGGCGTTCCAGTGCCTGGTAAGCGCCGATCAATAATTGCTGTCCGGTTTGGCCGGCAGCATAAAAGGTTCTTTTTACCTGCACGCCGCCAAAAGAACGGTTATTCAGCAACCCGCCATATTCGCGGGCAAACGGAACCCCCTGCGCCACGCACTGGTCGATGATGTTACCGCTTACTTCCGACAGGCGGTGCACATTTGCTTCGCGGGAACGATAATCGCCCCCTTTGATGGTATCGTAGAATAAACGGAAAATAGAATCTCCGTCATTCTGATAATTTTTTGCTGCGTTGATCCCGCCCTGTGCCGCAATGGAGTGCGCACGGCGTGGCGAATCCTGGAAACAAAAGGCCTTAACCTGATAGCCCTGTTCGCCTAAAGCCGCGGCGGCTGAGGCGCCTGCCAACCCGGTACCCACAACGATGATTTCTAATTTTCTCTTATTCGCCGGGTTCACCAATTTGCAATGTCCTTTGAAATCGGCCCATTTCTCTTCTAATTTTCCGGCGGGTATTTTTGAATCAAGCATATCTGATTTGATATTTAATAGTTGATGTCTGAGATCTGATGTCTGATGGCTGGTGTCTATTGGATCCAACCAAAGTAAAAGCTTAAGGGCATCAGCATAAAGGCCAGGCAAATGATTACTGAATAAACAATACCGGTACCTTTTATCAGGCCTATATATTTATGATTGGTAAGGCCCAGCGTCCTGAAGGAACTTTGAAACCCGTGTACCAGGTGCCAGAACAGCGCAATTACTCCCACTTCATAAAGAATAATGATCCAGGGGTAGGAGGTAAACTGGTGCAGCATTTCTCCATACAGATCATGATATTCTTTTCCGCCCAGGGTTCCGGCAGGTACGATCTGGTTGGTGGCTGTATCAATATACATATTGGTTAACCCGCCAAAACGGCTGGGGTACCAGAAGTCACTCAGGTGCACTGCTAAAAAGATCAGCACCAACGCACCCAGGATGCCCATGGCGCGGCTGTTCCAGGCGCTGCCGCGGTTACCCATTTTTACGGCATAGCCTTTCCCGCGTTTACTGCGGTTTTGGATCTCCAATACAAGACCCTGGATTATGTGAATTAAGAAGAACACAAAAAGCCCGATTTCCAATACGCGGGGAACCACATTGGCTCCCATAAAATGGGCCGCTTTGTTAAACATCACGCCACCATCATTGGCCCAAATACAAGCGTTCAGTCCGGCATGAACGATCAAAAAAAGAATTAAAAAGATTCCGGACAGGGCCATGGTAATTTTTTTACCAACTGCGGAAGTAAAAAATTGAGACCAGTTCATATTTTCTTATAGAAGGTGATTAAATTGTCCACAAAGGTAACGCTTAACGATTAATTGCTGACAAAAAAATGACATATAGCATGGATGTTTGATGCTAGATGCAAGATCCTTGATCCTTGATATCCCGATTCCAGTATCATGCATCTAGTATCCGGTACTTGGCTCAACTATTCATCAGTTTTTCAATGTCGCCGGCTTCAATGGGCATGGTTTTCATCAGATCAATATTCCCGCTGCGCGTTAGTTGAAAATTGTTTTCGATGCGAATGCCCATCTGCTCTTCTTCAATATAGATGCCTGGTTCAATAGTCAATACCATCCCCGCTTTCAGCGGTACATGGAAGTTGGGGGCCAGGTCGTGTACGTCAACACCCAGGTGATGGCTGATACCATGATACAGGTATTTGCGGTAGGCCCGGTTGGCCGGATCTTCGTTCTTTACATCGTTCTTGGTCAGTAGCCCCAGGCTGATAAATTCTTTAGTAGCCTGGTCTCCTACTTTTTCATGATAGGCGGCAATGGTAATGCCCGGTTTTAATATAGATGCGCAATAGCGGTGAAGCCGGAGGCAGGCGTCATATACCGCCCGTTGGCGTTTGGTAAACCGGCCGTTCACCGGGACGGTGCGGGTAAGGTCTGCGTTATAGCCGCCGTATTCTGCGCCAAAATCCATCAGGATCAGGTCGCCGTCTTTACATTGCTGGTTGTTTTCAATATAGTGCAGCACGCGGGCATTGTCGCCGGAGGCAATAATACTGCTGTATCCTTCACGGGTGGCACGGTTGCTTAAAAAGGAGTGAACAATTTCTGCTTCGATCTCAAATTCCCATACCCCGGGTTTAATAAACTGCAACAGCCGCCGGAAGGTTGTTTCGGTAATAGCGATCGCTTTTTTGATCACTTCCACCTCTTCAGGTGATTTGATAGCCCGCAACTCTTTTACTAATGGCGCAGCTCTTAAATAATGATGCAACGGATATTTTGTCTGTAGTTCTTTTATATACCGGTACTGACGTGTTTCAATCAAAGCGCTTTTCCGGTCGTTTTCATTAGTGTCCAGGTAAATATTATGCGCTGAATGGATCCAGCCCTGTAGCAAAGCGTCCAGGGAATCCAGCCAAACCACGGTTTGGATGCCGCTGATGGCTGTGGCTTCCGGAGCACGCAAACGCCTGCCGTCCCATTTTTCCTTTAATTCGTTCGGCCGGACCAATACCAGCACTTCGCGGTATTTGGGATCAGGATTGTCCGGGAACAAAATTACCATTGAATCTTCCTGGCGGATACCGGATAACCAAAACAACGTACTGTTGGGTTTGTATTTGTAAAGGGCATCGCCGTTTTCGGGCATTTCGTCATTCGATAAAAAAATGGCGATGGAATTTTTTTCCATTTTATCGATAAAACGCTTGCGGTTTTTCACAAAAATTGCGGGATTCAGCGGTAAATATTTCATCAAAACACAAATTTAAATTTGAATGGTTCAAAGATAGGGCAAAAGAAATAATGCCTTTTTTTTGCATACAAAAACGATTTTGCACTAAATTTGAATTCAAGTCGCTTGTTAAATGTAGTATCTGAGGGAGTGTGAACCTTTTATTTGATGTAGAAGCATTATGGGGTTACACTATTCTGCTTGTTTGGTCCATATGGTAACAGTTTATTATTATTGATAATTTTCCCGTTCCGTTATTTTTGAAAAATATTTCGGAGCGCTATGTTTGCGATGCTTGAGGAAATTAAAAGAGGTGATCAACAGTCGTTTTACGCTTTTTATAATGCGTATCATGTCCGGTTGTACCAGTACATATTCAAATATACCCGGTCCGAATGGCTGGCCGAAGAAACTGTGCAAATGAGTTTTATCAAGATCTGGGAGCGCCGGGAAACCCTCTCGCTGGAATATAGTCTTTCCACCCAGTTGTTCCGCATAGCCAAAAGCACCCTGGTGGACCTGTTACGCAAAGAGGCGGTCCGGAAGGTGGTTGATCTACCCCATTCTGAAGCAATGGAAACCGGCAGGTCCTTACTGGATAGTATTGAAAAAAAGGATGATCTGAAACAGGCGATGGAGGTGATAAAAAAAATGCCGGTGATGCAGCAACAGGTATTCACCCACGCCCGGATTGATGACCTTTCTCATAAAGAAACAGCAGCCCTTTTATCCATTTCAACCAAAACGGTGGAAACACATATAACAAGGGCCATGCGGCGGCTGAAGAAAACACTATCTGTATTCCTGTAATATTTTTTCAAAAAAAAACGTACCCATGTAGGGGATTTTTTTCGTTCGTACGAATAATAGAGTATGGATGTAACTCCGGAACTATTACAACAGTTTTTTAATGGCGAATGCACTGCCCCGCAGGAGCAGGAGATCCGGCAATGGCTGTTGCAGCATCCGGAAATAGTGGAGCAATACCTGACGGAGGAAAACTGGAACTCCTTTGAGCACGAACCCATTGCTGCGGCCATCTCGGATCGCATGCGCAGGCGTATTTCGAAAAAAATAAGACCGGTTGTTCCCTACCGACGCTGGATGATGGCAGCGGCGAGTGTCCTGTTCCTGTTTTCCATTGCAGGTCTTTTAATAAAAAAGAAGCCGGTGTTGCCCGCTGAGAAGCGTGTTGCTGTAGCGATCCCTCCGCGTAAACTGATACAGGACACATCTTTTGTAACGAAAACAATAAAACTTCCAGACGGATCAATCGTTTCCTTACTGCCGGGCAGTAGTGTGTGTTTTGATTCAGTTTTCGGCAACCGGAGAGATGTTGATTTGGTAGGTTGCGCTTCTTTTTCAGTAGCTAAAGATCATACGCGCCCCTTCTGTGTGCATGCTAAAAACATAAATGTAACAGCGCTGGGAACAGTCTTTACTGTAGATGACAGAAATAAGATAACAAAGGTTCGCTTGCATGAAGGTAAGGTGGTAGTGCAAAAAGAGTCAAAGGCGCTGAAAAATAGGGTGCCTGTATTTTTAATGCCCGGTCAGGAACTACAATTCGACAATGTTCGTTTTTCAGACAGGGTACGATCATTTATAAAAAAAGAACCAGGGAAAATAAAAACAACTGCCACCACTCAGGCGCCGGCAAATGATATTGTACTCAAATTTGATAACGAAACAATGACGGCTGTGTTGAAAAAAATGGAAGATGCATGCCATGTGAAAATAGTTGTAAACGAAACTACATTAAAAGAGATGCGTTTTACCGGCGCCTATAAATCTTCAAAAGAAACTGTTGAACAGTTCCTGAATACCCTGGCATTATTGAATCATTTAAAAATTAACAAAACAAAAACCGGCTTTTTAATTCAACCCGATGAGTAGTCCCACGCCCTTGTGATGAGGCGGACCTCATTTTTTCTATCAAAGTTTCACATTTAAATCGAAATCTCTTATGAAGCAATTACTTATTATGTTGCTATTGCTCATTAGTGCCCGGTATGCTCAGGTGCACGGGCAGCGAGCTGTATCTAACTCGGTAACGGGGGTGGTAAAAAATGAAAACGGCGAGGCGCTCGCGGGCGTTTCTGTAGTAGCGCAGAAAACGCCGGATGCAGGCAACTCCAATTCGGACAGCAGAACAATGACCAACTCAAATGGTTTGTTCACGATCACCAACCTGCCCCCAGGGTCTGGTTATCGCTTTATTTTTAGTTATGTAGGGTATAAAGCGGATACGCTGCAAGGCTATGAAATAAAGGAAGGCAGCCGTATTTCGCTAAGCGTTGTGTTGCAGCCCGCGGGTAATACATTGGATAAGGTAGTAGTCATTGGTTACGGATCGATGCGCAAAAAGGATCTTTCCGCCTCAGTGTCAACAGTGCCGGATATGGCCCAGATAAAAGAACGGCCGGTGGTGGATGCTATGAGTATGATTCAGGGTAAGGTGCCGGGCGTTATGATTGTAAATAATGGCGGGCATCCTGATCAAGCGCCCAATGTAATGATCCGTGGAGTAGGGTCACGCAATGGCGATAAAGTCCTGTATGTGGTAGACGGGGTGCCCGATGCACCCTATAACCCGGCTGATGTAGAATCGATCACTGTGCTCAAAGATGCCGCCTCAGCAGCTATTTATGGAGCTTTTTCCGGAGCCGCCGGTGTGGTATTGATTACCACGCGTCAGGCAGCACAAGGAAAGCCTCGGGTAGAATATAACGGTTTTGTAGGTACCAAAAACGCATGGAGACTGCCGCAATCTTTAAACGCGCAGCAGGAAGCCCAGGTGGCCAACCTTGCGGCAAAGAATGCGGGACAGAATCCGCTTCCAGGCTGGGATGCTTCGGTATATCCTTATGCACAAGTGACCCGTACGGATTGGATCAATTCCATTTTCAGAACCGGGCTCATCCAGCGGCAAACCGTTACGGTGAACGCAGGTACCGATAAATTCAGCACCTTATTTGAAGGTCGTTATGAAGAAAACCAGGGTACCCTTATTAATACCTATGCTAAAAATATGTCGCTGCGCTTTAACGCCAATTATAAATTTAATAACCACATAAGCTTCCGGCAGGAGCTCTTCTATAATAATCATGATAAACGGGGAACTGCTACCGAGAGCGGGTATAGTGGCACTATCCTCTCCGCGATTTATATGCCCCGGTCTGCTACGGTTTACTATCCGGACGGTAGTTTTGGAGGAGTAGGGCCGCGCGCAGATTCCTTATACCTGGGGATTCATGGCGACGTAATAAACCCTGTGGCAACACTGCTTCGCAACAAGCCCTATGATAAATCCACTGATGTACAATCTGTTTCAGAATTGAAAGTGTTTAATTATGTAAAAGGGCTGTCCTTTACCTCCCGCTTCTCCTATCGCCAGGGGCAATCCTTGTATAAAAACTTTGTTCCTGCCCGCACGGAGCCTGGGAAACCCGATAAAATGAACTCCCTGTCTTATTTGACCGATAAAACTTATAAATGGTTTTGGGAAAATACCTTGAATTATGAACGCAGGTTTGGCCGGCATAATCTGGGCGCGATGGTTTCAACTACTGCCGAAGAGGAATCGGGAAAAGGGTTTAGCGCTTCCGCAAAATCATTTGCACTGGAGGCTAACTGGGCACAGTTTTTTGCAAACATGGCCGATATAACACCGGGTAATGTTGCTGATCTGTATATGAAACCGGATAGCTGGGATTGGGCCGACCGGAATCTTTCTTATGTCGGAAGAGTGATATATAGTTGGGCCGACCGGTATTTTGTTACAGGCAGTTATCGTTACGACAATGCCGGAAGACTGGCCATCGGGCATCGCACCCTGGGCTCACCAGGTGTTACTGCTGCCTGGAAAATAAGCTCAGAACCGTTTTTTCAGGGTTTGGCAGAAAGTATAGATCTGCTAAAAATACGTGGAAGTTGGGGGCGCATCGGCAACCTGAGCTCTGTAAGCGTTAACTATGGGTACCCCCAATTAAAAGGGGATGCGACCAACCAGGTGGGAGTAGGGGCTCCGCAGACAACGGCATTTTATGTAAGCTCCTTCAACAATCCTACGCTTACCTGGGAAACAGCCGAACAAAAAGACCTGGGACTTGACCTGGGTGTTTTAAATGATAAGCTGACCTTCACATTCGATTATTTTGATAAACAAACTTTTAATCTGATTACTACTCAAACCCTGAACTGGCCCAATACTTTTGGATTTGGCGCGCCGCTGATCAATCAGGGAAAGATAAGAAATACCGGTTTGGAGTTTGCGGCAACCTGGAAGGACCGGACCGGACAACTGGGGTATGAGATCAGTGGAAATCTGGCTACTTTAAAAAACCGGGTGGAGTATATTGATGGAAACCCTGGATCTGAGTGGACGGACGGCAGCGTTTGGAGGGGCACCCTGGCGCCTTATCGTTCTACCGTAGGGCAACCTTATCTCTCGTATTATCTTATCAAAACTGCCGGCATTTTCCAAAGCGATGCTGATGCCGCAGCTTATAAGGATAAGAACGGCAACCGGATCCAGCCCAACGCAAAAGCCGGCGATCTCAAATTTGTTGATGAAAATAGCGATGGCAAGATTGATGATAAAGACCGCGTGTACATGGGAAATGCATTGCCTAAGCTGAGCTATGGGTTTACCCTGAACCTTGCCTGGAAGAGCTTTGATTTCAGTATGTTCTGGCAGGGAGTAGGCGGGGTAAAATTATTCCATGCACTTAAAGAATCTACTTTAAACGCCTCCGAACAGGGATACAACCGCTGGAATAAAATTCTGGACGCCTGGTCGCCTACCAACACCGGCTCTAACATTCCGATTATTTCAGCCAGCGACCCCAATAAAAACTTTGGAACGGCTTCCGATTGGTACCTGGAAAATGGGAATTATGTCCGGTTAAAAAGCCTGGTCATCGGGTATAATTTCCCCAGGTTCTTAAAGAACAGCAGTCTTCGGGTGTACCTGAGTGGCGATAACCTGATCACCATTACCAAGTACACCGGTATGGATCCTGAAGTGGGCGGTATGGGCTTTGATGGCGGGCAGTTTCCCGTGGCCCGGGTATTTGCTGCAGGTGTAAAACTTTCCTTATAATAAAAAAAAATACTGAAATGAAGCGTTTAATAATTATTTGTCTTGTTTTATCAGCCGGGGTGTTGTTGAACTCCTGTTCAAAAAACTGGGTAGACACAAAGCCGAATGGCACTCCCAGCGCGGCCTATCAATGGGATGGGGTGGATATGGTTACAAAGTCCGTGGCCGCATTGTATATTCCTTTTTCTTATGAAAGCACCTGGGGCAGGGACCTTTTCTATATGCAAAATGCCAGCGATGATTTAATTGTGGGTAGAGCAAAGGCGAGTGCAGAGAATATAAAAAATTTCATCTGCACCGGTGACGAAGGGTATTTGGCTCAGGGCTGGAATGATCTGTATTTTATGCTCAATAAGGCCAACCAGGCGATAGCCGGCTTGCCTGCAGCAACTAATATTTCCGAGGATTTAAGAAAGCGTAGCCTTGGTGAAGCTTATTTCATCAGGGGATTCGCGCACTTCTGGATCGCTTATCTATGGGGAAGTAAAACGCAGGGCGTGCCCTATGATGGCGTGGAAAACAAAGAGTTTGGTACCCGGGTGCCTCCGCAGCTTCCTTCGGTGACCGACAATTACGCCATTATTGCCAGCGATTTTCAGAAGGCCGCAGACATGCTTCCCTTATTCAGCACATATAGCGATGCCGATAAAGGCCGTGCCCATAAGGCTGCCGCCCTCGGATACCTGGTGAAAACCTACGCCTATTGGGCACAATACGATAATAGCAAATGGGCGCTGATCCCCGATTTATGCGATAAGATCAAAAACGACTGCGGCCGGTCGTTAATCACAGGACAGGCAACACCTGCTGATAATTACAAATCTGTTTTTAAAATTGCCAATAACTGGAGCAGCGAATACATCTGGTCTGTAAATTCCGGCACCCAGGGTGGCTCGGAGTTTATGGGTGTGGTATTGGAGAATAAGGGATGGGGCCTGTATAATGGCTGGGGATATTTTCAACCCACCGAAGAATTGTACGACGAATATGAAGCAAATGATCCCCGCCGTGAGGCCACTATTTTAAAGTTTGGCGATTCGTTTACGTATTTTGGGCTCAGTAAAAAATACTATTCTACCAATAGCCTTTCAGGCTTTCAGATCAATAAATATATGGAGCCCTACAGTTACGGTACAAATGGGGATTCTAAAACAAATCTTTACATCAATCAGAATGGTGACTATCCCACTACTTCGCTCAATTTGCCTTTAATGCGTTATGCAGAGATCCTGCTGTTTAAGGCCGAAGCGCTGATACAACTGGGCAGGAATGCGGATGCCGCCGCTCCCTTGAATGAAGTGCGTGCACGGGTGGGGCTGGCTCCCAAAACAAGCCCTACAATGGATGATCTGAAACACGAGCGCCGTTGCGAATTAGCCTGTGAATGGACCGATCGTTGCATGGATCTGAAACGCTGGAATGATGTTGCGAAGATCAATGCGCCATTGCATGGCAGGAATTATGCAAATAAAACGGATCCCGCTTCTTCGTTTACTATTCAGCAGGTATGGGCGGCACGCAATTATACCGCTGCAAAAGCGGCATGGCCTATTGCAGCCAATGTACTTTCCAATAGTAACGGGGCCTATAAACAAACGCCGGGATGGTAATGGGAGCTGATCAATAGTTAAAAAGACCGGGCAATAAAAATTGCCCGGTCTTTTATTTCAACGAAATGAATACGGTGTGTTGCTGCGGGAACTGTTTTAAAAATAGAGAACAGCCTCCACCGGAAAGTGATCCGACGGGAATTTCCCCCGATAAGTATCCGTTAAGATCCCCCATTGCAAAGCTTTTCCGTTTTTAGTTATGAAAATATGGTCAATGACATCGTTACGGTCAACTGCTTTGCCAAAAGCATTAAATGATCCGTTATTTTCATAAGGATATTTTACATCTGTATAACTGTCTTTTAGCAGCGTTCCGCTCGCCAATGTCTTGTAAGGAACAGAACTGCGGTTGCCATTAAAATCTCCGGTGAGGATGGTATTGCTTCCCGCTGCGATGCTGTTGATCTTTTTCAGGATCAGCTTGGCGCTTTCTTCCCGGGCCACTTTCCCTTCATGATCGAAGTGAACATTAAAGAAATAAAACTTTTTTCCGGTTTTATTTTCTTTGAGCTGCACCCAGGAGCAGATGCGGTTACAACATTTGGCATCCCATCCTTTGCCGGGTTGGTCAGGAGTTTCCGATAACCAGAAATCTCCAGACCGGAGCAATGTATATTTGTCTTTTTTGTAAAAGATAGCAGAGTGTTCTCCTGCATCGGCTCCATCGTCACGGCCTTTGCCATAGCGGGAATATTCAGGCAGGTGGCTGCTGATATCATCCAGTTGATTTTTTAAACCCTCCTGTGTGCCGAAGATATCAAAGTTGTGGTAGCGTATTAAACTAATTACCGCAGCCGACCGGTCTTTCCATAAATTTCCCACGTCTCCGGAATTGTCATACCGGAGATTGTAGCTGGCTACTTTCAACTGTTGTGCCTGGCCGGCTATGTGAACCAGCAGACAGGATACAAAAAGGAGTAAATTTTTTTTCATAACATATTTAGTACTGGTAAGGGCTCAAAATAATCCGTACAACTGGGAATCGATTTTGGAAATGATTTTACCGAAATCCTCGCTGTTGTCGGCGAAGTTATTTTTATCTACATCAATAATAAGCAGCTTGCCTTCTTTATAACCGGCGATCCATTTGTTGTAATATTCGTTCAGGCGCTTCAAGTAATCCAGGCGGATATTTTCCTCGTACTCACGGCCCCGTTTCTGAATTTGTCCCACCAGCGTTGGTACCGATGCATTCAAATAGATCATAAGATCGGGTGGATTTACCATCGATTTCAGCGTAGTAAAAAACTGGTAATAATTGTCAAAGTCTCTCTTGCTCATTAATCCCATTTCATGCAGGTTGGGAGCAAAAATATTGGCATCCTCATAAATGGTGCGGTCCTGGATGACGGTTTCTGTACCGGTTTGTATTTCGATCAGTTGTTTTAGCCGGCTGTTTAAAAAGTAGATCTGCAGGTTAAAGCTCCAGCGGGGCATATCCTCGTAAAAGTCCATCAGGTAAGGATTATGGTCCACATCTTCAAAATTGGGGATCCATTTATAATGCTTGCTCAGCATCTCGGTCAGCGTTGTTTTACCGGCGCCAATGTTACCGGCAATGGCAATATGCTTGGGTTTGGACTTTGACTTGGCCATATGAAGCGGATAAGAGACTTTTGAAGTTGAAAATAATTATTCTTTTTTAAATGGCTTTTTATTTTTCTCTAAACTTGCAAAACAATTCAGAATTAAAACCTGGCATAATCGTCAGTATTTCTTAATAAATCTTAATTCTTAATGGTTTAAATAGTGTTGCAGTTTAGTGGAACACTTTTCTAAGCAGCTTTTTAAAAGTATTTCAGGCCCATCGCGCTTCTTACCAACTGCATGGTTTTTTGAGCATTTTCTGCAGCCTTCTGGGCGCCTACTTTTAAAATAATATTCAATGCGCTTTCGTTGTCTCGTATATCTTTGGCTTTTTGACGGATGGGGCTGATGAAATTTACCATATCTTCTGCCAGTTGCTTTTTCAGGTCGCCGTAGCGGATCGTGCAGGCATTAAAAGCTGCCTCGTATTTTTCAATAACCGCCGGCGCGCTTACCAGGCGCATCAGGTCAAAAATATTTACGATATAGTCAGGTTTTACCGAATTCGGTTCAGTGGGGCCGGAGTCGGTTTTGGCCTTCATTATTTTTTTACGGATGCTATCGTCGTCGTCCGACAAATAAATCGTCGCATATTGGTTCTCACTTTTGCTCATTTTACCAGCGCCGTCCAGGCTGGGCACTTTAAGCAGTTCATTGCCATAATTAAAGGCTTTGGGCTCAGGGAATACTTCGCCGTAACGGTGGTTGAACCGGTTTCCGAAAGTACGCGTCATTTCCAGGTGCTGTTCCTGATCCTTGCCTACGGGAACATATTTAGCCCGGTGAATCAGGATATCCGCAGCCATCAGCACCGGGTAGGTAAGCAAACCCGCATTTACATTTTCCGGTTGCAGCTTTACTTTATCTTTAAACGTAGTGGTTTTTTCCAGCTCACCTTTGTAGGCCAGCATATTCAGATATAAATATAGTTCGGTGGTCTGCGGCAGATCGCTCTGGCAATATAGCACGCTTTTATCCGGATCCAGCCCTGCAGCCAGGTAATAAGCTGTAACGGAAAGCACATGTTCTTTTAATTCTTTGGTATCAGGATGCGTGGTAAGCGAATGCAGGTCGGCAATAAAAAAGTAACAATTGTATTCTTCCTGCATTTTTACATAATTCCTCAGTGCTCCAAAATAATTACCGAGATGCAGGGTCCCGGTTGGCCGTACACCACTTAAAACAATATCACTTTTCTTATTCATAGCCGGCAAAGATAGCTATTATGCGGAATGCTAAACGCGCAATGCATGCTGCAAAAAAATCTGTGCAAATCAGCGAAAAAGATCGGCGAAAATCTGCGGGAAAATTATACAGAATGGGATCAGAATCAAAAAACCTGCTACCCTAGTCCGCTTTCTTCACACTCCCCGCAGAACTGGAATTTGAATTTACCTGTGGATTGCCCATATAACTGATACTGGAAGCTTCATTGGCCTGTGCGGTGAGCTGCACGCTCGCAAATACATTGGCCGTGCTGGCTTCATTAGCTTCTATATTGGTGTTTTCTGCTTTAAGATCATATGCTCTAAGGGTGCTGGCCTCGTTAACCTGCCCCTTAACATCGCGTGTTTCCCCGGAAACCACCAGGGTAGAGGCCTCGCTTACCTTTATATTCACTTCCGGTGTTTTAAGAGCAATGGTTGCACTGGACGCTTCATTTATATCTAACCCAACCGGTTCATTTTGTTCGATTTTATTTTCAGTTTTTAGCGACGCAGCACTGGAAAGTGTGATTTGTTTTACAACCGGCATCGAAATATAGATCTTAATACCCCTGCTGGCTCTCAGGTTAAAATTGACCTTTTCTTCTATCTTCAGTGTGTGATTCTCGGTGTTGACCATAAGATGCGAAAGCAGGTTGTCGTCTGTTTCTATCTTTATCCCAAAGGAAGAGTCCTGCTTTACTATTACAGCGGCAGGAAGGTTAATATCCAGCCGGTCAAACCCGCTCAGATCAAACGTTTTGGAATGGACCTGCCCGTTGCCCCGCACCCGCTGCCCGTCGTCGATATTGCAGGAACTGATCCCGATAATTAAAGCAAAAGCGGCAAAAAATAATTTCTTCATTGTTAAAGAGTTTTCAATTGTTGATACTAAAATATTTACACGGGTTATTTAAGCGCACCGATCATCCGAACGGCAATTTTATTAACTTCGCCGCATCATGACCGAAAAAATCCTTATTCTTGATTTTGGATCTCAATATACACAGTTAATTGCGCGCAGTGTAAGAGAAGCCAATGTTTATTGCGAAATAATCCCATATTCTAAATCTTTTGAATTCGAGGGCAATTTAAAAGGAATCATACTATCCGGCTCTCCTTTTTCGGTAAATGACCCTAATGCCCCGGTTATTAACCTGAAAGGGATGTTGGAAAAAGTACCGGTGTTGGGAATCTGCTATGGCGCTCAGTTGTCTACCAAAATTTATGGGGGCCGGGTGGAAAAAAGCAGTAAACGGGAATATGGCCGTGCCCAGATGGAGGCAAAAAGGTCGAACGACGCGCTGCTTAAAGGCGTTTCAGAGAAAAGCCAGGTGTGGATGAGCCACGGCGATAGTATCCTGGAACTGCCCGCAGCTTTTGAGGTGCTGGCCACTACGGAAAGCATACCGGTGGCGGCTTTCAAATACATTAAAGCGCCGCATCCCCTGTACGGACTGCAGTTTCACCCCGAAGTGCATCATAGTACAGAGGGAAAGAATATTATTCATAACTTCCTGGTAACTATTTGTAATTGCAGTCAGGATTGGACACCCGCGCATTTTATTACCGATACCGTGGCGCAACTGAAAGCGCAGATCGGCGACCGTAAGGTAATTATGGCGTTGAGCGGCGGGGTCGACAGTACCGTGGCGGCAACACTGATCCACAAGGCCATCGGCGACCGGCTGTACGGTATTTTTGTGGATAACGGCGTATTGCGCAAGGGCGAATTTGAGCAGGTATTGGAAACCTATAAACTACTGGGCCTGAATATAAAAGGAATAGATGCCAAGGCGCTTTTCTATAAAGAACTGAAAGATAATCCAGACCCCGAAACCAAGCGCAAGATCATCGGCCGCTTGTTTATTGAGGTTTTCCAGGAAGAAGCCCATAAACTCACCGATATAAAGTTTTTGGGACAGGGAACGATTTATCCGGATGTTATCGAAAGTGTTTCCGTACATGGGCCTTCAGCCACCATTAAATCGCACCATAATGTAGGCGGACTACCGGAAAAGATGCATATGGAGCTGGTGGAACCGCTGCGTTTCCTCTTTAAAGATGAAGTGCGGAAAGTGGGAAGGGAACTCGGCATTCCTGCAAACCTGATCGACCGGCACCCGTTCCCCGGGCCCGGACTGGCCATCCGTATTTTGGGAGAAGTGACGGAGGAAAAGGTAGCTCTGCTGCAGGAAGCGGATGATATTTATATAAAAGCACTTCGGGAGCATGACCTGTATGCAACGGTTTGGCAGGCGGGAACGATCTTATTACCGGTGAAAAGTGTAGGGGTAATGGGAGATGAGCGCACTTATGAATATACAGTAGCGCTCCGGGCTGTAACAAGTGTGGATGGTATGACTGCCGATTGGGCGCATTTGCCTTACGAATTTTTGGCAACAGTGTCTAACGAGATTTGTAATAATGTACGGGGAATTAACCGGGTAGTATATGATATCAGCAGCAAACCACCGGCTACGATAGAATGGGAATAATATTTGCTTGAAAAAGGTACTTCGGACCGGATTTCTTTTTTGAGACATCCGCGAGAAGTAATTTATTTAAACATTCTTGTAAGCGATGAAGAAGATTTTTTTATGCGTACTCCTTATGATAAGCTGCCTGGCACCTATAATAGCCCAGGTAAACACCACTGTTGCAACCCGTCATAAAATTGCTGTTTTTACCCCTTTGTATCTTGATGATGCGTTTAGCGCCAATGGCGTTTATAAGTATGACCCCAAATCCTTTCCGAAAGCCGCTATCCCCGGGTTAGAATTTTATCATGGCGTTTCTATGGCTGTTGATTCTCTAAATGCCCTGAATATTCCGCTGGATCTTTATATTTATGATTCCAAGTCGGCAACCCAATCAATTGAGAGCCAGTTTAATAAGGCAGCAGCAGATGGGGTGGAATTGATAATAGCCAACTGTTCGCTGGCGGATATTGAAAAGCTGGCAAAGCTGGCGGTATCAAAAAAAATCACCTTACTTAATGCGGCTGTTCCCAATGATGTCAATGCAAGGAACAATCCCTACTTTGTGGTATTGAATCCTACCTTACCCACACAGGGCGAGCAGATTTATGCGTATCTTAAAAAGAATTACCCTAATCAGCAGATCATATATCTCACCCGTCCCGGGGCATCGGAAAATTACCTGAAATCTGTTTTCGAGACCTTGAATAAAGCCGACAGGAGCACAGCAATGCATATAAAATTTGTTGAGGTAAAAGACACATTGTCTCCCGCGCAGGTTGCAGCAAACCTGGTTAAGGGAAAAGCTGCGTTATTCGTCATTGGCTCCCTGGATAATGTCTATGCAGATAAGCTCTTAACGCAGTTGTCACAGCTTCAGAAAACCTATTCATCGATAACCGTTATGGGAATGCCTACCTGGGATAATCTCACTTTTTCTAAGTATAAGGGAGTAGAGCTTATTTATAGCACTCCTTTTTATAATGCCAGAACTGACGCCGCCAGCCGGAATATCAATTCCTATTACAGTGCCAAAATGTTTGCCCGGCCGTCGGATTTAGTGTTCCGGGGATTTGGCCTGATGTATCGTTTTGGGCGTTTGCTGAACCTCTTTGGAGCTAATATTCCTGCTATTATGCAAAGTAAACAGTTCAGTGTGTTTTATAATTATGATATTCAGCCGGTAAGCAGGGAAAATAAGATCGACTATTACGAAAATAAAAAACTATACTTTCTTACTTACCTCAACGGGAGTTTGAAAAGTATAAAATAGAAAAAGGGATTATTAAAAAACGGCGTCCAAGTTCTACTGGACGCCGTTTTTGTTTCGATACTAATAAAGTACCTGCCAAATAATATTAAATATTTGTCTTTATAATAAATTAATTATGTACATTTCTCTTGTAAATTCCAAAATTGATTGAGTATGATACTTGCCAAAACAGTTGGTAAAAAAAAGGTATTAATAATAGTAGGTGTAATAATCGCATTGGGAGCAATGGTTTATTTAAAATCCCATTCGCTCAGCAGGCACTCACAGGTAGAAAAAGGGCTCACGCAATATAGTTTTTGGAAAGACGATAATGTTTTTGATAGTTCCATTATCTATTTCTTTCAACAGTTTTCACGAAAATCCCGTCCTTTTGATGAATTTCTTGGATTTATTTCCGGCAACGACCTGCTAAAATGCGGCATATTTTCGATTGTTTTTTGGTGGCTTTGGTTTTCGGATAAAGGCCTCAAAGCCTATAAGCAAAGAGTTTCAGTTATTTTGGCGCTCATGGGTACTTTTATTGCATTACTTATAGGGCGGTTATTAGTAATTGGAATGCCTTTTCGAATACGGCCTTTGAGAAGCGAAGCATTTCATCTTACGTTACCGTATGGTGTACAGTTAGAAACGCTGGACGGCTACAGTTCTTTTCCCAGTGATCACACTATTTTGCTTTGTGCAATGGCCACCAGTCTTGTTTTTATTTCCAGGAAAATAGGGGTGATCGCGTTTCTCTATGCCTTTTTATTGGTGATCCTTCCAAGAATATACTTTTGTTTTCACTATCCAACCGATATTTTAACCGGTGCATTTATAGGAATTACTGTTGCCGTGCTCACTTTTAAGAGTAAATGGATGCAGGCGCAGGCCCAAAGGATCTATAAATTCAGCGAAACAAAACCCGCGTTGTTTTACCCTGTTTTTTTCTTCATTACCTACCAGATCGCCAGCCTATTTAATGATGTGCGGCATTTGCTGAGTTTTGCCTCACATTTGTTCGGGCATTAAAGTTATTTTGCCTTCAGATCGTCCAGGACACTTTTTTGGGAGGCTACGATCTTTTCCTGGGCTTTTACTTTTTGGTCGAGCGCGCTATAGGCGTCCTGCAATGTTTTTAGCTTTTTTTCCTCGTCCACCATTATCGCTTCCTGTTTTTTGATCTGGAAAATGGTATTGCTGCGGGTAACATTACTGCTCAGGTCCTCCAGGAATGCTTTGGCCCGGGAGGCAAGCACCACGGCATCACCGGAGATATTACCGCTGCCTTCCATTAGCAGGTACAACGTGGTCTTTTCATTTCCTTTTGATCCCTGCTGTTCAGTTTTAAAAGAATAATCCAGTTTGGAGCTCGTAATTGAGGGGATGACACTGTTTTTATACACCAGGAAACCCCGGTTGCTCTGACCCGTTAGCCGTAAATCGGCCATTTTCGCTTTTAATGCATTATCAACTACTTCTGGGGGATAATTATAGGTAATAAGAATAGCAGGCTGATCGGTTTTTTTATATTGGATCCTTCCTTCCTGTGCTTTTTGAGCAAAAACACTTCCGGTGGTAATAGCAAGCGTCAGAATAGTCAAAATTTTCTTCATCGAATCAGTATTTTTATAATGGATGTGCTGCGAAGTTAATCAGTTGCCTGCCGAAGCCCAAATTTTTAGACGGCCAACATTTTAGTTTAACCTCCAGGACGCGGAGGCGCAAGGTTGAGCAGCGTTGTTATGGAAAACATATTTTCCTTGCGTCTTGACGCCCTCGCGGTTAAAGTACTGGTCTCTTCTATTTTAATGGAATACCCGCATTAGTAATAAGAACAGTATTTTTGTCAAAATAATCTAAGAATCAATTGAGCGGCATTAAACAACTGGCAGGACAAACGATTTGGTATGGGCTTAGTAACGTATTGACCAAGTTAATAGGTTTTTTGTTAACGCCTATTCTGACCTACCTGATGACGGATCAGAAAGGAGTGCAGGAATATGGTGATTTTAGCTTGCTGTACGCCTGGATCGGCGTGGCAAATATTGTTTACACCTATGGATTGGAAACCGGATACTTCCGGTTTAGCAGTGACGCCAACGTTTCTCAAAAACAATTATTCAATACAACGTTTGGCTCTTATGTAATTACAACCCTGTTATTAAGCGGTATACTGCTTTATTATAGTCAGCCGATCAGTGAATTCCTCGGCATCGGCAAGTTGCCGCAGGCAATTGTGCTTACGGTTTTAGTAATGGTGTTTGACACGCTTTCCACAATTCCCTTCGCGAAGCTGAGAAATGAAAACAGGCCCCGCCGCTATGCTTTCATAAAGATATTTGGAGTAGTGGTAAACATTGGGCTTGTTGTATTATTCATTTACTTTATACCCAAACATTTTTCTGATTCGGGTAACGCACTTACCCGTTGGGTCATGCATCAAAACCGGGTGGTGTTGCTGGTGTTGGCCAATACGATCCAGTCGCTTTTTGTCTTTTTGTTTTTATATCCGGAGTGGAAACGCTTTCGTTTCAGGATCAATAAAACGCTCTGGAGAACCGTGATGCGCTACAGCACTCCCATGATCATTATTGGTCTTGCAGGCATGATCAATGAAGTAATGGACCGTCAAATGTTGAAAAGTTTTTTACCATATTCAATGGATGAAAATATGCGGATCGTGGCAATTTATTCGGCGAACTATAGAATTTCTATTTTTATAACCATGTTTATAACGGCATTCCGCATGGCGGCCGAGCCGTTCTTTTTCAAGCAGAAAAATGCAAGCAACGCAAAGCAGACCTATGCCCGCGTGATGAAATGGTTCGTTATCACTTTATGTATCGCCTATCTTTTTACCGGTCTTTATTTACATATCTGGCAGGGTATCATTGGAAGAGGCTATCGCTCAGGACTGGGGATCGTTCCCATTTTGTTGATGGCCAACGTGTTTCTGGGTGTGTATTATAACCTGTCTGCCTGGTATAAACTTACCGATAAAATGTATTGGGGTATTATCATCACCGCAATAGGTGCCACTATTACACTTGTCGGCAACTATCTGTTCATTCCAAAATTCGAAATGTATGCTGGCGCTACTGTAACAATGGTTTGCTATGGTTCAATGGTGGTATTGGCTTATCTGTTAGGGCAAAAGTACTACCCAATCCCTTATGCCTGGAAAAAGCTGGTGGCTTATATGGTAATTACCGTGTTACTGTTCCTGGTCAACAAAACCCTGGTTTCCTTCACGCATAATTTCTGGTTAAAAACCGGGTGCGCAACGGTATTTATGTGCATATTCTTATACCTGGTAGGCCGGGTTGAAAGAAAGGAGCTGAAAAGCCTCCCCGTAATAGGAAGATTCATAGGCTAACCCCGGCCCAATAACTATATAATATAACCGGAAGCGCCGGCTGTGCCAATCAGCGGGACCAACGGGAATAATTACGATTCAAGCGCTTATTTTTGTTTAAAAGCATCTTATCGCCGATCATCAAAACATATTATCGAATCCTATTGCCTATTTGAAAGGAGTGGGCCCGCAACGTGCCGAGTTGCTCCAAAAGGAGCTGAATATTTTTACATTTAATGACCTGTTGCATTATTTTCCCTTCCGGCATGTGGACAAAACAAAGCTGACGCCCATTGGGGAGATCAATCTCAATGATGAATATGTTCAGGTAGCGGGCATCCTGGCGCCTTTAGAACAAATGGGGGAAAAAAGAGGGCGTCGTTTAACTTCGTACCTGCAGGATAAAACGGGTTCTTTGGATCTGGTGTGGTTCCAAAGTATCAATTTGATAAAGAAAATTGTTCATCCCGGGCAACCCTATCTTGTGTATGGCAAGGTGAGCTTTTTCATGGGTAAACCGCAAATGGTGCATCCGGAAATGGAGCCCTGGGATCCGGAAAAATTAAAGGGGAAAGATTTTTTAGAGCCGGTTTATCCTTCTACCGAAAAACTAAAGACAAAAAACCTGGGTGGGCGGCAGGTCGGGAAGCTGACGGCTACCCTTTTGCAACATCTTTCCGAAAGAGACATTCCCGAAAACCTGCCGCAGCCCCTGCGGGAGGAGTTGAAGCTGATACCCCGGTTCCCGGCTTATCAGCAGATCCATTTCCCCAAAAATAAAGAGGCTTATGAAGCGGCCGTCCGGCGGTTAAAATTTGAAGAGATCTTCTTCGCGCAGCTACGCATGAATCTGCTGCGTTCGGAGCGGCATCGTTTTTCAAAAGGGGTTGTTTTTGAAAAAGTGGGAGATTTATTCAACCGGTTTTATAGCGAATGCCTGCCTTTTGAACTCACCAATGCGCAAAAAAGAGTGCTGAAAGAAATCCGGATAGACACCGGACGGGGCAAACAAATGAACCGGTTGCTACAGGGAGATGTAGGTAGTGGAAAAACCGTTGTGGCATTATTGTGTATGTTGCTTGCAGCAGACAACGGCTATCAGTCGGTGTTAATGGCGCCTACGGAGATCCTTGCCCGGCAACACTTTCAGGGTATTAAAGAATTGTTGGAACCGTTGCCGGTAACGGTGGCTATCTTAACAGGCACCACAAAAGGAAAGGAGCGCAGATTGCTTTTGGAGCAATTGGCTAATGGCGAAATAAACATTCTGATAGGCACGCATGCGGTCATCGAGGATCCGGTCGTATTTCAAAATCTGGGCCTGGTGATCATCGATGAGCAGCACCGTTTTGGTGTGGCACAGCGCGCGCGGCTTTGGGAAAAAGCTATAATTCCTCCCCATGTACTGGTGATGACAGCCACGCCGATTCCGCGTACGTTGGCCATGACGGCCTACGGCGATCTGGATTACAGCGTTATTGATGAATTGCCGCCGGGCCGGAAGCCAATACAAACGGTGCACCGTCTTGAAAATGACCGTAGCCTGGTGATGGATTTTTTAAAAGCGGAGATTGCGTTGGGCCGGCAGATCTATATCATCTTCCCATTAATTGAAGAAAGTGAAAAACTCGATTATGAAAACCTGATGCAGGGCTATGATGTGGTGAAGACCTATTTTCCCGAACCGCAATATTGGATCAGTATGGTGCACGGTAAAATGCCGGCACATCAGAAAGAGGAAAATATGCGGCGCTTTGTAGTGCACGATACTCAGATCATGGTGTCCACAACAGTAATAGAGGTTGGGGTGAATGTGCCCAATGCATCGGTAATGCTGATTGAAAGCGCTGAAAAATTTGGTTTGTCGCAGTTGCACCAGTTGCGCGGCAGGGTGGGGCGCGGCGCAGAAAAAAGTTATTGCATTTTGCTCAGCGGTAAGAAATTGGGCAATGAAGCGCGGGAACGCATGAAAATAATGACCAGCACCAATAATGGGTTTGTGATTGCTGAAAAGGACCTGGAACTGCGCGGCCCGGGTGATATCGAGGGCACCCGGCAAAGTGGGGTGCTGAGCTTTAAATTGGCAGATATTGTCAATGACCGGGCGATGGTAACGGCTGCAAAAGAACGCTGCGAGCAAATTTTAAAAGACGACCCTGATCTGTCAAAGTCCGAGCACGAAGTGTTGAAAGCCTTTCTTCGCTCCCAAAAAGGCAAAACAGCCTGGAGCAAGATTTCTTAGCGGGCTCTTCGGAACTTTGAGTTCCGAAGTCCTATTCTATCGCTTTTAGCGATAAAACAGCACCAATTTTTTCCTTTCCTCTTTTTCACCGAAATTTGGCCTCCTTAATTTATAGACTATTTACAAAATAATGGCAGAAAAGAAGATCACAACAGCTCATATTGAAGCATTTAAGAAAATAGTAGGCGATGCAAACGTATTGGCAGATGCCGATTCCCTCGAAAATTATTCACACGACGAAACGGAAACGCTGCATTTTACTCCCGATGTGGTGGTAAAACCCCGTACTGCGGAAGAAATTTCAGAATTGTTTAAGATCTGCAACCGGGACCTGATCCCCGTTACTCCCAGGGGCGGTGGTACCGGCTTAAGTGGTGGGGCATTACCTCAGTTGGGCGGCGTGGTACTTTCCACCGAACGTCTGAACAGCATCATAGATATTGATGAGCGTAACCTGCAGGTAACCACCGAACCGGGTGTTATTACGGAGGTATTGCAAAATGCCGTAAAGGAAAAAGGATTGTTTTATCCCCCTGACCCCAGCAGCCGCGGTACCTGTTTCATCGGTGGAAATATCGCGGAAAACAGCGGTGGGCCCAAGGCGGTGAAATATGGGGTGGTGAAGGATTATGTATTGAACCTGGAAGTGGTATTGCCAACGGGTGAGATCATCTGGACAGGCGCCAATGTGTTAAAGAATGTTACGGGCTATAACCTCACGCAACTGATCGTGGGCAGCGAAGGCACATTAGCCCTGGTCACCAAAATCGTATTGCGGTTAATACCGCTTCCTAAATATGATCTGCTGATGCTGGCGCCTTTTGCTTCACTGGAAAAAGCGAGCGAAGCGGTAAGTGCCATATTCAGAGCGGGTTTTAACCCCAGCGCCCTGGAGCTGGTGGAAATTGATGCGCTGAAGATCGTAAGCAGCATGGTGGATAGTTATGTGGTGCCGGTGAATGATGATATCGCCGCCCACCTTATTGTCGAAGTAGATGGTAACAACCAGGAAGTACTGATGCAGGAAATGGAGCAGATTGCCGCATTACTGGAACAATATGAAGCCGGGGAGTTGTTTTTTGCCGATGATGCCCAGCAGAAAGAAGAATTGTGGAAGTTGCGCAGAAGAACAGCGGAAGCCGTGAAATCTTCGGGGTATACAATTGAAGAAGACACAGTAGTGCCGCGTGCCGAATTGCCCAAATTGATAAAGGGTGTAAAGGAATTGGGAAAAAAACATAACTTTCACGCAGTTTGTTATGGGCATGCCGGGGATGGTAACCTGCATGTGCGCATAAAAAAAGAAGGAAACAAAAACAGCCTGAATGATCCGGAAATGAATGCCGTGCTCCGGGAATTATTCAAACTGGTAAAAAGTTTAGGAGGTACTATAAGCGGCGAACATGGCATCGGCCTTATCCAGAAAACCTATATGGATATTGTTTTTGAACAAAGGCAGATCCAACTGATGCGCGAAATAAAAAAAGCCTTTGATCCCAATAATATTCTCAATGCGGGCAAAATATTCGACCTTGTTTAAATAAATCTGATTATATGAAAAAACTCTTTTGTGTGGCCAGCCTTTTAAGTTGCATGCTTCTGGCAGGGCTGCCATCCCGGGCCCAGGACGATTCCATCACGGTAAGAAATGGAAATGAAATAAACCCGTACCAGGAAAAAGGCTTCAAAAAAGAAAGACTGTTTACCGGGGGAGGAGTGACCGCCTCTTTTTATTCAGGTGGTACTGTTTTGGGTGTCAGCCCGGTGTTGGGGTACACATTTAACAGGTATTTCGATGGAGGCATAGTTTTAAATTACGTGTATACCGGAACAAGGGATGTATACGAATACAATGATAAATTGAGGCAACACGTGTATGGCCCGGGCGTATTTGCGAGAGCCTTCCCCATTGATTTCCTTTTTGTACAGGCGCAATTTGAAGAAAACTTCACCAGCGTCCGGTATACACCCGCTACCAATAATAACGTGAACCCCGGTAAATATAATGCCAACGCACCCTCGCTTTTGTTAGGCGGAGGATATAGTACCGGTCGGGCCAATGGCAGTTCCACTTTTTTCTATGTTTCTATAATGGCTGATGTGCTTAAAAACCGCAATAGTCCTTATGTTGATGTTACCTACGGTCCTAATGGAGAAGAGCGGATCCGCATTCTTCCAATAGTACGCGCAGGAATTAATGTTGGCCTCTTCCAGAACCGCTACGGCCGGTATTAAGACTATCGGTTTTATTGCGCCCGGCTGCAGTATAGCTGGTATTATTATCCCGCAGAAAGCGGGGTCGCACTTCCGATAGCTATCTGGATCAGGGTTCTGTCCACGGCCGGCTAATTCAATTCAATTCAATATGTCTTTTACAAGGATGAAATATTTTCTTGCTTTTTTCTTCTTTTTTACAGTGGTAAATAATCCTGTGCCCGCGCAGAATAATCCATCCTTGATTAAAGACACTGCCGTTATTGATAAAAACAGCTACGCGCCCGATCTGGAATTTTTTACTGACTATAGCAAGATCAACTCACTGAAACAGCTACGGGAAAAATTAAAGGGCTCCCCGGTTTTCATTGATCTGTGGGCCAGTTGGTGCGGACCCTGCCGGAGAGAGTTTTATTATAAAGATTCTCTCGATGCATTTCTGAAAGATCAGGGCGTAAAGATGCTCTATCTTTCGATGGACGACGAGGCCCATGAGACGCAGTGGAAGGATTTGTTGAAATTTTTAAAAATGGGCGGAATGCACATGCGTGCCAATACAGCGCTGCAGTACGACCTGTCACGGATCATCTGGAAACAGAATGGAGGGTTTAGTATACCCCGGTATATACTCCTTAGCAAAGAAGGAACTGTTTTGAGCAATAAAATGCTGCGTCCCAGCGACGGAGCGCTCCTCTATCAGCAAATAAGATCGCTGTTGGGAAAGTGATGACTGAGCTGCATTCTTACCCGGATAGGAATGTAGAATAACAAATATTGAATGAGAAATGTAAAAGGGAGTTATTTCAATAGCACTCAGTGTTCGTTCTTTTTGAAGTTTTCTGATTGGGAAGTTGTTTAATTTTTTTATAGAAATAATACTGAATCCAACTTTCCCACTGATTTTAGGCAGATCTAATACACCGCTGATATCCGCAGATTGATTTTCTACGATTCCGATAGCGATCCGAGATCTGTGCAAAAAATCTGCGATGATCGGCGGAAAACGTAAAGGGGTTAGAAAGTCTAAACAACTTCATTGATAATTCAATGTCGTTTTCTTAAACGCAGGTTTCAGGAATGAAAGTTTCTAACCTAACGTGATGCCCTTTCTGATTCCTTATCCTACATTTCTAATTTTTCATTTTACATGCTCCTCGGCCTGGTTCAACTCATTGGTTTTTGCCACCACCGGATCATTCTGCAGGGTCTGGATCGAATCTTTATTTTCCACTTCAACATGCTCCACCCAAACGGCATACTGACTGGGATAGATGTTCATGTTATGATGAATAGCATATATCCGCGTAAACACTGCGCCTATATAAAGAATGATAGCTGAATAGTATACCCATAACAGGATAATGATCACAGAACCTGCCGCTCCATAGGCAGAAGACATCTTGTTATGCCCCAGGTAATACCCGATCAGGAACTTTCCTGCCATAAAAAGCAGGGCGGTAACGAAGGCGCCGGCCCTAACCGCTTTCCATTTAATTTTTGCATCGGGCAGCACTTTAAAGATCAAACCGAATAAAATAGAGGTGATTATAAAAGTGAGTGCCAGGTTGGAAACATAGGCAATGATCACCTGGGAATCGGGAATGATCCGGGTGAGCTGCGTAATAAGCATATCCATCACGCCATTTACCATCAGGGATACCAGCAATAAAAAACCAAGGGTAATAACAATGGAAAAGGACATCAGCCGGTCTAAAAGCAATTTTAGCCAACCCTTGCCTTTTTTAGGACGCGCTTTTAAACGCCAGATCATATTGATGGAATCCTGTATTTCCGCGAACACACCGGTTGCTCCAAACACCAGCGTCAGGATACCGATTATTTTTGAAATATTTTTATCGGGAAAATGAGAGGCATTTTCAATGGTGACTCGTATCTGGTCGGCCGATTGCTGTCCCACAAACTCCTGTATCTGCTGGTATAAACTGTTTTTTATATCAGCATGTGCACCATGGTTTAAAAATGCATCAGCCAAAAAACTATCACCGATCCAGATAATAACAATCAATAATCCTGGTAATGAAAAAATAGTGTAATAGGCCAATGCCGCGCTCAATTTAAAAACACGGTTGGTAAATGTTTCTTCAACAGTTTGCGTTATGACGCTCCATATGTTTTTCAAAGCCATAGGCTACAGTTTTTTATTGTTCAAATGCCGGCTGGCGTCCCTTATATCTTTCTTTTCAAAATTCTTTTCCAGTGCTGCAGTCAGGTCAACGCCTGTTTGGTTGGCCAGGCAAAGCAACACCCAAAGCACATCGGCCATTTCATCAGCCATCAGTGTTTTTGCATTATTTTCATCCTCCGCTTTGCGGTAAGATTGATCGCCGTATATGCGGGCCATATGCCGGGAAAGTTCTCCCATTTCTTCGGTTAAAATAGCCATATTGGTCAATTCCGAAAAATACCGGACCCCAACGGTTTTGATCCATTGATCTACAGCTTCCTGTGCGGCTTGTAATGTCATGTGCTTATTCTTTATTTTTTGTATCGATAATAATGGTCACCGGCCCGTTGTTGATCAGTTGTACTTTCATATCCGCCCCAAATACACCGGTTTTTATTTCCCTGTCGAGATCATCCTGCAATTGCAGGATCATTTTTTCGTACAGCGGAATGGCGATCTCGGGCTTACTGGCTTTTATATAAGACGGCCTGTTGCCCTTTTTTGTGGAAGCATGCAGGGTAAACTGGCTGACCAGCAACAACTCTCCCGCTACATCTTTCAGGGAAAGATTCATCACTCCGCTTTCATCATCAAAAATGCGGAGTTGCGTAATTTTCTGACTCAGCCATTGAATATCCGCTTCTGTGTCGGCATCTTCAATACCCAGTAACACGAGCAAACCGCTGCTAACAGACGAAAAAACAGTGCCATTTATAGTAACGCTTGCTTCCAGAACTCTTTGTACCACCGCTTTCATAAACAAAAACTATTGTTCAAATTTAGCGATATGAGAATATTGAGTAGTTTTATTTCCAAATAAAGATTATGGATCTTTCCAGGGAGATAGAATTTAAAACCACCCGGAGTGGCGGCAAAGGCGGGCAAAACGTTAACAAAGTGGAAACAGCGGTGATCGCTTCCTTCCACATCAATAATTCTTTGCTGCTGAACGAGGAACAGAAATCGGTAATAAAAGAAAAGCTGGGTAAAAAAATAACTTCAGACGGATATTTGCAGGTAAGATCCCAGGTGTTTCGCACCCAGATGGAAAATAAAGCAGATGCCGGCCGCAAGATTGAAGCGCTTATAGCTGGAGCCTTTCATAAAAAGAAGGCCCGCATCGCTACAAAAATTTCAAAAGGAGCGATAGAGAACCGGTTGAATATCAAGAAAAGGCAGGCGCTGCTAAAAGACAATCGTAAAAAAATAAACAGGGGCGATTATTAATTCATTTTCTTTTTCATGCCGGCAACTTCCTGCTGAAGGTCGGCAACGATATTCACCAATTGCCCCACATTCCAGCTTTGGGTGGTATTGGTTTTTGAAATAATGAACTGCGCTTCCCACATTTCCAACACATCCTCCGAAAAGATCGAATAGGGCTGAAACGTAGGATTGTCGCTCAGTAACATTAATTTATTTTTTGTCTTCCCGTTTTTTTGAATACGTTTATAAACGATACCGTCATTTTTTGAAACCACAATACAGGCCGTATTGTTTTTCACACTCTCAAGCCCTTCTACTTTTTCACCAACAATAATAGAGCCGCTGGGCGTTGGCAGCATAGAATCGCCAATGATCTCAAATGCACGGTAATTGCCGCCGCTAACCATCGGTAAGGTAAAGGTGTTCAGTTCATCAATAAATTCATGATCCGCATAGCCATTCAAATAACCGGCTGCAGCTTTTACCGGTACAAACGGGATCTTAGTGGCCGTATCAGAAAGCTTTAATGCCCGCCGCTTAGCCATGTAATTACCAGTATGCTCGTTCAGATCTTTTCTCAGGATCTCGTCCAGCGTCAGCTTAAAAATATCACAAACCACTTCCAGCACGTCAAGGCGGGGTTCCGCCCGTTCTTCTTCATAGGCTCCAAGCAGGGAGCGTTTGATATTTAGCTTAACGGCAAATTCATCCTGTGTCCAGCCTCTAAGCTTTCTTAAGTACTTTAGATTTTTGTTGGCAACTGACATGGCTAATTATTTTAGTGCAAAATACTAAATAATTTAACAAAAGCAAATTTTTTTTTCCCTCCCCGGATCCCCATGAAGTATTTTTTATTTTGATCATTGCGGTTATCTTTGATAAAACACTAACCCGTTTGACTAAACATAAAATATGCTTCTAATACCAATTATTGTTATTGCCCTGTCCGCAGGCATGCTGGTTTTTATGATATTAAATCAAACCAACAACAGGCACCATAACGAAAACACACAACTGAAGAGCGCTTCGGGCGATTTAGCCCAAAAAAAATCAGCATTTGAACAACTGGAACAGGAGCTTTTTAGCAGCATTCGGGAGAAATACGATAATAAATATATAACAGATATCAAGGATGGAATGATTTCTGTTGGTATGCCTTCGGCATTTTTGCTGATGGCCTGGGGTAAACCGGAGGAAAGAAATAGTCTGAAGGTGTACAACGGCGCCGGTGAAAAGTGGATTTACAGGCAGGAGGACCCCCGGGGTAAGAAAAATAATACGGAAGTAACGATCTTAAATAATAAAGTGGACAGTTGGAAAGACATCTAAAATGGCAGGAACCTTAAAAAACTTTTATGAAATGCTTGGCGTGCCGCGTTCTGCAACAGATGAGCAGATCAAAACGGCCTACCGCAAGCTTATTTTGAAATTTCATCCGGATAAAAATGTTGGGGACACCTATTTCGAAGATTGGTCAAAAAAGATAATTGAAGCCTTCGAAGTGTTAAGTAACCCGCAGTTGCGCGCCGAATATGACCAGGTTTATGACGAACATAGACAGGCGGCAAAAAAAGCCTTTCAGGAGGAACAAACAGCGCCGGCACATGAGCCGGAAGCTGCGGCAACAGAAGCTGCTGAAGCGCCGGTGTTTACGGCAGCATATGATGCTGACAGTAGTGAGGATGTTGATTATCAATATGGTACTACTGATAAAGGCTCTCATAAGGGTGAAGAATCTACAATAGATGATGACTCCGGAATGGAAAATATGGAGGCACAGGCTCTGAACTATATCACCGCGCGACAGGACTATTTGCGGGCGGCCAAAGATTTTAAAGCAGCGCAGCGGCAGCAACCCACTGTAACGAGCAAGGCTGCATTTTGGCCGGTGATAGCATTATGTGTATTGCTGATAGCGGGTTCCATCATATGGATCGTCAAAAATCCATGGAAAGAGCGGGTGGAGGCGATACCCGAAGGAAGGGTGTCGGAGATGCCTGCCCGTACGTTTATCGTGGCGGCTGAACGGGCCTATTTTTATAAAGATCCGCAAAACCAGGTACGGACCAATGAATACCTTACCCGGGGGATGAAAGTAAACGTATCAAGACAGTATCAGAATTTCTATTACGGTGTTTTTCAAAGCGCTGCCAATTCAAGTTATAAATTGACCGGGTGGATAAAAGAGGAAGATCTGCAGCAATAGCGCGTATAAATGCCAGATACCCGTAAAACGGTATTTTTTCAAAATAGGGTATAAAAACTGGGAAAACTTAAAAAAAAAAATCATATTTGCCAGAGGAGATTCACCAATCTGCCGCGTTTTTACCTATCAAGAAAATATCTTTTGAGCCTGGCAAATCGCAATATCTAAATCATCAATCCCTCGTGTCCGGCATGCTGCATCAATACTATAAATTACCCCTGGAGCTGGGAAATATCCTGGGCAAAAAGGAAATAAAAAAATGCTCATTAAAAGATTCTATTGCGCATCATTTGCACCTGATGTTGACCACGTCCTTCGGAGAGCTTATGAGTGATGAACAATTTGGGAATAAACTATGGGAGGAGGATTTTGACAATGTTTCTTATAGAAGCAGGCAAAAAGAAAAAATAATATTATCTGTTGGCAGAACAATAGCCAAATTTGAGAAGCGACTGGAAAAAGTAAAAATAGAAATGTATGTGCACCAGGAAGAGTCGCCCTCCGGGACGGCAGACCCCCGGATGAAGCGAAAACTCGAATTTGTTATTACTGCTGTCATTAGTGCTACCAATGAACCGATTACCTACAGAGACGGATTTTTTATCAGTCCCTTAGCGTATAACTAAACAGAAGATGAACGAAAGCAGGGAACATATCAGGAACAGGATGCTGCAAAATGCAGCTAAAATATGGGGCTATCCAGAAACAGAGGAGGCGGCGAATTTTGACCCGCTTGTGGGATTATTGCTATCGGTGAACGCGGCTGAACTGGAGCGTCTCTCCAATGAAATTTATCACTCCCGCAACCGGGTGATGGATCGCATTGTACAATTGCTGGCTCCTGATGTCTTAACGGGCCCGAGGCTGGCTTCCGCAATTTTAAATGCTAACAGCCTGGAGGATGTTGCCTCTCTGTCCACAAAAGAGCAATTCTTCATGACCCAGAATGTGCGAAATCATTCGGAAGAAGCGCCCAGGACCACCGACCTGTTTTTTACGCCTACCGATAATTTTATCATTAATAAATGCAAGGTCCGGTTTGCTGCAACGGGTAATAAAATTTACCGGTATCCCGGCGGCGTAACCAAAGAATTAATGGGGGTAACGGAAGAGCAGCAATGGCTGCAGCCTTCTGTTTTATGGATTGCTGTTGATCATAAAGAAATAGATCTTAATAACACCCAGTTTTATTTTCAATACAGGAGCGAGGTAAACCGCGCCATCTTTTATAACCAGTTGAAACACGCTGGTTGGCAGGTGGCGGGTCACGCAGTGCAGGTGCAGAAAGGGTATAACGTAGCCAGGGGTAATAACCCCGACTGGTACGCGGCACAACTGATACAGCAGGAAGCCAGCGCTACTTCCCGTTATATCAAGCTGGTAAAAGAATTATATGAAGAAGCTTTTGTAAGTATTAAAGACCCGCAATTGCTGCGGTATATTGCTGATGACAAGGTGCTTCCGCATGAAATAAAGGCTGTTTTTGGCGATAAAATAACACAGCAGTTGCAGGAACCGCTATCCTGGGTCAAAATCACCTTTCCTGAAAACATTACCAGTACCATGCTGGAGGATGTCAGCGTATTTTCCAACTGCTTTCCTGTTGTAAACAGAAAGTTGCATGAGGTTACGCACCGGGTACAGGAAATGATCAATGTAGTGCCTCTGCTTACCGGTGATGACCAGTTTTATGATCTGGGTGAGATCACCGATGAGAACGGCCGGTTGCTGCATATTCGCCAGCATACGGAAGAAGAAAATAACAGTATGAGCATCTTGCTGCGCAATGGTGGCGCCGGGCGTTTTGACGAACGGGATGCTACCGTTGTAATAGAGAACCTTATCCAGTTGCTGAGAGATGAAAGCGCTGCCTTTTCAAAATTGGGCAAGGACCTTATTTCACAGGAAATAAAATCGCTGCAGCAATCTATTACTAAAATAGAGCACCTGGTGGGCGAAAATACGGGCAATCAATCGGCCTACACGCCATACCTGATGATAAGAAATCAGAAGCAGGGTAGCTCCAGGTTCCTCTACATTGAATATTGGAGTACCAATGGTTATGCCGCAAATGGCCTGCGGCCGGGCACACGGCTGCAGCCGTATAAAACCGGTTCCGTAAATCACTCGTCCGTCTTTTTACTTACCAATACCCAAAATGGTAAAAACAGGTTAAGTCAAACGGATAGCGTCGTTGCCTATAAGTACGCGCTGCTGTCGAAAGACCGTGTTATGAGCCGTAACGATATCGCACTTTACTGCAAATTATTTCTGGGAAACAGTGTGCAGGAGGTAAAAGTGGATAAAGGGTTTATGGTGTCGGCTGAAACGACCAAAGGGTTTATGAAAACGATCGATGTTACGGTTTTTATAAGGAGAAAAGAATTTATTGAAGCGCAGGAAAAAGAAGAAATAGTGCAGTGGGAGAAAGAGCTGGCAGCCCAATTAACGGAGCGGTCGATGGCTTTTATTCCCTACCGGGTATTTATAAAAGAAGCCCCCGGCTTTTAAAAATGACCAGAGAGGAAAAAATAGCGCACCTGTCAAATTTGTTACAGGAACGGGATACCGACATTAAAGCAGAGGTATTGCTCAATCATGCCCTGGAGAACGGGTTCCCGGAGCAGGGGCATGTGGTGCGCAACAATGGTTTTTTTTACCGGGAGTTTGTAAAGGATATTTTTGATACAACGGTAGTAGAAGACGATTGGTATCGCACGTTTATTGAACTGCACCTTTCCCGCCCCGGCTTTTATGACATGCTTCCGGAGGCGTTGTTTCATCAACCGGAGACCAATGAGTTCCGGCAGCGGGCAGGGGTGCTGGAGATGATCGACCGGTACAAAAAAAATCTAACAAAGGAAGCGGAGGTCCGGAAGTTTTTTCAGCCTTTTGAAAACGAATTTTTTTACCAGCAGCTAATGCTGGAGAAAGAAGAGATCAATCTGCTGGACATCTTAAAGAGTAAGTTGCTGACCCGGTATTTTCTGAATTTCTGGGGGCTGCCGGCTACCTTTAAGACGTATGAGGCTGCATCTTTTTTGTTGTTATTGCCCTATGCACATGTTATCAGCGGAAACCTTCCGGTTATGGAATCCTGTCTCAGGGCACTGCTGAATGAACCCGTAAAAATTGTGCGGAAAGAGCCGGAGATCATTGATGTGGCGCACGCCGGGGGACTGGGCAACGATGGCGGATTAGGAGAGCAGCCTTTGGGCGATTATATGGTGTGCGGCGCCGAGTTCATGGAAGATTATCCGGTGCTTCAATACCGGATAGGCCCTTTAAAAAAAGGGAACGTAAGTGATTTCATTAACGACAAAGAAAAAGATATACTCATTCAAACCTTCAACAATTATTTTGCACCCGTTGAGGCGGATATTGAAATAGAAATACTGGTAGATCAGAAAACAACAGAGATGACCTTTGACAAAGACAGTGAAGTGATCCTGGGTTATTCTTCGGTATTATAAAATTGAATTTTTAATAAATGGAAAACTGGTTTTCACCCTCTTTAAAATCGGCTTTACCCTACCTGGGGGTGAGTTTTATAAGCATGTCCATGATTATGGGGCTGATTGTTTCAAAGATCAGGGGCAGTTTTAAACCCTTTACAAAACCTACTGTTTATTATATTCTTTTATACGCCGTGGGGTTTGCTATTGTAGGCCTCCTGTCGGGGTTTACATTTTTGGAAAGCAATACCCAGCTATTCCTTATGTTCCAGTTATTTTTCCTGGGGCTGGGCATTTTACATGTTTACACCCTTACCACCAAATTGAAGTGGGTCAATGAAAAAACTTACTGGGCCGAGGTCTTTCTTACCCTTGCCATCCTGTTCCTGGGCGGGTTGTGTTTTATAATGACCTATCGGCTGTTCCGGAAAAATACAATGGATATAACCATAGCCACGGCCGCTGTGATCTTTTTTGTGCCGCTGATCGTTTACTATACCTATCGCAGCGCCATCGCCATCCCTTTTAAAATTCTAAAACAATGGCAATATCCGGCACAGATGGAACTGGCGGAGATTGATGAAAAAAAATTAAGGAACCTCCTGGTAATCAGCTTTGAATTTTATAAAAAGAATAATGATAAACATTTCACCAATTTTCGAGCAAAAGCGCCGATGGATATGGATTTTGGCGAATTGTTCTATTATTTCATCAATGATTATAACGACAGGCATCCCAATGCCACGATCACCTATTTGAATGAAAAAGGAGAATCCTCCGGATGGATCTTTTTTAAAAAGCCTAAATGGTACACTTTGTTTACAAAATATATCGACCCCGAAAAAACCATATTTATAAATAAGGTACGGGAGAACGACATTATCATTTGTTCACGCATATCTTAAAAAACTAGTATGAACCGCACACCTGAATATAAACCAGTGAACTGGGTAAACGGGATGAAGATCAATAAAAATCATTTCATCGCCCAGCAATACGCATCACAGTCGCAGCAGGCTTTGAGCAACACTGTTTTTCTGAACGACCACAATTACGGCTTATTGCCGATCGGTACAGCTATTGATCCGCCCAAAATTTGGGTCACTGTCGATAATATGCAGCAGGTAAGCGTACGCATATTGTCCTGCACGGCAATAACAAGAGGTGGGTATATTATCCGGTTTAATTCGGATTCTACCGATAACTCCAATCAGCTAAGCGCCCGCATTCCAGGACTGAGTGTTCCGTTCAAAGAGCTGAAAGGGAAAGCAGATGAGTATTATGTGATCATTTCAGTGGATCCTTATAACCCTGTTCCCTCCGGCGTTGCCAATCCTGAAGAACAACCGATCCGGCTGCCCTTCACGGAACCGGCCTATGCGGTGTCGCTGCTACCGGTTGCGGAAACTTCATTAAATACATTAGGCGCCTTTCAATTACCGGTGGGCAAGGTGGTTATTAGGGACCAGATGGTTGCGTTGGAAGAGGATTATATACCGCCCTGCACTGCGGTTAACAGTTATGAAAGCCTGGTGCAGCATCATGCAGAAACGGAACAGTTCTTTGGAAGAATGGAGTTGAACGCACTGCAGATCCTGCAGAAGATCCTTCAGAAAAATCAGCAGAACGATCTCATCGACCCGGTAAAAAAGTTAAGCGAGCAGGTGCTGTTTTACATTTCCCAGGCATATGGCAGTTACCGTCATAGTGCTTTGTTTGGAACGCCGGTGGAACTGATCACGGTGGTGTCCGGACTGGCGCGTACCATTAAAAATGCCATCGACATCTATATCGGCTCCGCCAAAGAAGAAATGATCAATTATTTTACGGAATGGTGTAATGTAAACCAGGGCGAACTGGAAGAGGAGATCACCGCCATTACGAATTACCGGTATGATCACCTCAACATCCGACAGGGAATAGACAAGAATGTAAAATTCTGCGCGTTGATCCTGCAGTTGTTTACGAACCTCGCCGCGCTGGATTATATTGGCAAGAAAAAAGAAACCGGCATTTTCGTAAAAGAAAAACTGGTGGTTCCGGAAGAAGAAGTGCAGGCAAGAAAACGCGGATTTTTCCTGGCAGATTAATCTTATTTGACGAATTAAATACTAAAGATGGCACAAATTGTAATCAATGCGAAAGAGCGCCAGCAGGCATTCTGGAAGTTTTTATTGTTATTTATTTTAGCGATGGCTTTTGTTCTGGTGGCTTTCTTTTTTGATACCCTGGTTCCCACAAAAGATAACCGGATGATGCGCCAGCAGTTAAATACATTTAAGCTGCAGGAAGCGGCGCAGGACCGCTTTGTTCAAACGATGGAAGAAGCCAAGGGGCTGATTGATTCCCTCCGGAAACCCGGGGCGCAGAAAGCCTATCTGAATCAGCAGATTACGGAGAAATTTCGCATCCTGAATAATTTGCAATATAAAGACAGCAGCATGTATTCCCGGTTGAATACAAGTGTTATCGATGTATTCCAGCGTTACCAGGATGCAACTAATAAGGCGATCGATATGGGTGATATGCCGACAGACCTGGAACGCTTAAAACAGGAAAACGCGCAGCTAAACAGGGATCTGATTGAAACAAGAACCGCCCTGACCAATTGTTTGAATACTCCAAGATAAGTACGAAAGCAGACCGATTAAAGTTCTTTGACTAATTTTTTGTGACCCCGTTGGTTGTTGCAATATGCCTGGATTTGCGTACGATCAGCCTTCCGGCAGCAACATATTTGGTAGCCCAGTAATAGTCCCTCAGGTTGCCAAAGCTTACCCCTTTTGATGAGGAGGCGTTGATGAAAATATTATTGCCCAAATACATGCCCACATGGGTTATGGGGTTGCCGGGAATCGTTTTAAAAAAAACAAGGTCACCTTCCGAAAGATATTGTTGGCCGTTAAACGGTTCTACATTGTCTGTATAGAATTGCTGGATCGACGTACGGGGAATGTGCAGTTGGTAAACATCCGCAAGCAGTCGTTGCATAAAAGCCGAACAATCAATTCCTCTTTTGGTGGTACCGCCCCATAAATAGGGAGTATACAGCCACTGATCAATAAAGCGATACAAACGGAGGTTTTTAATGCTGTCTGCCGGTAATTTCAGGTAGGTGGCATACCGGGCTTTCAACAAAGAATCCGCAATGACCGTCTTTTTATGAGCTGCTGCACGGGTTTTTAAAGCGGAAGAGTCTGCCGATGGCGTATTCGTGTAAATGGAAGTACTATAATCCGGTTTAGTAGCTTTCTTCGAAAAAAAACAACTGGTGAGGCCTGTGATGATTAATAGGATGGCGAGTATTTTCTTAAGTAACATGGCACAAAATTAAGTCTTAAAATAAATCGGCTGGTAAAAAATATATAAAATGCAAAAGAAACAATTCATGGTTTTTCGTCTGGACGATAATGTGATCATAACGCTGCTGGCGGTATGCATACTGGCGTCCCTGGCGTTTGTTTTGCGGTACAGAAGCTATAAGCCATGTAAAGATTTCTCAATCAATACTGTTGGAACAACACTAACTGCTGGACATATCGTGCGCTTCGAAACGGATGCAAAAGACTTTAAACGGCTGAGCTGGGATTTTGGCGATAATCAAAAAAGCGAAACAGAAGTGGCTTCGGCGTTGCATGCTTTTGATGATCCGGGCAATTACACTATTTCGTTGCTGGCTGATGGAAAATGTGTTGAGTATAAGACTATTACGGTAATTGCGGCACCAGAGGTGATCGATTCCTCGTTGGTCGCAAAAGTAATAATGCCGGCTACCGCGGTGGTGGGCACGCCTGTTTTGTTCAAAGACACGTCTTCAAAAGCAACTACCTGGGAGTGGCGTTTTGGCGAAACCGCGGTTGTGGACGGGGCGCTTCGTAACCAGGTATACACGTTTACAACACCAGGAATGAAAACAATATCTGTAGTCATTAATGGAAATTACAAAACACCACTGGTAAGAAAAATATATGTGAGCCCAAAAGAAGAGCGGAATATACCCGTTGCGGTAGCAGCGCCCCGTCCACGGGTAAACGAACGTCCCAATACCGACCCGTTAACACAACAAATAAATCCGCAGCCGCAACAACAGCAACAGGAAGCACCGCCACCTCCGGCGCCCTCGTACCCCGATGTATCGGCGGCTGATCTGAACCAGATGTTTCGTAACGTGGCAGGGGGCGGAAGGCCCATTTCCGATTTTGCAAAATATTTCTGTGATGGCAACCTGAACACTACCGTCATCCTGAACGGCAAATCGGTACCGTTTCAGCAGTTTTATAATAAAGTAGCCGCAGTAAAAAGAGGCGATAAACTCGCTTTTACCACAACCATATTTAAAAACAAGCCAAGCAATTGTATCAGTAAGCTCGAAATTATCGGCAAAGTGAAAGCCGGAATGTTTAATATGAGCTGGCGGGATCTGTAAGGGCATAAAAATAAAAAGCATCATGCAATTCTCAGAAACACTTGAAAAAGCAATCACCATTGCCAAAGCTATTGCTAAAGAAAACAGGCATAATAAATACGCAGCCCCGCATCTGTTGAAAGCCTTGCTGCATAAGGATGTGGAGCTGGATCCCGTGTTGGTTCAGGCAGATGTGGATGTCTATTACCTGGCAGACTGGGCAGAGGTACGCATTGAAGCCTGCCCTAAAGCGGCGGCTATGAAAGAAGACCTCCTCCCGGCAGACGATATTGCTACGCTGTTGGATGATGCAGACACCATCCGTATAAAAACCAATGATGACGCAATAGAACCCCTCCACGTATTGGCTTCTATAAGTACGCCGGGTATCGCTTTTTCTTTTGATCAGTTGAAAACCTTTCCCGTTCAACGGCAGCAGCTAATCGACCTGGCTTCCGTTTCCATCGCGGGCGTGAATCTTTTAAATGAGCTGGAAAAAAATACTGCGAGCGGAACTGCAAAAACTACAGCAAACAAGCAGGTGTTGCAGAAATATTGTATCGATAAGACGCTGATGGCATCGGAAGACAAATTGGATCCGATCATCGGCAGGGAGCAGGAGATCCGTATGATGGCAGAAATCCTCAGTCGCCGTACCAAGCCCAATGTGTTGCTGATCGGGGAACCTGGCGTTGGAAAAACAGCATTGGTAGATGGATTTGCCCTGGCTATTCAAAGTGGGCAGGTGCCGGCCTTTTTAAAGAATGCAAAAGTTTTTGAACTCAACAATGGCGCCATGGCCGCGGGAGCATCCTATAAAGGCGAAACAGAAGAGCGGCTGAAATCCGTGCTCAATGAAATAAAGCAATTCGAAAAAGGGATTCTTTTTATTGATGAGATCCATGCATTGCTGGACAAGAACGGCCCCTTTGCAGGAGCGGCTAATTTGCTAAAGCCGGAACTGGCCAAAGGTGCGATTACCATCATCGGGGCCACCACTATTGACGAATACCGGAAGAATTTTGAGCGGGACGAAGCTTTTGCACGTCGGTTTGAAACACTTACTGTGGAAGAACCCACGCCGGGTACTGCTTTCCGTATGATGAAAGTAGTGATGCCGCTTTACGAAGCCCACCATAAAATAAAAAGTCCGGACGATACAATGCATGAAGCGATCCGTCTCGCGAAACGTTATATAAAGGATCGCCGTTTGCCGGACGCTGCTATTGACCTGGCAGACCGGTCCATGGCGGCTTTGCGCCTGGTAAAAGATACCGGGTCGGCGCTGCTTGACGCCCGGAAAGCTGAATATGAAATATTTAAGAATAATACAGAAGCTTCTGTGCCATTGGAAGAATATCAATGGCATTACCAGCAATTGAAAAGCGGCATGAGCCCGGTAGTATGGAGCGCCGTTCCAACCGGTGAAAACCCGCTGGAAATGAAGACGACCGAAGAAATATTAGCTTATCTCGACAAGGTATATGAAATATTGAAACCTCTGGTAGCGGAAGATCGTACTACATTAGAAAAACACGATGTGATCGCCGTGGTGGCCGATAAAACCGGCATCCCGCTTGGAAAGATCCAGGCGCAGGAGAAAGAACGGTTATTAAATATTGAAGAGATCCTGAAACAGCGGGTGGTAGGTCAGGACCAGGCCATAAAGATCATTAGTGAGTCGATACTCGAATCCCGTTCCGGGCTGGGCAAGCCGGGCCAACCGATCGGATCCTTCTTTTTCCTGGGGCCTACAGGTACCGGTAAAACAGAATTGGCCAAGGCATTGGCCGATTTCCTGTTCCAGGACGAAACTAATATCATCCGCTTTGATATGTCAGAATTTAAGGAAGAGCATTCCGCCGCCCTGTTGTACGGAGCGCCTCCGGGATACGTGGGGTACGAAGAAGGCGGTTTGCTGGTAAATAAGATCCGTCAGCAGCCTTACTCTGTAGTGCTTTTTGATGAGATCGAAAAAGCGCATCAATCGGTGTTTGATATTTTTTTGCAACTGATGGATGAGGGGAAAATACACGACAAACTGGGCAAGGAAGGCGATTTTTCCAATGCCCTGGTCATTTTTACTTCCAATATCGGCAGTAAACATGTGGTGGATTCGTTCAATAAAAACGACGCCCCACCCGATGCCGTTAGTCTGCTCAATATTATGAGCAATCATTTCCGGCCCGAGTTCCTGGGACGCCTAACGGAGATTGTTCCGTTTGCCCCAATGAAAGAACAGATGGTGGAGCGCATTCTGGACATCAACCTGAAAGGATTGTATGCAGCCCTTGAAAAACAACAGGTCAGCATAGAAATAACGCCTGAAGCAAAGAAAAAACTGGCAGGCATGGGCTTTACGCCGGAATATGGCGCCCGGCCACTACATGGGGTGATTCGCTCCCAGATCAGGAGGCCGCTGTCAAAAAAGATCATTTCCGGCGAGTTGCTTCCCGGATCCAAAGCATTGTTAAAAGTTGAAAATGACGAGCTTATCTGGGGAAAATAACGGCGGGCAGCAGAAAGAGGCCCGTAGTACTTGTTTCCCGGTATTTTAATAGTAAATTATTATTGATTTGGTTTTTATTTTTAAATTTGTTTGAAATTAATTCCTATTTTTGAAATAAGCTAACTCAGAAAATACACCTGTATGGTGAACCATATTTCTGATAGCTCTCGGAAGTATATTTATTTGGACCTATTAAAAAATTTATAAGCTATGCCTTTAGAACCTTATGGTATTGGTGGTACGGAAGTAAAAACTGATGCGTTTGAAGCCTTTGCCGATATTCCCCAGAACCGGGTATTGTTAGCTGAGAAACTGACAGACCTCCCCCCCGTAAAACCTGAGATTGTACAGGGGCTCACCAATGTAGAATCCGTTTTTGCCCATTTTTCACCTTCTGTATCCATGGATTTTGAAACGGAAGAAGGCGCTTCAAAAAGGGAAGAACTGCATTTCAACGGCCTGCAGGATTTTGGGGCTAATGGCATTACCCATCAAAGTACTTACCTGAGCGAGCTGGATATGAAACGCAAGCAATATCAAAAAATTGTAAAGCAACTGAAGACCAATAAGCTTTTAAAACAGGCTTTGGCGGAAAAAGAAACCAAGGAAAATCTGCTGGCAGCATTAAAAGTATTGGTGCAGGAGCTGGAAAATTCCAAATAATTTATTTTAATCTATTCCAACAATATATGGCAACTGCTCAAAATAACCCCGCGGCTGAAGACCAAAATACGCATAAAGAGTTTAAGCAACCTGCGGTAAAAGAATTACGATCGCTCGATGCTCATTTGGATGCGCTCGCCCGTTTGGGCGGATTTGATCTGCTGGAATCGGCCATAGATAATGTGCAGAACCTGAACCCTGAGCGCAAGGCGCGAAAAAAGATCTTTTTAGATGAAGCGGCTAAAAAAGAAGAACGCAACGAGTTAAAAAAGACCTTAAGCTGGTGGATCGACGTGTTGGGTAAAACCGATGAGCTGGGTGAAATGGTGCAGGATTGCGAGCATCAGGCCGCAATTGCAGATAACACGCTAAAGTCTAATCTCAAAAAAGCCCTGGACCGTACCCGGGAGCTGGAACGTTCCTATCGTTCGGTGGCGTCTTTCTTTAAAAATACAGAAAGCCAGAAGGTTAAAAATATTTCCGTGATGAACGCGGAACTGGATCAGCTAAAAGATCTGGACAATACCCGTTTCATCGATCATATACAGGCCGAACTGGTAAATAACTACGATCGTCTTGATCTGCGTAATAACTACAGTATACTGGTATTGCCGGGCTACCTAGGCTCCAATAAAGTGGTGGAGAAATGGGCCAAAATCGCACACGATAATAAAGTGATGCTGGTAACCGATTTCGAAAACCTGGATACGCCGGATGATGTAATGGAATTGTTTGAAGCCGCCAATCTTACCGGCGGCGATCCCTACCGCTCCAATGTAATGATGGCCTGCAACTGGCTGGTAGGGCGCGGAAAGGTAGACGCAGTGGGAGAAGAAGACCATCTGTACATTCCTCCCTCAAGTTCTTTAGCGGGTAAAGTTTATTATACGCTGATGTCTCAGGTTACTGCCGGTAAAAAATACGGCACCATGAATGAGGTAGATGGCGTGAAATTTGATTTAAAGAAAAGTGAAATAGCCGGGCTGGAAAAACTGGGGTTGATCCCGATGGCGAAAGAGTACGGCAAGGTAATGGCGTTTTCGGCCAAAACCCTGTTTAATGGCGATAATATCGGCTTGCAGACCTATTCTGTAGTAAGGGTGTTCGACTATGTGGCAAAAGTGATGATGGACTTTCTGAACAGAAGGGCTTTTGAGAATTTTAACGCCAACACAAGAAAAGAACTGAATTCGCAGATTGTAAAGTTTTTAGATGGAATCACCGGACCGAGCAAACTGATCGAGAACTTTACGATAAAAAGATTTGAACAGGACCCGGTGCAAAAAGACCGGATCCATTTGGATATACATTTAAAGCCCTACTTCCCGGCTAAAACGTTCCTTATAAAGCTGGAAGGTCAGAAAGGTGATGACCCGGACGGAGTAGACTGGATGTCGAAGTACGAGCAGGAAGGTAAGTAGCACGTGATTTTTTGAGGGGCTAACGTATAAGGAGCAAAACCGGTATGCAGCAGTATGTCCTGGAACAGGATGGTATTGAGTGTGCCGCAACTATGTTTTTTATTTATAGTTTTTATACTTTTTATTTTTTAACCTAAAATGTACCATTATGTCGTTTAAAGCACAATTAGATGTGGCTGGACACAAAAACAATGTCATTGACATCAGCTACGCTTTGAAACAAGAGACCGATGCTACCGGTCGTCCTTCTACCATTACCCGCGGCGGTAAAATCTACATCACCGTTGAATCTACCGGAGACACTAAATTTTTCGAGTGGATGTGCAACAACTTCGAAAGAAAAGATGGTAAAATCACCTTCACCAAAAGAGACTCTGATGCTACTATGAAAGAGTTGAATTTCAAAGAAGGCTACCTGGTAGATTACCGCGAGAACTTCAGTTCTACCAGCGATAACCCCATTACTGAAACGTTTACCATCTCTGCAAAAGAGATCTCTATGGGCAACGCTTCTCACGTAAACCAGTGGGCTGTTTAATTTACTTTGAAGTAAGGATTTAAACTTGATTAGTTGATGACCCGGTCCGTAAGGGTCGGGTCATTTAATAAATGGGTATGGCGTAAAGTAATAGCTCATGAGTTTCAAGCACATCTGTCTGGTAATAGTAGCTTTAGGGACCCTGTTTCTTCAAAGTTGTAACAGCGTGTCAGGTAAACATAACAATACCGAAGTTGAAGATACCTATGGGAACACCAGGAGCCCGGTACAGGAAAAGAGTATCTTACCTTCAGACACTTTGATCCAGTGTATAAAAGAAACAAGTGCAAAAATTGCACTGGTTAATCAGGATCCGTCCCAATTATTTAAGGCATTTTCTGGCAGGTCCGCCCGGTACTTTATTTCTGATACCACTGTAAATGATCCTGTTGCAGGCACAAAGATGACCTATGTTCACTATTTTGCTGCCCAGCCAAAAAATGGATTCGATTCGGTGGCAGTTGAAATAAACCCGCCGATAGAAGGGGTGCAGGAATCCCGCTTGTTGCAGAAAATAAAAACGAGCTTTGGAGAGGGTACTTCCCGACTGGCCTTTGATAAAAAGCTGCGCGTAAAGGAAAATTTCGTTATTACAACCTTTAATTTAAGTAAAGATATTGCTCCAACACAAAATCCCGTTGTCATGGAAGTCCATAGCGCAGGCTATAAGGACGCTGCAGACCCGGTGAGAAGTATAATTATTTACTGCAAAAGGAAAATTTAAGCAAGTATGGGGGTTGAACTAGTACGTATAAAGGCATACATGGCTGTTGGCGGTCCCAGAAGTGCACATAATGTGGCAGGTGGAAATGAGGCATCTCCCACCAGGGAAGGGCGGTTCATTGTTTCATCAATTGGCAAACATGTAAGCAGCGGCGGTGGTCTTTATCCATTGTCGTCCGGTTTGCCATGGGGAACACCCTTAAGATTTAATAAAGAGATCCTGGAGGTTCAGCTAAACGATAGGTGGAAGCCTATTACAACGATCAATGCTGCCTGGTCAAATATGGACAACAGGGGCGCTGTGGAAGTAGTGCGTAGTATCGCAAGCGGAAACGGTTTGGGAAGAATTGTTCCGGATAAATGGGTGCTGAATGACTTTGGGCATGTAACCATTAAATATTTTCGAGACTTAAATAACAACGGAATGCTCGACAATAAATCAGAACGGGTCATGTCGGATTTTATACACACCACGCCGATTAATGAATTTGAAACCAGACAAAAGAAAAATGTAGCGCTTTTTGAATCACACGGCTGTGTACATGTTAAGCCAAAGGATATCGATGAAATGATAACAATGGAATACCTGAAAAAAGGAAATGTGTTTCAGGTTCATCCATACAACGAATATAATATTCCGAATTTTATGCTGATTAAGAAAAGAGTATCGCTTTACGAAGCTCATTTTTTCCCGGGACTTCATATACTAGCCGTATACAAAGCTCCCTTAAAATAATTTTTAAATTTTTAAACAAATAATCATGTCATTTATAGCAAAATTTTCTATTGACGGTGTCGAAAGAAATGTACTCAATTGTAGTTATCGGTTAACACAAGTGACGGATGACACAGGCCGGCCGACTTCCATACCCAGGGGGGGAAGTATTGTTCTTACATTGGAAAGCAACGGTAGTGTGGATCTGTTTGACTGGATGATTAGTTCTACCCAGACGAAAAATGGCAAGATAACCTTTTTCAGAAGAGACAGCATGAGCAAACTCATTACGCTTAACTTTACAGATGCTCATTGTATTGATTATATGGAAGAATTCAATCACAATAGTGAATTTCCTATGCAGATCACATTGCAGCTAAGTGCAAAAGAATTGAAGCTGAATGATTCCGCCTACAAAAATAACTGGCCGGGCGAGAATTAAATGGTTTCTTAAAATAGAGCAAAAGAACTCCGGGTAATTTTTTACCTGCGAAAAGTATAGGCTGTATATATGGTTACAAAAAATTGGAGGCGCAACTACTATTTTAAAGGAAAACCAGCGACACAAAAATTACGAAAATATTTTTCTTTTTTTAGCCCTTGTTGGTGTTGCGCAGGAAGTAAGAAGATCGGCAAAAACATCAACAAATTTCCCTTGGTGCTACCCAATTGAAAACCGGTAAACAAAAATAGCGTTGATCATCAATGCATTTTGCGGAGACGGCGAGATTTCCCGAGCATCGGGACGATACTGTTTCCCGTATACACACTTTCTCCCGTTACGACGGGACTCCTTCAACTACTCAACTTGAGTTTGGCGAAAATCTATTGCCAGTCCTTTCTCCAATTCTCAATTAATTGGAGAATATATTTTCTGCTTTTTGTTTTTTTGATTTGCCGTTCTCTTTTAATGGCTTCGGAACGGGAGAGGAAAACTTCGAAGTAAACAAGAGAAAGCGGTCTTTTAGATGCGGTGTATTTACTAAAGCCGTCAAAATGTTTAGACATCCGTCTGTCCAGATCATTACACTGCCCAACATAGAACGACCTGTCCTTCTTGCTTTGTAAAATGTATACAAAACAGGTGTTGTTTTTCATTTTGCGGAGACGGCGAGATTCGAACTCGCGATACAGTTTCCCGTATACACACTTTCCAGGCGTGCTCCTTCAACCACTCGGACACGTCTCCATTATATTAATTTCCCTTTCTTTCAGCCAAAGATCAAACTTTCGAACTTACATCTCTACCTCACACGATGATACAGTTTCCCGTATATACACTTTCTCCCGTTGCGACGGGACTCCTTCAATCTCGCATTCCTGCGGGAGACGCGTCTCCAATATTGAAATGGGCTGCAAAAATACGGTTTCTGGCGCTATAAAGCGAATAATTTTTTAGCATTCGCCGTTGTGATAGCTGCCAACTCGTTTACATGCATTTCTTTTATATCCGCCAGTTTTTGCGCCACCTGCAACAAATAAGCAGGTTCATTCCGTTTGCCGCGATAGGGGACCGGCGCCAGGTAGGGCGCATCAGTTTCCAAAAGGATCTGATCCAGCGGTAACTGCTCTAATACCACATCCAGGCCAGACTTTTTAAAGGTGAGTACTCCGCCAATTCCTAAGTAAAATCCTTGAGCAATGATCGCTTCTGCCTGCTCCAATGTGCCGCCAAAACAATGAAAAACGCCGCGCAGTCCCTCTGGTGTGTACTTTTTTATCAGCGCAATACAATCATCGGTCGATTCCCGGCTATGGATCACTACCGGTATATCATATTGGACAGCCCATTGCAACTGCTGTTCAAAGGCCTCTATCTGCTGTTGTTTATGAGTGATGTCCCAATAATAATCGAGCCCCGTTTCGCCAATAGCAACAAAAGCCCGCTGTTGCAGCATTGTTTCGATAATTGCAAGTTCATTAGCGAAATCTTCTTTTACGGACACAGGATGCAGCCCTATCATGGCAATACATTGTCCCGGATAACCAGCCTCCAGTTGTAGCATGGACGGGTGCGTTTCGCTATCGATAGCCGGCATCAAAACAGGACTAATCCCTGCGGTAAAGGCCCGCTGCAGCATTTCCTCCCGGTCATTATCAAATTCAGTGGCGTAAATATGTGCATGGGTATCTATCAACATAACAACAATATTAACAACTTTTTTTTTGACAATCTCTGTAAAACGGGCTAACTTCACCCTTAAGTTTTCATAGGGTACGGATTAAAAATCGGGCTTGGGTATTCACTCAGGCCCTCTTGTTTAAAAAAAGATTTCAGGCAATGGCCTCAAACGTAAAGCCCGCCGCGGAAAGCTGTTCCAGGGCCTTAGGCAATACATATTGCAGGTTGTTGAATGCCTTTTGGCTGTCGTGAAAAACAATGATCGAGCCGGGAGTTGTTTTTCTTACAACATTGGCCAGGCATTTTTCAGGCGCGAGCGATTGATCGAAATCTCCGCTCAGTACATCCCACATTATAATGCGAAAGTGCTTTTGACGCAATAAATACCCCTGTTTCCGGGTAATGCGCCCGTAAGGAGGGCGAAACAGATCGGTATTGATAACATTTGAAGCCTGCAAAATATTGTCAAGGTAAATATGCGTGTCCGTACGCCATCCATTGAGGTGGTTATGTGTATGATTACCAACACGATGTCCTTCTTCGAACAATTGCTGGTACAATGCCGGTTCGGCCTGCACGTTCTTACCAATACAAAAGAACGTTGCCCTGGCATTATAATGTTTTAATTGCTCCAGTACAAAAGGGGTCGCTACCGGATGGGGTCCGTCATCAAAGGTTAAAAAGATTTTTTTTTCACGGACCGGGATATCCCATATATAACCGCCATACACTTTTTTCAGCCACGATGGAGTTTTTATAAAATACATATTCCCTGTAAATATAACCATAACATTTGCCGTAGAGAAATGGCAGCGCAGAAACTATTTTATAAATACCCCCAGCGTCTTTATGGTTAAGTTAAAGATCAGTTTTACCCAGCTCCCAAGGTTATGGAATTTTAAAATTTTGCATCTAATTAGAAAAATCTATAAATTGCCAACCCTCATTAGCGATATGACGATTAAATCAAATGAAGATTATGAACGACAGCGGAACAAACGGGTTGCGGGCATGCGATCAGTTTTGGATTATGCAATGGGGATACTGATCATTTTTGTGGGTATTTTTTTGATTGTTCGCAATAAGCTGGATATAGCGTTAAATAAACGGTTTCCGCCCGACGCAATTGATTGGTTTTTAGGTAGTCTTTTTGTGATATACGGCATTTGGAGGATCTACCGAGGGTATAAAAAGAATTATTTTAAATAGCAATAGGGGATGAGAACCGCGTTAAAAATAGTAGCCTTTGTGATGGTTGCAGTCACGCTTTCCTGTGGAGGTGGCGGGAAGCAGTACGATTATTCCGACACGCCGGTCAAGGGAAAGATCACCATCAGCGTAGATGAATCATTCAAACCTATTGTGGACGCGCTTATACAGGTGTATGAATCCAATAATGACAGCACAAAAATTAATGTGGAGTACAAACCTGAATCGGAATGTATTAAAGATCTTTGGAATGATAGCATCCGGATGGTCATTTCAACGATAAAGCTTAGTGACTCACAGATGCAATCAGTTATTGATTCTATGCATGTAGTTGTAAATCAGTTACCTATAGCTAGAGACGCTGTGGCAGTAATTGCCAATCCCGCATCAAAGGACACTTTGCTGACGATGGCGGAAATAAAAATGATCCTGACGGGCACTTATACGCAGCCGCTGGTTCCGGTGGTGGATGGATTGCAGGCTACCAGTACTATACGCTTTTTGATGGACAGCGTACTGCAGGGGCGGCAACTTACGGCTAAGGCGATGGGTGCCAGTACCAGCGATTCTGTAATTAACTATGTTTCAAAGAATCCCAACGCCATCGGGTTTATTGGCGTAAGCTGGATTGGCAACCAGGATGATGCGCAACAGTTAAGTTTTTTAAAAAAAGTTAAAATTGTTCAGATAGAAAGCAGCGATAAGCCGGGAAAATATGTCTTACCCGTACAGGCTAATATTTATACCAAAAGATACCCGATGACAAGGGATTTGGTATATATATTGAAAGAAGGACATAGGGGCCTGGGCTCAGGGTTTGCTAATTTCATGAGCGGCGAGATCGGGCAACTGATTTTTAAAAGAGCCTATCTGATGCCTGGGCGGAGAAATTTTATCATCCGCCCTGCGGAAACGAAACAGTAGGATAAAAAACTTATATATTTACACGAACTATTATTTACTGGTAAAACTATAAAATTAGAAAAATGATCAACAAAAAAATCCATCTCCTTGCATTAACAGTGATCCTGGGTGCAGCGGCCAACGCGCAATCCGTACAGGATGGTGTTAAGGCGTTGTACGAAGGCAAGGTATTAGGAGCAAAATCGATTTTTGAAAAACAGGCAGACAAACCCGAAGCTACATATTGGTTAGTGCGTGCGGATGTTGAAAACCAGGACAAAAAAGGTGCGCAAGCAACGCTGGACAAGGCATTGGCTGCAAAACCAAGTGAAGCATGGCTATTGGCAGCAAAGGGGTATTTGCAATTAACCAATGGTAAAGCAAACGAAGCCAAGCAGAGTTTTGAGTCAGCCCTTACGGCGAGCAAGGGTCGCAGAGGGAACGATCCCGATATCCTGAACGCAGTAGGCGGGGCGATTGCCACCGAGTATAACAATATTGATAAGATAGGCGATATTCAATACGCCGTTCAGAAACTGGAAGAAGCCAAATCGCTGACAGAAAAAAGCAAGGATAACTGGATGAAAGCCGATGTGCTGACAAACCTCGGAGACGCTTATCGCAAGGCATTCCCTGGCGACGGTACCAAGGCTTATGGCGCTTACAGCGATGCTACTACGGTTGACCCCAGTTTTGCGAAAGCTTTTCTGAAGACAGCGATGATCTTTAAATCGCAGCGGAACTATGAGCTGTTTTTACAGAATTTAGACAAGGCTACGGCGGCTGATCCGGCCTATGTTCCGGCGTATGATGCGTTATATCTCTATAAAATTGGTACAGCTGATTTTAACGGTGCAAATGCCGTGGCGGATAAGATTATCGCCAATTCAGATCCCAGCCCCTGGAATGAATACTACAAAGCGCAAACTTTTTACTTCAACAAGCAATATGATCAGGCGATAGCATCTGCCAATGGCATTTTACAAAAAATGGGGGATAAAGTAAAACCCAAACTGTATAAATTACTGGCCTGGAGTTATGTGGATAAGGGAGATGCGAAGTCGGCGTTGCCTTTCATGGAAAAATATTTTGCTACTGTTAACAAGGATGATATAGATGCGCAGGATTACGGACTGAAAGCAACGGTATATGCGGCAACACCTGGCAAGGAAAATGAAGTGGCACAAGCCTATGATGAAGGGTTAAAGGCGGATACCACAGTTGCAGGCAGGGTAAAATTACTTCAAGATGCGGCTAAATCTTTTGGCGATAAAAAACAATACGATCTGCAAGGAGCAATGTTGGAAAAACTTGCTGAAATTAAACCGGAAGCACAGCGCAGCGTAAATGACTATTGGTTGGCAGGGAATGCTTTTTTAACCGGAAAACAATATGAAAAAGCATGGAAGGATTTCGATATAATGAGAACAAAATATAATCACCCTTATGGATATTTAATGAGTTTTAGAACCAGTTCTATTTTTGACTCAACAAATGCCAAGAATGTGATGGTGCCGGACGGAGAAAAATTGATTGAGTTTTCGAAAACTGACACTTCTAAAAATGCAAAAACAAATCTTTTTAGTACGGCAACGGCTTTGGCAACTTATTTTGTGAATGTTGCCGGCGATAAGGACAATGGCTTAAAATACCTTACTCTTGGAAGAGACAATGCTCCAGACGATGCCACAAAACAACAGTTACAAGGCTTTATTGATCAGGTAAGTAAAATGAAACCTGCAGGATCTAAGGCCCAATCAAGTGCAGCGCCAACTTCAGGTCAGAGTGCGGCTAAAAAAGACTCGGCAAGCGTAAAGCCAAAATCGCCGAAATAAACAGGTTAATAAATGTTTTTTTAAACAGCCTCGAAATTTTTCGGGGCTGTTTGCTTTTTACCGGTTAAAAAAAGGTTTTGTTAACAGGTTACCTTATTTTTGCGTATTGCATAATTGAGATGATTAATTTAGCTATACAAACCGATCTGGATACTACAAGTTCCTATCTACCAATTGGATTGCAAATTATTTTTGCCGCTGGCCTGATTGCCACTTTAATGGGCGTAACCCATTTATTAGGGCCAAAAAGAAAGACGGATGATAAATTGCAGAACTTTTCCAGTGGTATTGAATCGCACGGGCAGGCGCGTCAACCCATGGCCATCAAGTATTTTTTAACAGCAATTTTATTCGTTCTTTTTGATGTGGAAGTCATCTTTTTCTATCCTTACGCTGTTAATTTTAAAGAGCTGGGATGGGCAGGCTTCTGGGCCGTGCTGCTCTTTGTAGGTTTTTTCCTGTGCGGGTTTGTTTACATTATTAAGCGTGGAGCGCTGAAATGGGAGGATTAGAGAATATAAAATATTGAATGTAGAATAGTAAATGTAAAAGTGCGTTGGGCCCGGAAGGTCTTGTTGTGAAAAGCGGTTTTACATTTTACATTTAATATTCAGAATTTAAAATTTAAAAAATGCGTCCTGTATCATATAATATTAAGCCAAAAAAGGCAGACTTGAAAGACAGTCTGATGATGGCCGAAATGCCGGAAGGGCATCAGGGAGAGGGGTTCTTTGCCACCTCACTGGACAGTGTAATTGGGCTGGCACGTAAAAACTCTTTATGGCCGCTGCCATTTGCCACTTCCTGCTGTGGTATTGAATTTATGGCCACGATGGCCTCTACTTACGACCTGGCCCGTTTTGGCAGCGAGCGCGTGGGCTTTTCGCCCCGCCAGTGCGACCTGTTGATGGTGATGGGCACCATCGCCAAAAAAATGGGACCCATAGTAAAGCAGGTATATCTTCAAATGGCCGAGCCGCGCTGGGTAATAGCCGTGGGCGCCTGTGCCAGCAGTGGTGGTATTTTTGACACTTATAGTGTATTGCAGGGGATCGACCAGGTGGTGCCGGTAGATGTGTACGTGCCGGGATGCCCGCCCCGGCCGGAAGCAATATTGGACGGCGTGATGCGGATCCAGGACCTGGTGGGAAAGGAAAGTTTGAGACGCAGGAATGGCGAACAATACAAGGCGTTATTGGAGAGTTACGGAATAGAATAATTCAATGTGAAAATGTGTGAATGTGGAGATGTGTGAATGAATAATTGATCGTTCTGTTGATGGTGCATATAAGTTTGGAGGTGGTTTTTTGTGTGGTTTAAAAAAGGAGAAATGGTTATAATTAATATTGATAATTTGAAAGTTCGATGATTCGCATTTTCACATTTTCATATTTTCATATTTTCAAATTAACATGGCATTGACCAACGAACATATAAAAGAAAAACTGGCTGAAAAATTTGGCGATCAGGTTTTTGATTTTAAAGAGGAGTATGACTTATTGAGTTTCACCTCGGATAAGGAACTCAACCTGAAAGTACTGAATTTCTTGGTAGAGGAGGCATCCCTGCAATTTACTTTCCTGACGGATTTGTGCGGCGTGCACTATCCGGATAACAAAGGGAAAGAATTGGCGGTGGTGTACCACCTGCATAATCTGCGGGAAAATGTACGGGTACGTTATAAGGTATTTACCGATGTACAGCACCCGGATGTGTATACGGCTACCGGTGTTTTTGCAGCGGCAAACTGGATGGAACGGGAAACGTATGATTTTTACGGAGTTAATTTTATCGGGCATCCCAATTTAAAGCGCATCCTGAATGTTGATGAGATGGATTACTTTCCGCTGAGAAAGGAATATCCGCTGGAAGACCAGAGCAGGGTGGATAAGGATGATGAAATGTTTGGCAGAGGTTCGCTGTAATGCTGAACAGAATTACCGGACGTTGAAGAGAGTGACACAACCGGGGCTGATAGTAGTGCTGCAGCCGGCATCATAAAAACCAGAGGTTAATTTTTTTGAATATAGGTTATGAGCGATCATGTTTTATTACCAAGTGGCAGTATAGAAAAGCAAACCACCACACTGAACCTGGGGCCTACGCACCCGGCTACGCATGGGGTGTTCCAGAACATTATTGAGCTGGACGGGGAGAAAATTGTGGCGGCTGATTCAACTGTGGGCTATATTCACCGGGCATTTGAAAAAATTGCCGAACGCCGCCCCTTATACCAGATCACCCCGCTTACTGATCGTTTAAACTATTGCTCGGCGCCTATTAACAATATGGGCTGGCACCTGACCTGCGAAAAACTGCTGGGCGTAAAAACGCCCAAGAGGGTGGATTACCTGCGGGTGATTATCATGGAGCTGGCGCGCATCACGGATCATTTAATTTGTAGTTCTATCATGGGCGTGGATGCCGGCGCCTATACCGGGTTCCTCTATGTTATGCAATACCGGGAACTGGTTTACGAAATTTACGAGGAGATTTGTGGTTCCCGCCTGACGACGAATATTGGCCGCATTGGTGGCTTTGAGCGCGATTTTAATAATACAGCCTTTGAAAAGATTGATAAATTTTTAAGAGAATACCCCGCTGTACTAAAAGAGTTTGAGGACTTGTTTACCCGCAACCGCATTTTTATGGAGCGTACGATGGGAACGGGGCCGATCTCTGCCGAACGTGCCTTAAACTATGGGTTTACTGGCCCTAACCTGAGAGCAGCGGGTGTGGATTATGATGTACGTGTGGCGGCGCCTTATAGCCGTTACGATGAGTTTGATTTTGAAATACCCGTGGGTAGTACCGGGGATTCTTATGATCGTTTCCAGGTGCGTAACGCTGAAATGTGGCAGAGCCTGCGCATTATTGAACAGGCCATGCAGAAGCTGAACAATTTGAAGGGGGGAGAAGCCACCGAATACCATGCTGATGTGCCCGAATATTATCTGCCTCCCAAAGAAGATGTTTATACAAAAATGGAAGCCCTGATCTGGCATTTTAAGATCATTATGGGTGAGATCAATATGCCCGCCGGCGAGGTATATAATGCGGTGGAAGGGGCTAACGGGGAACTGGGATTTTATTTTATCAGCGATGGGGGGCGTTCTCCCTATCGCCTGCATTTCCGGCGCCCCTGTTTTATTTATTACCAGGCTTACGCCGAAATGGTAAAGGGGCAGATGCTGAGCGATGCCATCATTGTAATGTCGTCCATGAACCTGATTGCGGGGGAAATGGATGCGTAAAATAATTAGGTAATGAGTCAATTTGAAAATTGGAGAATGAAGTAGTAAAGCGAACAATTTTCAAATTTTCAAATTTTTAAATTTTCAAATTGGATGATTCAGTTTTCAGAAGAGCAATTAAACAAGGTGAGCGAGATCATAGCTCGTTATCCGGAAGGCAAGCAAAAAAGCGCGTTGCTACCCGTGTTGCACCTGGCACAGGATGTATTTGGTTGGCTGAGCACCGAAACCATGGATTACGTGGCCTCTTTGTTGAAAATAGAGCCAATTGAAGTATATGAGGTAGCTACTTTTTATACCATGTACAACCTGAAACCAGTAGGCAAATATGTTTTTGAAGTGTGCCAGACCGGGCCTTGCATGATCCAGGGAAGCGATGATATCATTGCCTATATTGAAGAAAAGCTGAGCATTAAACCCGGGGAAACAACCGCAGACGGAATGTTTACCCTGAAAGCGGCTGAGTGCCTGGGGGCTTGTGGTTATGCGCCTATGATGCAGATGGGTAAATATTATAAAGAACACCTGACCAAAGAGAAAGTGGATGCGATCATTGCGGAGTGCAGAAGCGATATATCTGTAAACAATTAAAAATAAAGCGATGCAGGCAATTACACCGTATTTGAACTTTAATGGCAATGCTGCCGAGGCCCTGGATTTTTACGCCAAAGCGCTCGGCGGTCAGATCGTACATAAACAAACTTTTGGTGATACCCAGGGCGATTACCCGGTGGCGGAATCCCATAAAGACAAACTAATGCATGCGCTGTTTAATGCCGGTGAACTGAGCTTTATGGTGAGCGACTGCCCTCCGGGCGTTAGCGTGACCAGCGGCAATGCGATAAGCCTGGCGTTGAATTTTACAGACGAAACCAGCATTGCAAATGCCTTTAATGCCCTTGGTGAAGGCGGAACGGTTACCATGCCTTTACAAGATACTTTCTGGGGCGCCAGGTTTGGAATGCTTACGGATAAATTTGGTTTCAACTGGATGTTCAATTACGATAAGCCCAAAAGCTAATGACAACCGGTTTTGGAAAAGGATAAAAACAATGAGCAGAAAATTACTTTTAGAGAACGCGCATATTGAAGGCATCCGGTATTACGATGTGTACCGGAAGAACGGTGGCTATCGTAGTGTAGAGAAGGCCTTAAAAATGACGCCAGAGGAAGTGGTGGAAGAGGTAAAGAAGAGTGGCCTCCGGGGGCGGGGCGGGGCCGGTTTCCCTACCGGGATGAAATGGAGCTTTATTGCCAAGCCGGAAGGCGTTCCGCGTCACCTGGTTTGTAATGCAGATGAAAGCGAACCGGGGACTTTCAAGGATCGCTACCTGATGGAGTTCCTTCCGCACCTGTTAATTGAAGGATTGATCGTTTCCAGTTACGCGCTGGGTTCCAACACTACATACATATATATTCGTGGCGAATATGCCTGGATCCCTGATATTTTAGAACAGGCAATTGCAGAAGCAAAAGCGAATGGGTTCCTGGGCAAGAATATTTTAAATACGGGCTTCGACTGTGAGATCTATGTACAGCGGGGTGCCGGTGCGTATATCTGTGGTGAAGAAACGGCATTGATCGAATCGCTGGAAGGGAAGCGCGGCAATCCACGTATTAAACCTCCCTTCCCGGCAGTGAAAGGTGCCTGGGACCGCCCTACCGTGGTGAACAATGTGGAAACCCTGGCGGCAGTGGTGCCCATCATCAATATGGGTGGTGAGGAATATGCCAAGATCGGCGTAGGCCGTTCTACCGGAACAAAGCTGATCTCTGCCTGCGGCAATATTAACAAGCCGGGGGTTTATGAAATAGATATGACCATCTCCGTTGAGGAATTTATTTTCAGCGAGGAATGGTGCGGCGGTATCAAAAATGGCAAGCGGTTAAAAGCCTGCATTCCCGGCGGATCTTCCGTGCCCATCCTGCCCGCCAACCTGTTGCTGAAAACAGCCAAGGGTGAGCCGCGCATGATGAACTATGAAAGCCTTGCTGATGGCGGATTTGCCACCGGAACTATGATGGGAAGCGGCGGTTTCATTGTGTTTGATGAAGACCAATGTGTGGTTAAAAATACCTATACATTAGCGCGGTTCTACCGTCATGAAAGTTGTGGGCAATGTTCTCCCTGCCGGGAAGGAACCGGCTGGATGGAAAAATTATTATTGCGGCTGGAAAAGGGGCAGGGTAAAACAAGCGATATAGATTTGTTGTGGGATATACAGAGCAAGATAGAGGGTAATACGATCTGTCCGCTCGGTGATGCAGCGGCATGGCCGGTGGCGGCGGCGATCCGGCATTTCCGGGATGAGTTTGAATGGCACGTAACCCACGCTGCGGAAGCGCAAACCCGGAATTATGGATTGGCGCATTATGCGGATCCGTTACAGGTGCCGGAGCCCGCGGCGGTATAAGTGGGTATTTCACGCAAGGACGCAAAGGGCCAGGACGCAAAGCAAATTTTATGACCGAAAATGAAATCGCAAAAGTTGTTTTTGATATTTCACTGGAAATGCATAGAAATTACGGGCCGGGTTGTTTGAAAGTGTATACGAAGAAATTCTTTTTTACGAGTTAGTACAGAGAGGGATTTCTGTGGAACGACAAAAACCGATTCCTGTTTTTCATAAGGAAATAAAAATGGAAATTGGTTTTAGGTCAGATTTAATGGTAGAGAAGAAAGTAATTGTCGAAATAAAATCGGTAGAAGAGTTGGCAAGAGTTCATTATAAGCAGGTAATTACTTATTTGAAATTAACTGATTGTAGGTTAGGGCTTTTGATCAATTTTAATGTTGATTTATTAAAAGAAGGATTTCACAGGATAGTGAATAAGTTATAGCGCCTTTGCTCCTTTGCGTCCTTGCGTGAATTTGTTTAGGCATGTTGAAGGACGGAATAAAAAGAGTTGTGAACAAATTATAAAAATTGCGTAGCTGCTTCGCTGTGAGCGCCGCGAGAAATAAATATGGCAGACGAAATTAAACAACAACCACCTGCAAATTTTAAGGTAACAATTGACAATGTTACGTTAGAAGTGCCACCCGGTACTACTATTTTGCAGGCGGCCAGACTGGTGGGTGGGGATGTAACCCCACCTGCGATGTGTTTTTATACCCCCCTCAAAGGCAGTGGTGGTAAATGCCGTACCTGCCTGGTGGAAGTGAGCAAGGGCTCCGAAAAGGACCCGCGCCCCATGCCCAAGCTGGTGGCCAGTTGCCGTACCACCGTGATGGACGGTATGGAGGTAAAAAGTATTACCAGTGAGCGGGTTATTGCAGCACGCAATAGTGTGGTGGAGTTCTTATTAATTAACCATCCGCTGGATTGCCCTATTTGCGACCAGGCAGGTGAGTGTGATCTGCAGGATCTTAGTTATGAACATGGTAAAGAGGGTTCCCGTTATGAATTTAAGAAACGCGTATTCAAAAAACACAACCTGGGCAAGTATATCCAGTTGCACATGACGCGTTGCATTTTGTGTTACCGTTGTGTGTTTACGGCGGATCAACTGACCAATAAACGTCAGCACGGTATTCTGGATCGGGGCGATCATGCGGAGATAGCCACTTATATTGAAAAATCGCTGGATAATGAATTTATCGGAAACGTAATTGATGTATGCCCCGTGGGGGCCTTAACGGATAAAACCTTCCGTTTTAAGAACAGGGTATGGTTCACCAAGCCGGTGGACGCCCATCGCGATTGCCCCACTTGTTGTGGTAAAGTAACGCTATGGGCGCGTGGCCCTGAAGTGCTGCGGGTTACTGCACGCAAAGATCAGTGGGGCGAGATCCTTCCCGATGATGATGGTAAAACGGGCTGGATCTGTAACGAATGCCGGTTCGAGAAAAAGGATGTGAAGGATTGGATCATTGACGGACCGATGAAAGTAGCGCGGCATTCAGTGATCGGCGCCAATCACTATGAAGTGCTGGATACACCCAAAGAGACCATTGATGAAGTAATGGGGCGTGCGCCTAAATTACTGATGGATATTCACAGTGTGAGCGAAGTAAATGACCCTAACGTGGATCTGAGCAAGATTGACGGCCCGGCAACAGGAGCTGTGTTCAACCACAAAAAAATGATCGGCGAAAAAAAGGATTAAAACTATGTTTTTACTGGCTATTGATTGGTTTTTTATTATTGAGAAGTTGGTGCTGATTGCGGCTATTGTTACGCTATCAATGGTAGTGGCGATGTACGCCACGTATGGCGAACGGAAGGTAGCGGCCTTTATCCAGGATCGTATCGGACCGAACCGGGCCGGCCCTTTTGGCTTATTACAACCGCTAGCAGACGGCGGTAAGCTGTTTTTTAAGGAAGAAATTATTCCCCTGGCATCTTCAAAATTTTTATTCATCCTCGGGCCTATGCTGGCGATGGTTACGGCTTTGCTGACCAGTGCGGTGGTTCCCTGGGGAACTGCCTTGAAAGTAGGGGAACGTATAGTGCCTTTACAGGTGGCTGATGTAAATATCGGGATCTTATATGTTTTTGGAGTAGTGAGCCTGGGCGTTTACGGCATTATGCTGGGGGGCTGGGCTTCCAACAATAAATTTTCATTGCTGGCGGCTATCCGCGGCGCTTCGCAGATGGTTTCTTATGAGCTGGCGATGGGCATGGCGCTGATCGCGGTGCTGATGCTGACGGGCTCTTTACAAATGAGCACCATCGTGGAAAGCCAGCGGGGCGGCGCTTTGGGCGGATTGGCCAGTTGGAATATATTTGGCGGCGGCCAGATCCTGGGGTTCCTGATCTTTTTTGTTTGCGCCCTGGCGGAATGCAACCGTACCCCTTTTGACCTGGCTGAAGCAGAAAATGAACTGAACTTTGGATACCACCAGGAATATTCCAGTATGAAACTGGGCTTTTACCTGTTTGCGGAATATATCAATATGTTTATCAGCGGGGTGATCATGTCGACACTGTATTTTGGCGGGTATGATATCCCTTTTGTAAATGAAACCGCGCTGGCGGGGCATATTGGCCAGAACTGGGTAGCCATTCTTACTTTCCTGTGTTTATTTATTAAAGCGCTCATTTTTGTATTCATATTTATGTGGATCCGCTGGACCGTTCCGCGTTTCCGTTTTGATCAACTGATGAACCTGGGCTGGAAACGGCTGATCCCGCTGGCCTTATTGAATATGATCATAACGGCGCTGGTGGTGCTTTGGCTGAAGAAGTAGATTTAATTTGAAAATTTGAGAATGTGGAAATGTGAAAGTGTGGGAATGTGAGAATATTAAATGGATGAAACCGGCGTCATCCCGATACCTGCGAAGCTGGCGAGGGAGCTCGTACCGGTGAGAGGAGAAGGGCTAATTTGAAAATTTGGGAATGTGGAAATGCCGGGGCAATGGTGAATAGTGAATTGACGATAGTAGTACTGATGCAAAAGAGTGCGACGCAACAAAGCTGAGCTTTGCACTAAAGCTGGTAACAAAAAGTAAAAAAATTAAAGTGCTAAGGAGTAATGAGTGTACAATTAACAAACAGAAGCAAACCCGTTGATCGCAGGCCGATGAACTGGGTGGAGCGTATGTACCTGGTAAATATTTTTAAAGGAATGGCGATCACCTTAAAGCATTTCTTTAAAAAGAAACCGACGGTTCAATATCCGGAGGAGACCCGACCGTTCAGTAAGGTGTTTCGCGGGCTGCATATTTTAAACCGGGATGAGGAAGGGCGTGAACGCTGCACTGCCTGCGGATTATGCGCGGTGGCCTGCCCGGCGGAGGCCATTACCATGGAAGCGGCAGAGCGGCAGGAAGGCGAGGAAAATTTGTACCGGGAAGAAAAATATGCGGCCAAATATGAGATCAATATGCTGCGTTGTATTTTCTGCGGCTATTGCGAAGAGGCTTGTCCGAAAGATGCGATCTATCTTTCGCAAACTTTTACCCCATCCAATTATACACGAAAAGGTTTTATTTATAAGAAAGAAGATCTGCTGATCCCGAATCCGCTTACCGATCCGGAAGGGTTTAAAAAAGCACAGGGTGAAATTCAACAGGCAAAAGAAACGATTTAAAAATGAATATAACGCAGGTTTTGTTTTGGGTACTTACGGTCATCGCCATTGGCAGTGCATTAATGGTTGTTACCGCCAGGAACCCCGTGTATAGCGTGCTGGGGCTGATTGTGACCTTCTTTGCTATTTCGGGGCACTATATTTTAATGAACGCCCAGTTTTTGGCGATCGTGAACATTATTGTTTATGCGGGAGCCATTATGGTGCTGTTCCTTTTTGTGATCATGCTGATGAACCTGAGCAAATCGACCGAAGCCTTAAAGAACAAATGGCTGCAGATCGTGGGCGCCATTGCCGGGGGCTGTCTGTTCCTGGTGTTGGTGGCGGCATTAAAAAATACAGAGGTAAAGAAAGATCTGGTGGAAATGGGCACCGGAAATATCGGATTAGTAAAAGAGCTCGGACGTGAATTGTTCACCACTTTTGTGATCCCTTTTGAAATTGCCAGTATTCTGTTTTTAAGCGCCATGGTGGGCGCGGTGGTGATCGGGAAAAAGGAATAAGAAATTAGAAATAAGGAATAATAAATCAGAAATACTGATAACTAATAACTGATAACTCACAACTGAAATGCCGATTAATTATTATATAACACTTGCACTTTGCTTGTTCTCGATTGGGGTGGTGGGCGTTTTAACCCGCCGCAACGCGATCATTGTTTTTATGTGCATAGAACTGATGCTGAATGCCGTAAACCTGCTGCTGGTGGCGTTTTCAAAGATGCATCATATAGCAAAAGGGGCAACAGCGGTTACCGGAACAGACGGACAGCTATTTGTTTTTTTCATTATGGTGGTGGCCGCGGCCGAGGTAAGTGTGGGGCTGGCGATAATTGTAATGATGTACCGGAATGTACATTCGATAAATATTAATTTCTTAAACAGGCTGAAACATTAACCGGATCCCGTTTTATTATGAAGAATGTGTTAGATATCGTTTATTTAATTCCCTTGCTGCCATTAATAGGCTGTCTCATAAACGGGCTGGGAAGAAAAAGTTTGTCGAAGAGTGCTGTTGGGTTTATCGGCAGTGGTGTGATCCTGGTTTCATTTGTTATAAGTCTCTGGGCCTTTTTCCAGGTACATGCAGGCAATACGCACACGACCGAATATTTCCCTTTTATTAATGTAGGCAATTTAAAGATCCCCTTTGCATTCCGGATCGATCAGCTTTCTGCTATCTGGCTGCTGATCATTACCGGTGTGGGCTTTTTGATACACGTGTATTCAACCGCATATATGCATGATGAGGAATCCGGACAGTATGGCAAATATTTTGCCTACCTGAACCTGTTTGTATTTTCCATGCTGCTGCTGGTAATGGGCGCCAACTTCGTAATTATGTTTATCGGCTGGGAAGGGGTGGGTCTTTGTTCGTATTTGCTGATCGGTTTCTGGTTTAAAAGAGATGAATATGCACGTGCGGCGAACAAAGCATTTATTATGAACCGTATTGGCGACCTGGCCTTTTTGATCGCCCTGTTTATGATCATTAGTAAAGCGGGAACCACAACCTTCAGCGATGTTTTTACCAGCGGAACGTTGGCGAAGTTTTCCACTAAAGAACTTACTACAATTACCTTGTTACTATTTGTTGGCGCAACGGGGAAAAGTGCACAGATCCCCCTGTATACCTGGTTGCCGGATGCCATGGCGGGTCCTACCCCTGTATCGGCATTGATCCACGCGGCTACCATGGTTACGGCCGGTATTTACATGATCGCCCGTTGTAACCTTATGTTTTCAATGGCGCCACAAACGTTGAACGTTATTGCTATTATCGGCATCGCAACGGCATTGCTGGCGGCATCGATTGCTTTAAAGCAAAATGATATTAAAAAGGTATTGGCCTACTCCACCGTAAGCCAGTTGGGGTATATGTTCCTGGCCATCGGCAGCGGCGCTTATGTGGCTGCGGTATTCCATGTAATGACCCACGCGTTTTTTAAAGCCTTGCTGTTTTTAGGCAGTGGTAGTGTTATTCATGCAATGGGCGGCGAACAGGATATGAGAAAAATGGGCGGTCTGTCCAAATATATGAAGATCACCAATATCACTTTCCTGCTGGGCTGCCTGGCCATTGCCGGCATTCCCGGTTTTTCGGGTTTCTTTTCTAAGGATGAGATCCTGGCGGCCGCTTTTGCCAAATCCCCTTTACTATACGCACTGGGGCTGATCGGCGCGCTGATGACGGCTTTCTACATGTTCCGCTTGTATGCTACTACTTTTAAAGGAAGCTTCCGCGGCACCCATGAGCAGGAGCATCATTTGCATGAAAGCCCTTCGGCTATTACCATTCCGCTAATTCTTCTCGCTGTGCTTTCTGTAGTAGGCGGGTTTGTGGGTATTCCTGAATTTATGGCACAGGGGGCACATTCCCTTGCCGATTTCCTGGAGCCGGTTTTTAAAGATTCGTATGCATTGCTGCCCATACACGAAGCATCACATAGCACGGAATGGATGCTGGCGGGTGTATCATCCGTATTGGTGATCGGGGTAGTGATCTTCGCCTGGAATAAATTCTCAAAAAAGCCGGATATGGAAGCAACTACCGGATTGGGAAAGGTATTGGAAAACAAATGGTATGTGGATGAGTTGTATGAAACCATCATTGTAAAACCGCTTAATGCCCTGGGTACTTTCTTAAATAACATATTTGATAAAAAGATTGTAGACGGCATTGTGAATGGTGCGGGACGCCTGGTAAGCTATGGAAGCCGCCAGTTGCGCTGGCTGCAAAGCGGGCAAACCGGGGCTTATATTTTGATGATGGTGCTGGGGATGGTATTGATCTTTGTTGTACAACTTTTCTTAAGAAAATAGTACCGCCATTAGAAAACCTGAGAACTGAATACTAAAAATCTGAATACTGATATATGATCGCATTGTTGTTGATATTGGTGCCTTTACTGAGCGGGTTAGCAACTTTTTTACTAAAGAAGGAGGAGCAGGTAAGAACCTGGTCGCTGCTGGCGGCTATTATAACTTTTATAATTGCTATTTTGGGAGTTGCCGTTTACAATAGTCCCGCTTGCTGGACGTTTAAAGCCCCCTGGATGGGTTTACTCAACAGCAGTTTTTCGCTTAAAGGAGATGGCATGGGCATCCTGCTGTGTATGCTGACGGCATTATCGTACCCGATCATCTTCCTGGCCACCTGGACTACTGCTTATAAAAAGGTGAACAGCTTTTTTGGACTAATGTTGTTGACGCAGGCCGGAATGATGGGCGTTTTCCTGGCGATGGATGCCCTGTTGTTTTATTTCTTTTGGGAGCTGGCGCTGATCCCCATTTATTTTGTCTGTTCCCAATGGGGCGGAGAAAAACGGATCGCTGTTACATTTAAATTTTTTGTTTATACATTTCTGGGATCATTGCTGATGCTGATCGGCATCTTATATGTGTACTCAAAAACTACAGGTAATTCTTTTGATATTGCCGCTTTTTATACGGCAGAGCTTTCGCCGAAGGACCAGGCATGGTTGTTCTGGCTGTTTTTTGTAGCCTTTGCCGTTAAAATGCCGGTATTCCCCTTCCATACCTGGCAGCCGGATACCTACCAGCAGGCGCCTACCGCCGGCACAATGGTCCTGAGCGCCTTAATGGTAAAGATGGGGGTGTTGGGGCTATTACGCTGGCTGCTGCCCGTATTGCCTGTTGCTTCTTACAGTTGGGGCGATACCGTTTCTACCATGGCGGTCATCGGAATTGTTTATGCGTCCCTTATCGCAATGCAACAGGATGATATGAAGCGCCTGGTGGCCTATTCATCAATTGCACATATTGGCCTGATGTGCGTGGCGGTATTTGCCGAAGACAAGAGCAGCATTGAGGGAGTGATGATCCAGATGTTCTCGCACGGCATCAACATCCTGGGCATGTGGATTGTAGTGGAGATCATCGAACGCAAATTTGGCACTACCAAAATTTCCGCCCTTGGCGGGATCGCGCAAAAGGCGCCGGCACTCACGTTCTTTTTTATTATAATCGCCTTTGCAAATATTGGGCTGCCGCTTACAAATGCCTTTATTGGGGAATTTATGATGTTCAACGGTATACTGGGATCAAAAGTGACGCAATATGGCATTCCTTTAATGGCTATTGCAGGGCTGGGAATTATTTTGGGGGCGGTTTACACGTTAAAGATGGGACGTCGGGTATTCTTTGGCACTACCAATGCGCTTACTGAAAAGGGCACAGATATTGCCTTTCATGAGAAAGCCATACTGACCATTATTATTGTAGCGATCCTGGCCGTGGGCATCTACCCTCAACCGATATTGAATTCTGTAGAAGAGATCAGTCAATCCATTTTAAAACATTCAGATGTGCTTTACTTATTAAAGACGCATTAAGAGAAACAATATGAACGCAGTTATTTTATCAGGTCTATTAGGTGTTGTGATGCTGTTTGCCAGCTTTTTGTTTCAGACAAAAGAACCGGTGCGGATAACCGCCATTGTTGGAACGCTGTTATTGCTTATAGCCAATGTGCTGGAGTCAAAAGGGATCCATTTCTTTTCAATTAACACGGCCGGTTTTTTGAGCTTTGGTTATTATTCCTTGTTCTTTAATTCGATTGCCATTTTTGCCACACTGGTTTTCTTTTTACTCTCCTCTAAGGACATGCAAAAAGTGGGTAATCATTATGCAGAGTATTTCGCGCTCCTTTTTTTCATTCTTACGGGGATCTTCCTGGTTACCTCGTTTACCAACCTGCTGATGCTTTTTATTGGTATTGAGATCATCTCCATACCGTTATACATTTTAACCGGCGCAGCGAAAAAAGACCTGAAAAGTAACGAGGCGGCGCTCAAGTACTTTTTAATGGGATCATTTTCCACGGGCGTTATGCTAATGGGGATCACCCTGATTTACGGCGCTACCGGCACTTTTGACATTGGTAAAATGAACCTTGCAGCATTGGGAAAATCGAATCTGCTCACCGCGGGGCTATTCATGCTGCTGTTTTCGATGTGCTTCAAAGTGTCCATTGCTCCGTTTCATTTCTGGACACCAGACGTTTATGACGGCGCCCCTACTGTATTTACTTCTTTTATGGCCACTATTGTAAAAGTGGGCATATTTATCGGGTTTATTCATCTCTTCAATACTGCTTTTGATAAGTTAACTATCCAGTGGAAAGTATGGATGGCGGTGCTGGCAGCCCTTACTTTATTCATTGGGAATATTACCGCTGTGTTTCAGCAAAGTGTAAAACGGATGCTGGCCTATTCCAGTATTTCCCAGGCAGGGTTTATGCTGTTTGCCCTGGTGGCGATGAATCCAACTTCCTATGAAGGATTAATTATTTATTCGCTGGCTTACTGCCTGGCAACTATCGGTGTATTTGGGGTCATCAGCAAAATGACTGATTATTCTTTTGAAGGCTTTAACGGTTTGGCGAAACACCAGCCCCTGGTGGCATTGTGCGTTACGATCTGCATGCTTTCGCTGGCCGGTATTCCGCTGTCTGCGGGCTTCCTGGCCAAATTCTATATGTTGAAAGCAGTTATAGAAGCAGGGGGCTATTTATGGCTCGTGATCTTTGGTGTGGTAATGGCTGCTGTTAGTGCGTATTATTATTTCAGGCTGATCCAGGCCATGTATTTTAAGGAAGGCCCCAATAATTTTACCCGGATAGCTGCTATTGAAAAATACACATTGGTCGCCATATGTGTCATGATCGTTTTTGTGGGCGTATTCCCCAATGTTATTTTTAACTGGCTTTATTTTTAGATACTTGATACTTGATGCTGGATATCCAGAAACCAGCATCCAGGAACCAGAAACTAGTAACCAGAATCCGTTACCTTAGCAAGGTGAAATTCAACGATATTCTCCTATTGGCGTTCCGTACGGTCAGAAGCAACAAGCTACGTACGGGCTTAACGGTAACGATCATCGCCTTTGGTATAATGGCACTTGTTGGGATTATAACAGCCATTAAAGCAATGAATCAGAAGTTTACGGAAAGCTTTTCATCAATGGGGGCAAACGGATTTACCATACGCTTCAAAGAGCGGAACACGAATTTTGGTTCTAACCGGGCGGATGGGCTTACCGTATCAAAAAAAGGGAAGAAAGAAAAACAATCCAATCTAAATAAGGTCATTACAAAAGAAGAGGCGCAGTATTTTATCAGCCATTATCATTTCCCCGGAGCGGTAGCCGGTATCTCGGTATTTGGCGGAGGGGGCAATGTTTTTTCCTTCAACGCCAAAAAAACAAACCCCAACGTAACGTTATTGGTAGGCGATGAAAAATACCTGTACCTGAATTCGTTTAAGCTGGCCTACGGCCGGAATTTTACTTCGGGTGAAATTACCGGCGGACAAAATACCTGTCTGCTGGGGCTGGATGTGGCAAAACTTTTTTTTGGAGAGGCCCTTGAAAAAGGGGTGAACACCACCATCCGGATTAATAATATTCCTTACAAAGTTTTGGGTATCCTGGAAGGTAAGGGATCCACATTCGGCTTTAGCCGCGATAATATAGCCATCATCGGGTACGAAAACTGGAACCGGAATTTCAGCAAACCGAACGCCTCTTATATGTTGGCCGTTAAGGTAAATGATATTAAGCAACTAGATGCCGCGATGGGGGAGGCCGAAAGCCTGTTTCGCTCAGTGCGAAAAAATAATAGCACCGAAGAGAGTAACTTTATCCTGGATAAAAGCGATAGTACGGTTCAAACACTTATGAATGTGCTGCGCTATATCCGCTGGGCAGCCATTGTGATCGGCATTATCACGTTGCTGGGCGCTGCAATTGGTTTGATGAATATTATGCTGGTGGCTGTTTCGGAACGAACCAAAGAAGTGGGCCTGGTAAAGGCGTTGGGGGGGAAGAAGCAGTCGGTTAAAATACAATTTTTACTGGAAGCCATCATTATTAGTATCTTAGGAGCCTTGTTGGGGATCATCCTGGGAATTATTGTTGGCAATATGTTCTCGCTGGTTTTAAGTACGGGCTTTGTTGTTCCCTGGGATTGGGTATTGTATGGAATTGTTATTTGTACAATTGTAGGGCTGGCTGCCGGTATATACCCCGCTTTAAAAGCAGGCCGTTTGAATCCTATAGATGCGTTGCGATATGAATAACAGATAGGCTATTTTGTTGAAAATTGTAAAACGATAAAGGCTTCCGGATAGATTTATGCAAGTGTTTGGAGAGATGTTTTGATGATTTATAAAAAATCAATTATCTTCAAACGGTCAAAAAAAAATAATGACGAAAAACTTTGTCGTTTCGTTTTTTTTGTTAGAATTGTACACTCAAAGTAAACTTGTTCAATATTTAAAAAACTAAAAAACTAAGATCATGGCTGAGACAAATCAAGCGAAGCCCGTAACGGCTACTACTTCTGTTCAACCTAAAAAAAGCAGCAATCTGATTTCGTGGGTGGCGCCCATTCTGTGTATTATTGCTGGCTATTGTATTTGGCGTTATGTAATTGGCGCTGATAGTGGATTTGCACAGCCAGACCCCGCCGGTGGCTTTTGGCCGAACCATAAAGGCCCCAAAGGAGCGTTCCACCGTATTTATGAAGGAGGGATCATCGTACCCTTACTTATTGGTATGTTGTTAATGGTTATCGTATTTGCAATTGAAAGGTTCCTGACTATTGCCAAAGCATTAGGCACAGGTAACATCAACAATTTCGTACGTAAAGTACAATATCATCTTGCCAACAAAAATGTAGAAGCAGCTATTGCTGAGTGCGACAAACAAAAAGGTTCTGTAGGGAATGTAATGAAAGCAGGTCTGCGCCGTTACAAAGAAATGATCAATGAACCAGGTTTGGACACAGAGCAAAAAATTGCAGCTATTCAAAAAGAGGTAGAAGAAGCAACTGCGCTGGAACTGCCGATGTTACAGAAGAACTTAGTGTTCTTATCTACAATCGTTTCTACCGGTACCCTGGTAGCGTTATTAGGAACGGTAATGGGTATGATCCGTTCATTTGCCAACCTGGGTGAAAGCGGCGGCGGTAACTCTTCAGAACTGGCGGTAGGTATCTCTGAAGCCCTGTATAACACTGCATTGGGTATCGGTACTTCAGCTTTAGCCCTGATTTTCTACAACATGCTTACTACCCGTATTGACAGCATTACTTATGGTATTGACGAATCTGGTTTCACCCTGACACAATCTTTTGCTTCTTTATACAAATAAGTATAAAGTGCACAGGATTTTTTATGGAATAAAACAGATTTTTAGTCTTATATCAAAATATAGTCAATAATGGCAAAAGCAAAAATACAAAAGAAGTCGACGGATACGGATATGACGCCCTTTGTGGACGTAGCGTTCCTGATCCTGTCCTTCTTTATCATGGCCACAAAATTCAAACCGGTTGAGCCAGTTCCCATTGAGACTCCTAATTCCGTTGCTTCACAGACTATGCCTGATAACAATGCGGTGATGATGAGCATTGATAAAGACAACAAGGTGTATTTCAGCATTATGTCGAAATCCGATGTTCAAAAAGGAAAGGACATAATTAAAGAAGCCGCCAAACGTGCAGGGGTGACTATTTCGGACGGAGACCTTACCCACTATTCTGATGGAATGATGATGGGGATGCCTTTTAATAAGCTGAAGAGCTTCCTGGCATTGTCTCCGGCAGACCAGGCGAAGGTGAAACAGGATGGCATTCCGGTAATGGACTCTGCTACAAATGAGCTGGTGAACTGGATCGGTGCCGCTAAATACGTTTTTGCAGGCGAAACGTTGAAATACCTGGTAAAAGGAGATAACTCCTCCAAATACCCGGCCTTCAACGCGCTTATAGAAGCTATGAAGCGTAACGACGAGCAGAAATACAACCTGGTAACCATGCCTACAGAGGCCCCTACAGGGTCCGAGTTGTATCTGGATCGTTTGAAGCAGAAATAATTTTTAATCACCTAATTTGTAAAAAATAAGAATATGGCAAGTTTAGATACTGGCGGCGATGACGGACATAAGAAAGGCCCCGGGGTCAAGAAAGCCAAAAAGCAAAGCACCCGGGTGGATATGACCCCAATGGTGGACCTGGGCTTCCTGCTGATCACTTTCTTTATTTTTACGGCAACGATGAGCAATCCTACAACCATGGATTTAAATATGCCTAAAGATTCGGATAAGAAGGACCAGGAAACCAAGATCAAACAATCGGGCTCATTGACGGTGTTGCTTGCAAAAGATAACAAGGTTTTCTATTACGAGGGGGAAATGGATCCTACGGGCGCTAATTTCAAGTCGGACACCTATAAAGGCATTCGCAATGAAATAATTAATAAAAAGAAAGAAGTAGTTTCTCATTATGTACAGGACCCTGCCTGCGAACAGGAAGCCAGGGCAAAAGGGAAATCCATTGATGATTGTAAACAGAAGGACTTTTTCGTAATTATTAAGCCGACCGATGATGCCACGTATAAAAATGTGGTGGATATGCTGGATGAAATGACCATTAATAAAGTTGCCCGTTATGCATTGGTAAAACCATTTCCTGGTGAACTGGATGCCATTCGTTTAACGATCGGTGGATCACCTGCCGCCGCAGCACCCGCAACCCCAGCCAAATAAAAATTCTTGTGGAATTTTTAGATTTATGCATCTTATAAAAAAGTAATTTAATAATGGAAGCCAATAAAATTTTATCATCAGATCTTCTGGATATTGTTTTTGAGGGGCGCAATAAGGATTATGGAGCCTACGAGCTCCGGCGTACCTACAATAAGCGTATCGTGAAAGCGCTGGTCATAACCGTAGTTGCCGCCCTGGTAATTGCCGGTTTGGTGGTTTTGCAGAGCAAGATGGAGGCCAATAAGCCGCAGAAGGTCAAAATGGAAGAAGTAACCATCCAGAAAATAGAACAGCCGGAGGAGAAGAAAGAACCCCCTCCGCCGCCGCCCCCACCACCGCCAAAAGTGGAGCCTCCAAAAATTGAAACAAAGGCATTTACACCTCCTAAGATCGTAAAAGATGAGGAAGTAAAACAACCCCCTCCCGTTCAGGAAGAGTTAAAAGATACCAAAATTGGTACTATTAACCAGGCCGGTGTAAAAGATCTGGGTGTAGTGGTTCCCCCGGCAGGTGTAGACGGTGGTAAAGGCATCGTGGAAGCCAAACCGGTTGAAAAAGAACCCGAGATCTTTACTAAAGTGGAGCAGGAAGCACGCTATAATGGTGACTGGTCCAGGTTCCTGAGTACAAACCTGCGCGGTGATGTGCCCGTAGAAAACGGCGCCTCTGCAGGTAGTTATCAGGTAATTGTACAGTTTGTGGTGGATGTTCAGGGTAATGTAAGTGATGTAAAGGTGATTAAAGATCCTGGTTTTGGAATGGGCGAAGAAGCAATGCGCGCCATTAAAAAATCTGGGAAATGGGTGCCGGCTGTTCAAAACGGACGGCAGGTGAAGGCATACCGGAAACAACCAATTACCTTCCAGGTTCAGGAATAATTAATTTCCAAAAAAATACAAAAATTGAAAAAGATCTTCATTTAATGGAGATCTTTTTTTAGTTTTAAGGTATCGTTGTTTCGGCTGTAGTTTATCGGATTTGATACGAAATGGATTGGATCAGTGACGATCAATATAAAGAAATTTAGTATTCATTTTAAAATCTGCAATAATGGCTAAGCAAAAAAAATCGGCTTCAAAAAAAGAAAAGCTGCCTGATAAAAAAGGAACAGGCAAAAAAGCCAAATCAAAAAAATCGGGCTCAAAAAAAAGTGAGCTGAAAAAAGCGCAAAAGTTGATTCTTAAAGCCAGCAAGAAAAAGCAGGATGAAAAGAAAAAGGATAAATTAAAAAAGGTCGGGAAATCCAAAACACATAAAGCAAACAACGGGAAAGCTGCGGTAAAACCCGTAGTAAAAATGGCGGTGCCTAAAAAGGGAACCGCAAAAGCTGCACCCGCGAAGAAGACGGCTGCAAAAAAGCCAGCCCCTGCAAAAGCAACGCCATCAAAAAAGGCAGCACCCAAAAAGAAAGCCGTTGCTCGCAAAACAGCCCCCAAAGAGGCAGTGACCAGGAAGCCAGTAGTGCAGCAACCTGCCCCTAAAAAACTCACCCCGGTTAAGAAGAAGAAAGCGCCACAAAAGGCAACACCTAAAAAAGTCATTCCGCCCTTAGACGAACCCATTATTGCAGCGCCGGTAATGGAGCCGTCGGAATTGTCGGAAGTAGCCATTATTGATGAGGACGTAGTGGCGGATTTCATGAATGCCGACGAAAATATAGTGGTGGAAGGGCTCGATGAAATTACCGTTATAGAAGGCACTATTACGTTCCCTGAGGAAAAGAATGATCCGGTCCCGGATGCATTTAAAGAACAGCCACATGATCCTTTTCACGGGCACACCGACCCTGCCGCAGGGCAGCACATGAATATACCTACACCCAAAAAGCCACGCGGCGGATCGCGAAAAAAATAAAATTTAAAATCGTTCATTCAGGCCGGCCCCATTTAATGGGGCCGGCCTTTTATTTCATAGAGGTATTTAAGGTGGCAATAAAACCTGTGGGGTCGGCGCTAGGTTAACTCTTCAGATCGGCATTTTTATAATACCGGATAATAAGGTAAACCATTGCTGCTCCGTAGCACAGGGCTGTGAAGATCAAACTTAAATCAGAAACGGTGCGCGTTTCTAATAATGCCGGTTTAAACGGGTTGGGTATTAATGAGTCGGAGCTTTCCAAAGGCAGGAAGTAGCCGGCCTGCCCTTTGCGAAAGGTAAGCGCCAGCCAAAGGAGATTGTCGATAATGAAAACATAAGCGAAATAGACGATAACGGCGAGGCCCGTTCTCCGGATGAGGATGGCTATAAGAAAGGCTACGGTCAGATACATGGTTGCCATCAGCGCATAATATCCCACATAATAGAAGTTCTCAAAGACGCTTACGGAACCCAGGTCGGGCGTATACAAAAAGCCACAAACCAGCCCGGTAAGGAACACCATTACCGTAGTGGTTAATACAAAAAAAAGCAACAGCGAGGCTTTGGCCGCAATAAAATTCATCCGGCTCCAGCCATCGATAATATTCTGCCGGTGGGTCCGGTACTGCACCTCATTAGTGATCAACATAATGAACAACATACCGATGATAATAAAGAACAATCCCCCAAACCAGGCGGCGCCCCTCCATACATTAGGAAAAACAAAAGGCGAGTTCATAAAACGCTTAATGGCCTCTGCTTCCATGGTTTTTCCCTGGAACTGGTGCATAAACCGGTCGCCGGCTAAAAGAAACATCGACGGAAGAAAAATAAAAAAGGAACAGAACAGCACCCAGAACGTGCGATAGGTTTTTATCTTCAACCACTCTATTTTAAAAAGCTGTACCATAGTTATTGTATTATTGTTAGCGATCGCTTGTAGTACCGGTGATCTCCAAAAAGCGGGCTTCAAGGTTTTTCTTTTTTATAGACAGATAGCTGAGAATAATTCCTTTTTCGAAAAAGAATTTATTGATCGCCTCCGGCGTTATGGTTGCAGTGCAGTGTAATAATAAGAAATCCTGTTTTAAGACTGCCGTTTTTAGTCCGGGCAACCCCGGTGCCACTGTTTGTAATTGTGCCAGGTCGCCGGCTGCAATCTCAATAAGTGTTTCGTTTTGTTGTTCTCCTGCATGCAGCACTTCTGCAACCGTACCGCTGGCCTTAATGGTTCCTTTTTGAATAATAGTGACATGAGTACATACTTTTTCTACCTCATCCAGGATATGGCTGGCCATGATGATGGTCTTACCTGAAGTATGTAACGCCAGGATCAGTTGGCGTATTTCGGCAATTCCCGCAGGATCCAGCCCGTTTGTTGGCTCATCAAATACCAATACTTCCGGATCGCCCAGCAGCGCAGCGGCAATTGCGAGGCGTTGTTTCATTCCCAATGAATAGGTACTGAACGCAGAATCTTTGCGTTCAAAAAGATTAACGATCTTTAAAACGCGCGGAATATCACTTTTATTATACCCCTTGATAGCGGCAGCAATTTCCAGGTTGCGTTCCGCACTGAGATAAGGGTAGAAGTTAGGCGTTTCCAGCAGGGTTCCTATTCGCTTACGCTGAGCATCGCTGCCGGGCTGTCCGTTCCACAGATAGGCTCCGGAGGTAGCTTTCAGCACATCCATCACAATACCCAACAAGGTGGTTTTACCGCTCCCGTTAGGCCCCAGAATGCCATACACGCAGCCTTTGGGAATGGTAATATTCACCAGGTTGAGTGCCTGAACGGTTTTGTATCTTTTAGAAAGTTCACTGGTAGTTAATATACTCATAAAGTATCCAGGGTTTACTGAATTCAAATGTATTATTTATTGATTGTGCGCAAGAAATAAAATCGGCGAAGCCGCATTTTTTCACCGCGAACGGGGAATGGTCTTTTTATGCTTAACTTCACAGTAGATAGTTGTTTAACTAACTATTTTCAAAATTGTATTGCATGAAAAGAACGATAAAGAGGGTTGCTGTTTTGGGAAGCGGGGTTATGGGCAGCCGTATTGCCTGTCATTTTGCGGGAGCCGGAATCCCGGTATTGTTGCTGGATATTGCAACACCACAGGAGGCAGGCGGAAAAACGATTGATAAAAACAAGACCGTGAAAGACGCGCTCGCCGCCGCTATCAAAAGCAACCCTTCGCCGGTATTTACAAAAGCGGTAGTGCAGAAGATCACCACAGGTAATTTTGATGACAACCTGAAAGATATTGCCGGTTGCGACTGGGTCATAGAAGTGGTGGTAGAGCGGCTCGATATCAAGCAACAGCTATTTGAAAAGGTGGAGCAATATCGCCGCCCCGGAACATTGATCACGTCGAACACTTCCGGTATCCCTATTCACCTGATGACCGAAGGAAGGTCTGACGATTTTAAAAAGCATTTTTGCGGTACGCATTTTTTTAATCCGCCCCGCTACCTGCGCCTGCTGGAGATTATTCCCACGCCAGATACCGATGGATCGGTGATAGATTTCCTGCTGCAGTTCGGCGGGCGCATTCTTGGCAAAACAACCGTATTGTGCAAGGATACGCCAGCCTTTATTGCTAACAGGGTGGGCGTCTTCAGTATTATGTCCATTTTTTCATTAATGGATAAACTAGGTTTAACCATTGATGAAATTGAAGCGCTGACGGGTCCGGTTATAGGACGACCGAAATCCGCGACATTTCGCACGGCCGATGTGGTGGGGATCGACACATTGGTGAAGGTAGCTAAGGGTGTATATGATAATTGCCCGCAGGATGAAGCCAAAGAGTTGTTTGCTATTCCGGCATGGCTGGAAAAAATGGTGGAGAATAAATGGTTGGGCGACAAAACCGGTCAGGGCTTTTTCAAAAAAGTAAAAACGGATAAAGGCGCTTCAGAGATCTTAACGCTCAATTTAAAGACCTTTGAATATGGCCCAAGAGTTAAGGCAAAATTCGCAAGCCTGGAGCCCGCCAAATTGATTGAAGACCTGCCTTCGAAATTAAAAGCCTTATTGGCCGGTGGCGATAAAGCAGGGGAGTTTTACCGGAAATTTCATTATGGATTATTTTCTTATGTAAGTCATCGTATTCCGGAGATCAGCGATGAATTGTACCGCATTGATGATGCGATGAAAGCCGGCTTTGGCTGGGAGATCGGCGCTTTTGAAAGCTGGGATGCAGTGGGCGTAGCCAAAACAGTGGAGGCGATGAAAGCGGCCGGATACTCCGTTGCGCCCTGGGTAGATGCAATGCTGGCTGCAGGAAACAAAACGTTTTATATTACTGAGAACGGGAAACGGAAGGCGTATGATCCGGCAAGCAAAACCTATAAACTGCTACCGGGAAGCGATGCTTTTATTATTTTAAGTAATTATTCCGACAAAATCGTATGGAAGAATAATAGCTGCAAACTATATGATATCGGTGATGAAGTGCTGGGCCTGCAATGGAATACCAAAATGGGCACTATTGGCGGCGACGTATTGGGCGGCATACAAACGGCTATTGAGAAGGCGGAAAAAGGATTTAAAGGGCTGGTGATCGCTAATGAAGGGGCTAATTTTTCGGCCGGGGCTAATGTAGGTATGATCTTTATGCTGGCTATAGAACAGGAATACGATGAACTGGATATGGCCGTGCGTCTGTTCCAGAATACCACTATGCGTGCCCGGTACGCTTCTGTGCCGGTTGTGGTAGCGCCGCATGGACTGGCATTGGGCGGGGGCTGCGAGCTGAGTATGCACGCCGACAAAGTGTTTGCGGCTGCTGAAACCTACACGGGATTGGTAGAATTGGGCGTAGGCCTGATACCCGGCGGTGGCGGCACCAAAGAATTTGCATTGCGGGCGGCGGATGATGTGCAGCATGGCGAGCCTGAAAATATACCGTTACAAAACCGCTTCCTGACGGTGGCAACGGCTAAAGTAGCTACTTCGGCATTTGAGGCTTTTGACTTGGGGTATTACCGCAAAGGAGTGGATGAAGTAGTGATGAACCCCGATTACCGGGTAGCCGAAGCAAAGCGCAGTATTATTGACCTGTATGATAATGGTTACGTGGCGCCGGTTCCCAGAACGGATATTAAAGTGCTTGGGCGCAGTGCGCTGGGTGCATTGTTAGCAGGTATTAATGGTATGCAAAAAGGGAATTATGCAACGGATCATGATGCGCTGGTGGCAAGGAAATTAGCTTATGTTATGTGCGGCGGCGATTTGAGTGAAGCTACATTGGTATCGGAACAATATCTATTGGACCTGGAACGGCAGAATTTTTTATCATTATGCGGCGAACGCAAAACCCTGGAGCGGTTGCAAAGCGTGATCAAGACCGGGAAGCCGGTGAGGAATTAGGCAATGGTGAAAGGTGAGTAGTGAATGGGTTGTTCGCGCCACTGCCGGTGTTGAGCGTAGTAGTGTTGGGTGGATAACAAACCGGCGGTCCGTTTGTTGGTGTTTTAGCTACGCGCTGTGGTCAGCGCGCAACACCAACAAAGGCTGAATATATAGGTAATGAAATTGTTTTTTATACTTCTTTATCTTATCAGCTCGTCAATAAGTTTAAAAGCGCAGAAAGTGATGTTGGCGGACACAAATGCTGTCAAATCTATTGACGGTATTGTAGGGGAAGTATTACGACTTCAATCGAGCGAAAGAGGAAAAACAAGAAACTGGAAAGCATTGCGAAATTTGTTTTTACCTACTGCAACATTTACAATTTTAAATAGCAAAGATTCTCTGAACCGGCCCACCGAAACAGTTAGCCTTGATGATTTTATAGAATTGATGCATGACGATTATTATACGGAGGGTTATGTCGAGTATGAAACGGGAAAAGTTGTTGATGAGTTTAATGGAATCGCAAATGTTTTTCAAAGCTTTTATGGCAAGGATTCAAAAAATGAGGAAGCAAGAGGTATTAACAGCTATCAGTTAGTTTATTTTAAGAACAGGTGGTGGATTGCAAATTTGCTTTGGACGCTGGAAACGAATAAAGTGAAAATTCCTAAAAAGTATTTATACAAGAAATAAATGCAATTAGTTAATGTTTAGCGCCACCGCCAGTGTAAAGTGCAGTAGTGGCGTATAGATAAAACCGGCGGCCGGTTTGTTGGTGTTTTAGCTATGCGCTGTGGTCAGCGCGCAACACCAACAAAGGCGGCCCAAATACAATCTGTTAGAAAATGAGTATAGACAATCAAAGTGAATATTGGGACAAAGTTGCTTATGCGAAAACATTTACTCATCCACTTAACAAGGAAGTTCTTACCACCCGTTTATCCGCCGATAGCAAAATACTTGATTTCGGGTGCGGCTACGGACGAATAGTAAAAGAACTCTCAGATGTTGGATTTACAAATGTAGTTGGTTATGATACTTCAAAAGAATTAGTGGGTCGCGGCAGGCAGCAAAATAATCTGTCTCTTTTTCATATTACCAGCCCACTGGATCTGCCTGTTCGGAACAATTCAGTGGACTGCATATTATTATTTGCAGTATTGACTTGCATCCCCTCTAACAATGGGCAAAAGGAACTTTTAAAACTGCTTAGGTCCAAGCTAAAACCTGAGGGCATTATTTACATAAGCGATTACTACCTGCAAAATAATTCTCCTGAAGTTAAGAGGTATCAATATTTTAATGATGATGAAGACAATTTTGGTGTTTTTAAGCTGTCAGAAGGCGTAACATTCAGACATCATACAAGAGAATGGATTTCAGAATTGACGAAAGAGTTTAAAATCCTGCTTGAAAATCCAATACAAGTAATGACTATGAATGGACATACGGCTGAGGCATTTCAACTTGTTGGTCAAAAATAAAGAACTGTTATTGAAAGCTAAAATACCGGCGCTCTTTTTTTATGCCGCTGCAGGTGTTGAGCGCGGTAGTAACGCGTGGGGAAAACACCTGCGGTTCGTTTGTTGGTGTTTCTGCTACGCACTATGGCCAACACGCAACACTAACAAAGGAATCCTTAGCATTTTGCATTATGCGTTATGCGTTCTGCATTACTGGTACACCCTTACCCAATCTACTATCATTTGCACGGGCAACTGATCCGGCGCCACTTTACCCACCCAATTGCCGCCGAGCTGCTGGTCGATCATAATGTAGAAAGGCTGATCGTAAGGCCACTGGCTGGGATCCACGCCGGCTACGCGCGGGTAAGTAAAGGTTTCAGTTCCATTTACAGTAAACACCAGTTTATCGGGGAACCATTTCAGTCCAAAAATATTAAAGTCGTTTTTGTTGATGGCTGCCCTTCCGGAGTGCGGCGGATTATTTTCCTGTTTCAGGTTAAGCGTGTAATAGGAGTGCGTTGTTTGATAAACAATGGAATCAAAATTCAGGTGCTCCATAATATCAATTTCTCCGTTTTTGGGATATTCGCCGTATTTGTTTTTTTCAGCGAGCATCCACATGGCCGGCCATGCACCGCGAGCACCCTCCAGTTTAGCCCTTATTTCAATTTTGCCGTATTGAAAAGCGAACTTTCCTTTTGTATAAATGCCGCCGGTTAAAAAAGGGCGGTGATCTGTTGTGGTATCCGGGTTATTGATCCCGCGTAAATAGATATATCCGTTATCGAAACGAAAGCAGGACGGGTTATTGCTCATATGCTTTCCCCAATCGGCTTTACCGGGTGGGATCATCGTCCATTTTGTTGTGTCCAGGTGTTGTTTGTCGAAATTATCTTGCCATACCAGTGTCCATTTTTTTTCCGCGGTGCGCCCTGTTTTTTGAATAAAATTATGCCCGTTAACTGATGTGGGTACCCCATGGCAGGCGTTCAGCAGCAGGATCAATAGCAGGAGATAATTCAAACGCATAATTCTTGTTATTCTGTGTTAACGGCAAATAAAAAAAGAACGTCATTTCGGTTGTAACGAAGCAGAGAAATCTTCTATTTAAATAATTATCAGTTGAGATTTCTCGGCTCCACTACGTTTCGCTCGAAATGACGTTCTTTTGGTTGGTTTCTGTACCTTATGAACAGGCTATTCGGCCTGTTTTAATTTGGTATTGTTGTCTTCGGTAAGGAAAATGTCCTCATTATCCCGTTTCATCTTGTATTTTTCGCGGGCCAGTTTTTCAATGGTGGCCGGATTGGTTTCCAGATCAGTTTTGATCTTATGCAGGTCAACCAGCTCTTTGTTGTAATGCTCTTTGCTTAGTTCCAATCCATTTAACTCTCTATGCCGCTCAATAGTGGTGAATAAATCGTTTTTATCCAGGAACAACATGATTGCTGCAAACCCGACCGTTGCCAGGAAAAACCGGTTGGTTAAGAACCGCGAAATTTTACTTAATGCTTTCCGGGGCCTTTTGTGAACTACCCGGGCGGGTTCTTTTTCAGGGACAAAGTCTACAAATTCTTCCATACAGGAATTAATTTGAAAATTTGAAAATGCGGCAATTTGAAAATGCTGCCATCAGCACTGATGTACAAGTGAGTGACACAACGAAGCTGATAGCAGCACTAAAGCCGACCTAATAATTATTTCTTACCAAATTTAATCTTTCCTTTTGGATAAACCGCGCTTTCGCCCAATTGTTCCTCGATGCGGATCAGCTGGTTGTATTTTGCGATACGATCAGTACGGCTTGCTGAACCGGTTTTAATCTGTCCGCAATTTAACGCTACCGCTAAGTCTGCGATGGTGGTATCCTCGGTTTCACCGCTCCTGTGGCTCATGATGGTATTATAACCATTGTGCTGCGCCAGTGTTACGGCATTAATGGTTTCAGTAAGGGTACCGATCTGGTTTACTTTTACCAGCAACGCGTTGGCGATATCTTTGTCGATACCTTGTTGTAAACGGGTTACGTTGGTTACAAACAGATCATCACCTACCAGCTGGCATTTGCTGCCCACAGCTTCGGTTAATGCTGCCCAGCCTTTCCAGTCGTCTTCGGCCATACCATCTTCGATGCTGATGATCGGATATTGTTTTACCCAGCTAGCCCAGAACTGTACCAGCTCATCGCTGCTGAGGGCCTTGCCGCTACTTTTATGGAAAACGTATTTTTTCTTTTTAGCATCCCAGAGCTCGCTGTTAGCAGCATCCATGGCGATGGCGATCTGTGACCCAGCTTTGTAACCCGCTGCATTGATAGCGGCCAGTACGGTTTCGATCGCTTCTTCATTGCTTTGGATATTGGGCGCAAAACCCCCTTCATCCCCTACGTTGGTGCTGAAGCCTTTTTTCTTCAATACGGTTTTTAACGCGTGGAAAATTTCCACACCCCAGCGCAGTCCCTCGCTGAAAGAAGAAGCGCCTACGGGCATGATCATAAATTCCTGGAAATCGATCTTATTATCTGCGTGCGCACCACCATTTAAAATATTCATCATGGGGATGGGTAATGTTTTGGCATTCGTACCGCCCACATAACGGTATAAAGGCAATCCTGCTTCTTCCGCTGCCGCTTTGGCTGCCGCCATACTTACGGCCAGCAGGGCATTAGCGCCTAATTTTCCTTTGTTAGGGGTGCCGTCCAGTTCGATCATTAACTGGTCGATACCGGTTTGATCCGCTACATCATAACCCAGCAATGCCGGAGCGATGATCGTATTTACGTTTTTAACTGCTTTCAGGGTTCCTTTTCCCAGGTATTTTTTCTTATCGCCATCCCGCAGTTCTACTGCTTCGTGAATGCCTGTGCTGGCGCCACTGGGAACGGCGGCGCGGCCTAAAGCTCCTTCGTCTGTTAGGATATCCACCTCGATAGTTGGGTTACCGCGGCTGTCTAAAATTTGTCTTGCAAATACCTCTGAAATGTAGCTCATTTTTAAAAATTTGATTTAGTGGCTGCAAGTTAACTAATCCTTTGCGTAACGGGAACACTGTGGAGGGGGAAAATGTAAAATAATAAATAAGAAATGAGAAATGTAGAAGGAATGCGGTCCTGTTGGGGTATCGTGGGGGAAAGGATAATTGGTAACGATTGTTAGTTTTTGGAGGGGTGAAAAGTCAATGGTCAATGGTCCATAGGAGTGAATGGGAAGTAGCAAGTAGGGGTTGTGAATGCAAGACGGCTACACAGAGGTCTAAATACTGAATACTAAAATCTGAAATAACTATCTTTCCGTTTCAAACGAAATACCATGAAATGCCTGATCATTGTGGATATGCAGTATGATTTTTTGCCGGGGGGTGCCCTGGCGGTGCCCGGGGGAAATACGCTCATACCGGTAATCAACAACCTGCAAAGGGAGTATGACCTGGTTGTGGCTACGCAGGACTGGCACCCGGCGGGTCATAAAAGTTTTGCTTCGCAACATCCGGGGAAAAAGGTTTTTGCTATTATTGAATGGAAAGGCGGTAGCCAGACGCTTTGGCCCGATCACTGCCTGCAGGGAACGCGGGGGGCGGAGTTGCACAAGGATATCGATCAGCATAAAATTGCGGCTATTTTTCGTAAAGGCATGGATCCCGGAATAGATAGCTACAGCGGCTTTTTTGACAACGGCCATTTAAAAAGCACGGGGTTGGGAGCTTATTTAAAAGGTTTGAATATAAACGCAGTGGATGTGTGCGGCCTGGCGGCCGATTTTTGTGTTTATTTTACCGCGCTGGATGCTTTGGAACTTGGGATGAAAAGTACCATTATTGAAAAGGCTACCTTGCCGATTGATGCGGTGCGCTTTCAGCAACTGAAGGAGGCGTTTGTGGAACGGGGAGGGGAGGTGAATAGGAAATAGTCAATAGTTCGTGGTTCATGGTTGGGTTACAGGTTACAGAGTTCAAAGTTTAAGGTTCAAGGTTGGGTTAGCGTTTGGCATTGTTTATCGATCCTCGATCCTTGATTCTCGATTCTGGCTTAGGTTTCTTTTGAAACCAGCAAAATGAAACCAGAATCCAGTATCAAGTGACCAGTGATCAGTATCAAGTAACCAATAACGAGCATCCGTTATAAAAAAGCCCCGCAACATTCATTGCAGGGCTGGCTTGTTTTGAAAAAGCTCATCAGAACTTAAATGCAGCAGTTACTACAAAATTCCGCGGGGGAATGGGATTGATGCTGTAGTTTTCGTGGACGTAATAATTATAAGTGTTGGTCAGGTTTGCCAACTTGGCCAGCAACGACCATTTTTTATACGTGTACCCGGCGGTAACGTCGGCAGTTACGAACCCTTTTACAGAAAACAAGCGATCATTTGCGGTGCCGTTGTTGTCTGTATAAGTATTGTTCCAACCGGCATTCCGGTCGCCAATGTAATATATACCGGCTCCGAATTTGAGCCCCTGCACCGCACCGCGCTGAACGGTGTAAAAAGCGGTCATATTGGCTGTGTGGGCCGGACTGTTGACGAGGCGTTGTCCTTCTACATAACTCCCGGATTTACCGGATGTTTTCGTGTAGCGCATATTATTGTAACTATAGCCTGTCATAATATCCAGACCCGTTACCGGTTGTGTACGCACATCCACTTCAATGCCATCGCTGGTCGTTTGCCCCGAAAGCTCCTTAATATTTGAATTGGAATTGGGGTTGCCGTTCGCATCGGTCGGCGCCATTTGTGCCAGGTTGTTATTAACGATCCGGTACAGCGTCAGGTTTGCACTTAAACGACCTTCCAGCAGATCATTTTTAACGCCCAGTTCAAACTGGTCGATGATGGATGGTTTTATTGCATTATTATAAATATCGGTTCCGGTATTGGGGCTAAAAGAGTTGGCATAACTTGCGAAAACCGTAGTGGTGGTCGTGGGCTGATATAATAACCCCACCCGTGGAGAAAAGGCTTTGTTGATCTGTATTTTCCCCATTACCGTTTTATTGCTCAGCAACGAATCCGTTTTTGTAGCATCGGCCTGCTGGAACGACCAGCGCACGCCGGCCAGTAATTTGAATTTGTCGGATAGTTTCACCAGATCCTGAACGTAGGCGCCGAAACGTTCTGTGGGAACATGAGCTTTGGTGGCCCATTGCGCGGCGGGGATATCGGTTCTCCGGGTATACATACCCGGGTCAAATACATTAATGGAGTCGTAGATCTTGCCGTTGATATCTGCGATATAATTGTTTTGAATATATTTTTCCGCATCAGCGCCGATCAGCAGTTTATGTTCCAGGTTGCCGGTAGCAAAATTGCCGTTCAGATTTGCTTGTGCAGCATAATAGTCTTCATTATTATTGTTTTTGCCCAGGGGGCGACGGAATTTTCCTTCCGAGTTCAACTGCACCCGCTCAATTGCATAGTAGTCGCGCTGGTAATTTTGATAGTTTACGCTGGTATTTAACTGCCAATGCTCGTTAAAACTGTGTTTGAGCTCGGCAGAGGCGGTTGCCTGCCGGGTTTTGGAATATTGCCAGGGGGTGCCGAAAAATGCAGAACGGCCTACATCAGCAATTAGTTTACCCCCGTAGGTGGAAGGGGAGGCGCTCAGCGTACCGATGCCGAAATCAGGTGTAAAATCATGGTGCAGGTAATCGCCCTGAACTAATAACTCCGTCTTTTTTCCTAGTTTGAATAAGAAAGAGGGATTGAAATAATAGCGCTCCGAATGAACATTATTCCGGTAGCTGTTGGCTTTTTCATAGGTGCCATTCAAACGAAAAGCCACAGATTTGCTGATCGGGCCAAAAACATCAATAGCGGGTTTGTACAGATCGTAACTTCCTGCGCGCATGCTCACCTCGCCGCCGTAATAAAATTTAGGTTTTTTGGTGATCATATTTACAACAGCGCCGGGGGCCACGTTTCCGTAAAGAATAGCCGCGCTTCCCTTCAACACCTCTACACTTTCCAACGAGCTCATTTCCGGCATTGCTCCGCTATTAAGCCGGAAACCATTTTTGAACGTATTGGTGCTGCCCAGGCTGTAGCCACGTGCGTAAAAGGCCTCCTGGGTATTACCGCGCGTGGTGCCCAGGTACATACCGTTTACGTTCTTGATAACATCACTTAAGCGTTGTGCCTGCTGATTTTCAATGGTTTGCTGTCCGATGACAGTTACCGCCTGGGGCAGATCCATAATGGGAATGCCTGCTTTGCCAACAGTGGCGGTGCCCTTATTGATGCTGCCGCCAATACGCACTATAACTTCGTTAAGTTCCCTTGTTTTTAAAGGCAGATTGTAACGGGTGCCTTCGCTGTTAACCGGAGGCACAGTTACGGGCACTTCCTGGCTGGTAGCGCCCTCAAAGGAATAAATAAGCAGGTAATTGCCAAAAGGCATATTCGTAAATTCAAAGTAGCCGGTTTCATTGGTCACGGCATGTTTTTTTGATCCTTTGATCGTTACATTTACATTGGGAACCGGGTGCCCCTCGGGGGTGGTGATCACTCCTTCAATATTCCCGGTATTGGTTGTTTGAGCATTTACAGCCACAACTCCGATCCATAACACAATAAGCACTAAAACTTTTCTCATTTCTTTCTGATTTCGGCCGCGAAGGAAGGCTAAAAATAGTTGCCGCATTTTCTAAATGCGGAAAAACCGTTTACGAGATCGGGAAAAAAATGGGGGTATACACCAAAAGGGCATCTTGCCGAAAAATATACGACAATGAAAGATCTGCTTAAAGAAACAGTGCAATGAGGGGCTTGTACGACAGGGGCGACCCGTGCTATTACTGTACCTGTACTAGTCCCACAGGTCCTCCGGGCCGCCCGAAAATTGATGTAAACCTAAGAAGAATACAAACGATTCGAAATCGAAGACTCCGTACAGCAACAGGTAATCTTTTTGCGTTATTTAATACGAATTGTTTCGCATATATTTGAGTGAATAATAATTTGAACCCGTTAACTGAAAAAAACATTAATCGCCATCCTGGTGTTAGCAATTTCAAACGCCTTTTCCCAATCGGCTAATAAAGTCTTCACTTCTGATATCGATAACTTTTGGGTTGCTATCCGCGGTATTAAATCGTTTGAGCCTTTAGTTTAAGGTTGCATGTAACCGGCTAAATATCATCAAAACCTTACCTCCTCATCCCGCTGTGCGGCATAGGATTTTTTGAAATCAATGGCTTTTACCTGGCTGGCTATAAAGCGGATGCCGCCCAGAATATGATTTAAATAAGTGGGATCACTGTAATCTTTTTTATCATGCCCCAGGGTGGTAACCCAGGTGTGACCGCCGTCGAACGCGTATTCCCAGGTGTTCGGGTAAAAATCGCCGAAAGTGCCGCGGTTCTTTTCCAACGCTGCTTTTTGTTGGGCATTGGTAGTATCGATGGTGCGCAGATCATGCACCATTAAAACCCTGGGGCCGGGATACAGCTCTTTGGCAAAATAACATTCATCTCCTTTTTCCCATACTGCGGGCGTACCTTGCATAGAAGGATGCCGGCTATCAATAACCCTGACCGTAAATTTCTGGAACCGGGCATGCCAGGCAAAAGTGCCGCCCAGCATCATTTTGAACCAGCGCCAGTTGCGTTCAGTGCCGGTTACGGAATGCAGGCCCACAAAACCGCCGCCGGCTTCAATATAGCGCCGGAAGGCGACGCGCTGTGCATCGGTATTGAAAACGTCATTATTGGTACTGGGGAAGATCAGCAAGGTGTACTGTTGCAGGTTGGCTTCTGTCATTACTGCCGGATCGGCGCTGGTATCGACTTTGAAACCATATTGTGTGCCCAGTTTTTGAATGGCTTTTACTGCAGACGGAATATTATCATGCACATAGCCCGTTCCATTTTTTGTATAGACCAGCACTTTTACCTTTTTCCAGTTTACGGTTTGGGCGTTGGATAGAGGTCCTGTTGCAAGGGCCGTGATCGTAAAGAGTATTGCTAAAATTCTTTTCATATTTTAAATTAACCAGAGTAAGAGATTAAAGCTCCCGCAGATAGCGCAGATGTGCCGCAGAAAAAACAAGATCAGCGAACATCAGCGAAAAAAATCTGCTGGAATCAGCGGGATACCTAAAATTATTGATCGGACATACGTTCATTTAAAACTAACCGTTGGCGGATGTGCGAACGACTGCCAGGCTTCTTCCGCTTTTTCTTTCGCCAGTTGATTATTGAACACCAGGAAACGATATTTTAAAATATATTGTTTGCCCGGTTCCAGCAACCAATCTTTATTCTTGGTAGGCGAGAAATTAAGAAATACATCGCCCCGGTTGTTCATGTTTTCCGGCCAGATGCGCAGCGGTTCGGGATAGTTGTAATTTGCCGGATAGCTCATCATTTCCAACCCGCCATACTGTTTGTTTAATTGTCCTTCCGCAACACACCAGCGGGCGGTACTGCCATCGGCTTCTTTACGGTTCTTTCCTTCTGAGGTGAATATAGTGCTGTTATCCTTGTTCCAGGCCTCGGTGGCACGGATGCCCAGACCGCCATAACGGTATTCCAGCAGTTTTACCGGACTGGCACTGGCACAGCTCAACTGAACGGTAATATCCATTATATAATAGGCGTCATTATCTTTTTGCTGGCGATAGATCTTTACGGTTTGTAATTCGTTGATCGCATTTTTTTCTGATCCGTCTTTTTTAAAGGCGATGTGCTGATGCAAGGTTTGGTAACCGGCATACACAGGGCCATCGGCAATAGATGCAAATCCCGCGAAGCGTACCGTGCCTTTACGATCTTTCAGGTTCCAGAAATCAACGGTATCTTTTTCAAACAGCACATGTGTCCAGGGATTCCACAGCCCCCAGTGGTGATAATGATCCGGCGCATTAATGCGCGTCAGCTCTTCGCCATTGGGCGTCCAGAGGGGATGAATAAAGCCGCTGCGCTTATAAGCAGTATCAATACCCTTGGGCGGATAAACCGTTTCGGAATGATAACGCAGTAATTTTTTATCGCCGCTCATGATGGTCAATGCACCGCCTTCAAGAGGTGTTTGCAGCGATGGAGCGAAATTTTCTCTTTTTCCCTTTACCAATTCATAAGAGCGCGTAGCCACGCGGGCGGGCTCTATCAGCCAGCATAACCGGCGCCCTTCTTCTGTTTCGATCTGAAATGGAACCGCTGTTTTTTTTCCGCCGGTCGTTTCAAAAAGCTGCAGGCTGCTGTCGGGTACAAAAGAAACCGCATCCAGGTTAATGCTCATCGGAATGGAGAAGTTTCCTTTTCCGGTGGTATGTACCTGCCAACTACTGATGCGCTGCGCCTGTAGGGATGACAAATTTATCATCCCTACAAAGAACCCTGCTAAAAATATTTTTCGGATCATGTTATTTTTTTGTTGCTGATTTTTTTGCCAGCTCCAATGCAGCAGTGGTCGTGAAATATTTGGTGATCATATTAGGCACTTCCCAGGCGGGTAATTTCTTTTCTTTCAGGAACTGCAGATAGTGCTGCATCACCTGCCCGAAATGCGCTTCGTGCCCTGTGTTATATTTCTCCGGAACTACGGCCTGCCATCCTTTTGCCGTTTTCTTTATGGAAACACCAGGATACTTAGCCTGCAGTGTTGCCATAGCGTCAGTAAGATCTTTTTCGAAGCTGGCATCATTGCTTTTAACCGGTTCGATGTACAGTGTAGGTTTGTAATTTTCTTCCAGGCCCTGACGGATGGTTAAATTAGCCCGCGTGCCGCGCAGCGCTGAGTAATACGTATCTCCCGAACCTGCCGGTGCTTTATAATCCCAGGTAGCCGTGATCTTAATATTGATGCCGCGCAGCTTATACTGGAAGGAGCCATTGAAATAGGTATTTAAAATAGTGTCCTTTGTTACGTTTTGCTTCAGATAATCAGGGAACGCCGGTTGCTTGGTTATTTCAGTAAACTGGCTTAAAGTAAGGGGAGTGGTCCAGTGTTTTGCCGAAACCAGTTCCACATCTTTCTGGTAATCCAGCGCCTGGCCGGGGAAACATTCGATCTGTGCCAGGTCTACCAGGTGCGTGGATACATCGGCAATGCCTTCGCCCTGCTGGGTTACATCAAAAAACCAGGCCGGACGCTGCAATACCGCGCCGGACACGGATTTGTATAAAAAGTGAACGCTCGATTTGGTAACCCCCGGGTTGTCGGGCGTACCTTTTTCCTGGGTGCCAAATACCTTCTGCATCTGTGCCAGCTCACGTTGCAGGGTGGAGTTGATCTCAAAACGCTCTGTCATGATATCATAGAGCAACACCTTTTTTTCCGCGGCTTTTGCAAAAGCATTTTTTATCAGTTCAAATCCCGGCTGGTCGATCGCCATGGGTTTATCAGCCAGCACGTTCATACCCGCATCTATTGTGTTCAAAACGTATTCTGCCTTCTTCTGGTTGTTGCCACTCATCACCACCAGATTTCCCTTTTTTTCCTGGATCATTTTTTGAAAAAAATCGGCGCCGGTATATACATTTTCTTTCCAATGAGTGGGATTCGCTGCCCGTGTATTAAAGGCTTCGATGCGTTTTAAATGCAGGTCCAGGTCTTCACCTGCAGGGGCATATACATAAACATTGCTATCCACATCCGGGTACATTTCTTTTTGTACCAGTGCGGCGTGAAAGTGGCCGGGGTCGAGGGTTATAATGGATAGCAGTTTCTTGTCGCCTTGCTCATTTTCTTTTTTGGTGTCGTTACTTTTACAAGCGGCCAACATCGCCAGCAAGGCAACAGGGAGTACAATTTTCTTCATCTATTTCTTTAATTTATTTAATACATAATTTGTTCCGTAAGGATAACGCTGCGGTCTGGATAGTAATTTGTTTGCTTCAATATTATTTTTGAATACTTCCTTTTCCGGATCCCAATATAATTTGGTGCCCATTTTCATGGCCGCATGCGCGATCAAACAGGCGCTGCAGGAGCGATGGGCCACTTCTGCCGGACTGATCGTTGGTTTTTTATTGAGGATACAATCGATCCAGCTCAGGTGTTGCTCGCGACTTTCATACAAATGGATCTCATTGGGTTTGATCACAGAAGTAAGTATATTCGGATTACTGGCATTGAAGGCTTTGTTTTGCCCGCCGGAGCCCGGGTCGCTGGCGGTAACGCCCACGTTACCGCGCGAAACGAAGATCCAGCCCTCGGATCCCTCAAATTTAACGCCGTTGGGGTTTTTGCTGTTGATGTGCATGGTTACACCGTTGGCATACTTGGCGGTCACTTCATAATCGCCATGTACATTCCATAAACCTGTTTTGGGGAATTGCGCCGTGCCTTCAATCTCTATGGGACCGGTCAGTTCCGTATCCATGCCCCAATGCGCAATATCGATATGATGCACGCCCCAGCCGGTGATCATGCCCGCGCCGAATTGTTCCATGCGCAGCCAGCCCCCGCGGGATTCAATATCTTTTTGATTATGCACCCGGTCTTGCGTATAATAAATATAAGGAGTGGACCCCAGCCACAGGTCATAGTTAAACCCTTCGGGGATGGGCATTTCCGTGGTGTTGCCCCCCGGTGGATCGGCCGGCAGGCCCACCTGCACGGAGTGTAATTTGCCGATGCGGCCATTGCGCACCAGTTCGCAGGCTTTTTTAAATTGGGGCCAGGGACTAACGGAACGCTGCTGACTACCCAATTGAAAGGTTACGCCCGACTGGCGCACCACGTTGCTCATGGAGCGGCCTTCTTCAATCGTAAGCGAAGTAGGCTTTTGCAGGTAGATGTGCTTGCCCGCCAAAGCCGCTTCCATGGCGGGTTGCGCGTGCCAGTGATCCGGTGTGCTGATGATAACGGCATCGATATCTTTATTTAACAATAACTCCTGGTAGTTGTCGTACATTTTTATATCAATGTAATTGGCCTTCCCGGTTTTCTTTTCGTACCAGCCTTCGATCCGTTTTTTTCCCGCTTCCAGTCTATACCGGTCAGGATCAGCCATAGCTACAATACGTACCGCCTCATGCTTAAAGGTTTCTACCTGGTCATGCGTCATGGCGATACGGCCACAGCCGATCTGCCCGACGTTAACCTTATTGCTGGGGGCGTCCTTGGTGAAGAAAGACGATGGAACGATCATGGGGGCTTGCGGGAGCAAAAAGGCGCCGGCGGTTAGTTTAGCGGAGTTCTTTAAAAAGGATCTTCGGCTTTTTAATCTGGACATATTCCTGAATTTACAAGTTAATCGTTAGGCCCAAAGAAGCACTGAAATGTCTTTGGTTCTGTGACGGAGCGTTACAGTCTGTCTAAAATAAGCAATTTAGTTGAGAGGACGGCCCGATTTTTACTATAACGTTTGAGTGCTATAAAAAAGGGCCACTCCTGTTGGAGCAGCCCTTTATAATTGAAATGAATCCTTATTAAACGATAATCGTGTAATTTATTAATTATGGTACCGGAACAGCTTTTACATTAAGCTCTGCACCGGGGTAACCGATATTCTGATTGATGACGCCGTTTACATTTAAGGTGATAGCTGCTGTAGGTATGGGCCACAAAATATGATGTACGCTTACTTTGTACTCGGCCCATTTATGTTTTACGCCGTGATTATAAAAATTGCTCCGGCTTACTACCCGGTCGTACCAGAAATTGATACCCATCTGTTTTACATTGGCGCCGGTACCTCCGGGGCCGCTTATATTATCCAGTTTATATACGCGTCCGCCAAAGATCTCGCAGGGCTTACCGGTTTTAGCGTAGGTATAGGCGATACGTACCAGCTCAATATGCCGGTTTTCTTCATAATACAACTCACGCGCTCTTTCGTCCAGTATTTCTCCGATGTTTATATCGGCCGCTGTGAGCGGGGTGGCGCCTGCCCGGGTACGTACTTCATTCATAGCAGTAGCGGCCGACCCCAGGTCATTCTTCCAGTAATAGCATTCAGCCAGCATCAGGTATACTTCTGCTGAACGGTAGATATACCAGGGGGTTTGCCCACCGGCCCAGGAGGTTTGTAATGGATCGGGAACAAATGTTTTATAATGCGGCCAGGGGTACCAGAGGCGGATGGTATCTTCCACGCTCATGGCGGCGGGCTTTACAAAGTGCTTGGCATACCAGGGACTTTTGCCTTTTAAACTGGGATTATTGTACAAGAGATCCTCCATCCGCCGCCAGCTATCGTGGTTATAAGGCCCACGGAGGTCATTTCCTTCCTTATCGGCTCTCCATATTTCATTGGTGGAGTACCAGGTGGGACGCAGGCGTCCGATACCACGCCCGTAGGTTTTGTTCAGGTCCAGGCTGTCCGGTGTACCGGCTGGCGAAGGAGAAATGGTGCCGGTTAAACCGTCCGGGGTTTTAATACCCCCTGCATTCCAGTAGGGTACGGCATTGCGCATGATCTGGATGCGGTCATTGGGTGATCCGTCTGTTGGTTCTGCATTGGGATACGCCACTACATACATGAGGCCTTCCGTATTGGTCATATCCAGTTTGGCTTCCACGCTGTGCAGGTCAAACATTAAATTCGTATGGGGCTTGCTTTGATTGGAGGTGAACCGGTTTCTCATTAACGGGTGGGCGACTACAATTTCCTTACCCACGGCAATGGCGCGGTCAAAATCAGTCAGGGCCATGCATACTTTCATCAATAACACGCCGCAGGCGCCTTTTGAAGTGCGGCCGCGGTCAACATTATCCGGCACCCACTGGTAGGCAAATTCCAGGTCTTTTTTAAGACGTGCCAGAATGCTCCAGCGGTCATTGGAATAGAAATCATCCTTGGGATGGTCTAATACGTGTTCCACAAAGGGTACGTCCCCAAACTGGTGTACTAATTTAAAATAGCGGTATGCTCTTTGAAAATAAGCGGCGCCCAGGATGGCATTTTTTTCGGCCTCGCTTTTGAACTTTGCATTGTCGATATTGTCGATCACGGTATTGGCATATTTGATACCATTATAGCCTTCGTTAAAATACCAGCCTACTTTTGTAGTATTGGTATTGTTGAGGTCTGCATCGGGCAATAATGACACGTCCATATCCATTTGCGGGCCGGCCTTATCGGTGGTGCCTTCAACAGCCACTTCAGACTGCATAATTTCGGTAAGTATAGGCGCCGCATCGCCAAAATATTCATGCCGCATATTCCGCTCACAGGCGGTAAGCGTTGAATAAAAAGCGCCAGGGTCTTTAAGGGTAACGCCTGGCTCGTACAGAGAAAGCGGTTTGGGTTGCAGCCATTCTTTATTACAGGCTACCAGCGAAATTGCCATCAGTGAAACGGGCAATAATCTTTTATATATAATAGATCGATTCATAGTACTAAATATTAGAGTGTCAGATTAAAGCTTAAATTATAGGTGCGGGGGGTAGGGGCTCCGCCGGATTCGGTGTCCCCAAATTTCCAGTAGGGCGACCAATACAGGGCATTACGAACGGAAGCCGAAATGCGCAGACTCTGTGCTTTGATGGCCGTTAACCAGGACTGGGGAACAGCATACGAGAGCGCAACATTATCAAGCCGGATAAAGGACTGGTTTATATAATTATCACCGAGGTTTTTGGAACCAATGCGCGCATAATCATTAATAGGATTATCAACCGTCCATCTCGGCTGCATATAGTCGGTGGTCCGGTCCGGGAAACTATTACTGTTAGCCGCCCTGTTAAAAGTGCCGTATTCACCCCAGTTGGCATAAACAAAAAGCGACAGAGTTAACCGTTTGTAGTTGATGTCGTTTCTCCAGCTCCAGCGGTACCTTGGGGTTTTATATCCCTGAAAGATCTTATCCGCATTGGTCAGTACGCTGTCTCCGTTCTGATCTTTATATTTAAAGTCGCCGGGCTGATTGCCGTACCGGGCAGCTGCTCCCGCTTCGCTTACCTGCCATACGCCAACGCGCTCATAGTTCCAGTAACGGTCCGGGTCCTGGCCAATGAACCAGCCTTTGGTAAGATCGTCTGCCTCCCTTTGCCCGATCACATTCCCACTGGCATCTCTTATAGTCATCGTGTTGCCGTATAGATGGAGAACCCTTCTGCGGTTGAACATAAAAATAAAACCGCTGCTCCAGTCAAAGTCTTTTTTCTGAATAATGATCCCGTTCAGGCTTGCTTCAAACCCTTTATTATTCATCTGGCCCAGGTTGGCTGCCACACTTGCAAAGGCCACAACCGAAGATAAGGAGCGGTCTACCAGCAGGTTTTTGGTAGTGGCTGTATACGCGTCAATAGAACCACTCAGCCTGTGATGGAGCACTGAGAAATCAATCCCGACGTTATAGGATTCTTTGGCTTCCCATTTCAGATCCAGGTTGGCCATACGGCTTACATACAACTGCGATGCAAGGTATACCACGCCACTTTGATTGATATAAGGATGCAGCGCAGAGGTCATATTCGCCAGGGCCGAATACTGATCGGAAATATCCCGGTTCCCGTTCTTTCCCCAGGAAAGCCGCAGTTTGGCATAGTCCAGCCATGAGGATGTATTTTTCATAAATTTTTCTTCCGACAGATCCCAGGCAAAGGCCAGGGCCGGGAAGGTTGCCCGGGGGTTCCGGGCGCCAAAGGCAGAATAGCCATCTCTTCTTATAGAAGCGGTCAACATATACCGGTCTTTTAAAGAGTAGAAGAGACGACCCATCAGGGCGTCCCCGGTTTTGTACGTATCATTACTGGAAGCATGCGGAACAGTTGCTGCTTGTAAACGATGGTAGCCCAGGATATCACTGGGGCTATAAGCAGTTCCCGTGGCATCGGTCTCCCAGTATTGTCCTTTTTCTGCGTTTTGCAGCAGGGTGACTTCGAAATTATGGATGCCATAACGTTTTTTCCATCGCAGCACATTATCGATCTGCCAGTTAAAGGTTTTTTCAAACTCACGTTCGCTACTGCCGCCGGCTGCCGCCCATGCTTCGTTTAGAGAAGATTCATGATTATAATACTCATGCCATACCAGGGTAGGGGTGTAATTGGTCTGAAACTCAAATCCATAAGGAAGAGTAATGATACCATAAAGGCTTGAGTTGATGGAAGTGGTAATATCCTTACGATCGCGGTACATATTATCGTAAAACGGGTTTACCGGCGTGGCATCGCCGGTGGGCAGACGTTGGTAAACGCTGCTGGTGTCGCCGATATTATTAGAACCGTAGGGAGAGATTCTGGTCATCTGCTCCCAGTCTGCTTTCAGGAAACCTTCGTTCCGGACAGAAAAATTGGTATTGGCGCCCACCTTCAGGAAGGACGCTACTTTTGATTCGAGATTCAGTCTTGTACGAAAATCTTTAAAACGGTCGCCGGTAATAATCCCTTTGCGGTCTACATGGTTCAACGAGAAATAATAGCTGGAATTTTCGTTCCTGTTGGAAATGGCTGCAGTATAATCCTGCTGAAAGCCCCGCTGAAAAACAAGATCCTCCCAGTTGGTAACTCTGTTATTCAGGTAGTTGTCTATTTCCGGACTTTTCAATTCCAGGCGGCCTAACCAGCTGCGGAGCAATTGTTCATCCGTTACGGAAGTTACCGGGGTTTTCTGGTCGTAATTGTACCAGTCTAAAGGTTTCACATTGGCCAGTTTACGTGGGTCTACAAACATCTCAGGATATTTCTCAAGATAAGCGGTGGTCTTTCTTCCTACTTCATAATCATAACGCCATTGCAGGAATTCCGGTGCGTTCATGATCCGGGGCATATTGGCATTTTCCACAAAGCCCACATTGGAATTAAAGGTGATCCGGGGTTTGCCCGCAATACCTTTTTTGGTAGTGATCAATACCACACCGTTAGCAGCCCTGGCCCCGTATACGGCCGTGGCGCTGGCGTCTTTCAGGATATCGATTGATTGGATGTCATTGGGGTTCAGGTCTGCAAAAGAGCCGTCAAAAATTACCCCGTCTACTACATTCAGCGGGCTGCTGCTTGCTTTTAGCGTACCAGAACCTCTTACCAGTAAAGAAGCATCTGCCTTAGCGCTGTTGCCCTGGCCAATAATAAGGCCAGCAGCATTTCCCCTTAAAAGATCCTGTACGGACCGGGGCGCTTCTTTTTCCAGCTTGGTGGCCTGTACGGAAGCTACCGCACCGGTAACATCTTTCCGCTTCGCCGTGCCATAACCAATTACTACTACTTCATCCATTCCAAGGGTTTCGGCAGTAAGGCTTATCTTAATATTGGCATTGCCACTAATATCCTTTTCCTGCGATTGATGCCCGGTAGCGGTGAATAGAAGCGTTGCCTTAGTCTGTTTGGAGTGCGGCACGTGAATGGTAAAGGCCCCGTCCTGGTTCGTTGAAGTTCCTATTGTGGAGCCTTTAACCTGAACAGTGACACCCGGCAGTGCGGTGCCCGCCTGGTTAGTAACAATGCCGGTAACAGTCCAGTTGCCGTTCTGACCCAGGGCTGTGGAGCACAACCCGATAATTGTCAGAAATACAATAATCCAGTTTCTACAGTGGTACATAGTCTGATTTGTTTGGTTTAAAAATTAAATATTCGATATAGCGCTATGCTCTGTTTTTGTGGCAAACAGGGAAACCTGTTTACTTGGGAAACAAAAAACATTTCTCGGGAAATACAATCGTCATTAAAGATTACATTTCGCATGCGCAAGCAAAACAAATGTAAGCATTGCGTTGATAAAGTGCCCGCAAAAATATTGGTGATTTGCGAAAACGTTGTAGGCGATCGTGCCGGCGCTCTCAGGAGCGTTTTTTAGCTATAATTGATTGATATTCAATAAAAACCGCTCCAATTTTTGGAGCGGTTGAATTAGGCGTCATCTTGTAACAACCGGTTGGTATTCGGCAAAATAAATTCGAAGAATGGTAATAGATCGAATTCCTTTGTTCCATCTGGAGTTACAAGATGACATTCTCTTTATTTGCCGGTCATCATTTTCCGGAGATTGAGCAAGCCGTAACGCATTCTGCCGAGTGCTGTATTAATGCTGCACCCGGTAATTTCAGCAATTTCTTTAAAACTAAGATTGGCAAAATGACGCAGAATGATCACTTCTCTTTGTTCTTCGGGCAACTGCTTCAGCATGTCCTGGGCTTTACCAATGTTTTGAACCGCAATGATCTTCTCTTCTACATTCTGTTCGGTACAATTGATCGTATCCAGCACTTCATGATCCACACTGCTTTTGGTAAAAGGGATGCGCTTTAATTTTCTGAAATAATCCACACACAAATTATGGGCAATACGCATCGCCCAGGGCAAAAACTTGCCTTCATCCTTATACTTGCCGCTTTTCAGCGTTTCTATGATCTTTATAAAAACGTCCTGGCAAATATCCTCGGCATGGTATTTATCCTTTACTAAGAAAAGGATCGCATTGAAGAGTTTCTCCTGGTACCGGTTCAATAATGAATCCAGTGCCGGCGTATGTCCTTTTGTGAATAGATTTATGAGCTCGTTATCAGTCTTCTTTAAGTAAGTTAACATTCTTTCAAAATTGTTCCCCGATCTTTTGGATCTGCATTTTTAAGACAAAAACTTATTTCAATAACCTCCGAATTTACCCTCTCTGCACACTTTTTTCCTATCCCAGGGTAAACGAGTGGTGCGAAAATAGTCGTTTCAACGTTTATTGGCGGTCATATTGGTGCAAAAAATCCGCACATTCGCATCAATAAAATGTTAAAATATTCTTAGAAAACCTGTATTTTACTTGTTATCAGATTGTTAGGTCGTTAGTCAGCTTAAACAACTTTTTCAGCCCTGTCATAATAAAAAACGTTTTCGTAAATCGGTCCGGGAGAAATTTGCTGAACGCATAACGCATAATGCGGAACGCCTGATGCAAGAGGGCAGACATCAGACGTCAGACGTCAGAGATCGCGTGATAAGGATTAAATTTGTGTCCTTTAAAAAAAATCGGGAATGGCAAAAACAAAAACGGTGCAGCAAACGGATGAGATACTGATAAAGGGAGCGAGGGTACACAATCTTAAAAATGTAACCGTTGGGTTCCCAAGAAAAAAGCTTATTGTGGTAACAGGCGTTTCAGGTTCGGGTAAATCTTCGCTTACAATAGATACGCTTTATGCTGAAGGGCAGCGCCGCTACGCGGAGAGCCTGAGCGCCTATGCCCGCCAGTTTTTAAACCGGATGAATAAGCCCGATGTGGATTACATTAAAAATCTTTGTCCGGCCATTGCTATCGAACAAAAAGTAATTACCCGTACGCCCCGGAGCACGGTGGGTACTATGACGGAGATCTATGATTACTTGCGGTTGTTATTTGCACGGGTGGGTACTACTATTTCGCCTGTGTCCGGAAAAGAAGTAAAGAAAGATGATGTGGCCGATGTGATCCATGTCATCGAAAAACTGCCGGAGGGTACCAGGGTATTTATACTGGTGCATTTTAAACTGCATGCTAACCGGAATGTGCGCGAGGAGCTGAATATATTGCTGCAAAAGGGTTTTACAAGAGTTGCCGTTGGCGGAACAAATGATAAAGCAGGCGTGGAGATCTTAGATATCGAAGAACTGCTGGAGCAGGATGACGCGGCCATTGGGAAAACATTGGGCATCACGAAAACAAAAGCTTCTAAAACTGTTTATATTTTAATTGACCGTATTGTATCGCGGGCATTGGATGAAGATGATTTGCACCGGCTGGGTGATTCTATTGGTACCGCTTTTTTTGAAGGCGAAGGCGAATTGTTTCTGGAAACGGTAACTGCTGAAGGAAAAACAAAATTGTTGGGTTTCAATAACCGGTTTGAACTGGACGGGATTGTATTTGAAGAACCGCAACCGAATCTTTTTTCATTTAATAATCCATTAGGCGCTTGCCCAACCTGCGAGGGTTTTAGCCTGGTGCTGGGTATTGATGCCGACCTGGTGCTGCCAGACAAACGACTGAGTGTTTTTGAAGGAGCCGTAGCGCCGTGGAAAGGAGAGAAACTGGGCAAATGGAAAGACCGTTTTATTAAAGCCGCGGCCCGCTATGATTTTCCAATACATAAGCCGGTAGCGGATCTTACGAAAGAACAATACCAGCTATTGTGGCAGGGGAACGGCAGTGTGTATGGTATTAATGATTTCTTTAAAGAAGTAGAGCAAAACCTGTACAAAGTACAGTACCGCGTATTGCTGAGCCGTTACAGGGGACGTACCACCTGTCCCGATTGTAACGGGTACCGGTTACGCAAAGAAGCATTGTATGTAAAAGTAGGCGGCCATAATATTGGCGAGCTCTGTGCCATGGCTGCAAAGGATCTGAAGGAATGGTTTCAGAAGCTGCAACTGCCGGAGCATAAAGCCGCCATTGCCAAACGGATCCTGATCGAGATCAACAACCGGCTGGATACCCTGGTAAAAGTGGGCCTGGGCTATTTAACCATGAGCCGGGTAGCCAACACATTGAGCGGTGGTGAGAGCCAGCGGATACAGTTAACGAGAAGCCTGGGAAGTAACCTGACAAACTCTTTGTACATTTTGGATGAGCCTTCCATCGGGTTGCATTCACGGGATACGGATAACCTGATCAAAGTACTAAAAGAATTGCGCGATCTGAATAATACGGTGGTGGTGGTAGAGCATGATGAAATGGTGATGAAACATGCGGATCATATCATTGATATGGGGCCGCTGGCATCACACCTGGGCGGTGAAGTAGTGGCGGCGGGAGCGTATAAAGATCTGATAAAGGATAAGAACAGCCTGACGGGGAAATATTTAAGTGGCCAGTTTTCTATTGAACCTCCCAAAACCGTTCGCAAATGGAACCGCTTCATAAAAGTGGAAGGTGCGCGGCATAATAATCTCCGCGATATTACCGTAACCTTTCCTTTAAATGTATTTACGGTGGTAAGCGGGGTTAGCGGCAGCGGGAAAACGACGTTGGTGAAACAGATCCTGTACCCGGCGTTGCAAAAAATAAAAGGAGAGTTCAGTGGCGATAAAGTAGGTTTTCATAAAGCCATTACGGGTGATGTGGAAAGTATCCAGCAGATTGAAATGGTAGATCAGAACCCGATAGGAAAATCTTCCCGTAGCAACCCTGTAACCTATATAAAAGCCTATGATGAAATACGCGATCTTTTTGCAAAGCAACCGTTGAGTAAAATGCGCGGATTTCAGCCCAAGCATTTTTCTTTTAATGTGGACGGTGGCCGCTGCGATACCTGCAAGGGCGAAGGCGAACAGGTGGTGGAAATGCAGTTCCTTGCTGATGTGCACCTCGTTTGTGAAAGCTGTGGCGGCAAGCGTTTTAAGGAAGAAGTACTGGAAGTAAAATATCATGAGAAAAGCATTCATGATGTGCTGGAACTCAGCGTGGATGAGGCTATTGAATTTTTTAAAGGAGAAAAGAAAATAGCGGAAGCGATACAACCCCTAAGCGATGTAGGGTTGGGTTATGTAAAGCTGGGGCAATCGTCTGATACCTTGTCGGGCGGCGAGGCGCAACGGGTAAAACTGGCCTCGTTCCTGGGGAAGGGGAAAAACAGTAATAAGGTCTTATTTATTTTTGATGAGCCCACCACCGGATTGCATTTTCATGATATAAAAAAATTACTGGCTTCTTTTAATGCGCTGATCGAACAGGGCCATTCCGTGCTGGTGATTGAACATAATATTGATGTAATCAAAAGTGCCGACTGGCTGATAGAACTGGGCCCGGAAGCCGGCGACGGCGGCGGTGAGCTGGTTTATGAAGGCATCCCCGCCGGAATAAAAAAAGTGAAAGCCAGCTATACGGGGAAGTATTTGGAATAAGGAACGTAAAATAATAAATAAAGAATAAGAAACGCGCTTCGTTACCGTCATCCCGAACGCAGTGAGGACTTAGTTCTGCGAAACTTGTAGTTTCTCAGCTTTTTTCTGTCGCTTCAAGCGACAAAATAGGGCTTCGGAACTGGAAGTTCCGAAGAGCGTTGGGTCACCCACTTTTACATACATTATTTTTCATTTATAATCAACGGCTGGTATAACACCCCCATTCCTCCTACCAGGTTGATGCCCTGCACCAGGATCATATAATTGCTGTTGCTTTCTGATGTGTGGAAGGAAATAGGTGTTGCTCCATTCCGGCTAACGATGACCTCGGGGTTCCAGTAAACCGTAGTGCGCAGATCGGGGAATGCTGTTTTTACATCCGGTGATGCATACCTCGGGCTATAAAATTGTTTTGCCAATACAGGTACCACCGGCCGGTACAAGTACATGCCTGGTGTTTTGCGTATAAAAGGACCAGAGCCGCTTTGGGTGGTTATTTCAATAAATGAGTAATCTGTTTGAACAGGCCCGCTATTCATTTGTTCTTGAATACTTAGAAAATGGGATCTGTAGCTGGAATTGAACCTGGGGTTATTCATTATTTCGATCCCTTTGATATCTTCAGCGGAAAAATACTTGAGATAAGTGTCAAGAAATAATATATAGTCATTGGGACCCATGCCTGAGGAATGATAGAAAAAGTGCAGGTCCACCCCATCAATAATAAAACGGGCAATATTGGTGTAAACCATGTACATTAATGCAGTCCTTTTTGGAGGAGACCCTATGCGAAAGCCTTTTACCTGTTTGTTGAGCACGTCCAGCAAGGTGGCTTTAGGTGTTTGCTGCAATATCTTTTCATTGATCACCTGGTCGGCTCCGCCGTTTTTATTCAGGTTTTTTGACCCCGGGATCAGGGCATTTGTTTTTACCACTACTTCATCCAGGTATTCGCCATTTTTTTTGATCAGCTTCCGCATGGCCGTTTGTTTATTTACAAACTGTGCTGTTGCGGTATCTAATAAAATATTCTGACGATCAAAAAGGGTGCCACCGCCGGTGTAGGGCGGAAATTTCGGCTCATTTAATTCCACCCCTACATTAAAGGCTTTTCCTTTTTTATTAACGGCTGCAATGGCCAGGCTTACACTGTCGTTGGCAAAATAAGGGAAGTGGGTGAAAGTGAATATGCCGTTTTTATCAGTGGTGGTATCCATAGCAAGCAGCCCTTCTTTACCAACTTTGCCAAATAAAGTAACCTTTGTATTGCTGAAAGGTTTATTAAAAATGTTAGTGGCCTTGCCTGTTATTGTGTAAGCTGCCTCCCGGCTGTATTTAAAGTTTGCCGGCTGCCATTCATAGTGCACCCATCCCTGTGTTAGCAGCAGGGCATCGGCGGCGCCAGGGGCCGGATCCTGGAAATAATAATAGGGGTCCTCAACAACGCCCTTAAGGTCTGCGCTGAGCAGCATATAAGTAAGCAGGTTCTCTGAAAGTTTATTTACGGAAACCTGGCTGGTATCGATAACCGCTATCGAAAAGCTTCCTCCATTATTTTTATTATGAATATCTTTTACGGTAAGCCGCAGGGATACGCTGTCCTTTTTGCGATAAGTTTCTTTATTGGATACCAATGATAGCTGAAGCGGGTCTTTATGCCATATAAAAACGGAGCGCTCATTCACCGGCCGCATCAGGCTGTCGTAAAGCGTAAAGGTGGCAATACCGGAAGGCAGCACTTTCTTAGCAATGCCCAGGTTGTGTTCTTTTACGGCGATACGGACGGGGCCTTCGGCAAAAATGATTCCTTTTGAAGCGGCGGCAAAGAAAAATCGCTTTCCTGAAAGATCAGGAGTGCCGTCAATACTGATCCGCACGCTATCATCGCTTTCATCATTTACAACGTGCAAGGCGGTTCCTGATGTTGTTGCCTCGGGTAATTTTACGGGCTGCCCTTTGTCTGGGTAGGCGGTATATGTTTCCCCCGCCTGCGGAATAAATGCTACCGCCCCCATGCCTTTATGAACAGATGCAAACCGGGCTACTTCCTGCCCCTGCCCGTTTTTAATAACTCCTTTTATATCGATTCCTTTTCCGTAGCTATTTAGCGCTTTAAAGCCGAGCAGCCGTTGTTTACCTGCAATAAAGCTTCCGCCCTCCGGCAAGAATTGCAGGTCGATTGCAGACTGGCCGGCGGCGCTGACCGGTACCTGCAGCTTAAGATCCTCTTTGTCTGAAATTTCGACACTGAGCGATTTTCCTGAAGCGTAATTTTTTAACAGGGTGTCAATAAACAGGTTGCCCTCAGCATCCGTTATTGCTTGTAACTTCAGCAGGGCATGGCTTTTAGAGCGCACCCGGATCCCTATTTTTTTTCGGGCGATGGGTTGCAAATTATTGGCCGTTAAACTGGCGTCGATTATGATACGGTTTCCCGTAAGACTGAGCTGTTCTATGCGGGCGTTCCAATCGCCCGATACAGGGTTGATGATGGTAAAGCGGCTTTCAAAAAAAGTAGAATCGCCAAAGTTACGCATCCAGTTGGTGTAGGCGCGCAACAGATAACTTCCCTGAGGAAAGTCGTCCTCTTTTAAAACGATGGAGCTCTGAAAACGGCCCCAGTAGCAGGGTGCAGCCGTTCGCTTCACTACTTCATTAGCGGCATTAATGATTTCTATATAGGCGATGCCGGTACTATCGGTAATGCTGTTTTCACTGGCCGATAAAAGATATCCCTTCATCCACATCGTATCTTTTACTTTATAGAAAGGCCTGTCGTAATGAATAAATAATTTTTCCCGGGGAGTATTAAGGTTAGTAGTGGTATTTTGCTCCAGCCTGCTGATCAATTTTGTAAATTGGGCGTGGCTCTGCAAGGAATTGAGCAGGCCGAGGAGGAACAAAACGGTGCACCATTTTTTCATCAATAATGTATTGTATAAAAATAATGAAGAATTGCTTATAGTGTTTTCTTCACTGCCTGAAATTCTTCCCAGATCTCTTTTATTATTGCAGCAGCAGGGAGTATGGATCTTATGGCAGCGGATACCTGACCTATTTCCAGTTCCCCTTGCTCCAGTTCCCCTTCAAACATGCCTTTTTTAGCACGGCCGCGGCCCAACAGTTCATTTAGTTCCGCAACAGAGGCGCCGCGCAGCTCCGCCGCCTTTACCTGTTCATAGAAATTGTTTTTTAGCAATCGCACCGGGGTTAGCTGTTTTAAGGAAAGTACCGTGTCGCCTTCTTTTGCGTTAATTACAAGATGCTTGAAGTTGCTATGACCGGACGCTTCCTCGCTGGCAACAAAACGGCTGCCGATCTGCACGGCTTCGGCGCCCAGCACCATCGCCGCAAGCATTTGCCGGCCCGTAGCAATGCCGCCAGCAGCTATAACCGGGATCTTTACGGCTTCGGCAACAAGCGGGATCAATACCATAGAGCTGGTTTCTTCCCGCCCGTTATGCCCGCCGGCTTCAAAACCTTCGGCTACCACGGCATCACATCCGGCCTCCTCGGCTTTGATCGCAAACCGGGTGCTGCTCACCACCTGCACCACTTTGATGCCGTTGCTTTTTAATACCGCCGTCCATGTTTTCGGATTTCCTGCGCTGGTAAAAACAATAGGGACCTGTGCTTCGATGACGGTATTTATGTGCGCCTCAATATGAGGGTATAAAAGCGGAAGGTTCACTGCAAAAGGTTTTTGCGATGCGGCCTTATATTTTTGTATATGCTCTTTTAAAACTTCAGGATACATAGATCCCGCCCCGATGATGCCCAACCCGCCCGCGTTACTTACCGCACAGGCCAGGCGCCATCCGCTCGTCCACACCATACCCGCCTGGATGATCGGATAATCTATTTGAAATAATTGTATAATGCGGTTCGGATGCAAGACTGTTTATCGTTTTGCGTTTTGCGTTTTGCGTTTCTCAAATCCCTGAAGATACTGAATTTACGGCTGCTCTCCGCCCTGGGGCCCGTAGAAAATCGCCCAGGTAACAAAGTCGCTTGAGAAATTCAGGAACCGGTGTTCAATGCCGGCAGGTACAAATAAGAAATCTCCGGCGGCAAAGTTTGTAATGATCCCGTTGTTCAAAAATTCACCTTTCCCTGAAATAACAATGTATACTTCATCCTGTGTATGCGGGCGCTGATGGTCAATCTTGTCAGGCTTATAGATTTCAATTTGCAGGCTTCCATGATTAAACAAGGGAAGAAAGAGGTTTTTTGAATCCTTCAATTGCAGCAACGCATCTTTAACGGCAACTTTCATGATATTTTAATGTTTGACGTTTGATGTTTGACGTCTATCGTTTGACGTTTAATACACAAAGCTCAAGGCACAACGCAATAAGTATTCCGCGTTCAGCGTTCGGCGTCCAGCATCTCTACCCCAGATCAATGCTCGTATTATCGCCGATATTCAGGCTGCGGGTTTCTCCTTTCAGGCTGCTGTCGGACCCAATTAATGAATCTTCCAGTACAATATCAAAAAGGTTGGAATAGGCGCCCACTATGGAATTGCGGACGATCGACTGATCAACCAGCGTATTTTCCCCCAGGGTTACATTAGGTCCTACAATAGAATTCTTTATTACGCATCCGCCGGCAATGCTTACCGGTGGAATGATCACTGAATTTTCATATTGCAAGGGGTCAGCAGAAGAGCGGTATTTTCTTAACAAGGTAGCATTGGATCGTAACAGCGTTTCTTTATTGCCGGCATCAAACCAATTGTCTACCTTAAAGGCTTCAAATTGCACGCCCTTTTGTATCATACAATCCAGTGCATCGGTAATGGTGAACTCGCCGTGTGTCAGCAATCCCTTGTGAATGTTAGTAGCCAGGCAGTCGAACAATAAGCCCGTTTCCTTTATTTTATAAATGCCCACCATTGCCATATTGGATTTTGGGATGTATGGCTTTTCAACAACTGTTTCAATAAAACCATTGGCGTCGATCTCCGCAACGCCAAAATCTCTTGGATTATCCACTTTCCGGATGCCGATCATGGAATGAGGATTATTAAGTACCATTTGAACATCATATTCACAGATGGTATCTCCTAATGAAATGAACACTTCATCATTTTCAATAATATTTTTCGCCAGGTTAATGGCATGGCCGATACCGCGGCGTTCCTGCTGACTCACATAATGCGCCTTAATATCAGGGTGATGTTCTTTTACATAATCAGCGATCTTTTCTCCCAAAAAACCAACGATGAATATAAATTCTTCAATTCCTGCAGCTTTTAGCTGATCAATAATAAAACTCAGTACGGTTTTGCCTGCCAGGGGAATCAACGCCTTTGGCTGTGTGTAACTCTGCGGTCGTAGCTTTGTTCCAGCCCCTGCAACCGGTATAACTGCTTTCATTTAAACTGCTTTCTTTTAAAATTTCTGGGACACAGGCGAAACCTTGCATCGCAGTGAATGCTCTTAATTTTGATGAGAAGCCTCTTTTAACAGGCTTCCCTTTATCGGATAAAAATGGCCTTAAAGATAAACAGAATTATAAATGCCGAAAACTTATTCTTCTTTTCGGCCCTTAAACTTTTAAACTTACCACTGCACCCTTAACTTTGCGCCATGCAACAGGATAATATTGTATTTGACCTTATTAATAAGGAACTGGACCGCCAGCGTAATGGCATTGAACTGATCGCCTCCGAAAATTTTGCTTCCCTCCCGGTAATAAAAGCCATGGGAACCGTGTTAACCAATAAGTATGCAGAAGGATACCCCGGAAAGCGTTATTATGGCGGATGTGAGGTGGTGGATGAGATCGAATCCCTGGCTATTGACCGCTTAAAAAAGATCTTTAACCTTAGCTGGGCCAATGTGCAGCCTCATAGCGGGGCGCAGGCGAATGCGGCCGTTTTCTTTGCAGCACTGAACCCGGGCGATAAAATAATGGGACTGAACCTGAGCATGGGCGGGCACCTGACACATGGTAGCCCCGTAAATTTCAGCGGGAAACATTACCAGGTGATCTCTTACGGAGTGGTAAAAGAAACCGGTTTGGTGGATTATGAAGATCTTGAAGCAAAAGCATTGGCCGAAAAGCCCAAAATGATCATTTGCGGTGCTTCGGCTTACAGCCGGGATTGGGATTATGCCCGCATCCGCGCCGTTGCCGATAAAGTGGGCGCTATTGTTATGGCAGACATCGCACATCCTGCGGGATTGATTGCTGCCGGCTTGTTAAACGACCCGTTTGAGCATTGTCATATTGTTACCAGTACCACCCATAAAACATTGCGTGGCCCACGTGGCGGTATTATCATGTCGCGGAATGATTTTGAAAATCCCTGGGGACATAAAGATCCAAAAGGCAATACCCGTACCATGAGCCAATTGTTGGACCTGGCGGTATTCCCCGGCATGCAGGGCGGGCCGCTGGAACATATCATTGCAGCAAAAGCCGTTTCCTTTGGCGAAATTTTGTCGGAGGACTGGAAAGTTTACGGAAAGCAGATTATCGCCAACGCACAGGCCATGGCAAAGTCTTTTGTTGATAAAGGCTATAAGCTGATCAGCGACGGAACAGATAACCACCTGATGTTGATTGATCTGCGTAATAAAAATCTTACAGGCAAAAAAGCACAGGAAACATTGGATAAGGCACATATTACGCTTAATAAAAACGCAGTGCCTTTTGATGATAAATCGCCATTTGTTACGTCCGGGATCCGCGTTGGGGTGCCGGCAGTTACAACCCGCGGTATGAAAGAAGCCGATGTAACCCATGTAGTGGAGCTGATTGATAAAGTGCTGATGAATGCGGACGATGCATCGGTGATCGCTTCTGTGAAAGAAGAGGTAAACGCATTTATGCAGCAATTTCCTCTATATCCGGAGCTGAGCTAATTGAATGTTTGAGGTTTGATGTTTGACGTACAACTTCAAACCTTAAACATCAAACATCAAACTATTAAACATGATCCAGAGAAAACAAACCCTGTGGTTATTGCTGTCGCTGATCTGCGCAGTGCTAACCTTTGAATTTCCTTTTTATAACGGTACGGTTATTAATGGTACGGAGGGGGTGACCGGCGCAGAAATTACCGCTTTGGATAATATCTGGCTGCTGCTGTTGACCAGCGGTATCATATTGCTGGGGGCCGCGGCCATCTTTCTGTATAAAAACCGGAAACTCCAGCTCCGTCTAACCTTTATCGGGTTACTGGCTTCCCTGGGGTTGATCGCATTATATGTGCGCTATATGGAAAACTTTGAACCCGGAGGGCGGATATCGCTTACCGCATTATTAACATTGGGGATCGTTGTTGGCTTTTTCTTGGCCCAGCGCGGCATCCGGAGAGATCAGAAACTGATAAAGGATCTGGACCGGCTGAGATAGTGCTGGTTTCTTGTTCCTGGCTCCTGGATCATTATAAACAGTATTCTGTATCAGATAACTAACATCGAATATCAAGTATCGAGTATCCAGAATCGAGTATCAAGCATCAAGCATCTCTTCGCCTCCATAGCAGGCTCCCGTCGCCATAGCTCAAAAAGCGGAAGTCGTTTTCCAGCGCATAATTGTAAACCCGCCGCCAGTCTTCGCCTATAAAAGCTGCAACCAGTAAAAGCAGGGTGGAAGAAGGCTGATGGAAATTAGTGACCAATCCGTCCACTACTTTAAAGGCATAACCCGGTGCAATAATGATCTGCGTTTTTGCCACAAATGCAGCAGACTGTTTTTGTTCCATATATTCCAGCAGCGCGTTCAACGCGGCTGTCAGAGGTGCCGGCGGTAACTCATAAACCTCCCACTGGCTTAAAAAAGGGAGCCCGTCGTCAAAGCAATCCTTGTTTTGCAATAGTTTCGTGCCCAGCCAGTACAGGGATTCCAGCGTACGTAAGGAAGTAGTTCCGATGGCAACCACAGGACGGCCTTCCTGGGCTATTATTTTTTTTATCAGCTCCGCATTTACCGAAATAAATTCGGCATGCATCTCGTGCTCCTGCATCACGGTGGCTTTCACGGGTTTAAACGTACCGGCACCCACGTGCAGCGTTACAAAGTCGGTTTGAACCCGTTTTTGCACCAGCTTTTCCAGAACTGTTTTGGTAAAATGCAACCCGGCCGTTGGAGCCGCTACGGAACCATCATGCTCAGCATAAACCGTTTGATAACGTTCTTCATCGGTTGCATCCGCTGCTCTTTTTATATAGGGAGGCAAGGGGATATGTCCGGTTTGGTGTAATATTTCTGCGAAAGTCAGCACTGCAGGCATCCAACTGAACTCAATTGCAAAACAATCGCTTCGTTTTTCAAGAAAACGGGCTTCCAGCATCATTTTGGGATCATGCTCGGGAAAACCAAGTTGCAGTACCTGGCCGTTTTTCCATTTGGAAGCACCGCCGATCAAGCAAAGCCAACGCACTTTGCCCTGTTGCAACATGGCAGTCGTTATGTCTGCGTAAGACTCATGCGGCTCCAGGCAAAAAAGTTCGATTTGTCCGCCCGTTGGCTTTTTAAAAAGTAAACGGGCCTCCACCACTTTTGTGTCGTTAAAAACAGCCAATGTGCCTGCAGGTAATTGTTTATCAATATGTTGATAAATGTCTGTACTTATAATGCCGTTATTGTAAACGAGCAATTTTGATTGATCCCGCTGCTGCAAGGGGAAAAAAGCGATCTTTTCTTCCGGGAGCTGATAGGTAAAATCGGATATGTTCAGTTCTTTGGGATGCAAGGGTATATTTTTAAAACGGCCTGCAAAGGTAGTTGATTTTGTGCCGCTGCCAATGCCACAAAAACATAAATCAAAAAGCCATCGGTCAGGGTTGCAATGCGGAACAAGATGGAGTATAAAGTATTGACATGTAATATATTAAATCTGTGCAAGGCTGCGAAACCTATGAGAGTAAAGAAAATGAGATAAACGGGCAACATTTATTATATAGCTCACAGATGGCACGGATTATCACAGAAGGCCGCTAAAAATCTGTGTAAATTTGCGGCATCTGTGAGACTAAAACAGATCGGACTAAAGTAATAGCCGTTATTGTATTGTGTACAGATCACACGGATTACCACAGAAGGCTTTTGAAAAGCTGCGGAATCCGTGAGAACAAAAAAGCATTGGGGTTATTTACTTTATTACCTATTTTTGCCACTATAATAATTTTTTGAAAAACTAAATGCGCCAGGAACGATCTGCCCTGTGTTCAGCGCCGTTTATATTCTAAAATATATTATTAACCTATTTTTCGTCAAAGACAAAACCTTTTATATGGCGCAACTCACCGAACCTATGTTCAGTATCAACGGGAACCCTGTAACCCAGTTCACCTCTTTTTCACTCAATCAGAATATTTTCGATCATCACCGGTTTACTTTAGTATGCCCGGCACAGGCCATCGATGGCAGCGGCGGCATTTTTACTGCTTCGCAGGATATGATCGGGGGTACTTTCGGGGCCCGTATTTCTGGTGTGGGCCTCACTTCGCACCTTTTATTTAATGGCATTGTTACCGGCGTGGAAACGGCCCGGTTTACCGGGCATCACGGTGATGTTATTATTACGGGCTATAGCCCAACAATTGTGCTGGACAGCGGCCCGCATTGTAAAAGCTGGGAAAAGAAAACCATTAAAGACATTTCCGGGGACGTACTGAAATTTTTTCCTCAGAACCTGCTGGAAGCCAAAGTGCAGCCGCTTTACAGTGAAGCGCTGGGCTATACCGTACAGTACAGGGAATCCGCGTGGAAATTCCTGCAGCGGATAACCGGTACCTATGGGGAATGGTTGTTCTGGGATGGGCGGAGCCTTGTGATAGGCCCTTCGCCTAACGACGCAAAAATATCCTTACAGTACGGCAATACGTTAAGCCGCTTTAATGTGGCGCTGGAAGCAAGGCCTACGGCAATGCAATATATGAGCTGGGATTATCAGAACAGCCAGGTGTACACCAGTCAGCCCCAGGGGGTGGAACAAAAAGCGGGGCTGAATCCATGGGGCGAGAAAGTATTTAAAAAGGCGCAGGCCGTTTACGGAACCCAACCCAAACAATGGAATTACCGGCATACGAATAATAAGAAGCAGCAGGATGACCTGGCTACAATGCGGAGTGCGGTGGAAAGCAGCAAGATGGTCCGGTTTACCGGGCAGAGCGGTCACCCGGGCGTGGCGTTGGGCGGCCGGATCGAAGTCAGCGGAAATAATGTGTTCAGCGCAGGCGCGGAAGGGTATGGAGAGTACCTGGTTACAACGGTGAATCATTATGTAGATGCAACCGGCAACTATGAGAACGATTTTACCGCTGTGCCGGCCAGCATTAATGTGCCGCCGGTAACGATCCCCAATGATCCGGTATGCGAAACGCAGAGCGCCATTGTAACCGACAACCACGATCCGCAGGGCCTGGGCCGCGTGCGGGTAAAAATGCACTGGATGAACGGGGCCGAAAAGACTCCTTGGATACGGGTGACCAGTCCACATGGCGGAGGCGGTAAAGGCCATTTTTTTATCCCGGAGATCGGGGAAGAGATTATCACCGGTTTTGAAGGAGATAGCGCTACCAAACCTTATGTAATAGGTACGGTATATCATGGTAAGGCGAATAATACGTTCAGTAATGCCAATAATGATATAAAAACCACCCAAACCCGCAGCGGCATTAAACAGACATACAATGATGCAGACGGCAGTTATTACCTCAGTGATAAGGGGGGGGCAGAAAGCGGGGCCGATATGAAGTTTGACGGGGCAGGGAATATTATTACGAATGCCCATACCGTTTATACCTTAAATACGGGTACAAAAACAAACGTGGTGGTGGGTGGTACAAAAGAAGCGCCCGAGGGGCAAAGCAGTTTGTCTATGGACAGTTCCGGTAATATTACTATCGAAAGTAAAACTTCGATCACGCTGAAAGTGGGTGATCACAAAATTGTCATTAATGACAAGGGCATTGAAAATTATGCTACCGGCGCGGCTATAAAACTTTCATCGGTTGCAGGAGTGATCAGCATCATCAGCGACTCCACCACGGATATTAAAACCGGCGGGCCGGATATTACGTTAAATGCCGGCGGCGGTAATGTAAATATTAATTAATGATGGAAGTTAAATGCCCCTATTGCAATACTGCTGTTTTGCTGAACGAAACGGATAAATTTATAATAGATAGGGCGAAAATGAACAACCTCCCTGATATTGAAATAAATTGTAAACACTGCAATAGAAGAATTCATTTTGATCTCAAGAACAATTCATTTACCGACACCAGAATGAACAAATCCGTAGTGATTTCCAAAGAGGCACGATATAGATTTACCCAGTCTAATGTGGTGAAACTAGAAGATGTTCCCGTTAGCAATTCGTCAATTAAGGCACAGTATTATTTAAAAAAGGAAGGACAAAAGATAACTTTGATTTGTGAGGATAGCTTTTATTCTTTTTATCCACATGTGCCAAATTTCGATGATTTTTTGTCTTATAATGACACGATAAAAAAGCAAATCGAATTCCAAATAGCGTCTTCTAATGGCATGCCAGTAAATATTTTAAATTTTGATTCCTTACAACAGAATTGGAAGATTGCTAAGCAGAAAGATTTACTAAAGCATAATTTTATTAAAATGGCACCTATTGAAGAACAGGATAAAGTTTTACAGGCAGGTGATTTAGAATACAGCAATCCGGATAGTTTTTTAAAAGGAATTAGCAGCGGCCTTTTTTACAAAGAGATTTTTGGACAATATCTTGTAAAGAATGTAGAAGATTTTCAGGATGAATCAATGGATACGGTTTCTAACTTTTTTAGGGATGTTACTATTTATAACACATTAAGGCATGCGAAAGTAAGAGAAGATGAGAATTTTATAACCTTTAAGAAAGTAAATATTATTGATAACAGCAGGCTGGATGAATATCAACTTATTAAAGAATATAACGAATTATATAAAGAGCAGTTGGGGTATGGGTTTACAGAATTTGCCTATGATTATAGAGTTACCGGAACAATTAATAAAGACGATAATCTGATCCAGAATATGAGTATTTTGTTATCCGAACGGGTAAAAAATAATCTGTCCTGCAATGTTAACTTTGAATTGAAAAGAATTGACTTATGAAAGGGTATTTAGAGGAAAAAGCATGGGTCTCATGCACCTTAGATAGTTTTGGTACTCCCCGGCAGCTTCAAAAAAGAGTTCCGGGAAATGTGTATCATAAATCTACTACTAACCTCATGTTGGTGAAGCAAGATACAGCTGTAATACAACAGTTTACTTGTAATTCTCCGATGAAGACGTTTTTTGGAGCTTTAGCAAAAGCGCTGGTTGTAGCGGCATTTGTTGTGTCAGGACCCGTTGGTTGGTTAATAGTTGGCGCCATTGCTGTGGCGGTATTGGCAGCAACTGTATATGTAGCTTCGCACATGTGCAATTCAGGTCTTGAAGGAAAGCTTTGGTTGAATTATAAAGAGAATGTAAAGTATAATGGAGGGGAAGGTGTTTTTTATTTGCATTCCACCATTATTTGCGCCAATAAAGGCACGCTGGTAGCTTCTGAGTCTTTTGAAGCGGCAAATGCACTGTCAAATAAAATGGCCCTACGTAATTGGGGGCAAAATGCTACAAAGTTTGCTGTAAAGGCGTTTAGCTCTTTTATTACCTGTACTACGCTTGGCCCTGCTGCGGGAACAATTGATCTTGGATTGGATCTTGGAAAAGATTATGTGGTAGATAAGGTTGATAATAAATCACTTACGGCGGCAAATAATTTAAACCTGCTAAAAACGCCGGGTTTGAGTAATTCGGCTTATAAAGCCATGTCAGAAGCTCCATTACTTTCAGGAAGATTAATTGCTGATGCGGTAAAAGGAACAACTGCTGACGTTGCAAGTTTCATTAGGGTTGCCCGTGTTGCTCCCAGATTAAGTTTTGGCCTGATAAAACCAGGACTTTTATCTGCAGCTAAAGGAGTAGGGAAGGGTGTTGGTATTGGCGCCGTTACCTGGGCGATAGAATATGCTGGAGAAAGGGCTGAAAACAAAATTGCATCTTATAATGAAGCCGATATTAAAATGCTCGATAAAATTAATAAAGCGGCCAAAACTATTGTAGCAATCAAGGAATAACATGAAAGGTAAAACATTTCAAATAATAGGATATTTGTTATTTGCATTTTTAATGTATTTGGGAGCCAAGTGGATAACAAAGAACAAACCCTCGGAAAAGGAAACTGAACAATATATTAAAAACTCTTCTGCAATAATTGTAAAGACTCCCCAAATAATTTCAACGAAAGACCATGTCTCATATAGTTGGCTTTCCGACTTCTTTAATGCTAAGAATAGCAATGCAGAGGGAAAGTACAAAAATATTGCTGTTATTAAGGATGGCGCAACTAATAAATATTATAAAATAGAAGTTTTTCATTCGAATATTTTTTTATATGATCGAACACTAACTTCTGAAAATTTAACTATTAAAGTGAACAAAGAACTGCTTTCCAATCCTAAATATGGTACTGAAGAAAATCCGTACCTCGTATTATATATAAAACCCCAAGGTACGGCGATTATGACCGAAGAAGATTACAAGTATGGCGTCTCAGAGTATTTAACTTATGAGTATAAGAAATAAATAGGATGTCCCGCCGTTTTTAAAAATCACCCAATCCTAAAAGAACGACGATGTGGTATTTACTCTTTATTTTCCTGGTGGCGGTTGTCCTTATACCTATTCTTTTAAGGCAATTGCGAAATAAAGCAAAGCTTGCTGAGGCAAGTCGGTTTATGGAACCCGTTGCAGCAGATCCTGCGACGAGCCTTTTGCGTTGCCTTAATATGAAGCGCCTCTGCATATTATTGTCGCTGTTCTTTGTTATTATGGCTATAGGAATAATATTGGTTGCCTATATGCCTGGGTTTCCGGGCCAATTAATAATATCCCTTCCTTTTCTTTTTGTGATAGCATTGGTTGTGCAATATGCCTGGCCTGCCTGGTTAAAGCGGGAAAGCAATTCGTACTATTTGAATGATAAGGCTGCAATAATAAAGGCCTATACCATCAAATGGTATTTTAAAAAAACGGTTCAGATCATCTATTTGAAAACCGATAAGGGTATCGCTGTTTTATCGCCAATTACCTCGCCGGAAACGGCAGGCATTCAGGGCAACAGGCAATTGCGAAAGCAAGAAACGGCTCAAAATACAGAGCAGGTACTACGACTCGAAAAATACTTACAACAATCGGGTGTAGAAAAGGGAGCGTTTTTCAATTACGAAAGGCTGGTGTTATTAGCAGGTATTGTTTTTGCGATCATTGTTTTTTTAGCTCTGTTTTATACATAGAAAAGCCTGAAAAGTTGGAAGCTATTTCCCGAAAAAAGCCGCCTATAACCGGCAGTTGGGAGAAAAGGCGTATAAGAACGAACAGCTAAAAAATATCAAAACACGACCTGGCAGATTTCTTGGCATTTCACGCTCTTTGAAACCATAAGCGATACTAAAGTTGCCAATGAGCAGCGGAGACTAATGGATGCAGCTGTAATTCCCGAATCTAATGCAAAATTAAAAATTGGCATGTATGCCAAAAATATTTGAAAGAGATAGCCTGCTAAAGTTTTGTAGGAGTAATAAAGTATTGGTTGTCCGTTTATGCCTAAGGAGGAGTTTAAAAAAATGTTTCGGAAGTAAGTAGCTTTTGTGCGCAATCTGATGAAGTGTCGAACAGATTTCTATCGTTGAAGACAGAGCCGCTCATACCGAATTCACGGCCGACATAACCAACGTTTTTGCCGGATGCCACGGAATCCAAGTGGCTGGAAAGGATTAAAGGTGATACCCCTTAAAATGATGGGTTAGCCTGTGTATCCGCAAACAGTAAGCCGGTTTGGAACCAGTCCTGGCGCCAAATTGGCTGCCGGCATAGGAGTGGGCCTCGCCGGCGCAGTAGTTAACTTCGCAATTGAATATGGCTCTAATAAGTATGAAGATGGGAAGTTTAATAATGTATTCAACACATTTGGAGATATTATGAAGGAAAATGAATCGGGACCGCAAGGAGTAAATATTGTGTCAACAAAATAAAGATAAAATGGCGTTTTTAAAGAATATGGGTATTATCGGTTATATTATTGGTGCTGTTGTAATACTGCCTTTATTACTGGTGGTGTATAACTTTCTTTTTATAAATAAAAATGATGCAAAAAAATATGTAACCTCTTATATAGAAAACAGTACAGAAGTATTGTCCTTAAAACTGCCAAAACCCGATCTGCTGGCCAACGAAAGTTATAGCGGTGTCTCCAAAATGATCGACACCAAAATAGCATCGAAGTATATGGGCCGTGATGGCACTCAACGATCCCGGATGAATTATAAAATATTCTTTCATGACAGCCTTAAGAAATATATTCAAATCACAATGATTAATGTGAATGGTGGTTTTTGGGGGAGCCTGTATGATAATAGTTTTTTAGTAAAAATAAATAAGGACGATTTGATAAACCCATTTTATGGCACTAAAGAACATCCACTATTAGCTTTTAGTGCTCGCGGGGCAGATACCCCGTTAACCGCTGTAAGAGCATCAAAAGAAACTGGGGGCGCAGTTAAAATCAATGTGGATACATCTCCCGATCAGTATGAGTATAATGTATCAATGTACCTTACTTATGTAATGCCGAAAAGTGAGTTTAAAAAAAGATTCGAGGGCGTTAGCTTGTGGTATACGCCATTCTTGGAAATAAAAGGGGTGAAAGATTCCGTTCCATTTATTATGATTATTGTACCTCTTATTTTCCTCATTTACTTTGGGGTTCGGTTGTATAAAATGAACCACCCCAGGCACTCTTCTTAAGGGATCACCTCGTGCAATGTAATATCTGTGATTGTCTTGTAATCAAAAGAACCAACGGCTTAGTAATCGCTTTGACGAAATAATTAGCACGGAAAAACACAAAGGCTTTATCGGCGGACTAAATATTTTGTTCGTCGCCCATGTCCCACCAGTCGCCCGGCAGGGTGGGTACAATATTTAAAATAAAGAACGAATATCCCTATTGCACAAATCAATTAAATTTGTATTCCTATAGATTTAATTGATGAAATATGACTATACAGCAGATCGAATATATCAACGCGGTAGATGTGCACCGCAATTTCATTAAAGCGGCGGAAGCCTGTTTTATAACCCAGCCCACTTTAAGCATGCAGATCCAAAAGCTGGAAGAAGAACTGGGCGTAAAAATTTTTGACAGAAGCAAACTGCCGGTGGTGCCCACGCCGGTGGGCGAAGGCATTCTGGAGCATGCGCGCAGACTGTTGTATGCCCGCAATGAGTTGAACCGGTATGTTGAAGATCAGAAAGGCAAACTCTCCGGCCAGTTGCGGATCGGGATTATTCCCACACTGGCGCCCTACCTGCTTCCGATCTTTGTTCCCGCGTTTATAAAAAAATATCCTGAAATCAAACTGATCATTCATGAACTGATCACAGAAAATATTGTACGAAACCTGAAAGAAGAAAAAATTGACGCCGGCATTTTAGTAACGCCTATTGAGGAACCGGGAATAAAAGAACATACTTTGTTTTACGAGGAGCTGATGGTATTTACCTCCAAACGGAATAAGGCCTACGAAAAACAATACATCCTGCCAAAAGATATTGATACCAGTAAGCTGTGGTTGCTGGAAGAGGGGCATTGTTTTCGCTCCCAGATCTTATCCATCTGCGAATTGCAAAAGCAAAGCCGGGAACATTCGGGCCTGGAATATGAAGCGGGCAGTATTGAAACACTGAAGCGGATGGTGGAAATAAGCGATGGGGTAACGATCGTTCCGGAGCTGGTTACTATGCAGATGCCCAAAAGTCAATTGCAATTGATCCGGCATTTTAAACGACCGGTGCCGGTGCGGGAAATAAGCCTTGTGGTGCACCGGGATTTTCTTAAAGAAAAACTGATAAAAGCCCTGCAAACAGAAATACTGGAGGCGGTGCCCGATAAACTGAAAAAGCCGCCCTCACAAAATATTATCCCGATCCAGTAAGCGTTCAGCATTCAGCGTTTAGCATTGCGCTATCAACTAATATTATCCTCAATCCGCTTTAACTTAACACTGGTCACCGGCGCTACAATCAACGGGAATTTTTCTACCGTAACATTGGAAAGATCCAGCCCAAAACCTTTTTCTTCGGAAAGGCTCATTTGCTTGATCATAAAATGCAGCCGCATGATCATTTTTTCAGCAAAAGGAAGGTCGTTATCGGCACTCAGGTATTTCTCCAGCACTACAAACTGAAAATCACCCACGGTATTGCTGCTGGCTAAGCTTTCGTACCGGCTGATGATATTTACCTCGTTGTTCACCACCAGGTCTTCCACCACTTTTTTAAACATGATGTTGATCTTGGGCTGCACCCGGAATCCCAGCCGGAAATCGATGCGTATAATATCATTGGGGATGATATGGTCTACTTTGTATTCTGCAGTATACGGATCATCAAGTGTATCCACATGCAGGAACCAGTAAATATCCGCCCGCTTGGGTTTTTTATTCAGAATGGAATAAATGATCTTATGTTCGATCTCTTTGGGATTATCCGCGCTGGTAAGATAAATAAGGTGTGTGGCGTATTTCGCGATCGACCGGTCGGCGCTCAGCTCCTGCATCTTCGGAATATAATGTTCCATCCGCACAAACTCCACATAACGGTTCTTGATCTTCCGCGCCCGGTACCAAACATACATGACCATAAATAATAAGCCCCCTACAAATAAGGTAACGAACCCGCCATGCGGAAATTTTTCAAGGTTGGCGATTAAGAAACTGATCTCAATTGACAGAAATACAAGGAGATACAGGTATACCAATACCGGCATTGTTCTTTTGCTGACCAAAAAATTAGCAAACAGAATACTGGTGGCGATCATACAAAGCGTAATCGCTAAACCATAGGCGGCGCCCATTTTGCTGGACTCTTTAAAATACATTACAATGCCCAAACACCCGATTAAAAGGATGAGGTTGATACCGGGAATGTATAACTGCCCCCGTTCATTGGAAGGGTAGTTGATTTTTAACCGCGGCCAAAGGTTTAAACGAATGGCTTCGCCAATAAGCGTAAAAGACCCTGAAATTAACGCCTGGCTGGCAATGATGGCCGCAATAGTTGCCACAACAACGCCGATCGCCAGGAAATGATCCGGCATTAAAGCAAAAAACGGGTTGCTGGTAGCCGTTGGGAACTGAATGCCTTCATAATGGGACAGTAAAAAAGCGCCCTGCCCCAAATAGTTGAGTATCAAACAGGATTTTACAAAGATCCAGCTTACGCGTATGTTGCCCCGGCCACAATGGCCCAGGTCGCTATACAAGGCTTCCGCCCCCGTAGTACAAAGAAAAACGGCGCCCAGCAGCCAAAATCCTTTGGGATATTTGGTCAGCAGCTCAATACCATAATGGGGACTGAAAGCACGCAAAATGCTCCAGTCGTCGCTCAGGTGCATGATGCCTAAAACCGCCAGCATGCTGAACCAGATAAACATTACCGGCCCGAAAGCTTTTCCTATAGAAAGGGTCCCGAACTGTTGTACAAAGAACAGCACGATAAGGATGCCGATAACTATGTACATAATAATATGAACATTTTCTCTTTCTCCCAAAAAACTGAGTGCGGGAATATTGCGCAAGCCTTCAACAGCAGAAGTGATGGAAATGGGCGGGGTGATCATACCGTCAGCAAGCAGGGAAGCTCCCCCGATCATTGCGGGTAACACGAGCCACTTTCGTCGTCGGCGTACCAGTGTATACAGGCTGAAAATGCCGCCTTCACCCCTGTTGTCGGCTTTTAGCGTCAGCCACACATATTTAACGGTGGTTTGCAGGGTTAGCGTCCATATGATCAGGGATAGCGCTCCAACGATCAGCTCAGTTGTAATGGTCTTCCCGTTTATAAGCTCATTTAAGACGTATAAAGGAGAAGTGCCTATATCCCCGTAAATAATCCCTAAAGCGATCAACAACCCTGCGGCTGTTGCTTTATTGGTTGAAAGTTTCACTTTTGAAATTCAAATTTATCTAAATACCAAAAATAACCGGCAAAGATTATATAAAAGATCAGTAAAGAAAAAAACTTATTTTTTTTGCTAATCATTATATTTCCCCTTTGCAACGGGCCGTAGTAAAAGCTCATTTTTCATATAAAGTAAAACTGTACCTTTATGGAACGAATATTAAACGTTTTATGAAAAAGTTGATTTTTAATCTGTTACTCTGTTTTAGCCTTATAAACGTTGCAGGGGCGCAAAGTATTGTGTACGCAGATGTAAATAACACGGATGTCCCAAAAATGAATTTTGAGATCATCGGAAAACTGGCCAGTAATTATCTTATTTATAAAGAAGTAAAGGGAAGTCACCAGATAGCTGTTTTCAATGAAAATATGCAGCAGTTACAAACAGTGCCCATTACGCTGCTGCCTAAAAAAAATGAGCTGCTGGATGTGAGCTTCTTTACTTTTTCCAACTTTGCATACCTGGTGTACCAGTTCCAACAGGGGAATATTGTTTTTTGCAACGCTGCCCGTGTTGAAGCTAACGGCAGCATTTTACAGGCCCCGGTGGTACTGGATACAACCATGATCGCCTACAAAGCGGACCGGAAGATCTATACAATCATTCAAAACAGCGATCGTTCAAAGCTTGCGGTGTTTAAAATAAATAAAAAAGACCGGGCACTGCACCTGTTTACAGAAAAGTTATTCGATGCGGCGTTGGCGCCGCTTCAGGAAAACCGGTTTGGGGTGCCGATGAAAAAAAGCGGCAATTATCTTACCGGGTATAGCCTGACCGATAACGGCGACTTTGCCTTTGTAAAATATAACCGCCTTTCCAGCGGGGACATTCAGGACGCCGCTTTGCTGGTAAAACGGCCGGATAGCCGCGAATGCCAGGAACGCCCGCTTTCGATCAATAATCTTTTCCTGGACGACATAAAACTAAAAGCCGATGATGCAAACAATCGTTATCTGCTTACTTCTTTTTATGCCGAAAAGAAAAGAGGCAATATTGCAGGGTTGTACGCGAATGCGATCGGTATCGATAATCTCCGGACAGTATTTGAAAAGACGACTCCTTTTAATGAGGAGTTGAAGAAAAAAATGAGCGGAAGGGCCAATAGTAAAACGGCCTTTAACGATCTTTTTATCAACAGTATTATTATTCACCAGAATGGCGGTTTTTCCGTTGCTGCCGAAGCGTTGTATACCACCGGCGGGGGATGGGATCGCTGGGGATACTGGGGCGGCCCTTACGGATTTTATGGCAGCCCTTATGGCTTTTACGGTGGTGGCTGGGGTTGGGGCTGGGGAGGGTACTGGTCGCCCTATTACTATTACTCCCCATTCTTTTACAGAAGTTATTGGTGGGGCGGTTTAGGAAGCGGGTACGACTATGTCCGGTATAATGCAGGCAACCTGGCGGTATTTTCTTTTGACAGGGAAGGGAACAGGGTAACTGAAAATATTATTTATAAAAACCAATCGGAGTCGGGTACCGATGGCACCATTTCCTACCAGGTATTGTTAAAGGACGATCAGATGCACTTTGTAATGAATGAACAGGGCAAAATTGCAGATCTGGATGATGTGGTGATTACGGAAGAGGGGCAATTGACCGAAAACGAACCCATGGAAGCGAAAGATAAATTTATTAACTTCATGCCCCGTTATGGCAAACAGGTAGGCGCCACAACAATGATCATTCCGTACCTGTATAAAAGGAATATTTCCTTTGCCAAAGTAACCTTCTGAGATCGTTGAAATGTGTTCCTGCTAAAAGGAGCAAAAGACTCGATTTAATATAACTGACTGTAGCTGTGATTGGAGTTTTCAAACAGAAGAACCCGGGAAATCTTATAATGATTTTCATATTGGGTATTTTGCTCAAATTGCCCTGGATATTGGGCCACCCGGCCGTCGTCCTCCGGTCACAGGATGGGTTTTTGTACGATCGGTTTGTAAAGTTCATTAACCCCGTTGCTGCGGTCTTCCCCTCAATATATGGTACGCTGGCCCTGCTGCTTATTTTCTGGCAGGCCTACCTGGTTACTATTTTTGTCAATAATCAGCGCCTGGTAAACAAACCCAATTACCTGCCGGGGATGACGCTGATGCTGGTATCGTCGTTTATTCCTGAGTTCAACTATTTATCCGGCCCCCTGTTCTGCTCCCTTTTCTTTCTGGCCGCATTCATTTTTATTTTTCGGGCACAAAGCAATTCCAATGCAAAAGGAGCCATCTTTAATTGCGGGCTGGCCTGTGCCTTGGCAAGCATGTTTTTTCAGCCGGCTGTCCTTTTTCTTTTTTGGAGCCTGGCCGCATTAGCCTTTTTAAGGCCTTTTCGTTTGAACGAATGGTTGCTGCTGTTAATCGGGTTTACCACGCCCTACTATTTTTATCTTACCTATTTGTTTTTGTCTGATCAATGGGGCATGGTCGCTACTATGATAGAGCCCTTTAGTATCGGGTTTCATCCCGGGGAGCAGACTCCCTGGTTTGCCGGGGCTTTATTTTTGATCATCCTGCCGCTTTTAGCGGGTATTTATTATATCAACCGCCTTGCCTCAAAAATGCTGATGCAGGTCAGAAAAGGATGGATCCTTTGCCTGCTGTATTTGGCCACAGCCGTTATCATCGCATTGATAAACCCCGGTAATGATTTTACAAACTGGGTGTTGATACTGGTGCCCTGCGCCGCCGTGCACGCTTTTGGATATTTGAACAGCGAGTTGAAAATTTACCCCATTATTGCCTTCTGGCTTACAGTAGTTTATATTGTCGCTATCGAAATGACCCATACATTCCTGTAAGAAATATTTTTTGGCTAAACCTAAAGGCGATTATTTTCCTGCAAATACGCGGGGCTGATCAAAAGCCGAGAGCCAACGATTAGCCGGGAACCCGGAAAGACGGGAGGGTGTTGTTTTTCAATCTATTAAGACTTACCGCTTCACCGCCTTACCGGCTCAAAAAATACTTTTTAGTGAGCTCCGCAAATGAGCTCGGCTCTCGTTCTGCGGTAGTCTGCGAGATCAGCGGGAAACTTAGGAGCGCATTCCGGGGCGAAATTGGATGTAATAAAAAGGGCGGTATTGGCTATCTTTGCACGGTAAAACCGATAAAATTATACGAATGAAATTTGGAGTAGTTGTTTTCCCTGGTTCTAATTGCGACAGAGATATGCTGGATGCGCTGCAATATGATCTGAATCAGGAAGTTGTGGCTCTATGGCATAAAAGTGAAGACCTGAGCGCCTTTTCTACTGAAGATTGCATTATACTGCCGGGCGGGTTTTCCTATGGAGATTACCTGCGTTGCGGAGCCATTGCCCGTTTCAGCCCCATTATGCAACAGGTAATTGCCTTTGCTAACAGGGGAGGCAAAGTATACGGCGTTTGCAACGGTTTCCAGATCCTATGCGAATCCGGATTATTGCCCGGCGCATTGTTGCGCAATGAGCGTCAGCAATATATATGTAAGAATATATTTCTTAAGGCGGATGGTTTTTATAAAGATGCGATTGCCGGCGATGCTGATGTATTTCAGGAAGTGTATAAAATTCCGGTGGCGCATGGTGAAGGCCGCTATTATGCGGATGCAGCTACGCTGGATCAGTTAAAAGCCAATGGCCAGATCATCTTCCGCTATTGCGATGAAAATGGCAAGGAAACCTCCGCAAGTAATCCCAATGGAGCGATTGACAATATTGCAGGGATCACCAATGAAGGAAGAAATGTATTTGGAATGATGCCGCACCCCGAACGTGCCTGCAGCGCTGTTTTGGGAAACGAGGACGGTAAAAAAATCCTGACATCATTGTTAATGGCCAAACAACTTGTTCCCTGATCCTGACGTCTGCTATCTGTAACAGGTATTTTTAATATAAAACCGTGTAATTAATGAAGCATATTATTTTGGGAATTTTAGCTATTGGTGCATTTGGAGCAACAAAAGCTCAAACGGACCCTGCGAGTTGGAAGTTTTCTGCAAAAAAAGTAGCCGATAAAGTATATGAAGTGCAATTAGTGGCCACCCTGCAAAGCGGTTGGCACCTGTACGCGCAGCAGCAGCCCAAAGGCGCTATTGCGTATCCTACAAAAATTGATTTTACCGGAAACCCGCTGGTGGTGCGTACCGGTGGGGTAAAGGAAGTGGGGAAATTAGAAAAGGCGCATGATGCTACCACCAATTCCACAGCCTATCAATATGGCAAAACCGTCACTTTTGTGCAAAAGGTAACATTAAAAGCAAACGCAAAGACCTCTTTGGCAGGAACAGTTGAATACCAGACCTGCGATGATAAAAAATGTTTACCCCCTAAGAAAGTGCCTTTTACTATTCCTTTGGGCTAAAACGAATATAAAAAAGCGGCTGTCTCAAAAGTCGCTGCTTTATTGGTTACATTCGGTACTGTTGTTTAATTATATTGTTTAAAAGCAGAACTGTTTTTGGCGGCCCTTCCGGAATAAAAATGCCGGAGCGGGAGATATTTTTCTTTTCATCTGATTGTTAACTCATTAGGGAATTATAGGCACAAAAAGTCATAATAAAATGTGAAAATTATTTTTTATCCGGATATTGACTTTGAAAAATAATAATTAGTGTCTAATTTTGGTATTGAATTTTCATAGGATAAGGTTTAATGGTTAATGGTTTTTGATGAAGGTCCCCAACAAGTACAATGTTGGGGATTTTTTTTACCCATTATGCTGATAATGACGAATAATGCACAATTGCGGTTGCATAAAAAGCGGAAAATTTTTGAAAACAGACGGAGCGCATGTAATTACGCCCGTAACGGGTTTATATGGACAGGTTTCGATGCCGTCATTCTCCGGCTGCCCTTGCAATGGCAACATCGCCAGGGACAAATAACAACTGTTGTTGCTTAGGAGCCTGCGCAGATCAGCGCAATAAGCCCGGCTACGAACAGCACAAACATGCCCAGGTTTAAACGGTTGGCTGCCGGAGGTGCCTGCTTAAATTCTTTCCAGATGAATATTCCCCAGAGCGCAGACACCAGGGTTGCTCCCTGGCCCAGCCCATAAGAGATGGCCGCGCCGGCTTTACCGGATGCGATAAGACTGAACGATTGCCCTACACACCAGATCATTCCGCCTAATACACCCACCAGGTGGGTTTTAAAATTCCCTTTAAAATAGCCCGAAATAGATAGCGGTGTTCCCTGAACCGGTTTTTTCATGGCGATTGTGTTAAATAAAAAATTACTGATAAAAATACCTGTTGCAAAAATAACGACGGCGGTATAGGGCGTCATTTTTCCGGCCGCCGGGCTTTCAAAATTGGAAAGATCCATCGAGGCCGCAACAAAACGGTAAAAGAAGGCCATGATCAGTCCCGCAACGATGGAAAGGGCGATCCCTTTTGCAGAAGCCTTCTGTGCACCTACCTGTGCTTTCTTATACGCAAGGGCATTGCATATAATAGCAATGGTGATCAACACAATCCCCAAAAGGATCAGCAGGGGATCGCCTTTTTCGGCGCCAAAATAATTGACCACAACGCCTAATACAAGAGCAATTCCAATGCCTACGGGAAAGGCCACCGACATACCGCATAATGCAATGGCTGCCGATAGCAAAATATTGGCGGCATTAAAGATCACGCCACCCAGGAAAGCGCTTCCTATATTTTTAGTGTCGGCCTGTGCCAGATCGTTCAGAAAGCTGCGCCCCTGCTCACCATGGCTACCCAATGTAAAAGCGGCTATCAGGGCGAAAAACAATACCCCGATCACATAATCCCAATAAAAAAATTCATACCTCCAGGTTTTGGCTGCCAGTTTTTGTGTATTGGCCCAGGAGCCCCAGCACAGCATGGTGATTACGCAAAAGAATACCGCCAGCGAATAATTAGCTACTATAAACATACATAGTGATTAAAAGATTAACGATTTTTAATTTCCGGCAGGGATCCACACACTTGCATCACCGCCCGTTTGGCTGGCTTCTGCATAAGGCACCAGCAAAACCGGCTGTTCTTTATTAGTCCCGGTTTTAAAAGTAACTGAATAGGCCTGCTTCCCGATCCATTGCGCAGGCAATTTAGCAGGCGTACTGGTTAACTGAACCGCAACCGGGGTCCTGAAGGCTGTTTTTGTAATATCAAAAGACGGGTTGAGCGATTGATCTGCCGACAGCACCTGTGGCCCTCTTTTTATTGCGATATAATTGGGATAGCTGGCTCCCCCCTGCAAAACAGTAACGGGTATTTCAAATGAAATGGCTATGATGTTTTCACGCGCCCAGTTCCGGTCGATCACCACCAGTTCATTTGCCTGCGCTGTATAGGTTTTACCCGCTATTACAGCTTTAAATCCATTTGCCCAGGCGGGAACACGTAATTGCAAGGCAAACCGGGCTGCTGAAGGAAGCGCTACTTTTATCGTGGCTTTTCCCTCTTTGGGGAAGGTTGTATTGATCTGCAGCGCTACCGGGGTTTCCCTACCGCCGGCGGTTACTACGCGGTCCTTAATATCGGCGGCTTCGTATAGCAACACTGTAGGGCGATTATTCAGCTTTCCGTAGTTGAGGTAGGGGATCAGCGCAATGCCTCTGGGCACGCTGGATAAACAACAGGTAATATTGCACCGGTACGGTTTTATTCCGATTAAGGGCGTATAATAACTAACGCAGCCTGTTTCCGGGTTTTCCGCACCCAGCAAATGATTGTAAACGGATTTTTCAATTTCATTGTAATACTTCAGATCGCCGGTTATGGCAAATAACTGCACATTAAACTGGATCCACGTAGTGGTTACACAACCTTCGCCCATATGGGCCGCTGTATCTGCCTGCAATATATTGTCGGGCATAAAACGTTCATGGTCGCTGGTCGTGCCAGTAACAAACAGGCGTTTAGCGGCGATGTCATCAAAAGCATTACGGCAGGCCTGCAGGTATTTTTCATCCCCGGTAAGACGATACAATTTAATAATTCCCACCAGGTTCGACAGCATTTCATAGGCTTTGCCGTTGGCCACTTTATCTACCTGTTTTTCTTTTAGCAGCGTGGTTACAATAGACGGACCAGCGGGATGATCATAAGCCTTAATGATATACTTACAAAAGTCAAGATAACGGCGGTCGCCTGTCCATTGATACAGATCTGTCATCGGATCAATAACAGAAGTTGCGGCCATTCCTACATGGGAGCCGGTTTTTATAATATCTTTCTGCCCGGGCAGGTCGCCAATATTTTTCAGCAGCAGGTCGCCCACTTTAACAGCAGCCGTTAAAGCCCGCCGGTCGCCGGTTACCCGGTAATAAGCCAGCAATCCCACCAGGTCATATTTATGTACCCATACATCCCAGGAGGTCCAGTAACTGTCGGGCAAATACGTGCCCAGGTAGCCGTCCGGTAACTGTGTTTTGATCAGTTCATTGAAGATGCGGTCCATTTGGGTTTTTAGCGCAGCATTCTTTGTGATGATCCAGGTATTGGCCGCCGCTTCAAGGTACTTTCCAACATGTTCGCCTATCCAGCGTTGTTTTCCCGGTCGGGACTGAAAGCCTTCCAGGATCCCTTTTTCATCAATTTTTAATAACCGGTTCCGGAGATTATACGTATAACGCATACCCAGGTAGCCCGTCAATTGATCTGTTTCGGGCAATTGGATAGCGTACGCGGAGGGTACTAAAAAGTTGACTTTTTGAACCGGTCGCTTTGTTTCCTGCGCCTGGGCTGCCGCAAGCAGGGTGCCCGTAATGAGCAATGTTGAAAAGATCTTTTGAAGAAGCATGATCGCCTTTTTATAGTCTGAACAATAGTTTTATAACCTATCCCTGTTTAATAAAACCAGCAATTACTTCGTTGTAGTAGGGGATAGAAGATTGCGCGCCCTCTTTGGTTACGGAAAGCGCTGCTGCCCTGCACGCAAATTTTGTAGCTTCCGGGATCGGCATCCCGTTTGAAAGCGCTACTACCAATGCGCCGTTAAACACATCACCGGCAGCGGTTGTGTCTATTGCTGTTACGGGTGCTGCGGGCACTACCGACATGCGTCCGTTCTCGCATACCAAAGCGCCCTGGGCACCCAAGGTAATGATCACGATTGGAACACCCTTTTCCATGATCATTTTAGCCGCTTGCTGCGCACTGGCAAGACTCCTGACTTTGGTTCCGGTAAGCAGCCCGGCCTCGGTTTCATTAGGTGTTATAATGTGTACATACTGTAATAATTCGGCAGGGATATCCTGTACAGGAGCGGGGTTTACCACCACTTTTATATTCCGGGATGCCGCGTATTTGGCAATGAAAAGAATGGTTTCCATCGGGATCTCGAACTGCATTAACAGCATATTGCATTGTTCGAGTTCGTTTAATACCTCGCTCGTGAAATCCGCCGGAAGCAACGAATTGTTGGCCCCCTGGCTTACCACGATGCTGTTTTCACCTTTTTGATCCACAGTGATCAGCGCCACGCCGGATGGGAGCACTTCATCAGACAGCATAAAACGGGTGTCGATGCCTTCCTCATTGAACAATTGGGAAGATTGCCGTCCGAATACATCATTGCCCACTTTTGAAACAAACAGCGCATCGCCGCCCATGCGGGCCACTGCCACTGCCTGGTTAGCCCCTTTGCCTCCAGGGTTCATGAAAAAATTGGATGCCAGGATCGTTTCCCCCGGCACGGGAATCCGTTCAGCATTTACCACCATATCCATATTGGTACTGCCCACTACAGCAATTTTTGGAACACGCATCGTTAACTTTTAGGTGAAATAGCACCATTGCATTTCGCTATCGAAAATAAGACCGGAACCAATTGTTCCTAAAGCCAATATTTTAAAAATAAATAATCATGCTGGCAATTACTATGCTGTAATTAATGTATTTATTTGATTATTAAATTTTTATATTAGCATTAAAATTGAATAAATAATATTTATGAAAGGACCGGTTATGCTTCGATTAGTAAAATCGCTTTCGTCATCGGAAAAGCGGCAATTCAAAATGGCCACCAAAAAGCAGCAGCAAAGCAAGGCCTATGTATTTCTTTTTGATCTTATTGACCAATCCGAGCAGGCAGACTGGAAGCAATTAAAAACGGCGTTCAAAAAAAAATTCCCTAACTCTTCCATGGAAAGCAGCGCCGATTATTTGTTTCAGTCGATCACGGATGTATTGATACAAAATAAAATAAAAAATGATCTCTCTTTTAAACTGATGTATGGTCTTATGAAAATAGATCTGTTCCGGCAACGCAACCTGGCGGAACAGGCCATCGCGGAAATCAACAATCTGCTACCGGCGGCAGACAATATTCAACAACTTTCTTTGAAATATATTTTAAAAAGAGAGCAGTTGAATATTTTTTCGGAAACGAATTTTGAGGGCATCAGCGAAAAAACGCTCATTGCCGAACAGCAGGCAGCAAGAGAGCTGCTGCGGGATTTACGAAACGCCCAGGAGCATCATGCCCTTTATGAAATATTAAAGCACCGGTTAACCCATACCACGTCCGCGAATACCACTGCAAAAAAAGTGATACTGGATGATCTGGTGCTTAGTGAACTGGCCATTGTAAATAACAAAACCAGGCATCACCTGGAATCCCAGCAATTGCACCTGTTGTTCCAGTCTTTTTATTTTACCCGCATTGGGGACTATCAATCGGCATTAAAAACCTTTTATGTGCTGAACAATCTTTTTGAAAAACACCTGGTCCGGCTTCCGCACCCGCCTATGGATTATTATGCTACCCTGGATGGCATTTTGGAAAGCCTGAGAATGATCCGTCATGACTCAGAAATGCCTTATTTTATTGAAAAGCTGTACCAACTGGACCGGCCGGCTTATCCGGATTATTTTCGCTCCCTGGTTAAAAAAACCGGGTTGCTATATGAACTCAACCTGTATGCTTTTCAAAAAGACTGGAAAACGGCAATTGATAAGATCGACGCAACACCCAGATCCAGTTATAAAGATTTTCCTATGGTACATGATAAAAAGCAGGCGGAGCTTCTTTTTTATACAGCGCTGTGTTTTTATCATACAAAGAATTTTAAAAAGGCTATTCGTTTCTTGAATGAAGTATTGCTAAAAAAGACGATCAACTATTCATTGCCCTGTTACCGGGTGTGCCGGCTGTTCAATATTGTATTGCAATATGAAATGAAAGATCTTGAATACCTTGACTATGAAATAAGATCTTACAAGCGGTTCTTTAGCGGTAAAAATGGTTTACTGCCCCTTGAAAAATATTTGTTCAAAATTGTAGCATTGCGCCCTTTTCTGAACCCGAAGTATAAAAACCGGCAACTATGGCAACAACTGCAACCGCTCCGGGATGCCGCTGGTAAAACAACTGCAGAAGCTGACCTCCTGAGTTACTTTGATTTTATTGAATGGAGCGTTGGCAAGTTCCCGGAAAAAGAAGACCATTGAAATCCCCGGACTGGAAATTAGTTGCGTATTCCTGCGGTATAATGCGTGTTTTACAGCGCGGTTTTGCAGGTTGGGTATCATGTTCCTTTCATTTGTAATGTGCTAATAATTAATTGTTTGTAATATTTTCTATTTTGCTAAACACCCTATTGAGATTGAAACATTGGTTTGCGCCGGCGTTTTGAGGGGCGTAGCTTTGTGTTGTCAATCAAGAAAAAGGTGCCCTACATAGTCACCGAATCTGAGCTCACCAATTCGACTTGCTTGTCTCGTTTTGTTTTGCCGCCCGGCGATACTGACCATGATGATAACGTTTTTTTGAATTAAAACAAAGGAGACATAAAATGAAAACTATATTAAGCAAAGTAGCAGACGTTGCGTATCGTTTAGGCGTTATTTTTTCAAATACCCTTACGACTACCGACACCAACATCAAGTATAAAGATGTTTACATTAAATAAAGAACAAGGAATAAACAATATTAATATAACTCGCCGTTTTGAAACGGCATTAAAAAGAAAATGATCATGAAAAAGAATGTAATTAAAACAAGCGTATTATCTATTGCACTGGCTGCAATTTTAGCAACTTCAGTAGCTACAACTGTAAAAGCAGACGACAATGTGGGCAACCCTGTTGAACTGAAGTACATCAGCTCTAAAACACAATTACCCGTATATCAACTGCGTTTGAATAACCTTACAAAAGGTTCTTACGCCATTGCTATCAAAGACGAGAGCGGTGTGGTATTATACAACGAAACAGTAGCCGGTACTAAAGTTGTTCGTAACTACCAGTTTGACAGCGTATTACCAGAAGGCGCTAAATTAACTTTTGAAGTGAACGACTTAACCAACAACACTTCTAAAGTTTACAACGTAAGCAAAACTGCTACCGTTGTTGAAGACGTTGTTGTAAACGAGGTGAAATAATTCTCACGACATAGTTTTTTAAAGCAAAGCGGTCCGCCGGGTTTTGAATCCGGCGGACCGCTTTGTTATTGGGGCGAAAAGTATTTTTTGCCGAGCATGCGGTGAATACAGTAAGTTACTAGGAGAAGATCCAAAATCTTCCCGCTTTTCCGGCTTCTCGGCCCATTGCCTTTCAATACCTAAAAAACTTCGGCTAATTAATGTTCCGCCATATCCGGGATCGCATTGGTTTTATAAGCCCCCGCGTCCAGTTTTGCTTTTACGTCTGAGAATGCATTTAAAGTAGCTTCGATATCTGCATCTGTATGCGTAGCAGTCGGGATCAGCCGGTAAATGATATGTCCTTTTGGAATAACAGGATATACTACAATTGAACAAAAGATCTTATGATGCTCCCGAAGGTCCATAACCATCGCGGTAGCTTCTTCAACGCCTCCTTTCATGTAAACAGGTGTTACCACAGAATCAGTGGTTCCGATGTCGAAGCCGCGTTCCTTTAAGCCCTTTTGCAATTTCAACGCGTTGTCCCACAGTTTTTCCTTCAGTGCCGGTTGGGTGCGTAATAAATCCAGCCGCTTGAGGTTACCCACCACCAGGGGCATTGGTAAACTTTTGGCGAAGATCTGGCTTCTGATGTTATAGCGGATGTAGTCGATGATCTGACGGTCGCCGGCAATAAAGGCCCCGATAGATGCCATCGATTTGGCAAATGTAGAAAAGTAAACATCGATCTGATCCTGAACGCCCTGTTCTTCACCTGCGCCGGCGCCTGTTTTTCCCAGGGTTCCGAATCCATGCGCATCATCCACTAATAAACGGAAGTTGTATTTGCTTTTTAAGGCAACGATTTCTTTCAATTTACCCTGGTCGCCGGCCATGCCAAATACGCCTTCGGTAATAACAAGGATGCCGCCTGATTTTTGTTTTTCAATCAGCGCAGTGGCGCGATCCATTTGCTTTTCGAAATCCTCAATATTATTATGCTTAAATACGAAACGGTGCCCGGCGTGCAAACGCAGGCCGTCAATGATACAGGCGTGGCTTTCCGCATCGTAAACAATTACATCGTGGCGGCTGCACAAAACATCAATAAGGCTTACCATACCCTGGTAACCAAAGTTTACGAGGATGGCGTCGTCTTTATGTACAAAGGCGGCCAGTTCTGTTTCCAGTTGCTCGTGGAGGTTAGAGTTGCCACTCATCATTCTTGCTCCCATAGGCAAAGCCAGCCCATATTGTGCGGCGCCTTCTGCATCCGCTTTTCTGACTTCAGGATGATTAGCTAAACCAAGGTAATTATTCAAACTCCATACAATAACATCTTTCCCTCTGAATTTCATAGTGCTTCCTATTTCGCCCTCCAGTTTTGGGAATGCGAAATATCCATGCGCTCTTTCACGGTGCTGCCCGATCGGTCCATAATTTTTTATCAACCGCTCAAAAATATCTGCCATATACTGATTGATTTTTGGTAAAATAATGTGCAAATATAAAGACGATGCAGGAAATATTAGTTCTCAATAATGTGTGAGGCCGGATGTTGCTTTTAAAGGAGGGTGTCAAATGCTCCTTTTTCCTGTGTTTCCGGTATAATAATGAAACCGGAATCAATGGCTGATCATAATAGATTTGTGAAGACACAAACCATTGCCACGCCACGGTCAATGTCTTCACTGACCCAAAAGAGAAATATTATTGATACAGTTGCTTAAAAAAACTATTTCCTGGATTAATTCTTTTCTTTTTTGCCAAAGATCCGGTTAAACAGGCCCTTCTTTTTCCTGGGCTCGTCCGGTGCACCGATGGGCTTTTCTTTTGCCGGTTTGGTAGCGTCTTTCTTTACAGAGTCCCTTTGCGGTTTGCTGTCATCCTGTATGGGTTTGGATTCAGGCCCTATATATTCCTGGTTATTTTGCATATAATCCTGCGCGGAACCCACGCCGGCATCTGCTCCTTCCGCGGTGGGCGACGTACTATCAGAAGTTACATAGATCGACGGGTCCGCGCTCAGGGTTTCATTATCCATGGTGGGCGGTTCCGGAAATTTTTCATCCCGGTTAATACCCAATGATTTATCTGCATATACTTTTCTAAAGAAGGCTTCCCAGATAGGCCGTGCCGCTTCGCCTCCGAACCCGCCTTTACTGTCATTACGGATGAAGCGGTCGTCGCAACCCACCCAAACACCGCCTAATAACTGCGGGGTGAAACCCATGAACCAGGCATCGGCATTATCATTGGTGGTACCGGTTTTCCCGGCCATTTCAGCCGCGCCCAATCGTGCCCGCAGCCCGGCAGCGGTACCTTTGTCTACCACACCCTGCATCATCCGGGTCATGGTATAGGCCGTGGCTTCACTAATCGCCTCCTTCCGGTTTACACTATAATCAAACCGTTTAATAACATTACCGTTCCGGTCTTCAATGCGACTGATAAAATAAGGTTTTGTGGAAAAGCCACGCCCGCCAAAAATGGAATAGCCCCACATCATTTCAAAGAGGGAGAGCTCGCAGGCGCCTAGCGCAATGGAAGGGAAACTGGGGACCTTAGTGGGGATGTTGATCCGCTGCAGGAAATTGACAAACTGGGCAGTGCCCACCTGTTTCATAATATAGGCTGTTGCACAGTTTTTTGACCAGGCTAAGGCAGAGGCCATCGTCATGGTACGCCCAGAGCATGATTTGCTGGTTGCCGGAACCAACTGTCCGTTCCCAAAATCCTGCTGCACATCTTCTACCATTGTTTCCGGGGTCATGTTTCTTTCTTCCACCGCATCGGCATATAAAAAAGGCTTGATCGTAGATCCTACCTGCCTTTTGGTTCTCAGGTTCGCATGGTCGTATTTATAGGTTTTGAAATCGATACCCCCTACCCAGGCCTTTACTTCCCCCGTAACGGGGTCCATCACCATAAAGGCCGATTGTACCATTGTTCTGTGGTATTTGATCGAATCATAAGGCGTCATTACGGTGTCTTTGCTTTTGTTGGCGTTCCAGGCAAATACCTTCATGGGTACTGGTTTGAAAAAAGTAGCCTTGATCTCTTTATCGCTAAAACCATCATCGGCCATATTTTTCCAGCGATCGCTTTCTTTCATCGCGCGCTCCAAAATATTTTCATGACCCTTCCAGACCGACCCGTCTTTGATAAACGACTGTCGGACCAGCGCCCGTTGAAGGTTGGGGGCCTGCATGTATACTGCTTCTTCGGCGTATTGTTGCATCAACGGATTAATAGTGGTGTAGATCTTCAACCCGTCCTCATAGAGGCTGTAGGAAGAACCGTCCGGCTTTTTCAGGCCTTTTAAAATAGTTTTCAGCTCATCCCTTAGCACGTCCCTGAAGTAAGGGGCATAGCCTGTATTTTCATCTATCTTTTTATAGTTTAAGCGGATAGGGGTTGCCTGGAGTTGCTGCCCCTGGGCCGAAGAAAGGTTGCCATTCTCCACCATACGGGTAATTACCAGGTTTCTCCTGTCCAGCGCCAGCTTGGGATTTCTTCGGGGATTATAAATGCCCGGCCCATTGATCATACCTACCAGCAAAGCCGCTTCTTCAACACTTAAACGGTCCGGTTCTTTCTGAAACCAGGTCTTTGCGGCATTGCGGATCCCATATACGTTATCACTAAACGGAATGGCGTTGAGGTATAAAGCGATGATCTCTTCTTTTGTAAAGTTACGTTCCAGTTTCACGGAAATGATCCATTCTTTCAGTTTCTGAATAACACGAACGGCTCTGTTGCTGGCTCTTTGGGCAAACAGGGCCAGCGATAACTGTTGGGTGATGGTGCTGCCGCCGCCTTCCCGTCCCAGTAAAAATATAGCGCGAAGGGTTCCTTTCAGATCGATGCCCGCATGGTCATAAAAGCGCTTGTCTTCTGTGGCAATAAGGGCATTGATCACATTGGGAGAGATGTCGCGGTATTTTACTAAAGTACGGTTGCCGTTTGGCAGGTAATATTTACCCATAGGCGTACCATCCGCAGCAAATACTTCCGAAGCCTGTGTAATGGTAGGGTTCTCCAGTTCCTCAATCGAAGGCATTTTACCAAATACACCCCAATTGGCCAGAAGGATTGTTAAAACTCCCAGGCCGAACAAAATAAAAAAACATCGCCAGAAGATGCGAACCGAACGCTTCATATAGTGAATGATATAATGTTTATAAAATAATCAGGAACCAAAAATAAGTAAATGAGGTCCTAGATACACAAATATGGGTAATAAATTAAGTAGGATTTATCAATTAACAGAGCCTGTTTGCCGGGTTTTCCATACATATATTCCATCCCGGTGAGCTAAACTAGTGTAAAATAATTACTTTTGTGCCCATTTATAATGTGATACCAGATGAAGTTTAATCTAACACAAATGCCGGAACGGCTCGTGCGCCCGCGTACCAATGGCATTACAATGGTAATGGATAAGGGGTTAAGTGTTGATGAAGCCAAAAGCTTTATGAGTGTTTCTTACCCTCATGTTGACATAGTAAAACTGGGATTTGGTACGGCCGTAGTGACCCCCAACCTGGAAGAAAAAATTGCAGTGTACCGGTCTTATGATATTCCGGTTTATTTTGGAGGAACCTTGTTTGAGGCTTATTTGGTGCGCAACCAGGTTGATGACTATATCGCTATCTGTAAGCACTTCGGGATCAGCTATATGGAAGTAAGCGATGGTTCCATTACGGTTCCGCACGCGGAGAAATGCGGTTATATTGAAAAACTGACCCAACATGGAACGGTTTTAAGCGAGGTGGGCAGTAAAGACGCCACGCATATTATTCCCCCCTATAAATGGATTGAGCTGATGAAAGCAGAGCTGGAAGCCGGTTCTTCTTATGTAATAGCGGAAGCGCGCGAGGCGGGGAATGTGGGGATCTACCGCGGAACAGGGGAAGTGCGCGAGGGGCTGGTGCAGGAGATCTTAACGCAGATCCCTTCTGAAAAGATTATTTGGGAGGCGCCGCAAAAAGCACAACAACTGTATTTTCTGGAACTGGTGGGCTGTAATGCCAATTTGGGCAATATACCGCCAAACGAAGTAATTGCCCTGGAAGCTATGCGCATCGGGCTGAGAGGAGATACGTTCGAGTTATACCTCGACAATAAAACAGCGTTCTGATGCAACTGTATGGTTTAATCGGATTTCCCTTAAGCCAGTCTTTTTCAAAAAAATTCTTTACAGATAAATTTGAAAGAGAAGGCATTGCTGATTGCCGATACGAACTGTTTGAAATTCCTGCCATCGGACACCTGGCGGATATTTTATCCGCCTATCCGGAGCTGCAGGGGTTTAATGTTACCATTCCCTATAAGCAGGAAGTGCTTCGCTTTTTGGATGAAGTGGATAGTGAAGCTGCGGCTATAGGCGCCTGCAACTGCATAAAAATAACAGCGGGCCGGTTAAAAGGCTATAATACCGATGCAGCGGCCTTTGAAACCACCTTGTTGCAACAATTACAAGCACATCATACGCATGCGTTGATCCTGGGAACCGGCGGCGCTGCCAGGGCCGTAAAATATGTATTAAATAAATTGGGTATTACTTACAAATATGTATCCCGGTCGCCAAAAGAAGGAGTGCTGACGTACAACGACCTTACACCCGAAGTAATGAATACGTACACACTCATTATCAACTCAACGCCGTTGGGCAGTTTCCCCAAAACAGAAGGTAAGCCCGCTATCCCTTATGATTTGCTCACTCCCAGGCATTACCTGTATGACCTGGTCTATAACCCGCCGCTGACCGCATTCTTAAACGAAGGGCAGCAAAGAGGCGCCCTTGTTAAAAATGGATATGATATGCTGGTGGGGCAGGCGGAAGAGAGCTGGAGGATATGGAATGAAAAATAATCAATAAGAAATGTAAAAGGGGTAATTGCTCAATTTGAGAATTTGAAGATTTGAAGATTTGAAAATGAGTAAATGTGAGAATGTGTAAATGTGAAAATCAACCCGTTTCTTAGCAGGAAGCTGTTTTCAAATTAAAGAGAATAATTTTCAGGTTTGAACCTTTTTGCCAAAAGGCCGGTTGCCAAAGCCGGATCAATGTTTGCCGTTATTACCCCCGGGTTACCATATTCGGCATGTATTGTACAATTGCCTGTTGGGTCAATGAGGCTGCTGGCAGATTCCGGATACAAGGAGGCATAATTACAACTGGCAAAATAGATGGTATTCTCCATCGCTCTTAATATAGCGGCTTTTTCATAATAAGGATTGTTTTTATGACCCCATTCGGTAAGCGAAATACCGTGGGTATTGCTGCCATTAAAATGGGGATGAAAAACAATTGCAGCTCCGTTGCGGGCAGCCCAACGGACCGATTCAGGATAGCGGAATCCTTCATGACAGATTGTAATGCCAAACTTTACACCCTTTACTTCAAAAATAGTTCTTTGGGTGCCGGGTGTCCAAAAAGTATCTTCGGAAGGATCCAATTGATTTTTTGCCTGGTAGCCCAATACAATGCCCTCAGCCGAAATAACGAACGCCACATTCAAAAAGCCGGATTGGCATGGCCAGTCCATTGGCAGGATGATGCAAATGGTATTTTTTGCAGCAATAACACAAGCCTTATCCAATGCGTCTTGCAATTTGTCTGCACTACGATCTTTTTCAGGATATCCCATACCCGGATAGCCGGGAATAAATGATTCAGGGAAACAAACGATTTCAGCTTGCTGGCTAGCAGCTTCTTTTACAAGTTGACCAAGCCAAAATAAACCGTCGTCAATAGATTGGGGAAATGGGGGAGCAGCCAGGGCTATTTTCATGACAAAAAACTTTTATTATGAAATGATCCCTATAAAAGTAATTCTATAATTTGGGAATTTGAAGATTTGAAAATGGAACCGGTTGTTACCGGGTAAAAAGCCATTTCCACATTTGCACATTCTCAAATTTTCAAATTATTATAATGTTTGTTCCGCTGCCGCATGCAGTTGTTTTATTTTACGGTCGTACCACCATTTTGGCGCCGTTTTCTTCATAAGGGTATCAATATTACGCATGCCAAAGAGGTTCCAGGCGCCTTTTAACTTGCCGGAAAGGCTGCTTTGAAGGGCCCTTAAACTCATGGCAAAACCTGCATCAATATATTCCATATGATGCCAATAGCCTGCGGGCATAAATAAAGTATCGCCGTGTTCCAGGATTACTTCATAGCCCTGTGCATTTTTAACTGCGGGGAAATTGTCGTAATCGAATTTTTCGTGGTAATGCGCATAATTAGCTAAGCTTAATACTTCCCAGGGTTTTCTATACAGTTTATGTTGTTCTTCGAAAGGGAAGAGTAATACCCTTTTTTTGCCGATAAACTGGGTGTGCAGGATATGGCTCATATCAATATCGAAGTGCATATGGGTGATGGCGCCTTCGCCCCCTACAAATAACATCGGGAATTTTTTAACAAACCCTGTCATATAGGCATCCGGCCAGGAAAAGTCGCCCACGATCTGGGGAGCATGCTGAAAGATATTAAACAAAAAGATGCGAAGGTCCACCGGCCCTTTTTTTACCCGCTCCAGGTATTCGCCAAATTTCATGTAGGCATCCGCGGTATTTATGGGTGTGTACGAGTCGCTTTTTACATTGTTGTAAACGCCTACTTCCTTTTCACCCACTATATTAATAAAATAGTCCCAGTTCCATTTGGTAAACGCCGGCCATTGCCGGGCAAGGTCTTTTATTACAACCGGTTTGCATTGCTGATAATACTTCTTTTTAAAATCTTCCGGACTGATGGATTCCAACTTGTCTAATTCCTGTAGCTGCATAAATCAAAATAAACGGCAAATTTAATGATAGTTTTTATAAATGTAGTAAGTCTTCCGGGGAGGAATGTTTGCGGGTAAAGCCAGTTTTTTGCAAAGATTTTGTAAAAAAAATGATAAAAAGCGCAACTTCATTCGGTTTTTGTAGTCAAAATTGTTGCGTTTAGCTATTCTTTGCGTTATTGTTAAGGAGTTGAAACTATTCAATACCGCGCTTTCTCCATTCAAAAACACGTTGGAAAACAATGACGACAAAATCACCCTTTACCGTAGCATTATTAATTGCTACTTACAAGTGGCCCGAGGCATTACAACTGGTATTAAAAAGTGTATTATATCAAAGCCGGAAGCCCGACGAAATTATTATTGCAGAAGACGGAGATGATCCGTATACGGCACAGTGTATAACAGCGTTTCAGGAAAAGTATGGTATTGCGATAAAGCACATATCGCATGATGACAGGGGCTTTAGGAAAAGCCTGATCATGAACAAAGCGATAAAGGAAATCAGGGCAGATTATATTATAGAGATTGACGGCGATATCGTAATGCACCGGGAATTTATTGCCGATCATATCAAAGGCGCCCGGAGCGGTTTTTTTGTACAGGGAAGCCGGGCGCTGATCTCCAAATGGCGTAGCCTGGAGCTGCTTCAGACAAGGAACATCGAAAGTTTGCATTCTTTTATGCGGGGCTTGCGGAACCGGTTCAATTCGTTGCGCGTTCCTATTTTTTCGTGGTGCTTTAAGGTAAACCCCTGTCATTCGCATAAAGTAAAGGGATGTAACCTGGCATTCTGGAAAAAAGATTACGTAAAGGTAAACGGTTACTACAGCGGCTTCAAGGGCTGGGGCCGGGAAGATTCGGAGTTGGGCGAGCGCCTGATGAACCTTGGCGTAAAGATGAAAAAGTTAAAGCTGGCCGCCGTTACCTATCATATCTTCCACACCTTTAATTCCCGCGGTAACCTGGATCAGAATGAAAGCATTTACCGGGAAACCGTAAATTATAAATATAGTTACCGGCCCAACGGGTACCTGGAGGCCTGAAATAGTTATACCATTTTTTAAAAGATTGTTTTGGATACGACGAATAGTAAAAAACTTCTTTATTTTATTCCGTTTAATATCGCTAAAAATAATGCCGGTGCTATTACAAGAGCCTGGGCATTGCTGGAGGGCTTCCGGGCTTGCGGACTTACAGTTGATTATGCGCATAGTACAGATACCTGGGGCGCGCCGATGAGCACAGAAGAAGTAAGGCAAATAAAGAATACAGGGCTGGTGCGGTCTGTTTTTAGCTTAAGCCGGAAACCAAAAGGGCCAGGGGAGCTGGACAGTTGGCTACGCTACCGGGCACAAAGGCTGGTACGTGATCTTTCGCCGAAGCGCTCCCTGGGGAATTTCGTAACTGTTTACAATCAAGAGACGTTTAACAAAATCCTTAAGAAAAACACCTATGATTATATCGTGATCAGTTATGTGCATTGGGCCAATTTTATCAGGGATAATCGTTATACGGGTAATGCAAAATTAATTATCGATACGCATGATTTTATGACAGCCCAGGAAACGGTCTGGAAACATTTCAATATAGGTCATGCTTTTGCAGATGAAATGAAAAGGGTGAACTTTTTCGATGAAATATGGACTATATCTGTTGAGGAGCAATATCTGTTCAGACAATTTACAGAAAAAGAAGTAGTGCATATTCCGTATGCCACTACAGATCATACGGTGGAAGATCAACCCGATAAAAAATACGACCTTTTATATGTGGCAAGCGATAACCGGCATAATATAAAGGCTGCCGAATGGTTCTTTAAAGAAGTATATCCCAGGTTGGATCCATCACTTCGTATATGCGTAATAGGGGGCATTCATAAACATGTTCAGGATCATCCGGCTATTGAAAAGATTCCCTACGCGGATGATTTAACCCCCTATTATTTACAGGCACGCGTGGCTATCTGCCCTATGTTAACGGGTACGGGGGTAAAAATAAAAGTAATAGAAGCTTTGTCTTACGGACTGCCTGTGGTTTGCACACCAAAGGGTGTGGATGGGTTGCTGAATAAGACGGGGAATGGTTGTGTGGTGGCAAATTCGGGAACAGCGTTTGGGAATGCGATAAATAAATTATTGTCAGACAGTGTCTATTATGATGAGATGAAGGAAGACGGCGCTCGGTTTTTTCAGAAAAATCACAGCCGGCAACATTTTTTAAAGATTCTTTCGCGGAAATTTACTGATATAAAAGGTTATGAATGAGGTAAGTACAGATATTAAGTGTCTCGCTTTTTACCTGCCGCAGTTTCATCCTATTCCAGAAAATGATGAGTGGTGGGGTAAGGGATTTACGGAGTGGACCAATGTTGGCAAAGCGAAACCCTTGTTCAAAGGGCATCAACAACCTGTAGTGCCGGCAGATTTGGGTTATTATGACTTAAGAATTCCGGAGGTAAGAGAAGCTCAGGCAAAAATGGCCAGAGAGTATGGGGTGCATGGATTTATTTATTATCATTATTGGTTTGGTAATGGACGCCAATTGCTGCAACGACCTTTGACTGAAGTAATAGAATCTAAAAAGCCAGACTTCCCTTTCTGTGTATGCTGGGCAAATGAAAGTTGGAGCGGCATTTGGCACGGGAGCCCAGACAAGGTCTTGATTAAACAGGAATATCCGGAAGGCGATATACAACAGCATTTTGATTACCTGATAAAATTATTTGAAGATCCGCGTTATATAAGGGTAAATGATTGTCCGCTTTTTATTATCTATGATGGTGTGGGATTGCCTGATCCGAAGGCCTACCTTACGAGCTTACGCAATGAAGCGTTGAAGAGAGGGTTGAAAGGTTTGTATATTGTTGCCTCAAATATTAATCCCGATGGTTGGGATAGTATAGCAACAGGCTTTGATGGGAGAATTTCTTTTGCATACAACAAAGTTAAATACGACCTTATCCGAAAAGAAAGAAAAAGGCTTTTCTATAAAGTGTTACGTACAATGTCTTCAAGCCTTTTTGGGAAACAGTACCAAAAAGTTGTTCGCATTGACCAGCGGGAGATAGTTGACAGAATATTGTTTGAAAATAATAAAGGAACTGTTTTTCCAATGGTGCTACCCAATTGGGATAATACTCCCCGAAGTGGTAAAAATGGAGTGGTTATTACAAACACGACACCTGAACTCTTTCGATTACAGTTATTGAAGGCGATTGACTTCTTAAAAGAAAAACAAAGTAGTGAACAGTTCCTGGTTATTAAATCATGGAATGAATGGGCAGAAGGAAACTATGTAGAACCGGATGCGGTGAATGGATATGCTTATCTTAATGTGATCAAGGACTGTTTGGGTGCCATTAAGTAATATAGTCAGAATTACATCGACGCCCCATTTTTTAAAAGTACCTTTGTTCGCTTTTAATTATATTAATGAAACTAAAAAAATTCAGACGGCTCTTTAAGTATATCGGCTATTATAAAGGAAAGATCATCCTGTATATTTCCATTACGATCATCGCTTCTTTACTTTCGGTGGTTTCTTTGGGGATGCTGGCGCCGCTAATGTCGCTTATTTTTAAAGTAGAGGGTATTGGCGGTCAAAGTATATTAAACAAAATTCCGGGAGGGCGCTATATCGGTGCAATATTAGCAGAACAAGTCAATGAAGGGCATCAAATGCACGCCGTATTCCTTTGTTGTGCGCTGGTGATCTTTTCTATTTTTCTAAAGAACCTGTTGTTGTATGTTTCCTCGCTTATTTCAGTGCCGGTGAGGAGTTCCATCATTATTCATTTAAAAAATGATCTGTACGCCAAAGTGCTCAGTTTGCCGGTGGGCTATTTTTCCGATCAGAAAAAAGGGGATATCATGAGCCGGATGACCAATGATGCGGGTCTTGTCGAAAGTTCTGTGGTCAATACCCTTGAAGGGTTGATAAAAGATCCCGTGATGGTGATCTGCTACCTGGTGGCAATGATCGCCATCAGCCCCGGCCTTTCAGCGTTTTTGCTGATCCTGTTGCCAGCGACAGCCTTTATTATCGGGCGCATCAGCAGAACCCTTAAAAAGCAAAGCAATGCTGCATCACTCCGGGTGGGCGATACATTATCTATATTAGATGAAACCTTAACCGGTATTCGCATTATTAAGGCATTTACTGCTGAAAAAATTTTAAACAACCGGTTTGTCAATCTGAACAATACCCTGCTGGGCATCAACAAAAAGATGGCAGCCCGCAGGGACCTGGCTTCGCCCTTAACAGAATTGCTGGGGGTGATCGTATTATGTGTGATCATTTATTTTGGGGCGAATCTTATTCTCAACGGAAATACCTTAGGTCCTGGCGATCTTATTTCGTTTATCGCCATATTCGCCATGATGATCAACCCGGCTAAATCGTTAGCGGCCTCTTTCTTCAAAGTGCAGGAGGGCGCTGCTGCTATTGAACGGATCGAGGCGCTGCTGTCTGTTCCGGAAAAAATTGAAGACCGCGGTACTCAAAAACTGGCAATCTTCAATGAAGGTATTGAATTCAGGAATGTATCATTTGCCTATAATGAGACGCCCATCCTTAAAAACATCAACCTGTTTATCCCCAAGGGGAAAACCATAGCGCTGGTGGGCAGCAGCGGGGCGGGAAAAAGCACTCTGGCCGACCTGGTGCCGCGTTTTCATGAGGTAACTTCCGGGGAGATCCTCTTTGATGGTGTTAATATTAGAGACTACAGTATAGAATCGATAAGAAAACAGATAGGTATCGTAAGCCAGGAGCCGATCCTGTTTAACGATACCATTGGCAATAATATTACGCTGGCTGATCCGGATGCCCCGTTGTATGAAATTGAAAATGCCGCCAAAATAGCCAATGCCTGGCGTTTTATTGAAAATAAACCGCAACAACTGGATACCAATATTGGCGACCGCGGCGCTAAATTGAGCGGCGGCGAAAAACAGCGGCTAACTATTGCCCGGGCGGTTTTAAAAAACCCGCCGATCCTTATTCTGGATGAAGCAACCTCTTCCCTGGATACCGAAAGCGAGCGATTAGTGCAGGATGCTATCAATAATATGATGCAAAACCGGACCTCCCTGGTGATTGCCCACCGACTGAGCACGGTAAGGCATGCTGATGAAATAATCGTTTTGAATAAAGGCGAAATTGCCGAAAGAGGCACGCATGACCAATTGCTACAGATCGAATCGGGGATTTATAGAAAATTGGTGCATTTGCAGGACGGGAATATAAAATAAGGAATACGTAAGGGCGAAAAATTTTTCGCCCTTACGGGACTTTCCTAATACATTCATTATTAATTATTTACAACATCATTGTAAATTTTGAATTCTAAATTCTAAGTTTTCCATTCTTTCACCTACCTTTGCAACCCCAATTAGTTCTTTTATAGTCTCGCCCTTGGCGGGATGGAGGAATTTGGGAGTGGCGCCCGATGCGTCACGTTTGAACCAATAAATCGAATAAAATGGCAAAAGAAATCTCTGGCTTTGTAAAGCTACAGGTAAAGGGTGGCCAGGCCAACCCCGCACCTCCGGTTGGGCCGGCGTTAGGTTCCAAAGGTGTAAACATCATGGAATTCTGCAAACAGTTTAACGCCCGTACCCAGGACAAAATGGGAAAAGTACTTCCCGTGTTAATCACAGTTTATAGCGACAAAAGTTTTGAATTTGTAATCAAAACTCCTCCCGCATCCATTCAACTGATGGAAGCCGCTAAAATTCAAAAAGGTTCTAAAGAAAGCAATCGTGCTAAAGTGGGCAAGGTAAGCTGGGAACAGGTTGAGGCTATTGCAAAAGACAAAATGCCTGACCTGAACTGCTTTACCGTTGAGTCTGCTATGAAAATGGTAGCTGGTACTGCACGCAGCATGGGACTGAATGTTGAAGGTAAAGCCCCATGGGAAAATTAACTCACCCCTTTTGATTCCCCTGAAGGGGAAGGCAAAGAACTAAAAAGAATTTAAAATGGCATTCATTAGTAAAAAAAGAAAAGTTGCAAATGCAAAGCTGGACGCGAACAAGACCTATTCGCTGAAAGAAGCTTCTGCATTGGTAAAAGATATAAATGTTGCAAAGTTCGACGCTTCTGTTGATCTGCACGTTCGTTTGGGCGTTGACCCTAAAAAAGCTGATCAGGCGATCCGTGGCACCGTAACGTTGCCGCACGGAACCGGTAAAGTAAAAAAAGTACTGGTACTTTGTACACCCGATAAAGAAGCGGATGCAATTGGTGCAGGCGCTGATTTTGTTGGCTTGGATGAGTTTGTTCAAAAAATTGAAGGTGGCTGGACAGATGTGGATGTAGTTATTGCTACACCCGCTGTGATGCCTAAAATTGGTAAACTGGGTAAAATCTTAGGTCCCCGTAACCTGATGCCGAACCCTAAAACAGGTACTGTTACCAATGACGTGGCTGCTGCAGTTAACGAAGTAAAAGGTGGTAAAATTGCCTTTAAGGTTGATAAAGCGGGTATCGTGCACGCTTCTATTGGTCGCGTAAGCTTCAGCGCTGATAAGATCGCTGAAAACGGCCAGGAGCTGCTGAACGCGCTGATCAAGGCGAAACCGACCACGGCGAAAGGAACTTATTTAAAAGGAATCAGCCTGGCCAGCACTATGAGCCCTGGTATTCCTTTGGACACAAAATCTTTTGTGCAATAAGTTGCCGGAATCCACATTTTAGAACAGTCAAACTTTAAATAAAATGACTAAAGAACAAAAAACAGAAGTGATCGAATTGCTGAAGAGCAAATTCTCTCAATATGAAAATTTTTACATTACCGATACTGAATCTTTAAGTGTAGATCAGGTAGGTAAGCTGCGTCGCGCTTGTTTCAACAAGAATGTTGAAATGAAAGTTGCGAAAAATACATTGATCAAAAAAGCGCTGGAATCTTTGGACGCTGAAAAATATTCAGGCGTTTATGATTCCCTGCACAAGGTAACCGCTTTGATGTTCTCTGAGAACCCCAAAGAACCCGCTGTGATCCTGAGCTCTTTCAGAAGCGAAGCAAAAGCAGAAAAGCCCGAATTAAAGCTGGCGTTCATTAACGGTGATGTATACGTTGGCGATAATCAATTGGCAAGTCTGGTTAAGATCAAGACCAAGAACGAATTGATTGGCGATGTTATCGGACTGTTGTTGTCACCCATTCAGCGCGTTATCGGTGCGTTGCAAAACCGGCCCGAAGCCGCAGACGCCGTTGCTGAAGCAGCGCCTGCAGCTCCCGAAGCAGCAGCACCTGCAGCAGATGCTCCTGCCGCTGATGCAACACCCGCAGCAGAGTAATTGGTATATATTGTAACAAACATATATTTTAAAACAATTTTTTTAAAACCGCCGTCGGATCCGATCCCGATAATGATCAGGAGGAAATGAAGACGGTAAAAATTCAAACAAAATGGCAGATATTAAAGCATTAGCAGAAAACCTGGTAGGTTTAACTGTAAAAGAAGTACAGGAATTAGCAGATTTCTTAAAATCTGAATATGGTATTGAGCCTGCTGCAGCAGCAGTAGTAGTAGCTGGTGGTGGCGACGGTGGTGCAGCCGCAGCTGAAGAAAAAACTGCATTTGATGTAATCCTGAAAAGTGCAGGTGCTTCTAAACTGAACGTTGTTAAGATCGTTAAAGACTTAACTGGCTTAGGTCTGAAAGAAGCTAAAGAATTAGTTGACGGTGCTCCGAAACCAGTTAAAGAAGGTGTATCTAAAGCTGAAGCTGAAGACATCGCTGCTAAACTGAAAGAAGCAGGCGCTGAAGTTGAGGTAGCTTAATTCTTACTTTAATAAGAAAATAAAAAGGCAATCCGAAAGGATTGCTTTTTTTATTGTGGAAATCTTTTTGTGAAGTGCCGGCAAAATTATTCTTATGCCTGCATAAAGGGGTGTACCTACGGCACACCGGATCAAATGCGCCGCTATGCGGCTACAAAGGGTTCGTTCCTCTGGAACAAGATTGGAAAAGGGGGCTGACCTTTTAGATTTTATACTAATTAGGCATTAAAAGAACACTGGCATCTTCTTTTGAGTTTAGTTGGTATTGCCTCAATGCGGCAGCGATTTGGCTCCAAAGGAGCCATGTGTTTGTAGAATGGTGCGACCTGAGAAACCGGCTCCGTTAGGACGCCGCGTAGATACGGGGCTCCTATGGAGCCAAACCCTCATTTTTAACAGTGCTATAAACACGTTGCTCCAAATGGAGCGGACAACGCCCTGATTTAAAGACATTGCTCACCGGGGGGAGATTGGCAATTTCGCCCGTGAATGCCGTGGGCATTACCCATTTTTAGAAAGTGAACGCGGTGGTTGAACGTGCCACGTAGTGGCTACCCGTTGTATGGAGTGCGATATAATCTTCTCTTCTTCGGTTTTATAACATTGACACAGGAATATTATCATCCAAGTTCAGATCTGCTCAATTTCTTCCAAATATAATCCTGCCGGATTCTTTCCTGTTCCAGGCGGCCATTGTGGTGCTTAAGAATATTAAAGGCCGCTTTTTCTGTAGGTGTTAAAAGGTCCAGGCTATTAGCAGCGGTCTTGTAATTTGCCGGCTGCCGGTCAAATTCAGCGGCATGATTGATCAGGGTGCTCTCGCCCATGAATACACTTTTCAGTTTGGGATAGTGCCAGCGCATACGATTCAGCATTATAAAGCCATCCTCATCCAGATCGCCCCAATAAAATAATCTCGTTTGGCGAAAAAGCGGAATTTCTTTTAACCCTTCCATCGCGTATCCCCGGCTGAAAACGGCAAGCGCCTCTTTGCGACGGGGCAGCAGGTAAAGATTGGTTTCATTCTCCACCAGCCATATTTCCGCTACATTCCAATTGTTTTTTGAAAGAACATCAATGGGAATGGCGAAAAATTCCATATTGGGTGTGTATTGGCTTGCCAGATCAGGGTCGAGCCAGCGCATCAGGTACAGAGCAGGCTTTGTTTTTAATTGCAGCGTTGCTTCGATAGCATCACCGGCCGGAAAACGATCGGGAGCGATACAGTTGAGCAGCCGGATGATCGTGCTCTTATTTTCTCCGATAAATTTCGTGTGGGCCGGAACTGCAATGCTGCGGAGGTACAGTCCGCGCACCTCATGGTTTAACAAATAATCTGTTGTTGCCATCAATTGTTCCCATACCAGAGAAAACTGTAACACCATTTCGGGATGCGAGAGCAATAGCTGTTGAATGGCGGGTTGCCAATGCAGCAGCCGTTGTAATTGGGTTTTAAAAGCAGCAACTTCGGTTTCTTTCTTCAGAAGGAACAGATAATCTTCTTCGCTATTGATCAATATGCGGGATGGCCATTGCTGGGCGCCCAGTTTCCTGCTGAACCAGGATTCCCATTCTATTTCCCAGCCCGGGACGCCTGGCTTTTTCTCAAATTGCTGAAAGGCGCTGATCGCCTGGTGCAGCTCAACAGTTGTTTGGGGTTTCATTTTTTCCCCTCTTAATACAATCGGGGAAAATGGAGCTACCGCAACGAGGTTCTTTAAATAAGAACGGTAGTGGCCGTTCAACTGTTTTGCAAATGCGGGTATCATTCTTTTTTCATTTGTTGCTGCAATTCTTTAATGGTCATATTGTACATGATACTATGCCGGTTGTTTACCCGCTGTGCCAGGTGCACATGGGCGATGTAATCCTGTACAATTTGTATTTTATCGCTAGGTGTTACTACCAGCAACTGCAAATGTAACTGTTTGCAAAGCTCCATCAGGTAAGTAGCTTTATCCTCGTCCTGGTTGCTGAAGCTTTCATCCACAGCAATGAAACGCAGGCTGCGGCTGTTCTTCCCCTCCCGGGTGATGCCAAACTGGTAAGCAATAGCGCTGCACAAGATAGTGTAGGTAAGTTGCGCCTTTTCTCCCCCGGAAAGCTGTCCCATCTGCCGGTAGGTCTTTTTGAGCTCATTGGTATTGCGGTATTTTTCATCGGCCCAGAACTCGAACCAATTACGCACATCCATTACGCGGGCGCGATAGGTTTCGCTTTCGTCCAGGTTGTCGATCAGGGGCTGCACTTTTTCGCGAAAATGAATGGCCTTTTCTTCAAAGCTGCTTTGCTGCCAGTTGGCCGCCTGGGGTAAAGCTTCTAACAACGCATTGCGAAAAGCATGTACATTGCTGTCCTGTACTTTTCGTTTGCCCAACTGAATATAAGTGTCGGGCAGCCGGTTGAAATTGATGTGGCCCAGCGACTGGTTCAGCTTATCAACGCTGTTATTGATCTCCCGTTCCCATTTTTCCATTTCTTCATTTAATCCGCCAATTTTGTAGGTAATGGTATCATTGATGAAGTTTTCAAAATCTTTCCGGTATTTGGGAAGATTTTCTATTTCTAATTTTTTTAACCATTCCAAAAACTCACCGGCATACGCCGCGTCTTCCGGTAAATGCTGCACATCCCCATTCCAGCCCGGAAACCGTTGTAATATAGCGGGGGCGGGGTTCCTGATCTGGGTGATGGCTTTGTTTAGCTTATTTTCTTCTTTGAAAAGCCGTGTTTGGGCGGCAGTCGCTGCTGCCTCCAGTTGTTCTTTAAAATTGAAATAAACACCTTCAATGTTATGCAGGGTTACAGCGCTCAATGTTGCATGATGCTGTTGCTGAAACTGAAGTAACTGGTCTTTATCATTAGGTGTAATAAGTTCTAAAAGAGGCTCAAGCGCCGCCTGGCGCTGCAACATGGCATCTACCTGATTTTGCAGCGTGGTTTTTTCAATGGTTAGCTTTTCCCGTTTAACATCCATTGCAGTTTTTTCCTGCAGCAACTGTTCCAACTGCCGTGTAAGTTCTTTTAGCTGGTCGTTACTTTCACTCAATTGTTTAACCTGGCTTTCGGTTTGGTGTATTTGCCGTTGAAGCTGCTCCACATCAATGGTTTCAAAGCCTTCATGTTCCTGCAGGCGGCTTAACGCGTTGAATTGTTTTTGTAAACGATCTGCTTTTTTTTGGGCGCGCTCAATGATTTCAGCAGATTGGTTTATAATGGTTGTCAGCGCATGTCTACGTGTAATTAGCGCTTCTTTTTTGTGCTCGTTATTCCAGCCCATTACGTAGCGGCTCGCATCGCTGCCGCCGGGCCGGTCATCTTTTTCATGGCGGTCCCTGTTTTTGATCAACCCATTTAGGGTAATTGCTTTTTGATAGCGTTCAATTGTTTTTTCATCTTCCAGGCAAACGTGTGCAAACTGCTGAATGATCTGCTGCTGCAACCAGTTTGACAATGGATGATCCGGGTGGAAATCTAATTTATAAAAAACAGTTTGGTCTTCGGCCAAAACAGCCATGCTCTCTTTTACATGGTAGTAAACAAGCCGCGTACCCAAAGAGGTTTGGTTAATATAGCGGGTAACTTTTTTGTAGTATTTATCCGGCACCAACAGGCGCAGGGAAAATGAATGCAGCAGCTTTTCCAATGCCGGCTGCCACATTTGTTCTCCGGCTTTAACCTGCACTAATTCGCCTGCAAAGGGCAAATCGTCTGCGTCCAGCTTTAGCGCCTGGCAGAGGTCCTGACGTAACCGAATGAGGTGCGCGGGAATATTGCTTTTGCTGTGCAATAATATATTTAGCTCTGTTTCAATTTTTGTTTTTTCTTCGTTCGATTTTTGTAGCTGTGTCTTTGCATCAAATTCATCATCTTCGTTGAGCCGCTGTTCCCGGCTTAGCCGCATTCCGGCGCGACTTATTTCTTTTAAAATGCGTTTGTAAGCCTCTTCATCCGGTGCTGTTTTTTCTTCAAAATGTAAAGTGGCGCACCAGTTTGTAAAAAGCACCAAATTGCTTTCGGTCGTTTTTTTACGCGCGTGCAAGTTTTGCAGCTCCTGCTCTAATTGTTTAAGGCGTTGGCCGGCTTTGTTTTGATCGATCTGATTGCGGGTTACACGTTCGGATTCATGTAACCGGTCAATTTCCAGTTTTACGAATGCCACCTGTTTTTCTGTTTCTTTAATAGCTGCGTTATCCTGCTCCAGCGCGTTTTGCAGCAGTGCGGCCTGTGTAAAACTTTTCCAAATGGTTGCTGTATGAATGGATTGGCGGAGTTGTTCCTGTTCGGTTTTAAGATTTTCAAATGCGGCATAATGTTCCTGGATCGGTTGCAGCAACCGGATCTGTTCTTCTGCCTTTTCAATATTCCGTTGCGCATCCAGCAGGGTTCCCAGGTGTTTTTTCAGTTCCTGGAATTTTGTTTCCATATCCCGGGGCTCCAGCATATGGGTGCGGATAAAATCATCCAGATTGCCGAGCACTTTAATGCCCACGGTTTGGTTAAATAGTGTTAAGGCCTGTAAGCTTTGCATGCCCAGTACTTCTACCAGGCGCTGTGCATATTTGCTGGCTGAATCAAACCAGTCTACTTGTTTACGACTGCCCTGGTTGTACTGTTTGTCAATGCGCTTTTTCCAGGCATTGCCCAGATCAAAGGGTTTAAAATCGGATTCGATGTGCAGGCTCTTACGCGCCACACCAAATTGGCGTTTTAACTCACCATTGTTGAAATACCTTACCTGGAAAAGGGTTACTTCCTGCAGGTCTTCGTTCGTGAAGTTCACGAGGAGGATGCTATAAGCTTCTTCTTTCTTTTCGCGCAGGTACAGGCTCCGGGTTACACCGGTTTCACTATTGATGGTACCGTATCCGCCCAGGACATAGGTCTCTTCTGTGCGGTCGCCTTTTTTTTCGCTGCCACTGCTTTGGTTGTAAAAGCGGTATCTTTTTTCGGGAACGATGAGGGTCAGCAGCGCATCCACAAAAGTGGTTTTGCCACTTCCGTTAGCGCCGGTTAATAAACTGGTTTCCCCGTCAGGGTGAATGGTATGAATTTTATCGTCGAAAGTTCCCCAGTTAAATACTTCCATGTATTGTAACCGGAATCCGCTTTTTTCATTATCCGTGCTGAATACGCTTAGCTGCATGTGCTGTTAGTTGGTTTTTAAAATCCTCTAAAATTTCACTGTCCACTCTTGCCTTGATGATTTTCCGGATGCGGAATTTTTGTTCATCGGCCACGTCATGATTTTCGGCCTGTTCCAGGAACCCGTTTTCTTCGGCACGGTCGATCAGCCGGTCGATATCTTTCAGCATTTTTACCCGGCTGGCATTTTCACGAAAGAACAGTTCGGCATATTCTTTTATTTCCCGGCGCTTTTTTACCAGCTCGCGGTGTGTGGCTTCACCCACTTCAAATTCTGCCATCATATCGCGCAGCAATACCAGGAGCACACTTTCATCGTAGGTTAAAGACCGGCGCTGCACCCAACTTACACTGGTGGTATCTTCTTCCGCAGTATTGTGTTTAATATAGGCATAACCGTCCTGCTCATCCAGTACCAGTGCTAACCCTAATTGCTGCAAAAAGGCGGTTAATTCTGTTTTATATTGTAACAGCTTTTCCCAGTTGCTTTTTTCAAGATACTCCACAGGACCTTTTAAAAGCTTCACAAACACCGGGGTGAAAGCATATATTTTTTCTGACATTTTTTCTTTATTTACTGAATAACAAGTAAGGCACTTCCACGAATTTGGTGGCTGCTTTGTCAATAGGAATCAGTTCTGTGGTATCAGCCAGCACCTGCACGTGTTTCGCTTTTTCGCGAAGGAAGCTGTAATAGCTGATCACCTCTGCCAGGCCATTGTCCAGAGAGGTGGTCTCGATAATTTCCTTCAGCGTAGCGGTTTGTTTTTTTTGCAATACTTCTTCTACTTTCCTCCACAGTATCTTTTTGTCAATAAAGCTGGTGTTGAGTAGCCGGTTGAAGCGGTCCACATCCTCAATTTTTTCAATGCCTGCAATTGGTTGTTTCAGCGTGCCCGCGATTGTCTTTTGCTCCAGCACCAGCTTGCGGTCCATTGCAATTTTTATCTCAACGGGGTCCGTTACCGGGATGCCGGCGGTAACTGTTTCGTCCTCCATGAGGTCAAAGATCAATTCTTTGATATTGCTGATCTGTTGCCGCAGCCTGCGATGCCGGGCGATTTCTTTTTCACTGATAATGCGACTGAGCTTTTCCGCCATCTTATCATTGGCTTCGTACACGGCTTTTCCCTGTTCCAGCAAAAAGGATTTGATATTGCGCAGGAAATCAGTGTCGGCTTCCAGTTCGCGGTCTTGTAAAAGTTGTAATAATTGCTCGGTAAGCTGGCGCCAGTTTTCCTGCCCGCTGCGTGAGATGAGGAAATCCCAGAACGCATAAAAACTTTTCCCCTGGTTGCTGCCCCGCAGGGCATCATAGGATTCAAAGGCAAAGCCCAGGATGGCGCCTTTGTTTTGTTCCGCCTTTGTGTGCTGTTCTACAATATTGCGGTGGATCTGTTTAAAATTGTCTTCCACCTCCCGAAAATCACCGATCAGCTCATAACAGAGTTTGATAAATAAGTCGAGCCGTTCCTGTACCTGGGCATTGTTGTAGCGCTGTGGCGCCACGCCCATTTCCAGCGCTTTAATTTCTTTATCCAGTTCGGCTTTGCGGTCTTTAAGCTGCTGTAATTTCTTTTCACGATCATCTTCGGTATTTTCCACCATATCGCGCAGCGAACTAAACAGCATTTTAAACCGGCTTTCCGTACCTACATGGTGCTGACCGGCCTGGAGGTTTTGCATCCATTGAAATACTTTTTCGGTGTAAGCGCTCAGTTGGTAGTTGGTATGTCCTTCCGTATCGGGGAAGTCCTGAAGGATCCGTTTTTGTACCCAGTTAACCAGGTATTTGCGGCTGCGGCTTTCCTCATCTTCTCCAAATTCGATGCGGGCTTCTTCCAGGTCCTCCGTGCCGTCTGCAATCAGACTCAGCGTTTCCGAAAGTTTTGTGATCAATTCGTCTTCGCGGAGCACCATTTTCCGGCTTTCTTTAAAGGCTTCAAATAAAAAAGGCAATACCCAGCCTGCATTCCGCAGCCGGAGCATTTGCAGGGCAGGGGAGAGTTGTATCAGTGTGCCAATATTCTCTTTCGTCATTATAAGCAACCCTTAAAAAGGGGGCGCGCAAAATACAGGATTCTGTTTATAAAAGGAAATCAGTAAAAAACGATGTGGTCTTTTTGTGGATTATTAGCCCGCTGATTTTGCTGATCCTGATTTTTTCTCACAGAAAGCACAGATCTGCACAGATTTTAAATTGAATGGGGGTTAAATCGAAAAAATCCCAGTCTTTTTAAACGTGAACAATCCATTCACCATTCACTACTTACCATTCACTTTATCTTCTCTGCAGGTAATCAATCACAATTGTAAACACTTCGTCCTTTAAGTGAGAAAGCTTGAGTAAACGACATAGAATTAAAAGCTGATATACGGAGCCACTTTTTCGAACGAATCATTGGTTTGGGCAACCAGCTCTTTCAATGCTTCGGCAGATGCAAGGGGCGTTGTTTTGCGCTGTTTAACGATCAGATACGCCAGCTTACCGCTGATGTAGGGATGGGCGTTTAGTTCCGCATAAGTAGCCGCATTGATATCCAGTTTTTTTATATCCCCGGCACCGGTCTGCAAATAGGGTTTTATACTTTCAAAAGTTTCAGGAGGCACCCCATAGGTTTCGCCCACCTGTTCAATGCTGTAAAAGCCGCCCAGTTTGTTCCGGAAATTAACAATCCTTGCGGCCAGTTTGCTACCGATGCCCGGCAACGCAATATAGGCGGAGGTATCAGCGGTATTGATGTCAATCGGAGTGATAGCCTTACGCGGCAGATAGGAGGGCGCATCCGGCTTTTGGAACGGTCGCGACTGACTACTGAACTGCTGACCACGGATAACTATGTAAGGCCTCAGCCGCTCAAATTCATCGGTATGCAGCCCATAAATTTTCTGAAGATCATCGGGTTTACGAAAGCGCCCGCCTTTACTGCGATAATTTAGTATGGTACGAATGGTGCGTTCTCTTAACCCCAATTCTTTCCAGCCAGCTTCGTCAATGGTATTCGGGTCAAAATTAAACAGCCTTCCTTTGGACGCGGCAATGGAAAAAGAGCGATTGTAACGGTCATCCCGGGTGTAAGAATTACCTGTGTTATCATTGTTCTTTGATGTTTTATTCTTTAGTTCTGCAACAGCATTTTCAACTAACGGATCTTTTTCGATCGTTTTTGACCTGGGATTGATAAAGGGGAGGATCGTGAAAACAAGGATGATCGTCAGCAATGCCAATAGGCCCAACTGCTCCTTTTTTGTAAATTGGAGGTACTCTTTGATCAGTGTCTTTTTCATGGTGCGAGGTTTAGGGTGGTTAACAAAAGAGGGTTATCTGTAAAGGAAGGTAATACTTTATTATGAGACAGACTGAAGGCCACACAACGAAATTTTTTTAAACCATTAAGATATTAAGCTCGTTAAGGAAACGGTTTAATGAGCATCTTAGTTCTTAATGCCCGCCCGTGCCGGTACGGACGGGGTTTATCATTCGCTGCATTTCCAGTTCAAAAAAATAGCGCACTGAAGCGCCGCGACACTGAAATTTAGCTGTACCGGCCAACTTGTTGATAACCAGATTTTGTTATAAAGTTTGTATTTTTAAGATATTTACAATCAATAGTTTATAATCTTAAAAATTGTTTGTGAATAACTCTGGCAATATTATTGTGAGAAGTTTCCTTCTTTCCAAAGTTTTTCGTAACTTTGCCTTCCTTTTATTTTGGCCAATAAAAATTTGATTAAACAAAACCTGTTCAAGTAATTGAATTTCAATGGATTTCTTTTAGCAGTAAAAGTGATCCTGATTTTGTTTTGTCCCTAATCGATCATTAAAAAAACCGGGTTTATATATATGTCATCTACAAAAGTGAATTCAAGAGTAAACTTTGGGAAGATCAAGCATTTAGCTGAAACACCTGATCTTCTGGAAGTTCAGATCCAATCCTTTAAGGAGTTTTTCCAATTAGAGACCACGCCAGACAAACGTAATATTGAGGGCCTTTTCCGGGTGTTTAAGGATAATTTTCCTATCACCGATACCCGCAATATTTTTGTGCTGGAATTTCTGGATTATTTTATTGATCCGCCCCGTTATTCCATCGATGAATGTATGGAAAGGGGTCTTACCTATGCCGTTCCTTTAAAGGCAAAACTGAAATTAAGCTGTAACGATGAAGAGCACGTAGATTTCCAGACCATTGTTCAGGACGTGTTCCTGGGCAATATTCCCTATATGACCCCCCGCGGTACTTTTGTGATCAATGGTGCGGAGCGCGTAGTGGTTTCCCAGTTGCATCGTTCTCCGGGTGTGTTCTTCGGTCAGTCTGTACACCCGAACGGTACCAAAATTTATTCTGCCCGTGTGATCCCCTTCAAAGGATCCTGGATGGAATTTGCTACGGACATCAACAACGTGATGTACGCTTATATCGATCGCAAGAAAAAATTCCCCGTAACAACCCTGTTGCGTTCTATCGGGTATGAAACCGATAAGGATATCCTGGAATTGTTCGGCATGGCCGATGAGGTTCCCGGCGATCGCAAATCGCTTGAAAAGCAACTGGGCAAACGCCTGGCTGCCCGCGTACTGCGCACCTGGGTAGAAGATTTTGTGGATGAGGATACCGGTGAGGTAGTATCCATCGAGCGGAATGAGATTGTGATGGAGCGGGATGTGGTGCTGGACGAGGAAGCCATCGACATCATTGCGGACATGGACGTGAAGAGCGTTTTTGTACAGCGCGAAGATGTGGGCGGAGATTATGCGATCATCTATAACACCTTAAATAAAGATACTTCAAACAGCGAGCTGGAAGCGGTTCAGTTCATCTACCGCCAGTTAAGAGGCGCCGATGCACCGGATAACGAAACAGCCCGTGGTATCATTGATAAATTATTCTTCAGCGACAAACGTTATGACCTGGGAGAAGTGGGTCGTTATAAGATCAACCGCAAGCTGAACATTGATGCACCGGTTACCCAGAAAACGCTGACCAAAGAAGATATTATTGAGATCATCAAATACCTGGTACGCTTAACCAACGGTAAGGCAGAGATCGATGATATCGATCACCTGAGCAACCGCCGGGTACGTACTGTGGGTGAGCAATTATATGCACAGTTTGGCGTTGGTTTAGCCCGTATGGCGCGCACCATCCGCGAGCGGATGAACGTAAGGGATAACGAGGTGTTCACGCCGGTTGACCTGATCAACGCGCGTACCCTGTCTTCCGTGATCAACTCGTTCTTCGGAACGTCCCAATTATCACAGTTCCTCGACCAGACTAACCCGCTTTCTGAGATCACGCACAAGCGTCGTATTTCAGCGCTCGGGCCAGGCGGTCTGAGTCGTGAGCGTGCCGGTTTCGAGGTGCGTGACGTGCACTACAGCCACTACGGACGCCTTTGTACTATTGAAACGCCGGAAGGTCCGAACATTGGTCTGATCTCCACACTTTGTGTGCATGCCAAGATCAATGAAATGGGCTTTATTGAAACGCCTTACCGCAAAGTAATTGACGGTAAAGTGAATATGAAAGAGCTGGAATTGCTAAGCGCAGAAGAGGAAGATTCAGCAAAAATTGCGCAGGCAAACACCAAGCTGGATGCTGATGGCAACTTTGTTGAAGAGCGTGTGGAAGCAAGAGAAACCGGTGATTTCCCGATCCTTGACAAGCACGAAGTAGAATATATGGACGTTGCCCCGAACCAGATCGTGGGATTGAGCGCCTCACTGATCCCGTTCCTGGAGCATGATGATGCCAACCGAGCGTTGATGGGATCGAATATGCAACGCCAGGCGGTTCCGCTGTTGCGTCCGGATGAGCCCATCGTAGGTACTGGTCTGGAAGGAAAAGCAGCCCGCGATTCAAGGATCCAGATCCACGCAGAAGGAAACGGTGTAGTTGAGTTTGTAGATGCTAACGAAATTCATGTGCGTTATGACCGTAACGTGAATGAGAAACTGGTGAGCTTTGAAGAGGACCTGAAGGTTTATAAATTAACCAAGTTCATCAAAACCAACCACGAAACCTGTATTAACCTGAATCCTTCCGTTAAAAAAGGACAAAAGGTAAAAGAAGGTGATTTCCTTACCAATGGTTATGCTACCCGCAACGGGGAGCTGGCACTGGGTAAGAACCTGAAAGTGGCCTTTATGCCCTGGAAAGGTTACAACTTCGAAGATGCGATCGTGATCAGCGAGCGCGTGGTAAAAGAAGATATGTTCACTTCTATCCATATTTCTGAATATGAACTGGAAGTACGCGATACTAAATTGGGAGAAGAAGAATTAACTTCTGATATTCCTAACGTTTCTGAAGAAGCTACCAAAGACCTGGATGAGAATGGTATTATCCGCATCGGGGCGCAGGTAAAAGAAGGCGATATCTTAATTGGTAAGATCACTCCGAAAGGGGAAAGTGATCCTACTCCTGAAGAGAAGCTGTTACGTGCCATCTTTGGCGATAAAGCCGGTGATGCGAAAGATGCTTCTTTAAAAGCGCCGAACGGAGTAGAAGGGGTGGTGATCGGTAAGAAACTGTTCCAGCGCGCGAAAAAAGACAAGAATGCAAAAGTTCGTGAAAAAGCTGCCATCGAAAAGCTGGATAAAGCACACGAGAAAAATGAGCAGGATCTGCTGACCGTATTGCTGGAAAAACTGGGCACCATCCTGGAAAACCAGGTATCTACCGGTGTAATGAACAGCTTTGATGAGATTATTATTGGTAAAGGTTCTAAGTTTAACGCTAAAAACCTGGCTTCACTGGATTATGCCAACATCAATCCTTTGGGCTGGACCAATGATGATAAGATCAACAACCAGATCAATACCCTGTTGCACAACTACAACATTAAGTTTAATGAAGAACTGGGGCGCTACAAAAGAGAGAAATTCAATATCTCCATCGGGGATGAATTACCTGCCGGTGTATTGAAACTGGCTAAAGTGTACCTGGCAGTAAAACGTAAACTGAAAGTGGGTGATAAAATGGCGGGTCGCCATGGTAACAAAGGTATTGTTGCCAAGATCGTTCGCCAGGAAGATATGCCGTTCTTAGAAGATGGGTCTCCTGTGGACATCGTATTGAACCCGCTGGGGGTACCTTCCCGTATGAACCTGGGACAGATCTACGAAACCGTATTAGGATGGGCCGGTAAAGAGTTGGGTGTGAAATTTGCCACCCCGATCTTTGACGGTGCAGAGCCGGAAGAAATTGAGAAATATTGTGCAGATGCGGAAATTCCTAAATTCGGTCACACGTACCTGTACGATGGTGAAACCGGCGAGCGCTTCCACCAGAAAGCAACCGTGGGCGTCATCTACATGATCAAACTGCACCACATGGTGGATGATAAGATGCACGCACGTTCTATCGGGCCATACAGCCTGATCACACAACAACCTTTGGGTGGTAAAGCCCAGTTTGGTGGTCAGCGTTTTGGTGAGATGGAGGTATGGGCACTGGAAGCATACGGCGCATCCAACATCCTGCAGGAATTATTAACCATCAAATCCGATGATATCATAGGCCGTGCAAAAACCTACGAAAGCATCGTGAAGGGGGATAATATTCCAAGAGCAGGGGTGCCGGAATCCTTCAATGTATTGATCCATGAATTGAGAGGCTTAGGTCTTGATCTGACATTTGAATAGTTTTTAAGTCCATGGACCATAGACAATGGTCCATGGACTTAATTTATGGAAGGTACATTTTCAACTTAAAAAAATTCTAAATTAGAAATAATCTAATGGCTACTAAAAAAGACAATCGCCCAAAGGCAGCGTTTTCAAAAATCACCATCGGTTTGGCTTCTCCGGATACGATCCTGGAGAAAAGTCATGGTGAGGTATTAAAGCCTGAAACTATTAACTATCGTACTTACAAACCGGAGCGGGACGGTTTGTTTTGTGAAAGAATATTCGGACCCGTTAAGGATTATGAATGTGCTTGTGGAAAGTATAAACGTATTCGTTATAAAGGTATTGTGTGCGACCGTTGCGGTGTAGAGGTTACTGAAAAGAAAGTACGTCGCGAGCGCATGGGCCATATTAAACTGGTGGTACCTGTAGTGCATATCTGGTATTTTAAATCCTTGCCTAACAAAATCGGTTACCTGCTGGGGATGAGCTCTAAAAAATTAGAGACCATCATTTACTACGAAAGATATGTGGTGATCCAAGCGGGGGTACGTGCTGATAAAGGTCAGAATTATGGCGATCTGTTAACAGAAGAAGAATATCTGGACATCCTGGATACGCTTCCCAAAGACAACCAGTACCTGCCGGATGACGATCCTCAAAAATTCATTGCAAAAATGGGTGCGGAAGCGGTGCATGACCTGTTGCAGCGCATCGACCTGGATCAGTTATCTTTTGACTTAAGAAACTCTGCGGCTACTGAAACTTCCCAGCAACGTAAAGCAGACGCCTTAAAGCGTTTGAGCGTAGTAGAAGCGTTCCGTGATGCCAATACAAGAATCACTAACCGTCCGGAGTGGATGGTGATGCAATACATCCCCGTTATTCCGCCGGAACTGCGTCCGTTAGTTCCTTTGGATGGTGGTCGTTTTGCTTCTTCTGATCTGAATGACCTGTATCGCCGGGTGATCATCCGTAACAACCGTTTAAAACGTTTGATGGAGATCAAAGCGCCTGAAGTGATCCTGCGTAACGAAAAGCGTATGCTCCAGGAAGCGATCGATTCTTTATTTGATAACTCAAGAAAATCCAATGCCGTTAAAGCCGAAGGCGGTCGTGCATTGAAATCATTGAGCGATGTACTGAAAGGAAAGCAAGGCCGTTTCCGTCAGAACCTGTTGGGTAAACGTGTAGACTACTCCGGTCGTTCTGTAATCGTGGTAGGCCCTGAAATGAAAATGCATGAGTGCGGCCTGCCAAAAGATATGGCGGCAGAGTTGTTCAAGCCATTTATCATTCGCAAATTAATTGAAAGAGGTATCGTAAAAACCGTGAAATCTGCCCGTAAGCTGGTGGATAAAAAAGAAGCGGTGGTTTGGGATATCCTGGAAAATATTTTAAAAGGACACCCGGTAATGTTAAACCGTGCCCCAACACTGCACCGTTTATCGATCCAGGCGTTCCAGCCCAAGCTGATCGAAGGTAAAGCGATCCAGCTACACCCATTGGTAACCGCAGCGTTCAACGCGGATTTCGATGGTGACCAGATGGCGGTGCACGTGCCTTTGAGCAATGCAGCAATCCTGGAAGCACAGTTGTTAATGCTGGCTTCGCACAACATCCTGAACCCACAGAATGGTACGCCTATTACGCTGCCTTCTCAGGACATGGTGTTGGGACTGTACTATATCACCAAGGGTAAAAAATCTACCGAAACTGAAAAAGTGAACGGGGAAGGGAAAGCCTTTTATTCTGCAGAAGAAGTGATCATCGCTTTAAATGAAAAGCGCGTGGATCTGCATGCATGGATCAAAGTGAAGACCCGGGTGCGTAATGAAAAGACCGGTGAGCTTGAAAATAAATTACTGGAAACAACGGTTGGCCGGGTTATTTTCAACCAGAATGTACCAGAGGAAGTAGGTTTTGTAAATGCCTTACTGACTAAAAAGAATTTGCGGGAGATCATCGGCGATATCATCGAGATTACCGATGTACCTAAAACCGCTAAATTCCTGGATGATATTAAACAATTAGGATTCCGTACAGCCTTCCAGGGTGGTTTATCCTTTAGTATCAATGACCTGATCATTCCGGATATTAAACAGGAATTGCTGGATAATGCGAAAGGAGAGGTGGATGAAGTGTGGGAGAACTATAACATGGGATTGATCACCAACAACGAGCGTTATAACCAGATCGTGGATATCTGGAGCCGTGTGGATACCCGGTTAACAGAAACGCTGATCCGCGAACTAAGCACCGATAAACAAGGGTTCAACTCTGTTTATATGATGCTGGATTCCGGAGCCCGTGGTAGCAAGCAGCAGATCAAGCAGTTGGCGGGTATCAGGGGATTGATGGCCAAGCCACGGAAATCAGGCTCTACCGGTTCTGAGATTATTGAGAACCCGATCCTGTCTAACTTTAAAGGCGGACTGAATGTATTGGATTACTTCATCTCTACCCACGGTGCGCGTAAAGGTTTGGCCGATACGGCGTTGAAAACAGCGGATGCGGGTTACCTGACCCGTCGTCTGGTGGATGTGGCCCAGGATGTGGTGATCACTGAAGAAGATTGCGGTACGTTGCGTGGTATTTCTATTTCAGCCTTAAAAGATAACGAAGATATTATCGAGCACCTGGCAGACCGGATCGAAGGCCGTACGTCCTTGCACGATATTTATGATCCGCAATCAGACACATTACTGCTGGAAGCTGGTACCGAGATCTCCGCTGAGAAAGCCCGTGCGATTGAAGCGGCGGGAATTGAATCGATCGAGATCCGTTCTGTACTGACCTGCGAAAGCAAGCGCGGCTGTTGTGTGAAGTGCTATGGTAAGAACCTGGCTTCAGGTATCCTGGCACAAAAAGGCGATGCGGTTGGTATCATTGCCGCACAGTCCATCGGTGAGCCCGGTACCCAGTTAACCCTGCGTACCTTCCACGTGGGTGGTGTGGCCGGTTCTGCTTCAGTAGAATCTACACTGGCTGCTAAGTTTGATGGTACGATCCAGTTTGACGGGGTGCGCTCTGTTATCACAACCAATGCCGAAGGCGATGAAGTGCGTGTGGTAATCGGCCGTACTGGTGAAGCGCGGATCATTGATACCAAAAATGACCGTTTATTAATTACTAATAATATTCCTTATGGTTCTACATTATTGGTGAAAGACGGACATAAGGTTACCAAAGGGGAAGCGATCTGTTCATGGGATCCTTACAACAACGTAATTGTTGCTGAAGTTGACGGGGTACTGAAGTTTGAGAATGTGATCGAAGGGGTAACTTACCGTGAAGAAGCAGATGAACAAACCGGTCACCGTGAGAAAGTGGTTATTGAAACCCGCGATAAAACAAAGATCCCTTCTATTGTAGTAGAAGGTAAAGAAAATAAATCGTACAACTTACCTACCGGTAGCCACCTGATGCTGGATGACGGCGATGAGGTAAAAGCCGGAAAGGTGCTGGTAAAAATACCGCGTATCTTAGGTAAGCTGAAGGATATCACCGGGGGTCTGCCTCGTGTAACCGAATTGTTCGAAGCACGGAACCCAAGCAATCCTGCTGTGGTTTCTGAGATCGATGGTGTGGTTACTATGGGTGCTGTGAAGCGCGGTAACCGCGAGATCATCATCGAAGCAAAAGATGGCGTAACCCGCAAATACCTGGTTCCTTTAACAAGACAGATCCTGGCACAGGATGGCGACTTTGTGAAAGCAGGTACTGCAATGTCTGACGGACAAATTTCTCCGCAGGATATCCTTTCCATCCAGGGACCATTTGCTGTACAGCAGTACGTAGTAAATGAGATCCAGGAAGTGTATCGTTTACAAGGGGTGCGTATCAACGACAAACACATCGAGGTGATCGTGCGCCAGATGATGCGCAAAGTAAGCATCGTGGATCCGGGTGATACCCGCTTCCTTGAAGATGACCTGGTAGATAAATTTGAATTTGTGGATGAGAACGACTTTGTATACGAGAAGAAGGTGATCACCGATCCGGGTGATTCAGGAAAACTCCGTGCAGGTCAGATCATCAGCCTGCGGGAACTGCGCGAAGAGAACTCCGTATTGCGTCGTAACGACAAGAAAACGGTTGAATTCCGTGATGCACAGCCGGCTACATCAGCTCCAACGTTGTTAGGTATTACCAAGGCTTCTCTTGGGGTACAAAGCTGGATCTCTGCCGCTTCGTTCCAGGAAACTACGAAAGTACTTTCGTCGGCGGCCATCCACGGTAAAGCGGATGATATGATGGGGCTAAAAGAGAATGTGATCACCGGGCACCATATCCCTGCGGGTACGGGCTTGCGCGAGTTTGAGAACATGATCGTAGGCAGCAAGGAAGAATATGAATTGTTGCAGACAGCGCGTGAAGCAATGTCCTTCGATGAAGAAGAATAACAAACCTATGAGGTTTTGGAAACCTTATAGGTTTATACCAGGAGCGGCTTTCAAAGCCGCTCCTTTTTTTTAATATACGGCCTTGCAAAGTTACTACCTGCAAAGGCGCCCGGAAAGGGCCTTGCCGGGGGCAAACTGGTTAAAAACCAGGCTTTTTTGCTGTTTGGGATGTATTGCTGGTTTTAAAAAGGCCGGGTAAAAAAAAGTATAAAAAAAAGTAAGCAGCAAAATTTAATTAGATGAAGAAATTCCCTTACTTTTGCTTTCCAAATTTTGAGAGGTGGTTTGTTTTGCTTGGTCAATTTAAGCACACTCAAGAAGAAAAAAGTTCTTTAAATAAGCCGAAGTAGCTCAGTTGGTAGAGCAGCTGATTTGTAATCAGCAGGTCGCGGGTTCGACTCCCTTCTTCGGCTCATTTTAGTTGAAAAGTTGATGGGTTTATAAGTTAACAAGGTACTCCTTGTCAGCATTTAAACCTGTAAACCGGCTAACTAGAAAAGGGTAGTTGGCCGAGTGGTTAAAGGCGACAGACTGTAAATCTGTTCTCTTCGGAGTACGGAGGTTCGAATCCTTCACTGCCCACAGAATAAATGTGTAAATGTGCTGATGTGTAAGTGTGAAAAACGGCACGCATATTTGTAGTTCTTTAAAATTGTGAAATTTGTTTTGTGATATGAGGTCCATTTCCACATCTTCATATTTCCATATTTTTCACATTGATTAAGCGGGAGTAGCTCATTTGGTAGAGCGATAGCCTTCCAAGCTATAGGTGGCGAGTTCGAGCCTCGTCTCCCGCTCACGGAGTAAACAATTCTTTATAAGAATTTTTGTGGAAGATTTGGTAGCCGTTTGGTCGCGTTCAAGCCTATAGGTGGTCCCGCGAAGCGGGAAGCCTCGTCTCCCGCTCACGAAGTAAATAGTTCTTTATAAGAATTTTTTGCGGAAGATTTGGTAGCCGTTTGGTCGAGTCCAGGCTTATAGGTGGTCCCGCCGTGCGGGAAGCCTCGTCTCCCGCTCTGTTTCGTTTGTAGTTGAGCCTGTCCCGCGAAGGGCGGGGATTTGTGTAAGGCCAGGTCCAGGGCTATCAACTGAGATCGCCGTTGTAGCTCAGGGGTAGAGCACTTCCTTGGTAAGGAAGAGGTCGTGAGTTCAACTCTCATCAACGGCTCTTCTTTTTTTATATTAGATGCTGTAACACAAACAAACGATTTAAAACGAATGAGCATCTGACCCCGGTTGGACGCGTTCATAGCATAAACAATTATAAAAACAATTAAAAAAAGATAACAATGTCAAAAGAGACCTTTAAGAGGGAGAAACCCCACGTAAACATTGGTACCATTGGTCACGTTGACCATGGTAAAACCACTTTGACTGCCGCTATTACCGAAGTTCTTGCAAAAAAAGGTTTGGCGCAGGCAAAAAAATATGACGATATTGATGGAGCACCTGAAGAAAAAGAAAGAGGTATTACCATTAATACCGCACACGTGGAATATGAAACAGCTACCCGTCACTATGCACACGTAGACTGTCCCGGTCACGCCGACTACGTTAAAAATATGATCACTGGTGCTGCTCAGATGGATGGTGCTATCCTGGTAGTAGCTGCTACAGATGGTCCAATGCCTCAAACAAAAGAACACATCCTTTTGGCTGCACAGGTTGGTGTACCTAAAATGGTGGTTTTCTTAAATAAAGTTGACCTGGTGGATGATCCTGAACTGTTGGATCTGGTTGAAATGGAAGTACGTGATGAGTTAACAAAACGTGGTTTCGATGGCGACAACACTCCAATCATCAAAGGTTCTGCTACCGGTGCTTTAGCTGGTGACGAAAAATGGATTGGTGCGATCACTGAACTGATGGATGCTGTTGACAGCTATATTCCCCTGCCTCCCCGTCCGATCGATCTTCCGTTCCTGATGAGTGTTGAGGACGTATTCTCTATCACTGGTCGTGGTACCGTTGCTACTGGTCGTATCGAAAGAGGTAAAGTTAAAACCGGTGAAGCTGTAGAAATCGTAGGTCTGATGGAAAAACCATTGACTTCTACTGTAACAGGTGTTGAAATGTTCCGTAAGATCCTTGATGAAGGTGAAGCTGGTGATAACGCAGGTCTGCTGTTACGCGGTATTGAAAAAACTCAGATCCGTCGTGGTATGGTAATCTGTAAGCCAGGTTCTATCACTCCGCACACTGAATTCAAAGCTGAAGTGTATGTACTGAGCAAAGATGAAGGTGGACGTCACACTCCGTTCTTTAACAAATACCGTCCTCAGTTCTATTTCCGTACAACAGACGTAACCGGAGAGGTTTCTTTAGCTGAAGGAACTGAAATGGTTATGCCGGGTGATAACACAACCATCACCGTTAAACTGATCACTCCGATCGCGATGGAAAAAGGTTTGAAGTTTGCGATTCGTGAAGGTGGACGTACAGTAGGTGCGGGTCAGGTTACTGAGATTCTTAAGTAAAGTCTATAGTTCATGGTCAATGGTCCATGGCTATAAATAACATAGTCAAGAGTCATTGGTCAACGGTCTGTGTTTCTATGGACTATTGACTAATGACTATTGTCTTTAAACAGGCATAGTTCTCCCAATAGCTATCGGGAGGAAGAATAGAGAAGATGCATATCTTATTTATTTGTCTGTTAAAAGTTCTTCTGCCGGGTTTATCCCGGCAATACACGGGCATAGTTCAATGGTAGAATAGAGGTCTCCAAAACCTTTGATCAGGGTTCGAATCCTTGTGCCCGTGCTAATGATAGTTTAAAAGTTGAAAAGTTATTAGTTTACAGGGTTGTTCCTTGTTAACTTTTTAACCAGCCAACGTATCAACTTAAGCAAATGAACAAATTTGGCAATTACGTAAAAAACAGCTACAAAGAGCTTACCGAGAAGGTGACCTGGCCAACATGGGCTGAATTACAGCAGTCTACCATGATTGTGCTGGGCGCTACTATCATAATCACGCTGGTGATCTGGCTGATGGACTTCCTGGCCGGCGGCGGGCTGAACTTTTTATACAAAATCCTTTATAAGTAATATATAATGGAAGGAACAATCATAACAGATAATATCGCTCCTGAAGCACCCCAGCAAGATACCAAATGGTATGTATTGCGCGTGGTTAGCGGAAAAGAGAAAAAGGTAAAGGAGTATCTGGATAAAGAAATATCAAGAAGTGATTTTGATAAAGTGGTGAAGCAGGTATTTTTACCTGTTGAGAAGGTTTATAAAGTGCAGAACGGGAAAAAAGTAATGCGCGAGCGGAACTATTATCCGGGTTATGTGATGGTTGAGGTGCTGGATGGAAAGATGTCGGATGATTTGCGCGACCTGGTGGTGAATACCAACAGCGTTATTCATTTTCTTGGAAAAGACAATCCCATCGCACTCCGGAAGGCTGAAGTGAATAAAATGCTGGGCCGTATGGACGAAATGGCGGAAGCCGGTGGCGTAAGTATGGTTGAGCCCTTTATTGTAGGGGAAACCATTAAGATCGTTGAAGGACCGTTCAACGACTTTAACGGAGTTATTGAAGAAGTGAATGATGAAAAGAAGAAACTGAAAGTTACGGTTAAGATCTTTGGCCGCTCTACCCCGGTTGAGCTGAATTATATGCAGGTAGAAAAAATTGTTTAAACCTGCTGCAATAGTTATTAAAGCCGCTCCTTCGCCACGTTGGAGCGGTTTTTTCCTGTTAACGCTATCCTAAGATAAACTTTTTTGTTGTAATATTTTATGTTCGTTCTTATATTGCAGATTGTAATAATCGGTACTGTAAAAATTGAGAAATGAAGAATGCGCTTCTGGCTGTTAATGGACTATTGATAATTGCTGTGGCTTTTTTGCTGTATAAACAATTTAGCGGAGGCCCTGAAAGCAAAGGCCCCCGGGCCCGAGATGTATTGTCTAAAGACAAAGACTCCATGCTGAGTAAAAAAGTGTTGTTTGCCTACATCGATATGGATACCATACAGGACAAATACGCGGTAGCCAAAAATGCACAGGACGAAATAAAGAAAAAGCAAAATGAAATGAATGCGGTGCTGGAAACCATGCAGAAAGCGTTCCGGGCTAAAGTGAACGACTATCAGCAGAAAGGCAGCAGTATGACGGAACAACAATACATGGAGGCGAAACAGGATGTGGACGCCAGCCAGCAACAGATTGCTGAAAAGCAGCGGAATCTGACGGAAGAGTATAACAATTTTGTTAATACCAAAGTATCCAGCGTTCAAAAGAAAATAGTGGATTATCTGAAAGTGTTTAATGCTGATAAAACCTTTTCTTTTATTTTTTCTTATGAGCCCGGCCTTTTTTATTACAAGGATACCGCATACGATATTACCAACGAAGTATTGAAAGGCCTCAATGATCAATATGAGAAGGATAAAAAGTAGTCTTTAAAGAAGCGCCGGCCAACACCTTGCTTACTGCAAGGTTTTTTTTTGCCGTTTTTTTATAATTAAATCTTATTTTGTCTGTTAAAATAAAAAAATGGCTGAAAAAGTTACGTTTAAGCAATCGCTCAACTTATTTGATGGCACGATGATCGTAGCCGGCTCTATGATCGGCTCGGGAATTTTTATTGTTGCCGCGGATATGACCCGGCAGGTAGGGTCCGCCGGATGGTTGATCGCGTTGTGGGTAATTACCGGCTTAATGACTGTTTTTGCTGCGGTTACTTATGGAGAACTTTCGTCCATGTTTCCCAAAGCGGGCGGTCAGTATGTATACCTGAAAGAAGCCTACAACCCGTTATTGGGTTTTTTATATGGCTGGAGTTTCTTTTCCGTTATTCAAACGGGCACAATAGCCGCTGTAGGCGTGGCGTTCAGCAAGTTTGCCGGCTATTTTATTCCTGCGCTTACCATGGATGAAAAAAATCTGTTGTTTCAACTGGGGCCGGTAAAATTATTCCCGGCTCAGTTGGTTTCTATTTTATTAATTATTTTTCTCACGTTCATTAACACGCGCGGCGTCAAGGAAGGAAAATTGATTCAGACTATTTTTACCGTGGTCAAATTGTTTTCTCTGTTCGGGCTCATCGTGTTCGGTATTTTATTGGCGGCTAAAGCCGATATCTGGAATGCCAACTGGGCCACCGGATTTTCAATGAAATTCACGGAAGCCGTAACCGATAGTTCCGGAGCCAAACTGGGATGGGCCGCCTTCAGGGAACCAGCTACCATGATGGTCGCATTGGGCCTTATCAGCGGTGCAATGGTGGGATCCGTTTTCAGCAGTGTTGCCTGGGAAAACGTGACCTTTATTGCCGGTGAAATCAAGAACCCTAAACGCAATGTGGGCCTGAGCTTGTTTTTGGGAACACTGATCGTTACCGTTGTTTATATCCTGGTAAATGTCATGTACATCGCAGTGCTGCCAATGATCCCGTCAGCAGGCAATGGCGCAGCGGCCTATGCTCCTGAAGTGACAACGCCCAATATTGCGTTTGCCGTGCAGGATCGCGTGGCAACAGCGGCGGCCTCCACTATTTTCGGGGGGTATAGCGCCGCAATTATAGCCATTATGATCATGATCTCCACCTTTGGTTGCAATAACGGGCTTATTTTATCGGGGGCCCGGGTTTATTATACCATGGCCAAGGACAAGCTGTTTTTGCCGCAGGCCGGTACCTTAAATAAAAATGCGGTTCCCCAATGGGCATTATGGGCACAATGTATATGGGCCAGTATTTTATGCTTAAGCGGACAGTATGGTTTATTGCTTGACTATGTGGTATTTATTACTGTAGTGTTTTACATACTAACCATTGTAGGCGTATTTATCCTTAGAAAGAAACGTCCGGATGCGGAACGCCCGTATAAAGCATTTGGTTATCCCTTGATCCCCATCATTTACCTGCTGATGGCGGGAACATTGGGCGTGGGGTTACTATATGCAAAAACAAAAACCTCACTGTTCGGCCTGATTATTGTTATTATCGGAGTGCCTATTTATTACTATTATGCTAATAAAATGAAAAATAACCCGCTCCCTCCACAGGAAGTTGCGGAGTAATGTTCTGTTAATTGAAATGTAATGGATAGTGTCTTGAAACGTGAATCGACAAATGGATGAATCATAAAGGAGATGTGTATCAATAGCCGGGATACCGGAAAAGCGGGAAGCTGCTGTCTTTAAATGCTCCCTGATTTACCGCTTTACCGGCCAGGTACCACGTTTAACATTTCCCGATTAACTTAACAAGTAGTATGAAACGAAGCATTTTGTTTTTTTCCCTGGTGCTGGTTGCCGTGGTTGCCTGTAAAAGTAAAGCCACCATGACAGCAAAGCAGTACAGCGATGAGGTGGTGACAATGCAGCAGAGTCTGGCCGAGCCGATACGCACTGCTGAAAATGAAATTAAAAATTTTGGTGATAACTCCAATTATGCCGGGCTCGCCGGCGTTGGTGGTAAAATGGAGTCGCTGCTGCAAGGAAAGATCGATACCTTAAACAACATAAAGACGTCCTCTTTTACTGGTGGTGATGATTTTAAAATCGTTGTGATCCGGTATTTTGAATACCTGAAGGATGTGTACAGCACCTATAAGCAGATCGGTAATGCGCCCGACCAGGCCGCAAGATTGAAACTTACCAATGATATGTATCAAAAATTGTCGGCGCAGCCTGATGTTGAAGAACGCATGAAAGCCAGCCAGACCCGTTTTGCGGCAATGAACGGTTTCATGTTTGCAGAACCGGATCAGCCCGCAAGCGGCGCAGATTCAACAGCTCCAGCTACTCATTGATCCTGAACACAGGATAACGCATATAGTTGGGGTCTTTAAAAAGAGAGTGATTAAAAATAAAACTAAGCTGCGCCGATGCACTATGGGCAAAGCTGGTATCCGCTGCCCGCTTTTGCTCCAGGAGTCTTTTCAGTTCCGGGTCCTTTTCAACATCAGCGGCAGCGATGTCTTCGTAATGATAGGCGGAGTAGCCTTCCATATTATTTAGAATGCCATCAAAGAAATTCCAGGAAAAATAACTGTCCTCAAAATAAGGTTCCAGTGTTTCCATCAGGAACCGGTTTCCCTCCTGGTTCATGGGTATCAGCCAGTCGCCTTTTCTGAAAGTAAGCGTTTGTTCTTTTCGCTCCACTTCAACATTTGTATTGGCGTGGTGCGCCTGGTAGGGAGTAGCGGCTGATCTGAATTTTGTTATATAATAGGCTTCTACTTTTATTGTGGAGTCCCTGCCCAGCGGCCGCATAATTATTTTGTTGGCATTTAACCGATCAATAACCTTCCACCATCCCTGGGGGATAATATAAGCACGCGGTTTAGTGGCATAGCTTTGAATAGTATATTGGTTGTAAAAAGGTATCTGTTTGGTGAATGGTTTGGTACGATCATAAAATAATCTTGGTAAGCCTGAAACTGCGCTCTTCTTTCTTACGGCTTCGAATCCCTTAAAAGTAATGGTGGTGGCAGCAGATGAATCTACTTTGTAGGAGGAAGCAAACCGGGTGGCGCTGATGACTTCCTTGCGGGCCTCTTTTCTTAACTCCTGTAATTGTAACCCATTGTCCCTGGCAAAACTTATAAAACTTTTCATAAGGGCATAGGTTGCCTTCACGCGCAATGAATAGGGCTTTAACATATGTGTTTCGGGCACAAAAGCGAAGGTTTGAAATAACGAAGCATAGCCGCTGGAATACCGGGGGCTGTCCCAGAACTCGTTCCATCCATCGGTTACATTTTCACCAAAATCGTTTACGTAAGGGATCAGGTCATAGCCTTCCTTTTTCATAAGGGAATACAGGGCCGGCTCAAATTGCTTATTCATATATTCGCCCATCTTGCCCCCCAATTTATTGTGCTGGGAAGCCAGGAGCGTCATAATGTGCTGGTAGTCTGCTCCATTGCTCACATGGTTATCGATAAAGATATCCGGATCTGCCTGGTGAAAGATCTCTGCAAACGCGAAGGCTTCTTTTGAATCACATTTAATAAAATCCCTGTTCAGATCCAGCCCCTGGGAGTTGCCCCTTGATCCAAAAGCCTCCGGGCCGTCCTGGTCGATCCGGTAATAAGCACTGCGGTTCAGGCAGCCGCCAATATTATACACCGGGATTATGGCCAATATGATATTGTTGGGCAATGCTGTCTTTTTTTCAACAATGTCCCTCACCAGCAACATAGAGGCATCAATACCATCCGGCTCCCCCGGGTGGATGCCATTATTGATCAGCAATACCGTTTTCTTTTGGTTGTGGGCCTCTTTAAAACCTGTAAAAGACCCGTTGCTCACAATAACCAGGTGCAACGGGTAGCCGGCATCCGTCATTCCCATGGTTTTCATGGTCACCAGCGGAGAGGCCTGGTCTAATCGCTGCCACCAGCTAATAATGTCTTTGTATTCGGGAGTTTGTTTGCCGCCGCTTGTTTCAAAAAGGGTGGTCATTTTTTGGGCTGTTGCATTCAGGCCAAGAACAATAAGGACCAGGGCAATAAAAGGTTTTCGCATCATATCAGGAAGCAATTGTGTGGGTAATATATTACAGGTTGTGCTGCAGTTGTCTTTTGTATAATTGGATGGTATTTTCAAAACCCAAATAAAGGGTGTCGCATATCAGGGCATGACCAATACTCACTTCATTGAGCCAGGGGATCTGGCGACTGAAGTAGTTCAGGTTTTTGAGGTCCAGGTCATGACCGGCGTTTAGCCCCAAACCCAGGCTGCGGGCCTGTTCCGCGGCTTTTATGTAAGGGGCGATTGCCTGTTCTTTATTTACGGGAAAATTCCGGGCATATCCTTCGGTATACAATTCTATACGATCCGTTCCTGTTGCCGCAGCGCCGGCTACCATTTTCTCATCCGGATCTACGAAAATCGATACCCTTATACCCGCTTTTTTAAAGGTTCCGATGATCCCCGTTAGATAGTCTTTATTACTAATCGTATCCCAGCCGTGATCGGAGGTCAACTGACCGGTAGCATCTGGCACCAGGGTAACCTGATCCGGCTTTACTTCCAGCACCAGGTCAATAAATTTTTGCTCCTTACAATTGCCTTCAATATTAAATTCTGTGGTCAGCAATGGCTTCAGATCGCGAACATCCTGGTACCGGATATGGCGTTCATCAGGGCGGGGGTGCACCGTAATACCATCAGCGCCAAAAGTTTCTGCATCGAGCGCCATTTTCACCAGGTCCGGGTTATTGCCCCCGCGCGCATTACGCAGGGTGGCTATTTTATTTATATTCACGGATAGTTTTGTCATGCTGCAATGTACACTTTTTTGTACTTTTATATCGGAGCAAACGCATACCGCATGAGTAAACTGACCCTTATCCTATTGCTGGTTTTAACCATTCTAAATACAAAAACGGGCGCCCAGGAACCGCCGGCGCCGCTTTCTGCCGCAAATGTGTTGCAACAAGGCTATGCCGAAGCAAAAAAGGACAATAAAAAAGTGCTTTTGATCTTTCACGCATCCTGGTGCGGGTGGTGTCATAAAATGGATACTTCGCTCAATGACCCATCCTGTAAAGCAGCATTTGAGAAAAATTATGTAATAAAGCACCTGACCGTTCTGGAGTCTGCTGCTAATAAACGCCTGGAAAATCCGGGAGCCGATTCTGTATACGCACTTTATAAAAATGAGCATTCCGGTATCCCGCTCTGGGTCGTATATGACAGCACAGGCAAGCCGTTAGCTACCTCTATGCTGCCAGATGGAAATAATACCGGCTGTCCTGCGAGTAAGCCGGAAGTTGATTATTTTATCTCTGTATTGAGAAAAACTTCCCGGATGAGCGAGGACGAATTAAAAGCTGTTGCAGCGCGATTTCGCAGGAATGAAGCGGTTGCACATTAAGATTGGCCATCCACATTCCTGTGTTATTTTTTAAGGTGTTAATTATTCAACACGCCTTCTTCCAGTTCTGTAATTAATAGTTCCCGGTTGTCGGTGATCCATTCAGGCATCGGAAGTTTTGAGGTCAGTTGCCAGGTATTTTCTTCTTTTATAAGTCTGAAAAACAGGCGATTACCCCGCTCGTCAGCCGTATCAACGTCAAAAACATAAGCGCCGGCATTATTATTTTTCCGGTAGTTAAACTCTCTCAATCGGCCGTTAATTTTAATAAGGCGGGTAAAGTGGACTATTTTATTAAATGAAGTATGCATAATTCAATTTCTATCAATTTCTGTGCTAACTCCTCCTACTGTATATACATTTCAAAAACATTTTTTATAAAATATAACACCGCAGTAAGCGCCATTAGGCCGTCTAAAATAAAATAAAAAAGGTAATCATTCTTAGATTTTATTGCGAAGGGGTATAAAAAATAGGTGAACACCGCGGGCAGCGCCAGGAAGATAATAGTTATAATTTCCTGAGAATAAATATATAGTATGAATGAACTGGCAAAGTTTAACAAGATAAATACGGTGAAAAGAATTTTTATTTTTTTCATCGGGAGGATCGTTATCAGGCTTTTTACCCCTGTTTGTTTATCAAATTGGCGATCCCGTATATCAAACAAAATGCAGATAGCAAACAACAATGCAAACCGGTTGATAACATAAATATAAAAAGACGCTTCCCAGGAGGCGTGTACTATAAAAAAAGGCAGTACCGCCGTTACATAGGTCCACATCGCAGCCAGCAAAAATGTTTTTCCCAAAATATATTTTCCCAGCTTTTTAAAAAAAGGATGCGGGAACTTTGGCGCGCTATACAGGACGGTTAATCCAACAGCCGGCAACAGGTACAGCCAATATTCCACCAGCCGCAGGAGATAAACCCCTGTTCCTACCGCACTGACAATAAAGAACAACGCGTGTATTTGTTTATGTTGTTTCAGCCAGTCGGTGCGACTGGCAGTAATCTCTATGTCTGCATTGGTAAGGTACCAGTGAATGCTATAACTGGCCAGCGTGGAAAATGAAACAAATGCCACAAAATTTGCAGGTAATTTGCCCAGGTTAAAAGAGGCGATGGTGCAGATGCACATGGCTACCGCGCAAAAAGTGATAAACAAATTGCTGAAAACAATAAAGTCGAAAACATTGCGTCCTTTTGTAACCATTTTAGCCCGTTTCTTCTGCAAACTTAACTTCTTTAAAGATCACAGAGTTGTATTTTTGCAGCGACAATTTTAATGCAGCTAAAAGATAAAATATTTTCAGTTGATGAAGGCAGTTTCGAGGCAGTAGCAACGGAACTGTTCTTTTATCAATATGAGAATAACAGTATTTACCGGGAATATGTGCAAGCCATCGGGTGCGATACCGGGCGTATTAAAACAATAGCAGCTATTCCTTTTTTACCGATCCGGTTTTTTAAGACGCATGCGGTTACCACAACTGATTTTGAGCCCGAAGTGTTTTTTGAAAGCAGTGGCACCACCACAACCGTCAATAGCAGGCACTGGGTTAAAGACACCGGATTGTACACCCAAAGCTTTATGCAAACCTTTACCCGCTTTTATGGCCCTGTGGAGCAATATTGTGTAATAGGATTATTGCCTTCCTACCTGGAAAGGGGAAATTCTTCACTGGTATTTATGGTAGACCACCTGGTCCGGGCGAGCCGGCATCCGCAAAGCGGATTTTACCTGGATGACTGGGAAGCGCTTGCTGCAACCCTGGCCGGTCTTGAAGCGCAGGGACAAAAAACCCTGCTGATAGGAGTAACCTATGCATTGCTTGATTTTGCCCGGCTGTTCCCGCAAAAGCTGGAACATACGATCGTTATGGAAACCGGGGGAATGAAGGGAAGGCGACGGGAGCTGATCCGCGCCGAAGTGCACGATCTGTTGCGACAGGGATTCGGCGTGCCTAAAGTACATTCGGAATACGGAATGACGGAACTGCTCTCCCAGGCCTACTCAAAGGGGGATGGTATTTTTCGGACCCCGCCGTGGATGCGGGCGGTAACCAGGGAGGAAGACGACCCGCTTGCTGTTTCAACAAAACCCGGGAAAGGGGTTTTAAATATTATTGATCTGGCTAATATCTACTCTTGTGCATTTATAGCCACCGATGATCTCGGGCAGGTATATGAAAATAGTTCTTTTGAGGTATTGGGCCGGATGGATCATGCGGACGTTCGCGGCTGCAGCCTTTTAGCCCTATGATAAAATCTTTTGTTGCTGTTAACAACCCTTTGTTTTTCTTTGCACGATGAAGAAACGGTTTTTATTTCTTTTATTTTTTATGGGGATGGGCGCGATCGTTAACGCGCAGGTTAGTCTGGAAACCCAGGATTCGCTGGAGAATGAGCGGCTGGCCCAAATGATTACCCTTTCGGACGTGGTCATCAATAATAAATTGAATGTGCCCAGTTTTATCGACCGGGTAAAAAAAGACACTACTTTTTATAAGGCTTTTAAGAACCTGCGGGTCCTTAATTTTTCCTCGCTGAATAATATTGTGATGAAAGACAAGCAGGGGCGGCAAATAGCTTCGCTCGACAGCAAAACGCATCAGACGTACAGTGGCGGTTGCAGAACCATGACCAAAGAATATGAAAAAACCACGGGCGATATGGTGGACCGTGGCGGCGGCTATAATTATTACACTGCTGAGTTATATGCCGGGCTCTTTTTCACGGTTGGAAAGGTTTGCGGAGAAAATAATATTGTAGGGAACGCCGGCCTGAACCCAAAAGATAAATCGGGTATTGAGAAAAGAAAGGAACAATTAAAGATGCTTTTCTTTAATCCGGGGAAAAGAATTCCAGGTATTCCTTTTATGGGGGAAAAGAGCAATGTTTTTGATCCGCGCATTGCGGATCTTTATGATTATAATATAGATTATGTGATGTACAATGGCCAGCGTGCTTATAAATTTGAGATCAAGGCAAAACCAGGGCTGACCAGCTCCCAGCGTAACAGCATTGTATATGATAACATGACTACCTGGTTTAACGATCGCAACTTCGAAATATTGGGGAGAACCTACGATCTCAGCTATAATACCGGTGCCTATGATTTTGATGTACATATGGAAGTAGAGCTTACGCATGTAGGCCGGTTGCTCGTCCCGAGCGTATTGCGGTACAGCGGGAACTGGGATATCATCTTTAAAAAGCGGGAGCGGGGAATGTTCACGGCTACTTTATTTAATTTCAGGTAATAAATTTGTATTTTCCCTTTTTAATAGTACGTCTATGAAATGGGGATTTCTTTTGTTTTTTGGTTTGAGTTGGTATTGGGGACAAGGGCAGCCCGCTACCAAATTAAATACGGCTATGGAAGCCTTTACTACTGATGAGCAGCTAAAACACGCACTGGTCTCCCTGTATGTGATTGATGCAGGATCCGGGGAAGTGGTTTTTGATCAGAACAGCAGCGTTGGAATGGCTACGGCATCCACAGAAAAAATTATAACAGCGGCAACGGCCTTTGATGTGCTGGGAAAAGATTTCACTTACGAAACAAAGTTTGGCATTGTTAACACACCCAAAGGGAAAAGCCTGTATGTAGTTCCTTCCGGCGACCCTACGCTGGCCAGTTGGCGGTGGGAAGAAACAAAGGATGCCGTATTCCTGGCAAAGCTAAAAGCAGCAGTACAGCAAGCCGGCGTCAAAGAGCTGAATTCCGTTATACTTTATACCGGCCCCTGGGGCCAGCAGACTATTCCGGGGGGATGGATCTGGGAAGACCTGGGCAATTACTACGGAGCCGGCGCACAGGCCGTTAACTGGCGGGAAAACCAGTTTGACCTGGTGTTAAAATCAGGCGCACAGGGCAGTCCGGTTACCGTCGTAAAAACAGAGCCGCATCTCTATGATTATACTATTGCCTCAAGGGCGGAGGCGGGAAGCCCCACTTCAGGGGATAACAGTAACCTCTATTATCCCTCTATGGGTGCCAAAACCGGGATCCTTACCGGATCGATCCCTTCAGGAAAAAATGAATTTGTTGTTTCCGGTTCCCTGTATGATCCGGCCAATCAATTTGTAAAAACAATTATATCGAACCTTAAAGGAGTGGTGCGTTTTACTACTGATAAAGTTATTACTACCGATAAAGAAGAGAAAAACATAAACTGGATTTTCACCAATACTTCCCCTGATCTCTCAAAAATTATTTACTGGTTTTTAAGAAAAAGTGTGAACCTGTATGGCGAAGCATTACTGAAAACAATCGGGCTCAAACAAAAAGGGTTGGGTACAACAGCAAGCGGCATTGAAGCCGAAACAGCCTATTGGAAAGATAAGGGCATCGACCCGGAAGCATTGCATTTATATGATGGTTCCGGACTTTCCCCTCAAAACCGGATCACCACAAAAGCGCAGGTGACCGTATTAAGATATGCGCAGCAGCAGCCCTGGTTTGCGGATTATTATGAAGCGTTTCCTTTATATAACGATATGAAGATGAAGAGCGGTACGATCAACCGGGTAAAAGGGTTTTCGGGGTATCAAAAATCCAAAGACGGGAAGAATTATATCTTTTCCATGCTGGTAAATAATTATAGTGGCAGCCAGCTTTCATTGGTCCGGAAGATGTACAGGGTGCTGGATGAATTGAAGTAGTTGCAGGTTACAGGTTTCAGGTTCCAAGGGTTCTACCTGTAACTTGTAACCAGGAACCTGTAACCCAAAGGACCTCTTTTCAGCGATTTATTGTTCTCTTTAAATTTAATCATACAAAAATTGAATATGAAATTTAATCCATCAAGATATACGGAAATGGAATACCGCCGATGCGGAAAGTCAGGTCTGAAATTACCGGCCCTCTCGTTAGGCTTGTGGCATAATTTCGGCGATGTGGATGATCCGAAGGTTTACCGCAAAACGTTGCATACGGCCTTTGACGCGGGAATCACCCATTTTGATCTGGCAAATAATTACGGACCGGCGCCCGGATCGGCTGAAACCAATTTTGGAAAGATCCTGCATACCGATTTCAAAAATCACAGGGATGAGCTGATCATTTCATCCAAAGCGGGATACACCATGTGGGATGGGCCTTATGGTGACTGGGGTTCTAAAAAATACCTGGTGTCCAGCCTGGATCAGAGTCTTAAACGGATGCAACTGGATTATGTTGATATTTTTTATCACCACCGGCCTGATCCCGAAACGCCACTGGAAGAGACAATGACCGCATTGGATCTTATCGTACGCCAGGGAAAGGCGCTCTATGTAGGTATCTCCAACTACCGGAAGGAAGAAGCAGCCAAAGCATTTAAAATACTGAAAGAGCTGGGAACTCCGTGCTTGATCCACCAACCCAAGTATTCAATGTTTGAGCGGTGGGTAGAGGATGGCTTGCTGGATCTTTTGGAGAAAGAAGGGGTGGGCTGTATTCCGTTTTCTCCCCTTGCACAAGGGTTACTGACCAATAAATATTTAAAAGGGATCCCCAAAAATTCAAGGGCAGCTAAAAAGCATGGCTTTTTGCAAAAGGCGGAAATAACACCGGCAAGACTGCAACAGGTAACCGCATTAAACGAAGTAGCAAAAAAACGCGGTCAATCGCTCGCGCAAATGGCGCTTGCGTGGCTGCTGCAAGATAAACGGATTACCTCGGTTTTGGTGGGCGCCAGCAGCAGCGAACAATTACTGGATTCGTTAAAATGCCTCCAAAATGAAAAGTTTTCAAAAGAAGAGCTGAACGCTATTGAAAAAATCCTGAAGTGAGGAACAAACCTGTGAGGTTTTTAAAACCTCACAGGTCTTTACTTTAAAACGCAATAGGTTTCAGGTTCAGTCCGGTGCGCTCATCTAATCCGAACATCAGGTTCATATTCTGGACTGCCTGCCCGCAGGCGCCTTTTAATAAGTTATCCGCAGCGGAATGCACTACGAGCTTCGTGCCTACTTTTTCCAGTTGTACTACCGCCTTATTCGTATTAACGACCTGCTTTAAAAAGATCGGGGCGCGACTAACAGAAGTGAACGGATGCCCTTTATAAAAGTCTTCAAAAATCCGGTAAAGTTCTTCCAGGGAAAGATCTGTTGTAATGGTAGAGCTTACAAAGATACCGCGTGTGAAATCGCCCCGCCAGGGTACAAAACTAAGATTGATCTCCGTGCCGGGTTGTAGTTGATCCAACGACTCGCCGATCTCACCCAGATGCTGATGGGTAAGCGTTTTGTAGGCTTGTATATTATTGGCGCGCCAACTGAAATGAGAAGTGGCCGCCAGTTTTTGTCCTGCCCCTGTTGAACCGGTGATCCCCGTTGTATAAATTTCTTTTAAAATGCCGGTGCTTGCTAAGGGTAATAAACCCATTTGAATGGTTGTAGCGAAACAGCCGGGATTGGCAATATTTTGAGCTGTTTTAATAGCCTCCCGGTTTAATTCCGGAAGCCCGTAAATAAATGTGCGGTTCAGCGAAGGCTGGTTGCGGTCTTTTACCAAACGAAAGTCATTTGCCAGGTCAATGATCTTTACAGAAAGATCGATTGGGGTTTCCTGCAGGAAACGCGTTGACTCCCCATGCCCCAGACAAAGAAACAGCACATCAATATCTTGTGAAATCGTATCAGCAAATATAAGGTCGGTATCGCCGATCAGGTCGGTATGTACATCAGTAACCAACTTGCCCGCGTTGCTGCGGCTATGAATAAAGACAATATCCACCTGCGGATGGTTGATTAATAAACGAATTAATTCACCCCCTGTATACCCTGCGCCCCCAATAATTCCGGCCTTTATCATGATTTTTAATTTAATAATTTTGTTTGATTATACCTTTTCACCTTTTACTAATAAAACAGCTTTTATTGATTGCTCTTTTAAGTGTACTATTTTCTTTCGTTCTTCATCTTTCATAAAATTCTGAAAATCATATTCCGTATCAAATTCAACAAAATGAATTTCAAAGGGCTTTTCGATATGCTCTTCTATAAAAGAATCTTCTGTGGGTCTTATGCGCAACAAAAGCCGGCCATTATATTTCGTTATTAACGGAATCGCAATGGCTTCAAACTGATTGAATACCTCTTCCTGTCCGCCTTTTATATAGATCAACTGCGTTATATAAATCATAGCCCCGCTGCTTTTATGATCTACAACTCTTTTCTGACGAAAAGCTTATTATTATTACAAATTTACACGGTCATTGTTGGTTGAAGGCTGTGAATACACAATAAATTCCAGCTCCTCCATGCCTTCATTGAAAACCCGGTGCTTTTGGCCGGGATAAATCAGGATCCCCTCGTTGGCGTTTACTGTATAAAAAACTGCATCAATCTCAAAGCCAGCCCTGCCTTTCAATATAAAAAAAAACTGAACAGCGGTATGATGAAAGTGCAATTGCTCACCGTTGCCGGTGGGGATGGTTTCCTGCTTTATGGACAGCGATGCATTATCGGTCAAAACAGCCGCAGTGCAATCTCTTCCCCAGATATAGGAATGAAGCGGTTGTGCGCCGCTTACTATTTTATTATCCCTTGTTGGCATGTTCTTTTATCTGGTGGTAGATGGAAGTTTGGTTGCCAAATATTTTGGTAAACCCTTTTACATCATCACCGGTAAAACTCCTGTTGGTTTCGCCATAGCTTCCAAAAGCATTGTTCATTAAATCATAAGGGCTTTCTATGCCCAATACCTGGTAGCGGTAGGGATGCAATTGCAGGAACACATCGCCGGTTACATTGCGCTGGCTGCTTTCCAGGTAGGCTTCGATATCCCGCATTACCGGGTCCAGGATCTGGCCTTCATGCAGCCAGGTGCCATAGAACGAAGAAAGCTGGTCTTTCCACTGTAACTGCCATTTGCTCAATACATGTTTTTCCAGTGCATGGTGCGCTTTAATGATCAGGATGGGTGCAGCCGCTTCAAAGCCCACGCGGCCCTTTATACCAATGATCGTATCGCCTACATGTATATCACGCCCGATGCCGTAAGGACCTGCAATTTGCTGTAAGTGTTGAATGGCCTGAGTAGGGTGGTCAAAAGTTTCATCATTTACTTTTTTAAGCTCCCCTTGCTCAAACGAAAGTTTAACGGGTTCGGTACCTGTTTGGGTAACCGGAGTAGGCCAGGCCTCATCCGGCAGGTAGCCGTTCGAGGAAAGTGTTTCTTTTCCCCCAACGCTGGTACCCCAAAGGCCTTTGTTTATTGAGTAGACTGACTTTTCGAAGTTCATATCCACACCTTTACTTTGCAGATATTCTACCTCGGAAGCGCGGCTGAGATTCATATCACGGATAGGAGTGATGATCTCTATTTCCGGGGCCATGATCTGGAAGATCATATCAAAACGCACCTGGTCGTTGCCCGCACCGGTACTTCCGTGTGCGATAGCATCGGCATTGATTTCCCGGGCGTATTTTGCAATATGCAGCGCCTGGCTTAAGCGCTCTGCAGATACGCTTAAGGGGTATGTGTTATTCTTGAGCACATTTCCGAAAACCAGGTAGCGGATAATGGAGTCGTAATAGTTTTTTACGGCATTTACTGCTTTATGCGATTTTACACCCAGCTTTTTAGCATGCTCCTCAATCTTTTTCAACTCCTCTTCGCTGAAGCCGCCGGTGTTCACAATAATGCTGTGTACTTCATACCCTTTTTCATCAGTAAGATATTTTACACAAAAGGAAGTGTCTAAACCGCCGCTAAACCCTAATACAACTTTTTTTGCCATAATATTATTGACTTATGATTTGATTTATAAATGAAACATCCCTTTAAAAAACGATTTCAATGTTCCGCCTCCTGCGCCACCCCCGGTTTTATCTTTTTTCCGGAAAGCTTTTAAGAATTTCCATTGTTTAAAACGCTGCAGGCGTTCCAGCCCGGTTTTATTTTCCTCAAAAAACGCTTTTGTTTCTTCAGGTTCATAATGGTCTTTAGGATCATAAAGCATGGCGGTGCACATGCAATTCTTACGGTCTTTGCTCATAAGAATTTCATAGTTCACGCAGCTCTTACATCCCGCCCAAAATTGTTCGTCCTGTGTTAATTCGGAATAAGTAACCGGCTCATATCCGAGGTCGCTGTTGATCTTCATAACGGCCAGCCCGGTGGTTAGCCCGAAAATTTTTGCTTCGGGGTACATCTTGCGGCTGAGTTTGAAGATGGTCTGTTTAATTTGTTTGGCCACACCGCTTTTTCTAAAAGGAGGGGCAACAATTAAACCGGAGTTGGCAACGTATTCTCCATGGCTCCAGGTTTCGATATAACAAAAGCCTACCCATTCCCCTTTTTTGGTAAGGGCAATAACGGCCTTGCCTTCGTCGATTTTTTTTTCAATATATGCAGGGCTTCTTTTGGCAATGCCCGTTCCGCGGGCTTTGGCAGAAGACTCCATTTCGTCCGTGATGATTTTTGCAAACCGTTTATCGGCAGCTTCGGCTACCCTAACGATAATTTCCTGATTGAGATTGTCCACGATGTGTAATTGAATGAATTGCGGGGGCGACCAGTCCTGATAAAAATTTTAGCGGAGATGTTTCACTGACAGGGCCCAGGTCAGGGGTACGTCCTGTCAGCATTCAGGACTACGCATCGGTCGGGGAAAACATACTATCACGTCAAACCCTACCGCATAGATCCCGGTAGTGATATTTGCATGAAATGCAACGTGTTTTGTATGTTTTAAAAAGTTATTCATTTAAAAACAAATTGTACTTTCGAAGCACAAAAATAATGCAATCTTGAATATTGTACGTTAATTTTTTATAACAAAACGAATTTTTATGGAAACCTTACCAGTTGAAAACCAAAAGAAAACAAACAATCGTTCAGGGTGCGGCCGCTACCTGTTGCGGGTGCTGCTGGCTGTTATTGTGCTGGGAGGTGCTTATATGTACTGGCATTATTATAATGTTTTCGGCGATGGCGTAAAATCAGGCATTTTGAAAAATGTGGTGCGTAAAGGACAGGTCTTTAAAACCTTTGAGGGCGAGCTGATCCAGGCCGGCATCAAAGGCGCCGTAGGCGGTGGTGCCCAGTCGAATAATTTTGTGTTCTCCATCGAAAGCAAACGTATATATGATTCGCTGGCGATGCATAGCGGTAAGCGTTTCGACCTGCATTATAAAGAATACCGCGGCGCGCTGCCCTGGCGGGGTAATACCGTGTACGTTGTGGATAGTATTCTTTCTATGACGGATGCAGGCGCCTCAGCGTATTAAGAGAAAAATGGCCGGTTTTTTATGCAGTTCCGGAACCTCCTTTTGCCATTGAAGAATCGTTTTGGTTTTGATGGCCTCATCGGGTGCCGTGATGTTTACGGCAATACACAACCGGGTTTGCGGATGACAGTGTTTCAATAAAGTTTCCAGTAGCTGGTTGTTGCGATACGGCGTTTCAATAAAGATCTGGGTGCTGTTTTTTCGCTGCGATTCATTTTCCAATTCCTTTATCGCTTTAATGCGTTGCCCGTTATCAATAGGCAGGTACCCCAAAAAACTAAACTGCTGACCGTTTAGTCCGCTGGCCATAAGCGCCAGCAGAATGGAACTGGGCCCTACTAGCGGAACTACAGTAACTCCTGCATCCTGTGCGGCAGCAACCAACAACTGGCCCGGGTCGGCAACACCAGGGCAACCGGCTTCGCTAATGATGCCAATGGTCTTTTGCTGTTGTAACTGCTGCCGGAATTGCTGCAAAACCTGTTCTTCTGCCTTCTGGATGCCAAACCACTCAAAGTGATCGATGACGATTTCTTTTTTTAATTGCTTGAGATACCGGCGGGCGGTGCGTTCGTTCTCAACAAAAAGAACAGCACATTTTTCAATGGTTTCCAGGATATAGGAAGGCAATACTTCCAGGTTCTGTTCATGCAAATAAGTGGGAATTAAATAAACCGTTGCTGCCATGGGACAATGTTACGAATAAAAATAGTATTCGTACAGATCGCTGCAAACGATAGCATAAGACTGCGAAACCCAAAGTTTCGACGAGCCGTTTTATTTATTGGGTAGGCTTTTAATATTCTGGATGTCATAGTCATTCAACCCATCACCATCCGTGATGGACCATATCGCGCCCTGCAGGTCGGTGTCCTGATCAATTTTTTTGCTCTTACAAAGATTGATAAGGTAAACCATTTCAGGAGCATTCGTTACGGGTCCCCAGGTATATTGTGCCCCATCGGATGAAGCATGCCTGCTGGCGTTCAGGCAGTAGCCGTTTAGTAAAACCAGACAACTTGCCCCTGCGTTGATGGAGATCGTTTCTTCCTGGAGTACAAAACCGTTTTGATAACTGGCATCCAGTGCTTTTATCGTAAGCCCGGCAGGAAAGGTAACGCTGATAGCTGCGCCGGTCGTATTCTTAAGAACAAAGTATACGGCTACATAGTAACCTGAACTCAATTCTTTGCATACATCACCTGACAAATACCCGTTGATTTCATTGTTCACAAGTGTTACGCCCTGCGGCAGTGTGAAAGCTGTGCCTTGCAGTGCACCGGTAGTTTCTCCCATTCCTGAGATGGGCTGGTGTGCAGGCTTTTCATCGTTTTTTACATCAGATTTTGAACAGGAAAGGACCAGTGTTACGGAAAGGAGTGCAATAAAAACTTTTTTCATTGGTGTAGCTATTTTTTGTAAAAATAAGGATATGATGTTATAAGTGAGTATTAATGGGCGGCGAATCAGATAATGTTGCTGTTTTTCGTGCAGTTATATCACTAAAAGCGACAAAATAAAACTGCGAAGCCGGGAGACTTCGCAGTTCGATATACATTGAAAAATGCAAATATTACACCACACCCTGTGCCAGCATGGCTTCGGCTATTTTTACAAAGCCACCAATGTTGGCGCCTTTTTCATAATTAATATGTCCATGAGGATCCTTGCCATATTTAAGGCAAAGCTGATGGATGTCCTGCATAATACCTTTGAGTTTATTGTCGACTTCTTCTCTCGACCACGAATAACGTTGGGAATTCTGCGACATTTCCAGTCCTGAAACCGCCACACCGCCTGCATTTGCCGCCTTTCCGGGGGCATAAAATATATTGGCTTTGTTAAAAACGGCGATGGCTTCCGGTGTGCAGGGCATATTGGCGCCTTCCGCAACACAGAAGCATCCGTTCTTGATAAGTGTTTTGGCGTCGTGCAGATCCAGCTCGTTTTGTGTGGCATTGGGCAACGCTATATCGCATTTGATCTTCCAGGGGCGTTCTCCCGGGAAGTATTCGCATTTGTACTTAGTGGCATATTTTTTTATGCGGCCGCGTAAATTATCTTTCAGGTCTTTTATGTATTCCAGCTTCGCCTGGTCGATGCCTGCCGGATCATAAATAAAACCTTCGGAATCAGACATAGTCAATACCTTGGCGCCTTTTTCAATACATTTTTCAGCAGCAAACTGGGCCACGTTTCCCGAGCCTGAAATGGTTACTTTCTTACCTACTAATGTATCATCTTTCATTTTCAGCATCTCTTCAACAAAATAAACAAGGCCATAACCCGTCGCTTCCGGGCGAATCAGGCTGCCGCCCCATTCATAGCCCTTTCCGGTCAGCACCCCGTTAAAAGTGCCGGTAATCCTTTTGTACTGCCCGAAGAGATATCCGATCTCGCGCTTGCCCACGCCAATGTCCCCCGCGGGGATGTCGATATCATCTCCAACATGCCGGTACAGCTCTGTCATAAAACTTTGGCAGAATTTCATCACTTCGTTTTCTGATTTGCCCTTTGGATCAAAATCAGAACCGCCTTTTCCGGCGCCGATAGGCAGGCCGGTCAAACTGTTTTTAAAAGCTTGTTCAAAGGCCAAAAACTTCAAAACACTCAGGTTTACGGACGGATGAAACCGCAGGCCTCCTTTAAAAGGCCCTATGGAACTGTTCATCTGAACCCGGAACCCCCGGTTTACCTGAACCTCTCCCTTATCATCGAGCCAGGGAACCCGGAAAATCACCACGCGCTCCGGCTCAACAAGGCGTTCTAAAATTTTACTTTTTTTGTATTGCGACTGCGATTCAATATAGGGAATAAGTGATTCTGCAACTTCGCTGACTGCCTGCAAAAATTCCGGTTCTCCGATATTTCTCTCGTTTACTTTTTGGATAAAATGCCTGATTGCTTCGTTCATATTTTTATAAATAGAATGGGGAATTTCCGCGAGGAAAATACATAAATATTTTTTTAACAGTCATTAGTTTTTCAATAAATGAAAAGAAGCGTTGAAAATTGAATATCAAACAGGTATCCTGGCCAATCGAAATAGTTAGGCCCGGGTGCTTTTTTAAATATTTTTTAAGTCTGGATGGGACAGCAGGTAGCTAATACTGTGCTTTTCCTCCGTAGGCCAGATCGCCGGCGTCTCCCAGTCCTGGAACGATATAGCCCTTGGCGGTGATTTCATCATCGATAGCGCCGCACCATATTTTCAGGTCGGGGTGTTCTCTTGTAACGTATTCTATTCCTTCCGTACAGGCAATGGCTGCGGCAATATGGATCACCCTGGGATTGCCCACATCTTTTAAATACTGGATGGTTTTCACCAGCGATGCGCCTGTTGCCAGCATGGGGTCAGAGATGATGAGGAACCGGTTATCTAATGGCGGACTGCTGAGGTATTCTACATTGATCGTAAAGCTGCCGTCTTTATGATGTTTGCGATAGGCAGAAACGAATGCATTATCGGCCTTGTCGAAGTAATTCAGCAAGCCCTGATGCATGGGTAACCCCGCCCGCAAGATCGTGGCCAGTACGGGCTGTTCCTGCATTAGTTTGGTGGGAGCAATGCCCAGCGGCGTTTCAATATCCACTGTTTCCCAGTCCATTTCCTTGCTGATCTCGTAAGCGATCACTTCGCCAATGCGCTCCAGGTTCCTCCTGAAACGCATCCGGTCGTTTTGTACCGCAATATTCCGTAGTTCGCTTACCCAGTTGCTGACCAGACTATGTTGTTCGCTTAAATTAATAATCATACTGCAGGTATTGAAGTTTAAAAATAACGAATTGTTTTGGGTTTCAAACCCCGGGCCCGCCATCTGCCCTTAATCCGTTATTTTTGGTGCCTCTAAAATTGTATTATGATTTACAGGGCTATTGGCGTTATGAGCGGCAGTTCGCTGGACGGGCTGGATATCGCTTTTGTTGAATTTCATGAAAACGGGGGAAAGTGGCAGTTTGAAATTCAGCATACCGATTGCCAACCCTATGCGCCGGAATGGAAAGCAAAACTGGAAAATGCTATCACATTGTCTGCACTCGAATATCAGTTATTACATGCAGACTATGGGCATTATATTGGTCGCCAGGTGAATGCCTTTATTGAGCAAAATGCGCTGCAGTATAAAATAGCAGTGATCGGTTCCCACGGCCATACCACTTTTCATCTTCCGGAACGCGGCCTGACCGGACAGATAGGCGATGGGGCGGCCATTGCAGCCGAGACGGATCTGCCGGTGGTTTCGGACCTGAGGGCGATGGATGTGGCATTGGGCGGCCAGGGAGCGCCCATTGTACCCATCGGAGAAAAATTATTGTTTAGCGATTACCGGTATTTTTTAAACCTGGGCGGCATTGCTAACCTATCCATAAAAGAAACTGATTATAAAGCGTTTGATATCTGTGCTGCCAACCGCGTACTGAATGTGCTGGCGGGCGAACTGGGAAAGGAATATGACGCCGATGGCGATCTGGCCCGGAGCGGGAATATCAACAATGCGTTGTTGCAGGAGCTTAATGGATTGAGTTATTACAACCAACCGGCGCCCAAATCCCTCGCGAATGATTTTGGAATAGCAACGGTGTATCCCCTTATTAAAAAATATGAGGGTAGTGTGGAAGATCAGTTAAGGACCTATGTGGAACACGTGGTGCAGCAGGTGGATAAGGCACTGAGCACAGATCCTGCTTACCTCCGGGAAACGCATCAGCTATTGGTAACCGGCGGGGGTGCGCTGAACCGCTTTTTAATAGAACGGATGGAAAATCAGCTACATGCGAAGGTAGTGGTGCCGGAAAAAGACCTGGTGCAGTTTAAAGAGGCGATGATCATGGCGCTGATTGCCGTATTGCGCTGGCGCGAGGAGAATACGGTGCTTAGTTCGGTTACCGGGGCCAAACGGGACAGCGCCGGCGGGGCCATGTGGCTGGGAGCACTGGACTGAAAAGTTTAAAGTTCAAGGTCCAATGTTCGAACAACTTTGAACCTTAAACCTTGAAACCAGCATTGGATGTTCCATAACCCTGCGCTACTGCGTCTTTGCAGTTCAACAGACTAATTTTTTCTTTAGATAATATCTTTTTTGATATTATCAATACCTTTGGCCTATGGAAGTGAATGAAGCGTTAATTGATAAACTGGCACATTTGTCGAAACTGACTTTTTCTGTTGAAGAAAAGACCGAATTCATGGGCGACCTGGAAAAGATGATCGGTTTTGTTGAAAAGCTGAATGAGTTGGATCTGAAGGATGTGGAGCCATTGATGCACATGAGCGATGTGACCAACGTGTTGCGGAACGATGCAGTTAAAGGGTCAGTTTCGCGTGAGGAAGCATTGTTGAATGCCCCTGAAACAGATGGCGTTTTTTTTAAAGTGCCAAAGGTGATCAAGAAATAAATGGCCACTTCCATTATCCATATCAGCAACCTGGGAAAAAGCTACTTTATGGGCCAGCAGGAACTGCCCGTGTTAAAAGGCATCACCCTTAATATTAATAAGAACGAATATGTGGCTTTAATGGGTCCTTCCGGTAGCGGAAAGAGTACCTTAATGAATATTCTGGGGTGTTTGGACACGCCTACCTCAGGCACTTATGTCCTTAATGCAAAGGATGTAAGTAAAATGGATGACAATTCCCTTGCCGAGGTGCGTAATAAAGAAATAGGATTTGTCTTCCAGCAATTTAACCTGTTGCCGCGGCTTACCGCTTTGGAAAATGTGGCCTTACCGCTTATTTATGCGGGCATCCGGAAAAGTGAACGTAATGAAAAAGCCCTGCAGATGCTGGACCTGGTAAATCTTACAGACCGTTCGCATCACAAGCCTAATGAACTGAGTGGGGGGCAATGCCAGCGGGTGGCAATTGCGCGTGCACTGGTGAACGACCCGTCACTGATACTGGCCGATGAACCCACGGGAAACCTCGATTCGAAAACCTCTTATGAGATCATGGATATTTTTACCCGCATTCACAGTAATGGCAATACCGTGGTACTGGTAACCCATGAAGAAGATATTGCCCGCTATGCCCATCGTATTGTGCGGCTGCGCGATGGGGTGATCGAAAGCGATCTTGCGGTGGAGCGGGAAGCGGCAGTGAATAGGCAATAGTGAAGAGATAATGGTCAAATAGTAAATAGGTAGTAGCGAGTGAGGGGATTGAGCATTCAGCGTTTTGCATCCAGTGTCAAGTATCCAGCATCCAACATCGAACATCCAACCACAAATTATCAACGAATGACTTTTCGTATTTATACAAAAACCGGAGATAAGGGAACTACGGCGCTGATCGGTGGCACCAAGGTTTCCAAGGCCGATCTGCGCATAGAAGCTTATGGCACCGTGGATGAACTGAACTCTTATACAGGCTTATGCAAGGAGCTGCTATCCGATGTCCGTTCAAAGGAAATATTGCAGGAAGTACAGGACCGGTTGTTTACGATTGGCGCTGTGCTGGCGCAGGATCCGGATAAAAAAACAAAAATGACTTTGCCCGATCTGCATGAAGAAGATATTGTATTGCTTGAAAAAGAAATCGATGTGATGACGGGCCAGTTGCCTGAAATGAAATCATTCATTCTGCCGGGAGGGAGTGTACCGGTAGCACAATTGCACATCGCCCGTTGCATATGCAGAAGAGCAGAGCGGCTGGTCGTTGGCTTATCAGAAACGTCGCCAGTTGAGCCTGTTGTACCCAAATACCTGAACCGCCTCAGCGACTATCTTTTTGTATTGGCCCGCTATACCGGATTTGTATCCGGGATTGCTGATATTCCCTGGAAACCGCGTGTTTCCTGATTCCCAGCGTGTTGTTATTTTATGGGCTGTTTGCTTTTAACAGGACTTTACAAGAAACGGCTTTTATAAAGCTGTTGATTGTGAGGAAAGTTAAAAGTTAAATAAAAACCTTTTATGAGGGTTGGCACAAATATTGGTTCGTAAGAGGTATAATCCAAAATTTAAAAGAATCAATATGAAAACAATATCAAGATTATTTTTCGCAGCAGCAATTGTGGCTTCCATAGGTTTTGCTTCCTGTCAGCGTACAAAGGATGCCCTGGGTTTAGACACCATGTATAATTCCCTGTCGACAGGGAGGTGGGTAGCCTGGACCACCACAACCAGCCCTGGTGCCACAATGGATAATTTGCCGGCGGGCGGATATGTAAGTTTTAATAAAAACGGTACGGCATGGGCTTATGATGGCAGCGGCCAACAGATAGGAGTGCAGCATAATTATTCTATTATTGATACAAAAACAATGGTATTTGATAATGTTACTTATAAGATACAAGAAAATTTTGCGGGTAGTTTTAAAACCTTAACGTTGGTTAATGCCAGTGCGGGTGTAACCACCACGCAGGCTTTTTCAAGATAAGCGTGCAATACCCAAAGTATTTATAAAGAGTCCGGGCAACCGGATTTTTTTTATGCAATCAACCCATCCTTCATATGCAGGGTACGGTCGCTCAATGTAGCCAGTTCTTCGTTATGGGTTACGATTAAGAATGTTTGCTGAAACCGTTTTCGTAAACTAAAAAACAAGTCGTGCAATTCCCGTGCATTGGCAGTGTCCAGGTTGCCGGTTGGTTCGTCTGCAAAAACGATCTGGGGCTGATTGATCAGCGCTCTTGCCACAGCAACGCGTTGTTGCTCTCCGCCGCTTAATTCACCAGGTTTATTTTCCAGCCGGTGGTCTACCCCAAGCACCGCTAAAAGTTCTTTGGCTTTTTCCAGGACCTCTTTCTTTTTACGGCCCGCGAGCCAGCCCGGGATGCAAACATTTTCTATGGCAGAAAACTCCGGCAGCAGGTGGTGAAATTGAAAGACAAATCCGATATTTTTATTCCGGAAGGCCGCCAGTTGTTTGCCGGTCAGTGAGCTGATGGGTGTTTCATTCATAACCACCGTTCCGGAATCGGGTTTATCCAAAGTGCCCAGAATGTGCAGCAGCGTGCTTTTGCCACTGCCCGAGGGCCCTACGATAGAAACGACCTCGCCTTTATTTATATCGATATCCACGCCTTTGAGTACCGGCACCGTACCATAGGATTTGTGTATTTGTCTTCCCGAAATCATTGAGGCGTAAATATAGCGATTTACCGGGGCAATAAATATATCTCCTGCAAAAGCCGGCGAGAAGTGGTCTGAGTTAATTTACCTATAATTAGTTGACAAACAGATAAAAATGCCGTTTTTGCCGTTGGCCCCCGCCGTTTTTTTAGTATGTGAAAATAAGTGTTTGACAAGTTAGGGAATACAGTTACTTTTGCGAAAATTTTGAATCCACCTGAACCTTGCTTCAGGAACACTGTTTAATATAAAAAACCGAATGTAATATGTTTTGGACACTTGAATTAGCATCCTATTTAGAAGATGCCCCTTGGCCAGCTACCAAAGATGAACTGATTGACTATGCGATCAGAAGCGGAGCTCCAATTGAAGTGGTAGAGAATTTACAGGAACTGGAGGATGAGGGAGATGTTTATGAAACAATTGAAGACATCTGGCCCGACTATCCCACCCAGGAAGATTTTCTTTTTAACGAAGACGAGTATTAAACAAACAAAGCAAAAAGTTACAAGCTACCATTTGGTAGCTTTTTTTATAATCAGCGAAAGCATTTTGCCACAGAGACACTGAAACACATGATCCTTGGAAATCTTATACTAAGCCGCCATTAAACTTAAAACGATTGCTTTCAATGGGTAGCCGCTACGCGGCACGATCAATCATTATAATATGCAGTTCTAAAAATGGGTAATGCTGCAGGCATTATTCAACAATTTTCTGGTGCAAAGTGTTGAGAGAACAGCTTCGTTTGTTTTGTTCCATCGGAACAACCTGTTGGTAGCTGGTTACGGCCACAGATCATTTCGTGTGCCGTAGGTACACCCCTTAAAAATAATTTTGATTCCGGTTTATTATTAGTATAATTTTTAAACGACCGCTAAATGTAATGGGGGCGCCTTTTTAATAGTTGGCGGTAGCCGGCTAAATGTTTTCAGAGATTCAGTGGCTCAGCGGCTTATTTGCCGCATCAAAAGATTATCCGCAGTTGCCGTCTGCAGTACAGGAAGGACCCTCCGTAACTTCAAAAGCTGTCTCGGGATTTTTTGCCCGCCATTCTGAAAAAGCCTTTTCCAGCGTCTGGGTAAATACTTCAGCGGGTTGCGCACCTGAAACGGCATATTTACGATCCAGTACAAAAAATGGAACACCTCTTATGCCCAACTGCCGGGCTTCGTCTATGTCCTCATTCGCCTTAGCAGCATACGTTTCGCTGGTTAATGCATCCGTAACTTCATTTTCAGTAAGCCCGATTTCTTTTCCCAGTTCGGTTAAGGTAATACGGTCTGCAATGTTTTTTCCTTCGGTGAAATAAGCTTTAAATAAACGTTCTTCTGCCGCATCGCCCAGCCCTTTTGTTTTCGCCAGTTGTATCAGGCGATGGGCGTTAAAAGAATTTACCGTGGCAATTTTCTCAAAGTGAAAATCGAGCCCTGCAGCCTTTGCAGATTGTGCCACTTGTTGCAGCATTTGATTCACCCGGTCGGCCGGCAGCCCTTTGTATTTGACCAGGTATTGTTCGTGGTCTACTGTTGTTTTTTCAGGAAGGGTGGGGTCCAGTTGAAAGCTTTTCCAGGTAACGTTGATATTGGCCGCGTCAGCAAATTTTTCAATTCCTGACTCAAAATTTCTTTTCCCGATATAACAAAAAGGACATGCAATATCGCTCCATATCTCTACCTGCATTTTTGCTGTGTTCATGCGTATATTTTTTTAGTTTTTTAACAACCCTTCCGGGAGTATAACTTATAACATACAGAACAGCCTGTTTGTTTTACCCACAGCATTTGCAAATGGTAAGTGGATGTAGCCGGGGATACACGGCTTATGCAGATCAGTGTATAAAAACCGGTACCGATCACCGGTCCAGTTCCATTTTCAGTTTTTCTTTCAATTCTTTTACCAGGGGGTATTTTTCAATCATTTTCTGGTATTGCTGCACCGCTGTTAACCGTTTGGGCTCATTGCTTTCATGTACTTCCTTGTTCTCTCTTTTTATAATATAGAATTGCAACTGGCTGTTGGAAAGTTTTTGTTGCAGGAACTCGGAGGTTTCTGTTTTACAGCTTTCCACAAAACGGTATTCTATGGCATTGGCGGTATAAACATAAAAAGAATTTTCATCCAGCACTTTGAGTTGTGCCAGGTCGAAGCTTTGGGCCGCTGAATTTTTATTTTCTTTTAATTGAACAATAAAATCCTTCCAGGCAGCATTAAGTGCTTCCTGTGTGAGCGGAATATCAATCTGCTCAACATTGTTTTCCTTGAATTGTTTTCTTAATTTTTCGAGGCTGGCAATTTTTCTTGCCGGAGGTTTGGCTTCCGCTGGCGCGGGAACTGCTTCAGGTCTGGGTTTGGGCTCTTCAATGATCAGCCGGGCGCCGGTTGTTTTCACCGGTGAGGCGCCGGGTGCTCCCGCTTTCTTATCGTCTTTTGATGGCGCAAGGATGGGCCGGATCTTCCGGAAGGGAACTGCTGTTGCTTGCTCAACTATTTTTTTTTTATGCAGCGTTGCATCGCCGGCAGCCAGTTCGATCGCCTGTTGCAGATAACATAATTTTATCAGTGTCAGTTCTACATGTAACCGTTTATTGCGGGCGGCGCGGTAGCCGATCTCTGCTTCGTTTAAAATATTCAGCGCGCTGATCAAAACGGGGGGAGGTATGTTTTTGGCCGTATTAATATAGCGCTGTTTAAAGCTTTCCACGGTATCCAGGAGCGCCACCACTTTTTCGTCTTTGCTTACCAGCAGGTTGCGTATAAATGAGGCAAATCCGTTTAATACGAGGTCGCCCTCAAATCCTTTCCGGTTGATGTCATCATATAACAGCATGGCGCCGGAGAGGTCCTGTTGCATCATGAGATCGATCAGGCGGAAATAATAATCTTCATCCAGTATATTCAGGTGCTCAAGAGTATTATTATAATTCAATTCTCCGTTGGTGAAGCTTACGATCTTATCCATGATGCTCAGGGCATCGCGCATACAGCCTTCGCTTTTCTGGGCAATGGTTTGCAGTGCCGCTTTATCTGCCACTACGCCCTCTTTTTCACAGATCGCTTCCAGGTGCTCTACGGTGTCATTGGTAGTGATCCGTTTAAAATCGAAGATCTGGCAGCGGCTGAGGATGGTGGGTAAAATTTTATGCTTTTCGGTAGTGGCCAGGATGAAAATTGCATAGGAGGGCGGCTCTTCAAGGGTTTTCAGAAAAGCGTTAAACGCAGAAGAGCTCAGCATATGTACCTCATCAATAATATACACCTTGTATTTTCCCGCCTGCGGAGCAAAACGCACCTGATCTACCAGCGTCCGGATATCGTCAACGGAGTTATTACTGGCGGCATCCAGCTCATGAATGTTCAGCGAAGTGCCCAGGTTAAAGGAAATGCAGGAGTTACATTCATTACAGGCCTCCCCTTCGGGTGTGGCATGCTCACAATTGATGGTTTTGGCCAGAATGCGCGCACAGGTCGTTTTGCCCACCCCCCGCGGTCCGCAAAAAAGAAAAGCGTGTGCTAACTGGCTCTGTTTGATCGCATTTTTAAGGGTTGTAGTGATGTGCTGCTGCCCCACTACTGTATCAAAAGTCTGGGGTCTGTATTTTCTGGCTGAAACGATAAATTTATCCATTAAAAATCTCCTGCTTTGAGTAACAAATGTAACATAAAAGAGGAAGGTTTTGTTGCGATGTGGAAAACTGGAAAAAGCCCTGGCCTGTTGGCACCACTCCCGCCCAGCGCGGCGGTACTCTTTTGGGAGAGGGCTTATATTGCAGGTGCACTGCCGTCCGAACGGTTCATCCGGGCGCGCACTTCCATTTATTCTTAGTATTTGTTGATGGTAAGAGCAAACGTACACTACTGCTTTGCCCTGCTTTATAAATTCTTAAAATTAACCTCACGTCCACACGTTAGGATAGGTTGGGATGATCCTTTTTTTGCGTGCTGATCGTGGTTGATAAAATTGTTTAATAAACAGCTAATTCGTTGAGTGATGGGGTGGTTTTTGCATTTTAATATTGCAGTATCGATTGTACAGGCCATATGAGTGCTTACGGGAACTTATAGTTTAACGGGAGTATAGTAACGCAAATGCTTGCCAGCCGCGCGTTTCCTGCTATTGAATACTTGTAATAACAGCTTCGGTATTAATCGATGATTGCTTCATCATTATTGAAATAATTATGAATTGGTTAAAAATTAAAAGAGGAACCCTCCTGCTTATTGTGTTGCTTTTTGTCGTAACGTCAAAAGCTTTTTCGGGCAATGAATTTATTAAGCGACCGCCTTCGCTAATCAAAAAGGAAGTGCGGGGAACTGTTACTGACTCTGCGGGGGTCTTATTTGGAGTAACTGTTTATGTTAAAAATCAAACATCAATCGGAACTACAACGGATGCCAACGGAAAATATATTCTGGACGTGCCTGACGAGAATTCCATTCTTGTATTTGAAATGACCGGATATGCGCCGGTGGAGATGCCTGTGAAAGGAAAGTCTGTCATTGATGTAAGAATGACGATCTCGCACAGCAAAATGGATGAAGTGGTTGTGGTAGCTTACGGAACTCAGAAAAAGGGATCTGTAATAGGATCGGTAACAACAGTAAAACCCGAAGATCTTAAAATTCCGTCGAGTAACCTTACACAGGCCCTTGCGGGGAGGGTTGCGGGTATTATAGGTTACCAGCGCTCTGGTGAGCCGGGAGCCGATAATGCCGAATTCTTTATCAGAGGCGCCACTACTTTCGGATATAAGAAGGATCCTTTGATTTTAATAGATGGGATGGAATATACCACAACGGAATTAGCGCGTTTAAACGTAGATGATATCGCCAGTTTCTCAATTATGAAGGACGCCACAGCGAATGCCTTGTACGGCGCGCGGGGTGCTAACGGGGTGATCCTGATTACCACCAAAGAAGGTAAAGAGGGAAGGGCCAAGATCAATGTGCGGTTTGAAAACTCCGTTTCGCAGCCAACAAGAATGGTGCAGATCGCCGACCCTATTACGTATATGAACCTGGAGAATGAAGCGGTGCTAACCCGGAATCCGCTGGGGATTTTGCCCTATTCGCAAAGCAAAATTGATAATACTATTTCCGGGATAAATCCCGAGATGTTCCCCACGGTAGACTGGCAAAAAGAGATGCTAACCCCCACTACTAATAACCAACGATTGAATATGAACCTGAGCGGCGGCGGTGGTATAGCTACTTATTATATTGCAGGCTCCATGAACCAGGATCATGGGAATTTAAAGGTGGATCACCGTAATAATTTTAATACGAATATTGACCTTAAAACCTATACGATCCGATCGAACGTAAATCTTAAAGTAACTAAAACCACATCGGCGATGGTGCGGCTTTTCGGAACCTTTGATACGTACACAGGGCCTATTACCTCGGGCGCGGCCATGTATATGAATATTATGCGCACCAGTCCTGTTTTGTTCCGGCCTTACTATAAGCCCGATTCTGCACACCGCTTTGTAAATCACATCCTGTTTGGTAATGCGGAGACAGGGAATTACTTTAATCCCTATGCGGATATGACGCGGGGGTATAAACAATATTCCAATTCGCTGATGGGCGCTCAGATCGAACTGAACCAGGACCTGTCTACTATCATTACTCCCGGGTTATCACTGCGCGGGATGATGACGACGAACCGCCGGGCTAATTTTACGGTTACCCGGGCATACAAACCTTTTTATGTAGCGCCAACCAATTACGATAAGTATACCAATACTTTCACCTTACTCGATTTAAATCCGGATACGGGTTCGGATTATATTGATTTTGTACCCGGAGATAAAAGTGTGCTTTCTACGTTTCATGCCGAGCTGGCTTCGAATTACAACCGCTCCATTGGAAAAAGCAACCTGACGGGTATGGCCATTTTTATGCTGCAAAACGACGCAAGCGGTAATGAGCTTACGTTACAGCGTTCGCTTCCTTCCCGTAATATTACCCTGGGTGGCCGTGGTACTTATGCATATGATAACCGCTATTTTGCAGAAGTTAATTTTGCTTATAACGGATCAGAGCGTTTTGACAGAAGTCACCGGTTTGGATTCTTCCCGTCCTTTGGCCTGGCCTGGTCTGTTTCTAACGAGAAATTTTTTGAGCCGCTCAAAGATGTGTTTTCAAAACTCCGGATCAGAGGAAACCTGGGGCTTGTGGGAAATGATGCGATAGGCAGCGCCAGCGACCGCTTCTTTTACCTGTCTAATATTGATATGAACGATCCGGACTATAAATTCAGTTTCGGAACGGATGGGGGTTATACAAGAAACGGTATATCGGTGGCCCGTTATGGCAACAGCCAAATATCTTGGGAAACGGCCCGTAACTCAACCTTCGGAGTAGAGGCCACTTTGTTCAGAAAACTGGATATTACTGCCGAATATTTCCTGGAGCACCGTTACAACATCCTGATGGACCGGGCTTCCATACCGCTGACCATGGGTTTGGAAGGAGCCACGCCTAAAGCAAATGTGGGAAAGGCGCGTTCCCGTTCTATTGACATTAACGCCACCTATAACCAGCGCTTCGGAAAGGATGTTGGCGTGCAGTTTATCGGCAACTTTACCTATGCGAAGAATAGGTTTGATGCTTACGAAGAACCTGAATATGCGTATCCATGGTCGTACAAAAAAGGGCAGCCGGTGAACCAGCAATGGGGCTATATAGCAGAACGCCTTTTTGTTGATGATGAAGAGGTGCAAAATTCTCCCGCTCAGGTTTTCGGAAGTACCCCCACCCGTGGCGGTGATATAAAATTCCGCGATGTGACCGGGGATGGAGTCATCAACCAGAATGATATGGTGCCCATCGGTTTTCCTACCAATCCTGAAATCGTTTATGGTTTCGGACTTTCCGGAAACTATAAGAATTTTGAATTTTCTTTTTTTGCCCAGGGTTCCGCACGGGAATCATTCTGGATCAACCCGCAGTCGACAGCTCCGTTCATTTCCTACCGCTATTCTTCCAATGATCCGGCCCCCGATAATGTGCTGCTGAAAAACCAGTTGTTAAAAGCGTATGCTGACGACCATTGGTCAGAAGATAACCGGAACCTCTATGCCTTATGGCCCAGGCTGAGTTATACTACTAATGCAAATAATAACCAACCCAGCACCTGGTTTATGCGGGATGGCTCCTTTTTAAGACTCAAACAGGTGCAGGCCGCGTACACCGTTCCGCCCCGTTTGTCTAATAAAATAAAAATGACCAAGCTGAGGATCTACTTCACCGGGGGCAATCTTTTTACCATCAGCAAATTTAAATTATGGGATGTTGAAATGGGTGGCGATGGTTTAAAATATCCTTTACAAAAAACATTTACAGTTGGTATTGATGCATCCTTTTAAAATTAATGTATGAGAACAATTCAAAAAATAGGAATACTGGCAATTATCGCTATAGGTATATTGCCTGGCTGTAAAAAATTTCTGAATGTGGTGCCGGACAGTATAGCAACCATTGAAAGCGCCTTTACGTTACGAACATCAGCAGAACGTTATTTATTTTCCTGCTTCTCTTATCTTCCTAATGACGCATCCTTTAATGATAATCCCGCGTTTAACAGTGGAGACGAAGTATGGTACATGGACCCGATCCGGGATGTGGATGCTACCTATAACAATATTGCCCGGGGGCTGCAGAATGCGGATAACCCGCTGGGCAATTTCTGGGCTGGGTCAACCCGCGGAACTGCCTTGTTCCAGGCCATCAGGAAGTGCAATACTTTTTTGGAAAATGTAGATAAAGTGCCGGATCTGAACGAGTATGAGCGGGAGCGCTGGAAAGCAGAAGTTGTTTTCCTGAAAGCCTATTATCATTTTTATTTATTCAGAATGTACGGCCCCATCCCGCTGGAAAAAACCAATCTCCCTATTTCGGCTTCCCCGGAAGAAGTAAAAGTGTACCGGGAGCCGGTGGATTCCTGTGTTAATTATATTGTATCGTTGCTGGACCAGGCGGCTGCAAGCGACCAACTGCCGGATCGTATCTCAGGAACAGAAAATGCAGACCTGGGAAGAATAACCAAATGCATTGTAAAAGCGATAAAAGCAAAAGTGCTGGTTACCGCTGCAAGCCCTTTATTCAACGGGAATACCGCTTACGCCTCTTTAATCGATAATAAAGGGCGGCAGTTGTTTTCACAAACGGTGGATCCTCAAAAATGGGCGAAGGCCGCAGAAGCCTGTAAAGATGCAATTGAATTTTGCAAGACTAACGGCTATTCATTGTCCACCTTTGCCGGGAATACAGGCTATATCCTTAATGATACGATCCGGCAGGAATTGGACATTCGTACGGCTATAACCAATAAAGTGAATAACCCTGAAGTGATCTGGCCTAATACGGATAGCCGTGCCGGCGATATGCAGCGTTATTCGATGGCAAATATTGCACCCTTTACCAGCACTTCAAACGCAAAGAGCATTATAGCGCCTACCATAAAAATGGCAGAGTTATTTTATTCGAAGAACGGAGTGCCCATTACTGAAGATCCGGACTGGAATTTTAATGATCGCTTTGCATTAAAAACGGCAGCGGCTGCAGATCAGTTCTATATTGCCAAAGGCCAGGAAACGGTGAAGCTTAATTTTGACAGGGAACCACGCTTTTATGCCTCCCTGGGCTTTGACAGGGGTATCTGGTTCGGCAACTGGGTCAATAATTACAATGTATATGCTGCTGCAGGTTTGCTGTATGTAAAAGGAAGAGCCGGCGAAACAGCCGCCAGA